>CAWHUZ010000009.1:0-131330 GCA_963832685.1 uncultured beta proteobacterium
TTCGCGCCGCCGCGCGTCCTGGAGGCGCTGCTGACGCAGGTGTCGATCCGCATGGAGGACGCGGGACGCGTGAAGCGGACCATGTACCGCTACTTCATGAACGTGGCGCAGCGCGTCGGCGGCGCGATCCTCGACGGCAAGACCGTGGGCGTCGCCGACCGCCTGCGCTACGCGCTCGGCGACGCGCTGGTCTACGGGCCGCTGCGCAACGTGCTCGGCATGAGCCGGGTGCGCGTCGCCTATACCGCCGGCGAGGCCATCGGACCGGATTTGTTCAGGTTCTACCGCTCGATCGGCATCAACCTGAAGCAACTCTACGGCTCGACCGAGACCTCGGTATTCGTCTGCGTGCAGCCGAACGGCCAGGTCAAGGCGGATACCGTCGGCCCGGCAGTGCGCGGGGTCGAGCTCAAGTTCACGCCGCAGCGCGAGCTGCTGATCCGCTCCCCGGGCCTGTTCAGGGAGTACTACAAGAACCCGCAGGCTACCGAGCAAGCGAAGGACGCGGAAGGGTGGTTTCATACCGGCGACGCGGGCTACCTCGACGCCGACGGACATCTCAAGATCATCGACCGCGTCAAGGACGTCGGCAAGCTCGACGACGGCACGCTGTTCGCCCCCAAGTACCTCGAGAACAAGCTCAAGTTCTTTCCCTACATCAAGGAGGCGGTCGCCTTCGGCCACGCACGTGACCACGTGTGCGCCTTCATCAACATCGACATGGAGGCGGTCGGCAACTGGGCCGAGAAGCGCAAGCTGGCGTACACCGGTTACGTCGACCTTGCCTCGCGCCAGGAGGTGCGCGACCTGATCACCCAGTGCGTCGAGCAAGTTAACGCCGACCTCGCCGCCGACCCGGAACTTGCCGGGAGCCAGATTCATCGCTTCCTGCTGCTGCACAAGGAGCTCGACGCGGACGACGGCGAGCTCACGCGCACGCGCAAGGTACGCCGCGGCTACATCGCGGAGAGGTACGAGCCGCTGGTCGAAGCGCTCTACGCCGGAAAGGAGTCGGTGCACGTCGAGGCGCAAGTGCGCTACGAGGACGGTCGCATCGGGCAGATTTCCGCCGATCTGTCGATCTGCGACGCACGCAGCTTCCCGCCGGCGGCCGCGCGCAAGGCCGCCTGACCGTATGACGGAAACCGAGGCTCGAGCGCAGCGCATCGGCGCCCCGGTGCTGGCGGTCGAAGAGGTTTCGCTTACCTTCGGCGGCGTCAGGGCGCTTAGCGAGGTTTCGTTCGATGTGCGCGAGCACGAGGTGCGCGCGATCATCGGTCCGAACGGCGCCGGCAAGAGCTCGATGCTCAACGTTTTGAACGGTTTTTACCAGCCGCAGCACGGCATCATCCGCTTCAGGGGGCGCGAGTTCCGCGGCATGAGGCCGCACGCTGCGGCCACGATGGGCATCGGCCGCACCTTCCAGAACATCGCGCTGTTCCGCGGCATGACGGTGCTCGACAACATCATGGTCGGGCGCAACCTGAAGATGCGCGGCAACCTGCTGCAGGAGGCGCTTTGGCTGCCGGCGGCGCGGCGCGAGGAGATCGAGCACCGGCGCGCGGTCGAGGAGATCATCGATTTCCTCGAGATCCAGCACATCCGGCGAACGCCGGTCGGGCAGCTGCCCTACGGCCTGCAGAAGCGTGTCGAGCTCGCGCGCGCGCTGGCGATGGAGCCCTCGGTGCTGCTGCTGGACGAACCGATGGCGGGAATGAACCTCGAGGAGAAGCAGGACATGTGCCGCTTCGTGCTCGACGTAAACGACCACTACGGCACCACGATCGTTCTGATTGAGCACGACATGGGCGTGGTGATGGACATCTCCGATCGCGTCGTCGTGCTCGACTACGGAAGCAAGATCGCCGACGGCACCCCTGAAGAGGTGCGTGCCAATCAGGCGGTGATCGACGCCTATCTCGGCGTTGCGCACTGAAGGTACGGCCATGCACCTGCTCTACAGCATCTTCGTCGATCCGTTCATGCAGATGGGCCACGCCCCCGACCTGCTGGTGCAGACGCTGTGGGACGGGCTTGTCAGCGGCGTCCTGTACGCCTTGATCGCGCTCGGCTTCGTTCTCATCTTCAAGGCCTCAGGCGTGTTCAACTTCGCGCAGGGCATCATGGTCGTGTTCGCGGCGCTCACCCTGGTCGGCCTCAACGAGCACGGGGTGCCGGCCTACGTGGCGCTGGCGCTCACCGTCGTGGTGATGCTGGTCCTCGCCGTCGCCGTCGAGCGCGCCATCCTGCGGCCGCTCGTCAACCAGCCCGAGATCATCCTGTTCATGGCGACGTTCGGACTCACGTACGTTCTGATCGGGTTGGGCGAACTGATCTTCGGCGGCGATCCCAAGGTGATGATCTCCGGCGCGCTGGGGCTGCCGGGCGGTTCCTACCGCATCAACATGCTCGGCGGCTACGTGCAACTGCAGAAGATCGATATCGCGGCCGCGATCATCGCCTCGCTCATGGTGGCGGGGCTCAGCATCGTGTTCAACCGCACGCGCATCGGCCGCGCGCTGCGCGCGGTGGCCGACAGCCACCGCGCGGCGCTGTCGGTCGGCATCTCGCTCGAGCAGATCTGGGTCGTCGTCTGGTTCGCCGCCGGCGTCGTCGCCCTGGCAACCGGCATCATGTGGGGCGCCCGCTCGAACGTCTCGTTCGCGCTGGAGATCATCGCCCTCAAGGCGCTGCCAGTGCTGATCCTGGGCGGCTTCACCTCCATCCCGGGCGCGATCGTCGGCGGCCTCATCATCGGGGTTGGCGAGAAGATGGGCGAGTTCTACTGGGGGCCGCTCGTCGGGGGAGGGATCGAGAGCTGGTTTGCCTACGTTATTGCGCTGGTGTTCCTGCTGTTCCGTCCGCAGGGCCTGTTCGGCGAGCGCATAATTGAACGGCTGTGAGAGAGCCCCAATGTTCTATCGCGAAGTAGGACAGTACAAAACGAGCTACGGCGCGGACCAGGCGCTGCTTCCGATTCTGCAGGACCGGATCGGGATCGCCGTCATCCTGCTGATCGCTTTCGTCGCGGTGCCGCTCACGGCCTCGAACTTCGCCCTCGATTCGGTGCTCATCCCGATCCTGGTGTTCTCGCTCGCGGCAACCGGACTCAATCTCCTTACCGGCTATACCGGACTGCTCTCGCTCGGCACCGGCGGCTTCATGGGCGTGGGGGCCTTCGCCTGCTACAAGCTGACGACGTTTTTTCCCAACGTGAATATCATCTTTCTGATCCTGTGCTCGGGATTCTTCGCGGCGGCGATCGGCACCGTGTTCGGCCTGCCGTCGCTGCGCATCAAGGGCTTTTACCTCGCGGTTGCCACGCTCGCCGCGCAGTTCTTTCTCTCATGGTGCTTCATCCGAATCCCGTGGCTGTACAACTACAACATCTCCGCCTCGATCGAGGTGCCGACGAAGACCATGTTCGGCCTGGCCGTGACCGGGCCCACCGCGTCGTCGGTGACGCGTTACCTGATCGTGCTATCGATCGTCGCGGTCCTGGTCCTGATGGCGGCGAACATCCTGCGCGGGCGTATCGGCCGCACCTGGATGGCGGTGCGCGACATGGATCTGGCCGCGGAGCTGATCGGCATCAGGCTGTATCAGACCAAGCTCCTCGCCTTCGCGGTTTCGTCGTTCTATTGCGGGGTCGCCGGGGCCATGATGGTGTTTCTCTGGCTCGGTAACGCCGAGTCGGAGAGCTTCAACATCAACCAGTCGTTCCTGATTCTGTTCATGGTGATCATCGGCGGGCTCGGCAGCTTGCTCGGCTCGTTTCTCGGTGCAGCGCTGATCTGGGGGCTGCCGATCGTGCTGCGCCATGCTCCCGATTATTTAGGCCTGCATATTCGCAGCGCGACGGTGGATCAGAGCACGTTCGTGATCCTGGGCGTGCTGATCATATTTTTCCTGATCGTCGAGCCGCACGGGCTGGCGCGGCTGTGGCAGATCGGCAAGCAGAAGCTCAGGGTGTGGCCTTTCCCATATTGAGGCGGAAGCGTACACTCATCGCGGGACATCAAGATAAGGCCGGCGCCGGTCGCGTCGGCCCCCATGGAGAGGAGAAAGGAAAATGCGCCTTAAATATCTGGTACTCGGCGCGGCGGTCGCAGGAGTGATCGGGGCTTCCGTCCCGGCTTCGGAGGCCCTCGCCAGTGACTCGTTGCTCGTGCCGCTGTTCACCTACCGCACGGGCCCATTCGCCAATTCCGGCATCCCGATCGCGAACGGCATGCACGATTACCTGTCGATGCTCAACGCGCGCGACGGCGGCATCGGCGGCGTGAAGATTGACGTTCAGGAATGCGAGACGCAGTACAAGAACGAGAAGGGCGTCGAATGCTACGACTCGTTCAAGAGCAGGAACCCGATCGTCATCGGCCCGTACTCGACCGGGATCACGCTCGCGCTCATTCCGAAGGCTTCGGTCGACAAGATCCCGGTTCTGTCGATGGCTTACGGCCTGTCGGCGTCCGCGGTCGGGGCAGACTTTCCGTGGATTTTCAATCCGCCCGACACTTATTGGGACGGGATGTCGATCGCGCTGAAGTACATCGCCCAGAAGGAAGGAGGCGGATTCGACAAGCTCAAGGGCAAGACGATCGGATTCATCTATTTCGATGGCGGCTATGGCCGCGAGCCGATCCCGCTGCTCAACGACTTTGCCAAGGACTACGGCTTCAACGTCAAGATGTATCCGGTGCCGCCTTCCCAGATGCAGACCCAGTCCGGGCTGTGGCTCGGCGTGCGCCGCGACCGGCCCGACTGGATGATCATGTGGGGCTGGGGCGCCATGAACCCGACTGCGGTGCAGGAAGCCGCCAAGACCGGCTACCCGATGGATCATTTCATCGGCGTATGGTGGTCCGGCAGCGAGGATGACGCCCGGCCCGCGGGCGCGGGCGGCAAGGGCTATCTGGCGATGAACTTCAACGCGGTGGGCGCGAATTACCCCGCGATCAAGGACATCGAGAAGTACGTCATCGCAAAGGGCAACAGCCAGACGCCTAAGGACATGGTCGGCGAGAATTTCTACAACCGCGGCGTCATGAACGCGGTGGTTATCGCCGAGGCGATCCGCAACGCGCAGCGAATCACCCACAAGAAGGTGATCACCGGCGCGGACATGCGGCGCGGGCTGGAAACCCTGAGGATCTCGGAGCAGCGCTGGAAGCAGATCGGCCTGGCCGGGTTCGGGCCGCCGATCCACGTGAGCTGCAATGACCACAACGGCCACGGTTCCGTCTACGTGCAGCAGTGGGACGGCAAGAATTGGGTCAAGGTGTCGGACTGGATCTCGCCGGTGAAGGACAAGGTGATGCCGCTGCTGGACGAGGCCGCCAAGGACTACGTCGGCAAGAACCAGCCCTGGCCGAAGCGCGCAGAGGCTTGCGACAAAGGTTGAGTTCCTGACCTGAGCGTTCTTCCTCCCCCGCCGGCGGAGTCTGCGCGGCGGGGAAGGCGAACCTTGGAGCGAGCGATGAGCACTGCCGCGCCCGCGGGAAAGCGGTCGGCCGATCCGGCCGGAACCATCCTTTCCCTCAACAACGTCGAGGTCGTCTACGATCACGTCATCCTCGTGCTCAGGGGCGTTTCGCTCGATGTCCCGCGCGGCACGATCGTCGCGCTGCTCGGTGGCAACGGCGCGGGCAAGACGACGACGCTGAAGGCGATCTCGAACCTGCTGCAGTCCGAGCGCGGTGAGGTGACCAAGGGCTCGATCGTCTTCGACGGCGCCGAGGTGCAGGCGCTTTCGCCGAACGAGCTGGTGCGCCGCGGCTGCCTGCAGGTCATGGAAGGGCGTCATTGCTTCGGCCACCTGACGGTGGAGGAGAACCTGCTCACGGGCGCCTTCACGCGGCGCGACGGCAGGGCGGCGATCGGGCGCGACATGGAACTTGTGTATTCCTATTTCCCCCGGCTCAAGGAGCGTCGCAACGGGCTCGCAGGCTACACCTCGGGCGGTGAGCAGCAGATGACCGCGATCGGCCGTGCCTTGATGGCGAAGCCGAAGATGATCCTTCTGGACGAGCCCTCGATGGGGCTCGCGCCGCAGCTGGTCGCGGAGATCTTCGAGATCGTCAAGAATCTCAACCGCAAGGAAGGAGTGAGCTTCCTGCTCGCGGAGCAGAATACCAACATCGCGCTCAAGTACGCGGATTACGGCTACATCCTCGAGAATGGCCGCGTGGTGATGAACGGCGAAGGCAAGTCGCTTGCCGAGAACGAGGACGTCAAGGAGTTCTATCTCGGATTCTCGTCGGGCGGGCGCAAGAGCTTTCGCGACGTCAAGTCCTACCGCAGACGCAAGCGCTGGCTGTAGCGAAAACGGGGTCAGAGTCGAATTACAATCAGGAATGTTCAGATTTTTGAACATGGATGTAATTTGACTCTGACCCCGTTCTTTCGATGGAATACTTCGACACCCTCGAAACCCGGCCTCCCGAGCAACGCGAGGCGGCGCTCATGGCGGCGCTGCCCGGCCAGATCGCGCACGCGAAGGCCCGCGCGCCCGGTTTTGCGCGCATCCTTGCCGAGGTTGATCCCGCACGAGTGAGCTCGCGCGCGGCGCTCGCCCGCCTGCCGGTGACGCGCAAATCCGATCTCGGCGAACTGCAAAAGGCGATACCGCCGCTCGGCGGCCTGAACGCAACGCCGCGCGACAAGCTGGGCAAGCTGTTCGTCTCGCCCGGTCCGATCTATGAGCCGGAGGGCCTGGGCAAAGACTGGTGGCGCACCGCGCGCGGCCTGCACGCGGGCGGCTTTCGCGCGGGCGATCTGGTGATAAACACTTTCGCCTATCACTTCACGCCCGCCGGGTCGATGCTCGAGTCAGGTGCGCTCGCGCTCGGCTGCACGGTGGTCCCGACCGGGATCGGGCAGACCGAGATGCAGGTGGCGGCGATCCGTGACCTGGGCATCAACGCGTTCATCGGCACGCCGTCGTTTCTCAAGCTGATCGCCGACAAGGCGGGCGAGCTCAAGCTCGACGTCTCGGCGCTGAAGAAGGCGATGGTCGGCGCGGAGTATCTTCCGCCCGCGCTCAGGAAATCCATGGGCGAGCGGGGCATTCGCGTGATGCAGCTGTACGCGACCGCGGACCTCGGCCACCTCGCCTACGAGACGGCGATGCCCGACGGCACGCTCAACGAGGGCATGATCCTGGACGAAGGCCTGATTCTCGAGATCGTGCGCCCGGGCAGCGGCGATCCCGTGCCGGAGGGGGAGGTCGGTGAGGTCGTGATCACGACCTTCAACCGCGATTACCCGTTGGTGCGCTTTGGCACCGGCGATCTGTCGGCGGTGCTCGCCGCACCCAGCCCCTGCGGCCGCAGCAACACGCGGATCAAGGGCTGGATGGGCCGCGCCGACCAGAGCACCAAAGTGCGCGCGATGTTCGTCACCGCCAAGCAGGTGAGCGAGATCCTGCGCCGTCACCCCGATGTGCTGCGCGCGCGCCTGGTGGTCGAGGGCGAGGTCGGCCAGGACCGGATGACGCTCAAGTGCGAGGCGAAGGAGCGCCCGGCCGGGCTCGCCGAGGCAATCGTCGCCTCTATCCGCGACGTCACCAAGTTGCGCGGCGAAATCGAGTTCGTCGCGCCCGGCAGCCTGCCGAACGACGGCAAGGTGATCGACGACCTGCGCAAGTACGGCTAGCCGCGCCGGCCGGCGCCGACCGGGAGCGCGTCGAGACGCTTCATCTGCGCGTTGCGCAGGCTCGACTCGTCGGCGAGAAAGGCCTTGAGAAAGTCGACCGAATCGACGCCCCAGAAGATCTCGCCGTCCGCTTCGAAGCTCGGCACGCCGAACACTCCCGCGGCCGCGGCGTCTTCCGTATTTTGCCGCAGCTCTTGCTTGACGCCGGGCTCCTCGAGCCGAGCCGGATCGACATCCAGGTCCGCGCACAGCTCGGCAAGGCTCCGCGCGTCGGCGGGATCGGCGCCGCTGGTCCACAACGCCTCGAAGATCCGTCTCACCGCCGCCGGCGTCGAGCCCGCGGCGATCGCGAGCCGCAGGTGGCGCAGCGGATTGAACGGATGCGCGGCCGGAAAGCAAAACCTCAGGCCGAGCCGGTCCGCGGACCACTGGCACCAGCGATAAGTCCAGCGGCGCTTGGCATCGATTTCCGCCGGCCCCTTCTGGCCGAAGCGCTGCAGCAGCCCGGCGAACAGCACCGGCCGGTAGTCGAGCTCGACGTCGCGCAGCTCGTTCAGGCGCGCAAGGCACAGGTAGGAGAACGGCGAGACGAAGTCGAAGTACCACCGCACGCGGCGCATGGGCAACTGTAACATCGGCTCCGTTGCACCGGCATGGAGGACGGCATGAGCGTAAGAGTGGAAAGAAGCGAGAACGGCAAGGTTTGGACGGTGATCCATTCGCGCGCCGAGGCGCGCAACGCGATGGACCCGCAGAGCGCCGACGCGCTGGTGCAGGCCTTCGGTGATTTCAACCACGATCCGGATGCCGCGGTCGCGGTGCTGTGGGGCGAGGGCGGCGCGTTCTGCGCGGGATTCGACTTGAAGGCCGCCGCGGCACTCGCCGGCGATCCGCGGCCGCTGCACCAGCTCGACTATCCGCTCGACGAGCGGCCGTTGCCGAGAGGGCCGATGGGGCCCACAAGGCTCGAGCTGGACAAACCGGTGATCGCGGCGATCGCCGGCCCCGCCGTCGCCGGCGGGTTCGAGCTCGCGTTGTGGTGCGATTTGCGCGTGATGGAAGAATCGGCCTACTTCGGCGTGTACTGCCGCCGCTGGGGCGTGCCGCTGATCGACGGCGGAACGGTTCGTCTGCCGCGGCTGATCGGCGCGGGGCGGGCGATGGAACTCATTCTGACCGGCCGCAAGCTGCCGGCGGAAGAGGCCCTGCGCATCGGCGCGTGCGAAAAAGTGGTTCCAGACGGGGCCTCGCGGGGGCAGGCGGAGGCGCTGGCGTGCGAAATTGCACGTTTTCCACAGGCTTGCGTGCGCGCTGACCGGCGTTCGGCGCGCATTCAGGAGGGCCTCGAACTGCGTGACGCCATGCACAGGGAGTGGTACAACGGTATCATTGCGTTTGTTGCGGAGGGCGCCGCTGGGGCGAACCGCTTCGCGTCGGGGAGGGGCAGGCACGGCGATTTCGGAGACATCTGACTCCGGCCTGTCGGTCAACCGCGACGCAGGGCAAACGTTCAGCGCGTAGGTCTTCGCGACGACGGAAATTACCGCATCGGCGACATGATGCTGTCACAAAGGAAAGATAAACCATGAGAATGAAAACGCCCGCAATCCTGATCGCATCCACGTTCGCGCTGCTGCTCGGCGCCTGCGCCAGTGAGCAGACCGCTGAGGCCCCGCAGCCGGCGCCCACGCCACAGGCCGCGACTCCGGCGCCCGCTCCCGCTCCCATGGCGCAACCGGTCGAGCAGCCGAGGATGGCGATGAACCCGCTGCACGATCCCAACAGCATTCTCGCCAAGCGCAGCGTGTATTTCGACTACGACAAGTCGGACATCAAGTCCGACTTCCGCCCGCTGGTCGAGGCGCATGCCGGCTACATGACCAGCCATGCGTCGGCGACCGTGAGGATCGAGGGCAACTGCGATGAGCGCGGCAGCCGCGAGTACAACCTTGCGCTTGGCCAGCGCCGCGCGGACAGCGTGCGCAAGGCGATGGTGCTGCTAGGCGTGTCGGACCAGCGCATCGAGACCATCAGCTGGGGCGAAGAGAAGCCTCGCGCGATGGGGCATGACGAAGCCGCGTGGTCGCAGAACCGCCGCAGCGACATCATCTATACCCACGAGTAGGTCGTAGTACTCAGGGCGAGCGGCTCGGGACAGCCTCGGCCAGGCCGAGGCTGAACCGGCGCCGCGCGAGCGCCGCCATGATGCGCGCGCGCTCGGCGTCGCTCATCTCGCTCCAGCGCGCGATCTCTTCGAGCGTGCGGCAGCATCCAGTGCAAACGCCCAGCCGCGGGCTCATGTGGCAGACGTTGACGCAGGGCGACTCGATCACGCCGCCACCGTAGCGGCCCTCTTCGCCGCGAGCGCCTTGCCGGCCTTGGAGCCCGGCTCGCGACCCAGTACGCCGCTGATCCAGCTGCCGACCTCGACCAGCCGCTCGAGGTCGACGCCGGTTTCGATGCCAAGGCCCTGCAGCATGTAGACCACGTCCTCGGTGGCCACGTTGCCCGAGGCGCCGGCCGCGTAGGGACAGCCGCCGAGTCCCGCGACCGAGGCGTCAAACGTCGCCACGCCGGCCTCGAGCGAAGCGTAGATGTTCGCGAGCGCCTGGCCGTAGGTGTCGTGGTAGTGCCCGGCCAATCGCTCGACCGGCACGCGCCGCGCGACGGCTTCGATCATCGCCTTCGTCCGCCCGGGCGTGCCGACGCCGATGGTGTCGCCGAGAGACACCTCGTAGCAGCCCATGTCGGCGAAGGCGGCCGCCACATCCGCGACCTTTGCCGACGAGACCTCGCCCTCGTAGGGGCAGCCAAGCACGCAGGAGATGTAGCCGCGCAGCTTCACGTGCGCGGCGTGCGCGGCCTGCGCAATCGGCCGGAAGCGCTCCAGGCTTTCCGCGATCGAGCAGTTGATGTTCTTGTTCGAGAAGGCTTCCGACGCCGCGCCGAAGATCGCGACTTCTTCGGCGCCAGCGGCGCGCGCCGCCTCGAAGCCCTTCATGTTCGGCGTGAGCACCGGGTAGGACACGCCGGGCTTCCTGCGGATGCCCTCGAGCACCTCGGTATGGTCGGCCATCTGGGGGATCCATTTCGGCGACACGAACGCGGTGGCCTCCACCACGGGCAGCCCCGCGTCGGCGAGGCGCTCGATCAGCTCGAGCTTGATCCGCGTCGGCACCTCGCCTTTCTCGTTTTGCAGGCCGTCCCGCGGGCCGACCTCGACGATTCTCACGCGTCGCGGCAGATTCATCTCGTCACCTCGCCTCCGATTCTAGCGCTTCGAACGCGATCAGCTCGGCGCCCTCGAGCACCTGCTCGCCGGGCGCGTAGTGGATCTCCTTCACCACGCCGTCGGCCGGGGCCGCGATCGTATGCTCCATCTTCATCGCTTCCAGAATCACCAGCGGCGTGCCCTTGCCGACCTTCTGCCCCGGCTTGACCATCACCGCGACGATCTTGCCCGGCATCGGCGCCGCGAGCGAGCCGCCGCCGGCGTCCACGTCCAGGCCGTAGAACTCGTCGCGCAGCGCGAAGCGCCGGTGGCCCGATGCGACGAAGACATGCCAGTCGCCCGCTTCGCGCAGCGCGCGCGCCTTGAAAGTGCGCCCGTCGAGGTGCACCAGGAGCATTTGCTCTCCCAGCCACTCTCCCTCGAGGGCGTACTCGCGCCCGGAAATTGCCACGCGCTGTCCGGCGGCGAGGAAGCGCACCGTGACCGGATACTGTGCGTCGCCTTCGGTGAACACGAAGTCGTGGTGCGAATCCTCGTTCATGCGCCAGCCGTCGATCTCGTTCCAGGGCGAATGCGGGTCACCCGAGGCGCTCGCGCGCTCGCGCGCGTTCGCCTGCTCGAGCAGCAGCTCCGCCAGCGCCACGGCGGCGAGCGCTTCGTCGGGGGCAGGCGCGCGCGGCGGAAACAGCTCTTCGCGGCTGCGCTCGATCAGCCCGGTGTCGAGTTCGGCGCGCGCGAACGCGGTGCTGGCGGCCAGCCGCGCGAGAAACTCGACGTTACTCGCCACGCCGGCGATCTCGCATTCCGCCAGCGCCGCACGCAGTCGCGCGAGCGCGGCGCTTCGGTCCTCTCCCCAGACGATCAGCTTTGCGATCATGGGGTCGTAGTGCGGGCTGATCGTGGCGCCGGTCTCGACGCCGGTGTCGATCCGCACCGCCTCCGATGCGGCGGGGAAGGCGAGGTGCGCGAGCCGTCCGGTCGACGGCAAGAAATCGCGCCCGGGGTCCTCTGCGTAGACGCGGGCCTCGATCGCATGCCCGCGCAGCTCGAGTTGGTCCTGGCGCCTGGGCAGCGGCTCGCCCGATGCGACCCGCAGCTGCCATTCGACCAGGTCGAGCCCCGTGATCATCTCGGTCACCGGGTGCTCGACTTGCAGCCGCGTGTTCATTTCCATGAAGTAGAACCTGCCGTCCTGCTCCGCGATGAACTCGACCGTCCCGGCGCCGGCGTAGGCGATGGCCTTCGCCGCCGCAACCGCGGCGTCGCCCATCTCGCGCCGGCGCACGGCGGTCATTCCCGGTGCCGGCGCCTCCTCGAGCACCTTCTGATGGCGGCGCTGCACCGAGCAGTCACGCTCGAACAAGTGCACGCAGTTGCCGTGCGCGTCGCCGAAAACCTGCACTTCGATGTGGCGCGGCCGTTCCAGGTAGCGTTCGACCAGCACCCGGTCGTCGCCAAAAGCGGACTTCGCCTCCCTGCGGCAGGAGGCAAGCGCCGCCTCGAACTCGGCGCCGCGACGCACGATGCGCATGCCCTTGCCGCCGCCGCCGGCCGAGGCCTTGATCAGCACCGGGAAGCCGATCGCCTCGGCGCGAGCGAGCAGGAAATCGGCGTCCTGGTTTGCGCCGTGGTAGCCGGGCACGAGCGGCACGCCGGCTTTCTCCATCAGGGTCTTGGCCGCGGACTTGTCGCCCATCGCGGCGATCGCATCGGGCGACGGTCCGATGAACACGACGCCGGCCGCCGCGCAGGCGCGCGCGAAGGCCTCGTTCTCCGACAGGAAGCCGTAGCCCGGGTGAATTGCCTCGGCCCCGGTCTCGCGCGCGGCGGCGATCACCGCTTCGGCGTTCAGGTAGCTCTCGCGCGCCGGGGCCGGTCCGATGCGCCGCGCCTCGCCGGCGAGCCGGACGTGCAGCGCGTCGCGGTCCGCGTCCGAATAAACCGCAACCGTGCGCATGCCCAGGCGAGCGGCGCTGCGCATCACGCGGCAGGCGATCTCGCCGCGGTTGGCGATCAGGATCTTGCGGAACACGCTATTTCCCCCCGGGGACCCAGGACGGCTTGCGCTTTTCGAGGAACGAGGCGATGCCCTCCCGGCCTTCGGGCGAAACGCGGATCTCGGCGATGCGCTTCGCCGTGTCGGCGATCATGGCGTCGTCGACCGGACCGGAAGCCACGGCGCGGATCAGATCCTTGATTTTCGCCAACGCCTCTGTCCCGCCCGCCAGCAGGTGCTTGAGCAGCGACGCGATCGCCGTGTCGAGCTCCGCCGCGGGCACGAGAGCGGTCAACATGCCGATGCGCAGCGCTTCCTGCGCGTCGAACACCTCGGCGGTGAGGAAATAGCGCCGCGCGGCGCGCTCGCCCATCGCCCGAATGACGTAGGGGCTGATGGTGGCGGGCGACAGGCCGAGCTTGGCCTCGGACAGGCAGAACCTTGCCTCGGGCGTGCCGAGCGCGATGTCGCAGGCCGCGACCAGGCCGGTGCCGCCGGCGAAGGCAGCGCCGTGCACGCGCGCGATGGTGGGCTTTCGCATGCGATCGATGGTCTGAAGCATCACCGCGAGCCCCATCGCGTCGTGCAGGTTCTGCTCGTAGCCGTAGCCCGCCATGCGCTTCATCCAGTTGAGGTCCGCGCCGGCGCAGAATGCCGGCCCGTTGCCCGCCAGCACCACCGCGCGCACCTCGTCGTCGTCGTCAAGCGCCTTGAAGCTGGCCGCGAGCGCGGCGATCAGCGCGTCGTCGAAGGCATTGCGCACCTCGGGGCGGTTCAGGGTCACGGTGGCGACCGCGCCGCGCTTTTCGATCAGCAGGGCTTGCGACATGGCTACATCCTGAAAATGCCGAACTTGGTCTGCTCGATCGGCGCGTTGAGCGAAGCCGAGAGCGCGAGCGCGAGCAGGCGGCGCGAGTCGGCGGGATCGAGCACCCCGTCGTCCCACAGGCGGGCGCTGGCGTAGTAGGGGTGGCCCTGGCGCTCGTACTGCTCCCGGATCGGCGCCTTGAACGCCTCCTCGTCGATCTCCGACTTGAACTTGCCGCGCACCACGGCGAGCACGCTGGCGGCTTGCTCCCCGCCCATGACCGAGATGCGTGCGTTGGGCCACATCCAGAGGAATCTCGGCGAGTAGGCGCGGCCGCACATGCCGTAGTTGCCGGCGCCGAACGAGCCGCCGATGATCATGGTGAACTTCGGCACCCGGGCGGTGGCGACCGCGGTCACCATCTTGGCGCCGTCCTTCGCGATGCCGGCCGCCTCGTACTTCTTGCCGACCATGTAGCCGGTGATGTTCTGCAGGAACAGCAGCGGGATCCCGCGCTGGCAGGCGAGCTCGATGAAATGGGCCGCCTTGAGCGAGGATTCGGAGAACAGGATGCCGTTGTTGGCCAGGATCGCGATCGGGTAGCCGTGCAGGTGGGCGAAACCGGTCACCAGCGTGGTGCCGTAGTTCGCCTTGAACTCGTCCAGCTCCGAGCCGTCGACCATGCGCGCGATCACTTCGCGCACGTCGTAGGGCTTGCGCGCGTCCGAAGGGATCACGCCGTAGAGCTCATCGGCGGGGTAGAGCGGCTCGCGCGCCTCGCGCAGCTGCAGCGTCACGCTCTTGGCGCCGTTCAGGTTGGAAACGATGCGGCGCGCGATCGCCAGCGCGTGCGCGTCGTTCAGGGCGTAGTGGTCGGCGACGCCGGAGACGCGGGTGTGCACCTCGGCGCCGCCGAGCTCCTCGGGCGTCACGATCTCGCCGATCGCCGCCTTCACCAGCGGCGGGCCGCCGAGGAAGATCGTCCCCTGCCCCTTGACGATGATCGACTCGTCCGACATCGCCGGCACGTAGGCGCCGCCGGCGGTGCACGAGCCCATCACCACCGCGATCTGCGCGATGCCGGCGGCGGACATGTTTGCGATATTGAAGAAGATGCGCCCGAAGTGCTCGCGGTCGGGGAACACGTCGTCCTGGTTGGGCAGGTTCGCGCCGCCCGAATCGACGAGGTAGATGCACGGCAGCCGGTTCTGCGCCGCGACTTCCTGCGCGCGCAAATGCTTCTTGACCGTGAGCGGGAAATAGGTGCCGCCCTTGACGGTCGCGTCGTTGGCGACGATCGCGCACTCGCGCCCCGAGACGCGGCCGACACCGGTAATGATGCCCGCGCTCGGCGCTTCGTCGCCGTACATGCCGTGCGCCGCAAGTTGGCCGATTTCCAGGAACGGCGAGCCGGGGTCGAGCAGCGTGCGCACGCGCTCGCGAGGCAGGAGCTTGCCGCGCGCGGCGTGCTTCTCGCGCGCCTGCGCGTCGCCGCCCAGGGTCGCGCGCGCCACTTGCCGGCGCAGGTCGTTCACCAGGGCGCGCATGCGCTCGGCATTGGCGTGGAACTCCGCCGAACGGGGATTGAGCTGGGACTTGATGACCGGCATCGGGGTCAGCCGCGCTCCAGCGCGCGTCCGATCACCAGGCGCTGGATGTCGCTCGCGCCCTCGTAGATCTTGCACACCCGCACCGCGCGCCACAGGCGCTCGACCGGGAAGTCGGAGACGTAGCCGTAGCCGCCGTGGATCTGGATCGCGTCCGAGCACACTTTCTCGGCCATTTCGGACGCGAACAGCTTGGCCATCGACGCTTCCTTGAGGCAGGGCTCGCCCGCGTCGCGCAGCGCCGCCGCGTGCAGGTACAGCTGGCGCGCGGCCTCGACCTGGGTCGCCATGTCGGCCAGCCGAAAATTCACCGCCTGGTGCCCGATCAGCGTCTTGCCCATGCTCTTGCGCTCCTTGGCGTAGGCGAGCGCCGCTTCCAGCGCGGCGCGCGCGATCCCGGTCGCCTGCGCGGCGATGTTGATTCGTCCCGACTCGAGGTTCGCGAGCGCGATGCGATAGCCCGTGCCCTCCTGCGCGAGCAGGCTCTCCGCCGGGACAGTGCAGTCCTCGAGCGCGATCTGCGCGGTGTCGGAGGCGTGCTGGCCTGCCTTGTCCTCGACCCGTGCCACTCGCCAACCCTTGCTCGTCGTGGGCAGCACGAAGGCGCTGATGCCCTTCTTGCCCGCGGCCTTGTCGCTCACCGCGAACACTACCGCGACGTCGGCATTCTTGCCCGAGGTGATGAACTGCTTGGTGCCGTTCAGCACCCAGTGCCCGTCGCGGCGCTCGGCGCGGGTCGCAATCGCACCCGCGTCCGAGCCCACCTGCGGCTCGGTGAGGCAGAACGCGCCGATCATGCGACCCTCGGCGAGCGGGCGCAGGTATTCCTCCTTCTGCTCCTCGCTGCCATAGCTGTTGAGGATGCCGGACACCAAGTTGTTCACGGACATCACCGTGCCGCAAGCCGGATCGCCGGCCGACACCTCCTCGAACGCGATCGCGGTCGCGGTGCAGTCCATCCCCGCGCCGCCCCATTGCTCGGGGACGGCGACCGCATTCAGCCCCATCTGCGCCAGCTCGGTGAGCTCGGCGCGCGGAAAATGATGCTCGCGCTCCCAGCGCGCGGCGTTGGGCCACAGCCGCTCGCGCGCGTAGCGGCGCACGCTGTCGCGCATCATCTCGTGCTGCTCGGACAGACGCATTTCAGGCTCCCGACAAGCGAACGTAGGTCACGGTGTGGTGCGTAAACAGCTTTCCGGCGCGGCTGTGGCATTCGGCGACGCCGTAGATGCTGCGCTTGCCGAGCTTGAGGATGCGCGCGGTGCAGCGCACCGGTTCTTCGATCGCGGGCGCGAGGAACGCGGTATTGAGCTCCGAGGTGAGGGCATCGCGCTCGATGCCGATGCGGGACTTGATCGCGAGCCACATCGCGCAGTCGGCGGCCGCCATCAGCGCCGGACCGTTGACGATCCCGCCCGGGCGCTCGAGCGCGCGCCGGAACGGGAGCTCGATCGTGGCGCCGTCGGTGTCCACCGAGACGACGCGAAAGCCGTAGGTGCGCACGAAGCGCGAGCGGTCGAGCAGCGCCTGGAGCTGCTTCCTGGTCGCCGCGAGCTTCGTGCCCGCCATCTAGACCAGCTCGATCGCGAGCGCGGTCGCTTCTCCGCCGCCGATGCACAGGCTCGCCACGCCGCGCTTGCCGCCGTACTTGCGCAGCGCGCCGATCAGCGTCACCACGATGCGCGCGCCCGAGGCGCCGATCGGGTGGCCGAGCGCGCAGGCGCCGCCGTGCACGTTGACCTTTTCGTGCGGCAGCTTGTGCTCGCGCATCGCCGCCATGGCGACCACCGCGAAGGCCTCGTTGATCTCGTAGAGGTCGACCGCTTGAGCGTTCCAATTGGTTTTTTCAAGCAATTTTCTTATGGCTCCGATCGGCGCCGTCGTGAAGAGCGAAGGCTCCTGGGCGTGGGTGGCGTGTGCGACCACGGTCGCGAGCGGCGCCAGGCCGAGCTTGTCCGCGCTCGAGCGGCGCATCATCACCAGCGCCGCCGCGCCGTCCGAGATCGAGCTCGAGTTGGCCGCGGTCACCGTGCCGTCCTTGCGGAACGCGGGCTTCAGAGTCGGGATCTTGGCGAAGTTGGCCTTGAACGGCTGCTCGTCGGTCTCGACGAAGCGCTCTTCCTTGCCGGCCTTGATCGCGAGCGGCGTGATCTCCCACGCGAACCAGCCCTCGGAATTGGCTTTTTGAGCTCTTTGCAAAGACGTTATGGCAAACTGATCCTGCGCTTCACGGGAGAAGGCGTATTTCTGCGCGCAGTCCTCGGCGAAGCTGCCCATCAACCGCCCTTTGTCGTAGGCGTCCTCGAGGCCGTCGTAGAACATGTGATCGAGCACCTGCTGGTGGCCCATGCGGTAGCCGGTGCGCGCCTTGGGCATCAGGTAGGGCGCGTTGGTCATCGACTCCATGCCGCCCGCGACCACGACGTCCATGCTTCCGGCAATGAGCAGATCGTGCGCCAGCATCGCGGCCTTCATGCCCGAGCCGCACATCTTGTTGAGCGTGGTGCAGCCCGCGGCAAGCGGCAGGCCCGCGCCCAAGCTCGCCTGGCGCGCCGGCGCCTGGCCCTGGCCCGCCGGCAGCACGCAGCCCATGATCACCTCCTGCACCTGCTCGGGCTTGAGCTTGGCGCGCTCGACCGCGGCGCGGATCGCCGCGGCGCCCAGCTCCGGCGCGGCGAAGCCCTTCAGCTCGCCCTGGAAGCCGCCCATGGGCGTACGCGCAGCGGATACGATGACAATCGGATCGTTCAACATCGCATTCTCCTAAGAAGTCTCATCGAACAGCTCCCTGCCGATCAGCCAGCGGCGGATCTCGGACGTGCCGGCGCCGATCTCGTACAGCTTGGCGTCGCGCCATAGCCGTCCGGTGGGCGTCTCGTTGATGTAGCCCATGCCGCCCAGCGCCTGGATCGCCTCGCCCGCCATCCAGGTCGCTTTTTCGGCCGCGTAGAGGATCGCGCCGGCGGCGTCCTTGCGCGTGGTCTCGCCCCGGTCGAGCGCCTGCCCGACCGCGTAGACGTAGGCGCGGCAGGCCGAGTAGGTGGCGTACATGTCCGCCAGCTTGCCTTGCATCAGCTGGAACTCGCCGATCGGCTGGCCGAACTGTTTGCGCTCGTGCACGTAGGGCAGCACTGCGTCGAGGCAGGCGCCCATGATGCCGAGCGGCCCGCCGGCGAGCACCGCGCGCTCGTAGTCCAGGCCGGACATGAGCACTTTGACCCCCTTGCCGTCCCCGCCGAGGACGTTCCCGGCCGGAACCTCGCAGTCGCGCAACACCAGCTCGCAGGTGTTCGAGCCGCGCATGCCGAGCTTGTCCAGTTTCTGCGCGGTGGAGAACCCCTTCATGCCCTTTTCGACGATGAAGGCGGTGATGCCTTCGGTCTTGCCGTAGATCACCAGCACGTCGGCGTCCGGGCCGTTGGTGATCCACATCTTGTTGCCGTTGAGCACGTAGCACTCGCCGCGGCGCTCGGCGCGAAGGCGCATGCCGACCACGTCCGATCCTGCGCCCGGCTCGCTCATCGCGAGCGCGCCGACCTTCGCCCCGGAGACGAGCCCGGGCAGGTACTTGCGCTTTTGCGCTTCGCTGCCGTTGCGGCGGATCTGATTCACGCACAGGTTGGAATGCGCCCCGTACGACAGCCCGACCGACGCCGACGCGCGGCTGATCTCTTCCATCGCGACGATGTGGGCGAGATAGCCCATCGCGGTGCCGCCGTAGTCCTCCTCGACCGTGACGCCGAGCAGGCCGAGCGCGCCGAGCTTGGGCCAAAGGTCGGGCGGGAACTCGTTCACGCGGTCGATCTCCGCCGCGCGCGGCGCGATTTCCTTGGCGGCGAAATTCCTCACCGACTCGCGCAGCAGGGCGATGGTATCGCCGTGATCGAAGGCCAGGAAGTTCATTCGGGCGTGTCGGGCGTGTCGGGCAGCATCATGAGTGTTTGCTGCATCACGGCGCAAAGCGTCTGCGCGCCGTCAAGTTCAGCGTACACCTCGCCGCGCGTAACCGAAAGCGTACGGCCGGATTTGATCACGTCGCCGCGCGCGAGCAGCCGCTCGCCGCGTCCGGGCGCGAGGATGTTGATCTTGTATTCGACCGTCACCAGCGACGCGCTGGCCGGCATCATGCTGTAGGCCGCGTAGCCGCAGGCGGTGTCGGCGATCATGCCGACGATGCCGCCGTGCACGTATCCCTTCTGTTGCGTCAGGTCGGCGCGGAACGGCAGCTCGATCTCGCAGCGCCCGGGCACGATTCGCGCCATGCGGGCGCCGATCAGCGCCATGGCGCGCTGGCGCGCGAAGCTCGCGCGGCAGCGTTCGGCGAAGCGCGGGTCGGGGGGCTCGGGACGGAGCGGGGCGTTCATGGCGCGAGGCTACTTGACGTTTACGTAAACGTCAACTTCGCCGGCGGCGCTCGGCGCCGAGGCGCTTGCGAATGCGCTTCTCGAACGCGGTGATCTCCGACAGCTGGGCTTCCAGGTCGCCGCGCTGCTGCTCCAGCAGCGTCTTGTGCTGCTCGAGCACGGCGAGAAAGCGCGCCAGCTGCGGGCGCTCGTCGCGTCCCGGCTCGTACATGTCGATCAGCTCCCGGATCTCGGACAGCGTCAGGCCGAGGCGCTTGCCGCGCAGCGTCAGCTTGAGCCGCGCGCGGTCGCGCGGCGTGTAAATGCGGCGCTGACCCTCGCGCCGGGGAGCGAGCAGGCCCTGGTCCTCGTAGAAGCGGATCGCGCGCGGCGTAACGTCGAACTCGCGCGCGAGGTCCCCGATCGAGTACTCGGAACGCTCCTTGGGCTCGGGCGAGGAAGGCTGTGCGGTCATGTCGCGGCGAAAGCACTACAATGCCGGCTGCGCGGCACCGGTCGCGCGGAATTCTACCCCTGCATCGTGGCGCGCGCTTCCTCCCTCGAGTTCCCTTTCCCCGAGCCGCCAGCGCCGGGCGGCGCGACCGAGGTCGCGCCCGGCGTGCACTGGCTGCGCATGGCGCTGCCGTTCCAGCTCAACCACATCAATCTCTGGCTGCTGCGCGACGAAGCGGGGGGCGAGCCGGGCTGGACCATCGTCGACAGCGGGATAGGCAACGCGGCGACGCGCGCGCTGTGGCAGCAGCTGATCGAGCAGCGCATCGGCACGCTGCCGGTGCGGCGCGTGATCGTCACCCACTACCACCCGGACCACGCCGGCAACGCGGCGTGGCTTTGCGAGCGCTTCGGCGCCGAGCTGTGGATGACCCAGGGCGAGTACCTCACCGCCCACGCCGTGCGCGAGCGCGGCGCCGGCTACACCACGGAGGCGGTGCTGCGGGTGTTCCGGCGCAACGGCCTGGACGAGGCGCTCGCGGCGAAGATGGCGAGGCGCGGCAATCCCTACCGCGAGCTGGTGCCGGAATTCCCGCTCACCTATCGGCGCGTGATCGACGGCGACCGGGTGCTGATCGACGGCCTGCACTGGCGCGTGATCGTCGGCTATGGCCATGCGCCGGAGCACGCCTCGCTCTATTGCGAGGAGACCAAGCTCTTGATCGCGGGCGACATGCTGCTCTCGACGATCTCGACCAACGTCAGCGTGTGGTCGATCGACCCGGAGGGCGACCCGCTGCGGCTTTTTCTCGAGTCGATCCGGCGCTACCGCGAGCTCGCGCCCGACATCCTGGTGCTGCCCTCGCACGGCCTGCCCTTCCGCGGCGCCCACGAGCGTGTCGGCGAGCTCGAAGCCCACCACGACGAGCGGCTGGCCGAGCTTGTAGCGGCGTGCGCCGAGGGCTGGCGCAGCGCCTACGACCTGATCGGGGTCCTGTTCCGGCGCACCCTGGACAACCATCAAATGTTCTTTGCCATGGGCGAAGCGATCGCGCACCTGCACTATCTGTACTATGCCGGGCGCCTGTCGCGCGCCGCGGGGCCAGAAGGGGTGATGCGCTACACTCTGGCGTAGGAGGTTTGCGCATGGACGAACGCGTTCCCGCCGCACCGGAGGATCTGGCGAAGGTCTACCGCGAGGTCGCCGAACGCGCCGCCAGGATGCTTGGCGAGTACGCGCACAGGAATCCGCAGCTCGGCGGGGCGGGCGACGAGCTGGGAATCGGCAAGGCGTACATGGAGCTCTGGGCGCGCATGTTCGCCAATCCCGCGGCGCTCGCCGCGAACTCGATGAACTTGTGGCTCGACTATGCCCAACTGTGGCAGTCGAGCTGGCTGAAGCTGCTCGGCCAGGACGCGAAGCCGGTCGCCGCGCCGGCCAAGGGCGATGCACGCTTCAAGGACGACGATTGGTCGAACAACTTTCTGTTCGATTTCGTCAAGCAAAGCTACCTGATCGCGTCGCGCCACATTCAGGGCGCGGTCGCCGGCGTCGAAGGCCTGCCCGAGGAAGCGCAGAAGAAGGTGGCGTTCTTCACCCGGCAGTACGTCGACGCGCTCGCGCCGTCGAATTTCGTCATGACCAATCCGCAGGTGCTGCGCGAGACGCTCGCGAGCGGCGGGCAGAACCTGGTCAAGGGGCTTAACAACCTGCTCGCCGACCTGGAGAAGGGCGACGGGCAGCTTCGCATCAGCATGACCGACGAGAGCGCGTTCCAGCTCGGCAAGAATGTCGCCGGCACGCCGGGCAAGGTCGTGTTCCAGACCGACCTGATGCAGCTGATCCAGTTCGAGCCGATCTCCGCCGAGGTTTACCGGCGGCCGCTGCTGATCATCCCGCCCTGGATCAACAAGTACTACATCCTCGACCTGAGGCAGAGCAACAGCTTCATCCGCTGGGCGCTCGGGCAGGGACACACGGTGTTCGTGGTCTCCTGGGTGAATCCCGACCAGCGCCTCGCGGACAAGGGCTTCGAGGACTACATGCTGGAAGGCTCGCTGGCGGCGATCGACGCGGTCGGCAAGGCAACCGGCGAAGCGCAGTGCAACGTGATCGGCTATTGCCTGGGCGGCACGCTGCTCGGCGGCACGCTCGCCTGGCTCGCGGCAAAGGGCGACGACGACCGGGTCGGCTGCGCCACCTTCTTCGTCAGCCTGCTGGATTTCTCCCAGCCGGGCGAGCTCGGCGTGTTCATCGACGAGCAGCAGGTCGCCAACCTCGAGAAGAAGATGAACCAGCGCGGCTTCCTCAAGGGCTCGGAGATGGCGAGCACCTTCAATCTGCTGCGCGCCAACGACCTGGTGTGGTCGTTCGTGATCAACAACTACCTGCTCGGCAAGGACCCGTTCCCGTTCGACCTGCTGTACTGGAACTCGGATTCGACCCGCATGCCGGCCAAGATGCACAGCTTCTACCTGCGCAACATGTACATCAAGAACCTGCTCGGCGTGCCGGGCGGAATCGAGCTCGCCGGGGTGCCGATCGACCTGTCGAAGGTCAAGCTGCCGGCCTACTTCATCTCCACGGTCGAGGACCACATCGCGCCTTGGAAGACCACTTACAAGGGCGCCAGGTATCTCGGCGGCGCGGTGCGCTTCGTGCTCGGGGGCTCCGGGCACATTGCCGGCATCGTCAACCCGCCGGCGGCGAAGAAGTACCACTACTGGACCAACGAGCAGATGCCCGCGACCGCCGAAAAGTGGTTCGAGGGCGCCAAGCAGCACCCCGGCTCGTGGTGGGAGGACTGGCAGGCCTGGATCGGAGCGCAGAACTCCGGCGAAAAGGTCCCGGCGCGCGTGCCGGGCGACGGCGCGCTGAAGGTGCTCGAGGACGCTCCCGGCTCGTACGCGATGCTTCGACTCTAGATCTTCACGTCACGCGGCTTGCGCGGCGCGCGGGCGGCGAGGCGGTCGTAGAGCCAGCCCGGCAGCGCGCGCAGCACGTAGGACACGAGCACCATCTGCCACGGAATCACCGCCAGGCGCCGCCTGGCCGCGATCGCGCGCGCGATGCGCCGCGCGGCTTCGTCCGCCGGCAGCAGGAACGGCATGCGGTAGCGATTGACCCGCGTCAGCGGAGTATCGATGTAGCCCGGGCAGACGGTCACCACCGACACGCCGCTGCCGCGCAGCTCGACGCGCAGGCTCTCGAGCCATGTGATCGCCGCGGCCTTGGAAGCGCAATAGCCGCCGGCGCCGGCCAGGCCGCGAAAGCCCGAGACGCTGGCGATGCCGCACAGGGTGCCGCGTCCGGCGGCGCGCATCGCCGGGGCGAACGCGGCGAGCGTCGCCGCGAGGCCGGTGACGTTCACCTCGAGCATGCGCCGCAGCTTGGCCGCGTCGGCGGGCGCGTCGCCGTGCGTGCCTGCCGAAACGCCGGCGTTGGCGATCACCAGGTCGGGCGCGCCGAAGCGCTGCGTGAAGTCCTGCGCCGCGAGCTCGAGGGCCTGGGCGTCGCACACGTCGAGGGGATAGATCGCGCAGCGCCCGGGCAGGCCTGCGGCGAGCGCGGCGAGCGCTTCCTTGCGCCGCGCGACGAGCCCCAGCGCGCTGTGCGGGCCGGCGTAGTGGCGCGCGAGCGCCTCGCCGATGCCGGAGGACGCGCCGGTGACGACGACGCGCATCCGGGGCCGGCTCAGCCCTTGCCGGCCATGCTCTTGCGCACGACGCCGATCAGGTATTTGGTGACCTTGAGCAGCGCCTCGTGGCCGTGCACCGCGTCCGAGTTGATGGTGTAGCGGCCCTGCACCGCCATCGCCGGCGTGCCGGTGATCTGGTAGTCGATCGAGAGCTGGGCCGAGCGGCGCACGCGGCTTTGCACGCCGAAGGATTTCATCGCGGCGTCGAACTTCTTCACGTCGACGCCCTTGGCCTGCAGCCACTCCTGCAGCGCGGCGGGATCCGCGGTGCGCAGACGATCGCGGTGGATGGCGTCGAACAGCGCGCGATGCAGCTTCTCGACCAGCCCGAGCGCGTCGAGCGAATAGAAGACCTGCGCGTCCAGCGTCCACTGCGGGTTGTTGAACACCGCCGGGACGCGGCGGAACGCGACGTCGGGCGCAAGCCCCTTGGCCCACGGCTCGATCAGCGGCTCGAGGTCGTAGCAGTGCGGGCAGCCGTACCAGAAGAATTCGATCACCTCGATCTTGCCCGGCGTCTCGACCGGCAGCGGAGGGTTGAGCACGATGTACTCCCCGGGCGCGGGCTGCTGCGCGAGGGAGCTCAGCGGGGCGGCCAGGGGCGCGAGCCCGAGCGTGACGAGGATGCGGCGGCGTTCCAGGTTCATCTCATTTCGCCTTTGCGGAAGAAGTATTCTTCAGTTTGACCACGCTCGCGGCGATTCCGTTCTGCGCCAGCGTCTGTCGCACCCGGTTGATGTCGTCCAGCTGGGTATACGGCCCGATCCGCACGCGGTACCAGGTCCCCTTGTCGGGCAGCGCGGCCGGTTCGACGCTCGAGTCGATGCCGATGATCGCGAGCCTCGCTTTCTGGTTGTCCGCCTCCGCGGGGTTCTGGAACGAGCCGGTCTGGATGAAGTAGACGTCCGCGCCCGGAATGGCCTGGCCCTTGGCCGCGGCGCGCATGCGCTCCTTGAGCTGCTTCTCGGTCACCGGCTCTTCGCCCTGGGGCAGGATCTTGTAGAAATCGAACTTCGGCGTCGTGCTTGCGCTGGGCTGGCCTTCCTGCGGCATGCCCGCGATCGCCGGCAGCTTCTCCGCGCCGACGCCTTCCTTCGCGCCGGTCTGCGCCTTGGTGCTGAAGGGCAGCGCCGTCCGGTTGAGATAGAACGCGATTCCGAGCGCGATCGCGAGGCCGATCACCAGCCCGATGAATACCCCGAGCAGAAACCCGCCGCCCGAGCGGTTGCGCGTCGCCTGCGGGGTTCTGGGCTTGGACATCACATTTTCTCCGGTGCGCTGACGCCTAGCAGCGCCAGTCCGTTCGCGAGCACCTGCCGCACCGCCGCGCAAAGAGCGAGGCGCCCCAGGCGCTGCGCTTCGTCGTCGAGCAGAATGCGCTCCGCATTATAGTAGCTGTGGAACTCGCCAGCGAGCTCGCGCAGGTAGAACGCCAGCGCGTGTGGCGCGAGATCGCTCGCGGCCGACTCGATCGTTTCCGGGAACTCGCCCAGGCGCTGCATCAGCGCGAGCTCGCGCGGGTGTTCCAGCGACGCGAGCGGCGCGCGCACCAGCTGTCCGGGGTCGCCGCCCCACTGCGCGAACACGCTGCACACCCTGGCATGGGCGTACTGCACGTAGTACACGGGGTTGTCCTGCGACTCGCTCTTGGCGAGATCGAGGTCGAAGTCGAGATGCTGGTCGGACTTGCGCATGACGTAGAAAAAGCGCGCCGCGTCGTTGCCGACTTCGTCGCGCAGCTCGCGCAGGGTGACGAAATCGCCCGAGCGCTTGCCCATCGCCACCTTTTCTCCGCCGCGGTAGAGCACGGCGAATTGGACCAGCGCGACCGTCAGTCGTTCCGCAGCCAGCCCCAGCGCCGCGAGCGCGCCGCGCACGCGCGCGATGTAGCCGTGGTGATCGGCGCCCCAGACGTCGATCACCCGCTCGAAGCCGCGCTCGAACTTGCCCGCGTGGTAGGCGATGTCGGAAGCGAAGTAGGTGTATTGGCCGTTTTCGCGCTGCACCACGCGGTCCTTCTCGTCGCCGAAGGCGCTCGAGCGGAACCACAGCGCGCCGTCCTTGCGGTAGAGATGTCCGCCCTTGTCGAGGCGCTCCACCGTGCGCGCCAGCGCCCCGTCGTCGTACAGCGACTGCTCCGAGAACCAGCGGTCGAACTCGACCCGGAATTGCGTCAGGTCGTCGCGCTGGTCGGCGAGCATTTCCTCCAGCGCAAAGCGGTGCAGGTCGCGCCAGTCCTCGCCCAGCAGCGCCTTGGCGGCCGCGATCAGCGCGTCCAGCGCCGCGTCCGGATCCGCGTCCGGTCCTGGCCGAGGCAGCGCCTCGGCGTCGCGCGCGAAGCGCGCCACGTGCGCATCGGCGAGCCGCGCCGCGATCCCGCCCACGTAGTCGCCGCGATAACCGTCGTGCGGGAACGGAACCACGCTGCCGCGCGCCTGCAGGTAGCGCAGCCAGACCGAGAGCGCGAGGATATCCATCTGGCGCCCGGCGTCGTTGACGTAGAACTCGCGCGCCACGCGGTGGCCCGCGAATTCGAGCAGGCTGGCCAGGCTCGCGCCGTAGGCGGCTCCGCGCCCGTGACCGACGTGCAGCGGCCCCGTCGGGTTGGCCGAGACAAACTCGACCTGCAGCTTCTCGGGCCGCGCCGGCCGCGTGCGGCCGTAGTCCGGGCCCTCCGCGAGCACGCGCTGCACCACCTGGAGCTTGGCGGCGGGTTTGAGGCGCACGTTGAGGAACCCGGCCCCGGCGATCTCGGGCGGCGAGAACATGCCGTCGCTGAACTCGGCCCGCACCGCATCGACGATCTCCAGCGCGATCTCGCGCGGCTTGCGCTTGAGCTGCTTCGAGAGCTGCAGCGCGACGTTGCTCGCGTAGTCGCCGTGCTCGGGGTTCTTCGGGCGCTCGAGATGGATTTCGACCCCGCTCGCCTCGGGCGCGACGGCGCGCACGCCGCGCTCGAGAATGCGCCTGAGGATGTCCTTGGGGTCGTCCATGGGAAAAGGCGCGAATTATACCGGTCGTTAGTCGAACTCGATCGGATCGACGTCAAGATGCCAGCGTACGTCGCGCGGCGCGCGTTTGAACAGCTCTTCCGACCAGCGGTGCAGGAACTCCTGCAGCGCCGGGCGCGAGCGCGACTGCGCCAGCAGTTGCGCCCGCTCGAGGTCTGCGCGGCGCGTGATCACGTTCGGCACCGGATCGTAGATGCGGACTTCTTCCGGCACCGGCACGAGCTGCGCCGCCCGGCGCAGGAAGGCGAGCGCCGCGGCGAGGGATTTCGCTTCGGCGCGCAGCACGGCCTCCGCCAGGAACGGCGGGAATCCGGCGGCCTCGCGCTCGGCGAGCTGCGCCGCGGCGAAGCCGGCGTAGTCGTGGCGCACGAGCGCATCGAACAGCGGATGCGCCGGGTAACGGGTCTGGATCAGCACTTCGCCCGGGCGCTCGCGCCGCCCGGCGCGCCCGGAGACCTGCTCGAGGGTGGCGAACAGGCGCTCGGCGGCGCGGTAGTCGGTCGAAAGCAGCGCGTGGTCGGCGTTCAGCACGCCGACCAGGGTCAGGTCGGGGAAGTCGTGCCCCTTCGCGAGCAGCTGGGTTCCGACCAGGATATCGGCTTCGCCGCGGCGCACGCTCTCGAGCGTGCGCGCGAGCGCCCCGCGCCGGCGCGCGCTGTCACGGTCGATGCGCACCAGGCGCGCGGCCGGGAACATGGCCGCGAGCGTCTCCTCGACGCGCTGCGTGCCGCGTCCGACCGCGCGCAGGTCGGCGTTGCCGCAGGTCGGGCAGGCGCGCGGAATCGCCTCTTCCGCGCCGCAATGGTGGCAGCGCAGCCGCCGGTCGGCGGTGTGCAGCACCATGCGCGCGCTGCAGCGCGCGCAACCGGCGGCCCAGCCGCAGGCCTCGCAGCCGAGCACCGGAGCGTAGCCGCGCCGGTTGATGAATACCAGGCTCTGCTCGCGGCGCGCGAGGCGCTCACCGATCGCCGCGGCAAGGACGGCCGCGATCCCATGCTCGGCCGGCTCCGTGCGCAGATCGAGCAGGCGCACCGCCGGCATGCGCGCGCCCGGCGCCGCGCGGTGATCGAGCGCGATCCTCTGGTAGCGGCCCAAGCCGCAATTGAACCAGGTCTCGAGCGAAGGCGTCGCGCTGCCGAGCACCACCGGGCAGCCGGCGAGCTTCGCGCGCAGCACCGCTGCATCGCGCCCCGAGTAGCGCAGGCCCTCCTGCTGCTTGAACGAGGTGTCGTGTTCCTCGTCCACCACCACCAGCCCCAGCCGCGGCAGCGGCGCGAGCACCGCGAGCCGGGTGCCCAGCACGATCCCGGCTTCGCCGCGCGCGGCCGCGAGCCAGGCCGCGGTGCGTGCCGTGTCCTCGAGCGCGCTGTGCATGAGCGCGATGCGCGCCTCGGGGAAGGCGCGGCGGAAGCGGTCCTCGAGCTGAGGAGTGAGGCCGATCTCGGGCACCAGCACCAGCGCCTGCGCGCCGCGCGCGAGGGCCTCGGCGACCAGGTGCAGGTAGATCTCGGTCTTGCCGCTGCCGGTGACGCCGTGCAGCAGGAAGGGCATGTAGCCGCCGAGCGCCGAGCGCATGCGCGAAAACGCTTCCTGCTGCTCGGCGCTCAGCGCGTGCGGCGCGACGAAGCGCGCGCCGCCGCCGGGCGAACCGGGTTCGGCGCCCTGCGCGCGCCGCACCGCGCGCGGCAGGGGCTTGAGCGAGCGCAATCGCGGCGGCAGCGCACCGATCGCGGTCTCCCCCAGCGGGCGCTGGTAGTAGGTGGCGAGAAAGCGCACCAGCGCGAGCCAGTCTTCACTCAGGCGCGGCGCGTCGTCGCGCACGCCGGCGATCGGCTTGAGCTTGGCCTGGAACGCGCTGTGCGGCGCGCGCTCGATCACCAGGCCGAGACGCTGGCGCGCGCCGAAGGGCACCACCACTCGATCGCCGACGTCGGCTTGCATCCCTTCCGGCAGCGTGTAATCGAACAGGGTGGCGAGCGGAACGTCTAGTGCGACGCGCAGGATCTTCATCACCACTGGGAACGTCCGAATCGAGCCCGATAAAGTTCCCGCGCAGGCAACGCATTACCTTCGGGAGTTGAATCGAACTGTTGAGATGATGTGCGTACTCATTGCGCCAGAAAGGCAAATTTTCCTATCCACAAACCGCTGTGGATAATTATGTGGGTAACACAGTCACCTGGACGTAACCTTGCTGGTGCAGCGCACCGTCAATTTCACGGCTCTCTCTGGGGAAGGCCAAATCCCCTTTAAAAGCAAACCCTTGCAAGACCGTCGAGAGAGGAGGCGGAAAAGTACCCTGCGCACAGAGGGAAATCCGAATTTTGTGAATAAGTCAAGCGCCCGGAGCGAATTTTCAGGCTCGCTGCCGCCGCAGCTTGCGGCTGTAAGTGCGCACTTCGTCCACCAGTGCGGCCACCGAATCGACCGGGGTGTGCTGGGAGATGCCGTGGCCAAGGTTGAAGACGTGGCCGGGCGCGCCGCCGAAGCCATCGAGCACCCTGCGCGCCTCGGCGCGTACCGCGTCGGGCGGCGCGAACAACGCGCTCGGATCGAGGTTGCCCTGGAGCGCGACGCGCTCGCCGACCAGCGAGCGCGCCCGCGCCGGGTCGATCGTCCAGTCCAGGCCCACCGCGTCGCAGCCGCTGGCGGCGATCGCCTCGAGCCATTGCCCGCCGCCTTTCGTGAACAGGACGCTCGGCACGGCGCGTCCGTCGTTCTCCTTCTTCAGGCCCGCGATCACCCGCCTCGAGTAGGCGAGCGAGAATTCCTCGTAGCCCGCGTGGCTGAGGTTGCCGCCCCAGGTGTCGAACAGCATCACGGCCTGCGCCCCGGCCTCGATCTGAGCGTTGAGGTAGTCGGTGACCGCGCGCGCGTTGACCTCGAGGATGCGGTGCAGCAGCTGCGGGCGGGAATAGAGCAGGGTCTTGAGCGCGGCGAAGTCGTCGCTGCCGGAGCCCTCGACCATGTAGCAGGCAAGCGTATACGGGCTGCCCGAGAACCCGATCAGCGGCACCCGCCCGGCGAGCGCGCGGCGGATCTCGCGCACCGCGTCCAGTACGTAGCGCAGCTCGCGCGTCGGGTCGGGCGCGGCGAGCGCGGCGATCGCGCTCTCGTCGCGCAGCGGGCGCTCGAAGCGCGGACCCTCTCCCTCTGCGAAGTAAAGGCCGAGGCCCATCGCGTCGGGCACGGTGAGGATGTCGGAAAACAGGATCGCGGCGTCGAGCGGGAAGCGATCAAGCGGCTGCAGCGTGACCTCGGTCGCGAGCGCCGGGTTGCGGGCCAGCGCGAGAAAGCTTCCGGCGCGGGCGCGGGTCGCGGTGTACTCGGGCAGATAGCGGCCCGCCTGGCGCATGAGCCAGATCGGGGTGTGCTCGGTCGGCTGGCGCGCCAGCGCGCGCAGCAGCGCGTCGTTCTGAAGCGCGCTCAAAGCAACCGCCCTTCGATGTAGCGCCACTGCGCGGCGCTCACCGGCGTGATCGAGAGCCGGTTGCCGCGCCGCAGGACGGCCATCCCGGCGAGCGCCTTGTGCGCGTGCATTTCGGCGAGCGGCACCAGACGGGTCTTGCGCGTCGCGCGCACGTCGACGCTGAACCAGCGCGGCGCGTCGCGGGTCGCCTTGGGGTCGAAGTAGGGGCTCTTGCGCTCGAATTGGGTCGGATCCGGGTACGCCGCCGAAGCGACTTCGGCCAGCCCGGCGATTCCCGGCTCGGCGCAGCTCGAGTGATAGAACAGCACGCCGTCGCCGACGCGCAGCTCGTCGCGCAGCATATTGCGCGCCTGGTAATTGCGCACCCCCGTCCAGGGCGTCTTGCGCCCCGGCGCGGCGAGCACGTCGTCAATCGAGCACTCGTCGGGCTCGCTCTTCATCAGCCAGTAATTCATCTTCTTGTTGGGGTGCCCCCCGCTCATGCCGGTGGGCTCGGCTCCCGAACCCTGCTAATCAGGGTGGTCGCGTTCCGGTCACATCAGGTCCGTCCGGCACGCGAACGTGGGACGATCGCAACAGTGACCCATGGGCCGCAACCTAAGGAAGCTATCGGTTCGGAAAATATGAGCCCGATCGAGCACAGCAGGGGGCGTCGATCGATAGCCGTATTGTACGCCGGACGCTAGAACAGTTTTTCCTGTTGCGCGAGCGCGGCGTCGAGCTTGCCCTCGAGTGCGGCGATCCGGCGCTTGATCTGGCCCACGTCGTAGCCGCCGCCGAGCTTGGTCGAAAGCAGCTCGTGGGCGATGTTGAGGGCCGCCATCACCGCGATGCGCTCGCCGCCGGCCACCTTGCCGGTGACCTTGATTTCGTTCATCTTGCCGTCGAGATAGGCGACCGCCTGCATCAGGGCCTCGCGCTCGCCGTCGTTGCACGCAACGCGGTAGCTGCGGCCCAGAAGCTCGACGTCGATGGTGTTCGCGCCGTCCGCCATTCCAGGGCTATCCGGGCAGCCGAGACACGAGCTTCTCCAGCTTGAGCTTGGCGCCGTCGATTTTCTCGTTCAGCCGCTTGGCGTCGTTGCGCGCCGACAGCAGGTCCTGGCGCAACTGGATGTTCTCCGCCCGCAGCCGTTCGCACAGGGTGACGAACTGGGCAACCTTCGCCTCGAGCGTGTTGAACTCGGATTCCACGCGTAAACTATGTTGCAAAATTCAAGCTGCGTCAAGAAATAACACCCGGTTCTGCATGTGTTTCCTGATCATTACCAAGGAGCCTGGACATGGGCCTGCGTGTCGAAGGCCGCACCGCCCGGGGCCGCGTTTGTGAACTAATCGACAACTCCGGCGACGCGATTCCGGCGCCCGAGCTCGAGCGCCTGCTCGGCGAGCTGATCGCGGGCGGCGCGTTCGGCTTCCGGGCCAAGGGCGCGGCGGCCGCGGTGGCGCTGGGAGAACCGGAGTTCGCCCACGTGCAGATCCTTGGGCGGCTCTACCGCCTGATCGTCGAGCGCTACTCGGCGCGGCTGGAGCGGTTCTAGCCAGCTATAATTGTTTCGCTTCAAGGTGTCCGTGGCGCGATTTCCCGCGCCGCGGATGAAACGGGAAACAGGTGCGCGGACGGCTCGCCGGACCGCAATGCCTGTACTGCCCCCGCAACGGTAAGCGAGTGCGGGCGCCCCCGACATGCCACTGCGCGAGCGACTCTCGCGCGGGAAGGCGGGGCGCCAAGACTTGCGAGTCCGGAGACCGGCCTTGGAAGCGCTTTTCAACCGGCTTTTCGGCGTCGGGGTCGACGCCAGGGAGGGTTGCCGTGCGTTCTCTAGCCATCAGTCTTTGCGCGGCCGCGCTTGTTCTGCCCGCGGCGCTCGCGCTCGCGCAAGCGGACGACGACGCGGTGGTCGTGACCGCGACGCGCTTTCCCGAGCGCCGGCTCGACGCGCCCGTCGGCATGACGATCATCACCGCGCGCGAGATCGCGCAGGACACGGCGCGCACCCTGCCGGAGGTGCTGACTCACCTCGGCGGGCTGTACGCGCGCAACAACTCGGGTTCGCCCGACCTGCAGCTTGACTTGCGCGGCTTCGGCATCACCGGCGACCAGAACACGCTCGTGCTGCTCGACGGCGTGCGCCTGAACGAGAACGACCTGAGCTCGACCAAGCTCTCCGCCATTCCGCTGCAGTCGATCGCGCGCATCGAGATCCTGCGCGGCTCCGGCGCGGTGCTCTACGGCGGGGGCGCCGCCGGCGGCACCATCAATATCATCACCAGGGGCCCACGCGCCGATGCCAAAGAAGCTTCGCTGTTCGCCGGGGCAGGTTCGCACGGAACGGCCGACGCGCGCGCGAGCCTCAACCTGGCCGGCGGGCGCGCCGGAGCGTTCGTCGCGGGCAGCCATTTCGAGAGCGACAACTACCGCGCGAACAACAGGGTGCGACAGGACAACGTCACCGGTGACCTGCGTATTGGCGGCGGCGCCGACGGCACTCTCGCGCTCAAATTCGGCGCAGACGCCCAGCGCTTACGGCTGCCGGGAGTGCGCGATCAGAACCAGCTCGTGTCCGACCCACGCGGCACCGACACACCCGACGACTGGTCAACGCGCGACGGAAATTTCGCCACCCTGATCGGAAGCCGCCGGCTCGGCCGCGTCGAGCTCGCGGCCGATCTCGGCTACCGCGACGAGTTGTCGACCGCGGATTACGCAAGCCTGTTTTCGTATTACGAGGCCAAGCTTCGCAGCCTGAGCTTCGCCCCGCGCCTGCGCTGGGTTTCCGACTCTGCGATCCCGACCAGCCTGGTGCTGGGCGTGGATTTCAGCCGCTGGAATTTCGACCGCGCCTTCGCCGACGCACCCGCTTCGATCTCGGCGCCGAACGCAACCACCACCGCATCGCAGGACAACAGCGCGCTCTACGCCCAGGCGAGCGTGCAGGTCGCGCCCGCGGCGAAGGTGACGCTCGGCTGGCGCTCGCAGCGGGTGTCGACGCGGCTCGCGCAGGAGGGCTTCTTCAGCAGCGACCAGCAGCAGACCCGCAGCCCGCACGCGGGCGAGCTCGGCGTTCAGCTCGCGCTCGGCGAGCGCTGGACCGCCTTCGGCCGGCTCGGCACCAGCTTCCGGGTCGCGACCGTCGACGAGGACGGCTTCACCGCCAGCGGCGAGCTGCTCGAGCCGCAGACCGCGCGCCAGCGCGACGCCGGCCTCGAATATCGCGCCGGCCGGCTGCACCTGCGGGCCAGCGTCTACTCGATCGAGCTGGAAAACGAGATCTACTTCAGCCCGATCGTCGTCCCGTTCGGCGCCAACACCAATCTCTCGCCGACGCGGCGCGCGGGCTTCGAGCTGTTCGGCGAGGCGTCGATCTCCTCCGCGCTGGAGCTCTCGGCCAGCGTCGTGCTGCAGAGCGCGAAGTTCAGGACCGGCGTCTACGGCGGGGTCGACGTTTCCGGCAAGGACGTGCCGCTGGTGCCGCGCGCGCTCGTGAATCTGCGCGCGACCTGGCGCCCCGCGCCGCGAACGCGGCTGGTCGCGGCAGCGCGCTACGTCGGCCGGCAGCGCTACGACAACGACCAGGCGAACGCCTTTCCCGCGCTCATGCCGGACTACGCGCTGGCGGACCTCGAGCTGAGCCGCCGCGTCGGCGATTGGCGGCTGTCGGTCTCGCTCGATAACCTGTTCGACAAGCGCTACTACAGCTACGGCATCGTCGGCTCGTTCGGCTGCGCGAGCGCGATCTGCGCCTACCCCCAGGCCGGCCGCAGCCTGTTCCTGAGCGCAGAGCTTTCGCTGCACTAGCGCCGGCGGTGGTATCTTCGCCGCATGGCTGCGACCAAGACCAAGCTCGCGATCGTGCGCGAGCGCTACGACGCGCGCGGCGGCCCGGAGCGCTTCATGGCCGGCGTGCTGCCGGCGCTCGAGGCCGCGGGCTTCGAGCCGACGCTGATCGCGCGCAGCGCCGAGGACTGGCGCGCGCGGCGCCTGCTCAAGGTCGACCCGCCGGGCCTGGGCAGGTTCTGGCGCGAAGCGTCGTTCGCGCGCGCCGCGCGCGCGGCCTGGCGCCGCCAGGGCTTTGACCTGGTTCAGTCGCACGAGCGCATTCCGGGCTGCGACGTGTTCCGCGCCGCCGCGCCGCTGGCGGCCGCCGCGGGCGCGGCCTCCGGCCCCTACGCGCGCTACGCGCACGCCGCGGAAAAGGAGATGTTCGAGCACCCGAGGCTGCGCGCGGTGGTGTGCGCCTCAAAGCGGCTGGGCGACGCGATCCGCCACGCCTACCGCATTCCGCCCGAGAGGCTGCACGTGATCTACGACGGCGTGGACCTCGAGCGCTTCCACCCGCGCGAGCACGAAGCGCGGCGCGGCGCCGCGCGCGCGGCGCTCGGCGCGCATCCGCGCGACACGGTGTTCGCGTTCGTCGGCCCCGGATTCGTCGACAAGGGCCTGGGCGCGGCGATCGACGCGCTCGCCGCGACCGGGGCGAAGCACCTGCGGCTGCTGGTCGCGGGGGAGGATCCCGACGCGGAGCGCTACGCCGCGCGCGCGCGCCAGGCGGGACTCGCGCAGCGCGTGCGCTTCCTGGGCGCGTTCGACGACCTGCGCCAGGTCTATGCCGCGGCCGATTGCCTGCTCCTGCCGGCGCGCTCGGATGCCTTTCCCGACGGCGTGCTCGAGGCGCTGGCAATGGGGCTGCCCGTGCTCGTGGGCCGGCGCTGCGGCGCGGCCGAGATCCTGAGCGACGGGCTGGACGGCTGGCTGTGCGACCCGGTCGACACGCTCGGGCTGGCGCGCTTGCTGGGCGACGTCGACCGGGCGCTGCGCGACGACTCGACGCGCGAGGCGGCGCGCGCCTGCGCGATGCGCTACGGAATCGGCGAGACCGCGCGCCAGCTGACGGAGCTGTACCGCACGCTCGTGCGCGGCGAGTCCTGACGGCCCGATGGACGAGGCGTCGAAGACCCGTAAGCTCCGGGGGCCGGATTTCGAGGCGAAATACCTGCGCGGCAAGGTGATCGACATCGGCGCCGGCGCCGACCCGGTCTGCTCCTGGGCCGAAAGCTTCGACGTGGCCGACGGCGACGCGAACTTCATCACCCGCTACCGGGCGCCGGAGACCTACGACACGGTGCACAGCAGCCACTGTCTGGAGCACCTGTACCAGCCGCGCGAAGCGCTCGCGCAATGGTGGCGGCTGGTCAAGCCGGGCGGCTACCTGGTGCTGGTGGTCCCGCACGAGGAGCTGTACGAGCAGCGCTTCTGGCCGAGCATCTTCAACCCCGACCACAAGGCCACTTTCACGCTCGACGGCAGCGCATCCCGGTCGCCCGTTTCCTATGACGTTCGCGAGCTCGTCTCGGGCCTGCCCGGCGCAGTCATTCTCGGCGCGGAAATACAGGACTCCGGCTACAAGCACGAGCTGAACTTCAGCGGCAGGAGGCGGCGCAGGCTATGGGGCTTCAAGACGCTCAAGAGCATCGCGCGCCGGATCCCGCGCGTCGGCCCGGGGCTGAAGCGGCGCCTGGAAGAACTGGGCGTCGGCTGGGGGGTTCCGCTCGACCAGACCACCCGGGACGCTCTGGCGCAGATTCAGGTCATCGCCCGGAAGAAGATCTAGCCAGGAAATCCGCGGCCGTGTCCGCGATCCGGCGCGGCGCGATGTCGGACACGTCCGATGTCGCGGACTGCAGCGACAGCGCGATATCGCTCGCCGGAAGCCGCCATTGCGGCTGCACGTCGCCTTGAAACAGGGAGACGACCGGCACCCCGGCCGCGATCGCCAGGTGCATCAGGCCGCCGTCGGCGGCCAGCGCCAGGGCGCAGCGCGACAGCAGCTCGCGGCACGCGCCCAGGCTGGTGCTGCCGACGAAGTCGAGGACGCGAATGGACGAATCGCCCAGCGCCGCGGCTTCGCGCGCGGCCGCGCTCCCGTTGTCGCTTCCCAGCAGGACGAAATCGCCGAACCCCGCCTGCGCCAGCGCGCGCACGACCTCGGGCCAGTGTGCATAGCTGCGGTTCGCGCGCACGCCGCCCAGCGCGAGCGCGATCGCGCCGGGCGGAAGCCGGGACGACACGGTGCCGCCTGGCGTTGCGTCCCCGCCGCCCAGCTTCTGGCGCGCGTGCCGGGCGATCTCCTCCGGCGTCGGCGCCAGGCGCAGGAACTCGGCCAGCCGCCGCGTCGCGAGCTCGGCGCGGTGGAACTCGGGCCCGGTAAAGCGGCCGTGGACCGAGAACCACGGGTGGCGCGGAAGATGGCGCTGCTTCATCTTCAACGACCTGTGCTTGTGGCTGGGGACGATGACGAAGTCGTAGGCGGCGCCGTCGATCGCCGACGGATCGGCAAGCACGCGCGCGAACCAGGGGTCGCCGCGGAACAGGTCGGTCAGATGCGCGTGGCTGACCAGGTCCACTTCCACGCCGGCCTCGGCGAACAGGCTGCGCGGCGCGAGATCCATCAGCGCATCGCCGATCTGGGGCACGCCGAAGTACATCCACAGGCCGCGCCGGCAGCCCTCGCGCAGATGGTCGATGCGGTAGCGCTCCTGCCCGCTCAGGCGGTAGACGAGCTCGCGGCGAAAAGCGCGCCAGCCCAGCTTGCGCTCGCCGACCGCCTCGAAATAGGCAGCCGCGTTGCTCGCCACCGGGACGGTCAGCGGCTGCGTGATCGAATCGCGCGCCATGCGCCGGATGGTCTCGGGCAGGAACTTCATCGCTTCGGCAAACAGCGGCTGGCGCACGCGATCGACGCGAGGACGACGAAGGTCCAGCCTTCCCAGTCGTTGTGAAGCGATGCGTCGGTCACGGCGTTGAGCAGAAAGACCAGGATCGCGACCGTCAGGGTCGGCGCGAGCCAGCGGTCCTCGATCCGGCGCGCGGAGTCGAGCATGATCGCGGCCATGGCGAGGAACAGCGCGAGCCCCAGCAGGCCGAATTGCGCGAGCAGCATCAGGTATTCGCTGTGCGGGTGCCGATAGCCGACTCGCGCGCCCGGGGCGTGCCTGGCGACGAGCTGTTCGCGAAACGCTCCGGCGCCATGGCCGAGCAGGGGCGCATCGCGCCACATTTGCGCCGCGAGCTTCCAGTAATACAGCCGCTCTCCGCCCGAGGTTTGGATGTCGCCGTGTTCGAAATAGCCCGTGGCCTCGCTTTCAATCGAGGCCATTCTGGTATTGACGTCGGGGATGAAGAAGTAAGCCGACCCGGCGAGCATCAGGAGCCCGGCCAATCCCGCGAGCTTGAGCCGCACAGTGGGCAGCAGGTAGAGCGCGACACATGAAATCACCAGAACGAGGCCGAGCAAGGCCATGCGCCCGTAGATGAACAGCAGCACGTCGACGATGCACAATGCGCACAGCAATCCCAGCGCCACGCGCCACCTGGGCTTGACGATGGCGCCGAACGCTGCCATCGCGAGCAGCACGTCGACATGAAAGCCGTGCACGATCTGCATGCGCCAGTAGACCAGGTTCGGCGCGCCGTGAAGCGCGACGCCGTACGCCGCGTTGCGATACGAGGAAAAATCGATTCCCAGCGCGTGGAAGATGCCGAAGCCGTCGAGCAGGGTCGGCAGCATCAGCACCAATACGCCCGCGCCGTAGGCGATCAGCAGCTGGCGGTGCTCGCGCGCGCCCGGAAATACGACCGCGAATACCGGGACGAGCAGCAATTTGCGGTAGTGTTCGACGTCGTAGTAAGCCATTTCAGGCGGGTGCCCCGCGAGCGGGGCGCTCGCCAGGACCAGCAGGAAGAACCCGAGCGCGAGCCAGGTCAGGGGCTGGCGCAGGCAGGAGCGGGCATGGTCGCGGTAGACGCCGCTGAACAGGGAAGCCACGAGCAGGCCGGCCAGGCCGACGCGGAAGAAGGCGTTTGACCAGGCGATGCCGAACACGCACATCAGGCCGAACCAGCGGCTCAATCTGAGGGCGATTTGCGCGGAGGATGTCGACATGGCTTCAGTTCTGATGCCAGGATTCTGAATCATGCCCTCCCGGCGCGAAAAAATCCTCGCACTGCAATTCAAGTATTTCGGCGACGCCGTGCTGCTGACGCCCGCGTTGCGGGCGCTGCGCGAATGCTATCCCGAGGCGGACGTTCATCTGCTGGTGCCGGCGGAGATCGCCCCGCTGTTCGAGCACCTGCCCTGGCTTGCCCGGGTCTGGGCCATGCCGCGCCGCCGCGGGCGCGCGAACCTGCGCCAGACCTGGCCGCTCCTGCGCGCCCTGCGCCGCGAGCATTTCGAGCGCTCGGTGGATTTCGCCGGCAACGACCGCGGCGCCATCCTGAGCTTGCTCGCCGGCGCCGAGCGCCGGCTCGGGTGGGCGGAGAGCGGCGGATTTCTCGGCCGCCGGTTTCTCTACACCGAGCGCGTCGCGCCGGAAACAGGCCCCATGCACGAGTCGCTGCGGCTGGCGCGGCTCCTGGGCGGCTGGGGCGTGCCGCCGCCCCGGTCGCTTGAAGCGGAGGTCCACGCGGACCCCGCGCTGGCCGGCGAAGCAGCGCAGCTGATTCCGGCGCAGGGGATCGTGATCTGCCACGTCGCCTCGAGCCAGCCGAAGAAGGAATGGCCGCTCGCGCACTGGGCTGAATTGCTGCGGCTGGCGACCGCGGCGGGCCACCGGCTCGTGTTCACCACGGCCAAGGGCGAGCGCGAACGCTCGCTCATGGCGGCACTGAAGGCGCTCGCGCCGCAGGCCGAGATCCTGCCGCTCGTCGCCGAGCTTCCATTGTTCCTCGCCGTGCTGCGGCGGGCGGCGCTTTTCATATCCGGAGATACCGGACCGCTGCATTTCGCCGCGGGGCTGGGCGTGCCGACGGTTTCGCTGTTCGGCCCGTCGCTCGCCATCCAGTGGGCGCCGGTGGGAGACAAGCACCGTTCGCTGACGGGCGGCGCATGCGGCTGCGACGGCAACTGGCCGGACTGTCGCACGGCAAGGCATTGCCTCGCCGAGATCACGCCGGAACAGGTCTTTGCCGTGCTGCAAGAGAAGTTGGGCTAGCGCACCAGCGTGTAGTGCTTCTTCGACAGGTCCCAGCCGAACCAGCGCTCGAGCGCCATCGCGCGGCGGCGCTTCAGGTCGCGCCGGGTCGGAACGTAGGCCGGGTCGGGAACGAATCGCTGTTCGGCCTGGGTCGCGAGCCAGTCGCGCATCGCCGCGGGATGCTCGCCGCTGAACGGCGCCAGCAGATGCGGGTCGATCGCGTAGCCCTGGAACAGCGGATGGTCGTGCTTCCAGTACTTGCCCACGCGCGCGTTCTTCTCGCGCATCGCGGCGATGCTGCGCACATGCCCGTAGTGATAGATCGTCGCGCCGGCCAGCGCGGCACGCGGATAGCGCCCGCGCTTGTTGCGGTCCATGACGACGAAGAACAGGCCGTCGGGGGAATAACTCCTTATCGTATTGCGCAGGATGCGCGGCGCGCGCCGGTACCAGCCCGGGCCGATCGCGACCCAGCCCGGGCTGCCGAAGAAATGGTGGTAGTCGAACACCAGCGCTTCGACCCGGCGGTCGTCCAGCCGGCTCAGCATCGCGCCGCGCACCGCCTCGAGGTCGCGCTCGTGCAGCACCTCGTCGCCCTCGAGGTAGAAGACCCAGTCGCCGTCGCAGTTGAACTGGGCGATCATCTTCTGCTGGGCGTAGACGTAGCCGCGGTCCTGCATGCGCTCGTTCCAGCGGGTCTCGATCAGGCGCAGCTTGGGCTCGTTCAGCGCGCGCAGCCGCTCGAGCGTGTCGTCCTCGCTCTCGCCGACTGCGACCACGAACTCGTCGCACAGCGGCAGCGCCGAGCGGATGCTCTCGACGTAGGGGTAGCCGAGCAGGCTGCCGTTGCGCAGGAAGGTGAATCCGCTGACTTTCATGATGGGCGTTGGGTCGCGGCAATTCTACCCGCCAGCCGCTACAATCCGGCCATGCGCCCGATCCTGCTGCTGTGCGTTGCCCTGTGCAGTCTGGCCGCGTGCGCGACCACGCTCTCCGAGCGCGACGCCGAGGCGCTCGCGCTGCAGGCCGAAAAGGGCAACACCCAGGCCGGCGAGACGCTCGAGAAGCACGCGAACGCGGGCGACCCGGTCGCGCAACGCCTCATGGGCGCCCTGTACAGCGCCGGGCGCGGCGTGCCGCGCAGCGACGAGCGCGCGCTCGAATGGTTCAACAAGGCCGCGGCGCAGGGCGACCTGCTTTCGATGCACGACCTGGGCGTGATCTACGAGCGCGCGCCGGGCAAGCTGAGAGATCCCAAGCTGGCGCTCGCGTGGTACCGCAAGGCGGCCGAGCGGGGCTACGCGCGCTCGCAGGCGAACCTGGGGGAGATGCTGATCGAGGGCACGGACACCGCGCAGGACCTGCCCGAGGGCAGGCAGTGGATCGAGAAGTCCGCCGCGCAAAAGGAGCCGCGCGGCGAATACCTGCTCGGCATGCTCACCCTGCAAGGGCGCGGGATCGACAAGAACGTCGACCAGGGCGCGCGCCTGATCCGCGCCGCGGCCGAGGGGGGCGATCGCGACGCCGAATACAGGCTCGCGCTGCTCTACGGCAACGGCATGGGCGTGGAGCGCGACGACAAGCAGGCGCTCGAATGGCTGCACAAGTCGGCCGACCACGTCCAGCGCGACGCCGAATACCTGCTCGCGGCGATCTATGCGCGCGGGCTGTACGGCGTGAAGCGCGACGACGAGGCTTCGATCGTCTGGCTGCGGCGCGGCGCGAGCCAGGGCGACGCGCGGGCGCAGTTCGCGCTCGGGCTGGCCTACGCCGAGGGCCGCGGCGTGAAGAAGGACAACAAGCAGGCCTACAGCTGGCTGCGCGAGGCGGCGAAGAACGGCAGCAGCCGGGCGGCCGCTTACTTGAGGCGCATCGACTCCGAGCGGATCAAGGCGCGGCCACCGCTTTCGCTGCCCCAGCCGGGCGGAAGCGGGACGCGCTGACGATGGCCGACCTGCGCGAGCAGAGCCGCGAGCTGTACCTGCGGTTGCTCGGCTACGTGCGGCCGCACGCGAAGGTGTTCGCGCTCGCGGTGGTCGGCATGATCGGCGCGGCCGCGACCGAGCCGCTGTTTCCGGCGCTGATGAAGCCGCTGCTCGACGGCGGCTTCGCCGCGTCGCAGCGGCGCGACCGCGCTGACGCCCGCGCTGTTCGCCGCGGCGCTGATCGGCATCTTCGTCCTGCGCGGTCTGCTGACCTTCAGCTCGTCCTACTTCATGGCCTGGGTGGCGAACCGGGTGGTGCTCGACCTGCGCGCGGCGATGTTCGCGCGCCTGGTGCGCATGCCGAGCCGCTTCTTCGACGACCACAGCTCGGGCGCGCTGCTGTCCAAGGTCGCCTACGACGTCGCCGGCGTGACCGGCGCCGCGACCACCGTGCTCACGGTGCTGGTGAAGGACTCGATCGCGGTCGCGGGCCTGCTCGGCTGGATGCTGTACCTGAACTGGAAGCTGACCCTGATCGCGCTCGCGGTCGGTCCGCTGGTCATGCTCACCGTGCGGCTGTTCTCGCGCCAGCTGCGCAGCATGGCGCGCGGCGCGCAGCACGCGATGGGCGAGCTCGCGCACGTGCTGGAGGAGACCATCGAGTGCCAGAAGGTGGTCAAGGTGTTCGGCGGCCAGGACTACGAGGCCAAGCGCTTCGAGAAGGCCAACGAGAGCGTGCGCAGCTTCAACATGCGCCACATCGTGCCCGCCACCGCGATCGTGCCGATCACCCAGGTTCTCGCTGCGGTGGCGCTCGCGATCATCGTCTACCTCGCGCTGCAGGAGTCGCTCGGGCTGCACGCGACGGTGGGCGAGTTCGCCTCGTTCATCACCGCGATGCTGATGCTGCTCGCGCCGCTCAAGCGCCTGACCGACATCAACGCGCCGCTGCAGCGCGGGCTGGCGGCGGCCGAAAGCGTGTTCGGCATGGTCGACGCGCCCGCCCGAGGAAGACCGCGGCACGGTCAAGCTCGGCCGCGCGCGCGGCGAAGTGGTCTACGACAAGGTCGGCTTCGTCTACCCGACTCGCACCGAGCCGGCGCTGGCCGAGGTGGACCTTGCGGTCAGGCCCGGCGAAACCGTGGCCCTGGTCGGCACCTCGGGCGGCGGCAAGACCACGCTGGTCAACCTGCTGCCGCGCTTTTACACCCCGACCTCGGGCCGCATCCTGCTCGACGGCCACGACATCCAGAGCCTGACGCTGGAGAGCCTGCGCGCCAACATCGCGCTGGTGAGCCAGGAGGTGGTGCTGTTCAACGACAGCCTCTACGCGAATATTGCCTACGGCCGGCTCGGCGGCGCGAGCGAGAAGGAGGTGATCGCGGCGGCCGAGGCGGCGCACGCGATGGACTACATCCGCGAGACCCCCGAGGGCCTGAACACCCTGATCGGCGAGAACGGGCTGCGCCTCTCGGGCGGCCAGCGCCAGCGCCTGGCGATCGCGCGCGCGCTGCTCAAGGACGCGCCGGTGCTGATCCTGGACGAAGCCACCTCGGCGCTCGACTCCGAGTCCGAGCGCCAGGTGCAGGCCGCGCTCGAGGTCCTGATGCGCGGGCGCACCACCATCGTCATCGCCCACCGCCTGTCGACGATCGAGAACGCCGACCGCATCGTGGTGCTCGAGCGCGGGCGCGTGGTCGAGGCCGGCCGCCACGCCGAGCTGCTGGAGCGCGACGGCGCCTACGCCAGGCTGTACCGCATCCAGTACGCCAAGGAGCGCAGCGAGGCGCTCCAGTAGAATTGCGCCATGCTCCTCGTCACCGGCGGCGCCGGCTTCATCGGCTCGAATTTCGTCCTCTCCACCATCGCGGAGACGGGCGAGGCGGTGCTCAACCTCGACAAGCTGACCTACGCCGGCAACCTGAAGAACCTCGCCGCGCTCGAGGGCGACGCGCGCCACGTCTTCGTGCAGGGCGACATCTGCGACCGGGCGCTGGTTCGCCGGCTGCTCGCCGAGCAGCGCCCGCGCGCGATCGTGCACTTCGCCGCCGAGAGCCACGTCGACCGCTCGATCGAGGGGCCGGCCGAGTTCGTGCAGACCAACGTGGTCGGCACCTTCAGCCTGCTGGAGGAGGCGCGCGCGCACTGGGCGGCGCTGCCCGCCGCCGGAGCAGGCTTCGTTCCGCTTCCTGCACGTCTCGACCGACGAGGTCTACGGCTCGCTCGGCGCGGACGACCGGCCTTCAGCGAGACCACGCCCTACGCGCCCAACAGCCCCTACGCCGCGTCCAAGGCGGCCTCCGACCACCTGGTGCGCGCCTACCACCACACCTACGGCCTGCCGGCGCTGACCACCAACTGCTCGAACAACTACGGCCCCTACCAGTTTCCGGAGAAGCTGATCCCGCTCGTGATCCACAACGCGCTCGCCGGCAAGCCGCTGCCGGTGTACGGCGACGGCAAGAACGTGCGCGACTGGCTCTACGTGCTCGACCACTGCGCCGCGGTGCGCCTGGCGCTCGACAAGGGCCGCCCGGGCGAGACCTACAATATCGGCGGCAACAGCGAGCGGACCAACATCGACGTCGTGCGCCTGATCTGCGGCCTGCTCGACAAGGCGCGCGCCGCGCGCCGGCGGGCGGCTACGCCGAGCTGATCGAGTTCGTGACGGACCGCCCCGGCCACGACCGCCGCTACGCGATCGACAGCGCGAAGATCCGCGACGAGCTCGGCTGGCGGCCGCGCGAGAGCTTCGAGTCCGGGATGGAGAAGACGGTGCGCTGGTATCTCGCCAACACGGGCCTGGACGAGCCAACGACCGCGCTGGGTGGAGCGCAACACGGCGGAGCGCGGCATGAAAGGAATCATTCTCGCAGGTGGCTCGGGCACGCGGCTCTACCCGGTGACGCAAGTCGTCTCCAAGCAGCTCCTGCCGGTGTACGACAAGCCGATGGTGTACTACCCGCTCTCGACCCTGATGCTGGCCGGGATCCGCGACATCCTGGTCATCTCGACCCCGGAGGACACGCCGCGCTTCGAGCAACTGCTCCGCGACGGCACGCAGTGGGGAATCAGCCTGCGCTACGCCGTGCAGCCGCGGCCCGAGGGGCTCGCGCAGGCGTTCATCGTCGGGCGCGAGTTCATCGGCAAGGACCCGGTCGCGCTGGTGCTGGGCGACAACATCTTCTACGGCAACGAGCTGGCGCAGCTGCTGCAGCGCGCCACCGCGCGCGGCAAAGGCGCGACGGTGTTCGCCTACCCGGTCAAGGACCCGCAGCGCTACGGCGTGGTCGAGTTCGACGCCCAGGGCAGGGCGGTCAGCATCGAGGAAAAGCCCAGGCACCCGAAATCGCGCTACGCCGTGGTCGGGCTGTACTTCTACGACAACCGGGTGGTGGACATCGCGCGCAAGCTCAAGCCGTCCGCGCGCGGCGAGCTGGAGATCACCGACGTCAACCGCGCCTACCTGGAAAGCGGCGAGCTCGAGGTCATGCCGATGAGCCGCGGCTTCGCCTGGCTCGACACCGGCACCCACGAGACCCTGCTCGAAGCCTCGGCGTTCATCGAGACCATCGAACGCCGGCAGGGCCTCAAGGTCGCCTGCCCGGAGGAGATCGCTTTCCGCATGGGCTACATCGACGCTGCGCAGCTCGAGGCGCTGGCGAAGCCGCTCGAGAAGAGCGGCTACGGGCAGTACCTGAAGAGCGTCCTGAGCGAGAGGCTGTTCTGATGAAAGTCATACAAGCCGACATCCCGGAAGTGCTGATCCTCGAGCCGAAGGTCTTCCGCGACTCGCGCGGGCATTTCTTCGAGAGCTACAACCGCCGCCAGCTGCGCGAGGCTCACGGGCCTCGACGTCGAGTTCGTGCAGGACAACGAATCGCTCTCGGCGCGCAACGTGCTGCGCGGCCTGCACTACCAGATCAAGCAGCCGCAGGGAAAGCTGGTGCGCGTGGTGGTGGGCGAGATCTACGACGTCGCGGTCGACCTGCGCCGCAGCTCGCCCACTTTCGGCAAGTGGACCGGCGCGATTCTCTCCCCGAGCCAGCAGCCGATGATCTGGATCCCGCAGGGCTTCGCGCATGGCTTCCTCGTGCTCTCCGAGCAGGCGATCATCAGCTACAAGACCACCGACTACTACGCGCCCGAGCACGAGCGCACGCTGGCGTGGAACGACCGTGGCATCGGCGTGCTCTGGCCGCTCGAGGGCGAGCCGCTGATGAGCGACAAGGACCGCCGCGGCACACCGCTTGCCGAGGCCGAGACCTACCCTTGAAGATCCTCCTCACCGGCCGCAATGGGCAGGTCGGGTGGGAGCTCGAGCGGGCGCTGGCGCCGCTGGGCGAAGTGATCGCGACCGATCGCGCTACGCTCGACTTGGCCGATCCCGACGCCATCCGGCGCGTGGTGCGCGAGGTCAAGCCGCAGATCATCGTCAACGCCGCCGCCTACACGGCGGTCGACAAGGCCGAGTCGGAGCCCGAGCTGGCGATGCGGATCAACGGCTTTGCGCCCGGCGTGCTCGCCGAGGAGGCGAAGCGCCTCGGCGCGCTGCTGGTGCACTACTCGACTGATTACGTGTTCGACGGCGAGAAGACGACGCCGTACATCGAGGAGGACGAGCCGAATCCGATCAACGTGTACGGCAAGTCGAAGCTGCACGGCGAGCGCGCGATCCTGACTTCGGGCTGCAGGCACCTGATAATGCGTACGAGCTGGGTGTATGGCGCGCGCGGGAGCAACTTTCTGCTTGCCATACTGCGCAAAGCGCGCAATTCACGAGAGCTTCGCGTGATAGCTGATCAGGTTGGCACTCCGACGACCGCCGATTTGGTTGCGCGATCGACACTCGCGGCTGTGACAGGCCTGGTTCGAGCGCCGGAACTCTCGGGTATATATCACATTGCGGCACGCGGCGACACGAGCTGGTACGGCTTTGCCCGGGCTATCCTCTCCGGCGTCGGTATTTCGGCGACAGTCATCCCTATCAAATCGAGCGAATTTCAAAGCGTTGCTGCTCGCCCGCTCTATTCCGTGCTCGATGTCGCGAGATTTGTGCGCACATTCGACTTTGAACCGCCGATGTGGACCGCAGACTTGAGCGCGCTCTTGCGGCGCTTGCCGCCGCCATGACGCAAAGCCTTTCGCGCGAGGTCACGTTGTCGATCGTCAGCCACGGTCAAAACGCTCTCGTAAACGAATTACTGGGTGACGTAAAGCGCATGTGCGCTCCTCGGATCGAGCTCGTGCTGACGCAAAACGTCCCCGATTCGGTGCCGTTCGCCGCTGGAAATCTGGAATGCCCAACCGAAATCATCGTCAACCGGGAACGCAAGGGCTTTGGTGCCAACCATAACGCAGCCTTCGCGCGCTGCCGCACACCGTACTACTGCGTATGCAACCCAGATATTCGCCTGCCCTCGGACGTTTTTCCCACGCTGTTGGATGCACTCACGGATCCGCGTCTCGCGGTAGCGGGTCCGCTCGTCCGCAGCCCCGATGGCCGGATCGAGGACAGCGTACGGCGCTTCCCCACGGCGGGATCTCTGCTGAAGAAGATTCTTTCCAACATGCAAACGCCCGACTATCCAACGGATAGCGGTTCGCTGGAAGTCGACTGGGTCGCTGGCATGTTCATGCTGTTCCGCAGCGACGCCTACCGCTCCATCGGTGGCTTTGACGAGGCTTACTTTCTATATTACGAAGACGTGGACATCTGCCATCGCCTACATGCAAGCGGCAAGGCGGTTGTCTTCGAGCCGCGCGCGGAGGTGATCCATGACGCCCGCCGCTCAAGCCGGCGGGAACTCCGCCTTGCACTGCATCACCTGGCCAGTCTGTTCAGATTTCTTTGGCGCCGTGGCGCAGCGTGACGATGGCAAGGCGGCGCGCGAACTTCATCAGCGAAAACGCGTTGAGTGCCAGTGCGGCCGGAAGTGATATTAGGCGCTTGCCGCGCAGCACCCAGTAATTGGCGAGCTCGCCACGCTCCATCGCGAGCAAGTCTGCGCTGAGGCCGCCTGCGCCATAGGGGGCCTTGTGAATGACGGCGAGCGGCGCCTGGAGGACCGCTATCCGCTCGCCTGAGAGCGCCATCGTCTGCCATAGCAGATGGTCCTCCATGTAACGGCGCCCCTCGCGAAACCGATACGGCAGGTTGCGCCGGAGCATCACCGCCGGCGTAACGAAAGGATTCTTGAACAGGTAGCTCCGCGGCGATGGAAACCGCACCGCGGGAATGTCTGGCACCTCTGCTGGCGCCTGTCCGCGCGGAATCAGGGCCGAATCGTGGGCCGAAACGTGAACTGCGGGATTCGCTTCCATCCAGGCGTGCTGAATCTCGATCTTGCGCGGATGCCAGGCGTCATCGGCATCGAGGAACGCAACGTATTTTCCCTGAGCTGCCTCCCAGCCGGCGTTGCGCGCTTCTGCGGCGCCTCGATTGTGCTCGAAGCGGATCACCCTCAGCCACTCTTCGCCACAGGTCCGCTGCAGCACCCGCAGTACCTCAGGCGTTTCGTCGTCGCTCGCATCGTCGACAGCTATGAGCTCGAGAGGCACGACTGTCTGCTCCCGCGCGGAGCGCACTGCTTCCGCCACGCTGCGCGAGCAACGAAAGCAGGGCATCACTACAGACACCGAAACTTGTGCCAACTGCCTGCGTCCCCTTAGCGAAGCCAATCCTGGGCGGCCTGCAATCGCTCCGGAGTGCCGATATCGATGAGTGGGCCGCTTACGGGAAACGCAAAACAACGGCCTGAGCGTACCGCCAGGGGGAAAAAGTCCCGCTCAAGCGAAAAAGCGTCCGCGCGTGCGGCTAGGCCCATAACTTCATGCTGCATAACGTAAATTCCGGCATTCACATAGCGTTTCTCGTCGTCCTCGCCTCCTGTTTTCTCGGCGAATCGGAGGATTAGACCCGCGTCGTCGGCGCGGATCGTACCGACGTCTTCGCGCCCCGCGGGCGGCGTGACCACGAGCGTCAGCAGCGCGCGATTACGCCCGTGGAATTCGAGCAAATCGGCGTAATTCACCCTGCAGAAGGAGTCTCCGTTGACAACCAGGAACGGATCGCTGCGCACCTTTGGTAACGCATGGGCGATCGCGCCGCCGGTGCCGAGTGGCCGGTCCTCCGCGGACAACACGAACTCGGCGTCGCTGCGATTCCGATAATGCGCGGCGATTTGGTCGCTGCCGTAGCCCGTGCAGAGTACTAGGCGCTGCAGACCGTTGCGCACCAGCTCGTCGACCAGCACGTCGAGAAACGCGCGGCCCTGAATTTGCGCCAGCCCTTTGGGGCGGTCGGCGATCGCTGCCCGAAGGCGGGTGCCAAGGCCGCCGCAGAGGATCAGGGTGTCGGTCTCGTCGCGGTTCACGGAGACCGCGCTAGGGACGCGGAATACCGCGGCTGCGCCGGTACCACGCGATAGTCCTGGCAACACCATCGCGCAAATCGGTTCTCGCGCGAAAGTCGAGCGCCGCTTCTGCCCTCGAGGTGTCCACCAGCCTCAGCGGAATCATTGTCGGTTTGGAAGGATCGAACCGGACCTTTGCGTCGGCGTATCCGTCCTCTTCGAGTATGCAGCGCAGGATCTCCTTGACGCTGTACCCCTTTCCCAGCCCGATGTTGAGCGCCGCGTACTGCGTCAGTTTCGCCGCGGCCTGCACCATCGCCTCGACCATGTCGTCGACGTATATCGCGTCCCGAACTTCGCTGCCGTCCCCCCAGACTTCAATCGGATCCCATCGTTCCACGGATTTCCGGATCAGTGCTGGAATGACGTGGGATGTGGCGAACTCGAAATCGTCGTTCGGGCCGTACACGTTGGTCGGGCGCAACACGATCGTTGCCATCTTCTTCGGCAGTTTCTCACCGTACATCCTGCACAACACCTCCATGAATCGTTTCGCCCAGCCGGCAAAATAGTATTTCTCGAACGGCTCGCCTTCGAGAATCTGCTCCTCCTTCATCGGTTTGTCCGACACGGGGTAGGCGACCGTACTTCCCAACCAGACGAATTTCTCGACTCCTGCCTCGTATGCGGCTTCAAGCATCTGCGTATTGATGATCACGTTCGGCGTCACGTGGATCATCGGTGTTGACGAGATGGCCGCCGCGCCGGAGGTCGTCGCTGCGCATAGATGCACGTGCTGAATTCCCGCGACCGCCTTGCGGCAGTCTTCGGGCCGGGTCAAATCGCACTGAATGTATTCGATACGTTCGTCGCGCATCACCGGCACCCTCCGGTGGTACGTGGCGCGCACCGTGGCCCCCTCGGCAAGCAGCCGTGCGACGAGATTACTCCCAATCAATCCGCTGCCACCCGCCACCACCACTTTGACGCCCTTGAACAGCACTGCATGCTCCTCTCAACGTTCGACGAAAAACTGGCTTCCCCGGTACACCTCGACAATAGCGGTGCGCTCGGAATCGGACAAGGCGCCAAGTCCGCTCGCCAGGGCATTCTCCCTGACGTGCTCCTCCGTGAGCATGCCCGGAATGACTGTCGATATGGCCGCGAAGGACAGGCAAAAGCGCAGCGCAAACTGCGCCGGCGTCTGTTCCGCGCTGCTCTTGACCTTGGCCAAGAAAAGCCCAAGCGCGCTCGCCCAACGTTCGCGCTGCTCAAGACTCCAGCGGCTGCGGTGGTCGTTGGGGTCGAACTGCGCTGCAGCCGAGTACTGCCCGGTGAGAAACCCGAAACATAGTGGTGTGCGCCCAATGATTCCGGCGCCCTTGCGCTGGCAGAGATCGAACAGTCCGGTCTCCATCGCGCGCTGGTCGAGCAGATTGAAATTCACCTGGACGCATCGAAAACCGAGATCTCTGACGGCAATCAGCGCGTCGCCGGGCGAGCGCGCCGAGATCCCGTAAGCTCGGATCTTGCCTTCGCGGCGAAGCCCCTCGAGTGTCGACACGTATCGATCGTCGCGAAGCAGCAGATCGATCGGCGGGCTGTGCAATTGAAACAGGTCGACGTAGTCGGTACCAAGCCGGGACAGGCTCTTTTCAAGCGAGCGAAGCAGATGTTGCGGGGAAAAGTCCTGTTCGCCTGAAGCAGAAAGCATGCCGGCCTTGGTGGCAATCACCACATTGCCGCGAACGTCCCGCAGTGCGTTCCCCAGCACGGTTTCGCTGTGCCCGAATCCATAGAAATCCGCTGTGTCGAAGAAATTTACGCCGCATTCGAATGCACTGCGCACCGCGCGGCGGGAGGTCTCGTCGTCTGTCGGGCCGTAAGCGACCGCGCCGTTCGAGCTCCCGCCGATTCCCCACGCCCCGAAGCCAATTTCGGAGACGCGAATCCCCGTGGCACCCAGCGTTCGGTAGCGCATCGTGCGGTGGCAACGCCCGCAGCGGACGTCGACTAGAAATGACCCGCCAACTGACGCTCGGATCCGAGCGGACGGTTGCCAGAACTGCGGTTCGGGTAGAGGTAGGCGCCTTTCTTGTTGCCCCACCACACCACTTCACGGCACCAGCGGTCCACGTCGGCGTAATGCGACTTCGAGCGTTCCACTTCAACTGTAAAGGTTCCGCTCTCCAGCGGGACGGGTTGGCCCTCGCGAATGCCGCGCCAGAACTCCAGGATGTTGTACCGCAGGGTTACTGTCGTATCCTCGGCAACGAACGGCTGGCTGACGAGAACGTGATTGAGCTCAATCGCATCTGCCACTGCGTCCATCGGGACCACACCTCGCGCGGACTGCGCCAGATCTACCAGTAGTTCCGATACCTCGCGGTAAAAGGCGTCGAACCGACCTTCGACCGTGAGCTTGATGAAGACATACTCGTCGGCTGGCCAGTAGATCTGCAACCACTGTTGCGAGTAGACGTACTCCGGACCGCCTTTCTGGATGGAACGAGCTTCCTCAATAAAGAAGTCACGGATTTCGCCGATCACCGGGTACTTGGCACGGTCGACCTGCATGAACCGCTCGAAGATCTCGCGGTACGCGATTCCAGTGATCTCATGCACCAGCACGATCGGAATCTGCACGATCTTGTCGAAATGCAGGAAAGCGGCCATCCACGAGATAGCCCGTGTGCGCCGCCAGTCTTCCTGGTTCATCGAATAGGTTGAAATGACGAGGTCCTGAATCTCCGGCACGTCGTCGACCAGCGCTTCCTTTGACCCGTGAATGTTGATGATCTCGCTCTTCACCGTGACCATCTCGAACTTCCGCAGATAATCCGGATCGCCCATCTCGGCGTTTGGCAGAATCGACAGATTGTTGAACTGGATCCGGTTGTGCTGGCCGGCACGGATCAATCTGTCGATCCCCTCCACGTAGGAATCGTAGGTTTCCCCCGGAAGTCCGAGGATCAGGTCCGAGTACGTCTCAACCCGGTCTCGCGTAAAACGACGCGCCAGTTCAAGATACGTATCCAGCGAGATGTTGTCCCGCTTGATGTTCTTCAGCGTGGTCTCGTCCAGGCTCTGCATCGAAAGCGCGACGCCCTTGTTGAGGCCAGCGTCCGCGAGAACCTTCTGTGTCAGGTATGCTCGCTCGGTCGCGTTCTTAGTGTTCTGCACCGAAAAACCCTGCGGAAATCCCGTGCGCCGACGGATGTCGGCGACGCGCTCCGCGATCTCGACGTCACGCTTCTGGATGCCGAAGTTTGCGTCGCACACGAAGATGTACTCGATGCTGTTGCGCGCAAACCAGTCGAGCTCCCCGTAAAGACGCTCCAACTCGAACTTGTTTACTTTTGCTGCCGTCGCCGACCCCCAGTCACAGAACGTGCACTGGAACGGGCAACCGCGATTTGTCTCCCACAGGCCGATCCACTTCTCTTCCGGATTTGCCGCGATCAGATGGTCGAACATCCCGTTGAGGAACGGCGACGGAACCTCCTCCAGATCCCGGATGCGCTCGGTCGCCGCTGCCTTTACGTAGCGGCCGTCTGGCGCAAGGTAGCTGACGCCGGTGAGCCCGTCCCAGTTGCGCCCCGGGACGCGGTCGAGCACCTCGAGGAACGTCTGCTCGCCTTCGTTGTGCACCACGATGTCGATGAACGGATGATCCCGCAGAAACTGTTCCGGCTGGTCCGGAACCTGCGGACCGCCGAACACGATCACCATATCCGGATTCTGCTGCCTAAGCCGGCGCGCCGCCTCGAGCGAGATATTCACATTCCAGACATAGGTGCTGAATCCGACCACATCCGCTTCGCTCATGCCGGCGACGATTTCGCGAACCGGCACTCGCTTGTAAATCATCGGCAGGAACGTATATCGCGCGGCATTGGGTGCGTGCGCCTCGATGTACGACCTTAGACACGCGATCGAGTACGGCAGGTAGTTCTGGCCTGAAAAGCTGTTGTTGACCTGCACCAAGCCCACGCGCAGTGGCGAGCTGGCACTGGCAACCTTCTCCAGGCGTCGGTCAACGAGTGTGACAACTTTGCTCATCTGGCTACCCGAACTCCGCTTGAGCATTGGAATTGACGGATTTTACGGGCAATTTACCCAGCGTGTGCACTCTAGCGCACCAGCCGGCGCGCCTCGGCCACATGGCTGCGGTAGGCATCGAATACCCCCTTCAGCCTATCGGGCATGGCAATCTCCGGCCGCCAGCGCAGATCGCGCGCGCGGTCGTGGTGTTGGCGACCCCCGCTACACGGTATTGCAAGCCCCGATAACCCCTTGCCGTAGTGAGTCTTCGGGGTCGCACCCACGAGCTTCACCGTTTCGCCATCGCCCGGTATTCCGGAGACTGCACCGCGAGCTTGGCCATCATGATGCCGAGTTGGACCGCATATCTATCCCGCAAAGACCCCAGTCGGTCTCGGCCAGATGCGCTTAGACAATTCGTGGCCGATCAAACCTGTCCCGAGTGTTGGTCTTCGTGCGAATAGTAGATGATCTGGCTACCTAGGTGGTCGAAGCGCGTCGGCACGAAAAGCAAATTGTTTAGTGCCTCCGTGACACGCTGCTGTTGCTCCGGCCTGACGAACAGCAGCAGGAAACCGCCCCCTCCTGCACCGAGGAGCTTGCCGCCGAGCGCGCCCGCTTCAACTGCCACACGATACATTGCGTCGATTTCGCCGGTTGACACCCCAGAGTGCATGCCGCGCTTGATGCGCCACTGCTCGTCGAGCAGCCGCCCGAAGTCCTCCAGCCGATCCTCCTTCGACGTCAGGACCGATTCCGCTTCCCCGACCAGACCCACCATGTCGCGCAGCTCCCGCGCGCGGTTTGGGATCTGCTCGATCTGGTTCTTCGCGACTTCCGACGCCGTACGGGAAAACCCGGTAAAGAAAAGCATCAGGTGCTGCTCGAGGCGCTCCAGGCGTTCCGGTGCGACAATCAGCGGTGTGACCGCAATCTCGTTCACACCGCCGAACTCGATCCGGTTGAGTCCACCGAATGCGGCCGCCGTCTGGTCCTGCGAACCTACGTGCTCGCCGATCAGGTCCTGCTCGACGCGCATCGCATTGATGGCGAGTTGGCGTTTGGTCGGCATTTCGTGCTTGAGCGCATACAGCGCGTGCAGCAGCCCCACAGTAAAGGTCGAGCTCGATCCCAACCCGGAGCGCGCCGGAAGATCGGCGTGGTGGACGATGTCCACGCCTCGCTCGAGTTCCATGAATCGCAGGCTCTCGCGGACGGATGGGTGCTGAATCTCCTCCAGAGTGCGGGTTTCCTCCCGCTTGTAGTACCGGATCAGGTACTTGAAATCATGGAACGGCGGCAGGTATCTGCAGGTGATGTAGCAGTACTTGTTGATGGCCGTGCTGATCACGGCGCCGCCATGCTCGCGGTACCACGCCGGATAGTCGGTTCCCCCGCCGAAGAACGAAACCCGAAAAGGTGTCCTGCTGATAATCACTAATTGGTCGCTGAGTCAGTCGACGAAATGCCCGGCTTCGTCGCGCTGCGACAGGACCGGGTCCTTGATCGGCCACCAGAGCTTCAGTTTTGGATCGTTCCACTTGTAGGTGAACTGGCCCTTCGGGTTGTAGTACGTGGTCTGCTTGTAGTGGAAGATGGCCTGCTCGCTCAACACGAGGTGCCCGTTGCCGTGCATCGGCGGGATGAGGACCTGGAGGCGGTTGGCGTCGGACAGGACGAAAGACTGCCACTGCCCGAAATTCTTCGATCCCTTGTCGCAGTTCACGACAACGAGATAGAACTTGCCGTACATGCACGAAACCAGCTTCCACGTCTCTGCGTCGCCGTGGACGCCGCGCAGCACGTGTCGGGACGATACCGATATGTCGTCCTGGACGAACTTCACAGTGATGCCGTTCTTTCCGTACATCTCCTCGTTGTAGGTTTCCACGTACTGGCCGCGAAAATCCTCGAACACCTCCGGCTTGACGAGGAGAACGCCTTCGAGCTTGGTCTTGGTGATTTGCATCGCCGCCCCGCCTAGATTGGTCGCCAGGCCACGTAGGAATAGCCTTCGTGGTAGACGCTGCCGAAATTGAACCGCCGGGCCTCGAGGATACTGATCTTCTGCTGGGTCTCGTGCTGCCGCAGGAGCGTCAGCAAGCCGTCGAGGTACCCGCGCTTGCGGTGGAACCTAAGCGCGAGATAGTCGACCAGGTCGCTCTCGTCATACAGTTCTGCGAGCGGCTCCATGTTCACGCAGAGGGCTGGCTTTTGCTCGAGCAGGTACTGCACGAACTTCTCGTGGCGCGGGCCCACCTGCTCGAGCGCGCACATGGTGAGGACGACGGCGCCCGGATCGAGCTTCAGCTCTGGATCGGGCTTGAAGAAGTCGAAATGCCGCCCGGTGATGTCGAGGCCGAACTTCTCGCGGAACAGGCCGACCATCTCGTAGGAAGACTTCGACCAGTCCAGGCCGTAGAGCTTCTTGCCCGGGATCTGCTTCGAGAGCGCGATGAGGTTAAATCCGCTGCCGCAGCCGAACTCATATACCGAGGGCGCGTCCTTGAGGAACCTGTCGAATAGGAAGGCCCTGCATACCTGCAGGAAATCCAGCTCGAAGCGCGGATTGCGGGGAATGACGTAGTTGCGGTTGAGGCGGATGGGCTGCTCGGGCTTGATGAAATCGGGCACCAGCCGTTCCGCGTCGAAGCCGCTTTCGGTGAACTTCTGCAGGTTGTCGGACCAGCAGCTTTCCCAGATACCCGCACGCTCGGGGCCGACCCTGGTCGGCTTGTCCGAATCCAGGTGCTTCAAGACGCCGAGCAGGATGCGGTCGCGCGCGGCGCCCTGCGGCACGTCGTATTGGAAGTCTGCCGCCGCCGCGAATTCCTTGCACGCTGCCGGCAGGGCGGACTCCGCGACGCCGAAGAGCTTTGCGAAATCCCCAGTCGTGAAGTTCATCGCCTAAAACGGTCCCTTGAACTTGTTTTCGTAGCTGTAGAAATCCTCTCCCGCAAGATCTGTCGGCGTAAGTCCAAGCATCGATTCGACCGCGCGGATGATATCGATGGCGTTGGGATAAAACTCGTCTTCAAGCGGGCGCGTGCAGGGGCAAGGCGTTGCTTCATAGCCGATACGGCTGATCGGCGTTTTGAGCTCCCGCAGGCAGGCTTGGTACACGCTGGCCGCCACCTCGGCGCTGAAGCCGCAGTGGACCCAGTCGTTGTCGGCGACCACGCAGCGCCCGGTCTTGTGCACCGAGCGCACGATGGTCTCGCTGTCGAACGGCGATATCGAGCGCGCATCGACGACCTCTAGACTCACGCCGCGCTTTTCCAGGATCTGCGCCGCCCTGACCGCCTCGACATTCATCCACGATGTACCGACGACGGTGACATCGCTTCCCGGCCTGAGCACCCTCGCCCCGTCGAGTGCGATCGAACTGCAATCGGCGGGAACCTCTCCGACCGCATCGTAGAGCCAGCGGTGCTCGATGAACACGACCGGGTTGTCGTCGCGGATCGCCGCGATCAGCATTCCCTTGGCATCGCGCGGCGTAGAGGGCATCACCACCTTCAGCCCCGGAACGTGCGCGAACCAGGAGTGCAGCGCCTTGCTGTGCTGGTAAGACTGGCCCCAGCCGCGGCCGATGATGGCGCGGATGACCATCGGCACCTTCATCGTGCCGCCCGAACCGTAGCGGTGCGTCGCGATCATGTTCACGAGCTGATTCATCCCCAACAGCAGGAAGTCCATCCGCATATGGACGTGAACCGGACGCATGCCGTTTATCGCCGCGCCAAGCCCGAAGCCGGTCATCGCGTCTTCCGCGAGCGGCGTGCTGAAACAGCGCTCGGCGCCGAACTCCTCGACCAGGCCCTTGGTGCTGTTGAAGATGCGCTTGTGATCGCCGACATCGATGCCGTAGACGAACACGCCGGAGTCACGCCGCATTTCCTCGCTCAACGCTTCATTCAGGGCATCGCGGTAGCTAATGGTTCGGGTCATGCGAGCACGTCCTCGAATAGCTCCTCGCGGCCGGGGAAAGGTGCCTCGCCGGCGCGCTTGACGCTCGCTTCCACCTGCGTGTCGATCGCCTGCTCGGCGCCGCGGATATCGGTTTCGGCAAACCACCGCAGAAGCTTCGTTCGCTGGATCGCGAGCGGGTCCACCTTCAACCAGCGTTCGTACTCGGCGCGGTCCCGGTAGCCCTGGTTGAAGTCCTCGTTCACGCCGACGTGCTCGAGGTATCGGTAGTACTTGAGGTACAGGAACGAAGGCATGCTCGAATCGCGCATCGCCTTGATCGCCTCGCCGGCTAGCCCATGGATCACCTCGACGTCGGTCGAGTCCGAGCTGAATACGTTACACTCGAAGCGCGAAACGACTTCCGTGATCGAGCGGTAACCGTGCCGCTGCTGCTTGGGCACGTGCACCGCGAAACCGTTATCCTCGCAGACGAAAAGGACGGGCAACTTCATCGCGCAGGCGCTGTTGAGGCTCTCCCAGAACACGCCCTCGTCGATCGCGCCGTCGCCGAAAAACACCGCTACCACGCGGTCCTGCTTCTTCTGGCGGTTCGCGTACACCGCGCCGAGGGCCACAGGGATGGTAGTACCGACGATGGCCGAGGTGCAGATCAGCCCCGCCTCGGGCGCCGTCAGGTGCATCGAACCCGCCTTGCCCTTGGCCATACCTGTCGCACGACCGTACATCTCGGCGAAAAAGCGGTCGGTTTCCATCGTCTTCGCCAGGTAGATGCCGTGGCTGCGATAAGTGCCAATCACCTGATCGATCTTGCGCAGCGCATGGCACACCCCGGCGCAGATCGCCTCGCCCCCGGCCGACATATGCATCGGGGTCTTCATCGCATCGCTCGCGTAATTCCTGCGAATCGCGTCTTCCGCACGGCGGATCAGGTAAAGCTTCTGGTAGAGCGCGTAATTGAGTTCCTTCATTCGGAGGCTCGTTTCCATATTGAGGCGTCAAGTCGTTGGACGGCGCGAGAACAGATACGCGCCGATGATCGCAGCCGGTACGGCGACGTAGATTTTTCCGGTGGCGATCATGTCGGCCGCCCGGTCGAGGGGAATGAGTTCAACGCTTTCAATCTCGTCGTCGTGTGGAGTCCGGTTGTCGAACTCTTGTTGCTTCAGGTCGACGCGGAAGACATACACCAGCTTCGGCATGCGGTTGGGCGACACGGCGAGCGGCGGCATCGGTACCATCCTGTCCGCGGACACGGCGATACCGGCTTCCTCGGCGAGTTCGCGCGTGGCGGCAAGCGCCGGGTCCTCGTCCAGCTCGGCGCCGCCCGCCGGTAACTCGAGCGTCGCGTCGCCAAGCACCGGGCGCGTCACGCGCACCATTACAATGCCGCGGCCCTCCACGACCGGTAGCACGATGACCTGCGGCTGGCGGTATTCCATCGTGTAGTAGCTGCCGCGCCGCCATACCGTGAACCAGGCGTTCTCGTGCACCGGTTCCGATGGGCTCAGCCCAGCGCAGGCGATCTCCCTCAGCCGGGAGTCCCACTCGCCGTGCGGCGGATACGTCACGTCGCGATAGCGGGTCATGTCAGCGGGTGAGGAACTTTTCGCCGCCACGCACTCGCCCGCGCCAGTACTCGAGCAGGTCATGCATGGTTGTCTCGAAGGCAATCTCCGGCTGCCAGCCGGTATGCGCCTGGAACTTGCGCGTGTCCGGCACCTGCAGGTCGGCGTCGATCGGGCGCATGCGCGCCGGATCGACCTCCACCGCGATGTCCTTGCGCGTCGATTTCGAGAGCAGGTGCTTGAGCATGTCGCCGATGGTGCAGGAGTAGTTGCCGCCGATGTTGTAATAGGCGCCGGGTTGCGGGTCCACCGTTACCAGCATGTAATAGGCGCGAACTGCGTCGCGGACGTCCGACCACGTGCGCAGCGACGCGAGGTTCCCTACCTTGAGCACCGGCGGGATCTGCTCGGCCTCGATCATCGCGATCTGCTTGGCGAATGTGGACTCCGCGAAGACGTCCCCCCGGCGCGGGCCGGTGTGTGTGAACATGCGCGTCGTCATCACTTTCTGCCCGTACGCCTCGGCGTGGAAGCGGCCGATCAGGTCGGTGCCGACCTTCGAGATGGCATAAGGCGACGCCGGGTGGAAGCTGCACTCCTCGTTAATCGGCACCTTATCCTTCGGCACGCGCCCATACACCTCGGACGACGCGCAGACATGGATCACCGGGTCGAGGCCTCGACTTGCGCAGGGCTTCGAGCAGGCGCGCGGTACCCTGGATATTGGTGTCGTAGGTGTCGATCGGCGACGTGAAGCTCGTGGACGGATAGCTTTGCGCGGCCAGGTGAAAAACGTAGTCGGGCTTCGCTTCCTCGACGACGTTCTGCAGCGAAATCGAATCGCGCAGGTCGCCGTACAGGAAGCGCAGGCGGTCGCCCGCGTTCGCCCGCGGCAGCAGGTGCTCCACGTTGTCGAGCGGGCTGCGCCAGCGGCACATTCCGTAGATGTCCCAGTCGGTCGTTCGCAGCAGAAAGTCGGCAAGGTGCGACCCGACCATGCCGGTAATCCCCGTTATCAATGCCCGGGGCCTTGCCATGAGTAACGTGAAACTCCTGCCTGATGCGTGGGTGGATTCGGGCTGACGCGCGCCAGCGACTTTCGATATCCTGCAAGATTCAGCCGACCGGTTTGGATTTTACCACATTGATTCCATTGTGATTTGCGCCCTCAAATGCGGCACCGAGCAACTGGGCCCAAATGGCCTTGGCAGAGTAGTGGCTGCGGCAGAACGCGCTCGCAGCGTCGCCGATGCGCTGCGCGCTTGCCGGATTGCGCGAGAAGAACTCGATCGCATAGGCCAGTTCATCGCGGGTCGCGAACGGCACGAAGTGCACGAACGGGACGAAATACGCCGCCGTGAACCGGTTGTCCTCCTCGAGCAGCACCGTTCCGGCGGTCATGGCCTGCCAGGTGCGGCCGGTCATCATCTTCAGGGGGCCGAGGCGGGTGGAGAAGTTGAGGACCATCCTCGACTGACGCACGACCGTCGCATATTCGTCCATCGTCAGCGCGACGGCAGCCTCGCGTTTGTGCGGCAGCAACCGCTGCTTCAGGTTCAGGCTGCGGGCGATCTGCAGTGCGACCGTCAGCCAGAACGGGCGCAGCGCTGAGACGTAGGTGCCGACGAATGAAATATCGAGCTGCTTGTCCGGATCGCAAAAGAAATTGCGCTCGTTGACAGGGTAGCCAGCCCAGCACAATTTCTCCGGAAACCTGCATTCCTTCTCGAGCGGACTCTCCGGCGCGAAATGGAACACGATGTCGCAGGCTTCGCTCCAGGCATTCGCCGCCGGCACCCAATGGCTGCCCCAGGCGTCGCCGACGAATGCGATGAGCTTGAACCCATACCTCGATTTCAGCTCCCCGAGGAAGGCCGGATTTAGCGATTCCGCGCTCGGCACGTAGTTGCCGTCCACCAGGATGACGTCCGGCGCGAAAGTCCGGATCGTCTCCGCCAGCCGCTCGAGTTCCACCTTGGCCACCTCGGCATCGAAATCCATGCCCGGGTAGCTGCACTGGTCGGTGTAGAACGCGTCCACGTGGGCAGCGGCGTTCGCCGCGGATTCGAGCAGGTGATCCTTGAAATCGGCCTCGATGAATCGCGTCGAGTTCATAACGTATCGGGGGATCAGGAAAAGGATTCTCTTTCCCGCTGCCTGCACTTGCGGCGGACGCTTGCCGTCGAGGTACTTCAGGAACCGCGGATATGGCTGCCGGCTCGTCTCCCACTCCCGGAACCTGCTGTCCAGCAGCGCCTGGAACGGCTTTTCGAAGTCGGCATATTCATGGATGCCGTTCAGCCCAAAGGGCGGCGAGTCTTGAGAGATCAGTGCAGCCTGATGCGTGAGGTGGAGGAAATCCGTGAAGCCTTCGAGCGCCTGGTTGAGTTCGCCTGCCTCGAAATGCCGCACGCCGTCGGCGTAACGCTGTTCGTGATGCGGCAACTCCGGCGCGGCCGGAAGCTTCGCAGCCGCTTTTCTTCTCCGCGAAACAAGCGCCTTCACCCGCGAAAGCAGATTCCGATTCCCACGTTCGCTCCCAGATACCTTTATATAATATTAAGTGAAGTTCGGGCGAATTAAGAATCGCGTCGATTCTTGTCCGCGCAGTTTTCCGTTCGGCGGCGCTCGACGGCGGCCGGATCGGCTTTGGGGCTTCAGTTCTTTGATTCAAGGAGAGTGTCCAGATGACGATCCTCGGTGAGCGGCAATGAGCGACTTGCTGCCTACGCACATTTATTCGAAGCCGGCTTCCGAAGGGGTGTCCCCCGATGATCCGGCGCTGGTCGCAATTCACGAGAACATCAAGGCGTATTGCGAGGCGCACCATCACTTCGGCTTTGATCCGGCGAATCCGGTGGTGCGCCTGCATGAGCCGACCTTCGGAGCAAACGAGATCATTGCCGCGATCGACGTGTTGCTGAGTACCCGGGTCACCATGGGCCCGAAGGTGACACATTCGAGCAGGAATTCGCCGACGCGTTCGGATTCTCGCAGGGCATCAGCAAAAATTCCGTATTCGGCGAACCTGCTCGCCATCGCGGCCTTGAGCAATGTCGCGACCCGGGACCGCCTCAAGCCCGGCGACGAGGTGATCGTGCCGGCCCTGTGCTGGTCGACTACCGTCTGGCCGCTGGTCCAGCATCAGTTGGTGCCGGTGATCGTCGATATCGACCCGGTCACGCTGAACATCGATCCAGCCGAGATCGAGCGCGCGATCGGTCCCAAGACACGGGCCGTCATGCGGGTGCACGTCGACGGTAACCCTTGTGACATGACCGTGATGATGGACCTGTGCCGCAGGCACAGCCTCGTCCTGATCGAGGACTGCTGCGAATCCCTCGGTGCCTACTACTACGGGACGCCCGTCGGCAGGTTCGGGCGTGCTAGCACATTCAGCTTCTATTTCTCCCATCACATGACCACCCTCGAAGGAGGCATGTGCGTGACGGGGGGATTTCGAGCTCGCCGAAGTGATGCGCGCGCTGCGTGCGCACGGATGGTGCGGGGAATGAGGCGACAGGAAACGTACTACCCTAAGTACGCGGAATCGACAAGCGGGTTCTCTTCTTCAACCAGGGCTACAACCTGGGCCTCACCGAGCTGCAGGCCGCATTCGGCTCGGTGCAGCTGCCAAAGCTGGCCGGATTCGTCGATACGCGGCGCACCAATATCCCGAATGGCAGAAGGACCTCGGCCGCTGGTCCGCGTTCTTCGAGTTCCAGCAGGATTCGCCCAAGGCACGTAGTTCCTGCTTCAGTTTTCCCGTGCTGCTTAAGGAAAGCGACATTTCGGCGTCACGGACATTACCGCGTTCCTCAATAAGGCCCGCATCGAAACGCGGCCGATCATCTGCGGGAATATCGCCGAGCAGCCGGCGATGAAACTGTACGGGCACCGGATCGTCGACGGCCTGCGCCATGCCAGCCGCGTCATGCGCCGCGGCTTCGATCGGCAACCACCAGGCCGTCGACGCCCGGCGCGGGCGTACGTGACGGACACGATCGGAGAATTCATGCGGACGTGCGGCCTTGCAGGATGAGAATGCCGCGCGTGGGGCGAACGCGATGAATTTCGCGCAGCTGCGGCGCTACGGCATGATCGGGCTGTTCGCGACGCTTGTGCTGCTGGGTGGGTGTTGTTCTCCATGGGCCACGTCGACGCGCGCAGGGCACTCAGGCAATCCAGGCGCAACCCGCGATTGCGCCTATTGCGTTCATGCTGATTCTGGTTCTGTCCACGACCCTGCTCATGCCGCTCGGCCTTGGCCTAAATCTCGGCGCCGGCATCGTATGGGGTGCGCTGCTGGGCGGGATGTGGACTACGCTGGGGTCTTTGCTGGCCGCCGTCGCCGGGTTCCTGCTGGCGCGCCAGCTCGGCCACCGCCACCTGAAAGACTATCTGGAATATTCGCAAGCCCGCTCGTTCATGGACCTGGTCAGGCGCCATGACTGGGAGTAGATTCTTCGTTCGGCTCAACCGGGTGGTGCCCTTGGGCTGCAGAACTACCTCTTCGGCGTAACAGGAAATCCGCTCCCCCGCTACACGATGCTGAGCCTCTTTTCCTGCGCGATACCGTCGTTTCTCTACGCCGCGATCGGCGGTCGATGGACAACCTGGTGCTGACCGGGGAACTGAAGAACCTGCTCATGATCGGAGGCCTCACGCTCCTAGCGGGTACGATGCCTCCACCCGCCTGTATTACCGCCGAGGCGGCGCGCGGGCGTGAGTGCACTCGGTGCAAGTGTTTCTTCCCCGTCGCCAATTCGTAGAGGATGTTGAGCGCCACCGAACGAGCCGTTCCGGACGATCTTCACTTGCTCGTTCCACCGATGCGCAGAAGGTCGTCGCCGGGAATTTGCAGCGCGTTCAGCTTAGTTTGCCGCACGGATCACCCGCCGACCTCCCGGTGCTCATCAGCGAATATCTTCTTGCGGATCGAGTGCTCGTTGAGCTGCTCGTGTAATCCCATGCGCAACACCGCTTCGCGCCTGTAGGCCCTGAATCCCCCCAAAGTGTCGGTAAACCTGCCGCCGAACAGGACGTTGATGATGGCGGTGAACATCCAGTTGCCAAGCGCCGTAACCCAGGTGTCGTCCTGGCTCTTCGCGGGCGGCAGGAAGCGCGAGACGAAGACAATGTCGTAGCCCTTCGGCAGCTGCTCGAGCAGCCCGGGAATAAATTCCGGAATGCAGTTGCCGTCAGGCTGGAAGGTGATGAAGTAGTCGGACTTCGAAGCGAGGAACGCTTCGCGATACGACTCCGCGAGACCGGGATCGCCCTGGCGAATGAACGGGTGTCCAGCCTTTGCCAAGTACTCGATCGTCCCGTCCGTCGAGCCGCCGTCGACGATGATCAGCTCGTCGTACCACTCGCGCCGAATTCGCGGCAGGATTTCCCTCAACGCCGTGACCTCATTCATTACCGCTAGAAAAAGTGCGACGGTGGGTTTCTGCTTGGTCATTTTCGTAGCAGTCGAACATACAGGATTTGGCTACCTAACGCTTAGCTTGATCCGGCTCGCACCCGGATGCGCCCGGGAGTTCCACGGGGATCACGTGCACAGCGGGTGTCATGGCAATTAGTCGGAGATCCAGCAAGGGATTCAGGAACCGGCGCAGTTTTTCCGCATCGAACCACCGATAGTATTGATACAGGGCAACTAACCGATTCTGCGAAAAAGAATGAAATGCCTGTCCAGGGCAAACGACTAAAACACCCTGCCTATACTCCTTCGGTAATACGAGTTCCCACGCATCCACGAGGTTAATCGCGGGTCGCAAATCATATTTTGCTGCTAAAGCTTCCAGGCTCATTTGAGCCATGAGCGCCTTACTGATATCGAAGCTATAGTCGAGATCAGCAAACACATACGTTGGGCCATGGAAAACATCTTCAATCTCGAATGGGAGAGAGGCCGAGGGGTGATGGATTGCACCCATATAGAAAGCCCGATCCACCACAATGAAGTACGTAACATCCTTCGCCCCAGGGACTTGCGAGAGATTCACGTGAAACGACCGATCCAGAACGCCGTAGTACATCCATTTCAAACCATCTTCGATCTGCACGGCCACGCTCCCCGCGATCAGGCCGACGGCAACTGGGTACACCAGCAGTCGCGAGAATCGATGAATGGAAAGAGATCGGAGAAAAGACATCGCAATCACTGCCAGCGGCACTTGCGCCAGCAGTAGCGTCCGCGTCGTGTAGCCGGCAGTCGCGCCCGGGGCTGGAGTCTTCCCGGCCGCCACGTAGGCGAATATTGCAAATAGTAGCAACGCCAACCCAAGACCGAGCGTAACCGCAGCTTGGCGTGGCGTTGAATGTGTCTTATCTCGCCCGCCCGCGATGTAAGTCCAATGCAGCAGGTTTGCAAGGACCACAACTACGCAGCAAATCGCCGCAGCCTTCCAGGCAATCTTGTTCGAAACTACCGCCTCGGCTTGCAAGTACAGCGTCTGAATGAAGTTTCTGAGACCTGTTGAATATGTAGCGAGATCGTATCGAAGCTCGTTCCAAATGTATCCGTGGACTAGAAATTGATAGGCTGCCCGAAAGACGAATGGGCTAATCCAGAAATGAACCCTTCTCGTAAAATAGAACCACACGGCTTGTCTGAAGGTAAGTATCCTGAATGATGCAATTGCATAACAATGGACAAGAGCTGCGCAGTAGAAGAAGACGAGAAGCGAACCAGTATGAAAACTGTACAGAAAGAAAAGAACGGCAACGGATTGCAGATTGACTCTATGTCTCGCCGCTGCGACTTCCGACTGCACCGCAATCAGCAGCCCAAGATAGAAAATCAACACTGGTAGGTTGTAGAAGGCGCTATAGATGGCGCTGGCATGCCACATAAACGCCGGATAGCATGTACTCAGGATCGAGAGTAGGACACTCTCCCTTCTATTGAAGAAGCGAGTCGCACAGCTGATTCGGTATACGACAATTCCGATGCAAAGAACTATGGCGAACGAGAAGGTGTGTACAGCAGCGGGCACATTGGGAAAATAGCTGAGCGGCCACAATGCTGCTGCCTGCAGGGAGTTGTTGTAGGCCTCATGGAATCTGTTGAATACCCCCCACTCTCCGTCTTCCATCCATTTGAAATACATCCAGTCATCGGCGACGCGCGCGTCATTGATAAGAAGGAGGCCATGCGCCGCCAGGGCAGAAAGTAAGATGAGAATGTATGGAAGAGCGCAGGAAGGCGCGCTTCGAGAATGGACATGCGTTGGCTCGGGAGTCAAGTCGGGCCAAATATTGTGAAGAAGTAAACTGCCGTAAAGTGCTGGATGATTTGTTCCTCGCCCGGCCGTACTATCTTAATGGGACTTCTACAAATGGTGAAATGGGACTCTTGAGACTCTGGCGGGCCATTGCGGTCGCTATCGAGCACTCCGGGCGGGGCTTCCTAGGCCTCCCGCTTCAAGTCCGATCCGTTGCAGCGCCGCTGCAAGCTCACTGGGCGGCGGTGTCGCTGCGGTCGAAAATCGATCCCAGGTAGCGGTTCGCCCAGACGTCCTGGCACCAGTTCTTCGTCGTCACGACGCTGGAGGTGACGCGGCGGTGGTAGGGAAAGATTTCTGCGAAGATCGCCTTGTTGTCCACGTGGTGCGAACTCGGTGCAGCATTTTCCTCGAACAGCACGCCGTCCTTGCCGATCAACTGCCGGATGACCTCGCCGTAGTAGCAATTCTGCTTCCTGGTCATCTCGGAAAATGACATTGTGTTTATGGCCACGTTGATCGGGCCGAGGCGCGGCAGCGCCCGCTCAAGCAGGTGATTGGCGACGAACAGGTACTGGAAGCGCTCGGGCGGGCTCTCGTCGGTCTTCAACAAGGTGCAGCCCTCGCCGCCTGCTAGGGTCGACAGGTAGATCGCAGCGTACCAGAGCGAGCTTGGCAGATCGACTACGACGTACTCAAGCCGCTCGCCGAAGATTCGCTTCAGCGCATAGGCAAGGGCACCATAGCCGGCGCCGACTTCCAGAATCCGGGCGCGGCCGCACCGTTCGATGTCCTGGGCGAGTTTTTCCAGGATCCCGGAGCACAGCAAACCGTTCACCCGCGACTGGCACAAGATCACATCGGGGTGCACCAGCACGCCATTCACGTCGAGCCCGATTTCGCCAAACATGCGCGGCGTCTGCACGATGAAGCGCGGAGGCACGTTGCGGATGTGCTCGAGGTATTCCGGCACGACGTGGCGCAGCCGCGTGAGCGGATCGAAACGGCTGCGCTGCTGTTCGGCCACGTCGTCCGGGATGCCTTCGACCCAGAGCTTCGTGACGAAAGCCTCGGCTTCGGCCTTCGGAAATCTTCCACCGGCATCCAGGCGGTCGAGGACGGGCATATGGAAGCCCGCAAACGGCGCATGCAGGCGCAGCAGATTGATGTGGTTGTATTCTGTCTTGAATTTGAGGCCGCTGGCCGGCGCGATGCTGGCCCACTCGTTGCCGGGCAGGAAGATCTCGGGGTCGAGCCCGTTGCGCGTGACGTACGCAGGGGCGTCGTCGTACAGCGCTTGGATCTCATTCGACAGAGCAACGCAATGCGCGTGCTCCTCTCGACTCAGCGGGTGATTCATGGTCAGGTCGTGGACCCCGTAGACTTGGCCTGGCAGCAACGGCGCGCCGTACTCGATTCGGCGCACCAGCGGTCGCAGCGGACGCAGCAGCGGGCCCAGCACCGGGCGCAGCGGACGAATGAAGCGGCGGAGGCGGTCGAGCTTCAGGACGGCGCCCTCGGACCCGGATCACCGCAGCGTTTGACGGGGTCGCGGTAGACGAACCCGGAGAGCGCATTGATTTCCACCAGGAACCATGCCGTGGAGGCGGGCCAGTCCTTCTCCTGCGAAAGGTCCTTGCGGCGGCCGTTCTTCCAGTCTCTCCAGATTTGTTCCATTCTCTGCGTCTGCTGCAGGGTGGGCGCCGCGCCGTAGTCGGTGACCACGTTCCTGTAGATGTTCCTCGCTTTGCTGAACGAGTAAGGGATGAGGGGCATGTGCATCGTCTTCCAGCGCTGGTTAAGGTCGATGAAGTTGGACACCTTGGATGGCCATCAGCACCAATACTACCGTTTGCGCGATCCACTGCCGCCGCGGTTGAACGGTGGCAATGACGCAGGCGGCGAAGATGGAGACGAAAATCCCGGTGAGCGAGGCGTAGTCGTAGCTCCCGGTGATCTGGATATGAAATCTCTGCAGAATCGCCTGCAGCACGAAATACGCGACAAGTGCCATGAACGAATCCGCAACAGGTATGCGGCGCCCCTCGAATGCAGGCGGCGCCTGCCCGCTTGCGCGCACGAAAGCGTAGAACGCGCTGCTAGCAAGCAGCAGCGCAACCAGGAGCACCTGCAGGTTGCCCAGCCGCAGCCCGACCGCCGACATGGCGTCCGGATACGGGCAGCCAGCAGGCTGCTGGCGATCGCCGTGCTGGACAGGTCGCGCAACACCGGCCAGAGCGGAGCCTTTGCCACGCTGCCGGACTGATCGAACATATAGCCGAAGTCGTCGCAGCGCCCAGCGCCAGGCAGCCTCGGACAGGGCCGGCGCCACTTTCCATACGAAGGCGGCGAACAGCAGGAACGGGGCGAAGAACACCAAACACGAGAGGGCGGCGCGCCGGACATGAGGCCACGTCAACTCGCGCGGTAGGAATAGCCGCCAGAACAGCAGGCAGGCCACCAACAATACGATGGCATAGGTATCGTCGATACTGAGAGCGATGAAGTTGAGGCCGAACAGCGGGGCAATACGCAGCGGCGCGTGTTCAGCGAAGTATCTTTCCGGACGATTCCTGTACATCGATGAGAGCAGCCAGACTAGGAGCAGCGCGAGCGGATGGCTGAGTACTTTGCCGGGCTGCACGAAGAAAGCGCCGACGGAGAGAAAACCAACCGAGGTCAGGTAGAGGCACGCGGCGGACAACGCAACGATTTTCGATCCGACCATGTTGCGCACAGTCATGAACAACAGGAGCGGGCTCAGGATGACGTGCACCACCAGCATCAGCGAAAGATTCACCGGCGGGATGAAGAATTCGTAGAGCGCAAGGCGGAACTTGACGTTCAGCACCGTGATCAGGTAGTTGAGGAAGCGCGGGCGCACCACATCGAAAGTCAACGGATCGAAGGCCTTCATCAGGTCGCGGCTGGTGAACCCCACACCGTTGTCTACGGCTCCCGGGACGGAGAAAACGAGGTACTCCGGATTGGACCAGGCGATCCCCGCCTGCGCCAGCAATGAGACGCCGTAGGCGGCGAGGACCAGCGCAAGCGCCAAGGGCAGTCGCCTCGGATCAAGCCAGGTGGCGTTCTTCACCGTCGGTACATTTTCAGACTGCCGGTGCGACCGCTAGCGGCTGAGGAGCCTTCTGCGGATGCGGCCCAGCTTGCGCCGCACGGAGGTTGCCAAACCGCACGGTTGTGCAGACCCCTGCGTACCAGGCAGCGGATGGACATGCTCCGCTGCGGGTATTTGGACCATGCCGTCTTCGGTAAGCGTCACATCAAGCCCCGCGAGTTCCGTCACACGCTTCAACGTACGCAGGTCGAGATTTTCACGCCGGAAATATTCCGGATCCCGGTACGCAGAGTCTGCATACGGCATTTCCACGGGGAACAAGGGGTAGCCGGATTTGGCACCGGCATCGAGCAGCCGAAGGTCGGTACGGAAAGACGGGGCGAAGCTGATCGCGATGGTCGGACGCGGCATGGTGGAGGACTCGATGCCTTTGTGCTCGACCCCGCTGTTCTCGAAAACGATCCAGCTGCCGGGCGGTCCCTGGGCGATCACTTCCTCTTCCGTCTTCAGCCGGAACGCGGTCGAGCCTTTAATCTCGTCGATGCCGCCGGGGAGGATGAAGAGCTTCTTCAGCGCGACCGGCCACCAGTCGAGGTGCCATTGGTAGTTACGTGGACCTGGATTGAGGCTCCAGAGATGCGACGAAACGATGCGGAAATGATGGCCGCAGATTTCCTCCACCTGCGGCGCGATCTGCTGCAGCACCTCAGCCAGTTTCGTCTCGAAGTCCGGGGTCATCGTGCGATAGGTGTTGTAGCTCTCAAAGCGGACCCGGTCGGATCGAAGCTATAGCCTTCAAGGAAGTCGTCGGCCGAATACGGCTTGACCGGGCATTTGTGAAACAAGCGGTGAAGCGCCTCTGTGTCTTCAGCGTTCAGTAGACGCCCCTGGTCGTACAACCCCGAACGTTCGATGTGCGGCGCGCCTGCCTGCGGGTGCGTAGCTCGGTAATGCGCATAGGCGTTGGCGCTGTGCAGGTCCCAAGCCAGATCGGACAACTTCCTCTCGCGCCTCGGACCACCGTGCAAACAGCGGCGAATGCATCGAAGGCAGGTCAATTTCCCGCGCAAATTGCCTGAGCGATTTCCGGCCTGCATTGGCGATCGTAGCTGCATACATGGAACGCGGCTCCTGCGTGCTGGTTCGTACCTAGCGAAAATCCATCGGTCATTATTGCACCGGTTGGAGTCTTGTTGCAGTGCAAGCACCCTTTCAATACACTTCCGGCCTTTGTCCGCGGCGCGCGGTCGCCCTTGTGCGCGACACTTGCGCCAGTTACCGGTCCACGTAAATTACAACGGGAATGGATTCGCTCAAGGAAAAAGCATTGGTCGCCCCGGCGCCCACGGCGGCGCCGGGCGCCGGGCACCCCCCCCTCGTCTCGATCATCTCCTTCTGCAAGGACCGTGCGCCGACTATCCGGCGCAGCATTGAGAGCGTTCTCAACCAGAGCTACCGCAATTTGGAGTTCGTGGTGCAGGACGGCGCCTCCACCGACGGCACGCTCGAAATCCTGAAGAGCTACGACGATCCGCGCATCAAGATCGTGTCCGAGAAGGATTCCGGGCCGGCAGAGGCGTTCTGGAAGGTGATGAACCGCTGTCAGGGCGACATCATCGGTACCTGCCTGTCGGACCAGGAACTGCTGCCGGGCGCCATCGAACGGGCCGTGGAGTTCTTCGCCTCCAGTCTCGGTGATGTTGGCGCCATGATGCGGGCGACGGCTACGTCACGGACATGGACGGCAACATCGTCAACGAGTTCAACGCTGGCGAGTTCAACCTGGTCGACTATCTGTTCGGCTGGTATTGTCCATTCTGGCCGGGCAGCTTCTTTCGCAGACAGGCCCTCGTCGATGTTGGCCTACATCGACACAAGTGGACGATCGAGTGTCTCGAATTTGAAATCTGGTGCCGACTCGGCGCGCAGCACGTGGTGAAATACGTTCCAGTGAGGATGTCCAGCAACGCGGTCGACGACAAGCAACTGAGCCAGACAAAGGAAGCGTTCCACGAACACTTCGACAGCCGCGCCGTCCTGATCCGGCAGATGTTTTCGAAGGATGGCCTATTCGGCGAGAACGAGATTCTTCTGCGGGGCTGTCTCTACAACCAGCTCTATCTGCTCTACAACCACGTCCGCGCGTACGGCCTGCGAGAGCAGCAGGAAACGCTCGCGCAGCGCATGCACGAGCTGGTGGCACAGATCGATTTCACCGAGCGCATCTGGTACATGGAGTACTTCAACTTTGTGGCCAACTCGTTGGAAATCAAGAAGGCCGCCACAGGCGGCGTGGATGTCTTCCGGATGGTGTCGCAACTTTGGAACTTGGTTGCGCTAGCGCTGCCCGCGTCCTTTCGAAAGCGCATCCCGCGGCGGGTAGTACGGGCATTACGCTCCTTGTTCACCATTGCCGTTTTCTTCGCGTTCCATGCAAAGGTCTCGCGCAAGATCGTCGCCGGCGCGCTTTCCCGAATGTGGCGCAAGTCCAAGGGGGCCGGCGACCTGTTCACTCCCGAGTTTTCGCCCCGGGTCTATCACGAAACCGCGCAGCTGTACTATGCGCGCGGCCAAATCGACGAGGCCCTGCAACTCTGGCGTCGCGCGGCGGCATTGGAAGACTCTCTGGTGGACGGACTCGCCTGCCAGGCGATGCTCATGTCGCCAACCGCGACGTACCAGGATCTAGAGCGGGCACAACAGGCGTGGGCCGAGCGTTATGCGAAGCCGATTCCCGACTTGGGCGAATGCCCGGTGCCGCCCTACCGCGGCGAGCGCAGGATCCGCGTGGCATATTGCTGTGCCTGGTTCGAAAGCGACACCTTCCTCGGCATACTCGGTAACGTGATCAGGTTCGCCGACCGCGGCAGGTTCGAGATTTACGGCTACTGGACCTCCCCCGTCTCCAGGGAAACACAGGCCCTGTTCGAGCATTTCCGCGTCACCGGGAATCTGTCGGACGCCGACTTCGTCAGGCAGGTGCGTAAGGACGGCATCGACATCTGCATGGAGGTTACAGGTTTCTCGCCGTTCAACCGCTTTTCGGCAATGGCCTCGCGGTGTGCGCCAATCCAGATCTCGTACCTCAACCATACCGGAACAAGCGCGGTTCCGAACGTGGACTACGTGCTTGCCGACGAGGTATCGGTGCCGCCCGAGCACGACCGGTTCTTCACGGAGAAAGTGTGGCGGCTTCCCGGCAGTTTCCTCTGCTACAGCTACGATGAAGCGAAGATGCCGGCGGTGGCACCGCCCCCATCGCCGGAGAACGGCCACATCACCTTTGGCTGCTTCGGTAGCGGCGGCAAGATCAATTCCCGCCTGATCGAGTTCTGGGCGACGCTGATGCAGCGCATCCCGGGATCGCGCTTCTACCTGCGCAACAATCAGCTCTCGTCACGGGACAACCGCGATTACATGCTAAGCAGGTTCCGCCGCTTCGGTGTCGATCCGACGCGGCTGACCATCCTCGGCGGCACCGACCGCCAGGCCATTCTCAAGTGCTATGATGAACTCGACATCAGCCTTGAGACCACTGGCCCTATTGCGGCGGCAATACAGTCGCAGAGTCGCTCTGGCAGGGTGTCCCGGTCGTTACACTGAAGAGCGATCGCTTTTCCGGCCGCTACGGCGCGTCGCTCTTGCTGGTTGCCGGTTGCGGGGAGCTGGTGGCAGAATCGCCTGAGCAGTACGTCGAGATCGCCGCCGCGCTAGCCGCGACGCCGGAGCGACTTACGGACTATCGCTGGAACCTCAGGTCAAAGGCGCAGGCGCATGGCCTGAGCGACGCGGCCGGCTTCGCCAGGAAACTCGAAGCTGCTTACACGGGCATGATGCAGCAGCTGCATCGATCGCGATCCTGAACAGGAAACGGACGGCATGAAAATCAGACCGATGACCGATGAAGAACGCAAGTCCTGGCCGAAGGACGTCATCGTGCCGCAGGAGAAGCCGTTCGTCGACTCGCGCGGCGATATCCAGCCGCTGGTCGACCTGCCGATGGAAAGCTGCGTGCTGATCCGCTCGAAGAAGGGCACGGTGCGGGCGAACCACTATCACCAGACCGATTGGCACTTCTGCTACGTGCTCTCCGGGTCGATCGAATATTTCCATCGTCCCCACGGGAGCAGTGCGAAGCCCGAGAAGGTTCTGGTCAAGACCGGCGAGCTGTTCTTTACCGGGCCGATGGTGGACCACGCGATGGTGTTCCCAGAGGACACCGCATTCCTCACGTTCGGCAGGAATTCGCGCTCCCCAGGAAGTGTACGAGGCAGACGTCGTCCGCATCCCGCCGATCCACGAGTGATCCGCCGCGACATTGCCGAAGAACCTCATCCACAGCAGGGAGACTTGCCGGCTCTGCGGTAGCGGAGAACGAGACGAGGTCCTCTCGCTTGCGCCCACGCCGCTCGCCAATGCATTCGTCGGGCCTGGCGACCTGGGCCGCCAGCAGCCAGTCTACCCGCTCGATGTTCATTTGTGCAACGCGTGCGCCCACCTCCAGTTGCTCGATGTTGTCGATCCGGGCGGTGCTGTACGAACACTATGTGTACGTGTCCGGAACCTCCCCGGTCTTCGTGCGGCACTTCAAGGACTACGCCAGGATTCGATCGCTGCGTTCCATCCCCCTGCAGACGGCCTCGTGGTGGACATCGGCTCAAATGATGGAACGCTGCTGCGCCAGTTCAAGGAAAGCGGGTGCCGCGTGCTTGGCGTCGATCCTGCGCACGAGATCTCAGAGAGGACGCAGGCGTCTGGCATCCCGGTCATCGTCGATTTCTTCAGTCCGCAACTCGCGGAGCGCATCCGCGCCGCGCACGGCGCGGCAGACGCTTCGTCACTGCCAACAATGTCATCGCGCACATCGACGATCTCGAGAGCGTCATGAATGGCGTACGCCGCCTGCTCGCGCCCGACGGGGTGTTCGTATTCGAAGTGTCGTACCTCGGTGCCGTGCTCGAGAACACGCTGTTCGACACGATCTACCACGAGCACCTCGACTATCACGCGGTCGATTCACGTTAGTCGCGGTTCTTCGCCCGCTGCGGGCTCGAGCTCATCGAGGCGCAATGCGGGTGGACAGCCACGGCGGGTCCGCTGCGGGGCGTAGTGCAACTGAAGGGCGGTCCGCGCAGGTCACCGGCGGATCGGTGGCTGCCATGGTGGCGCAGGAAGAAGCAGCGGGTCTCGACAGGCCGGAAACCTTCCACGCATTCGCCGCACATATCGCCAGCGTCCGCGACGAACTGCTCGACCTTCTGCGCAAGCTGAAAGCTAACGGTAAGCGCATCGCCGGATTCGGCGCGCCTGCAAAGCTGACCACGTTGGTCTATCACCTCGGTCTCGAACGCGAAATGATCGACTTCGTGGTCGACGATAGTCCGCTGAAGCAGGGTCATGTTCACGCCGGGCATGCATATCCCGGTCTTTCCCGGCGCGGCAGCTCTACTGAACGCCGAAGCCTGACTACGTCCTCATCCTGGCGTGGAATTTCGCCGATCCGATCATGGCCAAAAGCACGCCGCCTGTTCGCGAGGCCGGCGGGACGCTTCATCGTGCCCCTGCCACACGTGGCAGTCGTCTGACGCGTGGCGGTGCCGATACGCCTGGGGCTGATCGGCGCCGGCCGTTGGGGACGCAACTACATCCGCACGATCAACGGACTGCCGGGCGTCCGGTTAGCCCGGCTTGCGAGCCGTAATCCGGACAGTGCCAGGCTTATCCCCACCGGCTGCTCCATCTTTACTGACTGGCGGGAAATGCTTAGCTCGCGTGATCTCGACGGAGTGATCGTCGCGACGCCACCGCATCTGCACGCAGAGATGGCGTTCGCAGCCATCGATGCGGGTTTGGCGGTGCTGATCGAGAAGCCGCTGACGTTGAGCGTCGCCGAAGCCCACGCGTTGCGAGAACGGGCGCGCGAGCGCGGCGTACTGGCGATGGTCGACCATACGCATTTGTTCAATCCCGCGTTCCGCGCGCTAAAGGCAACCCGCCCGCGGCTACGGAGAAATTCGCGCGATCCGCGGCGAAGCCGGCAACCACGGACCCTATCGCCCCGACGTACCCGTGCTCTGGGACTGGGGTGCGCATGACGTGGCGATGTGCCTCGATCTGCTGGGCGCTCCGCCTGAGCGGGCCGCTGCAACAGTTCTTGAGCGCAGACCGGTCGACAGTGGAATAGGTGAGACGGTCGAGATTGAGCTCACGTTCGCGCGCGGCGTATCCGCGTCGCTTCGGTTGAGCAATCTTTCGGAAAAGCGGCGCCGGTTTGCAGTGCAGTGCGAAGAGGGCGTACTCGTCTACGACGATCTCGCGGCGCAGAAACTCATCGTAACGGAAGGCGGCGGCGAGCGTGCAATCGAGATCGCAGCCGATCCTCCGCTCAGTGTAGCGCTGCACGAATTTGCCGTAGCTATCGCGGCGCGCAGCCGCGATCTGGCGGGCCTGGAGCTTGGTGTCAGGGCGGTAGAGGTGCTGGCTAGCTGCGCTGCCGCCGCATCACCCAGCGCAGCGGGGCCGTGATCCGCCAGCTGATGGTGGCGTGCGTGGCTTTCAGCGCGGCGGACAGGTGCTCGACGTGCGCTTTGAGATTCCGGATGTCATCCGATGCCGCGGGCGGCGACGCTACCGTCGATGGATCGGGATTGAAATATTCCTGCAGATAGTCCTTGTACCCTAGCTTGCGCCCGTGGAGCGACGGGGTCAGCAGATCGAGCAATGCATCGCAATCTACGTGCGAGGCGAGCATCTCCCGGCTCTCCCTGCGCCAGCCGGACAGGTCCGACCGGAGTGGCGGCTGAAGGCGGTGGCGGTGATTGATTCCTGCGCTGAATTGCGTCTACGCGCCGCATGATTACGCGCATCGCGCATACAAGAGCGCGCGATATACTCGAACCGTTACCAAAAGCCGATCCGCGCGCGTGCCGGCGCATACCTTGTGCCGAAGCCGTCATTTCCGTCGTCGCGTTTTTGCTAAATGCGGTATCGACCATCGGCCGCACGCCAACAGCGCTTGCTCACACATAATCAGCGCATCGAGCTGCCCGTTTTGGACGGGGGCTCCATAGATGGAACGCTGCAAATTATTTGCCGCCACGAACCCTGCATCTCTTTCTTCCGTAGCGGTCCGGATGACGCCCGACAGCCGCGATCAATGAGGGCGGGCAGCGGGGCCGAGGCGAGGTACGCCTTAGCTCCGGCGGGATCATCGCTGGAGCCCGGCGCGCTAGCGCGGGCGTTCGAGGAGTTCACCGGCGATCCCGATCTGGAGGCGCCGTCCTGTGGTACGCGGTACGTCACGGTAGACGAGCGCGGTAGCGCGCGGGTGAAGCGGCGTTCCTCGACCCGGCGGCGCCCGCGTTTACGCTGGACAACGTGCTGCGCCATCCGCTCACGGCCGGGCGCTTCATTCGTCGCCGCGTCGACCAGCGCTTCGGCGGCCACAGCGGCGAGTGCGCGTTCGGCGATGACGTTTCCGGTGCGCGTCTGCCTGGCGAAGGTCAAAGACAAGGTGCGCCCCGACTGGCGTACACTTATCGCGTGCACCGCATTCGAGTACGTCGGGCGGCAGCCCCGAGACGACGATGGTCATGATGCGGAACAACCTGCGGCTTTCGGCGAAGTACCTCGACGGTCCGAGATCGACACGAGTGATCGTCGCGCACTATGCGGCTGAACGCCGGTGCTTCGGCGCGGCTTGCGGGGATGCTGGTGGTTCGTGGTCAAATCAAGGACGCCGGGCGCATAGTCGTCGACGCTTTCCGGCGGAATATCCTCTGGCCGCTTGCGGCGCTAGCTTGGTTTGCAGGCAGCGCAGCGAGCAAGATACGTTACTCGTAACTGCCGCCCGGTCAGGCCCCGTCGCCTCAGAACACGATGAACGGGGGGCTGCGACCTTTGCACCACCGGGAACAAGTGCCCGATGCAGATTGGTCCGATCCGCACTGGCAGGACAGCGGATCGCCGGCGAGCCATGAAGCCGGCTGCAGGAGCAAGTCTCACCACGATGTCGTCGGTTACAATTCCGCGCCTCCTCAATTAAAGCAATCTAACGCATGGTCAATGTAATAGATGCGGGACCGCCGCACGCGGAAAGAGGCATAGGCGAGCGACGTAAGCTCTCGGACTGGGCGCTTTGGGATCTGGTGGTGGGCCTGCGCATGTGGGAAATGTGGGTCCGTCAGAGCTGGAACGAGGTGCGACGGCGTTACAAGCGCACCATGCTCGGGCCGATGTGGGTCACTGTGAGTCTGCTCATCTTTGCAGTCGTCCTGAGCTTCGTGTGGGCCGGGCTATGGAACATGAAGGTGGCCGATTTTCTGCCGTTTCTGCTCTCTGGGCTGCTTCCCTGGACGCTGATCTCTGGCGCGATAGGAGAGTCTTGCGTGGCCTTCATCGCAAATGAATCGCTGATGCGATCTCGGCAGTTCCCGTACTCAACACTAGTATATGTCGTGCTCACCCGCAACGTGGTCATATTCGGCCACAATTTGATTGGCTATGTTGCAGTGGGCTTGTTGTGCGGCGTGACGTTTGGCTGGTCGACGTTGCTGTTTGTTCCGGGCGCCGCGCTAGTATTGCTCAACTGCGGCTGGATGTGTCTTGTCGTAGCGATCTTTTGTCTCCGGTTCCGCGATTTTCAGCAACTGGTCGTATCGTTGCTTCAGATTGCGACTTTTGTGACGCCAATATTTTGGTCGGCCGGCCAATTGCACGGCAAGCGCGCAATCATTGTGGACGTGAACGTTCTGTACCATATGATCGAAGTGGTACGTGAGCCGATGCTTGGCAAGGTCGCGGCACCCGCGAGCTATTTGATCTGCATTGCCGCTGCGGCAGCGGGGTGGCTCTTCGCCAACTGGTTGTTCGCGCGCAAGCGGCACCGGCTTGCGTATTGGTTTTGAGATAATCGGGCGCACAGATGTCCGCAATGGTGCTTGACCAGATTGGCGTTGATTTTCCGATCTTCGGCGCGAACAAGAATCTCCGTCTGTCGCTCCTTAAGGGGGTGACCGGGGGACGCATCCTGCCGAAGCACATGCAGAGCAATACCGTCATCATAAAGGCGCTCGAGGACGTTACTCTCGAACTGAAGAGCGGGGACCGAGTCGGCCTAGTGGGCCACAACGGCGCAGGCAAGTCCACGCTACTGCGCGTGATGGCAGGGGTGTACTACCCTACCTATGGGCGACTTCACGTGGAGGGTCGCCTGACGCCGCTGCTGAATATTTCGCCCGGAATCGAAGTGGAGGATACGGGCTACGAGAATATCTTGACTGTCGGAATGCTGCTCGGCATGTCGCTAGCTGAGGCCTCCGCGAAAGCGCCGGAGATTGTCGCGTTTTCGGAGCTTGGCGACTACATTAATTTCCCCGTCCGCAGCTATTCGAGCGGCATGCAGGCGCGCCTCGCGTTCTCCATCGCGACCGCGCTCGACCCCGGGATTCTTCTGCTCGACGAAGGCATCGGCGCGGCCGACGCGCGATTTGCGGACAAGGCAAGCCGCAGGGTGAAGGAAATGATGGAAAAGACGGAAATTCTCGTCCTCGCGTCGCACTCCGACACGCTCATCGAGTCGATGTGCGACAAGGCGGTGCTGATGCACCATGGTCGTCTGCTGGAGTTCGGCACAGTGGAATCCGTCCAGCGCGCCTACCGGAAGATCGCCGCCGAGCGCTAGAGTGTCGGTCCGATCGCAGCGGCTCGATTTGGTGTCGACCGTGGATTGGAGCCGTGTTTCAGGCGCTTCAGAACGTGAATTTTCAATCCGGAGCGTGCCGGGCGCCATCGCGATCGTCCAGAAAAATGCCGGGTTGACGCATGTAGTATCCGTCCGATGCGTGTTTCGGTAACGGGAATATCGGGATTTGTGGGGAGCGCGCTGGCGCCTGCGCTGAAGCGATCCGGCCACGAGGTGGGGGGAGCGTCGGGGCACGGTGACGTGGCAGACTTTCTGGTCGGCTGCGAGGCGATCGTGCACCTCGCAAACATCGCACATGGATCCGGAAATCCGGACTTGCTCCAGCGCGTGAATGTGGAAGGGACGCGAATCGGTCGCGGAAAAGGCCGCCGCCGGGGGGGCGCGCCGCTTCGTGTATCTAAGTTCGATCAAGGCCCTTGGCGAGGAGACGCGCGGTCCGCGCGCTCGATGGCACGGAAGTCCCGGCGCCTGAAGACGCCTATGGACGCGCCAAGCTTGCCGCCGAACACGCGCTTGGGGTCGCGGAGCGTACGGGCCTCGAAGTCGTGATCTTCGCCCGCCGCTCGTCTACGGCCCCGGCGTGAAGGCGAACTTTCTTGCACTGATGCAAGCGGTCTGACGCGGGTTGGCCGCTGCCCTTCGCGGGCGTCGAGAACCGTCGCAGCCTGATTTATGTCGGCAACCTGTGCGACGCGATTATCCGCTGCCTTGAGGCGCCGCAGGCGGCAGGCAAGACGCTATTTCGTGAGTGACGGCGTGCCGGTGTCGACGCCCGAGCTGGTGCGCGCGCTGGCGCGGGCGCTCGGCAAACCCGCTCGCCTGCTGCCGTTCCCGCCGCGGCTGCTCGATCTGGTTCCGCCGCTGCGACGACTGACACGCTCGCTCGAGGTCGACGACAGCGCCATCCGGCGGGAGCTGGGATGGCGGCCTCCCTTCACCTTCGAGCAGGGCCTGCGCGCTACCGCGGACTGGTACCTCGCGCGGGGCCGTTAGAATGCCCGCCATGCTCTGGCAGCCCGCGCTTGCGGCGTTCGTGATCGCACTGTTGTGCGTCAAGGCGCTGATTTCCGAGACCGGACGGCGGCTCGCGCTCGATCAACCGAACGAGCGCTCGCTGCACGAGCGGCCGGTGCCGCGCACCGGCGGAATCGCGATCGTCGTTGGGGTCGGCGTGGGCTGGCTGGTCGCAGCACCGGGCTTCGCGGTCACGTTGTCGCTCGCCGCGGCGCTCGCGCTGCTGTCGTTCCTCGACGACCTGTACGGCCTGCCGACCGCGGTCCGGCTCGCCGCGCATCTGGGGGCCGCGGCGGCGGTGCTGCTGCTCGAGCTGCACTATCCGGGTTGGGTCGCGTTCGCGCTGCTCGTCGTTGGCGCTCGCCTGGTACGCGAACCTGTACAACTTCATGGACGGCGCGGACGGCCTCGCGGGCGGGATGGCGCTGTTCGGTTTCGGCGCCTACGCCTCCGCGGCGTGGTTTGCCGGGGCGCAACCGCTCGCCGAGCTGTGCGTCGTGCTCGCCGCCGCCGCGGCGGCGTTCCTGGTGCGCAATTTCCCGCCCGCGCGCATCTTCATGGGCGACGTCGGTTCGGTGCCGCTCGGCTTCCTCGCCGGCGCGCTCGGCCTGATCGGCTGGAACGACGGTGTCTGGCCGCTGTGGTTTCCGCTGCTGGTGTTCGCGCCGTTCGTGTGCGACGCGACGCTCACCTTGGTGAGGCGCCTGCTGCGCGGCGAGCGGGTGTGGCAGGCGCACCGCGAGCACTATTACCAGCGGCTGGTGCGGATGGGATTCGGCCACCGCGGCGCCGCGCTGATCGAGTACGCGGCGATGCTCGCGTGCGGTGCGGCCGCCGTGTACGCATGCGATCGGGAGAGCGGAGTCCAGATCGCGGTGCTTGCGGCGTCGACCCTCATTCTGATCGCGGTCGCGGTCTGGATCGACCTGCGCTGGTCGCGCTACCGGCGCGAGAGCGGGAGCGTGGCGTGAACTGGCGCCAGCTCACGGCCATCGGCCACGACGTCGTCGCCGCGGCGCTCGCCTGGCTGGTGGCGTTCTGGCTGCGCTTCAATCTCGACATCCCGCCGGACTTCATGCGCGTGATGTGGGCCGGATTGCCTTTGGTCTTGATCGTTTACGCGGCCTTGTTCTGGATGCTCGGCTTGTACCGCGGCCTGTGGCGCTTCGCCAGCCTGCCGGATCTGCAGCGCATCCTCGCCGCGGTCGGAATCGGCGCGCTCGCGGTGCCAGCGCTGCTCGCCCTGCTGCGGGCGGGTGCGCACGTGCCGCGTTCGGTGTACCTGCTCGCGCCGCTGCTCCTGGTCGGGGCGATGAGCGGCAGCCGGCTGGCTTACCGCGCGTGGAAGGAAAAGCGCCTGCTCGGCTTGGTCGCGCACCCGGAGGCCGAGCCAGCGCTGGTGCTCGGCGCCGGCGACTGCCGCCGCGATGTTGCTCAAGGACCTGGCGGGCAGCGGCAGATGGCGCGCGGTCGGGCTGCTCGACGACGACGCGGCCAAGCAGGGCGGCGCGATCGCGGGCGTGAAGGTGCTGGGCGTCCTGGACGACGTGCGCGCGGCCGCCGCCCGCTTCGGCGTGACGCAGGCGATCATCGCCATGCCGGGCGCGACGCACGGCGCGCGCAAGCGCGCGCTCGATCTTTGCACCGGCGCCGGGCTGAGCGTCATGACGGTGCCCGCGCTGAGCGACATCGTCTCGGGCAAGGTGAGCGTCTCGGCCTTGCGCAACGTCGAGCTCGACGACCTGCTCGGGCGCGACCCGGTGAAGCTCGACGACGCCGGCCTGCACGGGCTGCTCGGCGGCAAGCGGGTGCTGGTGACCGGCGCGGGCGGCTCGATCGGCTCGGAGCTGTGCCGCCAGATCGCGCGCTTCGCGCCGCGCGAGCTGATCCTGTTCGAGATCTCGGAGTTCGCGCTCTACTCGATCGAGCAGGAGTTTCGCGACCGCCATCCCGAGCTGGCGGTGGCGGCGTTGATCGGCGACGCCAAGTCGCCGGCGCGGGTGGGCGAGGTGTTCGCGCGCCACGCGCCGCAGGTGGTGTTCCACGCCGCGGCCTACAAGCACGTGCCGCTGATGGAGCAGGGCAACGCGGCCGAGGCGGTGGCGAACAACGTCCTCTCGACGGTGACGCTCGCGCGCGCGGCCGAGGCCGCCGGGGTCGAGAAGTTCGTGCTGGTATCGACCGACAAGGCGGTCAACCCGACCAACGTGATGGGGGCGTCCAAGCGCCTGGCCGAGATGCTGCTGCAGGCCGAGCAGGCCGGGAGCCGGACCGAGTTCGTCATCGTGCGCTTCGGCAACGTGCTCGGCTCGACCGGCAGCGTGATCCCGCGCTTTCGCGAGCAGATCGCGCGCGGCGGGCCGGTGACGGTGACCCACCCCGAGATCGAGCGCTACTTCATGTCGATCCCGGAGGCGGCGCAGCTGGTGCTGCAGGCGGGGCTGATGGGCAAGGGCGGGCGAGATCTTCGTGCTCGACATGGGCGAGCCGGTCAGGATCGCCGACCTGGCGCGGCAGCTGATCCGGCTCTCGGGCTTCGCCGAGGGCGACATCCGGATCGCGTACACCGGCTTGCGGCCGGGCGAGAAGCTCTACGAGGAGCTGCTCGCCGACGCCGAGCACACGCTGCCGACGCCGCATCCCAAGCTGCGTGTCGCGCAAGCGGTGTCGCCGGAGAACGGCGTGCTGGCCGAGGAGGTGCTGGCCTGGCTCGCCGCGCCGCAGGACACTTCGCCGGAGGCGGTGCGCGCGCGGCTCAAGGCCTGGATTTCGGAGTACGTCCCGGCGCCTGAGGCCTCAGGCGAGGAGCGCGGCGATCTTGGCGCGGTCAGGCTCGCGCACCACCCCGCGTTCGGTAATCAGCGCGGTGACGAGGTCGGCCGGCGTGACGTCGAACGCCGGATTGCGCACCGCAACGCCCGACGCAGCCCACTGGCAGTCGCGAAAGCCGGTGACCTCCGATGCGGCGCGCTCCTCGATCGGGATCGAGCGCCCATCGGGCACGCCGGGGTCGATGGTCGAGATCGGGCAGGCGACGTAGAACGGAATCCTGTGGCGGCGCGCCAGCACCGCCACCATGTAGGTCCCGATCTTGTTCGCCACGTCGCCGTTGGCAGCGACGCGGTCGGTTCCGACCACCACCGCGTCCACCTCGCCGCACGCCATGAGGTGGCCCGACATGTTGTCGCTGATGAGGGTCACGGGGATGCCCTCTTGCACCAGCTCCCAGGCGGTCAGCCGCGCGCCCTGCAGGAACGGCCGCGTCTCGTCCGCGATCACCGCAATGCGCTTGCCGCCTTCCACCGCCGAGCGGATCACGCCCAGTGCGGTGCCGTGGCCGGCAGTCGCGAGCGCGCCGGCGTTGCAGTGCGTGAGCACGCGCGCGCCATCGGCGAGCAGTGCCGCGCCGTGCGCGCCCATCGCTCGGTTTATGCGGATGTCCTCGGCACGGATCTCGTGCGCCTCGGCCAACAGCCGCTCGGCGACTACCGCTGGAGCGGCCGTGCCGCATTCGCTCCATACCCGGCGCATGCGGCTTAATGCCCAGAAAAGATTGACCGCGGTCGGCCGGCTGGCGGCGAGTTGCTCGAAGCCCTGCTCGAGCCCGCGCGCGAACGCGTCCGCGGGGCCTGACTTCAGCCGCAGAGCTTCGAGCGCCACGCCATAGGCCGCGGCGCAGCCGATCGCCGGTGCGCCGCGGACGACCATGGCGCGGATGCCCTCGGCGACCCCGGCGGCCGAGTCGTAGCCGAGGTACTCGAACTTCGCGGGCAGGACCCGCTGGTCGATCATCTCCAGCCGGTCTTCGCGCCAGCGCAGCGTTTCGACCCCTTTCGACTGCGTCAGATCATTCACCTTCGAACTCGCACAGCGCGAACACCTTCTGCTTCATCGCCTCGAGTCGCTTGCGCCCGCCAAGCTCCGGCAGGTCGATCACGAAGCAGCACTCGACCACCTTGGCTCCCATCTTCTCGAGCAGCGTCACCGCTGCTTCCGCTGTCCCGCCGGTGGCGATCAGATCGTCCACCAAGAGGATGTGCTCGCCCTTCGACACGGCGTCGACGTGGATCTCGATCCGATCGGCGCCGTACTCGAGCTCATAGTCGTGCCCGATCGTCTCCGCCGGCAGCTTTCCCTTCTTCCGGATGGGCACGAAACCGAGCCCCAGCTGGTAGGCGAGCGCGGCGCCTATGATGAAGCCGCGCGACTCGATGCCTGCGACCTTGTCGATTTTCGCGCTCACGTAGCGGTTGACGAACTCGCTGATGGTGAGCTTGAAGCCCACGGGGTCCTTCAGCAGCGTTGTGATGTCGCGAAACATCACCCCTTGCTTGGGGTAGTGGGGGATGGTGCGAACGTAGGACTTGACCGTCATGGAACGCCTTCTTTCGGTTACTTGAGAACTCGCCCGGCAACCGCGCCGAGGCGCCGCACCATCTGCGGATCGCGCGCCTCTGGCGCAGTGATCAGGGCGTGCTGCAGGACGCTTCGGCAGGCACAGGCGGAGGCGCCGGGGTCCCGATGCAGGCGCGGCGCGACCTTCTTCACCAGGGCGCGCGCCTTGTCGGCGTTTGCCAGCAGGACCTTGACGATCGCCTCGACCGTGACGTCGTCATGGTTGGGGTGCCAGCAATCGTAATCGGTGACCATCGCGACGGTCGCGTAGCACAGCTCCGCCTCGCGCGCGAGCTTCGCCTCCGGCATGTTGGTCATTCCGATTACGTCGCAGTTCCAGTTGCGGTACAACTCTGACTCCGCGAGGCTCGAGAACTGCGGCCCCTCCATGACGAGGTACGTTCCGCCGCGCGCCACCTCGATGCCCGCCTCGCGGGCAGCTACCTCGAGGTGATCGCCCAGGCGTCCGCACACGGGGTGCGCCATGGAGACGTGCGCCACCAGTCCGTTGCCGAAGAAGCTCTTCTCGCGCGCGAAAGTACGGTCGATGAACTGGTCGACAATGACGAACGTCCCGGGGCGAAGGTGCTCGCGCAGGGAGCCGACCGCGCTCACCGAGATGACGTCGGTCACGCCCGCGCGCTTCAGCGCGTCAATGTTGGCGCGGAAGTTGATTTCAGTCGGTGGAATCCGGTGGCCGCGCCCGTGGCGCGGCAGGAAGACCATTTGCTGTTCGCCGAGCTCGCCGAATAGCAGGCTGTCAGAGGGTTCGCCAAACGGCGACGAAACCTTCTCCCAGCGCGTATTCCTAAGTCCTTCGATGTCGTATACGCCGCTACCGCCGATGATCCCCAGCACCTGCGATTGGCTACTTTCGCTCATTTCGTTCGTCTCCGGTCAGCCCCTATTATTGCTCAGCCATAGCCGTAATAGCTCTTGAACCAGTCGGCGAAGCGCGCCAGACCCTCCTCGAGCGAGGTGGAAGGCGCGAAGCCGACCGCGCCGTCCAGGCGCCGGGTGTCGGCGAAGGTGCTGCGCACGTCGCCCGGCTGCATCGGCTCGAACTGCTTGATCGCCTGCTTGCCCAGCGCGCGCTCGAGCGCGGCGATGTAATCGAGCAGCCCGACCGGCTGGTGGTTGCCGATGTTATACACGCGCCACGGCGCCCAGCTGGTGGCGGGGTCGGGCTCGGTCGCGTCGAACGACGGATCGGGCGCCGCGGGCTCGTCCAGAACGCGCAGCGTCGCTTCGACCACGTCGTCGACGTAGGTGAAATCGCGCTGCATGTCGCCGTGATTGAACACCTTGATCGGCTGGCCATCCATGATCGCGCGCGCGAACAGCACCGGCGACATGTCGGGCCGCCCCCAGGGCCCGTAGACGGTGAAAAAGCGCAGCCCCGTCGCCGGCAGGCCGAACAGGTGGCTGTAGACGTGCGCCATCAGCTCGTTCGACTTCTTGGTCGCGGCATAGAGGCTCACCGGGTGATCGACGTTGTCCCCTTCCGACCACGGCAGGCGCGCGTTGCCGCCGTACACGCTCGAGCTCGAGGCGTAGACCAGATGGCGCGGCGCATTCGCGCGCGCCGCCTCGAGCAGGTTGGCGAAGCCGACCAGGTTGGCCTGCACGTAGGAGCCGGGGTTCTCGAGCGAGTAGCGCACTCCCGGCTGCGCCGCGAGGTGCAGCACCGCCTGCGGCTTTTCCTTTGCCATCAGCTTGCCGAGCGCGCCGGCGTCCGCCAGGTCGAGCTTGGCGAAGCGAAAGCCCTTCTCCCGCTCGAGCCGGCGCAGGCGATCGCGCTTGAGCTCGACCGCGTAGTAGGGCGACAGGTTGTCGACGCCGAGCACCTCGTCCCCGCGCGCGAGCAGGCGCGCGGCGCAGTGCATGCCGATGAAGCCGGCGCAGCCGGTGACCAGCGCCTTCATCAGTCCTTCTTCGCCCTGCGCAGCTCGATCAGCTTGGCGTACTTGATGAAGCTGCTCATGCAGCCGATCGAGATGTGTACCAGGCCCGGCAGGCCGTCGAGAAAGCCCAGGCGAAAGACGTACATCTTGACGAAGCGCACCAGCGGCGAGAGCAGCAACGCGGCCAGGCCGGCGCTGCGCCCGCGCTCCAGCAGCTGTTGCGCGGCGAGCGTGGTGTAGCGGTTCTGCTTGGCGAGGTAGTCGGCGAGGTCGGTGGCGGACTCGTGCAGCAGGTCCCCGTCCAGGGTTCCGGGCGTGACCGTGTAGAGCAATTTCTCGTGCACCGTGTCGTCGCTCCAGCGCGCCTGCCTGCGGTCGAACAGGCGCAGGCTCCAGTCGGGATAGCCTTCGCCGTGCGCGAGCCAGCGGCCGAGGAAGCGGTTGCGGCGCGCCATGCGGTAGACCGGGGCTTCAGGCGCGGCGAGCGCGCCCGCGATGCTGGCGGCGAGCTCGTCCGAGACCCGCTCGTCCGCGTCAAGGCACAGCACCCAGTCGTTGTTCGCCTGCTCCACCGCGTACTGCTTCTGGCGCCCGAAGCCCATCCAGTCTTTCTGCAGCACGCGCGCACCGTGCCGCGCGGCGATCTCGGGGCTGCCGTCGTCGCTGCCCGAGTCGACGACGACGATCTCGTCCGCGAACGCGAGGCTCGCGAGGCAGGCTTCGAGCTGCGCCGCCGCGTTGCGGATAATGAGCACGGCTGAGAAGGGAACGCGGGACCCGGTAGTCAAGTGATATCCCGTAGAATCGGCGGGCCCTATTCTAGCCGACCATGCCCCGCATTCTGTTCGTCAAGACCTCGTCGCTCGGCGACGTGGTGCACCACTGCCCCGCGGTGAGCGACGCCGCGCTGCATCTGCCGGGCGCGACGATCGACTGGGTGGTCGAGGAGGCGTTCGCGGGGGTGGCGGCAATGCACCGCGCGGTGCGGCGCGTGATCCCGGTCGCGTTGCGCCGCTGGCGCGCCTCGCTCTGGCGGCCCGAGGCGTGGCGCGAGTTCGCCGCCTTTCGCCGCGCGCTCGCCGCCGAGCGCTACGATTTCGTGGTCGACTCGCAGGGCCTGCTCAAGAGCGCGCTGCTCGCGCGCCTCGCGCGCGGCGAGCACCACGGGCTGGACCGGGACAGCGCGCGCGAGCCCCTCGCGGCGCGTTTCTACGCGCGGCGCCACCGCGTGCCCCGGGGGCTGCACGCCGTGGAGCGCAACCGGCGCCTCACCGCCGCCGCGCTCGGCTACCCGCTCGAAGGGGATTGCGATTACGGCCTGCGCGCCGAGGGCGCGCTCTCGCTCGAGGTCCCGCAGCCCTACGCGGTGCTGCTCACCATGACCAGCCGCGCGGACAAGCTGTGGCCGGAGGAGCGCTGGTCCGAGCTCGGGCGCGCGCTCGCCGCGCGCGGCGTGCGCGCCGTCCTGCCCTGGGGCAGCGCGGACGAGCGTGCGCGCTGCGAACGCCTGGCCCGCACGCTGGAGAGCGCGCAAGTGCCGCCGCGCATGGACATCGCGCAGCTTGCGCGGCTGCTGCGCGGCGCGCGCGGCGTCGTGGGCGTCGACACCGGGCTCGCCCACCTCGCGGCGGCGCTCGGGATCCCGGCGGTGGGGGTGTTCTGCGGTACCGATCCTGCGCTCACCGGCCTGTACGGCAGCCCGCGCGCGTTCAACCTCGGTGCCCCGGGCATGCCGCCCGCGGCGGCCGAGGTCATGGCCGCGCTGGAAGGGGCCTGGTAATGGGCCGTGCGCTGTACACCTTTTTGCTGCGGATCGCGCTGCCGCTGATCCTGTTGCGGCTGTGGTGGCGCGGCAGGCGCGAGCCGGCGTACCGCACCCACGTGGGCGAGCGCTTCGGCTACTTCGCCGCGCGCCCGGGCCCAAACCTGATCTGGTTGCACGCGGTGTCGGTCGGCGAAGCGCGCGCGGCCTCGCCGCTGGCGCGCGCGCTCAAGCACCAGTATCCCGAATGCGACTTGCTTATCACCTGCACGACCGCCGCGGGGCGGGAGGCGGTGACGCAGGTCTACGGCGACTCGGTGCTGTGCGCCTTCCTGCCGTACGACCTGCCGAAAGCGGTCGCGCGCTTCCTGGCCCATTTCCGGCCGCGCATCGGGATCATGATGGAGACCGAGGTCTGGCCGAACCTGCTCGCGGCCTGCCGCGAGCACGGCACGCCGGTGATGCTGGCCAACGCGCGCATGTCGCGCCAGTCGGCGCGCGGTTACCGGCGCTTCGCCTGGCTCACTCGCCCGGCGTTCGACAGCCTCGCCGCGGCCTGCGCGCAAGGTCGCAGCGCGGCGCGGCGGCTGCGCCGCCTCGGGGTCGCGAGCGTCGTGGTGACCGGCAACCTGAAGTTCGACGTCGAGCCCGATCCGGTCAAGGTCGAGGAGGGCCGCGCGTTCAAGGCCGCGCTGCGCGGGCGCAGGAGCCTGCTCCTGGCGAGCACGCGCGAGGGCGAAGAGGCGCCGCTGCTCGACGCGCTGGGCGAAGACGACGGCAGCCTGCTGATCGTCGTGCCGCGCCATCCGCAACGCTTCGAGCAGGTCGCGGCGCTGCTCGCGGCGCGCGGACTCTCGTTCGCGCGCCGCAGCCTGGGCGAGGCGCCGCACGCCGGCAAGCGCGTCTATCTCGGCGACACGATGGGGGAGATGGCCTTTTACTACGCGACCTGCGACGTCGCGCTCATCGGCGGCTCGATTCAGCGCCTCGGCGGCCAGAACCTGATCGAAGCCTGCGCCGCGGGCGTGCCGGTGGTGCTCGGTCCGCACATGTACAACTTTCCGGAGGCGACGCCGCAGGCGCTCGCGGCGGGCGCGGCGCTGCAGGCGGGCGGCGCGGGCGAGGCGATGCGGGCGGCTCGGGCGCTGCTCGGCGACCGCGAGCGCTGCGCGAAGATGGGCGTGGCCGGCCTGCGGCTATGCGCGGTTCACCGCGGCGCCACCGAGCGCCACATGGAAGTGGTCAAGAGGCTGCTGGCGCGCGGCGCGCCGGCCGATCTCAGGGCGCGAGCGCCAGGTTGACCTCTTCGAGGTCCTCTTCCCTCAGGCTGCCGGCGGCGGCCTTGAGCTTGAGCTGGGTGGTGATGGTGTTGTAACGCGCCACCTGGAGGTCGCGCCGGGTCTGGAACAGCTGCTGCTGCGCATTCAGGACGTCGATGTTGATCCGCACGCCGACCTCGTAGCCGAGCTTGTTCGATTCCAGCGCGCTCTCCGACGAGACCAGCGCCTGCTCGAGCGCGCCCACCTGGGCGATGCCGTTGATCACCCCGAGGTAGGACTGCCGCGTGGCGAACGCCGCGCTGCGGCGCGCGTTCTCGAGGTCCTGCTTCGCTTTCTCGTAGTTGGCCGCCGCCTCGCGCTCGCGCGAGCTGATCGCGCCGCCCTGGTACAGCGGCACCGCGAGCTGAAGGCCGATGGAGCTGTTGGTCACGTTGCTGCCGATCGAGGTGAACTGGGACGCCGTCTGGTCGGTCTGGCCGTAGCTCGCCACCAGGTCGAGGGTCGGGTAGTGCCCGGCCGCGTTGCGCTGGTGCTCCAGGTCCGCGATTTCGGTGGTCGCCTGCTGGACCAGCACCGGGTAGCTTTGCTTTTGCGCGATGTCGACCCAGTCCTGCATGTCGTTGGGATTGGGCGGCGAGAGCTTCACGCTGGGGCGCAGCGGCGCGAGCGCCGCGTACTCCTTGCCGGTGATCTGCTGCAGCGCGCGCCGCTTGGTTTCCAGGTCGTTCTGCGCCGCGATTTCCTGCGCAACGACCAGGTCGTAGCGGGCCTGGGCCTCGTGCGTGTCGGTGATGGTCGCGGTGCCGACCTCGAAGTTGCGCTTGGCCTGCGCCAGCTGCTCGGAAATGGCGGCCTTCTGCGCGCCGACCAGGATCAGGCTGTCCTGCGCCGCGAGCATGTCGAAGTAGGCCTGCGCCGTGCGCACGATCAGGTCCTGCGCGGCCTGGCCGAACGCCGCCTGCGCCTGCACGACCTGGTAGCCCGCCTCGTCGTACTGGAGGAAGTTCTGCTTGCGGTAGATCGGCTGCGACAGGTTGAGGGTGTAGCCCTTCGATTCCGCATCGCGCTTGAAGCTGGGCGACAGCAGCGGATTGTCGGACTTGGAGTCCAGGGTGGTCTCGGTGTAGTTGGCGCTAAGGCCGATCGTCGGCAGCAGCAGCGCCTTGCCCTGCGGCAGCTTCTCCTGCCCCGCCTGCAGCGCGTAGCGCGCGGCGGCGTACTGGGCGTCGTAGGCGCGGGCGTCGCGGTAGACCTGCAGCAGGTCCTCCGCCTGCGCGCCGAGCGGCAGAGCGGCGGCGACGGCGATGGCGGCAATGAAACGTATCATCGGATTGGCCTCGGACTCAGTAGACGGGCATCGCGGGGTCGACGGTGCGGGCCCACGCGTTCACGCCGCCCGCCAGATTGTGCACCCTGGTGAAGCCGTGGTGCTCGAGAAAGTACGCGACCTGCATGCTGCGAGTGCCGTGGTGGCAGATCACGACCGTGTCGGCGCCTGGATCGAGCTCGGCGACGCGCGCCGGCACCGCCCGCATCGGCACCAGCATCGACTCCGGCAGGCGGCAGGTCTCGAACTCCCAGGGCTCGCGCACGTCCAGCAGCAGCGGCTTGCGCTCGTCGGGCGCGGCGAGCCAGGCGGACAGCTCCGCGGGGGAAATCTGCGTCATCAGAAGCGAAAGCGCGGCGGCTGCTCGGCGTTCAGCAGCGGCGCGAGCACGGTTTCGAACAGCTCGACGGTGCGAAACGCCTGCGGCGCGCTGCAATGCACGATCTTGGCGGTCATCGCGGGCGCATCGCCGACCACCGCGAACAGCCTCCCGCCCGGCGCAAGCTGCGCCAGCCAGGTTTGCGGCAGGACCGGCGTCGAGCCGGTGAGCACGACCACATCGTAGGGCGCGTGCGGCTGCCAGCCGCGCGCGGCGTCTCCGATCTCGAGCGTGACGTTGTCTATGCCGTGGCGCTCCAGGTTGGCCTTGCCGAACGCGGCCAGGGCGGGCTTCAGCTCGACCGAGTGCACGTGCGCGGTGCGATGCGCGAGCAGCGCGGTGAGGTAGCCGCTGCCGGTGCCGACCTCGAGCACGCGGTCCACCTTGCGCAAAGCGAGCTCCTGCAGTACCCGTGCCTCGATCTTGGGCGTCCACATCCGCTCGCCTTCGCCGATCGGGATTTCCATGTCGGTGAATGCCAGCGCGCGCTGCGCCGGCGGCACGAATTCCTCGCGCGGCACGACGTAGAGCAGGTCGAGAACGTCCTGGTCGAGAACCTCCCAGGGCCGGATCTGCTGCTCGACCATGTTGAAACGGGCTTGTTCGATGTTCATGAGGGTGGCGCCAGAGGCGGAATATCCGCGATGCGGGCGATAGTTTACATCCGATCGCCTGTTTACTTGTTGTCATCGGCGCCGGATTGCAGTAGCTTGCCTGCATCACGCAGGGGTCCTGGCGGCGGGTGCCGCCGGGTGAGAGAAACCCTTTGAACCTGATGCGGCTAATCCCGCCGAAGGAAGCGACCATGAACGCCAATCCCAAGTTTCTAGCCGCCACCGCACACGTCGACGAGGCGGCGGTCAAACCGCTGCCGAATTCGGTGAAGGTCCATCTGCCGGGGTCGCGCCCGGACCTGCGCGTGCCGATGCGCTCGATCACGCAGAGCGAGGGCAACGCCACGATCATGGTCTACGACACCTCGGGCCCGTACACGGACCCGCAGGCGCGAATCGACATCCGCAAGGGGCTCGCGCCGCTGCGCCAGACGTGGATCGAGGAGCGCAACGACACCGAGCTGCTCGACGGGCCGTCCTCCGAATACGGCCGCGGGCGGCTCGCCGACCCGAAGCTCGCCGAGCTGAGGTTCGATCTCAAGCGCAAGCCGCGCCGCGGCCGCTGCGTGACGCAGATGCACTACGCGCGAAACGGCATCGTGACGCCGGAGATGGAGTTCATCGCGATCCGCGAGAACCAGCGTCTTATCGACACATTGAGTTTTCAACACCGGGGTGAATCGTTCGGGGCCAAGCTGCCCAAGGAAATCACCCCGGAATTCGTGCGCAGCGAGGTCGCGCGCGGGCGCGCGATCATCCCGGCCAACATCAACCATCCGGAAACCGAGCCGATGATCATCGGCCGCAACTTCCTGGTGAAGATCAACGCCAATATCGGCAACTCCGCGCTCGGCTCGTCGATCGCCGAGGAAGTCGAGAAGATGACCTGGGCGATCCGCTGGGGCGGCGACACGGTGATGGACCTCTCGACCGGCAAGCACATCCACGAGACGCGCGAATGGATCGTGCGCAATTCGCCGGTGCCGATCGGCACCGTGCCGATTTACCAGGCGCTGGAGAAGGTCGACGGCAAGGCCGAGGAGCTGACCTGGGAGATCTTCCGCGACACCCTGATCGAGCAGGCCGAGCAGGGCGTCGACTACTTCACCATCCACGCCGGGGTGCGGCTGCCGTTCATTCCCCTCACCGCGAAGAGGATGACCGGTATCGTTTCGCGCGGCGGCTCGATCATGGCCAAGTGGTGCCTCGCGCACCACAAGGACAGCTTCCTCTACACGCACTTCGAGGACATCTGCGAGATCATGGCCGCCTACGACGTGTCGTTCTCGCTCGGCGACGGGCTGCGCCCCGGTTCGATCTACGACGCGAACGACGAGGCGCAATTCGCGGAGCTGAGGACGCTCGGCGAGCTCACCAAGATCGCCTGGAAGCACGACTGCCAGGTGATGATCGAGGGGCCCGGCCACGTGCCGATGCAGCTCATCAAGGAGAACATGGAGCTGCAGCTCAAGTACTGCGACGAGGCGCCGTTCTACACGCTCGGGCCGCTCACCACCGACATCGCGCCGGGCTACGACCACATCACCAGCGCGATCGGCGCGGCGATGATCGGCTGGTACGGCACCGCGATGCTGTGTTACGTCACGCCCAAGGAGCACCTCGGGCTGCCGAACAAGAAGGACGTCAAGGACGGCATCATCGCGTACAAGATCGCGGCGCACGCGGCCGACCTTGCCAAGGGACATCCGGGCGCGCAGCAGCGCGACAACGCGCTATCCAAGGCGCGCTTCGAGTTCCGCTGGGCCGACCAGTTCAACCTCGGCCTCGATCCGGACACGGCGAAGGACTTCCACGACGAGACGCTGCCGCAGGAGGGCGCGAAGCTGGCGCATTTCTGCTCGATGTGCGGCCCGCACTTCTGCTCCATGAAGATCACGCAGGACGTGCGCGACTACGTCGAGAAAGGCATGGAGCAGAAGTCGGTCGAGTTTGTGCAGAAGGGCGGCGAGCTGTACCAGAAGAGTTGATCGCTTCGATCGTCAAGCTCCTCGTCGCGGCCGCCGTCGCGCTGCCGCTGGTGCTGTACTTCCTGCAGGACCGCCTGATCTTCCACCCCCAGCGGCTGGACGCTGCGCGGCGCGCTTCGATCGCGGCCGGGTTTCCCGCCGCGAAAGACGTCTTCATCGCCGCGCCGGACGGAACGCGCCTGCATGCCTGGCATGTCGCGGCCGTCCCCGGCGCGCCGCTCTTGCTCTACTTCGGCGGCAACGCGGAGGAAGTCTCCGGGATGCTCGAAGGGGTGGGCGATCCGCGGCACGGCTCGACTCCCGGCGTGGCGTGGCTTCTGACTGATTATCGGGGCTACGGCGCGAGCGGGGGCAAGCCTTCGGCCAAGGCGCTGATCGAGGACGCACAGGCCTGGTACGACTATGCCGCGCGCATGAGCGGCACGGATCCGGCGCGCATCTTCGCCTTCGGCCGCAGCCTCGGCAGCGGCGTGGCGGTGCCGCTCGCCGCAGGGCGGCGACTCGCGGGCGTGATCCTGGTCACGCCGTACGACAGCCTCGCGGCGGTGGCGGCGCACTACTATCCCTACCTGCCGGTGAAGTGGATGCTGCGGCACAGTTTCGATTCGATCGCGCTCGCGCCCAGGCTCGAGGTGCCGCTGCTATGCCTGATCGCCGGCCGCGACGAGGTCATTCCGCCGGCCCACGCCGAGCGCCTTTTCCAGGCCTGGAGCGGGCCCAAGCGCAAGCTGGTGCTTGGCGGCGCGTCGCACAACGGCACCGATTCGGCGCCCGAGTTCTGGCCCGCGATCAGGCGCTTCGTTTCAGGCTGAGCGCGCCTCGGCCCAGCGCCGGATCCAGTGATCCACGGACAGCTTGCCGGGGCCGTGCAGCAGCGTGACCAGCAGCAGCAGGCCCCAGTAGTAGTGCGAGGCAAGCGCCGCTTCGTTCTTGCCCAGCACGTGCCAGTAGGAGACCACCGCGACGATGTTGACGAAGCTCAGCGACAGCGCCGAGAAGCGCCCCGCCAGCCCGAGCAGCAGCAGCGGCGGGAAAGCGAGCTCGCCGAAGATGCCGAGGAAGGCCGCCGCCTCGGGCGGCAGCAGCGGGACGTGATACTCCTCCTGGAACAGGAACACGGTCTTGTCCCAGCTCTCTATCTTGGTCAGGCCCGAGCGGAAGAAGGCGCTCGCGACGTCCCAGCGGATCCACAGGTCGAGCACCGGCGTCGCCAGCGCCAGCCAGGCGAGAATGCGCTTCCACCAGATCATTTTTCTTCCTCCGCATTGACGATGACGCCCGCTTCGACCCAGGCCGCGAGGGCGGCGCCGAGGTCGAAGCCGGGCTCGGCCACCAGTGCCGCATCGAGCGCCGCCGCGACCGGTGCGCCCGCGCGGGCGCGCTCCAGGAAGCGGTAGCTTCCCGCCGACAGCCTGCCGACCAGCACGCGGAACTGCGGCCGGTAGACCAGGATGCGCTCCGCGCCGGCTTCGAAGTCGACCGAGAATTCGCCTTCGTAGTCGTCCTGGTGCACTTCCCACATGCGCGCCAGCGGCCAGGGCGAGGCGAGCAGCGCGAAGCGGGAAGCGAGGTGAATTCCGGCAGCGAGGCGATGATCGGGCTCGGGTTCATCGCTTGCGTAGTACATGCGGTGTGCAAGCCATTCCATGCGCGCCACGTCGGGCAGGTAGGGCAAGTCCCGGGTGTGCTCGAAGCGCGCGACGAACTGCGCCAGCGAAGCGCCGAACTGGTTCAGGTCGCCGCTCGCCGAGGGAAAGCGCCGCAGGTATTCGCGCGCCAGGCCCTCGAAGAAGGATTCGCCGACGATCTTGGCGACGATCGGATATGTCCCCGCGAGCGCCTTGGTGCACGCGCCCACCACGTTGCCGCGGTAGACCGCGAGGCGGGCGAGCGCCGCGTCCGCCCCGCCGCGAAACAGCGCCGCGGCTTCGGCCGCCTGATCGAGGCTCGCGATCGCCGCGCCGAACGCGCGCTGCAGGGCCGCGAGCTCAGACACAGCAGGCCTCGGCCTGGAGCTCGCGCGCGCGCCGCGCCTCGTCCAGCAGCACTTCCAGCGGCGGGATGTCGGTGTCCCACTCGATCAGCGTCGGCAGCGTTCCGAAGCGCTCCAGCGCGGCGCGGTAGAGCGCCCACACGGGCTCGGCGACGCGGTCGCCGTGGGTGTCGACCACGCAGTGCGGCGCGACGAGATGGCCCGCAAGGTGAATCTCGGCCACCGCCTCGCGCGGGATCGCGCGCATCGCGGCGAGGGCGTCGCTGCCGTTGTTGAGCTGGTTCACGTACAGGTTGTTCACGTCGAGCAGCACCCCGCAGCCGCTGCGCCGGGCGAGCTCGGCGATGAATTCGCCCTCCGGAATGTCGCTCGCGCGGAACTCGAGGTAGCTCGAGACGTTTTCGATCAGGATTCGCCGCCCGAGCGCCTCCTGCAGCTGCGACACCCGCGCCGTCACCAGCGCGAGCGCCTCCCCGGTGTAGGGCAGGGGCAGCAGGTCGTTGAAATGGCGGCCGAAGCCGCGCCCCCAGCACAGGTGCTCCGAGACGAGCACCGGCTCGATGGCCTCGACCAGGCGCTTGAGCCTGGCGACGTGGCCCTCCGCCTCGGGCGCGGCGGAACCGAGCGCGAGACCGACGCCGTGCGCGCTGATCGGGTAGTCGGCGCGCAGGCGGTGCAGCACGTGCAGGTCGTAGCCGCCGGCGCCGAAGTAGTTTTCGCTGTGTACCTCGAGCCAGCCGGCGTCGCGCTTGCGCGCCAGGAAATCCTGGTAGTGAACCGCGCGCAAGCCGACGCCGACCGGATCCATGCCGAAGCCCCGATTACATCTTGCCCGGCATCATCGACCCGCCCATGTCCTTGCAGGTCCCGGTCTTGACGTACTTGAAGTCGTGCGGATCGTTGTCCATTTTCGACTGCCCCGCGCAGGCGTGCGCGGTCTTGTTGCTGCCGCAGTCGTTGTGGCCGGCCTTGGCGATGCCGAAGCACTTCTCCATGCCCTTCGGGTCGGCTGCGTGGGCGCTCAGGGCGCCGAACGTGCCGAGCGCGAACAGCCCTGCCATGGCACTGCGAATCATAAGCTTCTGGTCCATCTGGAATCCTCCTGGAGCGGAATGAAGAGTTGGCGGAGACGCGTGTCCCCGCCGCTTCGTCGCACAGTCGCGACAATCCTTACATACGCGTCCCCCGGCCGGCCGGATGCGGCCCGTCTGGGGTAGCATTGCGGACTCGGTTCAGAGACGAAAGAACTGCAGGGACGAAAAAACTGAGCGCCCAACCTCAAAACATCGGCAAGTACACCGTGTTGTCCGAGCTCGGCCGCGGCGCGACGGCGACGGTGTACCTCGGGCGCGACGCATTCGCCGGACGCGAAGTGGCGGTCAAGGTGTTCTGGCATGGCATGGAGGAGACCGGGGCGCTCGGCGGCAAACATCGCACCACCTTCCTGAACGAGGCGGCGCTGGTCGGCAAGCTGCAGCACCCGCATATCGTCTCGTTGCTCGACGCCGCGGTCGAACGCGACTACAGCTATATCGTGATGGAGTACGTTCCGGGCGGCACGCTCGCGCAGTTCGCCGGCGCCGAAGCCCTGCTGCCGCTGGAGAAGGTGGTCGAAGTGGTGTTCAAGTCGAGCCGGGCGCTCGAATACGCGCACCGCCAGGGCGTCATCCACCGCGACATCAAGCCGGCGAATATTCTCGTGACCGGCGCCTTCGACGTGAAACTGTCGGATTTCGGCGTCGCGATGCTCGAGGGCGCGACCCATACCAACCTGCGCAATGTCGGGTCGCCCGCGTACATGTCGCCGGAGCAGCTCTCGGACGAGCCGCTGACGCACCAGACGGACATCTACTCGCTGGGCGTGGTGATGTTCCAGCTCCTCACCGGGCGCCTGCCGTTCGTCGCGACCTCGCACGCGAGCCTGATGTATCAGATCGTCAATCACCGCGCGCCGGGGCTGCGCTCGCTGCGCCAGGATCTGCCGGAGGCGGCCGAGGCGATCGTGTCGCGCGCGCTGCAGAAAGACCTCGCGGTGCGCTATCAGAGCTGGATCGATTTCGGCAAGGATCTCGCAAGTCTGGTGCGGCATATCGAGGCGCCGCGCGAGGAGCTGTCGGATACGCGCAAGTTCCACACGCTCAGGAACCTCGCTTTCTTCCGCGATTTCCGCGAGGTCGAGATCTGGGAGGCGCTGCGCACCGCGACCTGGCAGCGCCTGCCCGCCGACACGGTAATCGTCGAGCAGGGCGACCGCGCCGAGAGCTTCTACATCCTGGTGGACGGGCAGGTAGAGGTGACGCGCGCCGGCCGTCTGCTCAGCACGCTCGGGTCGGGAGACTGTTTCGGCGAAATGCTCTACTTCTCGGGTGAAACCTCGCTGCGCAACACCACGATCCGGGCGCGCACGCCGGTGCTGGTGCTGGAGATCAAGGCGGACGCGCTGACCACCGCGAGCGACGCCTGCCAGGTGCAGTTCAACAAGGCGTTCATGCGTATCCTGATCGAGCGCCTGACCGCCGCCAACCAGAAGCTCTCCGAGCGCTGAGCAAGAATGGCGCAAGCCACGCTGATCCACGCCCTGGTCCTGGGCGTCGTCGAGGGCCTGACGGAATTCCTTCCGATCTCGAGCACCGGGCACCTGATCCTGGCCGGAGACCTGATCGGCTTCGACGGCCCCAAGGCGAAGGTCTTCGAGATCGTGATCCAGACCGGCGCGATCCTCGCCATCGTGTGGGAGTACCGGCGCCGCTTCGCGCACGCCTTCGGCGGCTTCCGCAGCGATCCGGCGGCGCGCCGTTTCCTGTACAACCTGGCGATCGCCTTCACGCCCGCGGCCGTGCTCGGTCTCGCGTTCGAGCACGCCATCAAGGCCCACCTGTTCAAGGCGGTGCCCGTGGCCGTCGCGTTCATCGTCGGCGCGCTCGTGATCCTGTGGGCCGAGCGGCGCAACCACCGCGTGCGTGTCGCGCGCGTCGACGACATGACCTGGAAGGACGCGCTAAAGGTCGGGTTTGCCCAGGCCTTCGCCCTGATCCCGGGCACCTCGCGCTCGGGCGCGACGATCATCGGCGGCATGCTGTTCGGGCTCTCGCGCCGGGCCGCCACCGAGTTCTCGTTCTTTCTCGCCGTGCCGACGCTCGTCGCCGCCGGCGGCTACGACTTCATCAAGCATCGCGCCCTGTTCTCGAGCGCCGACCTGGGCATGTTCGCGATCGGCTTCGCGGCTGCGTTCCTGGCGGCGATCGTGTGCGTGCGCTGGCTGATCCGCTACGTCGCGACGCACGATTTCAAGCCCTTCGCGTGGTACCGGATCGCTTTCGGTATCGTCGTGCTCGCCACCGCCTACAGCGGTGCCGTGAACTGGAGCGCCGCCTAGGCCTGGATCCAGGGCAGGCCCGCGACGCGCCACCCGCCCACGCTGTTGCGGTGCTGGCGGGCATCCTTGTCGCCTTCGAAGCCTTCAAGCACGTTGTAGCATTCGCGGAAGCCCGCCTGGGTGGCGGCGATCGCCGCGTAGTGCGAGCGCACGCCCGAGCGGCAAATGAACATGACCGGCTCTTCCCGCTCCACGAGCTCCGCGAGTTGCTCCAGGAACAGGGGATTGAGCTGGCTCCCGGGATAGCTGTTCCACTCCACCGGCAAGCCGCCGGGAACCCGTCCGACCCAGTACAACTCGGCCTGCGTGCGGACGTCGACCAGCCGCGCGCCGGCCTGCATGAGGGCATGGGCCTCCTGCGGCAGCAGGGCCCCCGCATAAGGCAGATTCAGCCGCGCGGCGCGTTCGCGCGCCGCGACCTTGAGCGATTCGATATCGGGCATCTGTGCGCTGCATTATATAAACGTCCAATGGCACGTGCGGGCGCACCGGAGCGGTGCGTAGTGGCCTAAAATGCACCAGCGACGTGCAAACCGGTTGGGTAAAATGCGCGAGGTTTCGGCTCACCCGAGGGGAGAGAGCGAGCTGAACGATTTAGGCACGGAAACTGCTCATTTCGACGCGTTCGGCCGGCGGCCCCGGCCCGCGCTCACTTCACAGACCACGGACCCACTCAGGAGATCAAAAGATGGCGACGACGCCCGATGACGTCTTGAAAATGCTCAAGGACAAGGAGGTGAAGTTCGTCGACCTCCGTTTCACCGATACCAAAGGCAAGGAGCAGCACGTCTCGGTGCCGTCGAAATATTTCGACAAGGACAAGTTCGAGAGCGGCCATGCCTTCGACGGCTCCTCGATCGCCGGCTGGAAGGGGATCCAGGCCTCCGACATGCTGCTCATGCCCGACCCGGCAACGGCGCGGCTCGACCCGTTCACCGACGAGACCGTGCTGAACCTGAACTGCGACGTGATCGAGCCCACCGACGGCAAGCCCTACAGCCGCTGCCCGCGCGGGGTTGCCAACCGCGCCGAGGCCTACCTCAAGTCGAGCGGTCTGGGCGACACCGCCTATTTCGGTCCTGAGCCGGAGTTCTTCATCTTCGACGGCGTGACGTGGTCGATCGACATGTCCGGCTCGTTCGTGAAGATCAAGTCCGAGGAAGCGCCCTGGTCGTCCGGCACCGACTACGAGTCGGGCAACATGGGCCACCGCGCGCCCGTCAAGGGCGGCTACTTCCCGGTCGCGCCGGTCGACTCGCTGCAGGACATCCGCAACGCGATGTGCCTCGCGCTCGAGCAGCAGGGCGTGGAGGTGGAGGTGCACCACCACGAGGTCGCGGCCGCGGGGCAGAACGAGATCGGCACGCGCTTCGCGCCGCTGGTGCAGCGCGCCGACTGGATGCAGATCCTGAAGTACACGGTGTGGAACGTCGCGCACGCCTACGGCAAGACCGCGACCTTCATGCCAAAGCCGGTGGTCGGGGACAATGGTTCGGGCATGCACGTGCACCAGTCGGTGTGGAAGGGCGGCCAGAACCTGTTCGCCGGCAACGGCTACGCGGGGCTGTCGGAGTTCGCGTTGTACTACATCGGCGGCATCATCAAGCACGCCAAGGCGCTGAACGCGATCACCAACCCCGGCACCAATTCGTACAAGCGCCTGGTGCCCGGATTCGAAGCGCCGATCAACCTCGCCTACTCGGCGCGCAACCGCTCGGCGTCGTGCCGCATCCCGCATGTGCCGAGCCCGAAGTCGCGGCGGGTCGAGGTGCGCTTCCCCGATCCGACGGCCAACCCCTACCTGGCCTTTTCCGCCATGCTGATGGCGGGCCTGGACGGGGTGCAGAACAAGATTCATCCGGGCGATCCGATCGACAAGAACATGTACGACTTGCCCCCGGAAGAGGCGGCAAAGGTGCCGCACGTATGCGCGTCGCTGGAAGAGGCGCTCGAGTGCTTGAAGCAGGACCACGCGTTCCTGACCAAGGGCGGGGTATTTGACGACGACCTGATCGAGGCTTACATCGCGCTCAAGGAAGAGGAATTGACGCGCTTCCGCATGACGACTCACCCGCTCGAGTTCGATATGTACTACAGCTCCTAACCCGGCCGCCGGCCATGCAATATTCGAAGGGTGGGGCGCGAGCCCCATCCTTCGTTTATTTTGGGATTGCTAAAAGTCGCTTTGTTGGCATAGACTTAGAGCACCCATTTAACGCGGCTTCTCTACCATGCTCCGTGAGACGGTGTTCGCGCTGCTCCTGCTCGGCCTCGGCGCCGGCGTGGCGCGCGCGGACATGTTCCGGTGCGAGGTTCCAGGCTCCAGCAGCCCGCTCTACACCAACGATACGCGCGATACTCAGGGCAAGAAATGCACTGTCCTGAGCCGCGAAATCAACGTCGTGCCGGCGCCCCCGAAGCGCGCGGCGAAGCCGCAGGGATATCCGGAGGAATCGTCCTCGGACCGCGCCTCCGCCAAGGAGCGTCAACGCGAGATCCTGGAAAAGGAGCTCGCGCGCGAGGAGTCGATGCTCGCGGACGCGCAGAAGGCGCTCGACGCGCAGCAGTCGGTGCGCTACGGCAACGAGCACAATTACGCGCGGGTGCTGGAGCGCTTGCAGCCCTTCAAGGACAACGTCGAGCTGCACCAGAAGAACGTCGAGGCGCTGAGGCGCGAGCTGGCCAACCTGTACAAGTGAGTACCGGCGGGGTGCCGCGGTGAGCGCCGGATTCGCCGGGCTCGAGCTGCTTGCCACGGCCGTGGTGGCGCTGGACGACGGCTTCGTCGTGCAATACGCCAATCAGGCGGCAGAGAGCCTCCTCGACACCGGAGCGCGCTCGATGATCGGACAGGCCTTTCCCGGGCTGTTCGCCGAGAGCGCCGCGATCGAGCGCGCGCTCGCCGAGGCCCTCAAGACGCATTGGGACTATTCGGCGCAGGGGGTCACTTACCTGCGCCCGGGGCGCGAGCAGCTGCCGCTGTCGTGCATCGTGACCCGGATCGACGCGCCCGGCCTGCCGCTGCTGGTCGAGCTGCGCCCGATCGAGCAGCAGCTGCGCATGGTGCGCGAGGAGCGCATGGTCTCCGAGCAACAGGCGAACCGGGAGCTGATCCGGAATCTGGCGCACGAGATCAAGAATCCTCTCGGCGGGCTGCGCGGATCCGCGCAGTTGCTCGAGCGCGAGCTCGACAAGCCCGATCTCAAGGAATACACGCAAGTGATCATCAAGGAGGCGGACCGCCTGCAGGCGCTGATGGACCGGCTGCTGACTCCGCACCGTGCGCCGCGGGTCGCCCCGGTCAACATCCACGAGGTGCTGGAAAGAGTGCGCAGCCTGATCCTGGCCGAGTTTTCCTCGGGCGTCGCGATCCAGCGCGACTACGACCCCAGTCTGCCCGACGTCCCGGGCGACAAGGAGCAGCTCATCCAGGCGGTGCTGAACATCGCGCGCAATGCAGCGCAAGCGCTCACTTCGAAGGAAATCCCCTCGGGTCGTGAAGGGACGATTACCTTCCGCACGCGTTCGGTACGCCAGGTCACGATCGTGCGCCACCGTTACCGACTGGCTCTGGAATTGCAGATCATCGACGACGGGCCGGGGGTGGGGGAAACGATCCGGGACCGGATCTTCAATCCGCTGGTATCGGGCCGGGACGGCGGCAGCGGCCTGGGTCTGTCGCTGGCCCAGACCTACGTCCAATTCCACCGCGGCGTGATCGAGTGCGAAAGCCGGCCCGGCCGCACCGTATTCACGATCCTTCTGCCGCTGGCCTGATCCTTGCGAGACTCCCGCCCAATGAAGCCAGTCTGGATCGTCGACGACGATCGCTCCATCCGTTGGGTGTTCGAGAAGGCGCTGACGCGCGAGGGGATCGCGCACGCCTCGTTCGCCTCCGCGCAGGAAGCGCTCGAGGCCTTGCGCGACGGGGCTCCGCAGGTCCTGGTTTCGGACATCCGCATGCCGGGCCCCTCGGGCCTGGAGCTGCTGCAGAGCGTGAAGCGCGATCACCCGGAGGTGCCCGTGATCGTGATGACCGCGTACTCGGATCTCGAGTCAGCCGTCGCCGCGTTCCAGGGCGGTGCCTACGAATACCTTCCCAAGCCGTTCGATGTGGACCAGGCCGTGGAGCTGATCCGGCGCGCGCTCGAGGAAAGCCGGCGCGAAGGCGCGGCACTCGAGCCGGACGACGCGACGCCCGAAATCCTGGGCCAGGCGCCGGCGATGCAAGAGGTGTTCCGCGCGATCGGGAGGCTCGCGCAATCGAGCGCAACCGTGCTGATTACCGGCGAATCGGGCAGCGGAAAAGAACTCGTCGCGCGCGCCCTGCACCGGCACAGCGCGCGCGGCGGCAAGCCGTTCGTGGCGATCAACACCGCGGCGATGCCCAAGGATCTGCTCGAATCGGAGCTGTTCGGGCACGAGCGGGGTTCGTTCACCGGAGCCCAGCAGCAGCGCCGCGGGAGGTTCGAGCAAGCCGAAGGCGGAACACTTTTCCTGGACGAGATCGGCGACATGCCGGCCGAGCTGCAGACGCGGCTGCTGCGCGTGCTCTCGGACGGCAATTTCTACCGGGTCGGCGGCCACCAGCAGATCAAGGCGAACGTGCGCATCATCGCCGCGACCCACCAGGACCTCGAGACGCGGGTGCGCGAAGGCGGCTTCCGGGAGGATCTATACCACCGCCTGAACGTGATCCGGATCCGCATGCCGGCGCTGCGCGAGCGGCGCGAGGACATTCCTTTGCTGGCGCGGCACTTCCTCGCGCGCAGCGCGAAGCAGCTGGGCGTCGAGCCCAAGCGGCTGTCCGAGCCGGTGGTCGAGCATCTCGGGCGGCTCGATTTTCCGGGCAACGTGCGCCAGCTCGAGAACCTGTGTCACTGGCTGACGGTGATGGCTCCCGGCCAGGCGATCGACCTGGGCGACCTGCCCGCGGAATTCCGCGCCCAGGCCGCCTCGGCGGCGAAGGCCGACTGGCTCGAGGCGCTCGGAGAGGAGGTCGAGCGCCGGCTCGCGCGCGGGGAGAGCGGAATCCTCGAGGTGCTTGGACGGCAGTTCGAGCGCTCGCTGATCGTCAGGGCGCTTGCGCGCAGCGGCGGACGGCGCATCGAGGCGGCCAATCTGCTCGGGATGGGGCGCAACACGATCACGCGCAAGATCCAGGAGCTCGGCATCGAGGACGCCGGCGAGGGGGAGAAGTAGACGCCGCGCCCGCGTCAGGCCCGCTTCCTTTCGAGGGCGCGCCGGTTCTGCTCTAGCTGCGCGTCAACCAGGGCCACGACCTCGTCCAGCGCGTCGAGCTGCATGCCCCGCTTCGCCGCGATGATCTTCACCAGCAGGTCGACGCGCTCGATGTGCGGCGCTCCGCCGTACAACGCCCGAGCCGCGGAGGACGGGCTCGCGAGCCCCTGGGCGGCGGCGGCATATTTCTCGAACGGCACCATGTCCTTTGCGTCCGCGCCGAGCATCTTGCACATCTCCACTACCCAGGCGTAGACCGCGCGCGTCGTGCCCAGGTCCGCGTGCACTGCATCCCGGATGGGGCGCATGCCGCTCTTGGTGATGCAGCGGTAGTTGCCCGCGATCAGCATGGCCCATTTCGCCAGCGGCACGAATACCGAGTCGTGCACCTTGAGCTTCACCGGCAACTCGATCTTCTCCGCGCCGGTATCGAGGCGCGCCGCCTCGATACCGAATTCGATCTCGCGCAGCATTGCGGTGTGCGCGTCGGAATCGAACCGCGCCGCCTTGAAGTTCGTCGGCAGCCGGACTTGCAGCACGTTGACGTTCTCTTCCGGCGGGCGGAATGCCTGCGGGTCAGGGCTGCAAAGCGTGACCAGCGCAGGGTCGAATCCGTCCCACGCGCCTGGGTCGGTATAACAGACCCGGCAGGCCTCGAGCGCTAGGCCGGGAATGCGCGCGAGGTAGGGCAGAGGTGGCATGTTCATGATCGACATGCAGGGAAGCTTCGCCTTCGCGATCGCCTGCATCAGCCCGCGTACCCCCGGCGAGCCGTATTGCGGCTCCTGCATTGCCAACGCGACCAGATCGTAGTCCGCCGGCCGGATCGCGCCCGGCACGTCCGCGGACAGCTTGCCCGGCAGCTTGCGCGAATCGACCTCGACCAGGCCCTCCTTACCCTTCACCGGCATGCGCACGCGGGTGCCTTCGCGATTGATCAGCTCGGCTTCGTGCGGGAGGCAAACCAGCTTCACCGCGTGGCCCGCCAGCAGCAGCTTGGTCGCGAGAAGCGAACCGTAAGAGGCGCCGAGGATCAGGATCCGATAAGAATTCGCCATGACAATTTCCTCCTGCGACGTTGTCACTATTTCGTATCGTGAAATAACAACCCGACGGATGAGACAGCGTACTCTTGTTGCGTGGCGATTTCATGTTGCGACGCGACATGCCTGTGCATAAAATGTTTCCATGCACAGCCCTAATCCTCTCCCCCAAGGCGTTTCGATTTCCGCCCCGATCAGCGCTGAATTCGCGCGGATTTTGACCCCCGAGGCGCTCGCATTCGTGGCCAAGCTGCACCGCGCGTTCAACGCGCGCCGCCAGGACTTGCTCGCCCGCCGCGCCGCGCGGCAGAAGACGTTCGACGAAGGCAAGCTGCCGGATTTCCTGCCCGAGACCGCTAAGGTGCGCGGTTCCGAATGGACCATCGCGCCGCAGCCGGCGGATATGCTCGACCGGCGGGTCGAGATCACCGGCCCGACCGACCGCAAGATGGTGATCAACGCGCTCAATTCGGGCGCATCGACCTTCATGGCGGACTTCGAGGACGCGAACTGCCCGACCTGGTTCAACATGATCGACGGGCAGGTCAATCTGCGCGACGCGGTGCGCCGAAACATCGCGCTCGAGCAGGGCGGCAAGAGCTACCGGCTGAACGACAAGACGGCGGTGCTGATTCCGCGCCCGCGCGGCTGGCACCTGGACGAGAAGCACGTGCAGGTCGACGGCAAGCCGGTATCGGGTGGCATCTTCGACTTCGCGCTGTACTTGTTCCACAACGCCAAAGAGCTGCTCGCGCGCGGCAGCGGCCCGTATTTCTACCTGCCGAAGATGGAGTCGCACCTCGAGGCGCGGCTGTGGAACGACGTCTTCGTCATGGGGCAGAACGAGCTCGGGCTCAAGCACGGAACGATCAAAGCGACGGTGCTGATCGAAACGGTGCTCGCCGCGTTCGAGATGGACGAGATCCTGTGGGAGCTCAAGGACCACTCCGCCGGCCTCAACATCGGCCGCTGGGACTACATCTTCTCCTGCATCAAGAAGTTCCGCGCCAACGAGCACTTCTGTCTCGCCGACCGGGCCCAGGTGACGATGACGGCGCCTTTCATGCGCGCTTACGCGCTGCTGCTGGTGAAGACCTGCCACCGGCGCGGCGCCCCCGCGATGGGCGGCATGGCGGCGCAGATTCCGATCAAGAACGATCCGGCGGCGAACGAGGCGGCGCTGGAGAAGGTGCGCCAGGACAAGCTGCGCGAGGTCACCGACGGCTGCGACGGCACCTGGGTGGCGCACCCGGGGCTGGTGCCGGTGGCGAAGGAGGTGTTCGACCAGCACATGCCCGAGCCGAACCAGTACGGCAAGCAGCGCCCGGACGTGACGGTCACGGCCAAGGATCTGCTCGATTTCCGGCCCGACGCGCCGATCACCGAGGCGGGGCTGCGCAACAATATCAACGTCGGCATCCAGTACCTGGGCGCCTGGCTCGCGGGCAACGGCTGCGTACCGGTGTTCAATCTGATGGAGGACGCGGCGACGGCGGAGATTTCGCGCTCGCAGATCTGGCAGTGGATACGCAGCGACAAGGGCACGCTCGACGACGGCCGCAAGGTAACCAAAGAGCTGTTCAAGACGTTGCTCGCCGAGGAGCTGCCGAAGGTCAGGGCCTACCTGGGCGAGGAGGCCTACGGCGCCGGCAAGTACGAGGACGGCGCGAAGTTGTTCGAGCGCATCACGAGCGACGACAAATACGTCGAGTTCCTGACGCTGCCCGCCTACGAACTGATCGACTAACCGATCGTCCACTCGTTGCCGCATTTGCGGCAACGCACGCTCATCGACTCGCTGCGCGCGGAGATGAGCGTGTAGCGGCCGTAGCTGCCGCAGCGCGCGCAAGTCGATCGGTCGGCGAGTCGCTGCGCGTGCACCATGATGCGCGCATAGGCGCTGAACGCGTAGCAGGCGATCAATCCCGCGGCGAACGCGGTGGCGAGCGTCGCCAGGCGCTCGAAAATCGGCCCGTGGAAGCTGACCGCCTCCAGCAGCGCGGCCACCGCGACCGAGCACAGCAGGCCGGTGGCGAGCCAGGCGTGGCCTTCCAGGAGCTGGCGTTCGTGCCAGCGCCTGAAGCCAAGCTTGTCGATGTTCGCCGCGGGCATCATGCGCTAGCCGATCTCGGCGACGACCGGGGTATGGTCCGAGGGCCGCTCCAGGCGGCGCGGCGCCCTGTCGATCGCGCACGACTTGCAGTCGGCCGCCAATTGCTGCGAGAGCAGAATGTGGTCGATGCGCAGGCCCGCGTTGCGCCGGAACGCCACCATGCGGTAGTCCCACCAAGAGAAGGTCTTTTCCGGCTGCTCGAACAGGCGAAAGCTGTCCTTCAGTCCCAGCTCAAGCAGCGCGCGAAAGGCAGCTCGCTCCGCTTCGGACACCAGCACCTGCCCCTCCCAGGCCTTGGGATCGTGCACGTCTCGGTCCTCGGGCGCGACGTTCAGATCGCCCAGCACCGCCAGCCGCGGATGGCGCGCGAGCTCGTCCGCGAGCCAGCTCCTGAGCGCGGCGTACCAGCGCAGCTTGTATTCGTACTTCTCGCTTCCCACCGCCTGCCCGTTCGGCGCGTAGAGGCAGACGACCCGTACTCCGCCGATCGAGGCGGCGATGACGCGCTTCTGCTCGTCGGCAAACCCGGGGATGCCGGTCGAGACATCAGCGATCGGGGCGGCGGCGAGGATCGCGACGCCGTTGTAGGTTTTCTGTCCGCAGTAGGAGGCGCGGTAGCCGGCCGCCTCGAGCTCGGCGGCGGGGAACTTGCCGTCCTCGAGCTTGGTTTCCTGCAGGCAGACGACGTCGGGCTTGGCTTGCGCGAGCCAGTCCGCCAGATGCTGCAGGCGAACCTTGAGCGAGTTGACGTTCCAGGTCGCGAGCTTCATGCCGCGACGGCGTCTATTTCTTCTGCTCGGTGCTGAAGTGCGGCGCGTAGGGTCCGAGGGGCTTGTTCTCCTCCTCGGCGGGAGCCTCGGATCCACCCTCGGCCGGTGTCGGGGCGGCCTGTCCCGGCGACGCGTAGCCCTCCGGCGCAGGCGCGGCCGCCTGCGCGCGCGGCGGCAGCACGCCGGCCTTCGGATAGCCGCCGATGTCGAGCGCGCGGTCGAACGCGCCCTGCTCGAAGCCCTTCTGCACCATTCTGCCGACCGTGAGAGTCGGAACCTGGGTTGCGCCGGAGATGCTCTTGAGCTCGGCGTTGGTGCCCGGGTTCCACACCACGATTTCCCTGAACGGGATGCTGCGCCGGTTGAGCGCAGCGCGCGCCTGGCTGCACGGTTCCTTGCACGAGGGCGAGGTGTAGAGCGCGACCGGGGCGTCCTTCATCGCCTTCCTGAGCTCGAATGGCAGCTGGTCGGTCTCGACCACGCTGCCGCTGAAGCGCTTCTTTTCCACTTCGCGCGCGCCCGGCGGCGGCGGCGTGTCGGTGACGTGAGTGCGCCCGCTCGCGTCGGTCCAGCGATACAGCTGCTGCGCAGACGCCGCCCCCGACGCCAGCGCCAGGCACAGGGCGATTGCGGACAGCGCATACTTCATGCGGAAATCATACCATTGTGGCGCAGCAGGGCGTCGACCTGCGGATCGCGGCCGCGGAAGGCGCGGAACGACTCCGCCGTGGGGCGCGCGCCGCCCACTGCGAGCACTTCGTCGCGAAAGCGGGCGCCGGTGGCGGCGTCGAGCACGCCCTTCTCCTCGAACAGGCTGTACGCGTCCGCCGAGAGGACTTCGGCCCATTTGTAGCTGTAGTAGCCCGCCGCGTAGCCGCCGCCGAAGATGTGCGAGAAGTTGTTCGGAAAGCGGTTGTAGGCGGGCGGCTTGAGCACGGCGACCTTGGCGCGCACCTCCTCGAGCAGGGCAAGCGCCGTGCGCCCGGCGTCCGGTTCGAAATCGAAGTGCAGGTGCATGTCGAACAGCGCGAATTCGATCTGGCGCAGAGTGGCCAGTCCGGAATGGAAGTTTTTCGCCGCCAGCATCTTGTCGAACAGCGAGCGAGGCAACGCGGCACCCGTATCCACGTTGCGCGTCATGCGCGACAGCACGTCCCACTCCCAGCAGAAATTCTCCATGAACTGGCTCGGCAGCTCGACCGCGTCCCATTCGACGCCGTTGATGCCCGAAACGCCCAGGTCTTCGCCGCGAGTCAGCAGATGGTGCAGGCAGTGGCCGAACTCGTGGAACAGCGTAATCACTTCGTCGTGGGTGAACAGCGCAGGCCGGTCTCCGAGCGGGCGGGAGAAATTGCAGTTGACGTAGGCGACCGGGGTCTGCAGCCCTCGCGCGGTGCGGCGCCGTCCGATCGCGTCGTCCATCCAGGCTCCGCCGCGCTTGGTCTCGCGCGCGTACAGGTCGGCGTAGAACTGCCCCACCAGCGCGCCGCCGGCGTCCCGGATCTCGAACAAGCGCACGTCCGGATGCCACACCGGCGCCGAGCCCGGCGCGATGCGTACGCCGTACAAAGTCTCGACCAGTCCGAACAGTCCGCCGATCACGGCGTCCTCCGGGAAGTACTGCTTCACTTCGTTGTCGGAGAACGCGTAGCGCCGCGCGCGCAGCTTCTCCGAGGCGTACGCCAGATCCCATGCCTCGAGCTTCCCGATGCCGAGCTCCGCGCGCGCGAACTCGCGCAGCTCCTGCGCGTCGTGCTCGGCGAAGGGGCGCGCGCGCTGCGCGAGATCTTCCAGGAAGGCCAGCACCTGCTCGGGCGTATCGGCCATCTTGGGCACCAGCGAGACCTCGGCGAAATTCGGATATCCGAGCAGTTGCGCCTCCTCGCGGCGCAGCTCGAGGATGCGCGCGATGAGCGGCGTGTTGTCCCACTCCGGGCGGCCCAACTCGGAGGCGCGCGTGACGCTCTCGCGGTACATCGTCTCGCGCAGAGCGCGGTCCTCGGCGTATTGCATCAGCGGCAGATACGAAGGAGCGTGAAGGGTGAACTTCCAGCCGCGCTTGCCGTCTTTCTGCGCTGCTTCGCGCGCCGCCTCCAGCAGATCCTCGTGCAGCCCGGCCACGCGCGCCGGGTCCTCGATCACGATCGAGTATGCGTTGGTCGCGTCGAGCACGTTTTCGGCGAACTTCGCTCCGAGTCGCGCGAGCTCGTCCTGGATCGCGCCGAAACGTGCCTTCTTTTCCGGCGCAAGCTCCGCGCCGCCGAGGCGGAAATCGCGCAGCGCGTTCTGCACCTGGCGCTTGCGCGCCGGCGCAAGGTCGGCGTACGCGGCCGAATCGCGCAGCTCGCGGTAGCGGCGGAACAGCCGCTCGTCGTGGCCGAGCTCGGTCCAGTACCGGGTCAGCTTCGGCAGGTTCGCGTTGTAGGCGTCGCGCAGTGCCGGGCTATCGAGCACGCCGTGCAGGTGCGCCACCTGTCCCCAGGCCCGCGCCACGCGCTCGTTGGCGTCCTCGAGCGGCGTCACGAACGCGTCCCAGGTGCACGGCACCTGGTCGCCGGTGACGTGCGCGAGCGCTGCCCGGCCCTCCGCGAGCAGCCGGTCCATCGCCGGGGCGACGTGCTCCGGCTTGAGCTCCGCGAAGCGCGGCAGTCCGTCGAATTCGAGTAGCGGATTCATCTCGCGTCAGTTTGCAAAGCGCTGCGGACCGTGTTTGCGATCAGCATCGCGACCGTCATCGGGCCGACCCCGCCGGGAACCGGCGAGATCAGCCCGGCCACTTCCTTCACTGCGCCGAAGTCGACGTCGCCCGCGAGCTTACCGTCCGGCAGGCGGTTGGTGCCGACGTCGATCACGCAGGCGCCCGGCTTCACCATGTCCGCGGTGATCAGGCCCGGGCGCCCCACGGCCGCCACCAGCACGTCCGCCCGGCGGGTCGTCGCGGCCAGATCGGGCGTCTTCGAATGGCAGATGGTGACGGTGGCGTCCTTTTGCAACAGCAAAAGCGCCAGCGGCTTGCCGACCACGTTCGAGCGTCCCACCACCACTGCGTGCCGGCCGGCGAGGGGTACGCGTTCGTGCTCGAGCATGCGCATGATGCCGGCCGGGGTGCAGGGAACGAACCCGGGCCGCCCGGCCGCCAGCGCGCCGAGGCTTTGGAGGTGGAATCCGTCTACGTCCTTGGCGGGCGATACGGCGTCGAGGATGTGCGAAACGTCGAGCTGCCGCGGAAGCGGCAGCTGAACCAGGATGCCGTGCACGCCGGGATCGCGGTTCAGCCCTTCGATGCGCTCGAGCAGCACGGCCTCCGGGACGTCGTGCGCGTACTCGTGCAGCTCCCAGCGTACGCCGGTCTGCTCGCAGGCGCGGACCTTGTTGCGCACGTAGAGGCGGGAGGCGGGGTCGTCGCCGGCAAGCACGACCGCGAGGCCGGGGCGGATGCCGCGCGCAGCCAGTGTCTGAATCGTTTGCGCAACCGATTCGCGCACCGCGATCGCAAGGGATTTTCCGTCGATGATTTTCGCGCTCATGCGGTGACTGGGGCGAGAAAGGGCCGGCAGTCTAACATCGCGTCGGATCCGACGGCTTTGCGTATCTCGACATGTGGTTTTACAATGCGCAACAACGGTTTGAGCGGTCACCGCGGGCGTATTAAGCTTGGCCGCGTTCGACCGCGCTCTCGCGCTCACGAGGCGCATCCGTCGCACAAAGCCACAAGCTTGGAGAGGGACATGTCTGCCGTTCCGCAGCTGCCTGCCGCAAACGATCCCGACGCGCTGGAAACCAAGGAGTGGCTCGACGCCCTCGAGGCGGTGCTCGAGCGCGAGGGGCCGGAGCGGGCGCACTACCTGCTCGAGAAGCTGGTCGAGAAGGCGCGCCGCTCCGGCGCGTACATCCCCTTCTCGGCCACGACGGCGTACATCAACACCATTCCTCCGCACCTGGAGGAGCGCTCGCCGGGCGATCACGCGCTCGAGGATCGCATCCGCGCCTACTGCCGCTGGAACGCGATGGTAATGGTCGCGCGCGCGAACAAGAACGACGACGAGCTGGGCGGCCACATCGCCAGCTTCGCCTCGGTCGGCACGTTGTTCGGTCAGGGCTTCAATCACTTCTGGCACGCGCCCTCCGACGGTCATGGCGGAGACCTGATCTATTTCCAGGGGCATTCCTCGCCCGGGATCTATGCCCGCGCGCAGCTCGAGGGCCGCCTGAGTGAAGAGCAGATGCTCAACTTCCGGCGCGAGGTCGACGGCAAGGGCATCTCTTCCTATCCACACCCCTGGCTGATGCCGGACTTCTGGCAGTTCCCCACCGTGTCGATGGGCCTGGGGCCGATCCAGGCCATCTATATGGCGCGCTTCCTCAAGTATCTCCAGGCGCGCGGGCTGGCGAACACCGCGAACCGCAAGGTGTGGTGCTTCTGCGGTGATGGCGAGATGGACGAGCCGGAATCGCTCGGTGCGATCGGCATGGCCGTGCGCGAGAAGCTCGACAACCTGATCTTTATCGTCAATTGCAACCTGCAGCGGCTCGACGGTCCGGTGCGCGGCAACGGCAAGATCATCCAGGAGCTCGAGGCCGACTTCCGTGGCGCGGGATGGAACGTCATCAAGCTCATTTGGGGCTCGTACTGGGATCCGCTGCTCGCGCGCGACAAGGACGGCCTGCTGCTGCGCCTGATGCAGGAGACGCTCGACGGCGAATACCAGAACTACAAGGCGAACGACGGCGCGTTCGTGCGCAAGTACTTTTTCGGCAAGTATCCGAAGCTGCTGGAGATGGTATCGCGCATGACCGACGAGGACATCTGGCGGCTCAATCGCGGCGGGCACGACCCGCACAAGATCTACGCAGCGTACGCCGCGGCGGTCAAGCACCAGGACCAGCCGACGGTGATCCTTGCCAAGACGATCAAGGGCTACGGGCTGGGCAAGCAGGGCCAGGCGAAAAACCCCACCCACCAGCTGAAGAAGGTCGACGTCGACACGATCCGCGGCATGCGTGACCGCATGAACATCCCGGTCCCCGACGACCAGCTTGAGAAGCTTCCGTTCTACATTCCTGCGCCCGACTCGCCGGAGATGACGTACCTGCACGAGCGGCGCCAGGCGCTGGGCGGCTACCTGCCGCAGCGGCGCACCAAGGCGGACGCGCCGCCCCCGCTGCCGCCGCTTTCCGCGCTCGAACCCGTGCTGAAAGGGTCCGAGGGGCGCGAAATCTCGACCACCATGGCGTTCGTGCGCATTCTCACCGCGTTGCTGCGCGACAAGGCGCTGGGCAAGCACGTGGTGCCGATCGTGCCCGACGAGGCGCGCACTTTCGGCATGGAAGGCATGTTCCGCCAGCTCGGCATCTACGCCGCCGAGGGCCAGAAGTACGAGCCGGTCGACCGCGATCAGCTGATGTACTACCGCGAGGACAAGTCGGGCCAGATCCTGGAAGAGGGGATCAACGAAGCGGGCGCGTTCTCCTCCTGGGTCGCCGCGGCCACCTCGTACAGCCACTCCAACCTGGCGATGGCGCCGTTCTACATCTTCTACTCGATGTTCGGCTTCCAGCGCGTGGGCGACCTGGTGTGGGCAGCCGGCGACCAGCGCGCGCGCGGTTTCCTGGTCGGCGGCACCGCCGGGCGCACGACGCTGAACGGCGAAGGCCTGCAGCACGAAGACGGGCACTCGCACATCCTCTCGTCGGTGGTTCCCAATTGCGTTTCGTACGACCCGACCTACGGCTACGAGCTGGCGGTGATCGTGCACGATGGCCTGCGCCGCATGCTGGTGGAGCAGGATGACGTGTTCTACTACGTCACGGTAATGAACGAAAACTACGAGCACCCGGCGCTGCCCGAAGGGGCCAAGGAGGGCATCCTGAAGGGCATGTACCTGCTGCGCGAGTCCACCTCGAAGGCCAAGGCGCGGGTGCAGTTGATGGGCTCCGGAACCATTCTGCGCGAGGTGCTGGCCGCGGCCGAGCTGCTCGAGCAGGACTGGGGCGTGGCGGCGGACGTCTGGAGCGCGACCAGCTTCACCGAGCTGAGGCGCGACGGCCTCGCGGCGGAACGCTGGAATCTGCTTCATCCTGAGGACAAGCCGCGCGTGCCCTACGTTACCCAGTGCCTCGAGAAGCACGCTGGCCCGGTGGTTGCGGCGAGCGACTACATCAAGACCTTCGCCGACCAGATCCGCCCGTTCGTTCCGAATGGCCGCCCCTACCGGGTGCTCGGCACGGACGGCTTCGGGCGCTCGGACTCGCGCGCCAAGCTGCGCTACTTCTTCGAAGTGAACCGGCACTTCGTCGCCGTTACGGCGCTCAAGGCGCTCGCCGAAAGGGGCGAAGGCAAGGCGAAAACGGTCTCGGAGGCGATCAAGAAGTACAAGCTCGATCCCGAGAAACCGGATCCGACCACCGTATGAAGGAGGTCCTGGTACCGGACATCGGCGACTTCAAGGACGTCGAGGTCATCGAGGTTCTGGTCAAGCCCGGCGACACGATCGAGAAGGAGCAGTCGCTGATCACGCTCGAGTCGGACAAGGCGACGATGGAGATCCCGTCGCCGGCCGCGGGCGTGGTGAAGGAGCTCAGAGTCAAGGTCGGCGACAAGATTTCTCAGGGCGCGCCGATCCTCATGGTCGAGGAAAAGGCCTCCCCCGCCGACAAGCCCGCGCGGGCCAAGAAGGAAAAGGGAAAGGAGAAGGAGAAGGCGCCACCGCGTCGGCGTCGGCGCCGCAGACCGTGACGGTGCCCGACATCGGCGACTTCAAGGAAGTCGAGGTGATCGAGGTGCTGGTCAAGCCCGGCGACGCGGTGGCGAAGGAGCAGTCGCTGATCACGCTCGAGTCGGACAAGGCGACGATGGAGATCCCGTCTCCCGCCGCGGGCGTGGTCAAGGAGATCAAGGTCAAGGTCGGGGACAAGGTGTCCGAGGGCTCGCCCGTTCTCGTCATCGAATCCGCGGCCGCTGCGCCCGCCGCGCGCGAGACGAAGCCGGCCGTGCCCGAACCGGCGAAACCCGCGCCCCCCGTGGCGGCTCCGATCCCGCGCAGCGGCCCCGTTCCGCTGGAGCCCCAGGAAGCGACGGCTTCGCGACCGCACGCGAGTCCCTCGGTGCGCAAGTTCGCGCGCGAGCTCGGCGTCGACCTGAGCAAGGTGCGCGGCAGCGGCCCCAAGGGGCGCGTGCTGCACGACGACGTGCAGGCCTTCGTCAAGGGCGTCATGACGCAAGGCGCCGGGGCGGCGCCGGCGCCCGCCGCGCGCGGGGGCGCGCTGCCGTTCAACCTGCCGGCGTGGCCGGAGGTCGATTTCGCCAAGTTCGGCCCGGTCGAGATCAAGCCCTTGTCGCGCATCCAGAAGCTCTCGGGCGGCAACCTGCACCGCAACTGGGTGTCGATCCCGCACGTCACGCAGTTCGACGAGGCCGACATCACGGACCTGGAGTCGTTCCGCAAGGCGAACACCGCGGTGACCGAGAAGCAGGGCTTCAAGCTGACGATGCTTGCGTTCCTGATCAAGGCCTGCGTCACCGCGCTGCGGCAGTATCCGCAGTTCAACGCCTCGCTCGACCCGAAGGCCGAGAGCCTGGTGCTCAAGAAGTACTACCACGTCGGCGTCGCGGTCGACACGCCCGACGGCCTGGTCGTTCCGGTGGTGCGAGACGCCGACCGCAAGGGCGTGTTCGATCTGGCGCGCGAGCTGTCCGAGACCTCGAAGCTGGCGCGCGACAAGAAGCTCAAGCCGGGCGACATGCAGGGCGGAACGTTCTCGATCTCGAGCCTGGGCGGTATCGGCGGCACGGCGTTCACGCCGATCATCAACGCGCCGGAAGTGGCGATCCTGGGCGTCTCGCGCTCGGTGATGCGCCCGGTGTGGGACGGCAAGGAATTCGCGCCGCGGCTGATGCTGCCGCTGTCGCTCTCGTACGATCACCGGGTGATCGACGGCGCCGCCGCGGCGCGCTTCACCAGCTACCTCGCGTCCGTTCTGTCGGATATCCGGCGCTCCCTGCTCTGAGATGGCCACCGTGACCGAAGTCAGGGTGCCCGACATCGGCGACTTCAAGGACATCGAGGTGATCGAGGTGCTGGTCAAGCCCGGCGACGCGGTGGCGAAGGAGCAGTCGCTGATCACGCTCGAGTCGGACAAGGCGACGATGGAGATCCCCTCGCCGGCGGCGGGCGTGGTGCAGGAGCTCAAGGTCAAGGTCGGCGACAAGGTTTCGCAGGGCACGGCGATCCTGACCGTCGACGAGATGGGCAAGGGGAAGGAAGAAGACAAGAAGGTGGATCTGAAAGAAGAACCGAAGAAACCCGCCGCCGCGGGGGAAATCGAATGCGACGTGGTAGTACTCGGTGCGGGGCCGGGCGGCTATTCGGCGGCGTTCCGCGCCGCCGACCTTGGACTCAAGACGGTGCTCGTCGAGCGCTACCCGACGCTCGGCGGCGTTTGTCTCAACGTGGGCTGCATTCCTTCCAAGGCGCTGCTGCACGCCGCGGCGGTCGTAGACGCCGCGCGCGCCCTGGCGCCGCACGGCATCGCATTCGGCGAGCCCAAGGTCGACCTCGACAAGCTGCGCGGATTCAAGGACAAAGTCGTCTCCAAGCTCACCGGTGGGCTCTCTATGATGGCCAAGGCGCGCAAGGTAACCGTGCTGCAGGGCGTCGGAAAGTTTGCGGACGCAAATAGATTGAATATCGAAGCAAGTGATGGCTCGAAGACGGTCCGTTTCAAGAGCGCGATCATCGCCGCGGGCTCGCAGGCGGCGAAACTGCCGTTCCTGCCCGCCGATCCGCGCATCGTCGATTCGACCGGTGCGCTCGAGCTGAAGAGTGTGCCGAAGCGCATGCTGGTCATCGGCGGCGGGATCATCGGGCTGGAGATGGGTACCGTGTACTCGAGCCTCGGCGCACGCCTGGACGTGGTCGAAATGCTGGACGGCCTCATGCTCGGCGCGGACCGCGACCTGGTCGCGGTATGGCAGAAGTTCAATGCCGGCCGCTTCGACAAGATGATGCTCAAGACAAAGACCGTGAAGGCCGAGGCGCAGAAGGACGGCATCAAGGTCTGGTTCGAGGGCGAGGCGGCGCCCGCGGCGCCGCAGACATACGATCTCGTGCTGGTATCGGTGGGACGCGTGCCGAACGGAAACAACGTCGGCGCCGCGGCCGCGGGCGTCGCGGTCGGGGAGCGCGGCTTCATCGAGGTCGATACGCAGATGCGCACCAACGTGCCGCATGTGTTCGCCATTGGCGACATCGCGCGCCAGCCGATGCTCGCGCACAAGGCGGTGCACGAAGGTCACGTCGCGGCGGAGGCCGCCGCCGGGCAAAAGTCGCATTTCGACGCGCGCGTCATCCCGTCGGTGGCCTATACCGACCCGGAGGTGGCCTGGGTCGGCCTGACCGAGGAGGAGGCGAAGCAGGCGGGCGCGAAAGTCGGCGTCGCCAAGTTCCCCTGGGCCGCCTCGGGCCGGGCAATCGCCAATGGACGCGAGGAAGGCTTCACCAAGCTGATTTTCGACGCCGAAACGCATCGCGTCGTCGGCGGCGGCATCGTCGGTACCGGTGCGGGCGACCTCATCAGCGAGCTTGCGCTCGCGATCGAGATGGGCGCCGACGCGACAGACATCGGCAAAACGATCCATCCTCATCCCACGCTCAGCGAATCGGTCGGCATGGCGGCGGAGCTCTACGAAGGCGTGTGCACCGACCTTCCGCCGCAACGCAAGCGATGACGCAGGACGAGCTCAAGCAGCTGGTCGCGCGCGAGGCGCTCAAGCACGTGGTCGAGGACGCCGTGGTGGGTGTCGGCTCGGGCTCGACGGTGAACCACTTCATCGACGCCCTGGCCGGGATCAAGGGGCGGATCGAAGGTGCGGTGGCGGCCTCGGAGGCGAGCGCGGAGCGCCTCAAGCGCCACGGCATCAGGGTATTCGATCTCAACAGCGTCGACGCGCTGCCGGTCTACGTCGACGGCGCGGACGAGGTGAACGAGCACCTGTACATGATCAAGGGCGGCGGCGGGGCGCTCACGCGCGAGAAGATCATCGCCGCAGTCGCCAAGCGCTTCGTGTGCATCTGCGACGCCTCCAAGCTGGTGCCGGTGCTGGGCAAGTTCCCGCTGCCGGTGGAGGTGATCCCGATGGCGCGCAGCTACGTCGGGCGCGAGCTGCTCAAGCTCGGCGGCCAGCCGGAGCTGCGCCAGAACTTCCGCACCGACAACGGCAATCTGATCCTCGACTGCCGCGGGTTCACTATCGTCGATCCGCCCAGGCTCGAGGCCGAGCTGAACAACCTTGCCGGCGTGGTCACCAACGGCATCTTCGCCCGCCGCGGCGCCGACCTGTTGCTGCTGGGAGGGCCACAGGGGGTGCGCAGCCTCGCTGTCACGCAAGTGTAATGAGGCTATACTAAATTCCTCTGCTTACCGCGAAAAACCCATGGCCGAGCACACTTCCAAGCAATTCGACGCCGAGCTGGAAAGCGTGCGCTCGCGGGTGCTGCACATGGGCGGCCTGGTCGAGCAGCAGATCACGCGCGCGATGGAAGCGCTGATCTCGGGCGACATGGAGCTGATGGAGAAGGTGATCGCCGACGACCACCGGGTCAACGCGCTCGAAGTCGACCTGGACGAATCCTGCAGCCACATCATCGCGCGCCGCCAGCCCGCGGCGGGCGACCTGCGCCTGCTGATCACGGTGATCAAAACCATTACCGACCTCGAGCGCATCGGCGACGAGGCGGAGAAGATCGCGCGCATGGCGAAGCTGATCCACGGCGCGGGCCGGCTGCACATGCCGCGCATGGACCTTTCGAACGTCGCCGACCGCGCGCTGGCGATGCTGCGCCAGTCGCTCGACGCTTTCGCCAGGCTGGACGTCAGCGAGGCGATGGCGGTGGTGCGCCAGGACAGCGCGGTGGACGATCAATTCCGCGCCATCATGCGCCAGCTCATCACCTTCATGATGGAAGATCCGCGCACCATCACCCGCTCGCTCGAGATCCTGTTCATCGCCAAGGCGATCGAGCGCATCGGCGATCACTCCAAGAACATGGCCGAGTACGTGATCTACATGGCCAAGGGCCGCGACGTGCGGCACGTCTCCCTCGACGAGATGGAGAAGGAAATCCTGGAGTAGTGGCGCCGGGCTATTTCTCCGGCGGCACGTAGCCCGACGCGACGTCGGCGCCTTCCCCGAAGAAGTGCTTCTCCATCTGCTCGGCGAGGTACTTGCGCGCCTTCGAGTCAGCCAGGTTGAGGCGGTTCTCGTTCACCAGCATCGTCTGGTGGCGCAGCCACTGCTGCCACGCCTCCTTGGAGACGTTCTCGTACAGCCGCTTGCCCAGCTCGCCGGGGTAGGGCGGCAGGTCGAGACCTTCCGCTTCGCGCCCGAGCTTGACGCATTTGACCATTCTTGCCATGGGGATTCCGTTCCGTTGCGGATGGCCGATTATATTCTCTTGACGAAGATCTTCGAGCCGCGTTTCCAGTTGTACAGCTCGCGCCGCTCGACCGGAAGGGCCGCGACGTCCGCCGCGACGAAGCCCTGGTCGAGAAACCAGTGCGCCGCGCGCGTGGTGAGGGCGAAGATCCGGCGCAGGCGCAAGGCCTTGGCGCGGTCCTCGCAGGCCTGCAGCAGGAGCTCGCCGATGCCGGCGTCGCGGTAGTCCGGCGACACGGCGACGCTGGCGAATTCCGCGCTCTTCGCCGACGGGTAGGGGTAGAGCGCCGCGCAACCGAGCAGCACGCCGTCGTGCTCGATGACCTGGAAGTTGCCGATCTCGCGCTCGAGCAGCTCGCGGCTGCGCTTGACCAGGGTGCCGTCGGCCTCGAGCGGCTCGATCAGGGCGATGATCGAGCCGATGTCCTCTACGCGCGCGGGCCGCAGCTTTTGCACCGGATCGGCCGTGATCATGGTTCCGACCCCGGAGTGAGTGAACAGCTCCAGCAGCATCGAGGCCTGCGTGCGGCGCGTGATGAGGTGCGCTCGCCCTACGCCGGAGGCGAGCGCGCGCAGGGCATGCTCGAGCGCGCGCGTGGTCGATGCGCCGAGGTCGCCTTTCTTCAGCAGCGCCTGCGCCTCGCGCGCGGTGAGCTCCGCGAGCACTTCGCCCTTGCGGTTGGTGGGCAGCCGGTCGGTGAAAATGAGCAGCTTGTCGGCCTTGAGCGCGACCGCGACGCTTTCGGCGACGTCTTCCCACGTGAGGTTGAACACCTCTCCGGTGGGCGAGTAGCCGATGTTGGGCACCAGCACGACTTCCTCCGCGTCGAGGCTGCGCGCGATGGCGGTGGCGTCGACCTTGCGCACCGAGCCCGTGAACTGGAAATCCGTGCCGTCGACGACCCCGATCGGGCGCGCGGTGATGAAATTGCCGGACGCGACGCGGATCCGGGCGCCCGCCATCGGTGAATTTGGCAGACCTTGCGACAGCAGCGCCTCGATCTCGACCCGCAGCACGCCGGCGGCGTGCTTGACGGCCATCAGCGCCGCCTCGTCAGTCACGCGCAATCCCCTGACATAGCGCGAGCGCAGCTTCTTGGTCTTGAGCTCGGCCTCGATCTGCGGCCGCGCGCCGTGCACCAGCGCCAGGCGTATGCCGAGCGCCGCGAGCAGGTTCAGGTCGTGCACGAACTGCGCGAAGCGCGCCCGCTCGGCCACCAGCTCGCCGCCGAAAGCGATCACGAAGCTGCGGCCGCGGAACGCGTGCACGTACGGCGCGGCCTGGCGGAACCAGCGCACGAATGCTTCGGGGTTGGGCGGAGCGCTCATACCATTCTTGTCGGGATTCGCGCGATTCTAAGCTTAATAGTCGCCCGCGAGCGCGTTGAGCGCCGCCAGCGCGGCGAGCGCGGCGGTCTCGGTGCGCAGCACGCGCGGGCCGAGCCGCACCGGCTCGAACCCGGCGCCCACGAGCAGCGCCTCTTCGTCCGCGCTGAACCCGGCCTCCGGTCCGGCGGCGAGGACGACCTCGCCTTCGAGGCGCGCCGAGGCGGCACGCAGGCCGCGGCCGGCGGCGGGCGACAGCAGAAGAAGGGTCCCCGAGGGAGAAGCGCGGCAATAGTCCTGAAGCGGCAGGAGCGGAAATACCGCGGGCAGGCGGTTACGCCCGGATTGCTCGCAGGCCGAGAGCACGATCGCGCGCCAATGCTCGACCCGCGCGGCGGCGCGCCTTTGGTCGAGCTTGACGACCGACTTTTGCGTCAGCACCGGCTGGATCGCAGCAACGCCGAGCTCGACCGCCTTCTGCACCGTCATGTCCATGCGCTCGCCGGAGGAAACGCCTTGCACCAGGGTCAGCTTGAGCGGCGATTCACGCTCGATGTCGCGCCGTTCGGTCACGTCGGCCTCGACCCGCCCGCGCGCGGCCGAGGCGATCCGCGCATCGTGCTCGCCGCCTTTCCCGTCGAACAGGATCACGAGCTCCCCCTCGCGCAGGCGCAGCACCGCTGCGGCGTGATGCGCGGCGCGCTCGGGCAAGGCGATGCGCGTGCCGGGCCGCAGCGGACCCTCGACGTACAGGCGCGGGGTTCGTGCGGGTTTTCTTCGCATGCTATGATTTTCGCATGGTCAGCCTGCAGACATCGCTGTGCGACTTCGGCTGGAAAGCGGTCGACTTCGACCTGGCCGGCGTGGACGGCAAGCGCCACAGCCTTTCGAGCGCGCGCGGCCCGGACGGCCTGCTGGTGATGTTCATCTGCAACCACTGTCCCTACGTGAAAGCGGTGATCGACCGCATCGTGCGCGATTGCCGCGATCTCGCCGGCCACGGCGTCGGCTCGATCGCGATCATGTCGAACGACCCCGACGACTACCCGGAGGATTCGTTCGACAACATGCAGCGCGTGGCGCGGGCGGAGAACTTCCCGTTTCCGTACGTTTTCGACGAGACGCAGGAGGTGGCGAAAGCCTACCGCGCGGTGTGCACGCCGGATTTCTTCGGCTTCAACGCGAAGCTGGAGTTGCAGTACCGCGGCAGGCTCGATGCCTCCCGGCGCGAGCCGATTGCCGGCGCGCCGCGCGAGCTCTACGAGGCGATGCTGCAGATCGCCAAGACCGGTCTCGGCCCGCGCGAGCAGACCGCGTCGGTGGGCTGCTCGATCAAGTGGCGCCACGCCGCGTGACGGCGGGCTGACGGCGCTACATCGTCGCGCCGACGACCCACGGCGCGAATTCGTCCTCGCCGAAGCCCAGCAGCTCGGATTTCGACCGCGCGCCGGACGCCGTCTCGAGCACCAGGCGAAAGATGCGCTCGCCGACCTGCGCCACGGTTTCGGAGCCGTCGACGATGGTGCCGCAGTTCACGTCCATGTCCTCTTCCATGTGGGCGTACAGGCGCGAGTTGGTGGCGAGCTTGAGCGAGGGCGTGGGCTTGCAACCGAATACCGAGCCGCGCCCGGTGGTGAAGCACACGACATTCGCGCCGCCGGCCACGTGCCCGGTCACCGACACCGGGTCATAGCCCGGCGTGTCCATGAACACGAAGCCTTTCGCATCGACCTTCTCGGCGAACTCGTAGACATCGACCAGGTTCATCGTGCCGCCCTTGGCGGCCGCGCCGAGCGATTTTTCGAGGATCGTGGTCAGGCCGCCCGCCTTGTTGCCGGGCGAGGGATTGTTGTTCATTTCCATCTTGTTGCGCGCGGTGTAGTCCTCCCACCAGCGGATGCGCGCAAGCAGCTTTTCGCCGACTTCGCGCGTCGTCGCGCGGCGCGTGAGCAGGTGCTCGGCGCCGTAGATTTCGGGCGTCTCGGAGAGAATCGCGGTGCCGCCGTGGCGCACCAGCAGGTCGGCGGCCGCGCCCAGGGCGGGGTTGGCGCTGATCCCCGAATAGCCGTCGGAGCCGCCGCATTCCAGCCCCAGGATCAAGTGGCTCGCCGGCACCGGCACGCGTTGCACCTTGTTCGCTTCGGGCAGCAGCGCCTCAATGCGCGCAATGCCGTCCTTCACCGCCTTGGTGGTGCCGCCCTTTTCCTGGATGGTGAAGGCCTGCAGCTTGTCGGAAGTCTTGAGCTTCGCGCTGCCGAGCCAGAGGTTGATCTGGTTCGCCTCGCAGCCCAGCCCGATGTTGAGCACGGCGTAGAAGTTCGGATGCTGCGCATAGCCCGTGAGGGTGCGCTGCAGCAGCGTCATGCCTTCGCCCACGGTCGCCATGCCGCAACCGGTCTTGTGCGTCAGGGCGACGACACCGTCGACGTTGGGATAATCGCGCAAATTGTTGCGAAAGTGGTCCGCGACCATGCGCGCCACGGTCGCCGAGCAATTCACGCTGGTGAGGATGCCGATGTAGTTGCGCGTCGCGACACGGCCATCGGCCCGCACGATGCCCTCGAAGGTCGCCGCGGGCCGCACGTAGTCGATCGGCTTGACGCCGGCGCAGAACGCGTAGTCGCGCTCAAAGTCGCCCATCGCCAGGTTGTGCACGTGCACGTGCTCTCCGGCCTCGATGGGGCGCGTGGCGAAACCGATGATCTGGTCGTAGCGCTTGACGGGCTGACCCTGCGCGATGGCGCGCGCCGCGAGCTTGTGGCCCGCCGGGATCGCGTCTGCGGTACGCACGTTCTCGCTCGTCACCAACGTGCCGCCGGGAATCTCGACCCGGGCGATCACCACGTCGTCGTTGGGATGAAGGCGGATGGTCAGGTCGGCGGCCTGCAGCATGGCGTGCCTCTTCAGTGGTTGTCGCGCGGCACCAGCGGGCCGCTCTTGCCGACCAGGAAGTCGAGGTCGGCGCCGTCGCTCGCCTGCAGCACGTGGTCGTGATAGAGCTTCCAGTAGCCGCGCTCGAGCGGCGGCTTGGGCGCTTTCCAGCGTTTCTTTCGTTTCTGCAATTCAGATTTGGAAACGAGCAAATTCAACTTCCGCTTAGCGACGTCGAGCTCGATCGTGTCGCCGTTCTCGACCAGCGCCAGCACCCCGCCCGCGGCGGCCTCGGGCACTATGTGCAGCACCACGGTGCCGTAGGACGTGCCGCTCATGCGGGCGTCCGAAATGCGCACCATGTCGGTCACGCCCTTCTTCAGCAGCTTGGGCGGCAGCGGCATGTTGCCGACCTCGGCCATGCCCGGGTAGCCCTTGGGGCCGCAGTTCTTGAGCACCATGATGCTGCGCGCGTCGATCTCGAGCTTCGGGTCGTCGATGCGGCGATGGAAGTCCTCGATGTTCTCGAACACGACCGCGCGGCCGCGGTGCTTCATCAGCTTCGGTGTCGCGGCGGACGGCTTGATGACCGCGCCGCCCGGGCACAGGTTGCCGCGCAGCACCGCGATGCCGGTGTTCTTCTTGAACGGCTTCTTGAAGCTGTGGATCACATCGCGGTTCCAGCACGGCGCGTCCTTGTTGTTGGCCCAGATCGTCTCGCCGTTCACCGTCAGCGCGTTCTTGTGCAGCATGCCCGCTTCGCCCAGCTCGCGGATCACTGCGGGCAGGCCGCCGGCGTAGAAGAAATCCTCCATCAGGTACTTGCCCGAGGGCATCAGGTTGAGCAGCGTGTGCACGTTGCGCCCGCAGCGGTCCCAGTCCGCGATCTTCAGGTCCACGCCGATGCGTCGCGCGATCGCGATCAGGTGGATCACCGCGTTGGTCGAGCCGCCGATCGCGGCATTGACCCGGATCGCGTTCTCGAACGCCTGCTTGGTGAGGATCTTCGACAGCGTCAGGTTTTCCTTCACCATCTGCACGATTCGCCGTCCCGCGGCGCGCGCGAGCACGTTCCTGCGCGCGTCCACCGCCGGAATCGCCGCGTTGCCGGGCATGCCCACGCCGAGCGCCTCGACCATCGACGCCATCGTCGACGCCGTTCCCATGGTCATGCAGTGCCCGTGCGAGCGGTGCATGCACGACTCGGCCTCGTGAAAATCGTCGAGCGTGATCTTGCCGGCGCGCAGGTCCTCGGACATCGACCAGACATTGGTGCCCGAGCCGATGTCGGTGCCGCGGTACTTGCCCGACAGCATCGGGCCGCCCGAGACCGCGATCGCCGGCAGGTCGACGCTCGCCGCGCCCATCAGCAGCGAAGGCGTGGTCTTGTCGCAGCCGACCAGCAGCACCGTGCCGTCCAGGGGGTTGCCGCGGATCGACTCTTCCACGTCCATGCTGGCGAGGTTGCGGTAGAGCATCGCGGTCGGCCTGAGCAGCGTTTCGCCGAGCGACATGACCGGAAACTCGAGCGGAAAACCGCCCGCCTCGAGCACGCCGGCCTTGACGTGCTCGGCGATGACGCGAAAGTGCGTGTTGCAGGGCGTGAGCTCGGACCAGGTGTTGCAGATGCCGATTACCGGCCGGCCGTCGAACTGGTCCTGCGGAACGCCTCGGTTCTTCACCCAGCTGCGGTAGATGAAGCCGTAGATGTCCTCGCGCCCGAACCACTGGACGCTGCGCTGCGTCGGAGTCTTCTTTGCCATGTCAGTATGTCGCCCTGCCGCCGGAAATGTCGAACACCGCGCCGGTGGAGAACGAGCAATCTTCCGAGGCCAGCCAGCAGGCCAGCGCCGCGACCTCGTCCACCTGCACGAACCGTCCCATCGGGATCTTGGACAGCATGTAGTTGATGTGTTGCTCGGTCATCTGGTCGAAGATCGCGGTCTTCGCCGCCGCCGGCGTGATGCAGTTGACCAGCACGCCGGACTGCGCCAGCTCCTTGCCGAGCGACTTGGTGAGCGAGATCACGCCCGCCTTCGACGCGCTGTAGGCCACCGCGTTCGGGTTGCCCTCCTTGCCCGCGATCGAGGCGATGTTGACGATGCGGCCGTAGTTCGCCTTCGCCATGTGCGGCGCCACCGCGCGGCAGGTGAGGAACTGGCTGGTCAGGTTGACCGCGAGCACCTTGTGCCATTCCTCGACCGGGTAGTCGACCGTCGGCGCGTTGAGCCCCGCGATGCCGGCGTTGTTGACCAGCACGTCGATCTTGCCGAACGCGTCGAGCGCGCTCTGCGCTGCCTTCTCGATCGCCGCGGCGTCGGTCACGTCGATCGCGTCGCCGGTCGCGTTGCGCCCGAGCGCGGCCAGCGCGCCCGCGAGCAGCTTGTCGTCGCGATCCCAGATGCGAACCTTTGCCCCGGAGGCGAGCAGGCGCTTGGCGATGGCGAAGCCGATGCCTTGCGCCGCGCCGGTGACGACCGCGCTGCGGCCTGCGAAATCGAGCTGGTTCATCTTCCTCCCCGGGTCGAACAGAGTCGAAAGTGTACCGCGTCGGCCGGCGCCGAACCGCTATAATCGACCCCCGCTCCTGGGAGGACCGAGATGTCAGGAAGGCTGGCCGGCAAGACTGCGTTCATCACCGCGGCGGGGCAGGGCATCGGCCGCGCCGCCGCGCTCGCCTTCGCGCGCGAAGGGGCCAAGGTATGGGCGACCGACGTCAACCCGAAGACGATGGCCGAATTCGAAGGCAAGGACGGCATCCGTACGCGCGCGCTCGACGTGACGGACGAGGCCGCGATCGCGAAGATCGCGGTCGAGGTTGGCCAGATCGACGTGCTGTTCAACTGCGCCGGGTTCGTGCATCACGGCACGATCCTCGATTGCACGCCGAAGGATTGGGACTTCAGCTTCAACCTGAACGTGAAGTCGATGTACCTGGTTGCGCGCGCTTTCCTGCCAGGCATGCTTAAGAAGGGCGGCGGCGCGATCATCAACATGTCTTCGATCGCTTCGAGCGTGAAGGGCCTGCCGAACCGCTTCGTGTACGGCGCGACCAAGGCCGCGGTGATCGGCCTCACCAAGGCGATCGCGGCGGACTACGTCAGGCAAGGCATCCGCTGCAACTGCATCGGCCCGGGCACGGTCGACACGCCATCGCTGCACGACCGCATCAACGCCTTTGCCGATCCGGTGCAGGCGCGCAAGGACTTCATCGCGCGCCAGCCCATGGGGCGCCTCGGCACGGTCGACGACATCACCGGAATCCTGGTGTTCCTGGCCTCGGATGAGTCGCTTTTCGCAACCGGGAACATGTATTCAATCGATGGGGGAATGACGATATGAAGCTGTGCCGCTATGGCAAATCCGGATTCGAGAAGCCGGGCGTGATCGACGCCGAGGGAAGGCTGCGCGATCTTTCCAAGGTGGTGGCCAACTTCGGCCCGAACGAGATCTCGCCGCGCGGGCTGAAGATGCTGTCGAAGGTCAAGCCGGAGTCGCTGCCGATCGTGAACGGCAACCCGCGCCTGGGCGTGCCCTACGTCGGCATCGGCAAGTTCGTCGCGATTGGCCTCAACTACTCGCGACCACGCCAAGGAGGCCGGGATGCCGATTCCGACCGAGCCGGTGGTGTTCATGAAGGCGACCACCTGCATCAGCGGGCCCTACGACGACATCATCCAGCCCAAGGGCTCGACCAAGCTCGACTGGGAAGCGGAGCTCGGCATCGTGATCGGCAGCAAGGCGCAGTACGTGTCGGAGGACAAGGCGCTCGAGCACGTCGCGGGCTACTGCGTGGTGAACGACGTTTCCGAGCGCGCATTCCAGCTCCAGTCGTCGCAATGGGACAAGGGCAAGGGCTGCGACAGCTTCGGCCCGATCGGCCCGTGGCTCGTGACCACCGACGAGATCACCGATCCGCAGGTGCTCGACATGTGGCTCGAGGTCAACGGCAAGCGCATGCAGACCGGCAACACCCGCACCATGATCTTCGGCGCGGCGAATATCGTGTCCTACCTCAGCCAGTACATGACGCTGCTGCCGGGCGACATCATCACCACCGGCACGCCGCCGGGGGTCGGGCTCGGGATGAAGCCGCCCGTGTTCCTGAACGTGGGCGACGTGGTCACGCTCGGCATCAAGGGCCTGGGCGAGCAGCGCCAGAAGGTCGTCGCCTACGCGGGCTGAGATGCAGCAGCTGCGCATCAACGGCGACCGCCTGTGGCAGTCGTTGATGGAGCTCGCGCGCATCGGCGCGACGCCCAAGGGTGGCGTGAAGCGCCTGACGCTCACCGACACCGACCGCGAAGCGCGCGAGCTGTTCGCGCGCTGGGCGCGCGAGGCCGGGCTCGAGGTCGAAGTGGACGCCATCGGCAACATGTTCGCGCGCCGCGCTGGGCGCGACCCCTCGCTGCCCCCGGTGGCGATGGGCAGCCATCTCGACAGCCAGCCCTCCGGCGGCAAATTCGACGGCGCCTACGGCGTGATGGCGGGCCTGGAGGTGATGCGCACGCTGAACGACGCCGGCATCGAGACCCGCGCTCCGCTCGAGGTCGTGTCGTGGACCAACGAGGAGGGCTCGCGCTTCACGCCGGTGATGATGGGCTCGGGCGTATTCGCCGGCGTGTTTCCGCTCGGACACGCTCTCGAACAAAAGGATGTGGACGACATCACGGTAGAGGATGCGTTGAGATCCATCGGTTATGCCGGCGAGGCGCCGCCGCATCGGCTGGGCGCGTATTTCGAGGCGCATATCGAGCAGGGGCCGGTGCTCGAGGACGCCAAGACCACGATCGGCGTGGTGCAGGGCGCGCTCGGCCAGCGCTGGTTCGACGCGGTGATCACCGGCCAGGACGCGCACGCCGGGCCGACGCCGATGGAGTTGAGGAAGGACGCCCTGATCGCCGCCAGCCGGCTGGTGCTGGAGGTGAACCGGATCGCGCTCGCGTTTCCCGACTACGCCAGGGGCACGGTCGGCTCGATGCAGGTCAAGCCCAACTCGCGCAACGTGGTTCCGGGCGAGGTGCGCATGTCGGTCGAGTTCCGCAATCAGAAGGACGACAGCCTGTCCGCCATGGTGGCTGCGCTGCGCGACAGCCTGAAGGCGATCGAGTCCGAGTGCCGCGTCGCGATCGAGCTGGCCGAAGTCACCTACTTCCCGCCCTGCCACTTCGACCCCTCGATGGTGGGCGCGGTGCGCGACGCGGCGGGCGCGCTCGGCTATACGCGGCGCGACATCGTCTCGGGCGCCGGCCACGACGCGGTGTACGTCGCCCGCGTGGCGCCCAGCGCGATGATTTTCGTGCCCTGCGAGGGTGGCATCAGCCACAACGAAATCGAGAATGCGACGCCCCAGGACCTCGCCGCCGGGTGTAACGTATTGCTGCACGCGGCGCTTTCGCGCGCTGCCTAGGAATTTCACGGAGAATCGACCATGAACGAACGCGCACGCTCCGAAGCCGTCGCCCACTCGCTCGAGAATTCGGCCTTCTTCATGCCGTTCTCGACCAATCGCCAGTTCAAGAAGGCGCCGCGCCTGTTCGCGCGCGCCGAGGGCATCCACTACTACACGCCGGAAGGACGGCAGGTGATCGACGGCACCTCCGGGCTGTGGTGCGTGAACGCCGGGCACTGCCGGCCGAAGATCGTCGAGGCGGTGCAAAAGCAGGTCGCGACGATGGATTTCGCGCCGCCGTTCCAGATGGGCCACCCGGCGGCGTTCGAGTTCGCCGACCGGATCGCCAAGCTTGCGCCCAAGGGCATCAGCCGGGTGTTCTTCACCAACTCGGGCTCCGAGTCGGTCGATACCGCGCTCAAGTTCGCGCTCGCCTACCATCGCATGCGCGGCGAGGGCCACCGCATGCGCCTGATCGGGCGCGAGCGCGGCTACCACGGGGTCAATTTCGGCGGCACCGCGGTGGGCGGCATCGCGGGCAACCGCAAGATCTTCGGCGCGCTGGTCGCGGGCGTGGACCACATGCGCCACACGCACGACCTGGCCAAGAACGCCTTTTCGCGCGGGCAGCCCAAGCACGGCGCCGAGCTCGCCGACGACCTCGAGCGGCTTTGCCAACTGCACGACCCCTCGACCATCGCCGCCGTGATCGTCGAGCCGGTGGCATGCTCGACCGGGGTGCTGGTGCCGCCGGTCGGGTACCTGGAGCGCCTGCGCGAGATCTGCGACAAGCACGGCATCCTGCTCATTTTCGACGAGGTGATCACCGCCTGGGGGCGGCTGGGCAAGCCCTTCGGCTCGCAGTACTTCGGCGTCACGCCCGACCTGATCACCACCGCCAAAGGCATCACCAACGCCACGGTGCCGATGGGCGCGGTGTTGATGAAGGAGGAGATCTACCAGGCCTTCATGGGCGGGCCGGAAGGCGCGATCGAGATGCCGCACGGCTACACCTACTCCGCCCACCCGCTCGCCTGCGCGGCGGGGCTGGCGACGCTCGACGTCTACCAGGAGGAAGGCCTGCTCACCCGCGCCGGAGAGCTCGCCGGCTACTGGGAGGAGCAGGCGCACGCGCTCAGGGACCTGCCCAACGTAATCGACATCCGCAACATCGGCCTGATCGCGGCAATCGAGTTCGCGCCGCGCCCTGGCGCGCCGGGCACGCGCGGCTTCGACGCGCACCTCAAGGCGTTCGAGCAGGGCGCCTACATCCGCTACACGGGCGACATCATCGCGCTCGCGCCGCCGCTGATCATCAAGAAGGCGGAGATCGACCAGCTGTTCGCGATCGTGCGCGAGGTGCTCGCCTCGCTCGGCTGAGAAGGCGGCGCTACTTCGCCGCGGCGCGCACCACGCCGAGCCGGCGGCCGCGCGCGGGCTGCTTCAGGCGCGGCGGCGCGACCAGGTCGCGCACGTAGTTCGGCAGCGCGAACACGCCCTCGTGGGTCTCGCCGTTGTAGTACCTGAGCTCCTGCAGCTTGCGATGCTCGATGCGGCGGTCGATCTCGTCCGCGGTGAAGGCCTTGGGGTCGAGCTTGTCGGAGCACACCGCCATCGCCCACAGCGAGCCGTAGAGCGGGATGTACATGGTGTAGGGGCGCACGATGCGGAACACGCCGTTCAGGCGCTGCGCCAGCTCGGCGACCCGGTCCGGGCGCGCCACCGGCGAGCCGATGTGCAGCACCAGCGCGCCGCCGGGGGCGAGCGTGTGGCGCAGCTGCTGGAAGAACTCGGTCGAATAGAGCGCCTCGGCCGGGCCCATCGGATCGTTCAGGTCGAGCGCGATGAGGTCGAACTTCTCGTTCGTCTCGCGCACGAAGCGCATGCCGTCGTCGATCAGCACGCGCAGCTTCGGGTTGTCGAACACGCCGTTGTGGACCGCGCCGAAGTGCTCCTTGGCGACCCGGATCACGTCTTCGTCGATCTCGACCATCGTGACCTGCTCGACCGAGGGGTGCTTGAGCGCCTCCTCGGACGAGCCGCCGTCGCCGCCGCCGATCACGAGCACCTTCCTCGGCGCGTTGTGCGCGGCGAGCGCGGGGTGGATCAGGTTCTCGTGGTAGACGAACTCCTCCTTCTCGGAGGTCATGTTGAACCCGTCGAGGCGGAACAGCTTGCCGTACTGGGCGGTGTCGAAGATCGCCATCTTCTGGTATCGGGTCTGCCATTCGCCGAGGCGGCGCCGGGCCCTGATGTAGAAGCCGGTCGAATCGTTCAGCGGCTCCATCAGCAGGTGCTCGCCGCGCTCGATCTCGTGCCGCGCCGCGTCGGTCGGCTGGAAATGCTCGATGATCGCGTCGAACACCTTGCGCGCCTTGGCGGAATTGTCGGCGCTGTAGTTGCACACGTAGACGTCGAGCGTCAGGCCCCCGGTCTCGGGCCAGGTGTGGATCGCCAGGTGCGATTCGGCCAGCACCACCGCGCCGGTGTAGCCCGAGCCCTCGAACTGGTGAAAGCTCACGTTCATGATCGTGAGCCCGGAATCGTTGACGAGCTCGACGCACTTTTCGCGGAAGCGTTCTCCGTCGAGCAGGAGCTGCGGATCGCAGCGGCAGCCGGTGAGGTCACCGATGAGATGCAGACCGTTCATTTTCTCTCTCCCCGAAAAACGCGAAGGCGCAACCCAGCGCTCTCACCAGGCTGCGCCCTTCCGTCGCGCCTTGCGGCGCAAGAACGAAAAGCGTGTGTCGTGTTCAATTCGTGCAGGACCCCTCTTGGGCCGCCCCGGCGCCGAATCCGTCGGCTGCGCGAAGCTAGACGCCCGTTCAAGATTTCGCCCCTGATCTGGCCGCAAAGGCGTCGATCAGGCTGCGAGCAATCGAGATTTTACTTGGAAGTTTAGGTAATTGGAATACATCGAACCATCCCGCGTCCTCGATTTCGCCCGGTTGCGGGCGCAATTCGCCCGCCGCCCAGTCGCAGGTGAAGGCGATCATCAGCGAATGCGGGAAGGGCCACGGCTGGCTGGCGAAATAGCGCAGGTTCGCCACTTCGACGCCGACTTCC
>CAWHUZ010000010.1:0-79784 GCA_963832685.1 uncultured beta proteobacterium
CAGTATCCACTCGCGAGGCCGTTAGATTGAAGTAGCGTATACCCGTCTTTGTGATGAGGCGCACAACGTTGGATGCCGTGCCTTGTTCAAAAGTTTCCTGGTTTTCTGGGCGACCAACGGACGGTCCGCCTCGTGAATAATGTCCAGTGCATCGGTCGCCGCAATCTGTGAGTCGGAGAGGCCGAGCACGTCTCGAGTTTGTCATTCCAGCGGATAAACCGTCCGGTCGAGTCAAGAATGTAGAATATGGCCGGCTGGCTGGCGATCAATGTGTTCGAGATATTCTTTTCGCCAAGTAGCGGTCTTGTTCGGCCTGTTCGCGCTCGGTGACGTCCTGCAACGTTCCGACCATGCTGAGGGTTCCCCGTCATCTCCTTGCACCACCTCGGCACGCCCATGCACATAGCGTAGCGTGCCGTCCGGCTGCAGGATGCGGTGCCCTATGCTGTATGTGTGCTGCCCCGCCAAAGCCTCGCGCACGGTGTCGTTCACCAACTGGCGGTCTTCCGGATGCACCGCGTTCAGGAAAGCTTCGAAGCTCGCGGCCATTTGCTGCGGCGCGTAGCCGAAGATGCGATACATTTCATCCGACCAATTCACCGTACTGTTATTTACATCCCATTCCCAGTTGCCGAGATGGCCGATGCGCTGTGCTTCCGTAAGGCGGGCGGTTCGCGGGGCCACCTCCAGTTCCAGGTGTGCGCGGTGCTGTTCCAGTTCTTCTTGGGCTTCCAGTAGTTGGTGCGTGCGCGCCCGAACCATTTCCTCCAACTCCAGGGCGTTGCGCTGGCGGGTTCGCGCAAGTTGCCAGCCCATGCGGGTCATCACACCGAGAATCAGGATCGCCAAAAGGCTTCTGCGAGTCGCCTGCCACAGTTCGTCGCGTGCGACTTGCCGCGCGGGCGCCATCTGCTCGTCCGCGGACAATCCGACGACCACGGCCAGCGGGAAGCCGTACAGCCGGCGTGCACTGGTATAGCGTCGAACGCCGTCCCAGGCGTCGGTTTCGAGCCTGAACTCGGGTTTCGTCTCATCGTCGGAATGTATGGGCAGCGCCTGGAAATCGGTTATGCCGGCGGCTGAGACTTTGTCTCCGCTGCGCCTGGCGCGGACGATGCCATCGGTTCCGACGATGGCGAGCAGGCCGTGTTGACCCAGTTTCGAAGCTTCATAGCCGCTGACGAAATAGGCGGCGGGGACCATGATCATCACGATGCCGGCATAACTTCCGTCAGCCGCGTCAAGCCTGCGGCTGAATACGAGCGTCCATTGGCCGCTCACCGGATCCTGCTGCGGGTGGTTGACCTCGATGGCGTTGGTCCGATCCCGGCCCTGAGCCAAATTCTGGTCGGCGATATTGCCCATTCCGGCGAGGGCGGTGCTGGCCACGACGTCGCCCTTGCTGTCTGCGATACTGACGCCAAACACTAGCTCCGGCGGCAAAGAGCGCGGGCCTTCAATTCCCGCAGGACGGACCTCTTGCCGCTTCGTTCATAGGCATACTTGACGAGCTTCAGGGTCAGATCGATTTCGCGCAGCGCGCGTATGACCTGCGCTTCGTAGAGTTCGACCAGAGCGTGGTCCGAGCTCGCGGCGGCGTGCTCGGCGGCGGCGCGATGGTCCCTGATTTGGGTCAACGTTGTCCCCCAGATCGCCGCCAGCACGACAACCGCAATCAGCGGGAACAGGATGTGCGGTTGCGTGGCAAGCTGCCACCAGCGCATTGATGCGACCGCAACCGTCGCCGGAGCGTCTTCCGAGGCGGGGTCGGTGGCGCGCGGGTCGTGCGCGACGGGCATCTGCTTTGCCATTCGCTAGCCTGCGGCTGGCGGCGCCAGGAATCTGGTTTCGAAGATTTCGCGCGGCACGGGCTTGCTGAACAGGAAGCCCTGCATCTCGTCGCAGCCGAGCAAGCGCAGCAGGCGCGATTGCTCCTCGGTTTCGACGCCTTCGGCCACCACCTTGAGCTTGAGCGAATGCGCCAGGTTGATGATGGTGGACACCAGCGCCAGGCCCTCCGGCGCCGCCGTCATGTCGATGATGAACGAGCGATCGATTTTCAGCGTGTCCACCGGCAGCCTGGCCAGGTAGCTGAGCGAGGAAAAGCCGGTGCCGAAGTCGTCGATGGCGATGCTTACGCCCAGGTCGCGGATCGCCTGCAGGCTGGCGATGGTGCGCTTGACGTCCTCCATGATCAGGCTTTCGGTGATCTCCAGCTCCAGCCCCGCCGCCGCATGCGCGTCGACCGCCGATGGCCTGCCTGACCTCTTCGATGAAGCCGCGATTGCGCAGTTGCAGTGCCGACACGTTCACCGCGATGCGCACGGCAGGCCAGGCCGGCGCTGCGCCAGCGCAGGTAGTCCGCGATGGCCTGGCGCAGCGCCCAGCGGCCGACTTCGTGGATCAATCCGGTTTCTTCCAGGATCGGAATGAAGCGGCCCGGCGGCACCAGGCCGGTGCGCGGATCGTTCCAGCGAATCAGCGCCTCGGCGCCGGTGAGCTTGCCGCTCGCGAGGCTCATTTTGGGCTGGTAGTGGAGCATCGAATTGCTCTTTGTCCAGCGCCTCGCGCAACTGATTTTCCAGGTTGAGCTTGCCGGCCACCGATGTCGGTCATCTTCTGCGTATAGAACAGGTAGCGATCGCCGCTCGTCTTGGCCTTTTTCAGCGCGGCCTCGGCGTTCCTGAACAAGGTTTCGGCGTCGGCGCCGTCGTCGGGGAACAGCGCTATGCCGACCTTGACGGCGATGCGGAACACGGCGTCGTTCAGGTGGAACGGATGCTCCAGCAAGGATTGCATCCATTTCTCGAGCAGCCGCACCGAGGTTGCCGTCCTGCCTCACTTGCGGCAGCACCGAGGCGAAATGGTCCGCACCCATCCGTGCCAGCAGGTTGGCGTCCCCCGCGTTGCGCTTCAGCCACTTCGCCACCTGCCGCAGCAGCGCGTCGCCGGCCGCCCGGCCGAGGCTGTCGTTGATGTTCTTGAACCGCTCCAGATCGATCAGGAATACGGCCAGCTTGTGCCCGCCGTCGACAGCGCTGCGCATGTACTGCGCCAGCCGCTCGAGAAACAGCGTGCGGTTCGCCAGGCCGGTGAGCGCATCGTAGTAGGCGAGGTAGTCGATCTGTTCCGCCTTTTCGATGTGATCCAGCGCGAACGAAATGTTGCCGCTGAGCTCGGGCAGCAGCTGCATTTCGTTCGCGTCGAAGAAGCCCATTTCCTTGGTATACAGGGCCAGCACGCCGACCACCGTATCGGCCACCAGCAGCGGCAGTGTGACCATAGAGTGGAGCTCCCGCCGCCCGGCTTCCACGCGCCGCGCAATGCGCGGGTCCCGCTGCATATCCTCGACTACGATCGGTTTCTTCTCGCGCACGGCGAGTCCGGCCAGGCCGAATTTCTTGCCGTCGGCCGGGTTCACGCTGAGCGGCATCTGTTCGAGGAAGCGCTGTTCGGTGCCCTCGCAGGCGAGCGGCTTGAGCGTCATATCGCTCGGGTCGACGACGCCCGCCCACGCCAGGCGGAACCCGCCGGATTCGACCGCGATGCGGCAGGTCTCCCGCAAAAGCTCCTCGCGGTCGTGAATCCGGATGATCGCGGCATTGATCTTGCCGGAAAGGGCGCGCACGCGCGCCAGGTTGGCGAGCTTTTTCTGCTTGCCGATATTGTCGAGGGCAAACGCGATATCGCTTGCCAGTTCGGTCAACAGCTGCATTTCTTCCGCATGGAAGAAGTCCTTCTGCTCGGAGTACAGCGCGATCACGCCCATCGCTTCCTCCTCGACCATCAGCGGCAATACGATCATCGAGCGGACGCCGGCTGCGGCGTATTTCGGGCTGAACACGACCTGCGGGTCGCTTTCCGAATTGTTGGAGATGATGGTTCGCTTTTCCTTGATCGCCCGCGCGACCATAGTGCGCGGAGCAAGCTCGTCGGACGACAGCGTGGTTTTTATGTCGTTGATGAGCTCCTCGTCCTTGCCCGCCGAGGCCACCGGGACGAGTTTTGCCGAGCTTCGATCCAGGATGACCAACATGGCCATGCGGAACCCGCCTGCCTCGACCGCGATCCGGCATGCCTCCTCGAACAGCGTGTCGCGGTCCGGTACGCGCACGATCAGCGTATTGACGCCGCTCAGCATGGCGTATACGCGGTTGAGATGTACGATCTTGCGCGTCCGCTGCCTTGCGTTCGGTGATATCGCGGAAATACCAGATCGCGCCCGTAGTAGGTGCCGTTCGGCCCGATGGCTGGAGCGGAATACCGATCGACCACCCTGCCATCATTCAGCTTCAGTTCATCTCGACTAGTGGCGTCTTGATGCGCGTACAGATCTTGAACCCGTGCGACAAATGCTTCCGGGTTCCGAGTCTGGGCGGCAATGGATTGGAGCACGGGCGCATGCAGGGGCACGCTCGCCATCTGCGGGGAAATCCGCCATAGGTCGATGAATTGTTGATTGTGGGAGATGATCTGTCGGTTCCCGTCGACCACCAGCATCGCATCCAGCGAAGTCGCTTGCTGCGTCTTGAGAATTGCGTTCTTGAAGTCCATTTCCTCCGTTCTTTTCCTTGTCTCGGTGATATCGAGGAAATACACCGCAAGACCCTGCTCGGAGGGATAGGCGCGGACACTGAACCAGGTGTCGAGCGGTTGGTAAAACTCCTCGAAAACCACCGCTTCGTTTTCCTCCATCGCCCGGCGGTATTCGCGCTCGAAGGGGGAACTGACGGTGTCGGGGAACTCGGTCCAGAAGCTCCCGCCCGATCAGTTCGGCGTATGTGCGCCCGAGCAGCCGCTCGGCCTCGCGGTTGAGGAAGGTGAAGCGCCATTCCCGGTCCACGGTGAAGAACGCATCCGTGATGCTCTCGAGCGTCGTCGTGAGCCGCGCCGCCAGGGCGCGAATCTGATCCGTCCGCCTGCTTGCGTGCCGTCACGTCCAGGTGCATGACCACCGCGCCCTTTGAGGTGTCGCCAGCCAAGGGCGTCACGGTCATCAGGAACCAGCGCTGTTCTGCGGGGGAATGACAGGGATATTCGAGCGTGAAGGTGCTGAGCTCGCCGTCCAGCACCGCACGAATGCCGGCGGCGGCCTGGCTGGCCTCGGCCGCATCGTCTCCCCGCGCCTGGTCGCATACCGCCAGGTAGTTGACGCCGATATCGTGTCCCGGGTTAGGAGCTGCGTTGGCGCGGCCGAATCGTTGCCACGCTTCATTCACCGAAACGATGATTCCCTGACCATCGAGCAAAGCGATATGCGCCGGCAGCGCGTCGAGAATGGCGGTCTGCCTGGCGGCATCGTTTTGACGCAACCATTCCTGGGCGTGCTGCAGCAGGAGGATTTTGCCGTCACGGTCGACGACGGCGTCCACTTCGCCGGCGGTCAGTTCCTCCAGGCGCCGTTCGGTGCGGTGCAGCGACGCGATCAGCGCCGCGACCTCGTCGTTCAGGTCCGCCGCGGGTGGCGGTCCGGCGGAGTTCATGCCGCAACCGCTTCCAGTCCCAGCGCGAGCAGCACGGTCTGCGTCTGGGCGAGGTTGCCGACGATCTTTCGGACCGGGGAGGGCGCGAGCTTCAACAGGGCCGGGGTCATGAAGACGCCATCCGCCAGCGCGCGCTTCGGATCCCGCAGCACGTCCACGATTTCGATTTCGTGCCGAGTCGGGCAGGTGCGCGCGGCAAAGCGCGGCAAGATTGGCTCGCGCGCGCACGGAGTTCGGCGCGTCGCCCGCGACGTAGAGCCGGAACCTGTACGGGCTGCGCCGGCTCATGGCGGGCTCACTTGCGCCCCGGGCCCGCCGCATCGGCCCCGCGCAATTCCTTCATCCGAGTGCGGCCGCGGGACAATTCTCCCTTGCTGCTTTCCGTGGTGCGGGCCAGCAAGTTCCTTCTCCACCTGCTTCGCCACGAGTTCGGTCTGCAGTGACTTCATTCGAACCGCGAGCTCGGCTTCCTCGGCGTCGAGCCTGACGCGCTTGAGCTTGGCGGCAACTTCGGCCGCATCGTGCGAAGCACGCTCGGCGCGTTCCTTTTCCCAGCGCAGCGTGCCCATCAGGACTTCGCCGCCTGCGCTGTAGGTGTCGGCCAGCGTCACCCCGGCCTCGCTCAGGATCAGCTCGCGCACCTGGTTCGAGTGCGCCGTGCCGCGTGCTTTGACGATCGACAGGCCCCGGTTGCGCTCCCCGGCCTGCACCAGATAGTTGAGGTGGATCCAGGTGTCGGCCAGCGTCGAGATCTGAAGCGACGAAGTTTCCCCCGATCGACTCGACATCTCGTCCAGCAGCATGGTGCAGACCAGGGTGATGCCGTCGGACTTGGACCAGTCGATCAATCGTTCGGCGACGCTGTGAGCGGTCAGATTTCCTGTCCGATTTGGACCAGATCGAGACCGGATCGATCACCAGGCAACGGGCGCGATGCTCTTTGGCAAAGGACTTGATCCGAACCAGATAGGTTTCCGCGCTGCCGGTGATGCTGCGGGCCGAAATCATGCGCAGGCAGCCGCTCTTGACGTGACGCTCGAGCCGCGATGCCCACCGAGGTCAGGTTGCGGAGCACCTCGCCGCAATCCGAATCGAAGCTGACGAACAGGGTGCGTTCGCCGCGCCGGCAGGCCGCCTCCGCGAAGGCGCCGCTCAAGGTGGTCTTGGCCGTGCCGGGAAAGCCGGTGATCAGCACGCTGGCGCCGCGGTAGTAGCCGCCGTCGAGCATGGTATCGAGCCGCTCCACGCCGCTGGAAACGCGCTCGTTGCTCGCCTTGAGGCTCGTGCGGCGCGGCGAGTGGGCGACGGCGATCTCGAATCCGTCTTTGCCGATCAGGAACGGCGCTTCATTCTCGTCGAAGTCGGAGCCGCGATACTTCTGGACCCGCAGACTGCGCTGCGACACGCCCATCACCATGCTGTGGTTGAGGATGACGGCGCAGTCCACCATGAATTGCATGAAGCCGAACGGCTGCTCGGCATGGCGACTCGGCTCGTCGCCGCCGGCCTTGAGGTTGATCACGCCCGTCAGCTCGCGCGCCAGCAACCAGTCGTGCAGCCGGTAGATTTCCCGCCTTCTCGCCGCCGCGTCGGGCAGCAGGGCCAATACGACGTCCATGGCGTCGAACACGATGCGCCGCGCCCCCATCTCCCGGTCTTGGCCTCCAGCGCCGCCAGCATCCCGCCGAGATCGAAATCCCCCGACTGGACCAGGTCGGGCGGCGGCTGCGCGTCCATGAAATAAAGCTTCTTCTGCGCTGCAACTGCCGCCAGGTTCCAGCCGAAGCTTTCGGCGTTGGCCACGATGCGCTTCGAGCTTTCCTCGAACGCGACGAAAATGCCCGGCTCGCGGCATTGCGCGCGGCGCCATGCTCCAGGAATTGCAGCGCGAAGACGGTCTTGCCGGAGCCCGGCGCGCCCACCAGCAGCGTCGTGCGGCCGCGCGGCAAACCGCCGCCGGTGATTTCGTCGAAACCGGCGATGCCGCTCGCGGCTTTGGCGGGAGGGGATCGGACTGATTTCATTTCGGTGACCGAATCGCGCAGTTAAATGCCCCACTGGGGGCGGACCAGATTGGCGCGGCCGCGGTGCGAGCGTCCTGCCCCGGCGCGCATCAACGCGCTAAGCGTGCGCTTGCCGGCGGCGGGTGTCCGTACGATGGCGCACATACCGGGCGCGCCCAACAATAAAAAGGGCCCGGATCGAACTAGCCGATCCGGGCCTGGGGTACTACGGATGTTGGTCAATGAAGGAGGGAGGAGGAGACCGAACATCCACGCCCACCATGCGCCAACACCGCGCTTCGTTCCGTGCGCTGGCACACATAGCGCCAATGTTCGGATTCGGGCGCAGATTTATACGTACTATATCGAACACTAGGTTTGCGCTCCGATTCGCCCCTCGCGGAGCGCCCTGCCGTGCGTCCACAGGGATGATCGACCCGGATGACAGAAAACCCGTCTTCGCCCGCGCGCCAATCGCCGCGGGAGAACCGTCTTGTGCGCCGCGTTGCCCGCGGCGGATTACGAGCGCCTGCTGCCGCACCTGGAACTGGTCCCGTTGCGGCTCGGCCTGGCGCTCGACGAATCCGGCAGCCGGCAGGGGTACGTGTATTTCCCGACCAGCGCATCGTCTCGCTGCTCTACGTATGCAGGACGGCTCCTCGGCGGAAATTGCCGTGGTCGGCCACGAGGGCGTGGTGGGAATCGCCCTGTTCATGGGCGGTGAGACGATGCCCAACAGCGCGGTCGTGCAGAGCGCGGGCCACGGCTATCGCCTGAAGGGACTGGTGCTCAAGCAGGAGTTCAGCCGCGGCGGCGCGCTGCAGCACCTGCTGCTTCGCTACACACTGGCGATGATCACGCAGATGGCGCAGACGGCGGTGTGCAATCGCCACCATTCGGTGGACCAGCAACTTTGCCGGTGGCTGCTGCTGAGCCTCGACCGCCTGCCCACGAATGAGCTCGTGATGACCCAGGAGCTGATCGCCAACATGCTGGGCGTGCGCCGCGAAGGGGTCACGGAGGCGGCCGGCAAGCTGCAGGAGGAGGGGCTGATTCGACTACAGCCGCGGCCACATCATCGTCATGGACCGGCCGGGGCTCGAAGCCCGCGCCTGCGAGTGTTATGACGTCGTGAAGAAGGAGTTCGACCGCCTGCTGCGGCAGATCGCCGCGACTTAAGGGGCGCCGGCCGGCCTCGACGAGGCGCTCAGCGTGGTTGGAGGCGGTGCCTCGCTCGACGCGATGAGCGTGGTTGAGATTTCATTTTCTGCAATGGACATCCTGAATTGAACGCTGGCTCGAAGCTCGTCGAATATTTGCGACGGCTGAAGACGCAACTTCGCGTGAGCGCCCTGCCGCGCAACCACCGCGACGACGAACCACCGCTGCGGGCCGAGTTGTTCAGCGCCGAGCAGATGGAGCAGCACGGCAAGGCGCTCGCGGCCTCGCACAAGCTGGCGCCGGGGCGCGCGCCGGACCGGCTGCTGGCGCGACTGGCGGCGAACGAGAGCGCCCTGGTCGGCGTGTGCAGCCTGCTGACCGAGGCGGTCACGGAGAGCCGCCGCATCACGCCGGCCGGGGAGTGGCTGCTCGACAACTTCTATCTGATCGAAGAGCAGATCCGCACCGCCAAGAGGCACCTGCCCAAGGGTTACAGCCGGGAGCTGCCGCGCCTGGCGCAGGGCCCGTCGGCCGGGCTTCCGCGCGTCTACGACATCGCGCTGGAGACCATTGCGCACGGCGATGGCCGGGTGGACACGGACGGCCTCGGCCGTTTCGTGGCGGCCTACCAGTCGGTCACCGCGCTCAGGCTGGGCGAGCTGTGGGCAATCCCGATCATGCTGCGGCTGGCGTTGATCGAGAACCTGCGCCGCGTCGCCGTGCGCATCGCCGCCGGCTGGGCCGAGCGAAACCTGGCCGGCACCTGGGCCGACCAGATGACCGAGACCGCCGAGAAGGACCCGAAGAGCCTGATACTGGTGATTGCGGACATGGCGCGCTCGAATCCGCCGATGGTCAGCGCGTTCGTGGCGGAGCTCGCGCGCCGCCTGCAGGGCCGGGGCCCGGCGCTCGCTTTGCCGTTGACCTGGATCGAGCAGCGACTGTCCGAATCGGGCCTGACGATCGAGCAGTTGATCCAGTCGGAGAACCAGCAGCAGGCCGCCAATCAGGTCTCCATCAGCAACAGCATCGGCAGCCTGCGGCTCCTGGGCGCGACGGACTGGCGCGAGTTCGTCGAAACCATGAGCGTCGTCGAGCGAACGTTGCGCGAGGACCCGGCCGGCGTCTATGGCGGGATGGATTTCGTTACCCGCGATCGCTACCGCCACGCAACGGAAAGGATGGCGAGGCGCAGCCCTCTGTCCGAAGGCGAGGTGGCGCGCACGGCGATCCGGCTGGCGCGCGCCGCCGCAGAAAGCGGGGCGGGGGATCGGGCGGGGCACGTCGGCTACTACCTGATCGACAAGGGGCGTGCGCGAGCTCGAGCAGGCGGCGCAGGTCCGCCCTTCCGGCTGCGGAGCCCTGCGCAGGACGGCGGGCCGGTTCCCGCTGCTGCTGTATGTGAGCGCCATCGCGCTGGTCGCGGCGACCGTCAGCGGGAGCCTGATGGCCCGGGCGCATGCCGGCGGGGTGCACGGCTGGCTGCTGGGGTCGATCGGCGTCATCTCGCTGCTGGCCGCCAGTCAGTTGGCGGTGGCGCTGGTGAACTGGCTGGCGACGCTGCTGGTGACGCCGCGTGCGCTGCCCAGACTGGACTTCTCCGCGGGGATCCCCGCGCGATCGCGCACGCTGGTGGCGGTCCCGACCATGCTCTCGAGCGCGCAGAACGTCGAGGATCTGATCGAGGCGCTGGAAGTCACATTCCTTGCGAATCGCGATGAGCGCCTGCACTTCGCACTGTTGACCGATTTCCAGGACGCGCCCCGGGAATCGCTCCCCGCGGACGGGCCGCTGCTGCAACTGGCCCAGGCGAGGATCGGCGAGCTGAACGCGAAATACGGCAACGCCGGAGGCCGACACAGGGACGACATCTTCTTCCTGTTCCATCGCCCGCGGCGCTGGAACGCGCAGGAACGGCTGTGGATGGGCTACGAGCGCAAGCGCGGCAAGCTCGCGGACCTGAACGCGCTGCTGCGCGGCGTCGCCGGGGATCGCTTTTCGCTCGTCGTCGGCAACACCGCGCTCCTGTCCGGGGTGAAGTACGTCATCACGCTGGACACCGACACGCAGCTGCCGCGCGACGCGGCGCGGCAATTCGTCGGCGCCATGGCGCACCCGCTGAATCGTCCCCGCTACGACGAAGCGAAGCAGCGCGTGGTGGAGGGCTACGGCATCCTGCAGCCGCGCGTGGCGGTGAGCCTGCCGGGCACGAACCGCTCGCGCTATGCGCGCCTGTACGGGGGCGAGCCAGGCATCGACCCGTACACGCGCGCCGTTTCGGACGTCTACCAGGACGTGTTCGGCGAAGGCTCTTTCATCGGCAAGGGGATCTACGATGTCGACGCGTTCGAGCAGGCGCTCGGCGGGCGCCTGCCCGAGAATCGGATCCTCAGCCACGATCTGCTGGAGGGGTGCTACGCGCGCGCCGGGCTGTTGAGCGACGTGCGCTTGTACGAGGATTATCCGCCGCGCTACAGCGCCGACGTGAACCGGCGCCGGCGCTGGATTCGCGGCGACTGGCAGCTCGCGGGATGGCTGCGAGGGCGGGTCCCCGGCGGACACGCGCGCCGCCACAAGAATCCGCTCTCGCCGCTGTCGCAATGGAAGCTGTTCGATAACCTGCGGCGCAGCCTCGTTCCGTCGGCGCTGGTGCTGTTGTTGTTGCTGGGGTGGACGGTCCTGCCGGATGCCTGGCTGTGGACCTCGATCGCGATCGGCATCATGCTCGTTCCGTCCTTGTGCGGCTTGATCGTCGAGCTGATGCGCAGGCCCGACGAGGTGCTGCTGCGGCAGCACCTCGCCGCGGTCGCGCATTCGGCCTCGAGGCACTTGACGCAGGTGGCATTCGAGCTCGCCTGTCTGCCGTACGAGGCGTTCTACAGCCTGGATGCCATCGCGCGCACGGCCTGGCGCATGCTCATCGCCCGCCGAGGACTGCTCGAATGGAATCCCTCGGGCGCGACGGACGGTGCCCCGGCCGGGGGCGGCCGCGGCGACTTCGCCGCGTCTTGCCGCTCGATGTGGGTTGCGCCCGCGATCGCCGCTGCGGCGGCGATCCGGCTGGCGGCCGCGAATCCGACGGCGCGCGCCGTCGCGGGGCCGATACTGCTGCTTTGGCTCGCCGCGCCCGCCATCGCGTGGTGGTTCAGCCAACCGCTCGCCCGGCGCAAGGCGACCCTGGCGCCCGAGCAGACGCGCTTCCTGCGCCTGCTTGCGCGTCGCAGCTGGGCGTTCTTCGACAGCTTCGCCGGCCCGGAAGACCATTGGCTGCCGCCCGACAACTACCAGGAGAATCGCGCCGTGGCGCTCGCGCATCGCACTTCGCCGACCAACATGGGGCTGGCGCTGCTGGCGAACCTGTCCGCCTACGACTTCGGCTACCTGCCGGCCGGACAGCTGGTCGAGCGCACGGCGCACACCCTGCATACGATGGACGGCCTGGAGCGCTACCGGGGGCACTTCTACAACTGGTACGACACGCAGACGCTGCAGCCGCTGCGGCCGCTGTACGTCTCGACGGTGGACAGCGGAAACCTCGCCGGACATCTGCTGACCCTGCGTGCGGGGCTGCTCGCGCTGCCGGACGACCCGATACTGCCGGCGCGGCTGTTCGAAGGGCTGAGCGACACGCTCGGTCTGCTCGGGGACGAACCGCGATTGGGCATGGAACTGGAATCCGCCTGCGCTGCGCCGCCGCGGACGCTCGCCGCGGCCCGCGCCTGCCTCGAGCGGCTGGCCGCCGGCGCCGCCAACGCGGCCGCCGCGAAGGGCGAGGCGGACAGCTGGGCGCAGGCGCTCGCCCGCCAATGCCGCGAGACGCTGGAAGAGCTGGCGCTCTTCGCCCCGTGCGAGCTCGACCCGATCCCGACCCTGCGCCAGCTGGCGACGCTGGACGCGGCGCGGTTCCCGCACAGCGTCCAAGCGAGCGCCCGTGCCCGCGACAGGATGGCGGCCATCGAGCGCCTGGCGCGGCAATGCGGCGAGCTCGCGCGCATGGAGTACGACTTCCTGTTCGACAAGTCGCGCCAGTTGCTGACCATCGGCTACAACGTCAGCGAGCGACGGGCGGATCCGGGCTACTACGACCTGCTGGCCTCCGAGGCGCGCTTGTGCAGCTTCGTCGCCATCGCGCAGGGGCAACTGCCGCAGGAGAGCTGGTTCGCCCTGGGGCGCCTGCTCACCAGTACCACCGGAGAGCCGGTTCTCCTGTCGTGGAGCGGATCGATGTTCGAGTACCTGATGCCGCTGCTGGTGATGCCGACCTACGACAACACGCTGCTCGACCAGACAAGCAAGGCGGCGGTGGCGAGGCAGATCGAGTATGGGAGCCAGCGCGGCGTGCCCTGGGGCATGTCGGAATCCGGCTACAACACCGTCGACGTGCAGCTCAATTACCAGTACCGCGCCTTCGGCGTGCCTGGCCTGGGTCTCAAGCGCGGGCTGGCCGACGATCTGGTCGTTGCGCCCTACGCCTCGGCGCTCGCGCTGATGGTCGCGCCGGAGGAGGCGTGCCTGAATCTGCAGCGGCTCGCGGCCGAGGGGTATCTCGGGAAATACGGCCTGTTCGAAGCGATCGACTACACGCCGGCACGGCAGCGACGCGGGCAATCGAGCGCGGTGGTGCACGCCTTCATGGCGCATCACCAGGGCATGAGCCTGCTCGCTCTGGCCTACCTGCTGCTGGAGCGGCCGATGCAGCGCCGCTTCGAGTCCGAGCCGCTGTTTCAGGCGGTCATGCTGCTGCTCCAGGAGCGCATTCCGAAGGCCACGGCGTTGTTCCCGCACACGGCTCAACTCTCCGAGGTGCGCTCGACCGCGGTTTCCGCGGGAACGCCGATTCGGGTGTTCAGCACTCCCGACACGCCGTCGCCCGAGGTGCAGTTGCTGTCGAACGGCCGCTACCACGTGATGGTGACCAACGCGGGAGGCGGCTACAGCCGCTACAAGGACCTCGCCGTCACGCGCTGGCGCGAAGACGCCACCTGCGACAACTGGGGCACGTTCTGTTACATCCGCGACCTGACCAGCGGGGTCTTCTGGTCGACCGGTCATCAGCCGACGCTCGCGCGGCCCGAGAACTACGAAGCGATATTCTCCGAAGGGCGAGCCGAGTTTCGCCGCCGCGATGCCCTCGGCGCCGGCGGCGGCCATATCGAAACGCATACCGAGATCGCCGTATCGCCGGAAGACGACATCGAGCTGCGCCGGGTTCGCATCGTCAATCGATCGCGCCAGCGCAGGGAGATCGACGTCACGAGTTATGCCGAGGTGGTGATCGCAGCGCCGGCGGCGGACGCGCTCCATCCGGCCTTCAGCAATCTTTTCGTGCAGACCGAGATCATGCGCGAGCGGCGCGCGATCCTTTGCTCGCGCCGGCCCCGCTCCGTGGGCGAGCGGCCGCCCTGGATGCTCCACCTGATGGCGGCGCACGGCGCGGGCATCGGGGAGGTGTCCTGCGAGACGGACCGCGCGCGCTTCGTCGGCCGCGCAAGAAATCCTGCCGCGCCCCTGGCGATGAGCGATCCGGCGGCCCTCTCCGGCGCACAGGGCTCCGTGCTCGATCCGATCGTCGCGATCCGCTGCCGCGTGACGCTGGAGCCGGACCAGTCGGCGACGATCGACATGGTGTCCGGCGTCGGCGACACGCGCGACGCGGCTTTGGGCCTGATCGAGAAGTACCAGGACCGGCGTCTCGCCGACCGTGTCTTCGACCTCGCGTGGACCCACAGCCAGGTGGTGCTGCGGCAGCTCAATGCGAGCGAGGCCGATGCGCAACTCTTTGCCCGCCTGGCCGGCTCCGTCATTTTCGCCAACGCCTCCTTGCGCGCCGACGCGGCGGTGCTCATCAGGAATCGCCGTGGCCAATCCGGGCTGTGGGGTTACGCCATCTCCGGCGACCTGCCGATCGTGCTGCTGCAGATCGGAGACGCGGCCAATATCGAGCTCGTGCGCCAACTGGTACAGGCGCATGCGTACTGGCGCCTGAAGGGGCTGGCGGTGGACCTGGTGATCTGGAACGAAGAGCGCGCCGGCTACCGCCAACCGCTGCAGGACCAGATGATGGGACTGATCGCCTCGGGCACCGAGGCGAGCGTGATCGATCGGCCGGGCGGCATCTTCGTGCGACCGGCGGAGCAGATATCGAGCGAGGACCGCGTACTCCTGGAGTCCGTTGCGCGCGCCGTCATCACGGACGGTCGGGGAACGCTGGCGGAACAACTCAGCCGACGCGGTCCGGTGGAAGTGCGCACGCCGGCGCTAAAGCCGAGCCGCGCGCAGCGCGCCGAATCCGCCCCCGCGAGCGCCTTGCCGCGCCGCGATCTGATCCTGTTCAACGGGCTGGGCGGATTCACCCGCGACGGGCGCGAATACGTCATGACGCTCGCGCCCGGCCAGGTGACGCCGGCGCCCTGGGTCAACGTCCTGGCGAATCCGACCTTCGGCACGATCGTTTCGGAGAGCGGCGCGGCCTACAGCTGGAGCGAGAACGCGCACGAATTCCGTCTCACGCCCTGGCACAACGACCCGGTGAGCGACCCGAGCGGAGAAGCCTTCTATTTGCGCGACGAAGAGAGCGGCCACGTCTGGTCCCCCACGCCTTCGCCCGCGCGCGCCGCGGCGCCCTACGTGGCGCGGCATGGATTCGGCTACAGCGTGTTCGAGCACAGCTCGGGCGGCATCCGCTCCGAGCTGTGGATCTACGTGGCGATGGACGCCGCGGTCAAATTCTCGGTGCTGAAGCTGCGCAACGAGTCGGGCCGGGCGCGCAGGCTGTCCGCGACCGGCTACGTGGAGTGGGTGCTGGGAGACCTGCGTGCGAACTGCGCCATGCATGTGAGCACCGAAATCGATCCGCGCAGCGGCGCGCTGTGCGCGCGCAACCGCTACAACACCGAGTTCGCCGACCGGGTCGCTTTCTTCGACGTCGACGACGCGGCGCGCAGCCTGAGCGGCAACCGCGCCGAATTCGTCGGGCGCAACGGCACGATGGGAAGTCCGGCCGCCATGGGCCGCGCGCAGCTGTCGGGCAAGACGGGGGCCGGGCTGGACCCCTGCGCCGCGCTCCAGGTGAGTTTCGAACTGGCCAACGGGGAAGATCGCGAACTGGTCTTTCTTCTGGGCGCGGGACGCAACCTGCAGGACGCCGGCAATCTGGTGCGGCGCTTCCGCGGCTCGACCGCGGCGCGCGGCGCGCTCGAGGCGGTATGGCAGCACTGGAACCATACGCTCGGCGCGGTGCAGGTGGAGACTCCCGACCCCGCCATCAACGTGCTGACCAACGGCTGGCTGGTGTACCAGACCCTGGCGTGCCGCGTCTGGGCGCGCAGCGGCTACTACCAGTCGGGCGGCGCCTTCGGCTTCCGCGACCAGCTGCAGGACGCGATGGCGCTCGTCCACGCCGAGCCCGCGCGGCTGCGCGCACACCTGCTGCTGTGCGCGAGCCGCCAGTTCCAGGAAGGAGACGTCCAGCACTGGTGGCATCCGCCGTCCGGCCGCGGCGTGCGCACGCATTGCTCGGACGACTATCTCTGGCTGCCGCTGGCGCTGTGCCGCTACGTGGCCGGCACCGGCGACACGGGGGTGCTGGATGAGCCCGTGCACTTCCTCGAAGGGCGCCCGGTCGGTCCGGAGGACGATTCCTACTACGACCTGCCCGGCCGCTCGGCCGAAGCGGGCAGTCTGTACGAACACTGCGTGCGAGCGGTCACGCACGGCCTGCGCTTCGGCGCGCGCGGTCTGCCGCTGATGGGTTCCGGTGACTGGAACGACGGCATGAACCTGGTGGGGATGGGCGGCAAGGGCGAGAGCGTCTGGCTGGGCTTCTTCCTGTGCGAAGTGCTCAGGCAGTTCAGCGCGCTGGCGCGTGCGCGCGGCGACGCAGCCTTCGCCAGGCGCTGCGAGAGCGAGGGCGATCGGCTGCGCCAGAGCCTCGAGCTGCACGGCTGGGACGGAGAGTGGTACCGCCGCGCCTACTTCGACGACGGCACGCCGCTCGGCTCGGCGAGCGGCGCCGAGTGCCGCATCGATTCGCTCTCGCAGAGCTGGGCCGTGCTGTCCGGGGCGGGCGACGCGCAGCGCGCGCGCACGGCCATGCAGGCGGTCGACGAGCGGCTCGTGCGGCGCGCGGACGCGCTGGTCCAGCTGCTCGATCCGCCGTTCGACAAGTCGAACCTGGATCCCGGCTATATCCGGGGCTACGTGCCGGGTGTGCGGGAGAACGGTGGGCAATATACGCATGGGGCGATCTGGGCCGCGATGGCATTCGCCGCCCTGGGCGATGCGGGGCGCGCGTGGGAGCTCACCGCCATGATCAACCCGGTGAACCATGCCGCCTCGGCGCCGGCGATCGCCATCTACAAGGTAGAGCCGTACGTCATGGCGGCCGACGTCTACGCGCTCGCGCCGCACACCGGGCGCGGCGGATGGAGCTGGTACACCGGCTCGGCCGGCTGGATGTACCGGCTCATCGTGGAATCGCTGCTGGGCCTCAGGCTCGAGGGCGACAAGCTGCGTCTCGCGCCCTGCCTGCCCGCCGACTGGCAGACGTTCAAGATCCACTACCGCTATCGCGAGACCGTGTATCACATCGTCGTCGCGCAAACGGACGCCGAGATGCGCTTGACGGTGGATGGCGTCGAGCGGCATGACGGGGCGATTCCCCTGGCCGACGACCGTCGCGAGCATTTCGTCGAGGTGAGCGTAGGCGTCGCCGAGCAGCTCGCGCTAGCATAGCGGGATGCCGCAGGACTTCGACGCCGCCAGGGACCATCGGTTCGCCGCCACGCGCTGGTTCGACGACTTCGCCGTCGGCGAGCGCTTCTGGATCCCCTCGCGCACCCAGACCGACGCCCTGTTCGGCGCCTTCCAGCTCGCCTCGGGCGACAACGACCCGATCCACTACGACCTCGAGTACTGCCGCCGGCGCGGCCACCCCGGCATGCTCGCGCACGGCATGCAGGTCATGATCCAGACCGCCGCCGGGGCGGGGGTCTTTCCCCACCTGGTCGCCGACTCGCTGGTGGCCATGCTCGAATGCAGCGCGAAGTTCCTCAAGCCGGTGTACGCGGGCGACACGCTCTATCCGCAGCTCGAAGTGGTCGAGCTCGTCCCCCAGCGCACGACCGGCGTGCTCGTCATGCGCGCCACCGTGCACAACCAGAAGAACGAGCTCGTGCTCGAAGGCAGCCAGCGCTACCTGCTGCGAAAGCGCGCCGCGCCGTGACCCTCGATCAGGCGTACCAGGCTCAGCTCGCGCTGCTCGCGCGTTGCGAGCGCGCGGGAGAGCGCCAGGCCGGCTGGAAGGTCGGCCTGACCGCACGCGCCATGCAGGCGCAGCAGGGCGTATTCGAACCCGTGTTCGGCTTCTTGCTCGAGAGCGGGTATCGGCCGTCCGGCGTCGCCTTCGATTTTGCCGCGCTGATCCGTCCGGGGTTCGAGAACGAGCTGTGCCTCACCCTGGGCGCGCCGCTCGCCGGCCCCGGCGTGACGCTCGAACAGGCCCGCTCCGCGGTCTCGCACGTCGCGCCCGCGCTCGAGATCATCGAGAAGCGCGGCGACTTCGGCGCCGACCTGGCGCTGAGCCTGGCCGACAACGCCCAGCAGAAGGCCTTCGTCACGGGCGCCGCGCTGCCGCTCGGCGCGCTCGACCTGGCCGAGGTGGCGCTCGAGCTCGCCGTCAACGGCGCGGCGCAGGAGCGCGCGCGCGGCGTCGAGGTCCTGGGCACGCCGATCGCCTCCATCGCCTGGCTCGCCAACAAGCTGGCCGGTTTCGGCCGGCGCCTGGAAGCGGGAACGCGGGTCATGTCGGGCTCGTTCACCAGGCAGTACGACGTCCATCGCGGCGATGTCGTCGAGGCGCGCTTCGAGCCGCTCGGCCCGGTTCGCGCCGAGTTTCGTTGAGTCGCTTCGCGCGCCGCGCAGGGACGATTTGCATCGGGGGGAAGGAAATGGCTGACACGATTTTCATGATTCACGGCATGTGGGGCGCGCCGTGGTACTGGGAGAAGTTCCGCGGCGTGTTCGAGCCGCAGGGCTACCGCTGCGTCGCCGCCACGTTGCCGTACCACGACATGGACCCGCGCGGCACGCCCGACCCGCGTCTAGGCACGACCGGGCTACTGGACTACGCCGACGCTCTGGAGCGGGAGGTGAGGCGGCTCGGCACGAAGCCGATCCTGATGGGCCACTCGATGGGCGGTCTGCTGGCGCAGATGCTGGGCGCGCGCGGGCTCGCCAAGGCACTCGTCCTGCTCTCGCCCGCGCCGCCGGCGGGCATTCTCGCCTTCAGGCCGTCGGTGATTCGAAGCTTCTGGTCGGTGCAGACCAAGTGGGGTTTCTGGCGCAAGCCGATGCGGCAGACGTTCGGCGAGGCGGTCTATTCGATGCTGCACCTGATGCCGGAGGCCGAGCAGAAGGGAGACCTACGCCGACTTCGTCTACGAATCCGGTCGGGCGGCGTACGAGATCGGCTATTGGTTCCTGGACCCGAAATCCGCGGCGCGCGTCGACGAATCGGCAGCTGACCTGCCCTGTACTGGTGATCGCCGGCGCCGAGGACCGCATCACCCCTGCATCGGTCGTCCGCCGGGTGGCAAGCAAGTACAAGCACGTAGCGACCTACAAGGAATTCGAAAACCACGCCCACTGGCTGGTGGCCGAGCCCGGGTGGCAGGAGGTCGCGGAGTATGTCGCCCGGCTGGCTCGCCCGGCCGTCTCGTTCGGCGTGACGGCCTACGATCCGGCGACTAGTCGTCCAGGCGCCGCCGCAGCTCGCGCCTTGGCGATCTTCTCCAGCGTCGAGCGCGGGAAGTCCTCCACCAGGCGGATTTCGCGCGGACGCTTGAAGTCGGCCAGCAGGCTGGCGCAGGCGGCTTCCACGCGCGCGGGCAGGTCGGCCTGCGCGCTCGCGTCCGGCCGCACGAAGGCGACCGGCACCTCGTCGAGCATGGGGTGCTTCTTCGCCACCACCGCGCACTCGCGCACGCCGGCCACCTGCAGGATGACGCGCTCGATCTCCGAGGCGGCGACGTTCTCGCCGCCCACCTTGAGCATGTCCTTGCTGCGGTCGCCGAACTGGATCGAGCCGTCGGCGAGCAGGTTGACCCGGTCGCCGGTGCGGAACCAGCCGTCCGGGTCGAAGCTCTCCGCGCTCGCCTTCGGATTGCCGAGGTATTCCTGGAACAGCGACACGCCGCGCCGGCCGCGGATCAGCAGCTGGCCCGCGCCGCCGCGCTCGACGTGGCGCGCCTCGCGCACCGGCAGGCTGTCGTCCTCGACGATCGCGATCTCGTACTCCGGCGCCGGGCGGCCGATCGACAGCGGCACGTTCGGCAGATGCGGCGAGCCGACGATGCCGTGCGTGATCGTCTCGGTCATGCCCCACCAGCCGATCGTCTTGACCCCGAAGTGCGCGTCGGTCGGCGGCTCCGACACCGCGCTGCCCCAGAGCCGGTAGTGGTGGGCGCGCGGCGCGTCGTGCTCCATCAGCGCCTTGACGCAGAACGGCACCAGCGAGGTCCAGCTGCAGCGGTGCGCGCGCGAGGCGGCCCAGAAGCGGCGGGCCGAGAAGCGCGGCTGGATCACCGCGGTCGCGCCCACCCACAGGCAGGCGAGCACCGAGTAGGCCTGCGCGTTGGTGTGATAGAGGGGCAGGAACACCAGGTGCACGTCCTCCGCGCGCAGGTCCTCGTGCGCGGCGTTGACGCGCGCGCCCCAGAGCGCGTTGGCGTGCGTCCACAACACGCCCTTGGGGCGCGAGGTGGTGCCCGAGGTGTACTGCACGCTCATCGGCGCGAGCGCCTCGGGCGCGCGGCGCGCCGCGGGCTCGCCAAACAGCGCCTCGAACGATTCTCCGCGCGCGGGCGGCGATTCGGGCGGCTCGCCGTTGTCGCTCGCCGTCAGCGCGAGCCAGCGCAGGCCGCGGCAGTGTTGTTCCACCAGCGCGGCGAATTTCGGCTGCGTGATGGCGCCGACGGGCGCCGAATGCTCGGCGAAGTACGCCATCTCGTCGCCCGCCGCGCGCGCGTTGGTGGTTACGGCGACGGCGCCGATCCAGGCGCAGGCATACCACGCGATCAGCGCTTCGGGACAATTGTCGAGATGGATCAGCACGCGCTCGCGCGGCTTGACGCCGCGCGCGAGCAGCCCGCCGGCGACGCGCGCCACGGCGTCGCGAAATTCGGCGTAGCTCCAGCTGCGCCCTTCGCCCTCGAACGGCGCCCAGACCAGGAACGGATGCGCGCCGCGCGAGGCGGCGCGCGTCTCGACCAGCCAGGCGACGTCGAGGCCTTCGAACGGGTGCGGCGAAGCTGACATTGGCGCGGGCGCAGATCGGGCCGGAAGCGGGAACGAACTTCAGCGGTTGAACTTCATTGTGCACGCGTTGACGAACGGTGGCGAATGGCGTTTCATTAACAGGGCATAGGGGGCCAACCGAAACTGGAGATCATCAGATGCGCTACCTGTCCCTGGTATTGATCATGCTCCTCGGCGCGGCGACCCCGGCCGCCGCCCAGGTGAGCGTCGGAATCGGAATTACCTCTCCCGGCCTGAGCATCGGGATCAACGTGCCCGTTTACCCGCGTTTCGCCCGCGTGCCCGGCTACCCGGTGTACTACGCGCCGGGGCTGGACGCGAACTACTTCTTCTACGACGGCGCTGTACTGGGTGTTCCGGGACGACCGCTGGTACGTCAGTTCCTGGTACAACGGGCCGTGGAGCCTGGTGGATCCGTACTCGGTTCCGCTCTACATCCTGCGCATCCCGGTGCGCTACTACCGCAATCCGCCGCGCTATTTCCACGGCTGGCATCGCGACGCGCCGCCGCGCTGGGGCGAGCATTGGGGCCGCGATTGGCAGGCTCACCGCCGCGGCTGGGACCACTGGGATCGCCGAACCGCGCCGCCGCCCGCGCCGCTGCCGCGCTACCAGCGCAAGTACTCGGGTGAGCACTACCCGCGTGCCGAAGGCCGGCGGCGCGAGCTCGAAACCCGCAACTATCGCTACCGGCCGCGCGACCCCGAAGTGCGACAGCACTACGAAGAGCGCGGGCGCGGAGGCGCGCGCGAGCAGGGCAACGACCGTCGCCGCGACCGCTAGTCGAGCGCAAGCGGTGGTCAATCAGCTCGTGGTGTGGCGCGACTCGCGCCCGGCGCAGAAGCGATAACCTTCGCCGGCCTGCTTGGCCTCGTACATCGCGCGTCCGCCGCGCTGACCAGCGCGTCCGCGTCCGCGGCGTCCGAGGGATAGAGCGCGACGCCGATGCTGCAGCCGATCTCGACGCTGCGGCCCTGGCGCTCGAGCCGGATCGGGGCCGAGAGGGCGGCGACGATCTTGCGGGCGACGATTTCGGCGTCCTCGGGCCGGGCGATGTCGGGCAGGATGACGGTGAACTCGTCGCCGCCGACGCGCGCCACGGTGTCGGAGTCGCGCAGCTCGCGCCGGATCGTGTGCGGCGACCTGCTGCAGCAGCTCGTCGCCGGCGTCGTGCCCGAGCGTGTCGTTCACCTGCTTGAACTTGTCCAGGTCGAGGAACAGCAGCGCGAATCCGCGCTTGTCGCGCCGGGCGAGGCGGATCGACTGGGCCAGGCGGTCGTTGAACAGCAGCCGGTTCGGCAGCCCGGTGAGGCTGTCGTGGTGCGCGATGCGCTGGATGCGCTCCTCGGCCAGCTTGTGCTCGGTGATGTCGGACGTGACGCAGAAGCAGCCCAGCATCTGTCCCGTGCTCGCCGATGTGCGGCAGCGAGCGTGACCTCGAGGTGGCGGAGCTCGCCGCTGGGGAGCCTGCGGGTGCGCTCGTATTTGGTCGGCTGTCCTCGAAGCACTTGCGCGAAATGTCCCTCGATCTTCGCGTAGGCGTCCTCGCCCACGATCTCGCGCAGGTGCTTGCCGAGCGCGCTCTCGACCGTGAGCCCGAAATACTCGGCAAAGCGCTTGTTGACGAAGCTGCAGCGCAGGTTCTCGTCGTAGGCGACCGTCATGGCGGGGACGTTGTCGGCGAACTGGCGCAGCTTTTCCGCGCTTTCGCGCAGCGCCTGCTCCGCCCGCCGGCGCGCCGTGACGTCGGTGCCGACGCCGCGGTAGCCGGTGAACTTGCCGTACGCATCGAACACCGGATCGCCGCTGATCGAGATGAAGCGCTCGGTGCCGTCGGCGCCGAGGCGCGAGAGCTCGAAGTCGCGGAACGGCCGGTGCGCGTCGAGCGCCGCCCGGTGCGCCTGCCAGCCCGCCTCGTCGGGCGAGAGGTAGGGCACCTCCCAGCGCCGCTTGCCGATCTGCGCGCCGCGCTGGAACACCGACACCGAGCTCGTTCTCTTGTCGGCGGAGCCGCGCTCGGTGAGCCGGTGCTCGGCGTCGCTCTCCCAGTAGAAGTCCGACGACATCTCGGTCAGGGCGCGGAACCGGATCTCGCTCTCGCGCAGCGCGCGCCTGAGCGCGTTGATCTGCCCGCCGACGAGGATGAAGCAGGGCAGCACGCCCGCCAGCACCAGCAGGCTCACCCAGTCGAGCCAGAGGTTGTGGATGGCTTGCGGCCGCCATTGCGTCAGCAGGACGATGACCAGGCCGTATGCCGCCAGCGTGTAGAGCGTTAGCAGCAGGAACTCGCGCGCGCGCAGGCGGAAGGTGCCGAACAGGAAGATCAGGAAGCAGCCGGACAGCGCGATGCTGCGGCCGTCGTCCATGTGGTAGATGACGAACATCAGCAGCGTGATCGCGATCACGATCTGCGGCACGGTGAGGCTCGGGTCGGCGAAGCGCAGGTTGAAGCCGGAGCGGAAGGCCGCGTACAGGGCCAGGTTGATCGCGAGCGACGCCGCGATCGCCTGCAGCGCGGTCGCTGATCGGGAAGCAGGCCGAATATCGAGACCAGCTCCACCAGCGCCCATGCCGAGGAAATAGATGAGCGCGGCGAGGCCGAAGCGCCGCAGGCGCAAGGGCCTGCTTCGCGTCGAGCGAAGGCGGAATGATGGCTCGGCAGGACTCACGCGATAGCAGCTCCCGGCGGATGCGGCCTTCGCTACGATTCTAAGCCCTTCGAGGGCCGGGCCTAGCCGCGAATGGCGCCCGAGAGGCCAGCTCTCGGATCGCCGCTTCGCCGAGCCCGAGCTCGCGCAGGATTTCCCGGCCGTGCTCGCCCGCGTGCGGCGCGGGGCGCAGGGGCCAGGCCGGGTCGGCGCCGGGCATGCGCGCGACGGGAAGCTCGCCGTAGGGCGGCTGCTCGAGCGCGGCGAAGGCGCCCAGGTGCCGCGCCTGGGCCGAGGCGACGAAGGCGGGGTAGTCGGCGATCTCGGCGAACAGGGCGTCGGCGGCGGCGAGCTTCTCGACCCAGTGGGCGGTGGTCTGCGCGGCCAGGCGGCGGCCGACCTCCTCGTTGACGAAGGCGGCGTGCTTCTTGCGCTCGGCGGGCTCGGCGAAGCGCGGATCGTCGATCCAGGCCTCCAGGCCGAGCACGCGCATCGCGGCGCGGAAATGCCCTTCGGTCACCGCGGAGAGAGAGATGTGGCCGTCGCGGGTGCGGAACACGCCGGCGGGAACTGTGTTCGGCGGCGGGGCCGAGCCGTGGAAGATGCGGTTCTCGACGATCTGCGCGGCCTGGAACGCGGCGGCGCTCTCGAGCAGCGAGAGCTTCAGGTGGCGGCCCTGGCCGTCGCGGCCGCGGGCGTAGAGCGCGGCGCCCACCGCCTGCGCGGCGTAAACCGCGGTGACGGTGTCGGGGATCAGCAGCGGCATGCGGCGCGGGGTGCCGTCGTGGTCGCGGTTGCGGTGCGCCATGCCGGTGAGCGACTGCAGGATCGAGTCGGTGCCGGCCTTCTGCGCGTCGGGGCCGTCCGGGCCGAAGCCGGTGATCGAGACGTACACCACGGCGGGATTGGCGGCGGCGACCGCGCCGTAGCCCAGGCCCAGGCGCTCGATCACGCCGGGGCGGTTGTTCTCCACCACGACGTCGGCGCGCGCGGCCATGCGCAAGAGCAGATCGCGGCCGGCGGGCTTCTGCGCGTCGACCACGATCGAGCGCTTGCCGAGGTTGCCGGCGATCGCGAGCGGGGTCATGCCGTCGCGCCCGCCGCCCGCGTTCCTGATCCAGTCGCCGCCGGGCGGCTCGACCTTGATCACGTCCGCGCCCTGCTGCGCGAGCAGCGCGGCGCAGTAGGGGCCGGCGATGCCCTGCGACAGGTCGAGAACCTTCAGGCCTGCGTAGGGCGGCGCGGCGCTCATGCGGGCAGGGTCGAGTCCTCGGCCAGGCCGGTGTATTCGCGCAGGGCGTGAAAGGCGATCTTCGGCCAGCGCTCCTGCGCGACCTCGATCTCGGCCCGCATCGAGGCGAGGAAGGCCGGCACCCCGCCCGCGTCGTAGGCCATGCGGTGCGCGTTGGCGTCGACGAAGCGCTTGAGCTCGGCGGGGTCGTCCGAGGACACCCAGCGCGCGGCGACGTAGTTCGCCGGCAGCAGCCGGATCTCGGCGCCGTACTCGTGCGCCAGGCGGTGCGCCACGACCTCGAACTGCAGCGTGCCGACCGCGCCGAGCACCGGCGCGCCGCCGCCGACCGGGTGGTAGACCTGGATCGCGCCTTCCTCGCCCAGCTGCGCCAGGCCGGCGCGCAGCTGCTTGGTCTTCATCGGCGTCACCAGCTCGGCGCGCCGGAACTGCTCGGGGGCGAAGAACGGCAGCCCGGTGAACTGCAGCCGCTCGCCCTCGGTCAGCGTGTCGCCCAGCCGGATCGTGCCGTGGTTGGGCAGGCCGATGATGTCGCCGGCGTAGGCCTCCTCGACGATCTCGCGCTGCTGCGAGAGGAAGGACACCGCGTTGTTGGTCCGGATCTCGCGCTCGGTGCGGCAGTTCGACAGGCGCATGCCGCGCGAGAAGCGGCCCGAGCACACGCGCACGAACGCGACCCGGTCGCGGTGCGCCGGGTCCATGTTGGCCTGGATCTTGAACACCACGCCGGAAAAGCCCGGCTCGTCGGGCGCGACGCTGCGCTCGCGCTCGGGCCGGCTGCCGGGCGCGGGCGCGAGGTCGACCAGCGCGTCGAGCACTTCGCCGACGCCGAAATTGTTGATCGCCGAGCCGAAGAACACCGGCGTCTGGCGCGCGGCGAGGAATTCCGTCGCGATCGAACGCCGCGCCCGCCTCGCGCACCAGCTCGGCCTCGGCCAGCGCGGCGTCGTAGCCGTGCCCGAGCCGCGCGCGGCAGGCGGGGTCGTTCTCGTCCAGCTCGGCGATGTCGTCGCCGTTCAGGCGGTCGAGGCCGGGCGTGAACAGGCGGATGCGCCGGGCGCGCAGGTCGAGCACGCCGCGGAAATCGCGCCCCATGCCGACCGGCCAGGTGAAGGGCACCGCCGACATGCCGAGCACCGACTCGATCTCGTCCAGCAGCTCGAGCGGCGGGCGGCCCTCGCGGTCGAGCTTGTTGACGAAGGTCAGGATCGGCGTGTTGCGCGCGCGGCACACCTGCAGCAGGCGCAGCGTCTGCGGCTCGATGCCCTTGCCGCCGTCGATCACCATCAGCGCCGCGTCGACCGCGGTCAGCACGCGGTAGGTGTCCTCGGAGAAGTCCTGGTGCCCGGGCGTGTCGAGCAGGTTGATGACGCAGCCGCGGTATTCGGCCTGCATCACCGACGAGGCGACCGAGATGCCGCGCTGCTTCTCGATCTCCATCCAGTCGGAGGTCGCGTGGCGGGTGGCCTTGCGCGCCTTGACGCTGCCGGCGATGTGGATCGCGCCGGCGAACAGCAGCAGCTTCTCGGTCAGCGTGGTCTTGCCCGCGTCCGGGTGCGAAATGATCGCGAACGTGCGCCGGCGCGCGACTTCGCGCGCGATCGGGCTCATGCGGGAGAGGATATCGGTCATGTCAGGCGCGCGATTCTAATGCCTGTACGGCCGCGGGTGCGACCGGTGTTTCCGGCAGCAGCGCCTCGGCCAGGGCGTCGTCGTGCGCCGGCTCGAGCGGCTCGCGCGGCGAGAGCCGGTGGCGCAGGGCGAGCAGGGCGAGCAGCTGGCGGCGCGCGTCGCCCTGCGCGCCGAGCCGCTCGCCTTCGCTGCGCCATGATCGCCGCCGCGGCGGCGTAGTACAGCCCGGTGGCGGCCTGGCGCGCGTTGGCTTCGTCCGCGCCGGCGGCGAACCGGCACGCGCGCCCGAGCGCGTGGCCCAGCGCCGCGCCGAAGCCGCCCGCGCGGCAGCAGCGCCTCGAGCGCCGGCTCGAGCGCCTCGAGCGCGTCCTCGCGCCGGATCGCGCGCAGCACGTCGAGCGCGACGATGTTGGACGTGCCCTCCCAGATCGAGCCCAGGTGGGCGTCGCGCAGCAGGCGCGCGTCGGGCCATTCCTCGGTGTAGCCCACGCCGCCGCGCACTTCCATCGCGTCGCCCGTGACCCGGCGCGCGTCGCGGCAGGCGCGGAACTTGAGCAGCGGGGTCAGCAGCCGCACGCGGCGCCGGGCGGCCTCGTCGCCGGCGTCGGCCTTGGCCAGCTCGGCCGCGGTCCACAGCATCACCGAGCGCGCGGCCTCCGCCGGCAGCATGAGCTTGAGCAGCTGGCGGCGCATCAGCGGCAGCTCGATCAGCGGCTTGCCGAACGCGCACGCGCCTGCGCGCGACGAACAGCGCCTCGGTCAGCGCGCGGCGCATCATGCCCGCGGCGCGCATGCCGTTCGACAGGCGCGACATGTTGATCATGTCGGCCATCTGCACGAAGCCGCGCTGCGGGTCGCCGACCAGGAACGCGAGCGCGCCCTCGAGCCGGATCTCGCCGCTCGGCATGTCGCGCGTGCCGAGCTTGTCCTTCAGGCGGACGATGCGGTAGTGGTTCGGCTTTCCGTCGGGAAGTGTCCTGGCAAGAAGAAACAGCGACAAGCCCTTCGTTCCGCCCGGTGCGCCCTCGGGGCGGGCGAGCACCAGCGCGAAGTCGGCGTCGGCGTTGGAGCAGAACCACTTGTCGCCGGTGAGGCGCCAGCGCTCGCCGTCGCGCGCCGCGCGCGTGGCGGTCGCGCCGACGTCGGAGCCCGCCTCTGCTCGGTCATGAACATCGCGCCCTGCGCCAGCGTGTCGAGGTCCTGCGAGGTGAGCGCCGGCAGGTAGCGCGCGGCGAGCGCGGGGTCGAATTTGCGCAGCGTGCGGGTGAGCGCGTCGGTCATCGACAGCGGGCAGCAGACGCCGAACTCGGCCTGCACGTAGAGGTAGGTGAGGGCGTATTTGGCCAGCGGCGGCAGCGGCTCGGGCCAGCCCAGCACCCCGCCGCGGTGCGACATCGCGGCCAGGCCGTAATCGCCGAACGCGACCTGCTCCAGCCGGCGGTAGGCGGGGTGCTTGTCGATCGACTGCCGGTCCTCGCCCGCGCGCGTGCGCTGCTGCAGCAGCGGCGGGTTGCGGTCGGCGGTCGCGGCCAGCGCGTCGAGCTCGCCGCCGGCGAGCGCGCCCAGGCGCTCGAAGTGCGGCGCGAGGTGCGCGTGCAGGTCGGGCGGCAGGTACAGCCCGAGCAGGCCGGCGTAGCCGGGATCGGCCTGGAACAGGTTCAGGCCGCGGCTGTCGGGAAGAGCGGCGGAATCGGGGTCAGAGTCCAATTTTGAGCCTGCAGCACTTCCTTGTTGACGACCACCGCCGGGTCGAGCTTGCCGTCGATGCCGTCGAGCACGTTCTGCGCGGTCTGGACCGACATGCGGATGGTCGATTCGACCGTCACCCCGGCGATGTGGGGCGAGACGATGACGTTCTTGAGCCGGAACAGGGGATTGTCGGCCGGGCTCGGCTCGCGCTCGAACACGTCCAGCCCGGCGCCGCGCAGCCTGCCCGTCGGTCAGCGCCTCGTACAGCGCCGCCTCGTCGACGATCCCGCCGCGCGCGCAGTTGACGATCACCGCGCCCGGCTTCATGGCGCGCGAACTCGGCGCGCGAGAACATGTGCCGCGTCTCGGCGCTCAAGGGGCAGTTGACGCTCACCGCGTCCATTTCGCGGCAGCGCGGCGCGCAAGTCGGCCACCGGCGCGCAGCCGGCCTGCGCGGATCAGCGCCTGGTCGATGTAGGGATCGCAGGCGTGCACCTTCATGTCGAACGCGAGCGCGCGCTTCGCCACGCGCGAGCCGGTGCGGCCGAAGCCGACGATCAGCAGCGTCCTTGCCGGCGAGGTCGTTCGCCTTGACGTTCCAGCGGCTGCCCCAGTCGGCGCCGCGGGTGAGGGCGTCGTAGTACGCCGCTTCCTTGTACAGCGTGAGCAGCATGAACATCACGTGCTCGGCCACCGGCACCATGTTGGCGTGGATCGAGATCGCGAGCGGGATGCCGCGCGCGGTGAGCGCGCCGACGTCGACCGCGTCGTAGCCGACGCCGTGGCGCCCCACCACCTTGAGCTTGCGGCGCCGCCTCGATCACGCCGCGCGTGATGCGCGCGCTGCGCACGGTGATCGCGTCGGCGTCGCGCGCGGCGGCGACGATCTCGCGCCTCGTCGTCCGACATCAGCGCCACCGGCTCGACGTCGGCGCGCGCCTGGAGCAGCTTGACGCCCTCGGGGTGCAGGCCCTGCACCATCAGCACTTTCTTCCTGGCGGCCATGCGCGCTAGTGGATCTCGGCCGAGTCGGCCATCGCCTTGGCGAGGATGGCGGCGTTGAACCCAGGCGCGCGCGCCGCCTTGAGAATCACCGCTTCGCGCCGCGTCAGCAGATCGATCGCGGCGGGCAGCTTCTTCACGCACTCGGCCGGCACCACCACCGCGCCATGGCGGTCGGCGTGCACGATGTCGTTCGGGCGCACCGCCATGCCGAACACGTTCACCTCGCAGGCGATCTCGGCCAGGTGCACCCAGGCGTGGCTCGGGCCGATCTTGCCGCCGAGCAGCTGGAATCCCGGCGCGCAGGCCTCCAGATCCCGGAACGAGCCGTTGGTGACCGTGCCGAGGCAGCCCAGTCCCTTGTGGATCGCGGTGTTGACCTCGCCCCAGAACGCGCCGAAGCCGGGCTCGGGATCGATGTCCTGCAGCACCGCGATCGACGGCATCGGCTGCGCGGCGACGTGCTCGTAGTAGCGTGCGCGCATCGCGCGCACCGCGGCGCGCGTCGCCCGCGGGCGGCGTCGCGGCGCGGATCAGCGCGGTGCGCGCGTAGCCGACGATCGGCTTCAGGCCCGGGTCGAAGCACACCATGCTGCCGGTGGTGAAGCCGGCGGTGCGGTGCCTGGCATCGAGCAGCTCGAGCCCGTTGCAGATCGTCGGCGTGTCCCATTGCGCGAGCGCTTCGAGGTCGGCGCGGCTCAAGTCGGTCATGGCGGGTCTTCCTTCAGATGGGGTCCCAGGAAAACACGTCCTGCGAGCGGTCGAGGGGATAGAACTGCGCGCGCATGGCGGGAATGGCCTGCTCGGCGATCGCCTGCGGCGGTCCAGCCGCCGGCGCGGTGCACGCTGCGCACGCGGCCGGTTCTGCGAGAAGAGGAAGATCTCGTTCGCGCGCACGCCGAAGATCTGGCCGCTCACGTCGGCCGCGGCGTCGCTCGCCAGGTACACCGCGAGCGGCGCGATCTTCGAGGTCTCCATGCTCTTCAGCTTCTCCACCCGCGCCTTCTGCTCCGGGGTCTCGGCCGGGATGGTGCCGATCATGCGGCTCCAGGCGAAGGGCGCGATGCAGTTCGAGCGCACCTTGTACTTCGCCATGTCGAGCGCCATCGACTTGGACAGCCCGACGATGCCGAGCTTGGCGGCGGAGTAGTTGGCCTGGCCGAAATTGCCGATCAGACCGGAGGTCGAGGTCATGTTGACGTAGCTGCCCGAATTCTGGCTCTTGAAGTAGGGCGCGGCGGCGCGCGCGACGTAGAACGAGCCGTTCAGGTGCACGTCGATCACCGCCTTCCATTCCTCGACCGACATGTTGAAGAAGAAGCGGTCGCGCAGGATGCCGGCGTTGTTGACCACGCAGTCGATGCGGCCGAAGGCGTCGATCGCGGTCTTGACGATGCGGTTGGCCGACTCCCACTCGGCGACGCTGTCGGTGTTCGCCACCGCGCCGCCGCCCTTGGCCTTGATCTCGTCGACCACCTTCTGCGCCGGGCCGGCGTCCTTGCCCTCGCCCGAGACTGACGCGCCGACGTCGTTCACCACCACCCTGGCGCCCTCGGCGGCCATGGCGAGCGCGAAGTCGCGCCCGATCCCGCCGCCCGCGCCGGTGACCACCACGACCTTGTTTTCGAGCATTTTCATTTTGTGATTTCCAGTAATACCGCCTCCTGCTCCTCGGCGACGTCCTCGCCTTCGGCGACCAGGATCGACTTGACCACGCCCGCCGCGGGCGCGAACAGGGGGATCTCCATCTTCATCGACTCGACGATCAGGATCGCGTCGTCCTGCGCCACGCTCGCGCCGGCGGCGGCCTCGATGCGCACCACCTTGCCGGCCACCTCGCACTTGATCCTGAGCAGCGCCATCTCGTTTTTTCCCTGGAGCGCATTGTAGACGTCTGCGAGAATCCAGTCTCACATGAGCTGGCAGGACGAAATCGACGAGCTGCGCAGGCGCGAGGAACTCGCGCGGCGCATGGGCGGGCCGGACAAGGTCAAGCGCCAGCACGACGGCGGCAAGCTCACGGTGCGCGAAAGGATCGAGCGCCTGCTCGACCCCGGCTCCTTCCACGAGATCGGCGCGCTGACCGGGGTCGCGCGCTACGGCGAGGACGGCACGACGATCGAGGAGTTCACTCCCGCGAACCTGGTGACCGGGCGCGGGCGGCTCGACGGCCGGCCGGTGGTGGTCGCGGGCGACGACTTCACGGTGCGCGGCGGGGCGAACGACGCCGGGATCAAGGGCAAGCTGCTGCAGTGCGAGCGCATGGCGCGCGACCTGCGCCTGCCGATGGTGCGGCTGGTCGACGGCACCGGCGGCGGCGGATCGGTCAAGAACCTCGAGATGCTCGGCTACTCGCCGATGCCGAAGGCCTTCCTGTGGGATACCTGGACCGAAAACCTGGGCGAAGTCCCGGTGGTGTCGCTCGCGCTCGGCTCGGTCGCGGGACTGGGCTCGGCGCGCGTGGTGGCGAGCCACTACTCGGTGATGGTGAAGGACAGCTCGCAGCTGTTCGTCGCCGGGCCGCCGGTGGTGGCGCGCACCCATCGCCAGTTCGACAAGAACGAGCTCGGCGGCAGCCAGATCCACACCCGCAACGGCGCGGTCGACGACGAGGCGGCGAGCGAGGACGAGGCCTTCGCGCGGGCACGCAGCTTCCTTTCCTACATGCCGTCTTCCGTTCATGAACTTGCTCCCCGAATTCAGAGCGATGACGATCCGAGGCGCCGCGACGAATGGCTGATCGAGGCGGTGCCGCGCGATCCGAAGAAGGTCTACCCGATGCGCCGCATCGTCGACGCGCTGGTCGACAAGGGCTCGTTCTTCGAGATCGGGCGCAACTGGGGCCGGCCGATCATCACCGGCCTCGCGCGCCTCGCCGGCTGGCCGGTGGCGCTGATGGCGGGCGACCCGATGCACTACGGCGGCGCCTGGACCGCGAAGGCGTCGGAGAAGATCACGCGCTTCGTCGACCTGGCGCAGGTGTTCCACCTGCCGGTGGTGCACCTGGTCGACGTGCCGGGCTTCCTGATCGGCCCCGACGCCGAGCGCGACGCGACCATCCGCTGCGGCATGCGCGCCGCGAGCGCGGTGCTGCAATCGACCGTGCCGTGGTGCTCGGTGCTGGTGAGGAAGGTCTTCGGCGTCGCGGGCGCGGTGCACCAGAACTCGACCCGCTACTGCATGCGCATGGCCTGGCCCTCGGCCGAGTGGGGCTCGCTGCCGATCGCGGGCGGCCTCGAGGCGGCCTACCGGGCAGAGATCGAGGCCGCGCCCGATCCCGAGGCGAAGCGGGCCGAGATCGAGGCGCGCATCCGCCGCTTCGCCTCGCCGCTGCGCAGCGCCGAGAAGTACGACGTGGAGGAGATCATCGATCCGCGCGATACGCGCCCGTTCCTGTGCGAGTTCGCGGAGCTCGCCGCGCCGCTGCGCGTCCCCGGCCCGGTGCGCTTCGGCGTTCGCCCCTGAAGTCATCGAGAACTGTTCTCGAATAACCAGTCTGACGAAAACTTGTTGTCAGGCGCGCGCTGCGGCAGATATAGTTTTTTCGCCATATTTCGCCAAGGGCGAAGGAATTGCCGGAGAAGAAGCGCACGGCTGCCGGCAGGCCGCCGGCCCTCGCCAAGGTTCAGCCGCCCCGCATAGCGGCAGCGATTCCCCGCGCCGGCCTGCTGCGGCGCCTCGACGCCGAACGGCGCAGCAATCGGGTCGTGTGGATCGGCGCCCCGGCCGGCTGGGGCAAGACCACGCTCGCTGCCGCCTACGCCGCCGCCCGGCGAGCGCGGCCGGTGTGGCTGCGGCTCGATGCGCGCGATGCCGATCCGGCGACGTTCTTCCACTACCTCGGCGAAGCCGCGGCCGGCCGCAGCCCGCGCCGACGCCGGTCGCTGCCCCCGCTTACGCCCGACTATGCGCTCGGCCTGGTCACTTACGCGCAGAACTTCTTCGAGGAGCTGGGCGCGCTCGCCGGACCGCGCGCCTTGCTCGTGCTCGACAACTGCCAGGAGCTTCCCGAGGACTGCCCGGTCCACGGGCTGCTCGTCGAGGGGCTGCGGGTGCTGCCGCAGTCGGTCGCGGTGCTCCTGCTAAGCCGCAACGAGCCGCCGCCCGCCTTTGCGGGGTTGCGCGCCGCGCGCCGGCTGGCGGTGCTGGATGCCGAAGCGCTGGCGCTGAGCGTCGCCGAGACGCGCGCGTTGGCGACCCGCTACCGCTTCGAGCGGCTGACGGCGGAGGCAATCGCCAACCTGCGCGAGCAGGCGCGCGGCTGGGCGGCGGGCACCGTCCTGATGCTTGAAGAGGCCGCTCGCCGGCGCGAGGCGAGCCCGCGCTTCGACCGTCCGGCGGCGCGGGTGCTCTCCGACTACTTCGCCGTCGAGGTGCTGCAGCGCGCGCCGGCGGCGCACGAGAAGGTGCTGCTGGAAAGCGCGCTCCTTCCCGAAATCAGCGCCGATGCGGCGCGCCGGCTCACCGGCGAGGAGCAGGCCGCGCGGATCCTGGGCGAGCTCGCGGCCAAGGGATACTTCGTGCACGTCCTCGCCGGTCGCGAGCCGACCTACCAGTACCATCCTCTGTTCCGGGACTTCCTGCTGCGGCGGTTGCGCGAGATGCATTCCCCGCACGAGCTCGTCTCGCTCTACCGGCGCGCCGCCGGCCAGGCCGAGATCGACGGCGACCCGCAGGAGGCGCTGCGCTTGTGGGCGGAGGCGGGAGCCTGGGACGAGATGACGCGCCTGCTCGTGAAGATGACGCCGGCGATGCTCGAGCAAGGCCGCGGCGGGGCGCTGGCGGCATGGATCGAGAGCGTTCCCTCCGCGGTGCGCGAGCGCGATCCGTGGACGCAATTGTCGCTCGGTCAGGCACGGCTTTCGGTCGACCTGGCGACGGCCCGCGTCTCGTTCGAAGCCGCGTACGCGCTGTTCGAGGCCGCCGCCGATCGCGCAGGCCTGCTGCTCGCGGCCGCGGCCGTGGTCGACAGCATCGTGCTGGAGTTCGGGGATCTCAAGCGCCTCGATCCGTGGATCGAGCGGCTGGAGAGGATACTGGGCCCGAACCCGGAGTTCCCCAGCCCGGCGATCGCTTTGCGCGTCACCTCCAGCATGGCGGTGGCGCTGCTGTTTCGGCGCGACCGGCGCAAGGCGATGCTTCCGTGGATCGACCGCGCCACGGATCTGCTGCCGCTCATCCCGCAGCTGGCCGCGCGCTGCCGGCTGGCGGTGTACCTGAGCCTGGACGCGACATGGACCGGGGATCTCCCGCGCCTGGAGCGCTTCGGCCGCGATATCGCCGGCTGGAATCGCACGCTGCACGGGGCGCAGGCCAACCGCCTCGAAATGCACTACGCCAAGTACGTCCAGACCCTGTACGAATGGATCGCCGGCGCGCCGGACTACGGCATGACCGCTGCGCTGGAAGCGCTGGCGCTGGTGGAAAGCAGCGGCATCCGGGTGATGGAGCACCACCTGGTGGCGCGCGCGGTGTTCGGCGCGCTGTGCAATGGAGAGATTCGCCTCGCGGCCGATTTGATCGATCGCCTGCACGAGCTCGCGCTGCGCTCGTCCTCCGCGCGACTGCACATATACCAGTACCACTACCTGCCGGGCTGGCTCGCGCTGCTTTCCGGCGACTACGCGGGGGCCCTGCGCCGCGCCGAGGATTCGCTGCGCACGGGCCGCGAGGCGGCGACGTCGGCGTTTCATCGGGCGTTCAGCGCCTGCGTCGCGGCCTACGCCCTCCTGGCCCTGGAGCGCGGGCCGGCGGCCGCGCCCCACGTCGAGATGTTTCTGCAGGTCGCCCGCCAGCTCGATAGCCCGATCATGGCGTTCAGCGGCCTGCTGCTGCAGGCGGACATGGAGCTGGCCGGCGGCGGCGCGGCGGCCGAGGAGCGGGGCCTGAAGACGCTCGCCCGCGCGCTCTCGATCGGCAAGGCCCACGGCTACCGCAACACGGTGGTGTGGTATCCGGCGGCCATGGCACGCTGCTGCGCGCAGGCCCTGGCGAACGATATCGAAACCGACTACGCGACATACATCGTGCGCGAACGCGCGCTGCGGCCGCCCGCCAATGCGAACCTCGACGCCTGGCCGTGGGCGGTGGGCATCCGTACCTTCGGACGCTTCGAGCTGGCGCGAGAAGGCAAGGCGGTTCGGTTCGAGGGCCGCACCCAGAAGCGCGCGCTCGACCTGTTGCGGGCGCTCGTTGCCTTCGGCGGGCGAGGGGTGAGCGAGCAGCGGCTGTGCGACTCGCTCTGGCCGGGGGCCGAGGCGGACGATGCGCGCGTCAGCCTGAAGACGACGCTGCACCGGCTGCGCGCCCTGGTGGGACATGACAGCATCGCGGTGCGCGAATCGAAGCTGTCGCTCGATCCCGAAGCCTGCGGCGTCGACGTCTGGGACTTCGAGCGCATCGCCGACCGCCTGCTCGAAGCGAAGGTCGAACTGCCTGCGGCCGAGCGCGCCCGGCTCGGAGAGCGCCTGTACGGCCTCTATCGGGGGTCGTTTCTCGGCGACGACGGAGAAGCCTATGCGCTGCCGATGCGCGAGCGGCTGCGCAGCACCTGGATGCGCGCCATCGCCTTCGTCGCCGAGGGGCTGCGGCGCGAAGGCGCCTACGACGAGGCGCTCACCTGGTACGAGCGGGGCCTCGCCGTCGAGCCCCTGGCCGAGGGGTTCTATCAGGGCGCGATGCGCGTGCTGCTCGCCCAGCAGCGCTCTGCGGAGGGTCTCACGGTGTACCGACGCATGCGCGCGACCCTCGCCTCGCAGCTGCAGATCGCGCCTTCGCCCGAAAGCGAGGCGCTCGCGACCGCCCTGCGCGCGTCCCGTCCGGCACGCCTCGCGTAACCCAGCCGTAACCTGCCCGGCGGTACAAGGCACGCCAGGGCATGAGCTTCGACGACAGCTACGTGGTGAGAATCTACCGGCGCTCGAGCGACCGCATGGCGCTCACCGGTACCGTCGAGCACGCCGAGAGCGGCGCGCGCTCGACGTTTCACGACTTCGAGGAGCTCTGGGCTGCGCTGGTGCGCATCAAGGGGAGAAAGACCGATGAAAGCAAACACTTGGCGGGGAATGGCGGCGACGGTGCTCGGCGCGGCGGGAATCGCCGTCGCCGCAGGCGCGCCTGAGTTCGCGTATGCCGGCGCATCGCAGCCGCCGAAGGTGCAGTACTCGGCGGATTCCCACATGGAAACCTCGGAAGCCGTGATAGACGGCACGGTGCACGTCGCCCCGGGCATGGAGCGGCGCGAGTTCATTCAGGACGGCGAGAAGCAGGTTCTGATCATGCGCCACGACAAGAAGGTCATGTGGATGCTGATGCCGGACGACCAGGCCTACCTCGAGATGGCGCTGGGCCAGGACGGCGGGCGCAAGGACGACGTGTCGGCCTACAAGATCACCCAGACCAAGGTCGGCTCGGAGACGGTCAACGGCATCCCGACCACCAAGAGCAAGATCATCATGATCGGCCCGAAGGGCGACAAGCTGGGCGGTTTCTACTGGACCACGAAGGAAGGCATCGTGGTCAAGATCGACGCCATCGCGGTGGACAAGAGCAGCAAGGAGCGCCTCAAGATGGAGCTCACGAACCTCAAGGTCGGAAAACAGGACGCCTCGGTGTTCGAGATCCCCGCCGGTTACTCGAAGATGGACATGGGCGGCATGGGCAAGCTGATGATGGGCGGCGGGGGCGGCAAGCCGCCGGCGGAGGAGAAGCAGCCGCAGCAGCCCGCGTCGAAGCCGGGCTTCAGCCTGAAGAACGCGCTCGATCTGCTCAAGTAAGGGGAAAGCGATCATGAGCACGATGACGCGGCAACTCGTCGTGGCGCTGGTGCTCGCCGTGCTGGCGGTGCCCGCCTTGGCCGACAGCGAGGAGGTCGACTGCAACCTTCCCCAGAACGCGAAGTTCAGGCATGAGGCGCAGAAGCGCTACCAGGACATGCTCGCCCACGACAAGGCCGGACGCGCCCAGCAGGCCTACGACAGCGCCATCAACTTCGATGCGCGCTGCATCGGCAAGGGCGAATCCGAAATTGACCGGATGGAGAACGAACGGGCGGCCGTGATCAAGCACTCGACCCTCCGGCTGGGCGAGGCGGCCGAGAAGAAAGGCAGCCTCGCCGAGGCCTACAAGTACTACCAGTACTTTCACGGGCTCGCCGCGGACCGCGTCCAGATGAAGCTCGCCACCGCGAAGCCGGGGGATCTCAAGTCGGTGCAGGGCGGGATCAGCTACATGCGCAGCGTCCATGGCCCCCTGCGCGAAGGCGAGCAGCAGAAGGTCGGCACCGCCGACGCCGACCGCACGCGCCTCGCCGCGATGGGGCACTACTCGAGCCAGAGCGAGGCCGACAAGCGCGACCCCGACCGCGCCGCGCGCCTGAAGGCGATCGACGGCTACCTCGCCAACCTCACGGCGATCGCGAAACGGCAGGGCGAGAAGTACCTCGCCGACGAGGACAAGACTTTCGGCGCGCGCAAGGCGTCCCTGCTGTCCAGGCGCGAGACGCTCGGCGAGCTGAACAAGGCGCGCGACTGGCTCGGCCTCGCGGGGCAGGAGCGGCGCGCGAACGAGCGCGCGGTCAAGCGCGGCGACGCCCTGCTCGCCTCGGACTCGCGCCAGTCGCTCGAGCTCGCGATCTCCTACTACGAGTTCCCGTACGGTGACGACGCACAGCGGGACAAGCGGGTGCAGAAGGTGCGCGACAAGGCGCGCCGCCTGGGCGACGCCCACCTCGCCAAAGGCGAGAAGAAGCTCGCCTCGGAGTACTACAGCATCGCGGGCTTGGGCGACAAGGCGTCCAAGCTCGAGCAAGAGAACGAGGCGGAAAAGGAGAAGGCGGAAACCAAGCGCCAATCCAAGTTCAAGAAGGACCAGAAGTCGCTCGAGAAGGAGCTCGGTTTCTAGGGGGCGGCCGCACGGCAAGACGAGGGGGGAAGCATGGCGAAGCGCAAGCATCCCGCCGCCGCGGTCGCGACGTGGGCGCTGTGCGCCTGGCTCGCGATGGTCGCGCCGAGCGTGGCTGCGCAGACGAGGCGCTTCATGCCGGGCGGCGTGTCCAATCCAGTCGCGGCACAAGGCGCGGTCTCGCCCGCGGCCGGCGCGCCTCACAGCTTCGTGATCCTCACCGGTACCGGCATCGCGAACGCGGACGGCATCCGCGTCGAGTGGTACCCGGGCGACGACGCCGGCCAGCCGGCATCCGGCGCGGTCACCGCGACGCTGCGCAGGCGCATCCCGCCCGACCAGGTCGAGATCGAAATTCCCGCCGGCGCAGGCGGCCCAAGGGGCGGCGTGGTTCGCCTCCTGGCGCGGATGCCGGGGCAGCGCACGCCCGTGTTCGTCGCGCGCTTCACCGTCGGCACGGGGGCGCCGGCGATCAAAACCGGCCGCCTGGTGTTCAACGGCCTGCGCCCGAGGGCGATCACGACGGCCCCGTTGCAAGTCAGCGGGTCGCCGCCGCGGAATATCTCACCGAACCGATTCGAGTCAGCGGATTGAGGCCGAGGGACATCGTGACGCCGCCGCTCCTCGTGAGCGGCAAACATTAGAGAAGAGGAATTCAAACGGGGGGTGCGGAAATGACGAACAGGATCGACGCAGCAACCGCTTCGCTATGCTCGGACGGATGCATGTCGTGGGGGCGACAATGGCCCGGCGGCGATCGCGGCGCAGTTCAATTTCACGGTCCCGATCGAGATCCGTGACATCGACCCGCGCTATCCTGTCGCGCGCGGTCGGCTGCTTCGTCCGCGGCGCGCAGAGCGAGCAGATCGGTGTACAAGGAGGTGCGCTTCGACATCCGCCCGAACAACCGGCCATATGCTGGGAACATTGCCTTAGCGGTGGACCCGAGCCCCGGCAAGAGCGCATCGGACGTCACGCAATACGACATGCATCGTCGGCTTCTGCACCTCCATGCAGGACCAAAATTGTCGCGAGGCCGGGTGATGCCCGGCTCGCCCGCGCTGCAGCCCGAACCCGGAACGCCGTTCAATCCTCGGGTTGACGGACAGATCAGATGACGCGCCTCGCGGCAGCGCTGCCCACTGAGATTGCGGCATCCGCCGCCATTTTGGCGACGTTCGCAGTGCTTAACGTGGTTGCGCCATCAGTGCAGGCGCAGACGCCGAATCTGCCGCCCCGCAGCGGCGGTACGAGCTACGTCGGCGACGAGGCGCAGGGAAGGTTGGGCGGGCAGACCTTGGCTCCCGCGAACCTTGCGCCGGCGAAGGAGTCGCTGCAGGGGACAATGCCGGTGCGTCCGGCTCAAGGGCCGGCGATCGTCGTTCCGCAGGCCAGCTGCGGCACGTACTGGACGGGGTGGGTGAAGGACCCGAACGCGGACGTCGACCCGTGTCCGAAGGGCTGCGAGCGGGGCAAGCGGCTGCGGCTGGACGAGCACAAATCGGGCGAGGCGACCGAGTACCAGGCGAACTACGAGTGCTATCTGCCCAAGCTCGAGGTGGTCCAGCCGGTGCTGAAGGCGCGCGCGGCGGGGGCGGGGCCGAGGAAGAACTGCGGCACGGTGTGGACGGGGTGGCAGAGCGATCCGAACTCGGCGGTGAACCCGTGCCCGGCGAACTGCGAGCGGGGCGAGTTGAGGCGGGTGAACCGCAGCCTGACGAACGGCAAGCTGGCGTACGACATGAACTACCAGTGCTACGTGAAGGGGCCGGAAGCATCGAATCTGGCCGCGCCGCAACCGGCGCCGGAGCCGTGGCGCGGTATCAAGAAGACTCCCCGCGCGGCGTTCCGTCCGCAGGTGATTACGACTGAAGCGATGCAGTTGACCGGATTGCGACGTCCTCCGTTCGTACCAGTCACCGTCACGACCGATGCAATGCAGTTGACCGGGTTGCGGCGGCCTCCGTTTGTGCCGGTGACCATCACCACGCAGCCGATGCAGCTATCTGGAACGCGGCTGCACCGGGTTGAGCTGAAGACGGATCGACAGGTCGAGCTTCCTCCGCCAAGCGTTGTCGCGCCGGTAAAGCCTCGGTGAAACGGGAAATGTGAAGCAAGCCGTCAAGATAAGGAGCGATCGAGCCATGAGACGATTTCCAGCTTTCGCAGTGCTCGCTTTGGTGCCGGCCTTGGCCTCGGCGGCGGACTTTACGTTCAAGGTTCCATTGCAGATCGTGAATCTGGACGAGCGCGTATCATCGGTCAAGGTGTCGTGCACCGTAAACCTGAAAGGGGGGAAATCGAGCACGACAACCAGCTTAAGCGTACCGATTGACCCGGGTACAGGTAACGTGACGGCCGCTGAAACACTGGTGGGTGTCAACGCCCCGCCGGGCGTCGATCCCCGCGACGCCATCAACTACAGGTGCAAGCTCATTATTACGACTATGGTTCACGCTCCCGCGGTGGATAACCCGCCCGAGTTTGGCTGCAACGTGGTTGTGTATACCGGGGCCGGCATTTCCACAAGGTTCATGGTGTGCGACACGAGCAAGCCGATTCACCGCGAAATATATGGCAGCTTTACGAGCCAGTAGACGTCGGCAGATGGAGAACAAGCCTCGGCCTGCTGCTGCGGAATGGAAGTGGCTCTTCGGCGCCTGCGTACTGCTGTCGCAGCTGGCCGACGCCGGGCAACTTACACCCTGGCTCGACGTCCCCGCCGCTTGGCCGCGCACGGTCGAGAAGGGCGTCGTCGCGGTTTCGCCGAACGATCTCGCGCCCGGCTCGCAACTGATACTGATGGTCGAGCCGCCGAAGACGTCGCACGAGCCGCTCGCCGCGGCGTACCAGCAGGCGCTGCGCGACCTTGGGCCGTGGCGGCCGGTCGGCAACCCGGTGGAGCAGCGCTTCGACAACGGCTGGGTGTTCCGGCTCGGGGTGGGCGTGGCGACGCTCGAGGGGCGGACCTACACGGCGGAGACGGCGGTAGCGCGGCGCGGCGAGCTGCAGGTGCGCTTCTGGGTGCTCGCCGATTCCGACGCGACCTTCAACCGCTACAAGGCCGCGACCAGCAACGCGATCGCGAGCGCGCAGGACATCACGCATCCGCCGGCGCGGGCAGCTGCGCCCGCCGCGCCGGTGCAGAGCGCGAAGCTCGATGAGAGGTTCGGCGAGGGGGTTTCGGGCGTGTACGTCGGCCTCGAGCGCGGGCTGAGCCTCGGTGCGGGCGCAGGGCCGGGAATGCGCCAAACGTACAACGCATCAACCGGCCGCTACGAGACCTCGCCGGGTGCGGTGTCGCAGCTGCAGACGCATATCAGCGACTACACGGAAGTCGACGTGTTCTTTCCGGACGGCACCTACCGGAGGAAGCTCCCGGTGCGCGGGCTGCCGACGCAGCTGAGCTTCGAGCGGCAAGAGGGCACCTGGCAGCGGCACGGCGACAAGATCGTCGTGCGGCGCGGCACGTACACCACTTCGTACACGGTCAAGAACGATCGCACCCTGATTTCGGACCGCGATCGTCCGTGGACCAAGGTCGCGTCGCCGCACGGGAGGCTCGACGGCGTGTACGCGCATCACAACCGTCGCGAGGCCGGCGCGCCGCGGCTGGTGCTGCGTCCCGACGGCAGCTACGAGGACCGGGGCGGATTCCTGCGCATGGTCGGAACGGCATGGAACCTGGTGGTTCCGGACGGCAACGATATGCTCAAGCGCTCGAGCGAGGCGCAGGCGCCGCGCATTCTCGGTCCGGGCAGCGGCAGCTACACGGTCGAGGACTTCACCCTGACGCTGCGCGACCGCGACGGGCGGGTATGGCAGTTCGGCATCTATCTGCCGCCGGGCGAGGGCGGGACCCGGCCGCGCCGCCTCGTGATCAACGAGCGCGAGGTCGTCCGTGAATAGGCGGCGCGGCGCCTCCGTCCTGTTCGTCCTCGCCCTCGTGCTGGCGGTTGCCGCGCCCTTCGCGGCGGCACAACAGGGACCGGTGGTGCGATTCTCGAACTGGGAGTTCACCCCGCCGCAGATGATGCAGCAGGTGGAGCAGACCGCCGACAAGCTCGTATTCAAGCTGGACAAGTCGGTTCCCGGCCCGGGCGGCACCCTCACCTTGCGGGCGGGCCGGCCCTTGCAGGGCACGCTTGCCGCGACGCTCGACGCCGAGTGGAAGCGGCTCACCAAGGGACGCAAGCTGCTGGAGGTGAAGCCCGACAACCAGACCGAGCTCATGGACGGCACCCCGGGGCTGGCGCGCGAAGCGACCACGGCGAACGGCGGCTTGTTCTCGATTACCGTCTTCGCGGCGCCGAACAACGGCGTCGATCTCTTGCAGATGGATGCCGCCGACGACATGGCGACGCAGATGCTGGGCGGCATGACCGTCGGCTTCTTCGTCTCGCTCAAGCTGCATCCGGTGGGCGGCAGCGCGCTCGCACAGGCGACTCCGGGCCGCGGCGAAGAGGCGGACGTGGGCGCGCCCAAGCCGCTTGGACCGGACCTCTACGCAAGCGCCACGGCGAAAGGCAACGGCGTCGCCATTCGCACCAGCGCCGACCTGGACGAGCTCGAGGTCGACAAAGCCTACGCCTCCTTCATCAAGGAGAATCAGGCGCTTCTCGGGCGCGCGCCGAACCGAACCACCAGTTTCGACGGCGCGATGCGCAAGGTGGAGGCGCTCGTCGACGTCAAGCACAACGCCGCTTACCTGCAGCGCCTGCGCGCCGATCCGCACCTGCAGTCGGCGGACGAGCTGGTCGGGCGCGCGGTCGGCCACATGCTGGCGCAATCTCCGGAGCAGGCGCTGGCCGCTCTGCTCGTGGCCCAGCAACACTGGCCGCAGGACCCGGGCATCATGTTCAATCTCGCGTCGTTGCTGGCGCAGCAGGGATTCGCCGCCGAATCCCAGGCCATTCTCGACGAGATCGAGCGACGCAAGAAGTTGCCGTACATCGGCTACGGCATCAAGCCGCGCTCGGTCATGGATTACCTGCACGGCTACAACCTAATGAGAATGGGCGCGTACGAGCAGGCGTCGCAAAAGCTGCAGGATGCCCTCAATCAATCTCCCGGGTTCGGGGAGGCGGCCCTCAGCCTCGCGCTGGTGAAGCAGAAGCGGGGAGGGTCGGGCAAGTGGTTCTTCGTCGGCGGCTATTACCGTCGGGGGACGGGGCGGGTTCCCGACGCGCCCCAGGCGTCCTACGACGCCGGCGCGGCTTCCCACCGCAGCAAGGCGGACATCGAGGTCATGGACGTCGGCGACGGCGCCATCGGGTTGCAGGCGAAGTCGTTCCTCGATCTTTCGAAGGGACAGCCGGGAATCCTCCCGGCGGTTTCAATACCGACCGAAATCGAGGATGCCCTGGCCTACTGGTACCGGTTCGCGGCCATGCAACCGGCCCTCAGTGCCCGCTTCCAGGCTCTAGTGAAGCGCAGGGATCAACTTGGCGACAAGTGGCACCGAAAGGTTCCGGCCGGCCCGCGCCTCGAGTACTACGAGGCGATCCTGCGGATCTTCAGCGAAGCCAACGCGCGCGTCCTGGAGCTGAAGCCGATGATCGAGGATCGCGAGGACGCGCACTCGGAGTTGAGCGACGCAGAAGGCAGGCTTACGACCCATTTCATCGAAAAGATGGCGGACATCGCGCGCCGGTATTCCGGCCAGCCCCCGCTCAAGGCGTGCCCGGAAACCCTCAAAGTCATTACCGAAACGCAGGCGAAGCTGAGGCCCTACGTGCACAAGGTCGATCTGGCCGAGCGGCGCGTGCACACTCTCTGGCACCAGTATGCGACCGCGCTCGGCGGAATCGTGGACGACCCGGATTTCAGGGCCTATATCCGGGCCGACGTGGAGCTCGCCGACGAGGTGGCGTACGAGGGGCTGCTCACCAACGCGCTCGAAGTCACCAGGTACTCGACTCACTACGAAACGTGCATCGAGCTCGAAAAGCGACAGCGGGAAGAGGAGGCGAAGCAGGAGGCGCAGCTCGCGCCCTGCGACGAGAAGAAGAAGGTCACTCGCGGCTACAAACTGATCTTCCTCAAGTTCGAGACCTCATGCGAGGGAATGACGCTGAGCATCGTAAACGATCTGATACCCGGGCTCGAGCTTACGGGGGAGGCGAAATTCGACCGTAACGGCTGGCTCAAGGAGCACAAGCTCAGCGGCAGCGTGGACGTCGGGGGCGGCAAGCTGAGCGGCGAAATCACGACCGACAAGGGCGGCGGCTTCAAGGAAGGCAAGATCGGCGGCGAACTCGACACCGGAGGCGGCGGCACGGTGAAAGGCGAGGTGAGCCAGGACAGCAACGGCTCGACGACGTTCTATGGCGCGAGAAAGTTTGGCGGGTCCGTTGAGGCCGGGCCTGTGAAGGGTGAAGCCTCCGTCGAGGAGGGTTCGGGATTCACGGTCGACGCAAACGGAAATACCACTTCCACCTTCACCAAGACGGCGACGGAAGGGGCGGCCGAATTGGGCGGCGTTGGCGGCTCGTCCAAGACGGAGTCGGTGACGGTGACAAACGTGCCGGGTCCGACTCTACGGCAGTGGTCGTCGGGTTCGTGATCGCCGGCCGTCAGCGGCGCGCGATGAGGACCAGGCCCGCGGCGACCAGGAGCAGGCCGCCGACCAGGCCCGCGGTCACCGCCTCGCCGAGGATCGTCGCGCCGAGCAGCACGCCCGCGACCGGGGCCACGAAGTTGAAGCTGATCATGACGCTCGGGGTGTAGCGGCGGATGAGCCAGAAATTGACCGTGAAGGCGAGCCCGGCGATCACCGCGCCCTGGTAGAAGATTCCCGCGAGCGGGGCGAAGCCGATGTTCTCGACCCGGATCGTTTCGGTCGCGAGCGCGCCGGCGGCGAACAGCGGCAGCGAGACGATCCCCTGCCAGAACGCGAGGCGGACCTCGTTCACGCGCCTGAGCAGGCGGCCGGAAAGCGCGAGCCGCAGGCCGAGCAGGCAGGCGCTCGCGAGCACGATCCAGTCGCCGTGGCCCGCGCCCGTCGGCGGCGCGCCGCGCGCGAGCACCAGCGCGACGCCCGCGAAGGCGACCAGCGCGCCGAGCGCGCGGCGCGGGCGCAACCGGTCGCCCGGCACCAGCAGGTGCGCGAACAGCAGCCCGAACAGCGGGTTGGTCGCGATCAGCACCGCGCCGTTGACGGCGGCGGTGGCGTCGAAGCCGAAGTTCATGAGCGCGATCTGGAGCGTGAACAGGACGCCGATGCCGAGCAGGGCGGGCCATTCTCCCGGCGCCGGGCGCAGCGGCACGCGCGCGGCGAGGGCCCAGGCCGCGATGCAGGCGCTGCCGAGCGCGAATCGCAGCAGTCCGCTCCACAGCGGCGGGAACGCCTCCAGCCCGAGTTTCACCGCAACCGGGTTGCCGCCCCACAGCGTGTGGATCGCGAGCGCGGCGAGCACCGCGCGAATCGGAATCGACCAGCTCATGTTCCCGATTATGATTGTTCCTGTGACAAACGAGACAAACGCCACCGGCGGCCTGCGCGCCGCGCTCGCTCCCGCGTCGATCGCGATCGTCGGCGCCTCCGACAACCCGCACAAGGTCGGCGGCCGGCCGATCCTGTACATGAAGCGCTACGGCTTCCGCGGCGCGATCTATCCGATCAACCCGGCGCGCGCCGAAGTGCAGGGCCTCAAGGCCTATCCCGACGTTGCGTCGCTGCCGCAGGCGCCGGAACTGGCGATCGTCGCGGTCTCGGGCGAAGAGGCGGTCGCCGCGGTCGCCGCCTGCGCCGGGCGCGGGGTGAAGGTCTGCGTGGTGATGTCCTCGGGCTTCGGCGAAATCGGCGCCGCGGGGCGCGCGCTGCAGGACCGCATGCTGCAAGCGGCGCGCGCCGCCGGCATGCGCCTGGTGGGACCGAACTGCCAGGGGCTGGCGAACTTCGCCACCGGCGCGGTGGCCAACTTCTCGACCGTGTTCAACGAGATGGAGGGGCGCGACGGGCCGGTCGCGATCGTGAGCCAGAGCGGCGCCTGCTCGCAGGCGATCTACGCCCTGGCGCGCCAGCGCGGCCTGGACGTGCGCCACGTCCACGCCACCGGCAACGAAGCCGACGTCACGGTCGCGGATCTCGCGGCCGAGATCGCCGCCGAGGACGGCGTGCGCCTGCTGCTGCTCTACATGGAGGCGATCGCCGACCCGGAGCGGCTCGCGGCGGCAGCCGAAACCGCGCGCGCGCGCGACCTGCCGATCGTCGCGGTCAAGGCGGGACGAACCGAGAGCGGCCGGCGCGCGGCGAGCTCGCACACCGGCGCGCTCGCGAGCGAGGACCGGGTGGTCGACGCGTTCTTCGCCCGCCACGCGATCTGGCGCGTCGACGATCCCTACGCGCTGGTCGCGGCGGGCCAGCTTTATCTCAAGGGCTGGCGCCCGCGCGGCAGGCGCTTCGTCGCGGTGAGCAACTCCGGCGCGAGCTGCGTCATGGCGGCCGACGCGGCGGACGAGCTCGGCCTGCCGCTGGCGGAAGTTCCGCCCGCGGCGCGCGACCGGCTGGCCGCGGTGCTGCCGGGATTCGCCACCGCGACCAATCCGCTCGACGTCACCGGCGCGCTGCTCGGCAACGCGCAGCTGTTCGCCAACGTGCTGCCGATCCTGGCGCAGGACGTCGCCAGCGAGCTTGCGATGGTGGCGTTGCCGGTCGCGGGCGCGGGCTACGACGTGGCGGGCTTCGCGCGCGACTTCGCGCGCTACGCGCGCGACACCGGCCGCGCGGTGGCGCTCGCCGCGCCCCAGGGCGAGGTGCGGGTCGAGTTCGAGAAGGCCGGGCTGCCGGCGTTCGTGCGCGAGCGCGAGGCGATGCTCGCGCTGAAGCAGCTCGCGGACCACGCCGAGCTCATGACAAGGACGCACCCGACGCCGCAAGCGGCGCATGTTCCGAGAATCCCGCGCGGCGACTCGAAATTTCTCGATGAGGCTCAAAGCCTCGAGTTGCTCGCCGCCGCCGGCCTGCCGGTGGTCGGGCACCGGCTGTGCCGGACCGAGGACGAGGCGCGCGCCGCGTTCGCCGCGCTCGGGCCCAAGGTCGTGGTCAAGGCCTGCTCGGCGAGCGTGCCGCACAAGACCGAGCTCGGGCTGGTGCGGCTGGGGTTGCGCGAAGAGGCCCAAGTAGTGAATGCCTTTCATGAGATGAAGTCACGCATTGCGCAGACCGACGGGGTGCTGGTGGCGCGCCACGCGGCCGGACGCCGCGAGCTCGCGCTCGGCGCGCGCGTCGACCCGGCGTTCGGGCCGGTGGTGCTGGTCGGCGACGGCGGCATCTACCTCGAGGCGCTGAAGGACTTTCAGCTCCTGCTGCCGCCGTTCGGCGAGGACGAGGCGCGCGCCGCGCTCGGCAAGCTGCGCATCGCGCCGCTGCTTGGCGGCCTGCGCGGCGAGCCGCCGCTCGATCTCGAGGCCTACGCGCGCATGGCGGTGCGATTGGGCGACGCGATGCTCGCCTGGCGCGGCGAGATCGCCTCGGTGGACCTCAACCCGGTGATGCTGTTCGAGCGGGGCGCCGGCGCGCTCGCGGTCGACGCGCTGATCGAGCGCCCCTGATGCGCTAGCAGGGCTCGATCGCCATGCCGGGGCGGATCGTGCCGCCCTGCTCGATCCGGCAGTTGAGCCCGGATCGGTTGACGAGCGGCTTGAAGACCTTCTTGCCCAGCAGGTCCTCGAGGTAGAGGCAAGGCAGGTTCAGGCGCTCGCCGTGGAGCACGCAGTCGCCGACCCTGAAAGAGCGTCCCACGAGGTGGTTCAGCGGCACGCCGCGGGTGGTGAGGTTGCGCCGGTGCTCGTGCGCGGCGAGCTCGATGCCGTGGTCGCGCGCCAGGGCCTCGAGCGTTTCAAACTCGATCAGCGTGACCTCGCGGTCGACGTTATGGCGGTCCGAATAGGTTCCCGTGCGCGTGGCATAGCGGTCGCCCTCGATGCCGATGCCCGGCACCAGGCGCCCCTCGGCGAGCGCGCGCATCGGCGCCGACCCGCGCGCGGCAATGTGGATATGGATCAATTCACCCTTCCAGGTCATGCCCGATATAATTGCACACTCTTCCAAAGCAAGAATCCAAGCCATGAAAGTTCTGGTCAGCGTCAAGCGCGTCATCGACTACAACGTGAAGGTCCGGGTCAAGGCCGACGGCAGCGGCGTCGAGACCGCGAACGTCAAGATGTCGATGAACCCATTCGACGAGATCGCGGTCGAGGAGGCGATGCGCCTCAAGGAGGGCGGCGCCGCGACCGAGGTGGTGGTGGTGTCCTGCGGCGCGGCGGCCTGCCAGGAAACGCTGCGCACCGCGCTTGCGATCGGCGCCGACCGCGCAATCCTGGTCGAAACCGCCGTGGAGTTGCAGCCCCTTGCCGTGGCAAAACTCCTGAAATCGGTATGTGATCGCGAAAAGCCGGGCTTGGTGATCATGGGCAAGCAGGCGATCGACGACGACGCGAACCAGACCGGGCAGATGCTGGCCGCGCTCACCGGCTGGGCGCAGGCCACCTTCGCCTCGAAGGTCAAGATCGAGGGCGACAAGGCTCAGGTGACGCGCGAGGTCGACGGCGGCCTCGACACCATCTCGGTCAAGCTGCCGGCGGTGATCACGACCGACCTGCGCCTGAACGAGCCGCGCTACGTGACGCTGCCGAACATCATGAAGGCGAAGAAGAAGCCGCTCGAGAACCTCAAGCCCGACGCCCTCGGGGTGGACGTCGCGCCGCGGCTCAAGACGCTCAAGGTCGCCGAGCCGCCCAAGCGCAAGGGCGGGGTCAAGGTGCCGGACGCGAAAGCGCTGGTCGAGAAGCTCAGAAACGAAGCGAAGGTGATCTGATGGCCGTCCTGGTTTTCGCCGAACACGACAACAAGGCGCTCAAGAAGGCGTCCCTCAGCACCGTCGCCGCGGCGCAGAAGATCGGCGGCGAGATCCACCTGCTGGTGGCCGGCCACGGCTGCGCCGAGGCGGCCAAGGCCGCGGCCCAGGTGGCCGGAGTGGCCAAGGTGCTGCACGCCGACGCGCCGCAGCTCGACGACGAGATCGCCGAGAACGTGGCCGCGCTCATCGTTTCTCTCGCCAAGGGCTATTCGCACCTGCTCGCGCCGGCGACCTCGAACGGCAAGAACGTCATGCCGCGCGTCGCGGCGCTGCTCGACGTGCAGCAGATCTCGGAGATCATCGCGGTCGATTCGCCCGACACCTTCCAGCGCCCGATCTACGCCGGCAACGCGATCGCGACCGTCCAGTCGCCCGACCCGATCAAGGTGATCACCGTGCGCGCGACCGGCTTCGACGCCGTCGCGGCCTCGGGCGGCAGCGCGCCGGTGGAGAAGGTCGATGCGCCCGCGGACAGCGGGCTGTCGTCCTTCGTCGGGCGCGAGGTCTCCAAGTCGGAACGCCCGGAGCTCACTTCGGCGCGGGTGGTGGTCTCGGGCGGGCGCGGCATGGGCTCGGGCGAGAATTTCAAGATTCTCGAGCCGCTCGCCGACAAGCTGGGCGCGGCGATGGGCGCCTCGCGCGCCGCGGTGGACGCCGGCTTCGTGCCGAACGACTGGCAGGTCGGCCAGACCGGCAAGATCGTGGCGCCGGAGCTCTACGTCGCAATCGGCATCTCGGGCGCGATCCAGCACCTGGCGGGCATGAAGGACAGCCGCGTCATCGTCGCGGTCAACAAGGACGAGGAAGCGCCGATCTTCTCGGTCGCCGATTACGGCATCGTCGGCGACCTGTTCCAGGTCGTGCCGCAACTGGTCGAGGAGCTGAATAAATGAGCGCTTACGCCGCTCCGCTGAAGGACATGCGCTTCGTGCTCAACGAGCTCGCGGGCCTGGGCGAGGTGGCGCAGCTGCCGGGGTGCGAGGAAGCGGCCCCGGACACGGTCGACGCGATCCTCGAGGAAGCCTCGAAGTTTGCATCTCAAGCTCTTGATCCATTGAATTATTCAGGAGATCAAGAAGGCTCTAAATGGCACGACGGCGCGGTCGTCACGCCGAAGGGCTTCAAGCAGGCCTATCGCCAGTTCGTCGAGGGCGGCTGGAACTCGCTGCCGCTCGAGGCCGAGTGGGGCGGGCAGGGCCTGCCCAAGCTGGTCGCCACCCCGGTGGACGAGATGTGGGTCTCGGCCAACATGTCGTTCTCGCTCTGCCCGCTGCTCACGCAGGGGGCGATCGAGGCGCTGCTCACCGCCGGTTCGGAGGCGCTGAAGAAGGTTTTCCTGCCGAAGATGGTCGAAGGCGCCTGGACCGGGACCATGAACCTGACCGAGCCGCAGGCGGGCTCGGACCTCGCGCTGGTGCGGACCAAGGCGGTGCGCGAGGGCGACCATTACCTGGTCTCGGGGCAGAAGATCTTCATCACCTACGGCGAGCACGACCTGACCGAGAACATCGTGCACCTGGTGCTCGCGCGCACCCCGGATGCGCCGGAAGGGGTAAAGGGGATTTCGCTGTTCGTGGTGCCGAAGTTCCTGGTGAAGCCCGACGGCAGCCTGGGCGAGCGCAACCGCGCGACCTGCGCCTCGATCGAGCACAAGCTCGGCATCCACGCCAGCCCTACCGCGGTGATGGTGTTCGACGGCGCGGTCGGCTACCTGGTGGGCGAGGAGAACAAGGGCCTGGCCTACATGTTCATCATGATGAACGCGGCGCGCTTCGGCGTCGGCCTGGAGGGCGTGGCGATTTCCGAGCGCGCCTTCCAGCGCGCCTATGCCTACGCGAAGGAGCGCCTGCAGGGCAAGGACCTGGCCGAGGGCGGGGCCACGGTGCCGATCATCAAGCATCCCGACGTGCGCCGCATGCTGATGCTGATGAAGGCCCAGACCGAGGCGATGCGCGCGTTGGCCTACGTCGTCGCCGCAGCAATGGATTTTTCGAAAAATAGTACCAATCAGGAAGACCGCAAGCGTCATCAAGCATTCGTCGACCTGATGATTCCGGTGGTCAAGGGCTGGAGCACCGAAACCGGGATCGAGGTGGCCTCGCTCGGCATCCAGGTGCACGGCGGCATGGGCTTCATCGAGGAGACCGGCGCCGCGCAGCACCTGCGCGATGCGCGCATCGCCACCATCTACGAGGGCACCACCGGGATCCAGGCCAACGATTTGATCGGGCGCAAGATCGCGCGCGAGGGCGGCGCGACGGTCAAGGGCTGGCTCAAGAACCTGGCGCAGCTCGACGCCGAGCTGGCGAAATCGGCCAACCCCGAGGTCGCGCGCGTGCGCGTCACTCTCGCGGCGGGCGCCGCCGCGGTGGGCGAGGCGGTCGACTGGCTGCTCGCCACTTTCGGCAAGGACGTGCGCGCGGCTTCGGCAGGCGCGGTGCCCTTCCTCAGGCTGATGGGGGTGGTCGCGGGCGGCTGGCAGATGGCGCGCGCGGCCTTGGTGGCGGAGAAGAAGCTCGCCGCGGGCGAGGGCGACCAGGCGTTCTACAAGGCCAAGATCGTCACCGCGCGCTTCTACGCCGACCACCTGCTGGTGCAGGCGCCGGCGCTGCGCGACACGGTGCTGAACGGCGGCGCCAGCGCGATGGCGCTCGACGAGGACCAGTTCCTCGCCGCCTAGGCGGCTCAGGGCGTGGGCGTCGCCATGTTGCCCTTGTTGGTGACGAGCGAAACCTTGGCCCCTTCGGGCACGCCCGGGACCGTCTTCTCCCACTCGGCGTAGCGCTCGCGCAGGTCGGCGAGCCGCGCCGGTTCGCGCCGCGCGCGGTTCGCGCGCTCGCGCGGATCCATTGCCAGGTCGTAGAGGAATTCGCCGTCCTCGGTCGAGAGATACTTCCAGCGCCCCGCGCGCAACGCGCGCTGGCTGCGGTGGTTCGTCTTCCAGAACAGCTCGCGCTCGAACGTACGCGCCGGGTCTTGCAGCACTCCGAGCAGGCTCGCGCCGTCGAGCGCGTAGTCCGGATGCGCCGCGACGCCCGCCGCCTCGAGAAAGGTCGCGACCCAGTCCATCGTGATCGCGAGCTGCGGCGTCCCGCCGCCGGCCGCGACCCGCGCCGGCCAGCGCACGATGTAGGGCACGCGGATGCCGCCCTCGAGCAGGTCCATCTTCTTGCCGGTGAGCGGCCAGACGTCGGAATAGCGCTCGCCGCCGTTGTCGCTGGTGAACACGACGACCGTGTTGTCGTCGGCGCCGATGCTTTTCAGCGCGGCGAGGACGCGGCCGATGCCCTCGTCCATGTGGTGGATCATGGTGAGATAGGTGTCGACCGATCCGCCCGAGAGATGGCCGATGTGCTCGCGCGCGGCCGCGAGCAGCTTCGACTCGGCCTCGTCGGCGCGCGTCTCCCACGGCCAGTGCGGCGCGCTGTAGTGCAGCGAGAGCAGGAACGGCTCGCTGCGCCCGCGGCGGCGCGCGACGTAGTCGAGCGCGCGTTCGCTGATCAGGTCGGTGAGATAGCCGATGCGCTGCACTTCGGTCTCGCCCTCCCACAGGTCGTGCACGCCCGCGGTGTCGCAGTGGGTGAAGTAGTCCAGCCCGCCGCTCATGGCGCCGAAGAATTCCTGGTAGCCGCTCTTGAGCGGTCCGAAGTGCGGCGCATAGCCCAGGTGCCATTTGCCGACCAGCGCGGTCGCGTAGCCCGCGTCGCGCAGGAGCGAGGCGAGCGTCGGGTGCTCCGGCGGCAGGCCGAGCACCGGGCCCAGCCCCGGGTCGACGCGCGCGCCGCCGGCGATCGGCTCGTCCCAGCCGCCGCGCAGGCGGTACTGGTAGCGCCCGGTGGCGAGCGCGAATCGCGTCGGCGAGCACACCGGCGAGTTCGAGTAGCCGTCGCTGAAGCGCAGGCCCTCGGCCGCCATGCGGTCGAGGTTCGGCGAGCACGAGCCGCGCGCCGCGTGCAGCGAGCGCCCGCCGTAGCAGCCGAGGTCGGCGTAGCCGAGATCGTCGGCGAGGATGAAGATGAAGTTGGGTCTGTTTGTCATTTGATTGTCACCAGCCAGGTCGCGATCGCGGGAAACGCGAACAGAAGGCCGAGCGCCACCAGGTCGGCCGCCACGAACGGCATCACGCCGCGGAATATGCGCGACAGCCGGATGTCCGGCATCATGGCGCGCACGGTAAACACGTTCATCCCGATCGGCGGGGTGACCAGGCCGAGCTCGACCACGATCACCATCACGATGCCGAACCAGATCAGGTTCACGTCCTGCACGATCAGGGTCGGCAGGAACACGGGCACGATCAGCAGCAGGATGCCGATCGCCTCGAAGATCATGCCCATGCCGATGCAGATGACGCAAACGGCGAACACGGTGCCCGCCGGGGAGAGCTGCATGCCCTCCACCTGGTCGACCAGCGCTCCCGGCAGGCCCGACAGATCGATGAAGTTGGAGAAGACCTGCGCGCCGAAGATCACGATGAACAGCGCCGCGGTGGTGCGGCTGGCCTCGAGCAGCGACTCGTAGAGCTGCTCAAGGCTGCGCAGGCGCCGCCGCCACCAGGCGAAGGCGGCGGCGCCGGTGGCGCCGATGCCGGACGCCTCGGTCGGGGTGAACACGCCGAAATAGATGCCCCCCAGGACGAGGACGAACAGCGCCAGCACCGGCCACACGTTGAGGTAGGTGCGCAGCCGCTCCGCGCGCGGCACCGCCGTGCCCGCGGGTCCGTAGTCCGGGCGCAGCCGCACGACCGCGTATACCGCCGCCATGTAGAGCGCCACCAGGAGGATGCCGGGCGCGATGCCGGCGATGAAGAGCTTGCCGATGTCCTGCTCGGCCACCAGGCCGTAGATCACGAGCGGCACCGACGGCGGGATCATGATCCCGAGCGTGCCGCCCGCGGCGATCACCCCCGAGGACAGCGTGTCGTCGTAGCCGTAGCGCCGCATGTGCGGCATCGCCACCTTGGTCATCGTGGCCGCGGTGGCGAGCGAGGAGCCCGAGACCGCGGCGAAGCCGGCGCAGGCGAGCACGGTCGACTGGGCGAGCCCGCCGCGGTAGCGGCCGACGAGCGCGTTGGAGGCTTCGAACAGGTCCTCCGAAATGTTCGCGCGATGGATGAACACGCCCATCAGCAGGAACAGCGGTATCACCGACAGGCCGTAATTCGCCCCGATCTCGACGATCTGCTGCGCCATCATGGTCACCGCGGCGTGCCAGTCCCAGCCGCGCATGTAGGCGAAACCGGCGAGCCCCGTGAGCAGCGTCGAGAAGCCGAGCGGCAGCCCGAGGAAGCACAGCAGCAGAAGGCAGGCGAACCCCACCAGGGCGATCGTCATGGCCGGGCGGCGTTCAATCGATGTGGGTCGAGGCCACGCCGAGCGCGCCGCGCGTGCGCACGAGCGCCAGCACCAGCAGCACGAACCCGGCGAGCGACAGCACCGCGGCCGACATCGGCAGCAGCCACTGCGGCAAGTCGAGCACCGGGGTGCGCTTCGCGCTCGCGAGCAGGTCGAGCGCGTGCCTGAACATCTGCCAGCAGATCAGCAGGGTGCAGCCCACCGACATCGCGACCGACGCCAAGCGCTGCGGGCCCGGCATGACGCGCATCACCAGCGGCTCCATCAGAGTCACCGCGATGTGCTCGTTCTTGGCCGTGATGAAGGCGAGGCCGGCGAACACCGCGACCATCATCAGGCACTCGATGATCTCGGCCGCGCCGAAGATCGAGTGGTGGAAGCCGTAGCGGCCGATGACGTCGACGAAGGTGAGCACCATCATCGCGAGCAGCGCGCTCGCGGCGATCACGCCCAGCGCGCGCGACGCGAGCGCCTCGAAGCGCTGCAGCATCGCGCGCCGATCCCTACTTGCGCTTCGCATCCTCCGCGGCGAGCACGCTGCGGTAGTAGGCGATCGCCGCCTTGCCGTCGACGCCCATGGCCGCGACCTTCTTCAGCCAGGCGTCGGTCATCGGCTCGCCGATCGCCTTCAGCTCGGCGAGCATCGCGGCATCGCCCTTGATCGCCTTGAGGCCGCCCTTGAGCAGCTGGGCGCGGCTCTTGTCGTTCACCCCATCCTGCACCCGGCCGAAGTGGCGCGAGATCTTCTCGCCGCTGACGGCGACGATCGCCTTGCGGTCGGCCGCGGAAATGCCGTCCCACTTCTTGAGGCTGATGAAGAAGGAAAAGCTCGGGGTGAAGATCTTGTCCGGAAATATGGTGACCGCCTTGGTGTAGTCGGTCAGCTTGAAGGCCGTGATGGACGAAAACGACACGCCGACGAAGCCATCGACCACGCCCTTGGAGATCGTCTCGAGCATCTGCACCGCCGGGCCGGCGACCACCGCCGAGCCGGTGACCTTGATGATGTTGGCCGTCACGCCGGGCAGCGCCCACATCTTGCGCTGCTTGAGGTCCTGGATGCTATGGATCGGCTGATCGGTCACGGACCAGAACTCCGCACCGCTGGAAACGTAGTCGGCGAGCAGCTTCACCGGGCCGTACTCTTTCTTGGCGGCGAAGAATTTCTGGTAGGTGCGCCACAACGCGACGCTGCCGGACTCCGCGCTCTCGGTGCCGATGAAAGGCAGCTGGGCGATCTGGATCCCGGTCACCTTGTTGGAGATGAACTGGTTGAATTGAATCGCGCCGTCCATCACCCCGTTCACCACGCCGTCGTACTGGTCCGGCGGCGCGGCCAGGCTCTTGGGCGGGACGCTGAGCTTGACCCGGCCCTCGGTCGCCTTCTCGATCGCCTTGGACCAGTCGCGCAGCATCACGCGGCAGGTGTAGTGCTGCGGCGGAAAGAAGCAGTTGAACAGCACCGTCTGTGCCACCGCGTGCTGCGGCGCGAGCGCCTGTGCCGCCAGCAGCGCGAAAGCGATCGCCGCCCGTCCTGCGTTGGTTCGATTGTTCATGGTCGTCTCCTCCTCCGGACGCAGACTACGCGTGCTTGCCGAAAACCGGAAGGAGTACGATCCCGCATAGCGATAACCGGAGATTATCGATGCGGCTGACGCAAATCCGCGATTTCCTCGCCGTGGTCGACGCCGGAAGCATGCGCGCCGCCGCGCGTGGCCTCGGCCTCAGCCAGCCGGCGCTGACCAAGAGCATGCGCCAGCTGGAGGAGGAGCTGGGCGGCGTGCTGGTCACGCGCAGCGTGCGCGGCGCCCAGCTGACCGAGATCGGCCGCGCGTTTCTCGCGCGCGCGCGCGCGGTCACCGCCGACCTGCGGCGCGCGCGCGAGGAGGTTGCCCAGCTGCGCGGCGCGCGCACCGGCAGCCTCACGGTCGGCGCGGCGCCCGGCCCGGCGTTGGGGCTGCTGCCGAACGCCCTGGCGCGGCTGCGGCGCCGCTGGCACGAGGCGACGATCTGCGTCACCGACGTTTCGCCCTCGGAGGTCATGCCGGCGTTGCGCGAGGGGCGGTTCGACGTCGCGCTGAGCGTGCGCATCGGTCCTCTCGCCGCGCCCGGGCCGGAATTCCTGGTCGAGCCGCTGTACCTGAACGAGGCGCGCATCGTCGCCCGGCGCGGCCACCCGCTCGCCGCGGCGCGCTCGCTCGCCGAGCTGGCGCATGCGGAGTGGGTGCGCACGGGCGGCACCGACAACACGTCCAGCCTGCCTGCCGCGTTTCGCGCCGCGGGAATCGAGCCGCCGCGCTACCGCATCGAATGCAGGTCGTTCTTCGCGCTCGGCGAGATCGTCGCGCAGAGCGACTTGCTGGCGGTCGTGCCCTGGCAGCTCGCCGCGCGCGAGGCCGCCGGCGGCCGCGTCGTGCAGCTAGCGCTGAAGAACGCCTTGCCGGCGCGGGAGATATGCATGTTCACGCGCGCAGACGTCCCGCTCACTCCGGTCGCGCGCGAATTCGTCGACGACCTGCGCGCGGCGGCGCTCAACGAGGGCTTGCCCAGGAAAGCTCGCGCGTCGCGCGCGTGATGGTCGCGTCCTGCGGCAGGCGCTCGAGGCGGTAGCCCAGCTTGCGCACCAATGCGAGCATCGGCGCGTTGGTGGACAGGATCTCGCCGTGCATTTGCCTGATGCCGCGCCGCGCGGCGACCCGCTCGAGCTTCTCGAGCATGCGCCGGCCGATGCCGCGCCCCTGCCAGGCGTCCGCCAGCACGAGCGCGAATTCGCAGGACTCGCCGTCGTCCTCGGCCACGTAGCGCGCCACGCCGATGATCGATTCGCGGTCGCCGAGCATGGTGATCGCGGCGAAGGCGGCCTCGCGCGACCAGTCGAGCTCGGTCAGGCGCCGGATGTACTCGTCGGAGACCTTGATCGCGCCGCCGAGCAGGCGGTTGTGGCGCGTCTCGCCCGACAGGCCGGTGACGAAGTCGCGCTCGATCGCGCTGTCGTCGGGGCGCAGCGGGCGGATCGTCACCGGTGCGCCGATGATCGGCTGGAACGACTCGTCGTAATCTTCCGGGATCAAACGAGCTTGTGCGCGCACACGACGATACCGTCGCGGTCCGCGTAGAGCCATTCGCCGGGCGTGAATTTGATCCACGCGAAGGCGACCGGAATGCCGCGCTCGCCGGGACTCTTCTGCTGCGGGCGGGTGGGGTTGGCGGCGAGCGCGAGCAGGCCGATGTCGAGGCCGGCGCAGGCCGCCGTGTCGCGCACGCAGCCGTTGACGACGAAGCCGGCGTAGCCCTGCTCGAGCGCGCGCCTGGCGACGTTATCGCCGACCAGCGCCGCGCGCAGGCTGCCGCCGCCGTCGACCACGATCACGCGGCCGTTGCCCGGCTCCTCGAGCTGGTCCTTCACCGCCTGGTTGTCCTCGAAGCACTTGACGGTGCAGATGGGGCCGGCGAAGCGCCTGCGTCCGCCGAAGTGGCGCAGGCCCGGCGCGGCGACCTGGACCTTGCCGGCGTTCGCGTCGTACAGGTCGGCAGTCTTGAAGTCCATCGCGCCGGTTCCGCTCACATGTTGGGGTAGTTCGGGCCGCCGCCGCCCTCGGGCGCGACCCAGACGATGTTCTGGGTCGGGTCTTTGATGTCGCAGGTCTTGCAGTGGACGCAGTTCTGGGCGTTGATCTGCAGCCGGGGGTTCGCGCCGCCGTCGTCGCGCACGATCTCGTACACCCCGGCGGGGCAATAGCGCTGCTCGGGCGCGTCGTACAGCTCGAGATTTATCGTAATCGGCACGGCGGGATCCCTCAGCGTGAGGTGCACCGGCTGGTCTTCGTTATGGTTGGTGTTCGAGAACGAGACCGACGTGAGCCGGTCGAAGCTCAGCACGCCGTCGGGCTTGGGGTAGGCGATCGGCGACGCTTCGGTCTTCTTCTTCAGCGTCTCGTTGTCGGCGTGGCGGTGGCGCAGGGTCCACGGCGCCTTGCCGCCGAACACCATCTGGTCGATGCCGAACATGAGCGAGCCGGTGACCAGGCCCTTGGCCATCCAGGGCTTGAAGTTGCGCGCGCGATACAGCTCGTCGAACAGCCACGACTGGCGGAAGGCCTCGGGGTAGGCGGAGAGCTCGTCGCGCTCGCGGCCCGCGCCGAGCGCCTCGAACGCGGCCTCGGCGGCGAGCATCCCGGTCTTGATCGCGGCGTGGCTGCCCTTGATGCGCGAGGCGTTGAGGAAGCCGGCATCGTCGCCGATCAGGCAGCCGCCGGGAAAGACGAGCTTGGGCAGGGACTGCAGCCCGCCGGCGGTGATCGCGCGCGCGCCGTAGGCGACGCGCTTGCCGCCTTCGAAGAAACCGCGGATCGCCGGATGCGTCTTGTAGCGCTGGAACTCCTCGTAGGGGCTGAGGTAGGGGTTGTCGTAGCCCAGGCCGACCACGAAGCCGACCGCGACCTGGTTGTTCTCCAGGTGGTAGAGGAACGAGCCGCCGTAGGTGTCCGGTTCGAGCGGCCAGCCGGCGCTGTGCACCACCAGGCCGCTCTTGTGCTTCGCCGGATCGACGTCCCACAATTCCTTCAGCCCGATCGCGTACAGCTGCGGGTCGACGCCCTCGCGCAGGCGGAACTTCGCCTCCAGCTGCTTGCCGAGCTGGCCGCGGCAGCCTTCGGCGAAGAAGGTGTACTTCGCGATCAGCTCCATCCCGGGCTGCCAGGCGGCGGTCTTCTCGCCGTCGCGGCCGATGCCCATGTCGCCGGTGGCGACGCCCTTCACCTTGCCCGCTTCGTCCAGCAGCACTTCGACCGCGGCGAAGCCGGGGAAGATCTCGACCCCGAGCGCCTCGGCCTGCTGGCCGAGCCAGCGGCAGACGTTGCCCAGGCTGACCACGTAGTTGCCGTGGTTCTTGAAGCAGGCCGGCAGCAGGAAGTTCGGCGTGCGGAAGGAGGACGACGCGGTCAGGAACAGGAAGCGGTCCTCGCTCACCGGCGCGTTGAGCGGCGCGTCCTTTTCCTTCCAGTCGGGGAACAATTCGGCCAGCGCGCGCGGATCCATCACCGCGCCCGAGAGGATGTGGGCGCCGATCTCGGAGCCTTTCTCGAGCACGCAAACGGAAACCTCGCGCCCCTTCTCGGCGGCGAGCTGCTTGAGCCGGATCGCGCAGGCGAGCCCCGCGGGCCCGCCGCCGACGATCACGGCATCGTATTCCATGGAGTCGCGGGTCATGCGAGCAATTATAATCGCCGTCCGATGGACCAACATCAGGACCAAGACCGCCGCAGGCTGGGTTTCGTCGAGCGCATCCCGATCCGCTGGGGCGACATGGACTCGATGGGGCACGTCAACAACACGGTCTATTTCCGCTACATGGAGCAGACGCGCATCAGCTGGTTCGATTCGCTGCTGCCGCGCGGCAAGGCCTGGGGCGCGACCGGGATCGTGATCGCGAGCGCGACTTGCAATTACCGGCGCGCGATGACCTATCCGGGCACGGTCGAGGTGAGGCTGTACGTCGGCACGCCCGGCGGCTCGAGCATCCCGACCTACTACGAGCTGCGCGTGGACGCCGATCCGAAGCCCTACGCCGACGGCAGCGCGGTGGTGGTGTGCATCGACACCGCGCGCAACAGGGCGGTGCGCATCCCCGAGGCGCTGCGGGCGCGGATCCTGGCGGCGGAGGTCGCGGCATGAGCGAGCAAGCCGCTGTGGACGCCGGACCCGGCGCGCGCCGCGCGCACCGGAATGGCGCAATTCATGGCGCGCGCCGGCGGCTTCGCCGACTACGACCGCGCTGCACCGCTGGTCGATCGAGCACAGCGCGGAATTCTGGAGCCTGCTGTGGGACTTCTGCGGCGTGCAAGGGCGACAAGGGCGCACGCGCGCTGGTGGACGGCGAGCGCATGCCCGGCGCGACAGTGGTTTCCCGACGCCAGGCTCAACTTCGCCCAGAACCTGCTGCGCGAGCCGGACGACAGCGACGCGATCGTGTTCTGGGGCGAGGACCGGGTCAAGCGACGCTACACGCGCCGGCAGCTGCACCAGCTGGTCTCGCGCCTGCAGCAGGCGCTCGCCGCGGCCGGGGTGGGCAAGGGCGACCGCGTCGCCGGCTACCTGCCCAACCTGCCCGAGGCGACCGCGGCGATGCTCGCCACCACCAGCCTGGGCGCGATCTGGTCCTCGTGCTCGCCCGACTTCGGCGTCAGGGGCGTGCTCGACCGCTTCGGCCAGATCGAGCCGAAGGTCCTGTTCTGCGCCGACGGCTACCTGTACGGCGGCAAGGAATACGACTCGCAGGACAGGGTGCGCGAGATCCTGGCCGGGCTGCCGACCGCGCGCCAGTGCGTGGTGCTGGACTACCTCGGCGCAGCCGGCGACCGTGGGCAAGTCGCTGGCCGACTTCATCGCGCCGTTCTCCGCCAAGGCGGTCGAGTTCGAGCAGGTCGGGTTCAACGATCCGCTCTACATCCTGTACTCGTCCGGCACCACCGGCGTACCCAAGTGCATCGTGCACGGCGCCGGCGGCACGCTGCTGCAGCACCTCAAGGAGCACCGGCTGCACTCGGACGTCGGGCCGGGCGACCGCGTGTTCTACTTCACCACGCTCGGCTGGATGATGTGGAACTGGCTGGTCTCGGGCCTGGCGCGGGCGCGACCCTGCTGCTGTACGACGGCTCGCCGTTCGTCGCGCGCGGGCGGATCCTGTTCGACTTCGCCGACGCCGAAGGCATGACGCACTTCGGCACCTCGGCCAAGTTCATCGACGCGATCGCCAAGGTCGGCCTCGTTCCCGCGCGCACGCACAAGCTCGGGCAGCTGCGCGCCATGCTCTCGACCGGCTCGCCGCTGCTGCCCGAGAGCTTCGACTACGTCTACCGCAACGATCAAGGCCGACCTTGTGCCTGTCGTCGATCTCCGGCGGAACCGACATCGTGTCCTGCTTCGTGCTCGGCAACCCGGCGCTGCCGGTGTGGCGCGGCGAGATCCAGTGCAAGGGCCTGGGCCTGGCGGTGGAGGTGTTCGACGACCAGGGCCGCCCGCTGGAGGGGCGAGAAGGGCGAGCTGGTGTGCACCCGGCCCTTTCCCGCGATGCCGCTCGGGTTCTGGAACGATCCCGACGGCGCGCGCTACCGCGCGGCCTACTTCGAGAAATACCCGAACGTCTGGCGCCACGGCGACTGGTGCGAAATCACGCCGCACGGCGGCATGATCATCTACGGCCGCTCCGACGCGGTGCTCAATCCGGGCGGGGTGAGGATCGGCACGGCCGAGATCTACCGCCAGGTCGAGAGCCTGGACGAGGTGGTCGAGTCGATCGTGATCGGCCAGGACTGGGAAGGCGACGTGCGGGTGGTGCTGTTCGTCAAGCTGCGGGAAGGCCGAGGCGCTGGATGAGAATTTGATCAACAGGATAAAGAAGAGAATCCGCGACAACGCGACTCCCGCGCCACGTGCCGGACAAGGTGCTGCAGGTGGCGGACATCCCGCGCACCAAGAGCGGCAAGATCGTCGAGCTGGCGGTGCGCGAGGTGGTGCACGGCCGCGCCGATCAAGAACCTCGAGGCGCTCGCCAATCCCGAGGCGCTCGACTACTTCCGCGATCGCGCCGAGCTGGCGAGCGCCTAGGCGCCGGTGAAGCGCGGCGTGCGCCGCTCGGCGCTCGCTTTCACGCCTTCCTTGAAGTCCTCGGTCTTGCGCAGCCGCGTCTGCTCGGCGAGCTCGCGCTCGGTGGCGGCGCGCACGCGCTCGGCGAGCCCGGCGCGCAGCGTGGCGCGCGTCGCGACCACGGCGAGCGGCGCACTCGCGGCGATCTCGCGCGCCAGCGCCTGCGCCGCGGCGCGCAGCTCGGCCTGCGGCACCAGCACGTCGGCGAGGCCCATGGCGCAGGCTTCCTCGCCCTTCACGCGGCGCCCGGTGTAGAACATGAGCGCGGCCTTGCTCGGCCCGATGAGCGCCGGCAGCGTCTCCGTGAGGCCGAACCCGGGATGAAAGCCCAGGCGCGTGAAATTGGCGCAGAAGCGCGCCTCGGGGCAGGCGACGCGCAAGTCGGGCACCAGCGCGAGGCCGAGACCGCCGCCCACGGCGGGGCCCTGGATCGCGCCGACCACCGGCTTCGCGCAGGCGAACAGCCGCACCGCCTCGGTGTACAGGTGCGCGGTGTTGGGGGTGCCGACGCTGGTGGCCTGGCTGCCGTCGCCCAGCCTGGCTCCGGCGCAGAACGACTTTCCCTGCGCGGCGAGCACGATCGCGCGGCACGCGGGCTCGGCGTCGAGCGCCTCGAAGGCGTCGGCGAGCTGGCGGATCAGCGCCAGGTCGAAGAAGTTGTGCGGCGGGCGCCGGATCTCGACCGTGGCGACCGCGTCGGCGAGCTCGACGCCGAGCTCGGGAAAGGCGTTGCTGTCGAACATGCGGCGCTCCTCGCTCCGGCCTCAGCGCAGGCCCAGCCCGCGCGCGATGATGCCGCGCAGCACCTCGCTGGTGCCGCCCTGGATGGTGAGCTTGGGCGCGATGTTGGTTGCGTAGGCCAGGCGCTCCTCGAACAGCGGGTCTTTTTCTGCGAACGCCGCGAGATCGCGCGCCCGGGAAGGCAAGCGCCTGCTCCCATACCGTGCCGAGGTCCTTGACGATCGAGGCTTCGAGCACCGGCTCCTTGCCCTGCTCGAGCATGCCCGCGACCGATACCGACATGCGCCGCAGGACGTGCAGCTGCGCCGCCAGCCGCCCGAGCCCCTCCGCGCCGCGCAGGTCGGGCTCGGGGCCGAGCACGCGCATGAGATCGAACAGCACGTACGAGGTCTCGAGGAAGCGCTCCGGGCCGCTGCTTTCGTAGGCGAGCTCGCTGGTGGCCTGGCGCCAGGCGAGGTCGGTTTCGCCGAGGCGGTACTCGTCCGGCACGACGACGTCGTCGAACACCACCTCGTTGAAATCGTGCCGGCCGCTCATGTCGACGATCGGGTTGACCTTGATGCCGGGCCACCTCATGTCGACCAGGAACTGCGTCAGACCGTGGCGGCGGTCGTCCTTCGCCGGCGGCGAGGTGCGGAACAGGCCGATCATGTAGTCGGCGTGGTGCGCCTCGGTGGTCCAGACCTTGGTGCCGTTCACGCGCCAACCGGCGTCCGAATTGACCGCGCGCGTGCGCGCCGCAAACAGGTCCGAGCCCGAGCCGGGCTCGCTCATGCCGATGCAGAAGCAGCATTCGCCGCGCACGATGCTCGGCAGCACCTCGGCCTTGATGCGCTCCGAGGCGTACTTGAGCAGGATCGGGCCGCTCTGGCGGTCGGCGACGAAATGCGCGCGCACCGGCGCGTTGGCGGCCGACATCTCCTCGGTGACGACGTAGCGCTCGAGGTAGCTCTTCTCGCCGCCGCCGTACTTTCTCGGCCAGGTCATGCCGATCCAGCCGCGCGCCCCGACCTTGCGGCTGAACTCGAGGTTGTAGCCGCGCATCGTGCCGGCGGCACCCGGATCGAAGGTTGCCGCGGCGATCTCGGCGGCGAGGAAGGCACGCACCTCGGCGCGCAGCGCCTGCAGCGCGGGCGGCAGGCGGATCGGGTCGAAGCGGATCGGCGTCGTCATGCGTGCCTCAGCGCGCGGCGATAAGCGGCCACAGCGCGTCGGCGCCGCGCGCGGCAAGCATCCGCCCGAGGCGCGCGGCCCACTCGGCTTCGCCGCCGAAATCGTCGCGCCAGGACCACAGCCGCTGCGTATAGCGGTGCAGCGGGTGCTCGGCGGAAAAGCCGATCGCGCCGTGCACCTGGTGCGCGATCGCGGCGCCGGCGCCGGCCGCCTCGCCGGCGCGAATCTTGGCGCTCGCGACTTCCAGCAACAGCGCCTCGGCGCCGGCCTCGCCAGCGTCCAGCGCGTCGGCAGCCGAGCCGGCGGCGGCGAGGGCGGCGGCGGCCTCGCTCGCCAGTCGCGCGAGAGCGTGCTGCACGGCCTGGAATTTTGCGATCGGTCGTTCGAAGGCCACGCGCTCGGCCGCATAGGTCGCCGAGCGCTCGAGGATCGCCTCCAGCGCGCCGCTCATCTGCGCGGCGCGCACCGCGGCGCCCATCGCGAGCAGCCGCTCCTCGTCCAGCTCCGGCCGCGCCCCGGCCGCCGCGAGCGCCGGCACGGCCTCGAAGGTCAGCGTATCGCGAGGCTCGCCTGCCTGGCTCGTGCCCGCTTCCAGCCCGCACTGCGCGCGCGCGACGAGCGCCACGACCGCGTCGCGCTCGCGCCGCGCGACGAGCGCCACGTGCGCGGCGTCGCGGGCGAAAGGCACCGCGCAGGCACGGCCGGAAATGCGCCCCGCGCGGTCGATCGACGAGCCGGTCGGCGGCGCGTGCCGGCGCGGCCGTGAGCGCGCCCGCGGGCGCCTCCAGCCCGCCTTGCGCGAGCAGCCAGCCGGCGAGCAGGGTCTCGGCCAGCGGCACGGCCACCGCGAAGCTTCCGGCCACGCGCAGCACCTCGAAGCCGTCGGCGAGCGAAGCGCCCGCTCCGCCGAGCGCCTCGGGCACCCAGGCGCGCGTCAGTCCCGCCTCTTCGAGCGCGTTCCACAAGGACGCGCGCCGGCCTTCGTTGTCGCCCCGAATTGAGCGCCTGCGGATCGCCTAGATCGCGGAAGATCCGGCTCGTGGTGTCGGCGGCGAGATTGGAGATCTCGGACATGCGTATCGCCAGTCTACTCGGCCGTGGCGGCGTTGAGAGGCCGGCCGAAGTCCTGTAGACTTGTCCATCCGTGCTCGCCGTGGCTTGATGACCAAATATGTCTTCGTAACCGGCGGAGTTGTCTCCTCTCTGGGGAAGGGCATCGCCGCCGCGTCCCTCGCCGCGATCCTCGAATCGCGCGGCATCCGAGTCACCAACATCAAGCTGGACCCGTACATCAACGTCGATCCCGGCACGATGTCGCCTTTCCAGCACGGCGAGGTGTTCGTGACCGAGGACGGCGCCGAGACCGACCTCGACCTGGGGCACTACGAGCGCTTCCAGAGCTCGAAGATGCACCGCAGCAACAACTTCACCACCGGCCAGATCTACGAGTCGGTGATCAAGAAGGAGCGCCGCGGCGACTACCTGGGCGGCACGGTGCAGGTGATCCCGCACATCACCGACGAGATCAAGCAGCACATCATGCGCGGCGCGGGCGACGCCGACGTCGCGATCGTCGAGATCGGCGGCACGGTGGGCGACATCGAGTCGCTGCCGTTCCTCGAGGCGATCCGGCAGATGGGGCTCGAGATGGGGCGCGACAAGGTGTGCTACATCCACCTCACGCTGGTGCCCTACATCGCCAGCGCGGGCGAGATCAAGACCAAGCCGACCCAGCACTCGGTCAAGGAGCTGCGCGAGATCGGCATCCAGGCCGACGTCGTGCTGTGCCGCACCGACCGGCCGCTGCCCGAGGACGAGAGGCGGAAGATCGCCCTGTTCTGCAACGTGCAGAAGGAGGCGGTGATCTCGGCCTGGGACGTCGACTCGATCTACAAGATCCCGCGCATGCTGCACGAGCAGATGCTGGACGAGATCGTGTGCCACAAGCTGGCGATCCTGGCGCATGCGGCCGACCTGTCGAGCCTGGAACCGGCTGGTCGACGCGCTCGAGCACCCGGAGCACGAGGTCGACATCGCCTTCGTCGGCAAGTACATCGACCTGCAGGACTCCTACAAGTCGCTCAACGAGGCGCTGATCCACGCCGGCATCCACACCCGCAGCCGGGTCAGGATCCACTACGTCGACTCCGAGGAGATCGACAAGTCCGGCATCGCGGCGCTGGAGACCATGGACGGGATCCTGGTGCCGGGCGGCTTCGGCAAGCGCGGCACCGAGGGCAAGATCAAGGCCATCCGCTACGCGCGCGAGAACGGCGTGCCCTACCTCGGGATCTGCCTCGGCATGCAGCTCGCGACGATCGAGTTCGCGCGCAATGTCTGCGGCCTGACTGGGGCGAACAGCACCGAGTTCGATCCCGACACGCCGCATCCGGTGGTGGCGTTGATCACCGAGTGGCTCGACCGCACCGGGCGCATCGAGCGGCGCGACGAGAGCTCCGACCTTGGCGGCAGCATGCGCCTGGGCGCGCAGCGCTGCCCGGTCGAGGGCGGCACCCTGGCCGAGAAGATCTACGGCGCCGAAGTGAACGAGCGCCACCGCCACCGCTACGAGGTCAACAACGTCTACGTGCCCCAGCTCGAGGCGAAGGGCTACAAGGTCTCCTCCCGCACGCCGAGCGAGGACTTGCCGGAGATGATGGAATTGCCCGCTCATCCGTGGTTCGTCGGCTGCCAGTTCCACCCCGAGTTCACCTCGACGCCGCGCAGCGGCCACCCCCTGTTCAAGTCATTCGTCGCGGCGGCGCTCAAGCACCGCCTGCGCGCGAAGCGCTCCTCGCCCGGCGGTTCCCTGTCCGTCGTGGCGGCATGAAGCTCTGCGGCCATGACGTCGGGCTCGAGCGGCCGCTGTTCCTGATCGCGGGACCCGACACGCTGGAAAGCGAGCAGCTGTGTATGGACGTGGCCGGCACGCTGAAGGAGCACACGGCGCGCCTTGGCATGCCGTACGTCTTCAAGGGCTCCTTCGACAAGGCAAACCGCAGCTCGGGCGCGAGCTACCGCGGCCCGGGAATGGACGAAGGCCTGCGCATTCTCGAGGCGGTCAAGACGCGAATCGGCGTGCCGGTGCTGACCGACGTGCACGAGGACACGCCGCTGGCGGAAGTCGCCGCGGTGGTGGACGTGATCCAGACGCCGGCGTTCCTGTGCCGGCAGACCAACTTCATCCGCAACGCCGCGAGCCAGGGCAAGCCGCTCAACATCAAGAAGGGGCAGTTCCTGTCGCCCTGGGAGATGAAGAACGTGGTCGACAAGGCGATGGCGACCGGCAATCGTGCGATCATGGTGTGCGAGCGGGGCTTCAGCTTCGGCTACAACAATCTGGTGGTCGGACATGCGCGGCACTCGCGGTCATGCGCGACACCGGCTGCCCGGTCGTGTTCGACGCCACCCATTCGGTGCAATTGCCGGGCGGGCAGGGCACCTCGAGCGGCGGACAGAGGGAGTTCATCCCGGTGCTGGCACGGGCCGCGGCGGCCGCCGGCGTCGCGGGCGTTTTCATGGAAACCCATCCCAGACCCGACGAGGCGCTGTGCGACGGGCCGAATGCCTGGCCGCTCGCGCTGATGGGCGAGTTGCTGGAAACGCTCGTCGGGATCGACCGCATGGTGAAGAATAAGGGTTTCGCCGAAGACAAATTGAAAAGGATCCAAGCATGAGCTCCATAGTCGATGTGGTCGCGCGCGAGATCCTCGATTCGCGCGGCAATCCCACGGTCGAGGCCGACGTCCTGCTCGAGTCCGGCGTGATGGGGCGCGCGGCCGTGCCCTCGGGCGCATCCACCGGCAGCCGCGAGGCGCTCGAGCTGCGCGACGGCGACCCGCAGCGCTACGGCGGCAAGGGGGTGCTGAAGGCGGTCGAGAGCATCAATACCGAGATCTCGGAAGCGATCGTCAGCCTGGACGCCTCCGAGCAGACCTTCATCGACCAGACCCTGATCGACCTGGACGGCACCGACAGCAAGGAGCGGCTGGGCGCGAACGCGCTGCTCGCGGTGTCGATGGCGGTCGCGCGCGCGGCGGCCGAGGAATCGGGTCTGCCGCTGTACCGCTACTTCGGCGGCTCGGGCCCGATGCAGATGCCGGTGCCGCAGATGAACGTGATCAACGGCGGCGCGCACGCCAACAACAAGCTCGATATCCAGGAATTCATGATCGTGCCGGTGGGCGCGCAGTCGTTCCGCGAAGCGCTGCGCTGCGGCTCGGAGGTGTTCCAGGCGCTCAAGAAGCTGATCGACGCCAAGGGCATGTCGACCGCGGTCGGCGACGAAGGCGGCTTCGCGCCTGATTTGCCGACGCACGCCGCCGCGATCGAGCTGATCCTGGCCGCGATCGACAAGGCCGGATACACCGCGGGGCAGGACGTGCTGCTCGCGCTCGACTGCGCCGCGTCCGAGTTCTACCGCGACGGGGTCTACAAGCTCGAGTCCGAGCACCTCAGCCTGAGCGCGTCGGAGTTCTGCGACTACCTGGAGAGCCTCGCCGGCCGCTACCCGATCGTGTCGATCGAGGACGGCATGGCCGAGAGCGACTGGGAGGGCTGGACGCTGCACACCGAGAGGCTCGGGCGCAAGCTGCAGCTGGTGGCCGACGACATATTCGTCACCAATACGCGCATCATCCAGCAGGGCATCCGCCAGGGCGTCGCGAACTCGGTGCTGATCAAGGTCAACCAGATCGGCACCCTGAGCGAGACCTTCGCCGCGATCGAGCTCACCAAGCGCTCGGGCTACACCTCGGTCATCTCGCACCGCTCGGGCGAGACCGAGGACACCACCATCGCAGACATCGCGGTGGGCTGCAACGCGCTGCAGATCAAGACCGGATCGCTGTCGCGCTCGGACCGGGTGGCGAAATACAACCAGCTGCTTCGCATCGAGGAGGACCTGGGCGATTCGGTCGGATACCCGGGGCGCGAAGCGTTCTATCAGCTCAAGTGACGTGAAGGTCCTGGCAGGCATACTCGCCGCCCTGATCGTGCTGATCCAGTACCCGCTCTGGCTCGGCAAGGGCGGCTGGGTGCATGCCTGGGAGGCCGAGGCCAAGGTTGCCGCGCAGCAGGCGAAGAACGGCCAGCTCGAGCGGCGCAACGCGGCGCTCGCCGCCGAGGTGGCGGACCTGAAGCAGGGCACCGACGCGATCGAGGCGCGCGCGCGCTACGAGCTCGGACTGGTGAAGAAGGACGAGATATTCTTCCAGATCGTGGAGGAGAGGAAATGAAACTCAGCCAGCCCCAGCTCGAGCAGTTCGACCGCGACGGCTACCTGTTCTTCCCGGGCCTGTTTTCGAAGCAGGAGATCGGCACCCTCAGCGACGAAGTGCCGGCGCTCTACGCCCAGCGCCGGCCGGAGAACGTGCGCGAGAAGACCGGCGACGTGGTGCGCACGAATTTTGCCGCACACATGTACAGCGCTCCGTTCGCGCGCCTGGCGCGCCATCCGCGCATGATCGAGCCGGTCGAGCAGGTATTCGGCGAGAAGCTGTACATGCACCAGTTCAAGATCAACGGCAAGATGGCCTTCGACGGCGACGTCTGGCAGTGGCACCAGGACTACGGCACCTGGAGGAACGACGACCAGATGCCCGAGGCGCGTGCCATGAACGTGGCGATCTTCCTCGACGAGGTGAACGAGTTCAACGGCCCGCTGATGTTCATCCCGGGCAGCCACAAGCTGGGCGTGATCGACGCCGCGCACGACACCACCACCACCAGCTACCCGCTGTGGACCATCGACCACGACACGATCTCGAAGCTGGTCGCGCGCGGCGGGATGGTGGCGCCGAAGGGACCCGCGGGATCGCTGATCATGTTCCACTCCTGCCTGGTGCACGCCTCGACCTCGAACCTGTCGCCCTGGAACCGGGTCAGCGTCTACCTTTCGCTGTGCGCGGTGTCGAACCACATCCGCCGCTTCAAGCGCCCGGGCTACATCGCGCACCGCGACTTCACCCCCATCGAGTGCCTGCCCGACGATTGCCTGCTGAAGCCCTACCACGTCGCGCTGCCCTGGAAGGACGGCACCCCCGCGGAGGAATTGGAAGGAGGCTTGAAAGCCGCATGAATCTCTACTCGAAATTGCAGCAAAGAAGCGACAATCCGCTGCGCGTCGGCGTCATCGGCGCGGGCAAGTTCGGCGCGATGTACATCGCGCAGGTGCCCAATACCCCGGGCGTGCATCTCGCCGGCATCGCCGACCTGTCGCCGGACAATGCGAAGGCAAACCTGAAGCGGGTGGGCTGGCAGGCCGAGCGATACGCCGCGCCCTCCATCGACGCCGCCGTGAAGGACGGCCGCACGCACGTCTCGGACGACTGGCAGGCGCTGGTGTCGCACCCGGCGATCGACATCGTGGTCGAGGCGACCGGCAACCCGATGGCCGCGGTCGAGCACGCGCTGGCGGCGTTCGCCAACGGCAAGCACGTGGTGATGGTGACGGTCGAGGCCGACGCCTACTGCGGGCCGCTGCTGGCGAAGAAGGCGGCCGACGCGGGAGTGGTCTACAGCCTGGCCTACGGCGACCAGCCCGCGATCATCTGCGACCTGGTGGACTGGGCGCGCGCGGCGGGCTTCAGTGTGGTCGCCGCCGGGCGCGGCCACAAGTGGCTGCCGCATTACGCCCAGTCGACGCCGGACACGGTCTGGCAGCACTGGGGGCTCAGCGCGGAGCAGGCGCGCATCGGCGGGCTCAACCCCAAGATGTTCAATTCCTTCCTCGACGGCTCGAAGCCGGCGATCGAGACCAGCGCGGTGTGCAACGCGACCGGCCTGACGCCAGCGCCGCACGGCCTGGCGTATCCGCCGGCCGCGGTCGACGACATCCCGTTTGTGATGCGGCCGAAGGAGGAGGGCGGGCAGCTGCACCACAAGGGACAGGTCGAGGTGATTTCCTCCCTCGAGGCCGACGGCCGCGTCATTCCCTACGACATCCGCATGGGCGTGTGGGTGGTGTTCGAGGGCGAGACCGAGTACGTGCGGCGCTGCTTCGAGGAATACAAGGTACGCACCGACCCCTCCGGCCGTTACGCCTGCATGTACAAGCGCTGGCACCTGATCGGGCTCGAAGTGGGCATCTCGGTCGCCTCGGTGGGGCTGCGCGGCGAGCCGACCGGCTGCGCCACGGGCTGGCGCGCCGACGCGGTGGCGACCGCAAAGCGCGAGCTGAAGGCCGGCGAGCTGCTCGACGGCGAGGGCGGCTACACCGTGGTCGGCAGGCTGATGCCCGCCGCGGACTCTATTGCCCAGGGCTGCCTGCCGCTGGGCCTCGCGCATGGCTGGAAGCTGCTCAGGCCGGTCGGCGCCGGCCAGCCGGTGAAGTGGAGCGACGTCGCGGTCGACGCCAACTCGAGCGCGGTGAAATTCAGGCGCGAGATGGAAGCGCTGTTCCGTGCGCCGCAGCGCAACGCGGCCTGAACGAAATGACCCGGCTGCTTTCGCGTCTCGCGCTGTTCGCGGCCGCCGCCGCGCTGTGCCTGCCCGCGTTCGCCGGCGGCGCGGCGGTGTCCGATCCCTGGCTGCGCTACGTGCCGGGCGGCGCCCCGGCGGCGGGGTATTTCGTGCTGTCCAACAAGGGTCGTGCGCCGCTCAGCCTGGTCGGCGCCGAGTGCGCCGATTTCGGCGCGGTGATGATTCACCGCACGATCGAGCGCGGCGGGCTCGCCACCATGCGCCCGATGCACGAGGTGACCGTCGCGCCGGGCAAGTCCGTCGCGTTCCGGCCCGGCGGCTATCACCTGATGCTGATGCGGCCCAGGCACCCGCTGCGCCCCGGCGGCAGGCTGCCGGTCAGGCTGCGCTTCGCGGACGGCTCGAGCCTGGCGGTCGAATTCCTGGTCAAATCGCCCGGCGCGCGCTGAACCGGTGAGCGGCTGGCTCGCGTTCCTGCTGCCGTGGGAATTCTCCCCGCTCGCGGCGGCGCTCGCGCTCGGCGCGGCGGCGGCTTTCGTGCGCGGCGCGCGGCGTGCGCCGCCCGGACAGGAAGTGGGGCTCGCGCGGCGCATCGCCTTCTTCAGCGGCCTGGCGCTGCTGTACTTCGTGATGCAGACACATTTCGACTATCTGTCGCAGCACATGTTCTACATCCACCGCCTGCAGCACCTGGTATTGCACCACGCGGGGCCGTTCCTGGTCGCGATCTCCCAGCCGCAGGCGGCGATCGCGCGCGGACTTCCTGTTCGGTTGCACGACCGGGTGCTGGCGCCGGCCTGGCGCCATCCGCTGGTGCAGGGCGCCTACCGCCTGCTGCAGAACTGGCTCGTCGCCCCGATCCTGTTCGTCGGCCTGATTTACCTCTGGCTGACCCCCGAGGTCCATTTCTACGCCATGCTCAACGGCCCGCTGTACCACGTCATGAACTGGAGCATGCTGTTCGACGGGCTGCTGTTCTGGTTTCTGATGCTCGACCGGCGCAGCAAGGCGCAGGGCGCGCTGATCGCCCTCGGGCCTCGCATCGGTTTGCTGCTCGCGGCCGCGGTGCCGCAAATCGCGCTCGGCGCCCACATCGCGCTCGCGGACCACGACCTGTTCGACGTCTACGCGGTGTGCGGCCGCGCCTGGGCGATCAGCCCGCTCGAGGACCAGCAACTCGGCGGCCTCGTGACCTGGATCCCGGCGGCGATGATGCACGCGATCGGCACCCTGGTGGTGCTGTCCTACTGGATGCGCAGCAAATGAGCCCGCTGCGGCGCGCATGGCTGGTGGCGCTCGCGCTGCTGCTCGCTTCGTGCGGCGGCGGCGGACCGTGGCAGCTGAAGGACATCAAGGGCGTGGTGCCGGACCTCGCGTTCCGGCTCAGCGACGACTCCGGGCGCGAAGTGAGCGCCGCGGACTACCGCGGCGGGGCGGTGCTGCTGTTCTTCGGCTACACCAACTGCCCGGACGTCTGCCCAACGACGCTGGTGAAGCTGTCCGCCGCGCTGGAGGACCTGGGACCGGCCGCCCAGAAAGTGCGGGTGCTGTTCGTCACGGTCGATCCCAAGCGCGACACGCTCGAGGTTCTGCGCCGCTACGTGCGCGCCTTCGGCAAGCGCATCACCGGCCTGCGCGGCAGCGCGGCCGAGCTGCATGCGCTCGCCAAGCGCTACCGCATCAGCTACAGCTACGGCGAGCCGGACGCCGCCGGCGACTACGTCGTGACCCACAGCAGCGCGGTGTTCGTGTTCGACGCCGAGGGCAAGGCGCGGCTGATGGTGTTGCCGGAAACCGGCGCGAAGGCGATCACGCACGACCTCGAGCGCCTGCTCGCGGCGCGGCAGGGCTAGAATGGGCGCCATGGCCGAGAACAGCGCGATGTTCAAGTACGGCTTCCGCATCCGCACCCGCAGCGGCACGCCGGTGGAGAACCTGGTGGTGCAGGCGCGCGACCAGGCCGAAGCCGAGCGCAAGCTGAACCAGGTCTACCCGCATTGCGAGATCACCGAATGCCGTGTGATCCACAGCGCGATCGGCGACGACGGGCCGAACCTGGAGAGCATCATCTCTCTGATTTCGAAGCAGACGGACGAGAGCGCGGGCGGCTAGGACGCGGGCCGCGGCTCGATGAAGCCGGTGCGCACCAGCTCGTTCACCAGCTCGTCGTAGTTGCGCGCGCCCGCGCTGTCGGGCGCGTGCGCGAACACGTCCTTCTTCTCGGCGGGGCTCTCTGCCAGGGCGACGTTCTCCGAGATGCGGGTGCGACAGATCTCGTCGCCGTAGCGCTCGAGCAGCTCGCGGTAGATCCGGTGCGAGAGCTTGCGCCGCGCGTCGAAGCGCGTCACCACGTAGCGCCGCGCGACGCGCTTCTTGAGCACGTGCTCGAGCGCCTTGAGCGTCTTCTCGCTCTGCTGCACGCCCTTCATCGCGAGGTAGTCGGCCGACACCGGGATCAGCACGCGGTCTGCGGCGAAGATCGCCGACAGCGACAGCACGCCGAGCATCGGGCAACAATCGATCACGATCGGCCGCCCGGTGTTCAGGTTCTCCCTCACGATGCCGTGATTGAGGCGGTTGAGCACGTTCGCGCCCTTGCCGAACTGGGTGTCCACCTTCGACAGCTCGACGTGCGCCGGAATCACCAGCCAGCCCCCGCCCGAGGCACGGATCAGTTGCGTGAGCGGCTTGGATTGATGATAGAACCCGAACATCGATTCGTCGGCGCGCTCGACCGTGGCGCCGCAGACGTACGACAGGTGCGCCTGGGGATCCATGTCGATCGACAACGGGTTGTAACCGCGGCGTGATAGGGCGGCGGTGACGTTGAGGGAGGTGGTCGTCTTGCCGACCCCGCCCTTCTGGTTGAATACGGCGATCTTGGCCATGACACCGGGTCCCAATCTATCACACGTCGGGCTGTGGTTTGCCAGACGCGGCGAGCGCAAGGTACTCTTGCGCGGGGCCGCCTGGAGGAGGAGGAACTAATGCTCGAATTTTGCCGTCGACCGTGAGCGCGGTGGACAGCATTCTGGAGGTACGGGACGTCGCGGTTCACTTCGGCGGCATCGTCGCGCTGGACGGGATCAGCTTCGACGTGCCGCGCAATTCGATCCTCGGGCTGATCGGGCCCAATGGCGCCGGCAAGACGACTCTGTTCAATTGCCTGAGCTGCCTCTACGTCCCCACCCGGGGCGACATCCTGTTCGACCGGCGCTCGATCCTGGGCACGGCTTCGCACCGCATGGCGGCGATCGGCATCGGGCGGACGTTCCAGAACCTGGCGCTGTTCCACCGCCTGTCGGTGCTCGAGAACGTGCTGGTCGGCGCGCAGACGCGCGGCCGCAGCGACTTCGTCTCGAACGCCCTGCGCCTGCCGTGGATGCGGCGCGAGGAGAAGATGCTGGAGGAAAAGGCCTGGGGCCTGCTCGAGTACCTTGATCTCACCGCGGTCGCGCACCTGCCCACCGGCGCGCTGCCGTTCGGCACCCAGAAGCGCGTCGAGCTGGCGCGCGCGCTGGCGAGCGAGCCCAAGCTGCTGCTGCTGGACGAGCCCGCGGGCGGGCTGAACCACGAGGAGGTCGAGCAGCTCGGGCAGCTGTTCAAGAAGATCCGCGACGAGAAGCGACTGACCGTGTTGCTGGTGGAGCACCACATGAGCCTCGTGATGGCGATCTCCGAGCACGTGGTGGTGCTCAACTTCGGCCGCAAGATCTTCGAGGGCACGCCGCCGGAAGTGCGCCGGCATCCGGAGGTGATCGAGGCCTACCTGGGGACGGGGCACTGATGGCGTTGCTCGAAGTCTCCAATCTCGAGGCCTTCTACGGCCAGACCCAGGTGCTGCGCGGCCTGAGCTTCAAGCTCGAGGAAGGCAGCGTGACGACCATCCTGGGGGCGAACGGCGCCGGCAAGACCACGACCCTGCGCGCGATCTGCGCCATGGTGCGCACCACCGGCGACCTGGTGTTCGACGGCCAGCGCATCGCCGGCAAGGCGACCGAATCGATCGTGCGCCGGGGCATCGCCCACGTGCCGGAGGGGCGCGGCACGTTCGTGCGCCTGAGCGCGGAGCAGAACCTGAAGCTGGGCGCCTACGCGCGCCGCGACGCGGCCGGGGTGGCGGAGGACCTCGAGCGCGTCTACGGCTACTTCCCGCGCCTCAAGGAACGCCGCAGCCAGCAGGCGGGCACGCTCTCCGGCGGCGAGCAGCAGATGCTCGCGGTGGGGCGGGCGCTGATGATGCGCCCGCGCCTGATGCTGCTCGACGAACCGTCGTTCGGCCTCGCGCCGCTGCTGACCGAGGAGTTGTTCCGCATCCTCGGCGCGATCACCCGCGAGGGGCAGGTCAGCATGCTGGTGGTGGAGCAGAACGCCTCGCTCGCGCTCAGCATCGCGGACCAGGCCTACCTGCTCGAGACCGGACGCATCGTGATGAGCGGCAGCGCGGACGATATCGGCAGGGACGAATCGGTGCGCAAGGCGTACCTCGGCTACTAGGAGACGCGCGGTGGATCTCTTCCTGCAGCAGACCTTCGCCGGCCTGGCCTTCGGCGGGATCTACGCCTGCGTCGCGCTGGCGGTGGTGATGATCTACCAGGCCACCGATCACCTGAACTTCGCCCAGGGCGAGATGGCGATGTTCTCGACCTACATCGCATACACCCTGCTGCAGCACGGGGTGCCCTACTGGTGGACCTTCGTGCTCACCATGGCGATCTCGTTCGTCGGCGGCCTGCTGGTCGAGCGCATCATCGTGCGGCCGGTGGAAGGGACCGGGGTGCTGAACGAGGTGATCGTATTCATCGGGCTGCTGGCGATCTTCAATTCACTGGCAGGCTGGATCTGGGAATACACCATCAAGTCATATCCCAGCCCGTTTCCGAAGCAGGCGCCGTTCGGAATCACCTTCGTCGGCCCGCACGAATTCGGCGTCATCGGCGTGACCCTGATCGTGCTCGCGGCGGTGTTCCTGTTTTTCCGCCTGACTCCGGTGGGCCTCGCGATGCGCGCGGCGGCGCAAAACCCGGCTTCGGCACGCCTGGTCGGGATCCGGGTGGGCTGGATGCTGGCGCTCGGCTGGGGCCTGGCGGCGGCGATCGGCTCGGTCGCCGGAATGATGGTGGCGCCCATCGTCTTCCTCGAGCCGAACATGATGCAGGGCATCCTGCTCTACGGCTTCGCAGGCGCGCTTCTGGGCGGCATCAGCAGTCCCGTGGGCGCGGTCGCCGGCGGCTTCATGGTCGGGGTGCTGGAGAACTGGGTCGGCACCTACGTGCCCTTCGTCGGCAGCGAGCTCAAGCTCTCGGTCGCCCTGGTGCTGATCGTGACCGTGCTGGTGTTCCGGCCGAGCGGCCTGTTCGGCTACGTCGTCGTGAAGAGGGTCTAGGTCATGGCGATGCAGCCCAAGCCGGATACGCGCATGCTGGCGGCGCTCGCGAGCGGGGCGAAGCTCTCGCGCGCGCAGCTGATCGGACTGGCGCTCGCGCTCGCGGGCGCCGTCGCGCTGCCCTGGTTCATCAGCGACTACCGCACCTTCCAGTTCACGCTGGCCGTCATCTACGCGATCGCGGTACTCGGGCTGAACATCCTCACCGGCTACAACGGCCAGTTCTCGCTCGGTCACTGCGCGTTCTACGCCATCGGCGCCTACACCGCGGCGATCATGATGGAGCAGTTCGGGATCGCGTACTACTGGACGCTCCCGGTCGCGGGCCTGGCCTGCCTGGTGGCGGGCTTCCTGTTCGGCCTGCCGGCGCTGCGCCTGGAAGGCCTCTATCTCGCGCTCGCCACCTTCGCGCTGTCGGTCGCGACGCCGCAGTTGCTCAAATACAACGCCATCTCGCCATGGACCGGCGGGGTGCAGGGCGTGACCATCACCAAGCCGGACCCGCCCTTCGGCCTGCCGATCTCGCAGGACAGCTGGCTGTACTACTTCTCGCTCGCGGTGATGCTGCTGATGTTCGTCTGCGCCTGGAACCTGCTGCGCGGGCGCACCGGGCGCGCGCTCAAGGCGATCCGCGACAATCCGATCGCGGCCAGCGCCATGGGGGTCAATACCGCGCTCTACAAATCCCTCACCTTCGGCGTCAGTGCGCTCTATACCGGGGTTGCCGGCGCGCTCGGCGCCATCGCGATCCAGTTCGTCGCCCCCGACAGCTTCAACCTGTTCCTGTCGATCAGCTTTCTGGTCGGGCTGGTCATCGGGGGCCTCGCGTCCATCCCGGGGGCGGTGTTCGGCGGCCTGGTCATCGTCTTCATCCCCAACTTCGCCGAGCAGGTGTCCAAGGCCGCGCCGTGGGCCATTTACGGCATGTTCCTGATTCTCTTCATGTACTTTATGCCCACGGGTATATGGGGATTTATCCGATTGTTGTATGCTTGGATCACAAGAAGGCGCCGGGCAGGTTGAATATTCTTGGCGCTGACGAATATCAAGGACAAGGAGGAGGGAAGATCATGAACTACAGGAATATTTTCGTTGCGGGAGCGTCGCTGGCGCTTGCGCTGGTGTTCGCCGGATGCGAAAAGAAGCCAGAGGAGAAGGCCGCCGCGCCGGCTCCGGCGGCTGCAGCGAAGCAGTACGACGAGGGTGCGACCGACACGGAAATAAAGATTGGTCACATCAATCCGTACAGCGGACCCGCCTCGGCCTACGGCACGATCGGCAAGGGGATAGCCGCCTATTTCAAGATGGTCAACGACAACGGCGGCATCAACGGGCGCAAGATCAACTTCCTCAGCGTGGATGACGGCTACAGCCCCCCGAAGACCGTGGAGCAGGCGAAGAAGCTCGTCGAACAGGAAAAGGTGCTGCTGATCTTCCAGTCCCTAGGCACGCCCACCAACACCGCGATCCATAAGTACATGAATGAGAAGAAGGTGCCTCAGCTGTTCGTTGCGACCGGTGCCGGCAAGTGGGGTGACCCCGAGCATTTTCCGTGGACCATGGGTTGGCAGCCGCCTTATCCGGCGGAAGCCAAGGTGTACGCGGCTTACCTGCTGAAGACCAATCCGAACGCGAAAGTCGGGATCCTCTATCAGAACGACGACTACGGTAAGGATTACCTGAATGGCTTCTTAGCGGGATTGGGTGACAAGGCGAAGACGATGGTGGTGGCGCAGGAGTCGTACGAAACGACCGATCCGACCATCGACTCGCAGATCATCAAACTCAAGGACTCTGGCGCGGACACCTTCTTCAACATCACTACGCCGAAGTTCGCGGCGCAGGCGATCCGCAAGGCCTACGATTCGGGCTGGAAGCCGTTCCAGTTCCTCAACAACGTGTCGCAGTCGGTGGGCGGTGTGCTCAAGCCCGCGGGGCTCGACAAGTCGGTGGGGCTGATCACCGCGGTGTACATCAAGGAAGCGACCGACCCGCAGTGGCAGAACGACGACGACATGAAAGCCTGGAACGCGTGGATGGACAAGTACCTGCCCGGCGCGGACAAGACCAGCAGCTTCTATACCTACGCCTACGCTGTCGGCTACACCATGGAGCAAGTGCTCAAGCGCGCCGGCGACAACCTGACGCGCGCCAACATCATGAAGGTTGCGTCAAATCTCAAGGATCTCGACGTGCCGCTGCTGCTGCCAGGGATCAAGGTCGACACCTCGCCGACGGACTTCTATCCTATCCAGTGCGAGCAGCTGTCGAAGTTTGACGGCCAGAAATGGGCCCGTTTCGGCGATGTGATCTGCCCCAAGTAAGCGCTACCGCAGTGATCTGATACAAAGGCCCGCCGTACCCCGGCGGGCTTTTCTTTTCAGTTCCAGCTATCCTGGCGATTACCAGTCACGGATGGGCACCGCCAAGCGTGTTGAGAGCGTCCGGAAAGATGACGCCGTACAGCACGACACGATCTTCAGCCAGCGGCACGGTAACCTCCCATAGCTCCGCGCGATAGCCGTCGAAGCTCGTATTCTCAAATTTCAGTTTTCGCGTCAGCCGGAAATTCCCGGAGTTCCATTCCGAGCAGTAGCCGCTTACGACGTAGCCTTTCAGCCAGCTTCGATACATTGTCTCGTCGTGAATCACGTCGATCAGGTCCTTCGCGACGAAGGGATTGGTGCACAGAATTCCCTGCGTGAACTCCTCGCCCGGGAATGCGCGACCCTTGGCACCAGGGGTCCTCTCGAATACGTGAACTGAAGAGCATGCCGCTAGTGTCGCGAAGATCAGCAACAGCGCGGACGCCCGAACGGTCGAGACCACGATGGCTCGCCTGCGTCGCAATGCTGGCGCCGGACTGGAGCAGATCACGGCGCTGGTCGAGCAGGATCACTTGCTGCCTGTTTGGGCAGTCTAGAAGAAAGGCAACAGAAGTGTCCGGGAACATGGGCAACGCGTTTCAGCATGTCCTGCTGCTTCCGTTCGAACTGGCTACCAAAGCTCGATGCGCGGATCGACGAGGTGAACTGCCCGTAGTGAGCGTCTAGGCCTTCAGCGCGGCCGCCGCCGCGCGGCGGCGCTGAAGCAGGAAGATGGCGCCGAGGACCAGC
>CAWHUZ010000011.1:0-20476 GCA_963832685.1 uncultured beta proteobacterium
TTCTTGTTGAAGTCGATCACCAGCGAATCCTTGACGCCGAACACCGCGTCGGAATCGAGGAACTCGTCGCCGCGCACGAACAGGTGCGTCACCAGCTTGTCGTAGCCCGGCGCCTGGATCATGAAGTGCAGGTGCCCGGGCCGCATCGGGTGGCGCCCGGTGGCGGCCAGCATCTTGCCCACCGGACCGTCGTGCGGCACCGGGTAGCTCACCGGCCTGACGCAGCTGAAGTGAAACCTGCCGTCGGCGCCGGCGCGGAAGCGCGCGCGCAGGTTCATGCCTTCGTTCTTTTGCACGTCGTAGAAGCCGTCGCCGCCGCCCTCCCACACGTCGAGCAGCGCGCCGGCGACCGGCTTGCCGTCGAGCCCCGAAACGCGTGCCGCTCACGTTGCAGGGGTCGCCCGGCGTGCCGGGCTTGGCGATGTTCGCGCCGAGCGGCATCTCGGGCGCGCCCTCGACGAAGAACGGCCCGAGCACGGTGGACTCGGTCGCGTTCGCGGTCTTGCCGTAATTGATGAAGTCGACCAGCATCGACACGCCGAGCGTGTCCGACATCAGGATGTACTCCTGGCGCTTGTCGTCGCACCAGTGGCCGGTGTCGGTGAGGAACTTGATGCCGGTGAACCATTCCTCGGGCGTGGGCCGCACCTCGCGCACGAAGCCGTGCAGGTGCTTCACCAGGCTCGTCATCACTTCCTTCAGGCGCGCGTTCGGCGTGCCCTCGAGGCGCCGCAGCACCTCGGCGGTCAGCGTGTCCTCGCTGAAGTTGCGGATCGTCATGCCGTGCTCCTCGTCTGTGATCGCCCCGGCGCGATGCTACCATCGCGCGGCATTCTGACAGGAGGCCGCATGGAGGTCGCGTTCGTCGCGCCCGAGGAGGACCCGCAGCGCTGGCTGCCGGGCTTGCGCGCCGCGCTGCCGGCGTCGCGCTTCCACGTCTGGCCCGAAATCCCCGACCCGGCGGCGATCGAAGTCGCGCTGGTGGCGAAACCGCCCGTCGGCGCGCTCGGCGACTTCACGGCGCTCAAGCTGATCCAGTCGCTGTGGATGGGGGTGGACGGCCTGCTCTCGGACCCGACCCTGCCGCGCAGCGCGCCGCTCGCGCGCCTGGTCGATCCGGGCATGGTCGCGGCGATGGGCGAGACCGTGCTCGCGCGCGTGCTCGACTGGCACCGCCACCTGTACCGCTACCGCGCGCAGCAGGCCGCGCGCGCCTGGCGGCCGCTGCCGCAGCGCCTCGCCGCCGAGCGCACCGTCGGCCTGCTCGGGCTCGGCGAGCTGGGACGAAGCGTCGCGCAGCGCCTGCTCGCGCTCGACTTCAGGGTCTGCGGCTGGAGCCGGCGGCAGAAGGAAATCGACCGCATCGAATGCTTCGCGGGTCCGGACGGGCTGGACGCCATGCTGACGAAGAGCGGCGCGCTGGTCTGCCTGCTGCCGCTCACGCCCGAAACGCGCGGCATCCTCGACGCGCGCACCCTCGCGCTGCTGCCGCGCGGTGCGTGCCTGATCAACGTGGCGCGCGGCGCGCACCTGGTCGAGGCGGACCTCGTCGCCGCGCTCGACGCGGGCCACCTGGCGCACGCCTACCTCGACGTATTCGATACCGAGCCGCTGCCGGCGTCGCATCCGTTCTGGTCGCATCCGGAGGTGAGCGTCACGCCGCACGTCGCCGCGCTCACCGATCCGCGCACCGCGCTGCCGATCGTGATCCGCAATCTCGAGCGCGCGCAGCGCGGCGAAGCGCCCGAAGCGCAGGTCGATCCCGCCGCCGGCTATTAGCGCGCGGGCCGGCCTCGTCCAGGCCGAAGAAGCCGCGCATGCGCTCGAGCAGCGTCGCGCTGCGCGACCTGACGTTGGCCGCATCGGCGCGCGCCGCGTCGCTCACCTGCGCCAGCCTGCTCTCGCGCTCGGCCAGCACGCGCGACAGGTCCTCGGCGATCGAGGGGCGCGAGCGGATGATGTCGGCGAAGCCCGCCTTGTCCAGGCGGTAGCACTCGAGGTCGGTCTTGGCGCTGACGGTCGCGCGCCGCGGCGCGCCGGTCATCATGCCCATCTCGCCGAACACGTCGCCGGCGCGCAGCCCGGCGATGGCGCGCCGCCCGCCGGGCGCGTCGATCCAGACCTCGGCCTCGCCTTCGGTGAGGATGTAGAGCCAGTGCGCCACCGCGCCCTGGCGCGTCATCACGTCGCCGGCGGCGAACGGGGCGTACACCAGCCGGTCGGCGAGCGCGCGCAGCTCGCCCTCCTCGAGCGCGCTGAACAGCTCGACGCCGCGCAGCGCGGCCAGCCGTCGTCCGATTTCGTGCGTGCGCCGCGCCGCGTCGCGCTGCTCGTTCTCCTTCACCGTGTGGACGATGAATTCCGGGAACGCAAGCTCGATGCCGGCGCGGCGCAGCGCGGCAAACAGCAGCACCCGCACCCGGGTATCGGTCGCGTCGTCCGGCCGCGGGTCGGTGAGGTAGTAGCGCAGCGCGTAGTGGCAGTAGCTCTGGGCGAATTCGATCAGAACGCAGTTCGGCTTCGGCTCGGTGGCGACGTTCGGAATTTCGGCCGCCGCCATCGCCTGCTCGACCACCGCCAGCACGCGGCTCGGCGCGACGCCATACTCGACGTCGAACCAGATCCAGCGCCGCCAGCGCACCGGCTCCTGGTCCGGATTGCCGATCACCATGAAGCGCGTCTTCATCAGCGCCCCGTTGGGCACCACGACGCGCTCGTTGTTGCGCGTCATGATGACGGTGTGGCGCCAATGGATCTCCGCTACGCGCCCCGATACGTCTTCGAACTTGACCCAGTCGCCGATCGCGATCGAATCGTCGATCTCGAGCAGCAGCCCGCCGAGCACGTTGCCGAGCGTGTCCTGCATCGCGAACGCGACCACCGCGGTAATCACCGCGGAGGTGGTGACGAGGCTGGCGAGATCCATCCCCGCCAGGCGCAGCCGCAGCAGGCCCCAGGCAACGTAGGCCGCGACCACGATGATGTCCTCGAAGATGCGCGGCGTCGTGACGCGCACCGCCGGCAGCGCAATGCGGAACAGCGCCAGCCCGGCGAGGCGGATGATCGCGATGCCCGGTGGCGAGGACCGCCCCGTCGTGCACGATCGCACCGGCGCGGGCCACGCCCGCGGCAAGCAGCGCCGCGCCGATCAGCTGCGCGACGACGCAAAGGCAGAGGAAGACGAGCGTATTGCGGATAACCGCGCGCTCGCGCTTCAGGTTGCGCACCAGCGACGCGCCGAAACCGCTCATCGCGCGAGGTAGCCGCTGTCGACCGGCAGCACCACGCCGGTGACGCAGCGCGCCGCGGGGCTGGCGAGGTAGAGCACCGCCGCGGCAATGTCGTCCGGCTCGGGCAGCACGCCGAGCGGGGTGTGCGCCATCACCTTCGCCAGCAGCTCGGGGTTGGAGAACACCGGCACGGTGAGCTCGGTCCTGACGAAGGTCGGCGCGACCGCGTTGACGCGGATGCCGTCGGCGGCCCACTCGAGCGCGAGCGCGCGCGTCAGGTTGACCACCCCGCCCTTGGAGGCCTGGTACGAGGCGTTGGGAAAGATCCCGCCCGACAGGCCCATGATCGAGGCCAGATTGACGATCGATCCCGCCGCCGCGCGTCTTCATATGGCGCGCGGCGATGCGCGAGGCGAAGAAAAGCGCCGTCAGGTTGAGGCCGATGACGCCGTCCCACTCCTCGCGCGAGATCTCGGCCGCGGGCTTGCGGATCGCGCGGCCCGGCGCTGTTGACCAGGATGTCGATTCCGCCCAGCTCGGCGGCGGCGCGCGCGAGCGCGGCCTCCAGCGCCGCCTCGTCGGTGACGTCGCAGGCGATGCGCAGGCCCTCGCCCGCTCCCGGCTCGAGATCGAGCAGCGCGACTCTCGCGCCGGCCTTCTGCCAGCCGGCGCGCGCTCGCGGCCCCGATGCCGCGACCGCCTCCTGTCACGATCGCCGCCTTGCCGTCGAGCCGAAACAGATCATCCATGGCCGGCGTAAGTATACTTGCGCGCACATGCACGATCTCGTCATCCGCAACGCCGTGCTGCTCGACGGCCTCGGCGGCGCGCCGCGCGCGCGGCGACCTCGCCGTGGCCGGCGGGCGCATCGCCGCGCTCGGGCGCGAGCTCGGCCCGGCGCGCGAAACGCTCGACGCGCAGGGGCTCGCCCTGATGCCGGGAATCGTCGACAACCACACCCACTACGACGCCCAGATCACCTGGGACCCGCGGCTCGCGCCGAGCCCGGCGCTGGGCGTCACCAGCGCGGTGATCGGCAACTGCGGCTTCACCATCGCCCCCTGCCGCCCGGCCGAGCGCGAGCGCGTGATGCGCAACCTGACCCAGGTCGAGGGCATGGCGCTCGAGGTGCTGCGCGCCGGGATCCGCTGGGAGTTCGAGACCGTGCCCGAGTACCTCGACATGCTCGAGCGCCGCGGCGCGGCGCTCAACGTGGCGGCCTTCGTCGGCCATTCGGCGGTGCGCAGCTACGTCATGGGCGAAGCGGCCACCGAGCGCGCCGCGAGCGACGACGAGATCGCCGCCATGCGCCGCATCGTGCTCGAGGGCGTGCGCGCCGGCGCGGTCGGCTTTTCCACCAGCACCTCGCCGGCGCACAACGGCGAGGGCGGCGTGCCGATGCCCTCGCGCCTCGCCGACGAGCGCGAGCTGCGCGCGCTGGTCGCCTGCCTGGGCGAGGCCGGGCGCGGCGTGTTCATGCTCACCAAGGGCGGGCAGACGAAGGTGGAATTCCTCGAGGCGCTGGCGGCGCTCTCGGGCCGGCCGGTGGTGGTCGCCGCGCTGCTGCACAACAGCACCAACCCGCGCGCGGTGTTCGACGATCTCGAGGCGATCCGGGACGCGAACGCGCGCGGGCAGCGCCTGCTCGGCGCGGTGTCGTGCTGCCCGCTGACCAACGACTTCACCCTGCGCTCGCCGTATCCGGTCGAGGGCCTCGACGTCGTGGCGCCCGGCGCTCGGCCTGAAGGGCGAGGCGTTCAAGACCAAGCTGCGCGAGCGGGGCTTTCGCGACGCGATCCGCGCCGAGCTCGAGCGCCCGGCGCACTTTCGCCTGTTCAACGGCGAATGGCAAAAGGTCACGGTGGTCGAGTCGGCGCGCACAAGGACTACGAGCAGCGCGACATGGCCGCGCTCGCCGCCGAGGCCGGCAAGGACCCGCTCGACCTGATGCTCGACCTCGCGCTGGAGGAGGACCTCGAGACCGTGTTCAGCGCGCTGCTGCTCAATTCCGACGAGGAGGCGGTCGGGCGCATGCTGCGGCATCCGTGCAGCCTGGTGTCGCTGTCGGACGCCGGCGCGCACCTGACCTTCTTCAACGACGCCGGCTTCGGCCTGCACCTGCTCGGGCACTGGGTGCGCGAGCTGGGCGTGCTGTCGCTCGAGCAGGCCGCGCGCCAGCTCAGCTCGCTGCCGGCGCAAGTGTTCGGCCTGCGCGGGCGCGGCGCGCTCGAGCCCGGGCGCGCCGCCGACCTGCTGCTGTTCGACCCCGCCACGCGTCGGCCGCGGGCCGAAGCGGCGCGTGTTCGACCTGCCCGGCGGCGCGCCGCGCCTGACCACCGACGCGCTCGGCGTGCACGGCGTGTGGGTCAACGGGGTGCGCGTCGCCGATGCGAACGGCCTCTTGCCGCTCGAGCGCCTGCCGGGAATACTGCTGCGCAATCAGACGGAGGGAGAAAGATGAAAAAACGCAGGCTCGGACGCCTCGAAGTGCCGGCGATCGGACTCGGCTGCATGGTGATGCCCGCGTTCTACCTCCCCGGCAGCGAGGAAGAGTCGCTCGCCACGCTGCGCGCGCGCGGCCGAGATCGGCTGCAACTTCCTCGACTCGTCCGACCTGTACGGCAACGGCGCGAACGAAAAGCTGCTCGCGCGCGCGCTCAAGGGCCGGCGCGAGGCCTACATCGTCGCCACCAAGTTCGGCCAGGTGCGCAGGCCCGACGGCAGCCAGGACGTGGACGGCCGGCCGGAATACGTGGCCGAAGCCTGCGACAAGAGCCTCGAGCGGCTGGGAATCGACTACATCGACCTCTACTACCAGCACCGCGTCGACCCCAAGGTGCCGATCGAGGACACGGTCGGCGCGATGAAGCGCCTCATCGAGCGCGGCAAGGTGCGCCACCTCGGCCTGTCGGAAGCCGGCGTGCAGACGATCCGCCGCGCGCACGCGGTACACCCGATCGCGGCGCTGCAGACCGAGTACTCGCTCTGGTCGCGCGACGTCGAAGCCGAGATCCTGCCCGTGTGCCGCGAGCTCGGCATCGGCTTCGTCGCCTACTCGCCGCTCGGGCGCGGCGTGTTCGGCGGCGAGATCAGCGGCGCGGCGAGCCTCGGCGAAGGCGATCGGCGGCGCGACCATCCGCGCTTCCAGGAGCAAAACCTCAAGGCCAACCTGGCGCTGGTCGAGCCGGTGCGCCGGATCGCGCAGGCGAAAGGCTGCACCGCGGCGCAGATCGCGCTCGCCTGGCTGCTCGCCAAGGGCGAAGACATCGTCCCCATCCCCGGCACGCGGCGCATCGAGCACCTGGAGTCGAACGTCGCCGCGGCCGGAGATCGCGCTCTCGGCGGCGGAAGTGGCGCAGCTCGACGCCGCCTGCCCGCCGGGCGCGGCGCAGGGCACGCGCTATCCGGCCGGCGCGATGGCGAAGCTGAACATCTAGCGCCGCGCACGCCGCCCCGCGCGCAGGGTTGATCCAAGTCAACCGTCGCGGGCCGCGAGCGGGTGGGACTTCCAGACAGGACCGACCGCTTCGGGACAAGCGGGCGTCTCGGCGCATCCAACCGCCCGGCAGACTCGCGCACCATGCGCTCCTACCTGCGCCCGCAGTCCGCCGTCGCGCTCCTGACCGCGGTGGCGATCGTCGCGATCGTGCTGGCAACCGCGGTGGTCATCATCGGCCAGCGCTCGCGCGACATCCAGCACGGCCGGCTGGAAACGATGAGCCTGGCGCAAATGCTGCTCGAGGAAACCGAGCAGACGTTCGAAGGCGTGGATCAATTGCTGAGCAGCATGCAGGAACGGCTTGAAACCGAATACGGGCGCGGGCTGGCGCTCGACAGCGCCCCGGTTCATCTGCTGCTGAGCACGCGCGCCGGCGGCGTCGAGACAAGTCCTGGCGGTGTTCCTGGTCGATGCATCGGGCACGACGGTCAACTCCTCGCGCCAGTACCCGGCGGCCCGGCTTTCCGTGGCGGACCGGGAGTATTTCAAGACCCTCGCGAAAGGCAAGGACACGGACCTGTTCGTCGACAAGCCCACGCGCAGCCGCCTCGATGGGGAATGGACGCTGCACGTCGCGCGCCGCATCAGCACCCCGGAAGGCGGCCTGCGCGGCGTTCTGGTCGCACGGATCAATCTCGAATATCTGGAGCATCTGTACGGCTTCATGAAGCTCGATTTCGACCGGCCGATTTCGCTCTACACCGCGGCCGGGCAGCCTGATCACCGGCCTGCCGCGACGCGACGCCAGCGATCGGGGACCTTGCGCCGGAGCTCGGAAACGGGGCGCGGGAGATCGGCGACAGCGAGGTGAGGCTGATCACGCACGTCAGCGGCGACGGCTCGCGCATCAGAGTTCGCCTTGGGCCGGGTGAAGGGCTTTCCGCTGCTGGTGGGCGTCACGAACGTGGAGGAAGACGTGCTCGCCTCGTGGCGCGAAACCTCGGTGCCGATCGTCCTGGGCGCCTGCCCTGGTGTGCCTGTTCATCGGCCTCGCGGGACTGGTGCTCGCCAGCCGCGCTGCGAGCGCGGGAGGCGGCTCACGCAGGCGCTGAGCGACGCGGAGAACCGCCACGCACGCACCGTCGACTCGATGATGGACGCGGTGGTCGCGGTGGACGACGTCGCAGAAGATCGTGATGTTCAACCCGGCCGCGGAGCGCATGTTCGGCCTGCCCGCGGCGCGAGGCGATCGGCAGCCCGCTCGACCGGCTGATCCCGGATGCCGCGCGCGCAGGCGCACCGCCGCCACCTGGAGGCGTTCTCGCAGCTCCCCGGTGAGCTCGCGCAGCATGGCGCCGCTGATGAACGTGATGGGGCTGCGCGCCGACGGCAGCCGGTTTCCGGTCGAATCGGCGATCTCGCAGATCACGATCGACGGCAAGCCGCAGCTCACCGCGGTGCTGCGCGACATCACCGAGCGCCAGCGCGCGGAGGCCGAGCTGCGCGAGGCGAACCGGCAGCTGCACGAGCTGTCGGCGGCGCTGCAGGAGGTGCGTGAGAACGAGCGCTCGCGCATCTCGCGCGAGCTGCACGACGAGCTCGGGCAGCAGCTGACCGGCCTGAACCTGGAGATGTCCTGGCTGACCGGCCGCGTGCGCGACGGACGCGGGGTTTCGGCCGGCGACATGGACGGCATGCGGCGCCAGATCGAGACCGCGATCGGCACCGTGAAGCGAATCTCGACCGAGCTGCGGCCGCCGGTGCTCGACGACCTCGGATTCGGCGACGCGGTGGCCTGGCAAGTCGGGGAATTCGTCAAGCGCAGCACGATCAAGGTCGAGCTCGACCTCTCGGCGGCCGGCGAGGTCGACGGGGCCCATGGCCACGGCGCTGTTCCGCATCGTGCAGGAGTCGCTCACCAACATCGCGCGCCACTCCGGCGCGACCCGGGCCGGCATCCGGCTCTGACCCGCGAGCGCCGGACGGCCTGCTGCTCACCATCAGGGACGACGGCAAGGGCCTGCCCGCGGACGGGGCCGGCCAGCGCGGAGTCGGCCTGCTCAGCATGCGCGAGCGCGCCACCTCGCTCGGCGGCCGGTTCGACATTCGCAGCGGGCCCGGGGCGGAACGACCGTCAGCGTGAACGTGCCGCTGCGGCGAGGCGGCGCTGGCCGAGGCCGCGACATGAAGATCGAGGTCCTGGTCGCCGACGACCACGCGATCATCCGCGACGGGCTGCGGAAGATCCTGGCCGACACCGACGACCTCGTGGTGGCCGGCGAGGCGAGCAACGGCAACGCCGCGATCGAGCAAGGTGCGCGAGCGCGACTGGGGCCTGATGGTGCTCGACCTGAACGATGCCGGGGCGCAACGGGCTGGATCTCATCCGCCAGATCAAGGCCGAGCGCCCGAAGCTGCCGATCCTGGTCTTCAGCATGCATCAGGAGGAGCAATACGCGGTGCGCGCCATGCGCTCGGGGGCTTCCGGCTACCTGAGCAAGCAAAGCGACGGCGACCTGCTGATCCCGGCCATGCGCAAGGTCGCCGGCGGCGGCGTGTTCGTCACGCCCAAGGTAAGCGAGCTGCTCGCGCGCGACGTGGCGCGGCCGAGCCGACGCGCCGCCGCACACCCTGCTGTCGAACCGGGAATTCGAGATCTTCAGCAGCATCGTGCAGGGGCATGACGCTGACCGACATCGCGCAGGACGCTGTCGCTCAGCATCAAGACGGTCAGCACGCACAAGACCCACATCCTGGAGAAGATGAACGCCGCGAGCAGCGTCGACCTGGTGCGCTACGCGATCGAGCACGGCTTGCTCGACAGCGCGCCCGAATAGGAGCGCCGGCCCGCGCCATAGGAATATTCCTATGGCCAAATTCATACCCGCTCCGATGTTCACGGGCTGTTGCGGTGCGCAAAATCCCCGGCAGTTGTCGTCAGATTGACGACACAGAGCAACTCACTCAACTGCCAGGTGAAACCATGAAGAAACTCGTCCGTCCAGCGCTCCTCGCGGCGCTGGCTTCGCTTGCCATCGCCCTGCCGTCGGCCTCCGCCTTCGCGGTCGACGCGAATGCCGCCATGTCGCTCGCGCGGCAGAACAACTGCTTCCGCTGCCACACCATCAGCCAAGGAAAGCGACAAGGACGGCCCGACCGTACAAGAAGGTGGCCGAGAAATACAAGGGCAAGCCCGGCGCGGAAAAGCGGCTGATCGAGCACATCACCTCCGGCGAGATGGCGAAGTTCAAGGACGGCCACAAGGAGGAGCACAAGATCGTCAAGACCTCGCCGCCCAAGGACATGGACCAGATCAGGAACCTGGTGCAGTGGATCCTGGCGCAGTGACGCGCGCGCGCTAACCGTAGTCATCGATAGGGACTGGGGGATTCAAATGAACGCGATACGTAAGCTGCTCATGGCCTGCGCGCTGCTCGGAGGCCTGGGCGCGGCGGCGACACTGCAGGCTGCGGCGGGCGCGCTGCCCGACCTGAACGGCGGCCAGCGCGCAACGGCGCAGAAAGCGCTCAAGCGCGACGCGGTCTGCACCCGCTGCCACGACGAAATGGATCCGAAGCCGATTCTGGCGATCTACCAGACCAAGCACGGCGCGCGCGGCGACGCGCGCACGCCGGACTGCCAGTCCTGCCACGGCGAGAGCCTGAAGCACCTCAAGGGCGACCCGAACGTCAAGGGCCGCGCGGCGCCGGACGTCGTGTTCAGCAAGGGCGCGTTCCCGGCATCCGACGACAAGGTGCGCGAAGAGGTGTGCCTGACCTGCCACAAGGGCACCAACCGCACCCACTGGGACGGCGGCCAGCACGCGACCAACGGCGTGGCCTGCAACAACTGCCACAAGGTGCACGCGCGCGGTCGACCCGGTGCGCGACAGAAAGACCCAGACCGAAGTCTGCTTCAGCTGCCACAAGGAGCAGCGCGCCGACACGCACAAGATTTCGACCCACCCGATCGACGCCGGCAAGGTGGTGTGCACCGACTGCCACAACCCGCACGGCTCGGCCGGCCCGAAGCTGCTGAAGAAGAACACCGTCAACGAGACCTGCTGGCAGTGCCACGCCGAAAAGCGCGGCCCGTTCCTGTGGGAGCACCAGCCGGTGACCGAGGCCTGCACCAACTGCCACACGCCGCACGGCTCCAACATCACGCCGCTGCTCAAGTCGCGGCCGCCGTTCCTGTGCGACGAGTGCCACGACGGCCCGCACAACAGCCAGGCGCCTTACGGCACCGGCGCGGCCGGCTTCCAGGGCGGACTCGCGCCCGCCGGCGCAAACCCGAACTCGAACGCGGTGGGCCGCGCCTGCATGAACTGCCACGTCATGGTGCACGGGTCGAACAGCCCGGCCGGCGCCTACCTGCATCGCTAACCCTTCCAGGACTGACACCATGAACGCAAACTCAAGGAAACTGGCCGTCAGCATGCTGGCGTTGGCGGTCCAAGGGGCGCTGGCTGCGATGCCGCTGGCGGCGCGGGCGCAGGGCGATGCCGGACGCGGCAACATTGACCAATCCGACCAACTTCGTCGAAGCTGGGCGCGACCTACACCTCCAAGGACTCGAACAAGTTCGGCGAATACAACGGCCTGTACGACAAGGGCGGCACCTTCCTCGGCAACTTCGGCGTCCAGGGCGGCGACGCCTTCGGCCAGGGCTCCGGCATCCGGCGCTGGTCGCTCACGGGCTACGACCTGGGCACCACCTCGCGCGAGCTCGGAGGCAGCGTCGAGGACCAGGGCCATTGGAGCCTCGGCTTCGGCTACGACCAGCTGCGCCACACCCTCACCGACGGCTACCAGACCCCTTACCAGGGGAGCATGGGCGGCAACAGCTTCATGCTGCCGCCGACGCTTCGGCGTCATCAATACCACCACCACTACGACCGCCGGTGCTCACGGGCACCGCAAGGGACGCAGACGCCTGCCAACCAGCTGCAGTCCTTCAGGACGGTGGACGTGTACTCGGAGCGCCAGAACGCCTCGTTCAACGCCGGCTACGACTTCAACCCGCACTGGAACTTGCAAGTTCAGCTACAACCGCCTCGACCAGTCGGGCGCCAAGCTGATCTCGGCCGGCAACCGACGCGTTCGATCCGGCGGGCCCGGCGGGCTTCAACTACGGCGGCGAGCGCATCGCCCTGCTGATGACCCCGACCAGCTACAAGACCGACACCTTCAGCCTGGCCGCGAACTGGACCGGCGACAAGGGCTACGCGACGCGCGAGCTACGTCGCCTCGCTGTTCCACGACGACAACACCGGCTGGTCCTTCTCCAACCCGTACGTCAGGGGCGCGGGCGCACCCGGCGACGGGCACGAACCCGGGCGCCGCGTTCCCGGTAGACACGATGAGCACCCCGCCGAGCAACCAGTTGCACCAGCTCAACCTGACCGGCGGCTACGCCATGAGCTCGGCGACCCGGCTGGCGGGCGGCCTGAGCTACAGCCGCAACACGCAGAACGAGAGCTACGCGGGCAGCTACACCACGACGCCGAACACGATGCCGCTGCTGCCGGTGGATTCGCTCGATGCGCATGGTCGAGATCGACGCACGCCGACCTGAAGCTCACCCACCAGGCGACCCGCGCATCTGAACCTGTCCGCCGGGCTGATCTACAACGAGCGCAACAACAAGACCGCGGCCTACACCTACACCTTCCTCGACCTGGGCGGCGGCGCGCAGACGGTCACCAACATCCCGATGAGCAACAAGCGCACCCAGCTCCAGCTCGCGGGCGACTATCGGCATCGACCCGGCGCAGCGGCTGCACGTCGGCTACGAGTACGAGGACTTCAAGCGCTGGTGCAACGACCCGGCCGCGAACAACGCCCAGGGCGTGCTGTCGGCGACCAACGCCGGCTACTACACCACGGCGCAGCTGCGTGCAGGTGCCCGAGAACAAGGACAACAAGCTCGGCCTCGGCTACCGGCTGAAGGCGAGCGACGCGGTCGACCTCAAGCTCGACTACGCCTACAGCAAGCGCACGGCCGACATCAATCCGTCGTTCTACAACCCGATGCAGGCGCAACGCCGAGGGCTTCGAGAACTTCGGCTACGTCGCCTTCTTCGACGCCTCGCGCAAGGAGAACTCGTACAAGGCCGGCGTCAACTGGCAGGCCAACGACAAGGCTCAACCTGGGCCTGAGCGGACGCGCTGCACGAAGGACGACTACGACTCGACGCTCGGCGTGCAGCAGGGCAAGACCACCAGCTTCAACCTGGATGCCGCCGTACAGCGTATCCGAGAACAGCACCGTGGCCGCCTACGGCACCTGGCAGAAGCGCACGCGCGACCTGCTGACGGCGAACGGGCGCGACGCGGTCGCGCCGCTGCCCAACCTGTGGACCAACGCGTCTCGTCCGACGAGGACACGACGGTCGGCCTCAGCGGCAAGCAGAAGGGCCTGCTGGGCGGCAAGCTCGAGCTGAACGAAGACCTGACCTACTCGCTCGGCAAGGCGAGCTACGCCACGGACGTGTTCTACACGCTCACCGGCAATGCCGCCATCGGCAACCTGAGCTACGGGCGACGCTGCCCGACATCAGGAGCGAGACTGACCCGGCTGCGCATGAGCGGCAGCTACCAGCTCGACAAGGCGGCGCAGGTCGTCGATGGGGTATCATGTACCAGCGGCTCAAGGCCGACGACTACTACTACAACGCGTACCAGACCGGCTTCACGCCGACCACGCTGCTGCCGACCAACCAGCAGGCGCCGAGCTACAGCGTCAACGTGGTGTACGCCGCGTACCGCTACACCTTCAAATAACGACGCATCACCTGGAAACCCAAGCATGGCAAACGAACAAGCCAGGCGTCATGCGGCGCCTGGTGGCGCACGCTGCAAGGCCGAGCGCGAAGTACTCGATCCTCGGCGATCGGCGCGGTCGTCCTTCTTCGCCGGCATCATCTTCTGGGGCGGCTTCAACACCGGCATGGAGGCGACCAACACGCTCGAGCTTCTGCATCACCTGCCACGAGATGCGCGACAACGTCTACCAGGAGTACAAGGAAACCATCCACTACAGCAACCGCACCGGCGTGCGCGCGATCTGCTCCGACTGCCACGTGCCCAAGGACTGGACGCACAAGATCATCCGCAAGGCGCAAGGCGAGCTTCGAGGTCTGGGGCAAGATCACCGGCAGCATCGACACCAAGGAGAAGTTCGAGGCCAACCGCATGCGCCTGGCGACCGAGGAATGGGCGCGCATGAAGGCGACGCAACTCGCGCGAGTGCCGGAACTGCCACAGCTTCGACGCCATGAGCGGCGACGTGCAGAAGCAGTCGGCCTACAAGAAGCACATGAAGGCGAAGGACCAGGGCAAGACCTGCATCGACTGCCACAAGGGCATCGCCCACCACCTGCCCAAGGAGTACCGCGACCCGGACGAGGGCTAGGCGAGCCGGAGAGAGCGCCCGCGCCAGAGTGTAACAATCCGGCAGCCCGCCCACTCGGCGCGCGAGATCGACGGAGAGATCCACGACATGACGACGCGGATCCTGCTGGGCATGCTCGACGCCCTCCTCCAACACCGTGCTCGAGCCGGTGACCGCCGCGATGCTGGCCGGCCTGCCCGAGGTCAGCGCGCATTTCGGGCGCTTTCGGGTGACCGAGATCGCGCTCTCCCAGCAGGCGCTGGGCCAGTTCGACGACGGCGAGATCCTGCGCGCGGCCGAGCTGCTGTCGCACGCGAAGCTGCACTGCATCGGCTGGAACGGCACCTCCTCGGCTGGCTCGGCTTCGACGCCGATGAGCGGCTGTGCGAGCGCATCACCGCGGCAACCGGGATCCCGGCCTGCACCTCGGTGCTGGCGCTGAACGAGATCCTGCGCGCCACCGGCGTGACGCGCTTCGGCCTGGTTTCGCCCTACCGCGACGACGTTCAGCAGCGCATCGTCGCCAACTACGCGCGCTCGGGCTTCGAGTGCGTCGCCGAGCGCCACCTCGGGCTGCAGGACAACTTCTCCTTCTCGGAGGTGAGCGCCGACCAGCTGCGCGCGATGGCGCGCGAGGTGGCGCGCGACAAGCCGCAGGCGATCACTATCTTCTGCACCAACCTGCGCGGCGCGCCGCTGGTCGAGGAGCTCGAGCAGGAGCTCGGCATTCCGGTCTACGACAGCATCGCCACGGTGGTGTGGAAGTCGCTCAAGCTCACCGGCGTGGACACCCGCCGCGTGCAGGGCTGGGGCCGCCTGTTGCGCGAAGTCTGACGCCGTGGAGCGCCCCGATCTCGTCGTGCGCAACGCGCGCCTGGTGACGGAGTCCGCCGACCGGCGCTGCGACATCGGCGTCGCGGGCGGGCGCGTCGTCGCGCTCGGCGAGGGATTGCCGCAGGCCGCGCGCGAGATCGACGCCGGCGGGCGCATCGTCCTGCCCGGCGGGGTCGACGGGCATTGCCACCTCGACCAGCCGATGCCCGCACCGATGAAGATGGCCGACGACTTCGCATCGGGCACGCGCTCGGCGGCTTGCGGCGGCACCACCAGCGTGATCCCCTTCGCCGCGCAGGCCAAGGGCCAGTCGCTGGCGGCCGCGGTCGACGACTATCACCGCAGGGCCGAGGGCAAGGCGTGCATCGATTACGCCTTCCACCTGATCGTCAGCGACCCGACGCCGCGGGTGCTGGCCGACGAGCTGCCGCGCCTGATCCGCGACGGCTATACCTCGTTCAAGATCTACATGACCTACGACGACCTCAGGCTGTCGGACCGCGAGATCCTCGAAGTCATGGACCTGGCGCGCCGCGAAGGCGCGATGGTGATGGTGCACGCCGAGAACTCCGACGCCATCGGCTGGCTGAGCGACAGGCTGATCGCGGCCGGACGCACCGCGCCCGCGTACCACGCGGCCTCGCGCCCGCCGGCGGTCGAGCGCGAGGCGACCCACCGCGCGATCGCGCTGTCGGAGCTGATCGACGTGCCGATCCTGATCGTCCACGTCTCCGGCGGCGAGGCGATCGAGCAGATCCGCTGGGCCGCACGCGCGGGCTGAACATCCACGCCGAAACCTGCCCCCAGTATCTGCTGCTGACCGCCGCGCAGCTCGGGGCCGAGGGCTACCACGGCGCGAAATGCGTCTGCAGCCCGCCGCCGCGCGACGCGGCGAGCCAGGAGCAGGTCTGGCAGGCGCTCGCGCGCGGCGACTGCAGCGTGTTTTCCTCCGATCACGCGCCGTTCCGCTACGACGACCCGCAGGGCAAGAAGCCCGGCGGGCGCGAAGTCGCCTTTCCCTACATCCCGAACGGAATTCCCGGCCTGGAAACGCGCCTGCCGCTGCTGTTCTCGGAAGGCGTGCTGAAGGGGCGCATCGACCTGCACGCGTTCGCCGCGCTGACCGCGGCCAACCCGGCGCGCATGTACGGACTCTACCCGCGCAAGGGCACCATCGCCATCGGCAGCGACGCCGACCTGGTGGTGTGGGACGAGCGGCGCGAGGTCACGATCACCAACGACGCGCTGCACCACGCGGTCGATTACACGCCTTACGAGGGAATGCGCGTCACCGGCTGGCCGGCGATCACGCTCTCGCGCGGCGAGGTCGTGTACCAGGACGGCCGCTTCCTAGGCCGCCCCGGTCACGGCCGCTTCATGCCCTGCGCGCGGCCGGAGCCCGCGCGCGCGCGCCGGGTCGCCGCGCGCAGCTGGGAATAGGCGAACAGGCGGGCGCCGAGGCTGCCGACGCAGACGCCGGCGGCCAGCAGCAGCGCGGTCGCGGCGCAGAATCCCGCCGCGTAGGGCAGCGCGGAAACCGCCGCGGGCAGCTCGGCGCCATGCGCGGCGCCGTGGTACAGCGCGAAGGCGCTCGCGAGCGCGGCGCCCAGCCACGGCGCAAGGTAGCTGCGGGTCACGATCAGCAGCCCGAACACGAGCCCCGAGGCGGCGACCATCTGCTCGGCGAAGGGCGGCACCAGCGCGGCGAAGCCGAGCAGCCCGCCGACGAGCATCGCGGCGAGAAAAGCGCCCGGCACGATCCAGCGCGCACGGCCGCCGAGCTGCGCGGCCCACAGCCCGACCGCGGCCATCGCCAGCAGGTGGTCCAGCCCCGTGAACGGATGCGCGAAGCCCGCAGCGGCGCCGGCGGCCGCACCGTGGAACGGATGCGCTAGAGCCGGGGTGGAAAGACCTGCGATGAGAAGCGTGATCAGGAAGCGGTACATAGCATGCCCTCCGTTTCAATGAATTGAATGATCGTTGCCAGGCCCTGCCCCGTCTTGAGGTTCGAGAACACGAACGGCCGCTCGCCGCGCATCTTCTTCGCGTCGCGCTCCATCACCGCGAGCGAGGCGCCCACCAGCGGCGCGAGGTCGATCTTGTTGATCACCAGCAGGTCCGACTTGGTGATGCCGGGGCCGCCCTTCCTCGGGATCTTGTCGCCGGCGGCGACGTCGATCACGTACAGTGTCAGGTCCGACAGCTCGGGGCTGAAGGTGGCGGCCAGGTTGTCGCCGCCCGACTCGATGATTACCAGGTCGAGCGTCTCGAAGCGGCGCGACAGGCGCGCCACCGCCTCGAGATTGATCGAGGCGTCCTCGCGGATCGCGGTGTGCGGGCAGCCGCCGGTCTCCACCCCGATGATGCGCTCGGGCGCGAGCGCCTCGTTCGTGACCAGGAACTGCGCGTCTTCTTCGGTGTAGATGTCGTTGGTGACCACCGCGATGTCGTAGCGCTCGCGCAGCGCGCGGCACAGCGAAAGCGTGAGCGCGGTCTTGCCCGAGCCCACCGGGCCGCCGATGCCGATTCTGAGGGGTTGGCCTGCGCTCATGATCTGAAAAGCCTCGAGTACTGGGTTTCGTGTCGGGAGGAAAGGATCGCCAGGCGCGGCGCGAAGTTGCCCAGCTCGTCGTCGCCCAGCGCCGCCGCGCGTGCGGCGAGCGGCTCGAGCCGCGCACCGAGCGCGAGCAGAATCTTCTGACCGTCGGTCTGGCCGAGCGGCACCGCCTTCAGCGCCGCCATGACCTGGTTCTCGAGCCAGGCCCAGAGGTAGGCGACCAGCGCCCCGCGCGCCTCGAGCCCCCAGCCGCGGACCGCGTGGGCGAACACGGCCGGAAAGGAAGGTTCTTCATAATGAAGTTCTTCGATGCCAAGTTCGGGCAGAAGCCTGTTGAGCGAATATCCCATCTGCACCGTTTCCGCGCGCAGCTCGGCGGTTTCGCGGCTGGCGAGGAAGAGTTCGTTCCACGCCGGGTCGGGGCGCTCGATCATGCGCAGCATGAGCGGCGCCTCCATGCGCGCCAGCGAATGCTCGAGCACGTCGCCGATCCAGCGCTCGGCGCTGGCGGCGTCGTGGACCAGACCGGCGTCGATGGCCGCCTCGAGCCCGCCGGAATAGCTGTACGCGCCGACGGGAAGAGCGGGACTCGCGAGTTGAAGGAGTCTTGAGAGATTCATTAGTGATCGTGATGGTGGCTGTGACCGCCTGAAGCGTAGGCGCCCCCCTCGGGCTCGAACGGCGCTTCGATGCTCGACACCCTGGCGCCCAGCTTCTTCGCCATCTCCTCCAGCACGTGATCCGCCGCAATGCGCAGGAAGCCCGCACCCACCTGCACCGGCACGTGGCGGTTGCCGAGGTGGTAGGCGACTTTCGCGAGCTCCGCGGACTCGATGTGCAGCAGCTTCTCGGGCTCGGCCTGCACCTCGATCACGCGCCCGTCGGAGGCGGCGACGAGATCTCCCCCGCGCAGGATCTCGCCGCGCGGGAGCATCAGCGCCACCTCTTCGCCCGAGACCAGCCGGGTGCGCAGCCGGCTCTTCTGCCGCAGCTCGAACGGCAGCCTGAGCTGCCCGCTCGGGGCGCACGCGCCCTTTTCCAGCCGCGAAGTGATCTCGAGCATCAGAACAGGAAGTAGCGCTGCGCCATGGGAAGCACCTTGGCCGGCTCGCACACCAGCAGCTCGCCGTCGGCGCGCACCTGGTAGGTCTCCGGATCGACCTGGATCTTCGGCTGCAAGTCGTTGTGGACCATGTCCTTCTTGCCGATGCCGCGCGTGCCGGCCACCGCCATCAGCGGCTTGGTCAGGCCGAGATCCCTCGGCCCGGGGTCTTTCATCGCGGCCTGCGAGACGAAGGTCACCGAGGTGCGCAGCGCGCGTCCGAAGGCTCCGAACATCGGCCGGTAGTGCACCGGTTGCGGGGTCGGGATCGACGCGTTCGGGTCGCCCATCGCCGCCGCCGCGATCATGCCGCCCTTCACGATCAGCGAAGGCTTGACGCCGAAGAACGCCGGCTTCCACAGCACTAGGTCCGCCAGCTTGCCTTCCTCGACCGAGCCGACGACGTGCGCGATCCCGTGCGTGATGGCGGGATTGATGGTGTATTTGGCGATGTATCGCTTCACGCGCTCATTGTCGTTCTTCGCGCCGCCTCCCCGTTGAACCTTCATCTTGTGCGCGGTCTGCCAGGTGCGCAGGATCACCTCGCCCACGCGGCCCATCGCCTGCGAGTCCGACGACATCATCGAGAACGCGCCCAGGTCGTGCAGGATGTCCTCGGCGGCGATGGTCTCCTTCCTGATGCGCGACTCGGCGAACGCCACGTCCTCGGCGATCGACGAATCCAGGTGGTGGCAGACCATCAGCATGTCGAGGTGCTCGGCGATGGTGTTGACCGTGAAGGGCCGCGTCGGGTTGGTGGACGACGGCAGCACGTTCGGCTCGCCGCACACGCGGATGATGTCGGGCGCGTGGCCGCCGCCCGCGCCCTCGGTGTGAAAGGTGTGGATGGTGCGGCCCTTGAACGCCTTGACCGTCGCCTCGACGAAGCCGGACTCGTTCAGGGTGTCGGTGTGGATCGCGACCTGCACGTCCATCCTGTCGGCCACCGCGAGGCAGTTGTCGATCGCCGCCGGCGTGGTGCCCCAGTCCTCGTGCAGCTTGAGCCCCATCGCCCCCGCGCGCACCTGCTCCTCGAGCGGCGCGGGCAGGCTCGCGTTGCCCTTGCCGTAGAAGCCGAGGTTCATCGGGAAGGCGTCGGCCGCCGCCAGCATCGAGCGGATGTGCCACGGGCCCGGTGTGCAGGTGGTGGCGAAGGTGCCGGTCGCGGGCCCGGTGCCGCCGCCGAGCATCGTAGTGATGCCGCTCATCAGCGCCTCTTCGATCAGCTGCGGGCAGATGAAGTGGATGTGGCTGTCGATGCCGCCGGCGGTAACGATCATGCCCTCGCCCGCGATCGCCTCGGTCCCGGCGCCGACCGGGATCGTGACGCCGGGCTGGATGTCGGGGTTGCCCGCCTTGCCGATCTTCCAGATGCGGCCGTGCTTGATCCCGATGTCCGCCTTGACGATGCCCCAGTGATCGATGATCAGCGCGTTGGTGATCACCGTGTCGGCCACCTTGTCGGACGGCAGCTGGCCCTGCCCCATGCCGTCGCGGATCACCTTGCCGCCGCCGAACTTGACCTCCTCGCCGTAGACCGTGAGGTCCTTCTCGACCTCGATCCAGAGCTCGGTGTCGGCCAACCGCACCCGGTCGCCGACCGTGGGGCCGTACATTTCCGCGTAGGCCTGTCTGGTGATTTTCATTTGAGCTTCCCCATCACCTGGCCGTTAAAGCCATAAATTCTTCTATTTCCTGATAGGGCAACCAGCTCCACCGTACGTGTCTGGCCCGGCTCGAAGCGCACCGCGGTGCCCGCGGCGATGTTCAGGCGCATGCCGTAGGCCCGGTCGCGGTCGAAGCCGAGCGCGGGGTTGGTCTCGAAGAAATGGTAGTGCGAGCCGACCTGGACCGGGCGGTCGCCGGTGTTGACCACCTCGAGCCGCACCGTCCTGCGCCCCGCGTTGAGCTCGATCTCG
>CAWHUZ010000012.1:0-51734 GCA_963832685.1 uncultured beta proteobacterium
AGATCGAGCTCAACGCCGGGCGCAGGACAATCGCGATCGAGGTGGTGAATACCGGCGACCGGCCGGTGCAGGTCGGCTCGCACTACCATTTCTACGAGACCAACGCGGCGCTCGGCTTCGACCGCGACCGGGCCTACGGCATGCGCCTCAACATCGCCGCGGGCACCGCGGTGCGCTTCGAGCCGGGACAGACGCGCACGGTGGAGCTGGTCGCGGTGTCCGGAAACAGGAAGATCTACGGCTTCAACGGGGAAGTCATGGGGAAGCTCAAATGAAGATCACCAGACAAGCCTACGCGGAGATGTACGGCCCCACGGTCGGCGACCGGCTGAGGCTTGCCGACACCGAGCTGTGGATCGAGGTCGAGAAGGACTACACGGTCTACGGCGAGGAAGTGAAGTTCGGCGGCGGCAAGGTGATCCGCGACGGCATGGGCCAGGGCCAGCTCGAGTCGGCGAAAGTGGCCGACACGGTGATCACCAACGCGCTGATCGTCGACCACTGGGGCATCGTCAAGGCCGACATCGGCATCAAGCACGGCCGCATCTGGAAGATCGGCAAGGCCGGCAACCCGGACGTCCAGCCCGGGGTCACGATCCCGATCGGCGCCGGCACCGAGGCGATCGCGGGCGAGGGCATGATCGTCACCGCCGGCGGCATCGACAGCCACATCCACTTCATCTGCCCGCAGCTGATCGAAGAGGCGCTGATGAGCGGCATCACCACCATGCTCGGCGGAGGCACCGGGCCCGCGACCGGCACTTTCGCCACCACCTGCACCCCGGGCCCGTGGCACATTCGCTCGATGCTGGCGGCGGCCGACGCCTTCGCGATGAACCTCGGCTTTTACGGCAAGGGCAACGCGAGCCTGCCCGCGCCGCTCGAGGAGCAGGTGCGCGCGGGCGCGATGGGGCTCAAGCTGCACGAGGACTGGGGCACGACGCCGGCCGCGATCGACAACTGCCTCGCGGTGGCGGACAAGATGGACGTTCAGGTGGCGATCCACACCGACACGCTGAACGAGTCGGGCTTCGTCGAGGCGACGGTCAAGGCGTTCAAGGGCCGCACTATCCACACCTTCCATACCGAGGGCGCGGGCGGCGGCCACGCGCCGGACATCATCCGGGTGTGCGGCGAGCCGAACGTGCTGCCTTCGTCGACCAACCCGACGCGGCCCTACACCGTCAACACCATCGCCGAGCACCTGGACATGCTGATGGTCTGCCACCACCTGGATTCGTCGATCGCCGAGGACGTGGCGTTCGCCGAGTCGCGCATCAGGCGAGAGACCATCGCCGCCGAGGACATCCTGCACGACCTGGGCGCGTTCTCGATGATGTCGTCCGACTCGCAGGCGATGGGGCGCGTGGGCGAGGTGATCCTGCGCACTTGGCAGACCGCGCACAAGATGAAGGTTCAGAGGGGCGGCGGCGCGAAGAACGACAACGAGCGGGTGAAGCGCTACATCGCCAAATACACCATCAACCCGGCCATCACGCACGGCATCGCGCACGTGGTCGGCTCGCTCGAGGCGGGCAAGCTGGCCGACCTGGTGCTGTGGAAGCCGGCGTTCTTCGGCGTCAAGCCTTCGCTCATCCTGAAAGGCGGCATGATCGCCGCGGCGGCGATGGGCGACCCGAACGCCTCGATCCCGACCCCGCAGCCGGTGCACTACCGGCCGATGTTCGGCAGCTTCGGAGGCGCGCTGCGCACCTCGGTGACTTTCGTGTCGCAGGCCGCGGCGAAGGACCCCGAGCTGCGGGACCTCGGCTTGAGCAAGCCGGTGATGGCCGTGGCCGGCACGCGCCGGATCGGCAAGAAGGACATGGTGCACAACGCCTGGCAGCCGAAGATCGATGTCGATCCCGAGACCTACCAGGTGCGCGCCGACGGCGAGCTGCTGGTGTGCGAGCCGGCGAAGGTCCTTCCCATGGCGCAGAGATATTTCCTGTTCTGATGCTCGAGATCACCGCCAGGCTGGAAAAAGGAGCGCGCGCGCCGAGCGGTCAGCTCAGGCTGCCGTTCGAGCTGCGCCAGAAGAGCCGCCTGCGCACCAGGCTCGTCTCCGGCGAGGAGGTCGCGTTGCTGCTGCCGCGCGGCGAGATCCTGCGCGGCGGCGACCTGGTCGCCGCGTCCGACGGGCGCGCGATCGAGGTGCTCGCGCAGCCCGAGAAGCTGCTGCACATCGAGTCCGCGCAGCTCGCGCGCGTGGCCTACCACCTCGGCAACCGGCACGTGCCGGTGCAGGTGGGCGCGGGATTCCTGCGCATCGCCGCGGACCACGTGCTGGAGGAAATGGCGAAGAAGCTGGGCGCCAGGGTGTCGAGCATCGAGGCGCCGTTCGAGCCCGAGGCGGGCGCCTACGCCTCGGGCGGCCACGGCCACCACCACGATCACGCATGAATCTCGCAAGACTCCTGCAACTCGCGAGCCCCGCGCTTCCGGTCGGCGCGTACAGCTATTCCGGCGGGCTCGAGGCGGCGATCGAGGCCGGCGTCGTGAGCGACGCCGCGAGCGCGCAGCGCTGGATCGGCGACGTGCTCGAGCACTCGCTGGCGGGAATGGAAGCGCCGCTGCTGCTGCGCATGATCGAGGTTCCCGATGCGCGCTGGAACGAGCTCTTTCTCGCCAGCCGCGAAACCGCCGAGCTGCGCGCCGAGACGCTGCAGATGGGATATTCGCTTTCCGGGCTCCTGGAAAGTCTGGGTCTCGAATTGATTCAAGACGACGAAATTTCCTTCCCCCTCGCTTACGCACATGCGGTTCGCCAGTGGGGCATCGACGCGCGCGAGGCGCTGGTCGCCTACCTGTGGGCCTGGCTCGAGAACCAGGTCATGGCGGCGCTCAAGGCGCTGCCGCTGGGGCAGACCGACGGGCAGAAGATCCTGCTCGCCCTCGGCGCGCGCCTCGAGGCGATCGCCGCGCGCGCCGCGGCGCTCGCCGACGACGAGCTGGCGAACTTCTCGCCCCGCCTCGCGATCCTTTCCTCCCGCCACGAAACCCAATATTCGAGGTTATTCAGGTCATGACATTGAGAGTGGGCATCGGCGGGCCGGTGGGCTCGGGCAAGACCGCGCTGACGCTGGCGCTATGCAAGGCCCTGCGCGGGCGCTACGACATCGCGGTGGTCACGAACGACATCTACACCGAGGAGGACGCCCAGTTCCTGGTGCACAACGAGGCGCTCGCGCCCGAGCGCATCATCGGCGTCGAGACCGGCGGCTGCCCGCACACCGCGATCCGCGAGGACGCCTCGATCAACCTCGAGGCGGTGGCGCGCCTGACGCGCCGCTTCGAGCGGCTCGACCTGGTGATCATCGAATCCGGCGGCGACAACCTCGCCGCCACCTTCAGCCCCGAGCTGTCGGACCTGACGCTGTACGTGATCGACGTCGCCGCCGGCGACAAGATCCCGCGCAAGGGCGGCCCCGGCATCACCAAGTCGGACCTGCTGGTGATCAACAAGATCGACCTCGCGCCGCTGGTCGGCGCGTCGCTCGAGGTGATGGAGCGCGACGCGAAGAAAATGCGCGCCGAGCGCCCGTTCGTGTTCACCAACCTCAAGACCGGCCAGGGGCTCGACACGGTCATCAAGTTCATCGAAACGGAGGGCATGCTATGAACCGCGCCGCAATAGGCTTTCTTCTTGTGTTGATCAGCAGCGCGGCTAACGCGCATCCGTTCCACGCCGTCAGCGGGGGCGCCGCGGCCGGCTTCCTGCATCCCTTTTCCGGCTTCGACCACCTGCTCGCGATGGTCGCGGTCGGCCTGTGGGCGGCGCAGCTCGGCGGGCGCGCGCGCTGGATCGTGCCCGGCGCGTTCGTCCTCGCGATGCTCGCCGGCGGCGCCGCCGGCTTCGCCGGGCTGGTCCCGCCGTTCGCCGAGCAGATGATCGCCGCCTCGGGGTTGGTGTTCGGACTGCTGATCGTGACCCGCACGCGGCTTTCCCCCGCGCTCGGCGGCGCGCTGGTAGGCGCCTTTGCGCTGTTTCACGGCGCGGCGCACGCCGCGGAGTTGCCTGCGGGAGCCTCCGCGCTCGCCTACGTCGCCGGCTTTTGCGCCGCGACCGCGCTGCTGCACGCGGCCGGGATCTGCGCCGGCAGCCTCATCGCTCAGAGGTTCAGCCGCTTCATCTGCCCCGCGGGGTAGCGCGTGCCCTGAGCCGCGCCCGGCGGGCAGGCGGCGTCGAGCTCGGCCAGCTCGGCGGCCGAGAGCGCGATGTCGGCCGCGGCGGCGTTCGCCTCCAGGTGCTCGATCCTGCGCGTGCCGGGGATCGGCACGATGTCCGGCCCCTGCGCCAGCAGCCAGGCGAGCGCGATCTGCGCCGGGCTGCGGCCTTTCGCCTGCGCGATCCTGCGCACCGGCTCGACCAGCGCGAGGTTGGCCGCGAGGTTTTCGCCCTGGAAGCGCGGGTGGTCGCGCCGGCGGTCGCCTTCGGCGAGGCTGGCGGCGCCGGCGATCTCGCCGCCGAACACGCCGCGCCCGAGCGGCGAGTAGGCGACGAAGCCGATGCCGAGCTCGCGGCACACGGGCAGGATCTCGGCCTCGACGTCGCGCGACCAGAGCGAGTACTCGGTTTGCAGCGCCGCGATCGGGTGCACCGCGTGCGCCCGGCGCAGGGTCTGCGCCGCGGCCTCGGACAGGCCCAGGTAGCGTACCTTGCCGCGCTCGATGAGGCGCTTCATCGCGCCGACCGTGTCCTCGATCGGCACCTTGGGGTCGACGCGGTGCTGGTAGTAGAGGTCGATGACGTCGATCCCCAGTCGCTCGAGGCTCCTGTCGCAGGCCTCGGCCACGTATTCGGGCCGGCCGTCGACGTCCTGGCTGCCGTCGGGGCGGCGCACCTGGCCGAACTTGGTGGCGACGATGTAGGCCTCGCGCCGGCCCTTGAGGGCGCGCCCGAGCAGCTTCTCGTTCGCGCCGTTGCCGTACAGGTCGGACGTGTCGAGGAAGTTGCAGCCGATTTCGGCCGCGCGCCGTAGCGTGGCGAGCGACTGCTCCTCGCTGCCGGCGAGGTAGAACCCCGGCATCACCATGCAACCCAGCCCGATCGCGGGCACCTCGAGCTGTCCGAGCATGCGCTTGTTCATCGCGTCTCCTGTCCGAGATTCATGAGCCGATAAGGGCCGCGCGCCAGCGCGGCGCAGGCGACGATCACCAGCGCGTCGAGCGCGCAGTACACGCCGCCCACGCATAGCGACGGGTTGGTGCTGGTGAAGCCGGTCCAGGGCACGCTGCGGGCCCAGGCCCAGCTTCCCAGGCGCGTGCCGTAGAGCTCGAGCCCGAGCGCGAGCACGAAGGTCGAGGCGAACAGCTGGCGCTGCGCCGGCAGCGCGAACCAGGCGAGCGCGAGCAGCAGGAACATGGCGGCGGCCATCGTGTCGACGCCGGCCAGCCCGGCCGCCGCCGCGTAGACTCCCGCGCCGAAGAAGACCGCGCGCGCGGCCGCGGGCCGCAGGCGCGGCGCGAGCGCGAGCGCGACGAGAAGCAGCAGCCCGTGCCCGGGCGGAACGAACAGCGGCACGTTGCCCAGGCGGTAGGCGTACAGCCCCCAGACCTGCGACAGGAACACCTCGCCCGCGGTGGCGAGCAGCATGCACGCGACGTAGGGCCGGCGCGCCGCTGCCGGCAGCGGCGCGAGCCACCACAGCAGCAGCGCCCACCAGGCGGCGCCGACCGCGCACTGGCCCGGCAGGTCGAGGTGCACGTCGGCCCACAGCCCCAGCGCCAGGGCGGCGAGGCTCGCGGCCACGCGCGGCGCGGTCGGGTTCATCGCGGCGCCCCGGTCCCGCGCAGCAGGCGCCCCGGCAGGCGCTCGAGCGGCAGCGCGCCGTTCGCGCCCGCGACCCGCACGCCGTTGACCCACACGCCGTGCACGCCGAGCGCGTCGGTGGTCAGGCGCGGCGCGCCGCCGGGCAGGTCGAACACGCGCCGTTTCGGGCCGCGCCCGACCGTCGCCGGGTCGAACAGCAGCAGGTCGGCGAAGCTTCCTTCCTTCAGGCTTCCCCTTTGCTCGATGCCGAACACGGCGGCCGGGTGCGACGTCAGCTTCCGCACCGCTTCCTCGAGCTCGAGCGCGCCGAGCTCGCGCACCCAGTGCCCGAGCAGGTGCAGGCCGTAGCCGGCGTCGTTGAAGAAGGTCAGGTGCGCGCCGGCGTCCGACAGCGAAACCATGCTCGCGGGGTGCCTCAGCATCTCGCCCACCGCGCGCTCGTCGCAGTTGAGCGTGAGCGCGACGAACACCGTCGCCAGCCCGTCCTCCAGGGCGAGGTCGAACCAGAAATCGAGCGGGTCCTTGCCCGCTTGCGCGGCGAGCGAAGCGATGTCGCGCTGCTCGCACTGCGGGCGGCGCGGCGACTCGACCACCGCGAGCTTGTCCCATTCGCCGTTGAACAGGCGAAAGCGCGCCGGGCGCGCGAGCTCGGCGCGGATCGCGCCGCGCAAGGCGGGGTCGGCGAGCTTCGACTCGAGCGCGGCGCCCTTGAGCCCGAGCGCGGGGCGCCACGCGTCCAGGCCCTCGATCGGGTAGGGCGAGCGCAGCGTGAAATCGAACGACAGCGGGCAGCACGACACCGCGCCCACCAGGCGGCGGCCGCGCGCGTTCGCCGCGCCGATCGCGTCCAGGTCCTCGAACACCTGGCCCGGGTTGGTGGCGTTGTGCAGCAGCGCGGCGACCACCACCGGCCGGCCCGAGTCGGCCGCGAGCGCCTCGAGCAGCTCCATCCCGGTCTGCCCGCCCTTGGTGAGCATGAACACGCCGCGCCCGGCTTCGCCCAGGCAACCGACCAGCGCGCGCAGCTCGCGCTCGTCGGCGAGGCGCGAGGGCATCGGCACGCCGCCCTCGCCGTTGTGCGCGGGCGAGGTGCTGGTGGAAAAGCCGACCGCGCCGGCGCGCACGCCCTCGAGCACGATCGCGCGCATGGCGGCGATCTCCGCCTCGCTCGCGGCGCGCTCGACCGCGGCGTCGCCCATCACGTAGCTGCGCACCGCCGAATGGCCGACGAAGGCCGCGACGTTGAGCGCCGCGCCGCGGCGCTCGAGCATGTCGAGATACTCGGGCACGGTCTCGAACTCCCAGCGAATGCCCGCGCGCAGCACCTCGAGCGCCATGCCCTCGACCTGGGTCAGGTTGCGCATCACGCGCTCGCGCTCGGCGGGCCGGCAGGGCGCGATGGTGAAGCCGCAGTTGCCGATCACCGCGCTGGTCACGCCGAGCGCCGGGCTGGGCGCAAGCCGCGGGTCCCAGGTGATCTGCGCGTCGTAGTGGGTGTGGTTGTCGACAATTCCCGGCATCAGGGCGAGGCCCCGCGCGTCGAGCGTCTCGCGCGCGGGCCCGAGGCCGCGGCCGATTGCGGCGATGCGCGCGCCCGTCACGGCGAGGTCGCCCGCGCGCGGCGCGCCGCCGAGGCCGTCGAGCAGCAGGGCGTCGCGGATCAGGAAGTCGAACATGCGGCCCAAGTATACTCACGCCACCATGGATCTCTTCGCGCTGGACGGCAAGGCCGCGGTGGTCACCGGCGGAGGACGCGGCATCGGCGCGGCGAGCGCGCGCCGGCTGGCCGAGGCGGGCGCGATCGTCGCGGTGCTCGACCTCGAACCCGGCGCGGGCGACGGCCCGCGCATCGCCTGCGACGTCACCGACGAGGCGGCGCTCGAAGCCGCCATGGCGCGCGCCGCCGGCGAGCTGGGCGGGATCGACATCCTGGTCAACAGCGCGGGGCGCGCGATCCGCAAGCCGGCCGCGGAGATCTCGCGCGAGGAGTGGGACGGCGTGATCGGGCTCAACCTCACGGCGCTGTTCTTCGCTTCGCGCATCGCGGCGCGCCACATGAAGAAACGCGGCGCGGGCTCGATCGTCAACCTTGCTTCGATCATGGGTCTTTCGGGCGGCATATTTCCGAACGCCTCCTACCAGGCCTCCAAGGGCGGCGTGGTCAACCTGACGCGCGCGCTCGCGCTCGAATGGGCCGCGGACGCAATCCGCGTCAACGCGGTGGCGCCCACCTTCGTCCGGACCGAGCTCACCGTGCCGGTGTTCTCCAATCCCGAGTTGCTGGCGATCGTGATGGCGCATACGCCGCTCGGCGTGCTGCCCGAGCCGGACGACATCGCCGCCGCGGTGCTCTACCTCGCGAGCCCCGCGGCGCGCTGCGTCACCGGCGTGGTGCTGCCGGTCGACAGCGGCTACCTCGCGCGATGAGCGAATCCGGCGCGACGCTGGCGGACAGCCTGAGGCGCGAGCGCGCGGCGATCCGCAACACCCTCGTCTTCTTCGGCCTGTGCCTGCTCGCGCAGCTTGCGGGCGCGGCACTGCTGGCCGCGGGCGTGGCGCGCGCCGGCGCGATCTTGCGCGACGCGGCGATCCTTGCCACCGGCATCGCGATCATTCGCTTCGCCGGTCTGGTGCTGTTCCGCGTCGCCCTGCCCGCGGTGCGCGTCGCGACGCCGCGCATCGTCGAGGACATCATCGTCGTCTCGGCCTACGTCGCCTGGGGCCTGGTGCGGCTGCGCCTGGCCGGTATGGACCTCGCGAGCCTGGTCACCACGTCCGCGGTGATCACCGCGGTGGTCGCGTTCGCGATGCAGGACACCCTCGGCAACGTGCTCGGCGGGCTGCTGCTGGAGATCGACGACTCGATCGCGATCGGCGACTGGGTCAAGGTGGACGATCTGTCGGGGCGGGTGGCCGAGATCCACTGGCGCCATACCGTGATCATGACGCGCAACAACGAGCGCGTGATCGTGCCCAACGGCGCGCTGATGAAGACGCGCTTCATAGTGATCGGCAATCCGGACCAGGAGCCGGTGCGCTGGCGGCGCTGGATCTGGTTCGACGTCGAGTACAGCGTGTCGCCGAGCCGCGTTCTCGCCGTGGCGGAGCAGGCGATGGCGGCGGCCGAAATCCGCAACGTCGCCGGCGAGCCGAAGCCGAACTGCGTGCTGATGGAGTTCGCGCAGAGCTACTGCCGCTACGCTCTGCGCTACTACCTGAGCGACCCGCGGCCGGACGACGCGACCGACACCAGGGTGCGGGTGCTGCTGTTCGCCGCGCTGCGCCGCGCCGGGATCGAGCTTGCCTTTCCGGAGTTCGTGGTGCACACGATCAAGGAGAACGAGGAGCGCGACGCCGCCCGGCGCGAGCGCGAGATCGCGCGCCGCCTGGCCGCGCTGCGCGGGGTGGAGCTGTTCAGCGCGCTCGATCCCGCCGAGCTGCGCGCGCTCGCCGACCGGCTGGTGTACGCGCCGTTCGCGGCCGGCGACGTGATGACTCGCCAGGGCGCGGTGGCGCACTGGCTCTACATCCTGACCGAGGGCGAGGCGGAAGTGTGGATCGACGCGCCCGGCGGGCGGCGCGCGATCGCAGGGCTCGGCGCGGGCGACGTGTTCGGCGAGATGGGAATGATGACCGGCGCGCCGCGCCGCGCGACGGTCGCCGCCAGGACCGACGTCGAGTGCTACCGCCTCGACAAGGCGGGCTTCGCCGACATCATCCGCTCGCGCCCCTCGATCGCCGAGGACCTGTCGCGCGTGCTGGCCGAGCGCGAAGGCAGGCTGGTGCAGGTCAGCGACGCGGCGCGCGCGGACGCCGCGGCCGGCAGGGTCCGCAGCGCGACGCTGCTGACGCGCATCCGGGGCTTCTTCGGCCTGGACGAGGCTGCGCCGCGCGGCTAATAGCCCGCCGCGAGGTCGACCTGGGTCTCGAGCGGCTCGCCGCGCTGCGCGCGCTCGAGGTTGCGCACCACGACCGGCAGCGCGGTGCGCGGCTCGGTGAGCGCGGCGACGTGGGGCGTGAGAGAGATCTCGGGCTGGCTCCAGAACGGATGCGCCGCCGGCAGCGGCTCGGTTTCGAACACGTCGAGGTAGGCGTGCGCGAGGTGGCCCGCGCCGAGCGCGGCGAGAAGGTCGGCTTCGACCAGGTGCGCGCCGCGCGCGAGATGGATCAGGCAGGCGCCGCGCGGCAGGAGCGCGAACGCGCGCGCGTCGAGGATTCCGCGCGTCTCGGGCGTGAGCGGAAGCAGGCACACGAGCGCGCCGCAGCCCGCCAGCAGGCTGTCCAGCCCGTCGCGGCCGGCGAAGCATTCGACGCCTTCGACGCGCTTCGGGCGGCGGCTCCAGCCGCTCACCCTGAAATCGTGCCGCAGGAGCTGCTGCGCGACGTGCCGCCCCAGCTCGCCGAGCCCGAGCAGGCCGACCGTGCGCTCGGCGGCGAGGCGCTGCGGCAGCGGCTGCCAGACGCGCGCGGCCTGCTGCGCGCGGTAGCGGTAGAGGTGACGGTGCCAGTCGAGCACTCGCGCGAGCACCGTCTCGCCCATCGCGGCGACCATCCCCGGGTCGACCAGGCGCGCGAGCGGCACGCCGCGCGGCAGGGTCGGGTCGGCGAGCAGGCCGTCGACGCCCATCCAGAGCGACTGGATGAGCCTGAGGGCGCGAAAAGGCGCCAGCGCGCCGCGCGGCGGCTGCGCCACCAGGGCCGCATCGATCGCCGCCGGATCGGGGATCTCGGGCCAGACGTGAAAGCGCGCCGCGGGCAGCGCCGCGCGCAATCCCGGCAGCCAGCGCTGCGGATCCTCCTCGGGCGCGACGAACGCGACCTGCATCCGGCCTCCTTCGCTTGTGCGGCGCGATGGTAGCATCGCGCGGGGCGAACGCAGACGGGGAGGAGGGCATGACGATCCGCAATTTCAGCGAGGACACGCTCACCGCCGAGGTGCTGCGGCGCATCGAGGGCACTCCGGACGCGCGCCTGAAGCAGGTGATGGCGAGCCTGGTGAAACACCTGCACGCTTTCGTGCGCGAGGTGCGCCCGACGCCCGAGGAGTGGTTCACCGGGATCAGGTTCCTGACCGACACCGGGCACTGGTGCGACGACAAGCGCCAGGAGTACATCCTGATGTCGGACACGCTCGGGGTGTCGATGCTGGTCGACTTCATCAATTACGGAAAGGCCGCGAACGCGACCGAGTCGACCGTGCTCGGGCCGTTCTTCGTCGAGGGTGCGCCCGAGATGCCGCTCGGCGCGAACATCGCGCGGCCGGGCACGCCGGGCGAGCCGTGCAGGGTGAGCGGCTCGGTGAGCGGCCCCGACGGGCGGCCGATCGCCGGCGCGCTGCTCGACATCTGGGAGGCGGGCGGCGACGGCTACTACGACGTGCAGAAGAGCGAGGGCACGAACCTGCGCGCGCGCTTTCGCGCCGGCGCCGACGGCAGGTTCCACTTCGGCTGCGTCAAGCCCTCGAGCTACCCGGTGCCGCACGACGGTCCGGTGGGCAAGATGCTCGCCGCCACCGGCCGCCACCCGATGCGCCCCGGACACCTGCATTTCATGATCCAGGCGCCCGGGTTCGAGAAGCTGGTCACGCACCTGTTCGTGCGCGGCGACGAATTCCTCGATTCGGACGCGGTGTTCGGCGTCAAGCACTCGCTCGTGATCGACTTCCGCCGCAACGCCGCCGGCGTCTTCGAGGCGAAATACGATTTCGTGCTCAAGCCGTCCGCGGCGATGACCGCGCGCGGCGATTCCTAGCTCAGCGCGGAAACTCGAACTCGGCCCCTATGGCACGGGAGTGGCCCGGCCGGGTGATCCGCACCTTGATCTTGTAGGCGTTCGCCGATCCTTCCACGACCTGGAAGAAGTTGCCGTAGCTCACGCTGTTGTTGAACGCGATGGGCTTGAGCTGCTTCGTCTCCCCGCCCGCGACCGGCTCCGAGACGGTCGCCTTGACCGACGCATTCCTGATCTCTTCCTTGGTCTTGCTGTCGAACAGCGAGACGTTGACGTAGTAATAGCCGTCGCCGCTCGGAATGCCGCCGAGCATCGCGGTTGCCGCGTCCGGCTTGGGGTGCTCCGCGCGCAGCGCCGCCGCCGACATCGCGCCAAGGTAGATCTCCGTTCCGGCGACGACCTTGTGATTCCAGCCGCCTGGCACGGAGGAAGCGCTCGTCGCGGGCTGCGTCGCGGCGGACTTGTTCGCCGGGCCGACGCTTCGCTCGAGCATGTAGACGATCGCGCTGCGCAGCTCTTCGTCGCTCAGGTCGGGCATTCCGCCGCGCGAAGGCATGGCTCCGTGCCCCTTGATCGCGGAGCGGACCAGGGCGTCGATGCCGTAGGTCGCGCGGTGGATCCACGCCCCCCGGTCGCCGATCTTGGGCGCGCCGCCGACCCCGGTGGCGTGGCACTTGATGCACTGCGCCTGCACGATCTGCTTGCCGCTGCGCGCGGGGGAGGGCGCCGCCGCCTTGTCGATCGGCACCGCCCAGTGGCCGCCGGACTTGTTGACCATGTCGGTGATCGCGAGCTCGAGCTCGAAATTCGTGACCCCGAGGCTGCCGCCGTGCGGCGGCATCTTGCGGATGCCGTTGATGGCGTGTCCGGTGAGGCTGCTGAGGCCCTGCGCGGCGCGCGCCTGCCACGCGATTTCGTCGCCGATCTTCGGCGCGCCGTTCTTGCCCGTCGCGTGGCACGCGGCGCAGACCTGATCCACCACTTCCTCGCCGCTGCGTCCCGAGGCGCTGGCGTCGGTTTGCAGAGCGAACTGCATCGCCAAGACGAAGATCGCCGCTGCCGCCGTGCAGGTTTTGCGTGTTGTGTTCATCGCCATTCCTCGGTAGAACCGGTCGCGCATTGTCGCCGACATGTGATTGGTAAGTTGCCGCGCTTCGCGCAAGAAGTGCTTGACGTCAGTCAATGCCACGCCGAGTTGAACTTGCGAAAGATGCTGCGGCGCACACTCGCGAAAATCATGCAGCATAGACGCAAGTGGGCCAAAGAGCTTGCGTAAGTCTATCGTAAGTGACGGTATTTTTTGACCTCGATTAATACGCGAACCCCCACGCGAGACTCAAGATGCCTCCTTCGCGACGGCTTTGTTCGGCCAAGAGGAGGCAAGAATGCAACAACGAAAACTAAGAGGTCTGGTCGCGGTATTGGCCATGGCAAGCGGCGGCTTGCTGCTCGCGCCGGGCAGCGCCCAGGCGGTGCCGAGCTTCGCGCGCCAGACGGGCTTCGCCTGCGAAGCCTGCCATACGGTGTTCCCGGAGCTGACGCCGTTCGGGCGCCGCTTCAAGATGAACGCCTACACGGTGGACAACCTGCCGCAAGTGAGCGGCATGACGCCGAGCCGGGAGCAGACCCTCGCGCTCAACCAGTTGCCGCCGCTTTCCTTGATGCTGCAGTTTTCGTACACGAAGACTTCCAAGGCGCTGCCTGACAGCCAGCAAGGCGTGGGCGGAGTCCCCGCCGATGCGCTCGCCAAGAACGGCCAGGTGCTGGTGCCGCAGCAGGCGAGCCTGTTCTACGCCGGCAAGATCGCGCCCAACTTCGGCGCCTTCGTGCAAATCACCTACGACGGCGTCGACAACGGTTTCGTGTGGGACAACACCGATGTGCGCTACGCGCAGACCGCCAACGACAAGCTGCTGTGGGGCATCAGCTTCAATAACAACCCGACCGTGCAGGACCCCTGGAACAGCACCCCGGCCTGGCAGTCGCCCTTCGACCAGCGAAGCTCGGTTGCGCCCGGGCCCGACTTCTCGACGCTGCTCGACGGCAGCCAGTTCGACATGAGCACCGCCGGTCTGAGCGTGTATGCCTACTTCAACAATTCGATCTATGCGGAGTTGGGCGCCTACCACGGCGCACCCAACGGTTTCGGACAGATCGACAGCGCGGTCGACGTGCCCGTCATAGACGGGCTGGCGCCGTACTGGAGGCTGGCCTACGAGCGCCAGTGGGGCCGCAAGTCATTGGAGTTCGGTGCCTACGGAATGGTGGCGAAAGTATTCCCGGCCAACAGCGTGCAGACGGGCCCGTCCGACAAGTACAGCGACTGGGCGATCGATTCGCAGTACCAGTACATCGGCGACCAGCATCTGCTGACGTTAACCGGCACCTACATCAACGAGAAGCAGACACTCGATGCGACATTCGGCGCCGGCGGCTCGGCCAACGCCTCGAACGACATGAACACGCTCAGGCTGAACGCGAGCTACTACTACCACCGCAAGTACGGCGCCGCGCTGGGCTACTTCTCGACCGCCGGTTCGGAGGACGCGACACTCTACGCCAACGGCAAGCCCGACTCCAAGGGCTGGATGGCCGAGTTCGACTGGGTGCCCTACCAGAACACGAAGTTCGCGCTGCAGTACACGATGTACAACAAGTTCAACGGCGCCAGCGACAACTACGACGGGACGGGCAGGAACGCGTCGGACAACGACACGCTCTACCTCCTCAGCTGGATCAATTTCTAGGCGATCGACCATGAAGAACATCATCGCAATCGCAATGGGAGCCCTGCTCGCCTCGGGCACGGGCATCGCGCTGGCCCAGAGCCACCAGGACGCGAAAACGCTCGCGACCGACGTGTGTTCCGCCTGCCATGGCCCGCAGGGCCACAGCATTTCGCCGGTTTTTCCGCGGCTCGCGGGGCAGCAAGCCGGCTACCTCATCGTTCAGCTCGACGCGTTCCGGAACCATACCCGTGCCGATCCGAACGCCCAGGCCTACATGTGGGGCATGTCCTCGCAGCTCTCCGACGAGACGATCAAGGAGCTCGCGAACTACTACGCCTCGCAGAAGCCGAACCGCGGCCAGGCGGGAGATCCGGCGCTGATGGCGGAAGGCAAGAAGATCTTCACCCAGGGCATCCCGGCGCAGAACGTTCAGGCCTGCGAGATCTGCCACCGTCCGGATGCCGAGGGCACGGGCGCGTTCCCGCGCCTCGCCGGGCAGCACGTCGACTACCTGATCGCGCAGCTGCAGGGCTTCCAGTCGGGCACCCGCAGCAACGCGCCGATCATGCAGAGCGTGGTGCGCACCATGACGCCCGAGCAGCTCAGAGCGGCGGCGACCTACGCCGCTTCGAAGTAGCCTGCGCCTCGCGCTTCCAGTAATTGTTTCACTGGTTCTCGCCATGCCGGTGGCGCGGGCCGCCGGTGATGCGAGCCTCGAGCAGCAGGTGAAGGCGCTCACCGAGCAAGTCCGCCAGCTTCAGCAGCGCCTGGACCGCCTCGAAGGCCGGACACCGCCCGCTGTTCCCGCCGCCGCGTCGGCGCCGGCGGCGGCACCGGTTGCTGCGCCCGCCGCAGCACGGCTCGCAGCGCCGGCGGCCGGCTACGTCAGCCCGGAGGCCGCGCTCAGGGGCGCCTGGACCAGGATCAAGCCCGACATGGCCGAAGCCGAAGTCAGCGCGCTGCTCGGCGCGCCGTCGAAGAAGTCCACCCTCGACGGCAGGACGGTCTGGTACTACGTCTATCCCGGCACCGGCGGCGGGTCGGTGTTTTTCACCGACGCGGGCCGGGTCTCGAGCCGCCAGTCGCCGTTCGGCTGGGGCTGGTAGGCGCCCGCGCCATGGGTTAAGGTTGCCGGCGGAATCTTCCCCGGCGACCATGACCATCGACCAGCGAATCGCGCGCCTGCACGGCGAGATGACAGCGTGGCGGCGCGACATCCACGCCCATCCCGAGCTCGGCTTCGAGGAGACGCGCACCGCCGGCATCGTCGCCGACAAGCTCGCCTCGTTCGGAATGGAAGTGCACCGCGGGGTCGGCAGGACCGGCGTGGTCGGCGTGCTGCGCGCAGGCCGCAGCGGGCGCTCGCTCGGACTTCGCGCCGACATGGACGCGCTGCCGATCGAGGAGGCGAACGATTTTCCCCACCGCTCGCGCAACGCCGGCAGGATGCACGCCTGCGGCCACGACGGCCACACCACGATGCTGCTCGGCGCGGCCAAGGCGCTGGCCGAGTCGCGCGCGTTCGACGGCACGGTGAACTTCATCTTCCAGCCGGCCGAGGAGGGCCTGGGCGGCGCGCGCGCGATGATCGACGACGGCCTGTTCGAGCGTTTTCCCTGCGACGCGGTGTTCGGCATGCACAACCGCCCGAGCCTGCCGGTGGGCTGGTTCGCGGTGCGCGCCGGCCCGATGATGGCCGCCGGCGGCTTCTTCGACATCACGATCCGCGGCAAGGGCGCGCACGGCGCGCGCCCGGAGGTCGGAGTCGACCCGGTGATCGTCGCCGCGCACGTCGCGACCGCGCTGCAGACCATCGTCTCGCGCAACGTGTCGCCGGTGGACACCGCGGTGGTCTCGGTGACCAAGATCCACGGCGGCGACGCCTACAACGTGATCCCGCAGTCGGCGACGCTCGCGGGCACCGTGCGCGCTTTCTCGCGCCCGGTGATGGAGCGGATCGAAGCCTCGCTCAGGCGCATCGCGATCGGCGTCGCGGAGGGCCTGGGCGCGAGCGCCGAGGTCGCGCTCGACTGGAAGTTCGCGCCCACGGTGAACGACCCGAACGAAGCCGAGTTCGCCGCGGGCGTGTGCGCGGGGCTGGTCGGCGTCGAGAAGGTGCAGCGCGACCCGCCGCTGATCATGGCCTCGGAGGACTTCTCCTTCATGCTGGAGAAGGTGCCGGGCTGCTATCTCAACATCGGCAACGATTCGGGCGAGACCTCGTGCGAGGTGCACAACCCCGGCTACGACTTCAACGACGCCGCGCTGCCCCTTGGCGCGGCGCTTTTCGCGCGCCTGGTCGAGACCCGGCTCCGCGCAGCTGGCCGAGCATAGCCTCGAGCCCCAGCAGGTAGGAGCGCACCCCGAACCCGGCCACCATCCCGACCGCGGTCTCGGCCAGGATCGAATGAAAGCCGCGCCGCTCGATGTTGGTGATGTGCACCTCGACGTAGGGGAAGGGCACGGCGCGCAGGCAGTCGCGCAGCGCGTAGCCGGCGAACAGGAACGCCGCCGGGTTCATCACCAGGCCGTCTAGCTTCTCGTCCACGCCGCGGTACAGGCGCTCGATCGCCGCGGCCTCGGAGTGGGTGTAGAAAATCTCGAGCCGGTACTTGTTGGCCTTGGCGTGCGCGAGCAGCATCGCGTCCAGCTCGGCCGCGGTGGTCTTGCCGTAGATCTCCGGCTGGCGCTTGCCGAGGTAGCTCAGGTTCGGGCCCTGGATCAGGAGGATCTTTTCCATGCGGCGAGTGTAATCCAGAAGACGAGCGCCAGAACCGCGACCGGTATGCCGACATACGCGGCGATCGGAAGCAAGGCGTAGAACAGCGCGAGCGCCTCGCTCGCGTCCCAGGCGTATCCGCCCGCGGGCACCGAGAAGTAGCTCGCCAGCTCGGCGGTCGCCCACACGACCGCGACCGCGGCGGGCGCCAGCAGCAGCGCGAGCGGGTAGAGCGCGGCCGCCCTGGCGCGGCTCAGGGCACCGCGGCGCACGCGGAGCCAGAGCACGACGAGGTACGCGATCGCCGCCGCCACGGCGACGACCGGCGCTCCGTACAGCACGGCAATCCTGAGGGCAATCCACACGACCGGGCTCCGCGGCAGGCAGCTGAATCGACTGCCGTCATGATAGCTTCGCGCGCTGTTCTGCGCTGCGCGCGGTCGACTCGAGCAGCAACAGCGCGCCGCACCGACGGCACTCCGGCTCGCGGGCCTGGGCTTCGCTTTGCACCTGGCGCGCGCCAAGGTCGCCGGCGGACTGCGCGAGCGCCGCGGCCGCCTCGTCGTAGTGGTCGTCCAGGACCGGAAAGCTCAGCAACGGCAGCCTGCGGATGCGCTGCCCGGCGACCGTGCCGACCCAGAGTCGGGCCGCTCCGGGCTCGAGCCGCACCATGGTCGGCCAGAGGCGAAGCACGAGCTGGCGCGCGCGACCGGCGCTGGCCGGCGCGTCGCGCACCAGCAGCAGCGCCTCGTAGCGGCCGCCGTTGAGCTGCGGTAGCACCGGAAGCTGCTCGAGCGAAGGATCGCGCAGCAGCCAGCGCAGCGCGCTGCGCGGCGTGAGCGCGGGCGGCGCACGCCAGCCCGCGGCCTCGAGCCGCTGCCGCAGGCGCGGCAGGTCGCCGGCGAACTGCACGTTGAGCGGCTGCTCGCGCTCGCCCTCCAGGTCCCTGCGGAACTGGGGCAGGCTGCGCCAGCCGCCGGTGCGCCAGCCCGCCGCGGGAATCCCGCGCGCGCCGTGGCGCACGGCGTAGCGCTGCAGGTCGCGTTCCAGTCCGGTGGCGACATGCCATGACCCTGCCGCAAGAAATGCCAGTCCCGCCGCCACGGCCAGTCCGGGGAGGGGCGGATTTTCCGCGCCGTGGCGCTGGCGCGCGATCGCGAGGATCGCCACCCAGGCGCCGCCCAGTCCCACGCCGGCCAGCACGTCGGCGAGCCAGTGCGCGCCGAGATACAGGCGCGAGAACGCGATCGCGCCGATGAGCAGTGCCGCCGCGGCGTACGGCAGCCAGCGCCAGCCCGCGCGCAACGCGGGCGCGACCAGCACCGCGAGGAAGCCGTAGATCACGGTGCTCATCGAGGCGTGGCCGCTGGGGAAACTGTAGCTGGTGGCGACCGCGGCGAATCCGTCCGGACGCGGGAAGTGGAGCGCGGCCTTGATCGTCGCCACGACGAGCTCGCCGAAGACCACCGCGGCGAGCCAATACCTCGCGTCGCGCCACGCGCGCCGCCACAGCAGCCAGCCGAGCACCGCGGCGATGACCGCGAGGGCGACGGACGGGTCGCCCAGCTCGGTGACCGCGACCATCACGCGGTCGCCCACGGGGGTGCGAAAATGCTGCAGCAGCAGGTGCAGCGACTTGCCGGCGTAAACGAGCGGATCGGCGCTTACCACGTCCTCGAGCACCCCGAGAAAGAGCCAGCCGCCCGAGAGCAGGACCAGCACCCAGGCCAGCAGGCCGCGCGGCAGGGGACGAGCGGGGTCGAGCACGTCGCCGACGAGCCAGGACAAGGCACGATGCCTGCGCGCCCACGGCAACGCGCGCGCGGCCCAATGCGAGGCGTGCGGCTGCAAGCTGCGGTAGATCGCGCGCGCCAGCCAGACCGTCGTCCACGCAAACAGCACCAGCGCGCCGAGCAGCAGCGCGAGGCGCCCGGCGACCTGGCCGGCGAGCGCGAGCGACATGCCGAACGCCATTCCGGGCAGCAGGTGCGCCGGCGCCCAGGCGAGCGCGGAAAGCACGTTGTAGAAGTAGAAGCGGGAAGGCGCCATGCCGAGCATGCCCGCGACCACCGGGACGATCGGCCGTACCGGGCCGATGAAGCGCGCCAGCAGCACGCTCTTGCCGCCGTGGTGGCGAAAGAACTCTTCGCCGCGCGCGAGCAGCGCCGGCCGCTCGCGCAGCAGCCGCAGCGCGCGCAGCCGGTCCTTGTAACGGTGCCCGATCCAGAAGCTCACCCCGTCGCCGATGACGGCCCCGGCCACCGCCCAGGCGAACGTGCTCCAGAATTCGAGCACCCCCAGCCCGACCAGCGCGCCGGCGCCGATCATCAGCGTCGCGCCGGGCACGAGCATGCCGACGAAGGCGAGCGCTTCCGCGCACGTGATCGCGGCGACGATCAGGCCGGCCCAGCCCGGGTGGCCGCCGAGCCAGGAAACCAGCTGCTGCAGATAGGCGATGTAGCTACTCACGCCGCCGCGCGACCTTTCGCTTATTCACGCAGCTTCAGCGCGAACGACTCAGAAACACATCGATGCGGGCGGGCGGAATGTTGAGCCACACGATGCTCGACGCCACCTTGCTGAAATGTCTTGGCACTTCGGCGATCGGGGCGCGCAAGTTGTACGTGAATTGAATGAACATGCCACCCGGGGCCAGAGCATCTTCGACGCTCGACATGATCGTGCGTACGGTGGTCAGCGGCAAAGAGCGCAGCGGCAAACCCGAAACCACTGCGCGCACCGGCTGGGATTCCAGGTACCGGCCCAGGTGTGCCGCGTCTCCTTCGGCGACGGTGATCTGCGGAAAGCGCCGGCGCAATTGCTTTGCCAGCACAGCGGACTGCTCCACCACGATCAGCTTCCCCGGCGGCACGCCGTGTCGCAGCAGCGCGCGCGTGATCGCGCCCGTTCCTGCGCCCAGCTCGACCACCTGGCCCGGTACGTTCAAGGGCAGGTGCCGCACGACTTGTTGCGCGAGCGTGTCCGAACTGGGGCAAATCGCGCCCATTGCGCGCGGGCTCTTCAGCATTTCAAGGGCGAACAGCAGCAGCGACAGGCGTGCGACGCCTGCTTCCCCTCTGCGCACTAACATCTGGTAAGACCGGTGTATCACCTGTTGCCGGATGTGAGGTGGTCAAGGAGCAAGAAGTTGGCCTGCCTCAACCTTGCGTCAAGCGAGGCGGCCAGTCAATTTCCGTGTCGCGTTTCGGGCGAAATGCTCACGGCCGCGTTGGGGCCTTCGACGCCGTTCTCCAGCAGCCTGCCGGTCTTGGCGTCCACGCCGACCTCCTGCCGTGCCTTCTTGCCCGAGACGATGTCGAACGAGTAGCGCAGGCAGCTGCCGGCGAAAATGGAGCACCAGGCGGCGAGGACGATCTGAAAGGGGGTTTTCAACGGAATTCCGATCGTGAACAGCGGGCCGATTCTGCAGCGCGGAACATTAAGACTGACTTAAGTCTCGATAACGGCGCGCGAATCGCGGATACTTGCCGGCCTCATGACCGGCCGCGCCATCGTCCTGCTCTCGCTCGCCGCGCTCGCCAGCGCGGCGGCGCTGCGCGTCACCGACCCGCTGCTCGCGCTGATCGCCTCGGAGTATCGCGTCACGCCCGGCGCGGCGGCGGCGGTGATCTCTGCTTTCTCCATTGCCTACGGGCTGCTGCAGGTGGTGCACGGGCCGATCGGCGACCGCGTCGGCAAGTACCGCGTGGTGACGGCGGCGACCGCGCTCTCGGCGCTGGGGACCTTCGCCTGCGCCGCGGCGCCTTCGCTCGGCTGGCTGGTCGCGGCGCGCTTCATCGCGGGCGCCACGGTGGGCGCGCTGATCCCGGTCTCGATGGCCTGGATCGGCGACGTGGTGCCTTACGAGCGCCGCCAGCCGGTGCTGGCGCGCTTTCTGATCGGCCAGATGGCCGGCGTCGCCCTGGGCACCACCGCCGGCGGGGTGCTCGGCGAGGCCTTCGGCTGGCGCGCGGTGTTCGTGGTGCTGGGCGTGCTCTACCTCGCGATCGCCGCGCTGCTCGCGCTCGAGCTGCGCGGCAACCCGCTCACCCGGCGCCCGGGCGGCGCCGCGGTTTCGGTGCCCGACGCCTTCCGCCGCATGGCCGGGCTGCTGCGCGGTCCCTGGGTGCGGGTAATGCTGGCGACGGTGTTCACCGAGGCATTGCTGTTCAACGGTGCGCTCGCCTTCGTCGCGCTGCACCTGCACGAGCGCCTCGGGGTGAGCCTCGGCGCGAGCGGCGCGCTGGTGACCGCGTTCGCCGCCGGCGGGCTGCTGTACGCCGCGCTCGCCGGCCGCATCGTGCCGCGCCTGGGCGAGTCTGGCCTGGTGCTCGCGGGCGGGACGCTGCTCGGCCTCGCCTGGCTCGGCATGATCGTCGCCCCGAGCGCGGCCTGGGCGGTGCCCTGCCTGATGGCCTGCGGCACCGGCCTTTACATGCTGCACAACACGCTGCAGGTGCACGCGACGCAGATGGCGCCCGAGGCGCGCGGCGCGGCGGTGTCGCTGTTCGCGCTGTCGCTGTTCACCGGCCAGTCGGTCGGGGTATGGATCTCGGCGCGCATCGTCGACCATTTCGGCACCCGCCCGGTGTTCGCCGTCGCCGCGCTCGGCCTGCCGCTGCTCGCGCTCGAATTCCGCCGCCGCCTTGCTGCTCGTGGCACGAAATGATCGATAATTAGTAATCGGGGTCAGAGTCGCATTTCATGCTTTCACCCTATTTCGACGAGACTCACCGCCTGCTGCGCGAGACGCTGCGCCGCTTCGTCGACAAGGACGTGGTGCCGCAGGCCTCCACGTGGGAGGAGCAGGGATTTGTCCCGCGCGAGTTGCTGCGCGAGATGGGGCGCTACGGCTTCCTCGGCCTGCGTCACCCGGAGAAATACGGCGGCGGCGACATGAACGCGCTCGCCACCGCGCTGCTGGCCGAGGAGCTGGGGCGCTCGGGCTTCGGCGGCTTCGCCGCGACGGTGCTGGTGCACACCGACATGGCCTCGCCCCACCTCGCGCGCGCCGGCTCGCCGGCGCAACTCGAACGCTGGATGCCCGGCGTCGTCGCCGGCGACCTGATCACCGCGGTGGCGGTGACCGAGCCCGACGCCGGATCGGACGTCAAGGCGATCCGCACCGTCGCGCGGCGCGAGGGCGGCGCGTGGCGGCTGCGCGGCAGCAAGATGTTCATCACCAACGGCGTGCTGGCGGATCTCACCTTCGTCGCCGCCAAGACCGATCCCGCCGCCGGGTCGAAAGGCATCTCGATGTTCGCGCTGCAAAAGGGCGCGCCCGGGTTCGCGGTCGGGCGGAGGCTCGACAAGATGGGATGGCGCTGCTCGGACACCGCCGAGCTGGCGTTCGACGACGCGCCCGCCGAGCTGCTCGGCGAGGAGGGGCGGGGCTTCTACGCCATCATGCGCAACTTCCAGAACGAGCGCATTGCGCTCGCCGCGATGGCGATGGGCGAGAGCGCCCGCGCGCTCGAGCTGACGCTCGAGTACGTCAGGACCCGCAAGGCCTTCGGCGCGCCGCTGTGGGACAAGCAGGCGCTGCGCCAGCGCCTCGCGGCGCTCGCGGCCCGGGTCGAGGCCGGCCGCGAGCTGGTATACCGCGCGGCCTGGCTCGACGCGCAGGGCGCGGACTGCGTCAAGCAGGTCTCGATGGCGAAGGCCTACTGCGGCGAGCTGGTGAACGAAGTGATGTACGATTGCCTTCAGTTCCACGGCGGCGCGGGCTACCTGCGCGATTCGGCGATCGAGCGCATGGCGCGCGACGCGCGCGTGCAGTCGATCGGCGGCGGAGCGACCGAAGTGATGCTGGAGGAAGTGGCGAAGCGCCTATGACCACCGACCTGTCCGGGCGCGTGGCGCTGGTGACCGGCGCCTCGCGCGGCATTGGAAAATCGATCGCGCTCGCGCTCGCGGGCGCCGGCGCCGACGTGGCGGTGAACTACCGCGCGCGCGGCGACGACGCGCAGGCGGTGGCGGCCGCGATCCGCGCCCTCGGGCGCAGGAGCGTCGCGCTCGGCGCGGACGTGTCGGACGCGGCGCAGGTCGCGCGCATGGTCGCGGCGGTCGAATCCACGCTCGGGCCGGTCGACCTCCTGGTCAACAACGCGGGGATCGCCCTGCGCCGCGGCCTGGAAGAGCTGAACGAGGCCGACTTCGACCGCACCATCGCGGTAAATCTCAAATCCGCGTTCCTGTGCACCCAGGCGGTGTGGCGCGGCATGCGCGAGCGGCGCTGGGGCCGGATCGTCAACATCACGTCGGGCGCCGCGCGCGGGGCGGGGATCGTCGGCGCGCATTACAACGCCTCCAAGGCCGGCATGGAGGGCCTCACGCGCGGTTACGCCGCGCGGCTGGTCAAGCACGGCGTGACGGTGAACGCGGTCGCGCCTTCGCTGATCGAGAGCGACATGACCGCGCCGCACCGCGCCGAGAGCGAGGCGCGGATCCCCGTCGGGCGCCTGGGCACCGGGGAAGAGGTGGCGGCGGTGGTGGTGATGCTGGCGGGCAACGCCTACATGACCGGCCAGACCGTGGCGGTCAACGGCGGGCTGCACTACCACTGAGGTTATAAGGGAAGTTTCGCCTGCACGCCGATGACGGAGTTGCGCCCGGGCGCGGGCTCGAAGAAGCGCCCGTTCGACTCGTTCACGATCACCGAGCCGATGTACTGCCGGTCGGCGAGGTTGTCGACGCGCAGGAACTCCGACAGCCGCCAGGCGCCCGCGCGCTGGGCGAAGCCGAGCGCGAGGTTGGCGATCGTGTAGCCCGCCGCGAAGTCCGAGTTGACGTCGTCCACCGCGATGCGCGAGCGGTGCTGCGCTTCGAGCATGACGTTGAAGCCGCTCGGGACGTGGCGCCAGCGCAGCTCGCCGTACAGGCTGGTGCGCGGCACCCCCGGCAGCACGCTGCCGGCGGCGACGTTGCCGCTCGAGCTGCCGTAGCCGTCCAGCACCTCGGTGTCGAGCACGGTCCAGGCGAGCGAGGCCTCGATGCCGAGCGGCAGCGTCGCGTCGGCGCCGAGCTCGATCCCCCTGCGGCGCGTGCGGCCGGCGTTCTTGTAGGTGGTGCGCCCGCCGACGTTGCTGTCGATGACGATCTCGTCGTGCGTCTCGACGTCGTACAGCGCGGCGTTCAGGCGCAGGTTCGAGCCGACCAGGGTCTTGATCCCGGCCTCCGTGCTGCGGCTCTTCTCCGGCGAGAGCGCGAAATTGAGCCCCGGCGCGCCGCCCGACTGGTAGGCCATCTCGGAGAAGGTCGGGGTCTCGAATCCGCGCCCGACGTTCGCGTACAGGCTGGTCGCGGGCGCCAGGCGATACAGGATGCCGAGCGCCGGCGTGGTGGCGTCGAAGTCGCGGCTGCCGCTGTCGTCCAGGTTGAGCGTTCCAGGGACGACGTAGTAGTCGGTCGAGGCGAACGCGACGCGGTTCGCGCGCACCCCGCCGAGCGCGATCCACTTCTCGGCGAAATGCCATTCGGCCTGCGCGTACACGGCGCTGCTCGAGACGGTGTCGTCCTCGTCGCGCCGCAGCGCGCCGAAGACGCCGAAATTGTTCACGAAGCCCTTGCGCCGCTGGTCCATGCTCTCGTATTCGCCGCCGAGCGTGAGCGTGAGCGGCCGACCGGCAAGCTGCATATCGCGCGTCAGGCGCAGGCCGCCGCCGCTGTAGCTCGTGGCGAGGTCGATCACGCCGCCCGAGCTGCCGAACGAACCCGCGGTGGGCAGCGCCGATCCGGTGAAGGCGAGGAACTGGTTGACGTTGCGCTGGCCGGAATAGAGCGTCGCGGTCAGCGTGCTCGCGCCGAAGCGGTGCTCGAGGGTCGCGCCGGCCTGGTTCTGGCGCACGCTTTTGCGCGTGTTGAAGGTGGTTGCGCCGGACACCGATTGCGTCGGGTCGGCCTCGGCCTGCGCGCGGGTGAGGCCGAGCGGGTCCTGCGTGTTCGGGCTGTCGAAGCCGTTCGCGACCAGCGTGAAGCTGGTGTCGCCGCCCAGGCCGAAGCGCAGCTTGGCGTTGGCCTGGTCGCGCTTGGCGGCGCTGTGGTCGCGGTAGCCGTCGGTCTTGAAATGCGCGCCGCTCGCGAGCCAGTCCATGGCGCCGCTGCGCATTCCGCCCTCGAGCGACTCGCGCCGCATGCCGAACGAGCCGGCCTCGAGCCGGGCCTCGAGCCCCTGTTCGCCCGTGCCGTCGCGGCTGAAGACGTTGATCACGCCGCCGGAGGCGTTGCCGTACATCACCGCGAACGGCCCGCGCAGCACCTCGATGCGTTCGGCCGAGCCGAGGTCGACGTGCGATACCTGGCCTTGCCCGTCGGGCATGCTGGCGGGGATGCCGTCCACCAGCAGGCGCAGGCCGCGGATGCCGAAGGTGGAGCGCGCGCCGAAGCCGCGCGAGGAGATCTGCAGGTCCTGGGCGTAGTTCTGCCGGTTCTGCGCCACGATCCCCGGCACGCGGCCGAGCGACTCCGACAGGTTCACCTCGGGCCGGCCGAAGTGGATGTCGTCGCCGTACAGGCGGTCGACCGAGGCCGGCACTTCGAGGCTGGGGCGTTCGGTGCGGGTCGCGGTGACGGTCACCGCGTCTTCGCTGCCGGCCTGCTGCGCCACCGCGGCGAGCGGCGCGCAGATCAGGGCGAGCAACAGGGTCGCGCCGCGGGCTGTATTCACTTCGGCTTCTCCACCGTTATCTTGATCGAGGAATACCACTGCGACAACTGCTCGATGTCGTCGTCGGTGAGCGATTTCGCGATGATGCTCATCTGCGGATCCTGCCGCCTGCCGGAACGGAACGCACGCAGCTGTTCGACCAGATATTCCTTCTGCTGGCCGCTCAAGTTCGCCGTGTTCGCCACGACCGCGACGCCGTCCTCGCCGTGGCAGGTCTGGCAGGTCCGCACCAGGTGAGGCGGCGAGCTGCCCGCCAGCGCCTGGCCTGCCGGCGGCAGGGCGAGAAGGAGAGTTGCGACGTAAGCAATGCGCATGTTTTCCGATTTCTGAAAAAGATCGGGCCGGGCGCAAGGCCCGACCCGTTTCTGCTTGGGCGCTGTTACTTGCCCTGATACGAGATGCGGTAGATCGCGCCTGCCTTGTCGTCCGAGACCAGGATCGAGCCGTCGACGTACTGCCTCACGTCGACCGGACGGCCCAGGTACACGCCTTCCTCGTTCATCCAGCCTTCGGCGAACGGCTCGCTCTTATTGTGCATGGCGTTGCCCTTGCTATCCAGGAAGGTCACCATCACCCTGGCGCCTCTGGGCTTGACCGCGTTCCACGAGCCGTGCTGCGCGCTGAAGATGGCGCCTTTGTACTTGGCCGGGAACATGTTGCCGGTATAGAACATCATCCCGAGGTCGGCCGCATGCGCGATCTCCTCGACTTGCGGCTTGACGTACTTCGCCGCCAGTTCCTTGGGAATCTGCTTGTTCTTGTACTCGTCGGTCCGTGTGCTGCCGCCGCCGTAGTACGGCATGCCGTACCATCCGCCCATATGCAGCTTGCCGTTCGTCGCCGGCACCTTGTTCAACTCGCCCGGAGGAATCTCGTCTCCCATGCCATCGACCTGGTTGTCGGTGAACCACAGGCTGCCGTCCTTGGGATTGAAGTCGAGGCCCGACGAATTGCGCATCCCGGTGAGGATGACCTGGCGGTCGCCCCCGTCACGATTGAACGACACGATGCCGCCCATGCCCACCTTGCGGTAGAGGTCGACCTTTTCCGGCGGGGTGACGTTGAACGGCTGGCCGAGGGTGATGTAGATCCTGTTGTCGGGCCCGATCACGCAGGCGCGCGCGGTATGGTTGTACGACTCCTCTTCCGGCGGAATCAGCTCGCCCTGCTTGACCACCGCGACCGCGACCGTGTCCGGGCTCTCCATGAAGTACTCGGCGGCGGGGAACAGCAGCACCCGGTTGCGCTCGACCACGTACAGGAAGCCGTCCGGCGTGTAACAGGTGCCGGCAGGGTCATCGAACTTCACGCTCGGGCTGAACTCGTCGACCGTGTCGGCGACGTTGTCCATGTCGCGGTCGGTGACTGCCCAGACCGTGCTCTTGCGGGTGCCGACGAACACCGTCGCTTTGTTGCGACTCACCGCCATCTGCCGCGCATCCGGCACGATCGCGAACAGCTCGATCTTGAAGCCGTCGGGCAGTTTGATCTTCTGCAGAATCTTCTTCAGGTTCTCGGCGTACTTGCCGCCCTGGGGCACGCTCTTGCCCGCTTGCGTGTCGGTACGCTGGAAGTTGCCCAGCTTTTGCAGGTTTGCCTCGTCGCCCTTCGCGAACACGGTGCTCGCGCCGAACGAGAACGCGAGGCCTATTGCCAGTACTAGCGCATTCCGTTTCATGAACTGCCTCCCATTGAGATGTGAGATGACCCATTGTTTGGACTTGGAGGGTCAACAGCGCCCCGCGCTGCGCGACTGCGCTGCGGGACGCCCGGCGGCATAATCGGTCAGGCATGCGCTCAAAGTCAATGAAAAGCGGTTCCGCAGTGCGGTATCGACTCGACTTCCTTATCCGAATATCCGGAACGCAAGGGAGAATCGAGGCGTGAGGGATTTCGTCTATGACGCCTTTCCGGTCCGGGTAGTCTTCGGCGCGGGTGCGCTCGCGCGGCTTGCGCAGGAGCTCGACCGGCTGGGCGCGAAGCGCACGCTGCTGCTGTCGACGCCCGGCCAAGCGGCGGGCGCGCGGCGCCTCGCGCACAGCCTTGGGGCGCGCGTCGCGGGGATCTACGACAAGGCGGTGATGCACGTGCCGCTCGCGGTGGCCGAGGACGCGCGCCGGGTGGCGCGCGAGCTCGGCGCGGACTGCTGCCTGTGCCTGGGCGGCGGCTCGACCACCGGTCTCGCCAAGGCGATCGCGCTCACCGAGGCGCTGCCGATCGTCGCCGTGCCGACCACCTACTCGGGATCCGAAATGACGCCGGTCTACGGGCTGACCGAGGGCGGGCTGAAGAAGACCGGACGCGACGCGCGCGTGCTGCCGAAGTGCGTGATCTACGACCCGGCGCTGACGCTCGGCCTGCCGGCGGCGGTCTCGGCCGCGAGCGGGATGAACGCGATCGCGCACTGCGTCGAGGCGCTGTACGCGCACGACGGCAACCCGATCGTGTCGCTCATGGCGGAGGAGGGGATCCGGGCCCTGGCCCGCGCGTTGCCGGCGGTTGTAAGAGAGCCGTCAGATCTGGAAGCCCGCAGCGAAGCGCTTTACGGCGCCTGGCTCGCGGGAACCGTGCTCGGCTCGGCGTCGGTGGGGCTGCACCACAAGCTGTGCCACACCCTGGGCGGCAGCTTCAACCTGCCGCACGCCGAGACGCATTCGATCCTGCTGCCGCACTCGGCGCGCTACAACCGCGACGCCGCGCCCGAGGCGATGGCGCGCGCGGCGCGCGCGCTGGGCGCGAACGATGCCCCGGGCGGCCTCTACGACCTGGAGCTGAAGCTCGGATTGCGCATGAAGCTGTCCGAGATCGGCATGCGCGAAGCGGATCTCGGGCGCGCGGCCGAGATCGCCTGCGCGAGCCCGTATCCCAATCCGCGCCCGGTCGAGCAAGACGGCGTGCGCGCGCTGTTGCGCGCCGCGTTCGAGGGGCGCCGCCCTGAGGCCTGAGCGCCGCGCCGCGCTGGTGCTGGCCGGGGCGCTGCTCGCCACCGCGGTGGCGCAGGGCATCGGGCGCTTCGTGCTCACGCCGCTGCTGCCGGCGATGCGCGCGGCGGCGGGCCTGGACGCGGCGCAGGCGGGCCTGCTGGCCGGCACGAATTTCGCCGGCTACCTCGCGGCCAGCATCTGGCTCGCAGCGCGCGCGCGCGAAGGGCGCATCGGAGCCGTGCCGCTCGGTTTCGCGCTCACCCTGGCCGGCGCCGCCGCGATGGCGCTCGCACCGAGCTACCCGCTGTGGCTCGCCGCGCGCTTCGCCGGCGGCTACGGCGGCGCGCTGCTGTTTCTCGGCGCGCTGGACGCCTTTGCGCGCGCCTCGGACGCGCCCGCCGACGTGCGGCCCTTCGCCGGCGTCGGCGTCGGCATCGCGCTCTCCGGCGCCGCGGTGATCCCGTGGCTGGAGGACTGGCGCGCCGGCTGGATCGCCGCGTGCGTGCTCGGGCTCGCGGCGGCGCCGCTCGTGCTGCGCCTGCCGCGCGGCGACGCGGGCAGCGCGCGGGCGCACGAGCCGCCGCCGCCGCATGGCGGGGCGATGTTGCGCCTGGGCCTGTCCTACGCCGCGTTCGGCTTCGCGTTCGGCGCGGCGGGCACGTTCTTCGTCAACGTCATCGCGGGCGGCAGCCTGCGCAGCGCTGCGCTGGTCTGGGTCGTGGTCGGCGTGTTCGCCACGCCGTCGGTGTGGCTGTGGACCTGGGCCCGCCGCCGCGCGGGGGCGACGCTCACGCTGTTCGGCGCCAACGCGCTGCACGCGCTGAGCATCCTGCTGGTGGCGCTCGACCCGCGACCGCTCACCGCGGCGATCGCCGGCATCCTGTTCGGCATGACCTTCCTCGGTGTGACCGGGCTGTCGCTCGGGCTTGCGCGCACGCTCGCGCCGGCGAGCGCGCGCCGCGCTGCGGCCTGGGTGACGGTGCTGTACGGCATCGGCCAGATGGCGGGCCCGCCGGCGATCGGCTGGCTCGGCGAGCGCCTGGGCTCGCTTGCGCACGGCCTGCTCGGCGCGGCCGCGGTCGGGGCCGCCGCCGCGCTGCTGCTGCTTCCGGACCTGCGCGCGAAGCGCTAGCGCCCGAACTCGCGCTCCTGCAATTCGCGCCACTGGATCTTGCCCGAGGCGGTGCGCGGCAGCGCTTCGACGAACTCGATCAGGTGCGGCGCCTTGTAGGCGGCCATCTGGCCATGGGCCCAGGCGAGGATCTCCTCGCCCGCGAGCTTGCCGCGGAACTCGGGCTTTAGCACCACCACCGCCTTCACGGTCTCGCCGCGGCGGGCGTCGGGCGCGCCGATGATGCAGCACTCCTGGATCGCGGGATGGCGGTACATCGCCGCCTCGACCTCGGCCGGCCAGACCTTGAGGCCGGCGGCGTTGATCATGCGCTTCAAGCGGTCGGAGATGAAGAAGTAGCCGTCATCGTCCATGCGGCCAAGGTCGCCGGTGCGAAAGAACCGCTTGCCGCCGATCTCGGCCCACGACTCGCGGTAGGCCTTTTCGTTATTCCAGTAGCCGGTCAGCAGCTGCGGCCCGCGCACCACGATCTCGCCCTGCTCGCCGGGCTCGAGCACGCGCAAGGTCTCGGGGTCGACCACCAGCGACTCGGTGTCGAACACGGGAATGCCGAGGCACTGCATCTTGCAGCGCGCGGGCGGGTTGCTGTGCGTCTGCGAGATGGTCTCGGTCATGCCGTAGCCTTCCATGTAGCGGATGCCGCAGGTGTCGAGCAGCTTCTGCGCGATCGCCTCGGGCATTGCCGCACCGCCGCCGAACACGCAGTCCAGGGACGACACGTCGTGCGCGAGCGCGTCCGGGTGCGACAGCAGGTCGACCACCATGGTCGGCACGTTGGCCCAGTGGGTGCAGCGGTGGCGCTCGATCAGGCGCGCGGCGAGCTCGGCGTCCCAGCGCGGCTGGATCACCATGGTCGCGCCGGAATAGACGCAGGCGTAGAGCGTATGCACCAGGCCCGTGACGTGGAACATCGGCGCGGTCGAAAGCGCCACCGCGTCCTGGTGGATGCCCTCCCACAGCACCGCGCCGGCGACGTTGAACATCACCGTCGCGTGGCTGTGCATGCAGCCCTTGGGCCTGCCGGTGCTGCCCGAGGTGTAGGGCATGACCGCGAGCGAGTCCGGGCGCGCGCGCGAAGGCGCCGGCGCGTGTCCGACGGCGAGAGCGTGCGGCCACAGCGTCACGCCGCGCGCGTCGATGCGCTCGCGCCTCGCCGCGACCGCTTCCGGGCGCGGCAGATCGCAGGCGGGATCCGCGTAGTCGGAGTAGGCCGCGACGATCGCGCGCTCGAGCGTCGTCGCGCCGAGCAGTCCCGCGACGCGCGGCCAGACCTCCTGGCCGACGATCGCCACGCGCGCACCGCTGTCCTCGATATAGTGCGCGAGCTCATCTGCGACGCACATCGGGCTCACCGGCACCATCACCGCGTCGGCGCGCGAGATCGCATAGGCAGCGAGCAGGAACTGGGGGCTGTTCTGCAGGTCGACCAGCACCCGGTCGCCGGGGCGCACGCCGCAGCCTTGCTGCAGGAAGCCGGCCAGGCGCAGGACCTGGTCCTCGGCCTCGCGGTAGGCGAGCGCGGCGCCGAAGAACCAGCTCGCCGCCTTGTCCGGGTAGCGCCGCGCCGAGACCTCGAGCAGCTCGTGCAGCGGCGTGCGCGGAAAGCTCAGCGAGCGCGGCAGGCCCTTGGGCCAGAAGCGGAAGTGGCGCGGTTCCATCGCCGCGAAGTATAGTGCGGCGGAACTTCCGGGAGTCCTCATGATCGCCGTGATTTTCGAGCTCACCCCCGCGCCGGGGCGCAAGCAGGAGTACCTCGACCTCGCCGCCGCGCTCAAGCCGCAGCTCGAGCGCACCGACGGCTTCATCTCGATCGAGCGCTTCGAGAGCATCAGCGCGCCGGGACATTTCGTCTCGCTCTCGTTCTGGCGCGACGAGGAGGCGGTGCGCAAGTGGCGCAATCTCGCCGAGCACCGCGCGGCGCAGGCGAAAGGCCGCGGCGGAATCTTCGCCGGCTACCGGCTGCGGGTCGCGAACGTGCTGCGCGACTACAGCGACGCCGAGCGCGCCCAGGCGCCGCGCGACAGCGTCGAGCTTCACGGCTGAAGCGCGCCTTGGCGCACAGCTTCCTGTTGCGCGAGGGCGTCTGGCGCGCGAGCGGCACCTACTGGGACGCGGCGGGCGTGGCCTCGCCGGTCACGGGCGAAACGCGCGTCGCGCACGCGGCGGGACTCTGGAGCTGCGAAGGCGTGATGCGGATCGCGCAGGGGGGCCGCGCCGAAACGCGCAGCCGCTACGACGTCGTCCCGTTCGCGCCCGGGGCGCACGCGACCCACTGGAGCTCGCACAGCGATGCCTTGGGCGAGCTGCACGGGCGCTTCGTCCTCGCCGGCGACGCGATCCTGTCGTTCTACGCCAGCGCACGCGGGCGCTACCGCGGCTTCGAGTGCATCCAGCAGGTCGACGACACGCACTACCGCGCGCGCGGCACCCTGGTGGAGGAAGACCGCATCCTGGCGACCTGGGCGGTCGAGCTGGAGAGCTGACGGCCCCGCGAAGCGCCGATGTCGATCGACAGTGCGGCTCCGCTAGCGTGAGGCTTGCGGTTCCGCCTCGCGGCGCGGGTTAGGCCGGTGTCGGTTAAACCGCTCACACATCACAAGTTACCGCGGAAAATACCGATCCCACGTGCTTATGGTTGAACCGGCGGGAACAACATACAAGACCAGATAAGCGCCGCTCCCCTCAGTCTGTACGATCAGCGAGCCATCGTCAGCTCGTACAAGCGTTAACTTGAGTTTCTCGTATGTCGCCCCTGGACATGCGTGGCAGCCACGAGAAAGGGAGAGCTCGACGCGACCGTTCACGCACCGAAAATTGCCATCCCGTGTTGTAAATGTCTTCAGTGAACGAGGTTTGCCCTGCGCAACTGAAGCTACTGCAACAGCGCTCGGGGAATACGAAATGTCGACATAATCCCGAATTTCCCCGGTATCGCCGAAGAACTTGTCGCTCAACCCTTCTAGTCCCGAACCTCGTTCCCTATACGTGCCGGCGATCTTGCTGCAATTCGGCCTTATGCGATCCAACGAAGGCCATCCCGAAGGGTAATCGTTCCGGATAGTCGCGCAGGATACGCAGACGAGTGAGAGGGCCGGGACGACCAATGCTCGAACCAGATTGCGTGACGCCACATCAACTCCACGGCCCGACCGTTTAAGTTCGGCTGCCGTCATGCCGGCGCGCCGGAACGAACGGTTAGGCCGGAAGGATGCCAAGCTGCTTGCCAAACGTCAGGTCATCGACCAGGCACCACTGCTCGGCTACCTTGCCATCTCGTATTCGATAAATGGAGATTTCATCGACCTCCACCCGATTGCCCGTGGCTTGCCTTCCCAGGAACAGACCTTTGTGGGTGCCGGTAGAGGTATACCGCGTCACGACTTGCGCGCCCTGAACGATGACATCGTGAACGTTCTCGTTCCAGTCGGGAAACGCAGTTCGGATGCGCTCTATGGCCAGACGTGCTCCATCGTGACCATGGAACTCGGACAGCGACCAGCCCTTGGGCATGTGCGCCACGAAGTCCGGGGCGTAGACCCGAGGAATTGCATCCAGGTCACCAGTGTTCCACAGTGCGTGAAGCTGCATGACGACAGACTTCATGCGCTCAAGTTCGTGGGCGGTTTCGAATTCTTTGTTCGCTGACATTGACGAGGCCTAATGTGAAGTAGGGAGCCGAAAAGGCGAGGCGCGGCTCGGACGCTTCCAATTATTGCCGAAAAGCCGCACCGGACCTGGTCGAAGGCGAGGCCGCCGCCGCGTCGCGTCAGAACATGAGCTGCGCGCCCAGGTACCAGCTGTTGCCCTTGATCGCGCCGCTGCTGCCGGCGCCCCAGACGCCGTCGCCGGTCATTTCGCCGTAGTCCTCGTACTCGAGGCGCAGCCCGAGCTTCTGCGCCAGGCGGTACTGAATCCCGACGCCGAACATGGGCGAGGTGCGGTTCTCCGAGCGCAACTGGACGCAGATGAACGCGGCGCACGAGGTGTGCGAGGAAAATTGATTGGCCGCGAGGCCGATCTTGCCGAACAGCGAGAATCGCTTCCCGACCGGCAACGTTGCGGTGGCCGCGACGTACTGCGTGCTGAGGCTGCCGGACTGGGTGCGCGCCGGAGCGCCGGAAACCGTGATGCGGGCGGAGTAATCCCTGCCGAGCTCGGCAACGCCCACTTCGACGCCCCAGTTGGGCGTGAACTGGTGCCCGCCGTAGAACTTGAAGCCGGTGTCACGGGTCTTGTCGGGCGCGGCCGTGACCGGCGCTCCGAGGCGAGTCGTGTCGAGCGACGGGATCGCGCCGTGCGCGCTGGCGAAGCCGAAGCCGACGTAGCTCTGCGCCGCCACGGAGAACGGGAAGCTTGCGCCGAGCGCGCACAGCGCGGCGCGAAGCGCCGTGCCTGCAGTCCTCATGGTCCCTGTCTCCAGAGTGGCCCGGACCCGCGTTCCGGATTGCGAACAGGCTAGTGCGCACGCGAGCGTCGCACCATCCCATGTTCAGGCGAGGAAGCGTCAGCCGCCGCCGAGCCAGGCGAGCGCGTCCTCCAGGCTGGCGAAGGCGCGCGCGGAGCCGCCTTTCGCGCCGGACACCAGCTCGGCGAAGCGCGGGCTGGCGGTGTGCTCGTTGGCCGCCGCGAGCACCGCGACGCGCCGCCCGAGCACCGAGGAGTGGGTCGCAAGGCGCTCGCCGAGCGCGTACAGGCGCAGCACGTCGAGCTCGGGCTCGGCGCCGCGCAGGTCGAGCAGGATCTGGCTCGAGCGGTTGACGTTGATCCCGGAGGCGGCGCCCACCAGCAGCGCGAGGCTGGCGTCGGCGTCGAGCGCGCCGTCGTCGGCGCAGCGCACGAACTCGTGCGCGCGGATCAGCCGCACGTCGACCGGCATCGCTAGGCGCCGGGGGCGAGCCCGGAAACGTCCGGCATCGGGATCGGCTGCAGCGACTCGAAGGCGCGCGCCGCGCGCAGCACCAGCGCGTCCTGGTAGCGCGGGCCGACGATCTGCAGTCCGACCGGAAGGCCGTCCGCGGTCAGCCCGCAGGGGATCGACGCCGCGGGTTGCTGGGTGAGGTTGAACGGATAGGAGAAAGGCGTCCAGTCGGTCCAGCGCTTTTCCTTCATCACGTCGGCGACCTCCTTGCCCGCGTCGAAGGCGGCGAGCGGCAGGGTCGGCGTGAGCAGCAGGTCGTACTTCTCGTGGAAGTGGTTCATCTGCACGCCGTAGGCGCCGCGCCGCTGCACCGCCTCGAGCAGCTCGAGCATGCCGATCTTCGCGCCCTGCTCGGCGACCTCGACCAGGCCGCGGTCCATGACCGCCTTCTGCTGCGGCGTGAAGCTCTTCAGCAGGTAGGCTGCGCCGGTGAACCAGTGGCGGCGGAACACCTCGTCCACGCCGCCGAAATCAGGCTGCGCCTCCTCGACCAGCGCGCCGAGCTCGACGAAGCGCATCGCCGCCTGCTCGACCAGGGCCGCGACCTCGGGCTCGACGCTGGCGCCGCCGAGGTCGGCCGAGTAGGCGATGCGCAGCCCGCGCACGCCGTCGTCCAGCCCCACCCGGTAGTCGCGCGGGTCGTAGGGCAGGGCGAACCAGTCCCGCACGTCGGGCTGCGACAGCACGTTCAGCATCAGCGCCGCGTCGTGCACGCTGCGCGTCATCGGCCCGACGTGCGCCACGGTGCCGAACGGCGACAGCGGCCACGCCGGCACGCGCCCGAACGAGGGCTTGAGCCCGAACACGCCGCTGAAGGCGCAGGGGATGCGGATCGAGCCGCCGCCGTCGGTGCCGAGCGTGAGCGGGCCGATCCCGGCGGCGAGCGCCGCCGCGGCGCCGCCCGAGGACCCGCCCGGCGTCTTGGCGGGGTTCCAGGGGTTGCGCGTGATGCCGGTGAGCGGGTTGTCGGTGACGCCCTTCCAGCCGAACTCAGGGGTGGTGGTCTTGCCGAGCAGGACCGCGCCCGCCTCGCGCAGGCGCGCGACCACCGGCGCGTCGTCGTTCCACGGCCCCTTGGGGTCGACCGTCTTCGAGCCCCTGAGCGTCGGCCAGCCCCTGGTCAGCAGCAAGTCCTTGATCGAGACCGGCACGCCGTCGAGCGCGCCCATCGGTTCGCCCTTCGCCCAGCGCGCTTCCGACTCCTTCGCCGCCAGCAGCGCGTCGGGCGCGATAAAGCAGAACGCGTTCAGCACCGGGTTGAGTTTGTCGATGCGCTGCAGCGCGGCGCGCGTCGCTTCGACTGGCGAGGCGCGCTTGGTGCGATACAGGCGCAGCAGTTCGGTCGCGGAGAGGGAGAGCAGGTCTGACGCCATGGGTGCGGGGGATTGGTGCCGGGACGGAATAGAGCTTAACGTATGTGCCTTCACTTTTCACCGGAGAGCAAGGGCATGCCGTCGACCGTGGTCGATTCAGCGATTTTCGGGAACATCTTTTCCACCGGGGAGATGCGCGGGGTGTGGTCGGACGAGAACCGCACCCAGAAATACCTCGACGTCGAGGCGGCGCTGGCGCGGGTGCAGGGCCGGCTCGGCCTGATTCCCGCCGAGGCGGCCGCGGAAATCGCGCGCCACTGCCAGGTCGGGCAGATCGACATGGACAAGCTGCGCCAGCAGACCGAGCGCATCGGCTACCCGGTGCTGGGCGTGGTGTCCCAGCTCACCGCCCTGTGCCGCGACGGGCTGGGCGAATACTGCCACTGGGGCGCCACCACCCAGGACATCACCGACACCGCGACCGTGCTGCAGATGCGCGAGGCGCTCGCGCTGGTCGAGGCCGAGCTGGCGGCGATCTCGGCCGCGCTCGCCGGCCTCGCGCGCCGCTACCGCGACACCCCGATGGCCGGGCGCAGCAACCTGCAGCAGGCGGTGCCGGTGTCCTTCGGCTACAAGATGGCGGGGCTGCTGTCGGCGATCGAGCGCCACCGCGAGCGCCTGGCGCAGCTCAAGCCGCGCCTGCTGGTAGGCGAGTTCGCCGGCGCCGCCGGCACCCTCGCCTCGCTCGAGAGCGGCGCGCTGGAAACCCAGGCACGGCCTGATGCGCGAGCTCGGCCTCGGCCAGCCGGTGATCGCCTGGCACACGATCCGCGACTGCGTGGCCGAGGTCGGCTGCTTTCTCGGCCTGGTCGGCGGGACGCTCGGCAAGCTGTCGATGGACGTCAAGCTGCTGATGCAGACCGAGGTCGCCGAAGTGTTCGAGCCCTTCGCCCACGGCCGCGGCTCGAGCAGCACCATGCCGCAGAAGCGCAACCCGATCTCGAGCTGCTATATCCACGGCGCGATCTCGGTCCTGCGCCAGCACGCCGCCGCCATGATGGACGCCATGGTCGCCGACCACGAGCGCTCCACCGGCCCGTGGCAGATCGAATGGATCGTCCTGCCCGAAGCCTTCTGCCTCGCCGCCGGCGCGCTGCGCCAGTCGCGCACCCTGCTCGAAGGCCTCGAAGTCGACCCCGCCCGCATGCGCGCCAACCTGAACATCACCAACGGCCTGATCGCCTCCGAAGCCGTCATGATGGGCCTCGGCCCCCATCTCGGCCGCGAGCGCGCGCACGACCTGGTGTACGACCTGTGCCGCGACGCCATCAAGCAGAACCGGCCGCTGGTCGACCTGCTGGCCGCGAACGCAGAGATCACGCAGCACCTCGACCGCGCCGCGCTCGAGCGGCTGTGCGACCCGGCGAACTACCTCGGCCTGTCGGGCGAGATGGTCGACCGGGTGCTCGGCCGGCTGGGCTGAAGCGCGCGAGCGCGGTCGCTAATCGATATCGACTTCGAAACTGCGCTGCGCTATGGGGACGATCTCGACGTTGAAATAAATCCGGCCGATCTCGCGCCCGTCGTTGGTCTCGACCTGCACCTTCCAGTCGCCGAACCGGTAGTTCGCTTTCACGCCGTAGCCGCGGAAGCCTTGCTTGCGGCCGCCGACGATGTTGATCGGGATCGAATCCTGCAGCGCCCAGCGGCCCGCGTTGTCCTTCCAGTACCAGCGCATCGTCACCTGGTCGGAGAAATGCGTCGGCGAGAAGATGCGGAAGAAGACGTAGATCTTGTCGCCTTCCTGGGCGAGGAACTGCTGGTCGCCGTTTTCCCAGAAGCGCCACGCCGGCCGCTCGTGGCTCAGGCGATAACCTTCCTCCGTCTTCTCGACGTCGTGGTAGACGCCGATGAACGGGATCGACAGCGGGACCGGCGGAATCAGCCTGAAGAGATAAAAAGCGAGAAAGCCGACCAGCACGAGTCCCAGGGGGATGGAAATCTGCCTGCGCGCCTGCTGGACGCGCTCCGGCGCGCGGGCCCGTATCCACAGGCTGAGGCCGATCAGAGGCACGCAGCCGACCAGGATCGAAAACAGAAAGACCACCAGCCCGATCGATCCGACGAGCACGGGAACCATGCAAGCAAAGAAGGACAGCATGCAAAGGCTGAGCAACGCAAACCTGAACGACAGCCCCAGCGACTTGAAACGGGCGGACTCGTTCGCGACCAGCAGGAACACGAGGAAGGCGAGGAAAGCGAACGACACGACCAGCGACGAGCTCTTGAAATAAAAGATCGTGTACAGGTTGAGCAGGGTCCCCAGGAAGAAGGAAACGAGCGCCGTGCGATAGTTGAAGTACCAGCGCTTGAGGACGAACATCTTGTCGAGCTCGCGCGGCGGCCGGCCCTCCTCGAGGAACATTTGCGCGAGGGCCACCATGATCACCGCGAGATAGCCGACCTGCTGGCCGATCACCCGCCAGGAGTCGACCCGGTCGACGGTCAGGGCGTCGAGGATGAATCCGCCGCTGAAGGATGCGATCGCGAACTTGCGCTCGTTCCGCTGGTAGAGGAGCTTGAGCCGGTGGATTCCGCCGGGAGGCGGGTCGAGCGCTTCTCCCCCAGCGACGGATGGATCGTTCACGTTGCCTCGGACGATTCCTCGGTGAAACGTCGAATTATGCCGGTGATCTCCTCGCTCCGCGCGAGAAAGACCTCAGCGCACCAGTACACGATGCCAGCGCCCTCGGCGCATGCGCTCGCAGACCAGTCGTTTGTAGACGTCTGGCGCAGGAGGTTTCTTTCGCCGGTGCCGATGTTGGTTGCAAAACCGGCAAGCCGCAACGATATTTGATCGACAAGCCGTGCCGCCGTCTTGGCGGGCTTGGAGATGTTCACTGGTGCATTGAAAATGCTTAGCGTCAATCCACAGAATCTAGGCGACGTAAGGGCCTCCCGCGATTCGGCAATATGGGACCCTGAGCGATCCTCAGCTAAGGCGTCATGACTGGCCGCTCCTCGGCCATTGCTGCCGCTTACATCGGAGGTATCGAGCGGCCGGTGTCCGGCTGCTTACTGACGTTGGCTAAGATTCCAGTTCGAACGACCGCTTTTCACTGAGCGGGAGGACGGCATCCGACCCATAGCGGTCGTCCGGAAGGCGTGCTTCTGGACGCTCCCCGCGTTACATTATGGTGGCATTGCTTGGAGCCATTCCCAGGCGTAACGTTTTGATGGTCCGGGAGGATGCGAACCGCTGTCACATGTCGTGAGGTTTGCAAACCGGCCACAAATGGCAACTGAAAAGTCAACTCATACCAATTAGGCATCGGCAAGAGGTATTCCGGACCGACATGCAAGACTTGCCCCATCGATACTCCGTGGCGGCGCACGCCGGCACGGAGGGAGAGGTCAATCTGGAAGGCGCGCGTCTTCCTTCGCTGGTTTCGGCCGCTCCCGCGGAATTCGGCGGCCCGGGCGATCGTTGGTCGCCCGAGACGCTGCTCGTCGCCGCGGTGGCGGATTGCTACATCCTCACCTTTCGCGCGATCGCCCGTGCTGCCAAGCTCACGTGGGTTTCCCTCGACTGCGAGGTCGAGGGGACCCTCGATCGAGTGGAGCGCGTGACCCAGTTCACGGAATTCCGCGTCCGTGCCTCGCTTCGCGTGCCGCCGGGTACTGACGAGGAGCACGCGCAACGCCTCCTTGCCCGCGCGGAGCAGGGCTGCCTGGTCACCAGATCCCTCAAGGCGAAGTCTCATCTGTCGGCGACGGTCGAGACCGGCGCGTGAGTCAGGCGCCGTCAGGCGCGGCTGAACCGCCCGTCGTTGGTCGAAGGTCCGCTCCTGGCCGGTAGCGGTCATTCGAGCGCTGACTCGCGGGATTTGTCGATAGACTGCGCCTTCACGCAAGCTTCACGGAGATCCGCAATGCCCGCCGATAACTCTCGCACGTCGCTTCAACTTCGTTCGCTGGTGCGCAGCAATGGCGAGCTCGAGCTTTCGCTTGCGAGCATGCCGATCCCGGAGCCCGCGCCCGACGAAGTGCTGGTGCGCATCGAAGCCGCGCCCATCAATCCGTCGGACCTGGGACTGTTGTTCGGCGCCGCCGACATGAGCAGCGCAAGGTACTCCGGCAGCGGCGCGAGTCCCGTGGTCATAGCATCCATTCCCGAGAAGCTGATGAAGGCCATGGCCGGCCGGGTGGACCAGTCGCTGCCCGTCGGCAACGAAGGCGCGGGCGTGGTCGTGAAGGCGGGCGCGAGCCCCGGGGCGCAGGCACTGACGGGAAAGACGGTGGCGGTCATCGGCGGGGCGATGTATTCGCAGTACCGGTGCGTGAAGGCAGCGCTGTGCATGGTGCTGCCCGCAGGCACGACGCCGGCCGAAGGCGCGTCGTGCTTCGTCAATCCGCTCACCGCGCTGGGCATGGTCGAGACGATGCGGCGCGAGGGCCACAGCGCGCTGGTGCACACGGCTGCGGCGTCCAATCTCGGGCAGATGCTCAACAGAATCTGCATCAAGGATGGCATCGCGCTGGTGAATATCGTGCGCAAGCAGGAGCAGGAGGACATCCTGCGCGGCATCGGCGCGAAGCATGTGTGCAACGCCAGTTCGCCCGCGTTCATGCAGGGCCTGACGGACGCGCTGGTGGCCACCGGCGCCACGATCGCCTTCGATGCCACCGGCGGCGGCAAGCTCGCCGGGCAGATCCTGAGTTGCATGGAGGCGGCCTTGAACAAGACCGCCAAGGAGTACAGCCGCTACGGATCGACGACGCACAAGCAGGTCTATATCTACGGGCGGCTGGACACCAACCCGACCGAGTTGATCGGCAACTTCGGTATGGCTTGGGGCGTGGGCGGATGGCTGTTGACTCCGTTCCTGCAGAAGATCGGGCCCGCGGCGGCGCAGAAGCTGCGCGAGCGCGTGTTGGCCGAACTGAAGACCACGTTCGCCAGCCGCTACGCGAAGACCGTGTCCCTGGCCGAGGCGCTGCAAGCGGACGCGATCTCCGCCTACGGCAGGCGTTCCACCGGCGAGAAGTACCTCATCAACCCGAGCAAAGGGCTGGCGGCGTAGCCGGCGTTTTGCGCCGAGCGCGAAGACCGCAAGCCGCGCGAAGTTCACAAGACGATGACTAGCGCACATTGGTTTCTGCTCGTGGGCGGCCTGCTGCTCGCCAGGGGCCTGACTTCTTCAGTGCTAAAGCGCCTGCCGGTCACGCCGGCCATTATCTATCTGGCAGTGGGACTGCTGGTCGGTCCTACGGTGCTCAACGCATTTCACTTCAATCCGCTCAAGCAATCGGCGCTGCTGGAAGTGCTGACTGAAGTGGCGGTGCTGATTTCGCTGTTTTCCGCCGGTGTCAAAATGCCCGTACCGGTAAGCTTCGCCCGCTGGCGCACGCCGATTCTGCTGGCGTCCGTTTCCATGACGGTCAGCGTCGTCCTGGTCGCCGCCTTCGCTTACTATCTGCTCGGCCTGCCGCTGGGCGCCGCCATCTTGCTGGGCGCGATCCTGGCGCCCACCGATCCGGTGTTGGCGACCGATGTACAGATCCGTCATCCCGGCGACCGCGACCGGCTCCGCTTCACGCTGACCTGCGAGGCGGGCATGAACGACGGCAGCGCTTTTCCGTTCGTGATGCTGGGACTGGGATTGCTCGGCCTGCATGAGCTGGGCGAATCCGGCCTGCGCTGGGCGCTGGTCGATGTGCTGTGGGCCACCGCGGCGGGAATCGCGATCGGGGTCGCTTGCGGCGCCGCGCTGGCCCGGCTGGGATGGAAACTGCGCGGCGCGTCGCCCGGGCACGAGCTCATGGACGACTTCCTCGGACTCGGCCTGATCGGCGTGGTCTACGGCTTGAGCGTGCTGCTGCACGCGTGGGGATTTCTGGCGGTATTTTTCGCCGCCGTGGCGCTGCGCCAGACGGAAGTCAAGCTTGCCGCCGCAATCGAACCGGCGGCTTCGAGCGCAAGTCCTGATATGCAGCCAATTCCGACCGTCAGCGAAGGATCGCTGATATTCAAGGAACACCTCGAGCGCCTGTCGGAGATGGTGCTCATCCTGCTGATCGGCGGCACGCTGTTTCTCAATTCCTGGAGCTGGCGTGCCGTGGGACTTGCGCTGTTCCTGTTTGTCGTGGCACGACCGGTCAGCGTCCTCGCCGGCCTGTCGGGTACCCGCGCTTCATGGCCGATACGCGGCATGGTGGGCTGGTTCGGGGTGCGCGGCATCGGTTCCCTGTACTACCTGATGTATGCCATCGAGCAGGGACTGCCGGAGAAGTTGGCCCTGCAGCTGATCCAACTGACGCTGGTGGCGGTGACGCTCTCCATTCTCGTCCACGGCACCAGCGTCAAGCCGCTGATGGGCCTCTTTTGGCGCCACCGCAAGCACCTGCCAACGGCATAAGCAGTCACTCAAATTCGGACCGCAGATCCGGCAGATCTGCTGCCCTATTCGGACGCTATCGCTTCCTCTTTGATGGCCACGCGAATTTCCGGCAGGATCCGTTGCGGGAGCAAACGCAGTTGCTCCAGGGCGTCAACGAGCAATGCGCTGGTGGCTCCGGACATGCCTACATTGCCGGTCTTCATGGCGGAGTACGCGTTGCTGGCGATATCCACCAGCCGCCGATGCTCGTTAGAGAAGTCATCCAGGTGCGTGCTCAGGGATCCCGCTAAACGCGACCCGTCGGCATGCCCGTCGCTGCGCGCGTACGCGCTGACCGCGTCGGCGATCGCGTTGTCCAGGCAACGGTTGAGGGTGCGAAACTCGTCGGCGGTAATGGTCACGTTCTTTTCGACGGCCAGCCCGGTGACGGCCTGGCACACGTCGCCATAGCCGTGGACGACCTGGTCGACGGTGAATCCGAGGCGCAGCAACTCAGACCCTTGCAGGGCCGCGGCGCGACCGATGTCGGTACCCGACGGCGTCGGTACCGGCTCGAACTCCAGTTCTTTGCGCTCGTCCGTCGTTTGCTCGAAGCGCAGGATGTCCTCCAGCTGCTTGAGGAACATCGGCACGCCATGATCAATGGTTTCGGGGTCGACGCTGGACTCGAACCGCAGCTTCGCTTTGCCCCTGCAACGCTCGATCACGTCTTTGTGGTTCGCCGCCAGGAATTCGTGGAGCATGATAGTGCCAGTGTTCTTCATCGTTGCGCGGGCGGCTGTGCGTTACCGAACGTATCAGCCCCTTTATTGTGCAAAGGCATACCCCGATCCGGCCTGCTTGGCCCTGTACATCGCCGCGTCCGCGCTCTTGATCAGCGCCTCCACCGTGGTGCCGTTTTTCGGGAAGATCGAGATGCCGATGCTGGCGCCGACGCTTAGTTGGATCTCCGCGCCGCGCACGGTGACCGTGCAGGGCTCGTGAATCGCCCAGATGATCTTGTCCGCGATCATGCTGATTTTGGTCTCATCCCGGATCCCCGCCAGCAGGTAGAGGAACTCATCGCCGCCAAGGCGGCTGACCGTGTCTTCGCCACGGGAATTTTCCGTGAGCCGCTGCGCGATGGCCTGCAGAACGCTGTCGCCCGCCGCGTGCCCGTGGCTATCGTTGATGATCTTGAAGCCATCCAGGTCCACGAACAACACGGCCAGGGACCAGCCATGGCGCTGGGCCTGCTCGAATCCATGTTCCAGCCGGTCATTGAACAGCGCGCGGTTCGGCAGGCCGGTGAGGACATCGTGGAAGGCGGCACGGCGGCTCGACCGTTGCTGCTCCTCTGACGCGGCCAATTGATGATCGACCATGTCCCGGTCTCTGATCGCGGCCTGCAGCGCCCGGTTCACCGACGTCAGCTCCGCAGACGCCGCCAGCGCTCTGGCGGCAAGCGCCACATTCTTGCCGAGGGCGCCTTTAACCCCGGCCAGTGCGTCGCGCGACGCCAGCGCCTGGCTGATGGCGTCATTCACCGACGACAGCTCCTGCGCGCACACCTGCATCAGAGCCACGGCGTGATTGCTACGCTTCAGAACCTGGCTCAGGGAATCGACGCCCGTGCTGCTCAGTGGCGGTGCGTTGTAGGGTTCGTTTGGCATGGGTTGGACGGCCAAAAGGGCGAGAATGCCCTTGACGCCGCAATTCATGGTGCGCCTTTCCTCTGGAGCGCACCGTGCGCCGTCGTACATTGTGCTATGGCCTTTCCAGCATTTCATTTTGCGGCGGAGCCCCTGGATCGACCATGGCAGCACCCTTCGCCGGCATCGGTACCCTGGCGCAATCCCGGCGCGTTTCGGATCGCCGAGCGGCGCTGCTGGGCACACGAGATCGTAGGGTGGATCCAGGATCGGCACATCGAGTACGTCGCACACCCGGCGGCCCCGCAGCGGGGCGAGATCATCGACCCCTTCGGTGGCCGGGGGATTTACTGGGCCGACCCCGACGGGCACCGGCTAGGGATCGTCACGCTGCCATACGGAGGCTGAGAGGGGACGACCTCGGCCTGGCCGGGAGTGCTGGGATGTTTCTCGGATCGGCCGCGCGCCTGGCGGTGCTCGGCGGCGAAGAGCTGATGAAGGAACTGAATGGCGATAGAGCCTTCACCGACCGCCGAGGCGACACGCTTCGCGCCACCGCGGCGGACGTCGCCGGCGGCGAACACGCCCGGCATGCTCGTTTCGAGGAGAAATCGACTGCGATCGAGAGGCAATGCGCGGCGCTGCGAGACGTCTGCTCCGGTGAGGACGAATCCGTGCTCATCCCGTTCGATGTCCGGTGGAAGCCAATCGGTGTTCGGCCGGGCGCCGATCAGCAGGAACAGCGCGTTCGCCTCGACCGCGGCTTCCGTCTTCGACCCGAGGTCGCGCAGCACCAGGTGCTCGAGCCGTCCGTCGCCGCCACCGCCCACCACCTGGCAGCCGAGCCGCGCCACGATGTTGTCGGTCGCCTCGATCTGGCGCACGAGGTACTCGGACATCCCGGCGCGCAGCGAATCGGCCCGCACCACCAGCGTGACGGTGCGGGCGTAGCGAGCGAGGTGCAGCGCGGCTTGCCCCGCCGAGTTGGCGCCTCCGACGATGAAGACATCGCGACCGGTGAGTGCCGATGCCTCCGATGTCGGAGCCCCGTAGAAGACGCCGGCCCCGATCAATGCTTCCAGCGACGGCACGTCGAGCCGGCGATACGTGGCGCCCAGCGCCAGGACCACCGCAGAGCAGCGCACCGGGCCGCTGTCGGACAGCGTGACCACGAGCTGGTCACCGTCACGGGCGAGCGCCGCGACCGACTGCATGAACACGAACTCCGCCCCGAACACCCACGCCTGGTTGTACGCGCTCTGGGCCAGCTGCCGGCCGCTGATGCCGCGCGGGAACCCGAGGTAGTTCCTGATGAGCGAGCTCGACGTGGCCTGGCCGCCGATGCCGCCCGAGTCGACCACCAAGGTGCGGAACCCTTCCGAGGCGCCGTACACCGCGGCCGACAAGCCCGCGGGACCGGCCCCGACGATGATCACGTCGAAGTCCACCCGCTCGGGGTTGACGGCACCGCCGGCGGCCACTGCCACCTCGGCGTTGCTCGGGTTCTCGAGGACCATGCCGTTGGGGAACACGACGAGCGGGAGCTCGGCCCCCTTGGGGGCCGCGGCGACGAGCGCCCGACCCTGGTCCGAGTCGGCCAGACAGAAGTTATGCACCACCGCGCACTGCTTAAGCGCCTCGCGCAGCTCGTAGGCCCGGCCCGTCCACGACTCGCCCACGATGTGCACCATATGCGGCGCAGCTCGGTTCGACTCCCACCAATCGAGCAGCATGCTCGAGATCGTCTGGTGGAACAGCTCGTCGGGCGACTCTGCCGGTCGGAGCACATAGTGATCGAACCGGCCGTCGGCCACCCCCTCGAAGATTTCGTCGCCGACCGCCTTCTGGCCCCAGTCGCCGAACGCCACCACCAAGGCTCGCTTGGCCCGGGGATGGACCTGCCGGACCTCGGCGAGCAGCGCGCTGGCGGGCACCTCCGCGGTCGACTGGCCGGCCAGCACCAGGGCGACCTCGACGTCCGAGGCGGCAAATTCCGCCAGGCGCGCACGCGCCTCCGCGGGCGATCGCACGCAGACCACCTGATAATGCCGCGCGTACCGATCGCGCAGCTCGCGTTCGATGTCGCCCAGCAGGCTCTCATTGTCGTCGACGGCAAGCAGGACGGGCTGGCTCATGGCGCGCATTCTAGTGGACTGTAACGATTGAAGCCGGGGTAATCCGTCGCCTAGTTCAGCCTGTCCGCCGCACCAAACAGCCAGGCGCCGCCCAGGGCCGGCGGCAGCGCCGCGGCGTAGAGTTCTCCGGCTCGCCCGACTGTCGCTCCGGCGGCGCGGCAGCGCGCGGCGAGCGCCTCGGGATCGGCGCAGGCGAGCGCGTAGCCTGCCAGCGCCGGCGCCGCGGGCGCGGCGCCCAGCAGCGCGGCGAGGTCGCGCTGTCGGCCGATGACGATGTCGCCTCTTGCAGTGCTCAATCTTATGAATGCCCCCTCGGGGGATGGGAGCAGGCCGGCGAAACGGGCGTAGCGCGCGGCGGCGGCGGGGGGATCGTCGGCGGCGACGAAGACCGCGGCGAGGGCGGTGACGCCGTTGGCGTGGCCTAGCCAGCGTGCTGCCACACGCATTCGGGGGTGCGGTGCTCGACGAACTGGACGCGGCCTTCGGGCATTGTTTCGGGCGGGACGCGCACCACGCCGAAGCGCGCACGGCGGGTTTGGCCTTCGAGCTCGACGTCGCGCTCGAGGTCGACTTGCGGCAGCGGGGCGAAGCCATGGCGCTCGAGGCGCGCGCGCTCTTCGGCGGCGGCGGGGGTGCCGAGGGCGAGGATGTGGACGCCGGGGTAGCGCGCCATCGCTTCGCGCGTGCGGCGCGCGTGCGGGGTGTCGGCGATCGGCGACAGGAATTCGAGGTAGCCCTCGCCGAGCATGACGCAGCGGTTGGCGGTGCCGGCCGGGCCGTCCTGCGTCGACTGCTCGGAAGTGGGCGTGACGACGAAGCCGAGCGCTTCGAGCGTGCGCGCGGCGGCGTCGAGGTCGGGCACGAAGTGCGCGACGTGGTCGAGGACGAGGGAACCGGGTTCGGCGGTTTGCGGCAAGAGGTTTATCCGTGACGTGACGGGTGCAATAATAGCCGCATGATCGAACGCAGCCATCACGACATGGGCGGGCTGCCCGCGGGCAAGGTCGAGCGCACGGAGCACGACTATGCCGATTGGGAGCGCCGCGTCGACGCGCTGATGGTGCTGCTGTCGGGCATCAAGGGCGCGCGCAAGCTGCTCACGGTGGACGAGCTGCGCAAGAACATCGAGGCGCTCGGGCCGGAGGCCTACGACAAGATGAGCTATTACGAGCGCTGGGTGACCTCGATCACCCAGACCATGATCCAGCGCGGCGTGATCAGCACCGAGGAACTGGCGCGCAAGATGGTCGAGGTGGAGCATCGTGGCAAGTGAGGCTGTGAAGCCACTGCAGACCAGGTTCCGGCCGGGCGAGCGCGTGACGGTGATGAAGGCCTGCCCGCTCGGCCACGTGCGCACGCCGTACTACATCCGCGGCGCGAGCGGCGTGATCGAGCGCGTGTGCGGCGCGTTCGCGAACCCCGAGGAGCTGGCGCAGATGCGCAGCGGCCTGCCGAAACAGCCGCTGTACCGCGTGCGCTTCGCCCAGGCCGAGGTCTGGCCGGATTACCGCGGCGGTCGCGGCGACACGGTCGACGTCGAGATCTTCCAGCACTGGCTGGACAAGGCATGAGCGATCTTGGCAAGTATTCCCCGCTGACCTACTTCCAGCTCATGGAAGTGAGTCTGCGCGAGCTGCTGGTGGAGAAGGGCGTGGTGACCGACGCCGAAGTCGAAGCGGCGGCCGCGGACATGAAGTCGCGCGGCCCCGAGCGCGGCGCCAGGGTGGTGGCGCGCGCCTGGACCGATCCCGCGTACAAGGCGCGCCTGCTCGCCGACGGCAGCGCCGCCTGCGAGGAGCTCGGGCTCGACGTCCCGGCGCTCAGGCTGGTGGTGGTCGAGAACACGCCCGAGGTGCACAACGTGATCGTGTGCACGCTTTGCTCGTGCTATCCGCGCATGCTGCTCGGGCTGCCGCCGGACTGGTACAAGTCGCGCGCGTACCGCAGCCGCGTGGTGCGCGAACCGCGCGCGGTGCTGGCCGAGTTCGGCACCCGCGTCCCGGACGGCGTCGCGGTCCGGGTGCACGACTCGACCGCCGACATGCGCTACCTGGTGCTGCCGCTGCGCCCCGCCGGCACCGAGGGCTGGAGCGAGGAGCGCCTCGCGCGCCTCGTCACACGCGACTCGATGATCGGCGTCGCGCCGGCGACAGCCGCTTGAGCGAAACGGTTCCAAAGCCGCTCGGCATCGTGCCGCTGGGCGACGGCGCGGCCTACGTCGAGTTCAGCGAGACCCTCGACCTGGAGGTGAATGCGGTGGTGCAGCGCCTGGCCGCCGCGCTGCGCGCGCGCGCGCTGCCGTGGCTGCGCGACGTGGTGCCCGCGCTCGGCGGCGTGGCGCTGCATTTCGATCCCACTCATCCCGAGCTTCCCGCGGCGCCGCTGCAGGCCGCGGCCACCGTGGTCGAGGCCTGCCTTGCCGAGGGCCTGCCGGTGGCGCAGGCGCTGGGACGCTCGCTCGAGGTACCGGCCTGTTACGACCCGGAGCTGGCGCTCGACCTCGACGCGGTCGCCGAGCGCGTCAAGCTCGCGCCCGAGGAGGTCGCGCAGCGCCACGCCGCGCCCGAGTACCAGGTCCTGATGATGGGCTTCGCCCCGGGCCTGCCGCACCTGGGCGGGCTCGACCCGCGGCTCGAGGTGCCGCGCCGCGCCGAGCCGCGCCTGGTGGTGCCGCCCGGATCGATCGCGATCGCCGGCCTGCAGGCGGTGGTCTACCCGTACGCGATTCCGGGCGGCTGGAACGTGGTCGCGCGCACGCCGCTCACCCTGTTCGATGCGCGCGGCGACCCGCCGAGCCTGTTCGCGCCCGGCGACCGGGTGCGTTTCGTGCCGATCAGCCGCGCCGAGTTCGAGCGTCGCCAGCGATGACACTGCGCGTCGCCAAGCCCGGGCTGCTGAGCACGGTCCAGGACCGCGGCCGTTACGGGCTACAGCACCTCGGCATCGTTCCCTGCGGCGCGATGGACCCGGTCGCGCACGTGCTCGCCAACGCGCTGGTGGGCAACGATGTCGACGCGGCGACGCTCGAGCTTACGGTGATCGGTCCCGAGCTCGTATTCGGGCACGACGCGCTGATCGCGCTGTGCGGCGCCGAGTTCGACGCCACGCTCGACGGTCGTGCCCTGCCGCGCGACCGCCCGGTGCTCGCGCGCGCCCGCTCGCGCCTCGTTTGCGGGCGCGCTTTGCGCGGCAGCCGGGCCTACCTCGGGATCGCGGGCGGCATCGCGCTCGAGCCGGTGCTCGGCAGCCGCAGCACCTACCTGCCGGCGCGCTTCGGCGGCCTCGAAGGGCGCGCGCTGCGCGCCGGCGACACGCTGCCGCTCGCACCCGAAGCAGCCGACCTGGCCGCCGAGCGCTACGCGCGCCTGGCCGCCGGCGCCGCCCGGCGCGGCGGCATCGACACCGTGCGCTGGTCGGCGCCGCCGCTCACGCTGCCCGAGCGCGAGCCGATCCTGGTGCACGCGATGGAGGGGCGGCACATCGGCATGTTCGGCGCCGCCGCGCAGCGCGTGTTCTTCGACGCGGTGTGGCGCGTGGCGCCGGAATCGAACCGCATGGGATTCCGCCTCGGCGGGCCGTCGCTCGTGGCGGACAAGGCGGGTGAGTTACTATCCGGGCCGACCTGTCTCGGCACGGTGCAGGTGCCCGCCAACGGCGCGCCGATCGCGCTCATGGCGGACCACCAGACCACGGGCGGCTATCCGAAGATCGCCGAGATCGCGAGCGCCGACGTGCCGCGGCTGGCGCAGCTCGCGCCGGGCGGCACGCTGCGCTTTGCGCGCTGCTCGCTGGAGGATGCGCTCGAGCTGGCGCGCGCGGCGCGCGATCCAGGCTCGACGCGGCGCTGCGGCGCAATTTCATGGGGGTACGCGACATGAAGACGATCGATATCAACTGCGACATGGGCGAGAGCTTCGGCGCCTGGAAGATGGGCGCCGACGCCGAGATCATGCCTTTCATCAGCTCGGCCAACATCGCCTGCGGCTTCCACGCCGGCGACCCGGCGACGATCCGCTACACCGTCGGCCTCGCGCTCGAGCACGGCGTGGCGGTCGGCGCGCACCCGTCGCTGCCCGACCTGCAGGGCTTCGGCCGGCGCACGATGAAGATCACGCCGCAGGAGATGTACGACCTGGTGCTGTACCAGGCCGGCGCGGTCGAGGCCTTCGCGCGCGCCGCGGGCGCGAAGCTGCACCACGTCAAGTGCCACGGCGCGCTGTACAACATGTCGACCGCCGACGCGGCGCTGTCGGAGGCCATGGCGCGCGCGGTGAAGGACCTCGGCGGCGACGTGATCCTGTACGCGCTGTCCAACAGCAGGATGCTCGAGGTCGCGAAGGAAGTGGGCGTGCGCGTCGCGGGCGAGGCCTTCGCCGACCGCGGTTACTCGGACGACGGCACCCTCGCGCCGCGCGGCAGGCCTGGCGGCATGATCGAGCAGGAGGACAAGGCGGTGGCGCAGGCGATCGGCATGATCGAAGGCGGCTACGTCACGAGCCTTTCCGGCAAGCGCGTGCCGGTGGCGCCGGACACGCTCTGCCTGCACGGCGACCAGCCGGACGCGGTGAGCTTCGCCAAGGCGCTGCGGCGCGCATTTGCCGGCCGCGGCATCGCGGTCGGCGCAGCCTGAGAAAGGAATATGCATCGATGAGCAGCAAGCTTTTCACTCCCATCAAGCTCGGCGGCGTCACGCTGCCCAATCGCATCGTGGTGTCGCCGATGTGCCAGTACTCGGCCGACGACGGCTCGATGACCGACTGGCACATGATGCATCTTGGCAGCCTCGCGGTCTCGGGCGCCGGCCTGCTGATGATCGAGGCGACCGGCGTGACGCGCGAAGGCCGCATCTCGCACGGCTGCACCGGGCTGTACAGCGACAACAACGAGGCGGCGATGCAGCGCGTGGTCGAGGCCTGCCGGCGCGTCACCCGCAGTCCGATCGGCGTGCAGATCGGGCACGCCGGGCGCAAGGCCTCGGTGCAGGTGCCGTGGCTGGGCGGCAAGGCGCTGTCCGCGGCCGAGTCGCCGTGGCAGACCGTGGCGCCCTCCGCGCTCGCCTATGACGAGGGATGGCACACGCCGCGCGAGCTGTCGCCTGGGGACATCGCCGGCCTGGCGCAGGCCTTCGCCGCGGCCGCCGGGCGCGCGCTGCGCATCGGGCTGGATGTGGTCGAGATGCATTCGGCGCACGGCTACCTGCTGCACGAGTTCCTCTCGCCGCTGTCGAATCGCAGGACCGACCGCTACGGCGGCAGCCTGGAGAACCGCATGCGCGCCCCGCTCGAGATCGCGCAGGCGCTGCGCGCGGTCTGGCCCAGGGAGCGCTGCCTGGGCGCGCGCATCACCGCGAGCGACTGGGCCGAAGGCGGCTTCGAGCTCGACGATGCGGTGGCCTACGCGAAGGCGCTGGCGCAGATCGGCTTCGATTACGTCTGCGTCTCGAGCGGCGGAGCGGCGCCGCAGCAGCGCATCAAGGTGGTGCCCGGCTACCAGGTTCCGTTCGCCGAGAAAGTGAAGCAGGGCGCTCCGATCGCGGTGCGCGCGGTGGGCATGATCGCCGACGCCGGGCAGGCCGAAGAGATCGTCGCTTCCGGCAAGGCCGACATGGTCGCGCTCGCGCGCGGCTTCCTCGACGATCCGCGCTGGGTCTGGCACGCGGCCGAG
>CAWHUZ010000013.1:0-72028 GCA_963832685.1 uncultured beta proteobacterium
ACCATGCTGTAGGTCTGGGGGAAGTTGCCCCACAGCTCGCGCGTCACCGGGTCGACGTGCTCGGCGAGCAGGCCGTGGCGGTTGCGGCAGCCGAGCAGGTTCTCGAACAATGCCCTCGCCTCCTCGCGCCGGCCGAGCGCCGCGAGCGCGTCGACGAACCAGAAGCTGCACACCACGAACGCGTTTTGCGGCGCGCCGAAGTCGTCCGGCTCCGAGTAGCGGAACACGAAGTCTCCGCGCCGCAGCTCGCGCTCGACCGCCGACACGGTGGCGAGAAAGCGCGGATCGTCGGCGCGCAGAAAGCCGAGCTCGGCCAGCAGCAGCAGGCTCGCGTCCAGGCCGTCGCCGCCGAAGGCGCCGACGAAGCTCCTGCGCTTGACGTTCCAGGCCTGCTCGCAGATACCGTGGTGCATGCGGTCGGCGCGCTCGCGCCAGTGATGCACGCGCTCGTCCAGCCCGAGGCGCTGCGCGATCTTCGCCAGCCGGTCGCAGGCGACCCAGCACATGACGCTCGAGAAGGTGTGCACATGCGCGCTGCCGCGCAGCTCCCACAGCCCCGCGTCCGGGGTCGCCCACAGCTCGGCCGCGCGATCACCCAGTGCCTCGAGCTGGGCGAACAGCGCCCGGTTGCCCGAGCGCGTCACGCGCCGGTCGAAGAACACGTGCATCGAGGCCAGCACCGCCGAGCCGTAGACGTCGTTCTGCACCTGGCGGTAGGCCTGGTTGCCGATGCGCACCGGGCCCATGGCGCGGTAGCCCGGCAGCGCCGGCACCTCGAACTCGTCGATCTCGGCCATGCCGTTGACGCGGTACACCGGCTGCAGCCTTGCGCCGTCGGCGCCGGCGGCGATGTTGATGATGTAGCCGAGGTAGCGCTCCATGGTGCGCGTCGCGTTGAGCCGGTTGAGCGCGTTGACCGTGAAATAGGCGTCGCGCAGCCAGCAGTAGCGGTAGTCCCAGTTGCGCCCGCTGCCGGCCGCCTCCGGAATCGAGCTGGTCATCGCGGCGACGATCGCGCCGGTGTCGTCGACCGACGAGAGCTTGAGCGTGAGCGCGGCGCGGATGATCTCGTCCTGCCACTCGAACGGGATCGACAGGTCGCGCACCCAGTCGACCCAGTAGTCGACGGTCTCCTCCAGGAAGCGGCGCGCCACCTCGGCCACCGCGCCCTGCAGCGTCTCGTCGGCGCTCAGCACGAAGGACACCGGCCGCTGCAGCACGAACGGCACCTCGTCGACCAGGGCCGAGATCGAACAGTCGGTGGTGACGCGCATCACGAACTCGGCGCCGACGTAGCGCACGTGATTGCTGCCCCAGGTCACGGTCGGGCGCAGCTCGCCGTAGTCCGAGGCCGGCCGCAGCCGCACCCGCACGCGCGGACTGCCCGCGACCGGGCGCAGCTGGCGCACCAGCGTCATGGGGCAGAACAGCCGCCCGTGCTGGCGGAAGCGCGGCGCCAGGTCCACGATCTCGACCTCGCCGCCGTGGCGGTCGAACAGGCGCGTGACCACGATGGCGGTGTTCGGCTGATAGGACTGCTCGCAGTGTGAGAAGTCGGCCAGCTCGACCGAGAAGAAGCCGAACTCGTCCTCGTCGCCGCCGCGCTCGCGCAGCAGCGAGCAGAACACCGGGTCGCCGTCGATGCGCGGCATGCAGGCCCAGCACAGCTCGCCGCGGCCGTCGATCAGCGCCGCGATGTTGCCGTTGCCGATCAGCGCGAGCTCGAGCGACTGCGCCATCACGCCCTCTGCCGCGCGTGGCGCGCGGCCCACTCGCCGAGCCAGGCGCGCACCGCGGCCGCGTCGGCGATGCGCCAGCGCGCCTGCGAGGGGCCCTCGCCCACCTTGATCGAAATGCCGCCCATGGCGTTCACCACGCCGAAGCCGAGCTCGTCGGTCAGGTCGTCGCCGATGAACAGCGGCGTGCGGCCGCGAAACGGCGCTTCGGCCATGAATTCCGCGATCGCGCTGCCCTTGTCGCGCCCGCCGCGCCTGATCTCGAGCACCATCTTGCCGCGCTGCAGCTCGAAGCCCTCGCCCAGCTCCGCCACGACCTCGTCCACCAGCGCGCGCGCCTGGCTCTCGAGCTGCGGCGCGAGGCGGAAGTGCAGCGCCAGGCTGCGCCCCTTGTCCTCCAGCAGCAGCCCGGGGTGCGCGGCGGCGAACTCGCCCATGCGCTTCGCCGCGCGCCGCACTGGCGCCGCCGGGAATTCGTGCCGGTGCATGCGGCCCGCGGCGTCGCGCCGCTCTGCGCCGTGCTGCCCCGCCGTGGGCAGCGCGAGCGGCGCGAACAGTTGGTCGATGTCCGCCACCGAGCGCCCGCTGATCAGCGCCAGCGCCCCGCCCGCGCCCGTCTTCAACTCCGCCAGCAGTCCGCGCATCGCGCCATCGACCCTGACCGCGTCGGGCGTGTCGGCGTGCGCGAGCAGCGTGCCGTCGATGTCGAGGAAGAACGCCCAGTCGACCGCGGGCGGCGGCAGCGACGTCGCGCTCATCCGGCGGCCGTGAGCCGCGGCGCGCGCCGGCCGCGCGAGAGCACCCGGCGGCGGTGGCGCATGCGCGCCGCGTCGAGCAACATCCTGCCGGCCCAGCGATAGACGTTGAACTCCTGCACCAGACTCCTCATCGCGCGCATGCGCGCGCCCTGCTCCTCGGGCTGCATGGTGAGCGCGATGTGAATCGCGGCGGCGCTCTGCTCGATGTCGTACGGGTTGACGATCAGCGCCTCGTGCAGCTCGCGCGCGGCGCCGGTGAACTGCGACAGGATCAGCACGCCGCGGTCGTCGTCGCGCGCGGCGACGAACTCCTTGGCGACCAGGTTCATGCCGTCGTGCAGGCTCGAAACGTAGCAAAGATCGGCCGCGCGGTACAGCTCGAACACCTGCTCGGCGGTGTGGTGCTCGATCTTGAGCACGATCGGGAGGTAGCCGGGCCGGCCGAAGCGCTCGTTGATCTTGTCGGCCTGCGCGCGCACGCGCGCCTCGAAATTCTGGTACTCGTCGATCGAGGAGCGCGACGGCGCCGCCACCTGGACGAAGGCAAAGCGCCCGATCCAGTGCGGCTCGAGCTCGAACAGGCGCTCGACCGCCATGAAGCGCTCCAGGATTCCCTTGGTGTAGTCGAGCCGGTCGATGCCGACGCCGAAGCGCAGGTCCGGCGCCATGCCGAAGCGCTCGCGCACCACCCTGCGGCACTCCTCGACAGGCCTCTGGTGCGCCAGCGCCGACGGCGGCCACTCGATCGAAATCGGGTAGCGCCGCACCTCGGTCTGCTCGCCGCCGTAGGAGATGGTGAAGGTCTCGCGGTCGACGCGCGCCTCGAGGAAGCGGTCCACCGTGTCGAAGAAGTTGTTGCAGTGGATCTGGGTGTGAAAGCCCAGGATCGACGAGCCGAGCATCCCCTCGAGCACCTCCTCGCGCCAGGGCAGGATGCCGAAGGCCTCGGGGTTGGGCCAGGGGATGTGCCAGAAGGTGATGATGGTCGCGCGCGGCAGGCGCTCGCGCACCATGCGCGGCAGCAGCGCGAAGTGGTAGTCCTGCACCAGCACGATCGGGTCCTCGGTGCGCGCCTCGGCCACCACCACCTCGGCGAAGCGCTGGTTGACGGTCTTGTAGTATTCCCAGTCCTCGTGGCGGAACACCGGCCGGGTGTGCGCGATGTGGCACAGCGGCCACAGCCCCTCGTTGGCGAAGCCGAGGTAGTAGCCCTGCTCCTCCTCCTTGGTCAGCCACACGCGGCGGATGCGGTAGGCGGGCTTCTCGGGCGGCACCATGACGCGGTCGAAGCGGTCCACCGATTCGCGGTCGGCGCTGCCCCCACCGTGCGCGATCCAGGTGCCCGAGCAGGCGCGCATCACCGGCTCGAGCGCGGTCACCAGCCCGCTCGCCGGGCGGCGGATCTCGATCACGTTGTCGTGCCGCTCGTGGATGTAGGGCTCGCGGTTGGACACGATCAGCACCTCGTCGCCCTTCAAGTCCTCGCGCAGGATGCGGCGCAGCGCCTCGGGGCCCCAGGTGGTCTGGCTCTCGTCGCGCCCGAGGCGCTCGGACTCCAGGTCGTGCACCAGCGTCTGCAGGTCCTTGGCGATCGGCTGCAACTCGGGCACCGAGGCGTTGACCTGCTCGGGCGAGCGCAGCAGCGCCTCGCCCGATATCAGCGCCTTGATCCCGGCCACCCAGCCGCGCCAGCTGATCTCGGCGATCACCACCGTGATCAGCGCCACCACCGCGGCGATCGCCGCGAACAGGTAAAAGATGTACTTCTTGGTGTCCTCGCTGCGCCGCTGCACGAAGCTCATGTCCTGCACGATGACCAGCTGGCCGAGCCGCTTGCCGCCCTCCTCGATCGGGTTGACCGAGACGTGCAGCGGGCCGTCCTTCAACTGCAGCACGCGGTCGCGGTCGGCGGCGAGCGTTTGCGGGTCGCAGCGCACCTGCGGCGGGAAGGCGCGCGTGGCGTAGAGCATCTTGCCGTCGGCCTGGCAGAAGCCGATCGCGAACACTCGCTCGTCGCGGATCGCGCGCTCGAAGTAGCGCGACAGCTTGAGGCGCGAATTCTCGCGCAGCAGGTCGGCGAACGGCTCCTGCATCGTGTTCGCGATCAGCGCGCTGCGCCGCTCGAGGTCCTGCACGAACCACTTCAAGGTCAGGCGGTCGACCAGCGGCACCACCGCGTAGGCGATCGCCGCCAGCGCGATGCCGAGAGGGACGATGAAACGAAGGGATAGCCGCATAGGTTTTATCCTCGCCGCGGCGCGCTGCCGAACGACCACCCGATTATAGCGGCGAACGCGGCTACAATGCGGCGCATGGCCTGGACCCCCAAGGCGCTGCTGAAGTCGCTCGACGAGGCCGTGTGGCAGCGGCCCACCGAGGGGCGGCCGCGGCCGCAGGCCTTGCTGGTGCGCTTCGCGCGCCTTCTGATGGTGCTGGCGCGCGACCTGGCGCAGGGCCAGCTCACGCTGCGCGCGATGGGCCTGGTCTACACCACGCTGCTGTCGCTCGTGCCGCTGCTCGCGCTCAGCTTTTCGGTGCTGAAGGCCTTCGGCGTGTACAACCAGATCCGCCCGATGCTGCTCGGCTTTCTCGCGCCGCTGGGCGAACAGGGCGCCGAGATCACCGAGCGCATCATCCAGTTCATCGAGAAAATCAACGTCGGCGTGCTCGGCTCGGTCGGCCTCGCGCTGCTGCTGTACACCGCGGTCTCGCTGGTGCAGAAGATCGAGGAGTCGTTCAATTTCATCTGGCACGTGAGCCGCGCGCGCGGCATCGGCGAGCGCTTCAGCCGTTACCTCTCCGCCCTGCTGGTCGGCCCGCTGCTGGTGTTCTCCGCCATGGGCATCACCGCCACCGCGGCGAGCCTGGGCGTGGTGCGCGACGTGATGAAAGTGCACGCGATCGGCTGGCTCGCGCTGCAGGCCGGGCACCTGCTGCCCTACGTGCTGGTGATCGGCGCCTTCACTTTCGTCTACACCTTCATGCCCAACACCCGGGTGCGGCTCGCGCCGGCGCTCATCGGCGGCGTGGTGGGCGGCATCCTGTGGCAGTCGGCGGGCTGGGCCTTCGCCCTGTTCGCGGCCTCGTCCACCCGCTACGCCGCGATCTACTCCAGCTTCGCGATCCTGATCCTGTTCATGCTCTGGCTGTATCTCAGCTGGCTGATCCTGCTGTTCGGCGCAGAGATATCCTTCTACGTCCAGCACCCCGAGCACCTGGTGGCCAGGAGCGGCGAGCCGCGCCTGTCGAACCGCATGCGCGAGCGGCTCGCGCTGGTGATGATGAGCATGATCGCGCGCCACCACCTCGAGGGCGCCGCGCCCTGGAGCACCGACGCGCTGGCGCAGACCCTGCGCATGCCGATGCGCGCGGTCGACGCGGTGCTCGGCGCGCTGCGCGCGCGCGGCATCCTCGCCAGCACCGCAGACGACCCGTCCGCGTGGCTGCCGGCGCGCGACCTGGCGAGCGTGAGCGCGAAGGAGCTGCTCGACGCGGTGCGCGCCGCGGGCGAGGACCGCTACCTGAGCGTCGAGGCGCTGCCCGGCTCCGAGCCGGTCGAGCGGCTGCTCAAGCGCTCCGACGACGCCGCCGCCTCGGTGCTGGGCAAGGTCACGCTCAAGGACCTGGCCGCGAATCCGCCCGCGCCGCCGCTCACGCGCGACTAGCGGGCCGCGCCAGCGGCGCGGGGAGGAAGTAGCAAGCCGTCGCAGCAGCGCGCGTCCGGCGGCGAAAGCGGCTGGGCACCGTCGAACGCTGCGCGCCACGCGCGCAGGGCCTCGACGGTGCCCTCCGACTGCGGGCTGACCCGCAGCACTTCTACGCCGCCCTCCCCGAGCGTTGCCGCTTCCCCGATCAAATTGTATACGCGGGCCGACCGGGTTTGCACGCCGTTCAGTGTCAGAAATTGCTCGCCGTCGCGGGTGTCGAGCGCCGTGCCGTCCGGGAACTCCAGGCAGCGAAAGGCGCGGGACTCCTTCTGCAGGTTGAAGCGCCGCGCGGTGAAGCAGCGCGCCGAGAACGCCAGAGGCAGCCTGCCCCAGCCAAACAGCTCGGTGTCGACCCCCGCCGGCCGCACTGCAGCAATCGCGCCGAAGAGCTCGCGCGTAACCTCGACCGCGAGTTCGTGGCGGCGCGTGGGCGTAGGCGAGGCCCTGCGCCAGCGCCGCGGCGCGGGGAGTCTGATGTCAATCGACAAAACCAAGACCCGCGTCGCGCACTATGTCTGCCAGCGAACAGTTCAGCACTGACGGATCGAGTAGAAGAAAGGAAAATGTCAGCCGTCCTGGAATTCCCGGAGCGCCCGCAGTCCTTCGGCGAAGAGATCGCAAACAGCGTCAGCCACGGGCTCGGCCTGCTGGCGGGGCTGGCCGCCTTCCCCGTTCTCGTCATTGTGGCGCAGCAGCGCGGCACCACGGCCGGCATCGTGGGCTCGAGCGTGTTCGCCGCCACCGTGGTGCTGCTCTACCTCAGCTCGACCCTGTTTCACGCCGTGACGAGCCCGCGCGCCAAGCGCGTGCTGCAGGTCCTCGACCACTCGGCGATCTACCTCCTGATCGCCGGCACCTACACCCCGTTCACGCTCGGCGTGCTGCGCGGCCCCTGGGGCTGGACCCTGTTCGGGCTGGTGTGGGGCATCGCCGCCGTCGGCACGCTGCTGAAGGCGCTCGGCGGCGTGCGCTACAACGGCCTCTCGACCCTGGTCTACGTCGCCATGGGCTGGCTGATCGTCATCGCGGCCGACCCGGCCTGGCACCTGGTGCCGAAGTGGGGCCTCGCCTGGCTGCTCGCGGGCGGCATCGCCTACACCGCCGGCGCGGCGTTCTTCATGGCCGAGCGGATCAAATACTTCCACTTCGTATGGCACCTGTTCGTTGTCGCGGGCACAGCGTGCCACTTCATCGCCGTGCTGTGGTACTCGGCCTGATCAGGCCGCCATGGCGCCCGCGGCCCATCAAGGAGAACAGAAATGATTCGAACGCTTATTGTCGCGCCGCTTGCGGCGCTCGTGCTCAGCGCGTGCGTAGTGGTACCCGCGCGCCACGGCCCCGGAATGGTTCTCGCACCGGCGCTGCCGGCGGTCGTGGAATTGGGCGCCGAGCCTTATTACTATCAGCGCGGCTATTACTACAACTACGACAACAGCCGCTGGCGCTACTCACAATCGAAATCGGGCCCCTGGACGGATCTTCCCAAGAGTCACTACCCGAAAGAGACCCGCTTCAAAGGCCGCGATGATCGGCGCGGCGCAGACCGCAATCAAGGCCGCGATGACCGGCGCGGCGGAGACCGGAATCAAGACCAGCGCGACCGCAGATAGCCCGCGCCGCGGCACGCGGCAACGGATCATTCTTTTTGTTGCCTGAGCCTTCCCGCTTCTCGCTTCGGCTGTTCGCTGTCGTTTTTCTTTTCATCCGGCTCGCCCGCGGCAGGCTTGGCCTTCCGGCCACGCGGTTCGGCCTGCTTTGCGGCAGGCGCCGCTGGAGCGGCTTTCGGCGCCGGGGCCACCTTGGGCTGCGCGGCGCGATGAGGCGGCGCTACGGGTTGTGCGCGCTGTTCTACCCTTCCACGCGGCTCCGCCTTCGGCGGTTCGGCCTGCTTTGCGGCAGGCGCCGCTGGAGCGGCTTTCGGCGCCGGGGCCGCCCGAGGCTGCGCCGCTCGTTGCGGCGGTGCGACGGGTCGTGCGCGCGGTTCTCCCCTTGCGGGCGGCTCCGCCTTGCGCGCGGGCCGGGCTTGCGATGGTTGCGGTTTAGGCGCTGCAACCGGCGGGCGCTTGGTCGGCGGCGCTTTTTTCGTCTGCGGGACCACCTTGACGACGGGCGCCGGTGCGGCCGCCTCAGGTTTCAACCGCTTGCGCGCGGCATCGTCGAGCGGTCTGCCCGGCCTCGCGTTCAGGTGCTGCTGTTGCGCGGCGAAACCGGCGTGCGCCGCGGGCGGCGGGGTGCGGGCGACGACCGGCCGCCCGAACACGCGGGCAGGCGGCTTGTCGCGTTGGCCGGCGGCGCCGCGCACGCTCCTGTCCGTCGGAGCGACGGGCGGCGCGGCCTCCACCGGACGGCCGACGATCGTTTCGGGCCGTACCCGGACCGCCGCCCTGGACACCGGCTGCGACCGCTCGAACGCGGTCCTCGGCACGGCGACGACGGCGCCCGGCACACGCCGGTTGGCGTAGTCGGCATGGGTCTGGCGCGGGTTGTCGTAGTACTTGTCGACCGTCGTCCTGTTGATGACCGCGTTGCTGTGGTTGATGTGCTCGAAATATCCGCGGCTCACCGTATAAGACGGTCGATAGACCTCGCGCGGCCCGAGCGGGAACCACGCCACGCCGCCGACGTTGCCGCTGGAGATCGCAAGCTGGAAGTCGGCCCCGCCGACGAACACCACCAGCGCCGGGGCATAGTAGGCCCGGCTGCTCGCGGGACCCGGCACCCATCCCCAGCTGCCATGCAGATTCGCCCAGCGGCCGTAATGCGACACCGCGAAGCCCCAGGGCGCGTCGTCCACCCAGGTCCAGCCCCAGGGGTCGACCCATGCCCAATGTCCGTCGCGATAAGGCGCCCAGCCGGCGGCGACGCGATGCGGGAACCAGACGTTGCCGTAGGTCGGATCGACGCGCCAGCTGCCGTTGGCATCGAGGTCCTGATAGCCGACCACGTCGCGCGAGACGTAGCGCGCGGAGGCCGAGTTGTCGTAGCGGCGGTTGCGCTCGCCCGACCAAAGGTCGAAGTCGTCCAGGCGCGACGCGGCGACGGTCTGGTACTCGCGCAGGCCGGTTGCCATGAAGCGATACGCCTGGCGCGAATCGATTGAATACGCCACGTCTTCGCCGTACACCTCGCCCCGGCCGTCGCGCACCACGATCGTCGTGGCATCGCCCTGCGGATCCACCTCGATCCGGAACTCGCCGGGCTGCTCGAGCGTGAAGGCGAGATTCGGCGTGTCGACCTCGAACAGCTGGCCGGGCTCGAGATAACGCACGCGCACGTTCAATACGCCCTGCGTCAGTTCAAGCTGGGCGATACGGTCGTCGAGGTTGAGAACCGATATGCCGGTAGCGTCGTCGACGTGAATCAGCGCGCCGCCGAGCTGGATTTCGGCTCGCGCACGCGCCTCCGTCCAAAGGCGGTCGCCGGTGGTCAGCGGCCGATTGATGCTCGCCTCCATCCAATCGTCCTCGCCGGCGGGCGAGAAACTGACCGCCCCGGTCGTGTAGCCCAGGCGCGCGACGCGCGACGGCGGATCCGCGCTCGCCCAGCCGCTGAATGCCAACACTGCGACACCCGCCACCAAGGCGAGCGCCCGACGCCGGAGAAGTTGCATCCGCATGACGACCCCCACCTTTACCTGAACTCGACCCCGATCTAGGTCGCCATCGGCTGGCCGATCCTCATCGCGGCCGACCCGGCCTCGTCCGTCGAGGTCCTCAGGTCTTCATGATTTTACGGCCTGCCTTGCGCTTCTTGACCGGCCCGCGCCCACCCGGCGCCTTGGCGGCGCGTTTCTTGGCTGCGGTCATGCGCCCACCTCTGGTCTTTTTCATCGTCGTCACTCCTTCTATCGCCCGCAGATCGGGCGTACCGCAAATTAGAACCGCAAGTCGCGCGCGCATCTGTTCGACAGCGCACATAGACGATGCGCCTGCGAGGGGATGACTCTCAGATCGTCGTGCTCGACTCATGAGCCGCGCTTTGCCTACAATGCGCCATGATCGAGAAAATACCCGGCCTGCCCGACGACGTGCTCGGTTTCAGCGCGAAGGGAACGGTCACGGCGAAGGACTACGAGATCGTCATCATCCCTGCGGTCGAGGCGCAGTTCGCGCGCCAGAAAAACAAGGTCAGGTTCCTCTACCTCCTCGGCAAGGAGTTCACCGGCTTCGAGGTGGCTGCGATGTGGGACGACGCGAAGCTCGGCCTCAAGCACTTCACCGGCTGGGAAAAGATGGCAGTCGTGTCGGACGTGGAGTGGGTCCGCATGGCGATCGAGGCCTTCGGCCTCGCCATGCCGGGCCGGGCGCGCGTGTTCCACGAGCGCGAGCTCGACGACGCGAAGCGCTGGGTAAGCGAGTAGCCGCACCGTGGTCCGGGTTCCGCCGCCATGCCGATCGTCGATTTTCCCGAGCGCAAATATCTGATCGAAGCGCAGGCGCTCGCCGCGCGCCCGGAAACCGCGACCCTGATCGACCTGCGCCCGGCGGAGGACTTCGCGCTCGGCCACGTCGAGGGCGCGAGGCATCTCGACATCTACGGCGTAAGCCTGAACGACTCCTCCGACGCTCCGCTTGCCGCCTTCCTCGCGATGTTGCGCAACCTGTTCGGCAGCCGCGGCGTGTCGCGCGACCGGCCGGTCGTGATCTACGACCACGAGAGCGGCGAGCGCGCCGCGCGCGCGGTCTGGCTGCTCGCGGTCCTGGGTCACCCGGACGTGCGCATCCTCGACGGCGGAACACAGGCCTGGACCGCAGCGGGCGGAAAGCTGCTGCGCACCTCGCAGGCCCCCGCGCCGCCCGACCCGGCCAAGGCGCCGCCCGCTTCGCCGCCGTTCAAGGGCACGCAGGACCTCGAGCTGCTCGCGACCCGCTTCGACCTCGAGCGCGCGATCGGCGACGAGAGCAGCGTCATCCTCGACGTCAGGCGCGAATCGGAACATCTTGGCACCGAGCGCCGCGCGCGCCGCGCCGGAACCGTCCCCGGCGCGGTGCACGTCTTCTGGCGCGAGCACCTCGACGCCAAGGGCGCCTTCCGCCCGGCGGCGGAGATCCGCGAGCTCTACCAATCGCGCGGCGTGACGCCGGACAAGACCGTGATCCCGTTCTGCCAGGGCGGCTACCGCTCCGCCAGCACCTTCCTCGCCCTCAAGTCGCTCGGCTACCCGAAGGTGCGCAACTACGTCTCGTCCTGGGGCGAATGGGGCAACCGGGACGACACCAAGATCGTCGCTCCCGCGGCGCCGCATTGACGCGCGCGGGGCGCGGGGCGCAGCATTCCGCGCAGCTTCCACATGCATGCAACGAGGAGGAGAGGCTCATGAGCGCACTCGACGATGTCCTGAAAGCCGGCGTGGCGGCGGGCGCCGCGCCCGGGCTGGTGGCGATGACCGGCAACGCGGGCGGGGTGACCTGGAGCGGCGCGGCCGGCGAGAGCGCCCCCGGCAAGGCGATAAAGGCCGACGCGGTGTTCCGCATCTTCTCGATGACCAAGGCGATCGGCTCGACCGCGGCGATGATCCTGATCGACCGCGGCAAGCTCAAGCCCGAGGCCACGGTCGAGAGCGTGCTGCCCGAGTTCGCGAAGATCCAGCTGCTCGACGGCTTCGACGGCGACAAGCCGCGCATGCGCGCGCCGAAGTCGAAGGCCACCATCCGGCAACTCGCCACCCACACCTCGGGCCTGGTGTACGAGTTCTGGAACACCGACGTGCCGCGCTGGATGCAGGCCACGGACCACCCCAGCATCCTCTCCGGACTGAAGAAGTCGCTCTTCTATCCGCTCATGTTCGACCCCGGCACGCGCTGGGACTACGGCATCGGCATCGACTGGCTGTGCCAGGCGGTCGAGAAGGTCGACGGGCGCAAGATCGACAAGTTCTGCCAGGAGGAGATCTTCGGCCCACTGGGAATGACCAGCACCGCGTTCGAGCCCGAAGGCCTCGCCGCGCGCCTGGCCTCGGTCAGCGCGCGCGGCGAGGACGGCAAGTTCGCCCCCTTCGAGCTCGCGCCGCCGCCGCACCCCGAGTTCTACGGCATGGGCCACTGCCTGTACTCGAGCGCCGGAGACTACATGCGCTTCCTGCGCATGTTCCTCAACAAGGGCCAGCTCGACGGCAAGCGGATCTTGAGCGAAAAAGGCGTCGCCACCATGCTGCAGAACCATATCGGCGACCTGCGCGTGGGCAAGATGATCACCGCGATCCCGCCGGTCACCGCCGACGTCGACCTGTTCCCGGGCATTCCCAAGACGCACAGTCTCGGCTTCCTGCGGGTCGAGAAGGACGTGCCGGGAATGCGCTCGGCCGGCTCGCAGGGCTGGGCCGGCGTGCTCAACACCCACTTCTGGTTCGACCCGGCGAAGAACGTCGCCGCGACCATCATGACCCAGACCCTGCCCTTCGTCGAAGCACCGTTCATGGATGTCTACGCGAAATTCGAGCGCGCCGTCTACGCGTCGCTCAAGTGAGCTAGCGTCGCGAGCCCTGTCCCGCGCGGGGTCTGCCGCGTGAGACAGGCGCTCGGCATCGACAAGCTCACGGCGGTCTACGCCCGCCTCGCGCGGCGCTACGACTGGCAGCACCGCCTCATCACCTTCGCCGCCGACCAGCGCGGCCGGCGCATGCTGGTCGAGCAAACCGTGCGCGAAGGCGACCGCGTCCTCGACGCCGGCGCCGGCACCGGCAGCACCGCCCTCCTCGCCGCGCGCAAGGTAGGTCCGAAGGGCCACGTCAACCTGTTCGACCTCAGCGACGACATGCTCGAAGTCGCGCGCAACAGAGCCGCCCTCGCCGGCCTCGACGACCGCCTCGACTTCCGCACCGGCGACCTCGTCCGCCTGCCCTACGCCGACGGCTCGTTCGACGTCGTCCTTTCCACCTACAGCCTCTGCCCTCTCTACGACCCCCGCCAGGGCGCGCTCGAGCTCTACCGCGTCCTGCGCCCCGGCGGCAGACTCGGCTGCGCCCACTCCGCCGAGCCCGAAACCCCCTTCACCAAATGGCTCGCCGACAAAGTCGAAAACATCGCCTGGCGCTTCCCCTGGCTCTCGATGGGCTGCCGCGCCGTCGACGTACTCCCCACCCTCGAAGCCGCCGGCGGCCGCGTCGTCTTCAACAAACACATCGGCGTTCCGCTCTGGCCGTTCGTCGTATTCGTGATTGAGAAGCCGGCGAGCCAATGAGCACCATCGACGCAATCGCGCCCCACCCATCAGCACGATCGACGCGTATTTCTCCGAGCGTCCGACGACAACAGCAAATCGGCAAACGAATCATCGAATTGCACCGAATCCTGCCGGATAACAACACAGCCGAACCTCCCCCCGGCGAGCTAACACGTTGATTCTCGGAACGGTTGACGCAACTGGCCGCAACGCTCGACCATGCTATCTAGACTGTTTTCGTATCCATATAACGTTATACGTCCCACACAACGCAGCGATGAGCGCTAACTGTCCGATCTGCAATACACCGCTGCTCACTTCGCCGTCGGCTCCCGATGGTAGAGATGCGACACGTTTCTCTTGCCCGCGATGTGGACGCTTTGTTCTCACTCGCACGTTGATCGCGACGCTTCCAGGAATACTGGCGTCTGCGACAGATGCGTCGGCAAAACTGAGCCACGCCCTGCGACGTGCCCAAGAAGTGAATTCGGAAGTAATGTTTTCTACTGCGACTATTGAGGAAGTTCTGAGGCGACCTCTGCCTCGGCCACAGCAGCAGGCTGACCTTTTGATCCGTTGGTTAGCTCAAACCCTTCCAGGACCCGGGGAGCTTGTTGACATCTCCCCAAGAACGCATGCGGGCATAGTTGGCGCCAAGTCAGATAGCGGATTCGCGCTCGTACTTGATCATCTCTTCGAAATTGGTCTGCTGACAGGGCACCAGCTGAAGACCATCGGGGCACAAGGCAATGCAAAGGCGACGCTGTCATTTCAGGGCTGGACGTACTATGAAGATCTCGCAAAAGGGAGCGTTGCCTATAGGAAGGCTTTCATGGCAATGAAGTTTGGTGATCCCGTGGTAGAGAAGTTACTAAGCGATGTCCTTAAGCCTGCGGCGAAGTTGGCCGGATTTGATCTTTTTAAGCTTGACGATGTTCCAAAGGCTGGATTAATTGATGATCGACTTCGAGTAGAAATTCAAAGTTCCGACTTCTTGGTTGCAGATCTTACGCACGATAATCTCGGTGCTTACTGGGAGGCGGGGTATGCGGAAGGGCTTGGCAAGCCTGTCATCTACACATGCGAACGCACTAAGTTCGAGGAAACGAAAACGCACTTCGACACGAACCATCATTTGACGATCGTCTGGGATGCCGCCGCTCCGGACATAGCGGCTTCCGCTCTCAAGGCGACCATTCGTGCCACGCTACCCCATCTCGCAAGTCAAACAGATGAGGACGTATAACCCTTCGCTGCAGCCGACCGCTGGAAGCGGCGGCTGAGCGACACGTTAGACGCTTCAACGGCCATGTACACATACCTCCTCACGTGGAATCCCAATCGCTGGGAATGGGATATGGCGGAGGCTCTGGCCACTTTGAAGCGACGAGGATTCTTTGAGGATCGTTGGAGTTGCGGCATCACCAAACGGATCGAGGTAGGTGATCGCCTATTCCTGCTGAGGCAAGGGCGCGAACCCCGCGGCATCATGGCTTCGGGGACCGCAACATCAGCGCCGTATCTCGACGAACATTGGGACGACGATCGAAGCGGGGACGCGCTATACGTGAAAGCGAGATTTGACGCGCTTCTCGATCCAGAAAACGATGGCGTCCTACCTCTTGCCAACCTTCAGGACGGTCCACTCGGCAAGGTCAATTGGCGAACCCAATCTTCGGGAATATCCATCGAACCTGTAGCGGCCGCGACATTAGAAACACGCTGGCAAGCTTTCCTCGAGGCGCGTGGCCAGTCACCAGCGCTGGCGCCAGACGAAGTCACAACCCCTTCTCTCTACTACGAAGGTGTGAGCAAGACCGTTGCCGTAAACGCGTACGAACGCGACCCTCGCGCACGCAGAGCGTGCATTGACCACTACGGTACGGCTTGTTCTGCGTGTGGGCTTGATTTCGGTGTCAGGTACGGGAAGCTTGGGCAAGGCTTCATCCATGTTCATCACATCGTGCCTCTCTCAAACATCGGGAAGAGATACGTCGTGAATCCGGTAAAGGACCTTCGGCCCGTGTGTCCGAATTGCCATGCCATGCTGCACAAAGGCCCCGAGGTACTTACAGTTGAGCAACTTCGCAAGCTCTTACGGTAAGAGTAGTAGTTGCCCATGCGCCGGCTGATCCCAGCAGCCCTTCTTTCGGTGGTTGCTGAGGTAGCCTCGCGTCGTGAATCACATGCGTCCCTAGATAACTTGTTTACGTATGCTGGGGCCTCAGGTGATCCCCCGCCGGGAAGCAAGCCGGCCAAGGCACTAGCTTGGCTCCGCCATACCAACAAGGACCAAGGGGTCGACCCAATCACGGTCATGGGTCGGCTGATCGAAACCTACATGGAGGAGTTGCTCGATCCGGAGAACAGCTGGGACAAACACAAACTCGAGGATCGAGCGCGTATCACCAAGGTTCTCGGCGAATGCGAGCTTCAGTATCTCCGAGGTGGAAAGATCGTTGGTTCTCTTGGAACACCGTCCAGAACACTCGAAGAGTTCATCCGAGATCGCGACATTGGTTCGATTGACCAAGAATTCAATCGTGCACTCGCAAATGTGGAGGCAAATCCGAGGGAGGCAACCTCTGCGGCAAGCAACATTCTTGAGTCTGTTTGCAAGGTGTACATCGCGGACGAAGGGCTTGAAATGCCCGCGAAGCAGGACCTCAAACCAGTGTGGACGTTGGTTCGCAAGCATCTAGGTTTCGACCCCAGCAATGTCGAAGACCAAGATCTTCAACAGATCCTTTCCGGTTTGATCTCCATCGTCGATGGCATTGGCGCGCTGCGCACACATGCAAGTTCGGCGCATGGCGCTGGCAAAAAGACCTATAAGCTCGAACCAAGGCACGCACGGCTAGCTGTGCATTCGGCTCACACCGTGACACTCTTCATCCTTGAATCATGGCGAAAGAAGAAAGGCGTCTAACCCGTAGCTGGTGCGGACGGGCCGCCAGCATCACGGCATTTGCTAGCATCGTGCTGGCCCGCCGCACACCAACACGTTGGGCGCCGAAGACGTGACTGAGATCAACGTTACAGCCGTTGACCATATCTATGTCGCAGTCTTGGACATGGAACGGTCTGAGCGCTTTTACGACAGCGTCATGCGACTGTTGAATTTTCGAAAAGGAACTAAGCCCATTGCTGGAGAAAAGCACCTGCACTATTTCAACCGTGCCACCCAATACTCGATCCGTCCGGCGCGCTCGGCACGAAAGTCGCACGATCCCTACAGTCCCGGGTTGCATCATCTGTGCTTTCGCGTCGAAACGACGAAAGAGGTAGATGTTGCCGCTACAGAATTGGGAAAACTTGGAATCCCGGCTACCGCCCCTCGCTACTACCCGGAATACGCGCCAGACTACTACGCCACATTCTTCGAAGATCCGGACGGCATCAGGTTGGAGATCGTCGCAATGAGGAAGCTACGACAACTGGTGAAGGATCATTGGCATGAACTCACTGAGTTTCGGGACCCACTAACAAAAGCGGGGCTCGTGAAGTGAATCGCCGCCCAACCACGCGCTCCAGCCGACGCCGACATGGGCGCAGAACTGACGCAGATTCGAGTGGTGGTTGCTGAATCCGGCACCTCATTCGATAAAGTGGACACCTCGGTGCCGTCGCCGCGACGGGGAAGTCCCTTTCATTCGTTAAGCTTCACGAATACCGATTTCGCTCATGCGCGCGGCGCTTTGAATGTCTCCGACCTCAAGGATCGGCCTCGGATAGCCTCGTCTGGCCACCGAAAGCATCGCCAAGCCGACCTCTACAGATGTGACCAACGATCGCGGGCTGATTGCGTGTATGAGCCAAAAGATGGGCTTCGCCAAGAGGTAGGCACCGCGATACAGCGCGGTCTTTGAGCGCACGGCGTGCAATGGCCGGATGACGCCCGGCCGGAACATGTAGGCGGCCTTGAACCCCAACTTCATCAAGTCGTTTTCGGTTTTGCCCTTCACCCTCGCCCACATTCGCTTGCCGCGTTCGCTACTGTCGGTCCCGGTGCCTGTGACATACACAAATGTCATTGCCGGATTGGCCTGAACCAGGAACCGAGCTACGCTCATCGTCAGGTCGTACGTGATCCTCGTGTAGTCGAGCTCGCTCATGCCAACGGACGACACGCCGAGACAGAAGAAGCACGCGTCGAACGGGGAAAGCTCCGCGGCGACGGCGCGCAAATCCGTGAGGTCGGCAGTCACAACGTTCGTGAGGCGCGGGTGATTGATGTCTGTCCGGGTGCGCCCCACCGCCACGACGCGCCCCACATCGCGCGCGTTCAAGCACTCGCGCAGCACGCTCTGGCCGACCATACCGGTTGCACCGAAAATCAAGATATCCATGAGCATCCCTCTTAGACCCGGACTGGATTCCGTCGCCTCCTGGATAGGCTGCGGTGTGAAGCCTAACCCCTCGATCGAGGCGAGGCCCGACAGCTTGGCACCAGGCCCGCGAAGCGCCAAGGTCTATCATGCGCTTCGCGGGCCCGGCGCCAATCTGCCGGTCCAGCCTCACCTCGAACCTTAGGCGGCAAAAGAGCCCTGCAAGCGCTACCACTCAGACAGCTGACGAAGCACTGAGGGCACATGAAGAAACTCGTTGTTGCAATAGTCGCGGTCTCTGCCCTTTACGTTGGTCTGGATCATACCGGCGCTCTGCGCCAATTCACCGGCACGCCCGCCACTCAAGCGCGGGGTGCCGGCCGGATCGACGAACTTCGTGCCGCATTCGCCGAACGCAAGAGTGGCATCCAGGTCACGGGCGAGGGCATCGTGACGAAGGTCCTCGCGGACGACACCGAAGGCAGCCGCCACCAGCGCTTCATCTTGAGGCTGTCTTCGGGCCAAACACTCCTGGTGGCTCATAATATTGATCTTGCGCCCCGCCTCGCCGCGCTGAAGTCCGGCGACACGGTTGCGTTCAACGGCGTGTACGAGTGGAATGCCAGGGGTGGCGTCATTCATTGGACTCACCGCGACCCGAGCGGTCGTCATCAAGCGGGTTGGCTGAGGTACGCCGGACGGACCTATCGCTAGCTGAAGGAGGAAGGGATGATCGATAGCGTGGAGGCGTTGCGCGCGCTGTATGCCGAGCCGCAGGGTCGCTCGCTGACGAAGGAGCTGCGGCGGCTGGACGCGCACTGCGCGCGCTTCATTGCGCTGGCGCCGTTCGTGGCGGTGGCGACGGTATCGGCGAAGGGGACGATGGACTGTTCGCCGCGCGGCGGGGAGCCGGGGTTCGTGAAGCTGGCGGACGAGCGCACCCTGCTGATCCCGGACGCGCCGGGGAACAACCGGCTGGATTCGATGACGAACATTATCGAGACGGGGCGAATCGGGCTGCTGTTCCTGGTTCCCGGGGTGGACGAGACGCTGCGGGTGAACGGACACGCGCGGCTGGCGGACGAGGCGCAGCGGCTGTCGCACTTCGCGGGCGCGGCGCGCGCGCCGAAGCTGGCGATCGAGGTGTCGGTGGAGGAGGCCTACCTGCACTGCGCGAAGGCGCTGATGCGCTCGAAACTGTGGGCGCCGGAGAGCAGGAACGAGCGCTCGGTGCTGCCGACGATGGGACGGATGCTGAACGACCAGACCGGGACGGCCGGCCCCGCGGAGACGCAGGAGGAGATGGTCGCCCGCTATATCCCGGAACTATAGGAGGGCACGACGATGAAACTGGATCTGAGGGCTTTCGCGATCACTTGCTCGCTGGTGTGGGGCTTCGGGCTGTTCTTCCTCACCTGGTGGATCATCATGTTCGAGGGGCCGACCGGCGAAGCGACGCTGATCGGGAGGCTTTACCGCGGCTACACGATTTCGCCCGGGGGCAGCGTGATCGGCCTGCTGTGGGCGCTCGCGGACGGGTTCGTCGGCGGGGCGATTTTCGCCTGGCTCTACAACTGGATCGTGGCGCGCTCGGCGGCGCGCTCCTAGGGCGCGCCCGGGTCAGCGGCCCTTGAACACGGGCTTGCGCTTGGCCATGAAGGCGGTGCGCCCCTCGACGTAGTCCTCGCTCGCGAAGCAGCGCTCGACGGTGCGCTGGCACAGCGTCATGTCGCGCGTGGCCTCGTCCTTGCCCAGCTCGCCGACGATGGTCTTGATCGACGCGACGGTGAGCGGCGCGTTGGCCGCGATGGCTGCGGCGTAATCGCGCACGTACGCTTCCAGCTGCGCGCCGGGCAGAACGCGGTTGACCAGGCCCATCGCCAGCGCCTCCTCGGCCGTGAAGTGGCGCGCGGTGAAGAAGATTTCCTTGGCGAACGACGGCCCGACCGCGTCCATCAGCTTGCGCACGCCCGCGGCGCCGTAGCCCAGGCCCAGCCTGGCGGCCGGCACGCCGAACCTGGCGCCTTCGGCCGCGATGCGCAGGTCGCACGACAGCGCCACCGAGACGCCGCCGCCGATGCAATAGCCGCGGATCATGGCGAGGGTCGGCTTGCCCGCCTGCGCCAGCGCGTCGTTCGCCGCGCCCGAGGCCCGGTTGTAGGCCTCGGTCGTCTCGGGCGAGGAGCGCTTCTGCTCGAACTCCGAGATGTCCGCCCCGGAGACGAAGGCCTTGTCGCCGGCGCCCTTGAGCACGATCACCCGCAGCGCTTCGTCCTCGACGTAATCACGCACGATGTCGCCCAGGGCCTGCCACATGGCCATCGAGACGGCGTTGCGGCGCTCGGGATTGCTGAACGTGATCCAGCCGATCGCGCCGTCCTTCTCGGCGATCATCTTTCCGGTTGAGGAGCTCGTCACGCGCGGGATTCTGTCGGCGGTAGTCGCTGGCGTAAGATCATACACTTGAGGTATTCGACATGACGACCCCGAGCGGCATCGCGCCGAACGCCGACCGCGCCTATTTCGCCGCCTTTCTCGACCTGCGCGGCAAGCCCGGCGTCGTGGTCGGCGGCGGGACGGTGGCGGCGTCGAAGGCCGAGGTGCTGCTGCGCTCGGGCGCGCGGATCACGGTGGTCGCGCCGGAGTTGTGCGCGCGCCTGTCCGAGCTGACGCTGGTCGGCGCGCTGCGCCACGAGGCCAAGCGCTTCCAGCCCGGCGATCTGGTGGGGGCCGAGATCGTGATCGCGGCGACCGACGACCCCGCGGTCAACGAGTCGGTCTCGAACGCCGCCAGGGCCCTGCACATTCCGGTCAACGTGGCCGACAACGCGGCGCTCTCGAGCTTCATCATGCCGTCGCTGGTCGACCGGCCGCCGCTGCAGATCGCGATCTCCACTGCCGGCGCCTCGCCGGTGCTGGCGCGCAAGCTGCGCGCCATGATCGAGGCGCTGGTGCCGTTCTCCTTCGGCCGCCTGGCGCAGCTCGCGGCGCGCTTTCGCGCCCTCTCCAAGCGCCGCTACGCCGACCCCGAGGCGCGGCGCCGCTTCTGGGAGGACGTCATCGACGGCCCGGTGGGCGAGATGGTGCTCTCGGGGCGCGAAGCGCAGGCGGCCGACGCGCTGCAGCGCGTGCTCTCGGCGCAGGAATCCACCCAGCCGCCGCAGGGAATGGTCTATCTGGTGGGCGGCGGGCCGGGCAACCCCGACCTGCTCACGCTGCGCGCACTGCACGTGATGCAACGCGCCGACGTCGTGCTGTACGACCACCTGGTCGCGCCGGCGATCGTGGACCTCGCGCGGCGCGAGGCCGAGCGGGTGTACGTCGGCAAGCAAAGGGACTGGCACGCCCTGCGGCAGGAGGAGATCAACGCGTTGATGGTGAAGCTCGCGCAGCAGGGCAAGCGCGTGCTGCGCCTGAAGGGCGGCGACCCCTACATCTTCGGCCGCGGCGGGGAGGAGATCGAAACCCTGGCGGCGAACGGCGTTGCGTTCGAGGTGGTGCCCGGCATCACCGCGGCGAGCGGCAGCGCAACCTATGCCGGCATCCCGCTCACCCACCGCGACTACGCTCAGTCCTGCGTGTTCGTCACCGGCCACCTGAAGGACGGCAGCCTCGACCTCAATTGGGACGTGCTCGCGCGGCCGAAGCAGACGGTGGTGATCTACATGGGCGTGCGCGGGCTGCCGCAACTGTGCCGGAAGCTCGTCGAGCACGGCCTGCCCGCGAGCACGCCGGCGGCAATCGTGGAGCACGCCACGCTGCCCAGGCAGCGCGTGGTCGCCGGCACGCTCGAGACGCTGCCGGCGCTCGCCGCGCGCGAGGCCCTGCGCCCGCCGGCGATGACGATCGTCGGCGAGGTGGTGAAGCTGAGGGACAAGCTGGGCTGGTACCGGCCGGGTGCGCTCGATCAGGAAGCGCCCGCCGACCACTCGAACGTCGCGCGCACGTAGTCGTCGCGCCGCCGCAGCAGCTGCAGGCCGCGCAGGTTGCGCGTGGCACCGCCCGACGCCAGCTCGTAGATGCGGCCTTCCTTCCAGCCGTCGGGCGCGAGCAGCATGTTGGCCGCCTGCGCGCCGGGCGCGCCCTCCGAGACGATCACCGCGCGCACCCGGTTGAAATCGAACTGGCGCGCCGCCTCGCCCGTGTACACCGCCTCCTCGCCGCGCTCGATGTGCGCCTGCAGCTGCACCGCCTGCGGCGCGCGGCTCAACACGTAGAGCGTGACGTGCAGCGCGTGGTCCGGGTCGGCGTGGACCGAGCGGATGATGGCAGGCCACCACGCCTGCTCGCCCGGTGCGAGCACGCCGATCACCTCGCCGCAGCGCACCCATTCGAGCGCACCCGTGGGCACGTCGGCGCTCAGTTCGTTGCCGCCCGAGTTGCGCAGGCGCCAGGTCTCCGGCGGCTGAGACGCGCCGTCGCCCTCCTCGACCAGCGAGAGCTCCCGCGCGCCGGCGCCCGCTTGCGAGAGCTGGCGCCAGACCTGCGCGTAGCCGTGCACGACTTGCAGCTCGCCGTCCGCCGGCGTGCGCACGGGCTCCTTGTAGGGGTGCTTCGGGCCCCAGAACGCGAGCAGGTGCTGAACTGCGGAGATCTGCGCGTAGGGCGGGATGTCCTTGCCGAAGGGCCTTTCCTCGCGCCCCGGCGCGAGCTGCCTGTAGAGCCGGTACAGCGCGTCCAGGCCGGCGCCGGCGCCGAAGCAGCGCGCGTCGGAAGCCAGGCCCGGCGTGCGGGTCTCGGTCCGGATCGGCGCGTGCTCGCCGCCGGGATCGAAGCAGAACACGTTGTCCAGCACGCGCGGCGGGCGAAGCGTGAATTCCGCGCCGACCTGCTCGGCCACCCGGTCGGCGACCTCGATCTCCGCCGGCGCCAGCATCTCCGGCGCGCCCGCCTGGAGCATCAGCAGCCGCAGCAGCTCCTGCGTCGCGCTGCTCGCCAGGTGCTGGGAGGCGTGGAGGCGAACCGGCGTGTCGGCGCAGCCGGCCTGCTCGGCCTGGGCGTGGACCGTGTACGCCAGCCGCCACGCGGCGGCCGGAACCGCGAGGTAGCGCAGCAGGTGCGCCTTGGCCAGCATGCGGGTCGCGTTCAGCGCCCGCGCCGTGGCGGCCGGGGCGAGCGGGCCGTGCGCGGCGGCGGCCAGTCCGCGCGACAGCGCCTTCAGGTAGTCGACCAGCGCGATCCAGTTCGCCTCGCGCCCGCGCTGCGCGTGGACCAGCGGGGCGAAGAACTGCGCCAGCAGCGCGTCGGCGTGGCGCTGGCCGGCTTCCTGCGCCAGGGCGAAGATCTCCACCCGCGCGCGCGCGTCCGGCAGCTTGCTCTCGGCCAACGACTCGAGCCAGCCGCGCAGGTCGTTCAGCGCGATCAGCGGATCGGCGTCGCACATCTCCGCCAGCAGCTTCTTCGCCGCCGCGGGATCGCGCATCGGCTCGTCGGAGCCGCTGCCTTCGTTCTTTATCCACTCGAGCATGGGGCTAGAGGTCGGGCTCGATCAGAGGCGGGATTTCCGCCCCCGGCAGCGCCTCGACGTCCTTCAGCTTGCGCTCGATCTGGCGCGTGCGCGTCTCGGCGGCGTCGATCGAGTTGGCCACCGTCTGCAGCTGGCGCTTGGTGTTCGCCAGCACCTCGCCGAAGCGGCCGAACTCGCTCTTCACCGCGCCCAGCACCTGCCAGACCTCGGATGAGCGCTTTTCGATCGCGAGCGTGCGGAATCCCATCTGCAGGCTGTTGAGCAGCGCGCTGAGCGTGGTCGGGCCGCACAGGGTGACGCGATAGTCGCGCTGCAGCGCCTCGAACAGGCCGGGCCGGCGCAGCACCTCGGCGTACAGGCCCTCGAACGGCAGGTAGAGCAGGCCGAAGTCGGTGGTCGCCGGCGGCGCCAGGTACTTCTCGGCGATCGTCTTCGCTTCCAGCCGGATGCGCGCTTCGAGCGCCTTGGCCGCGACCTCGACCGCGACCGGGTCGGCCGCGTCCTGCGCTTCCTGCAGGCGCTGGTAGTCCTCGGTCGGGAACTTGGCGTCGATCGGCAGCCACACCGTGCCCTCGCTGTCGCGCCCGCCGGGAAGCTTGATCGCGAACTCGACCCGGTCGCGCGAGCCGGGCCGCGTCGCGACGTTGGTCTGGTACTGCTCGGGAGTCAGAATCTGCTCCAGCAGCGCAGCGAGCTGCACCTCGCCCATCACGCCGCGGTTCTTGACGTTCGAGAGCACCTTCTTCAGGTCGCCCACGCCGGCCGCGAGCGACTGCATCTCGCCCAGCCCCTTGTGCACCAGCTCGAGGCGCTCGGAGACCTGCTTGAAAGACTCCGACAGCCGCTGCTCGAGTGTCGCGTGCAGCTTCTCGTCCACCGTGCGGCGCATCTGCTCCAGCTTGTCGGCGTTCTCGATCCGGATCTTCTCCAGGCTCTGGCCTACGGTGCCGCGCAGCGACTCGAACTGCTGGTTCTGCAGCCCGGCGACCGAGGCGATCTGGGTCGACATGCCCTGGCCGAAAGTGGCGAGGCTGTTCGAGAGCTCCTCGCGCGCCTCGCGCGCCGTGCTGCGCTCGCGCCCGAGCAGCACTCCCAGCAGCACCACCGCCGTGGCGGCGGCGACCAGCGTCAGCACGAGCAGGATCTCGGTCATTCCTGCCCCGGCATGTCGCCTGGCTTGTTGCGCATCCAGTCGGCGGTGGCGAAGAACTGCTGCAGCAGCCAGGCACGCAGCTCGGGCGGCTCGACTTCGCTCTCGTCCAGCGCGCGGCCCATGCAGGCGAGCCAGGCGTCGCGCTCGGCCTTGCCGATCGGGTACGGCAGGTGGCGCGCGCGCAGCATCGGGTTGCCGATCCGCTCCTGGTACAGCGGCGGCCCGCCCAGGTAGCCCGAGAGGAACATGAACAGCTTGTCGCGCGAGCCGGCGAGGTTCTCGGGATGGAGCTTGCGCACCGCGTGATACTCGGGCTCGCTGTGCATCAGCGCGTAGAAGCGCTCGACCAGGCGAAACAGCGCCCGCTCGCCGCCGAGCAGCTCGAAAGGCGTCGGGTCCCGCATCGGCTCTGTGGCGCTCATACGAGATTCTACCGTTCCGTAAGCGTGTCAGCGCACCGACCAAGGCGCGCGCTCGGATGCATCATGTTCAGATGAAAAAAGTCACATTCACCGCGACCATCATTGCAATCGCGATGGCATTGAGCGCGCCGTTCGCGCTTGCCCAGAACACCCCCGCGCCGAGCTCGGCGCCGCCGGTCGCATCGCCGAGCGAGTACCAGATGGGGCCCGGGATGATGACCAACCAGTTCCAGGCCCAGCGGCAAGGGCAGGCCCAAGGTCAAGCGCGAGATCAAGACCAAGGCACTGGCTACGGGCCCGGCATGATGGGCGGCTACGGATTCGGCTGGATGGGTAGCTACGGCGGGATGTGGCTGCTGAGCCTGCTCATCCTCGCGCTTGTCGGCGTCGGGGCATGGATCCTCACGCAGAAGAAGAAGTAGACGCAGAACACGCCCGAGCCGGACTGTCCCTAGCCCGCTTCCCTTAGCGTAAGGGCCGGCGAGCAGAACCCCCAAAATCGGGGTCAGAGTCGATTTAATTGCGTGCGATCGCGGCGACGGTCAACGTCGCGCAATCCCGGACGTTGATTGCCTCGGACGATCTCTGCCCTGGCCTATGCCGCGTCGCCCTCGCATCGCACTTGCCGGTCTGCCGCTGCACGTCGTCCAGCGCGGCAACAATCGCGCAGCGTGCTTCTTCGCGGCCGAGGACTATCGCGCCTACCTGCACTGGCTGCACGGCTACGCCGAGCCGCTGGGCGTGCGCCTGCACGCCTACGTGCTGATGTCCAACCACGTGCACCTGCTTTTGACGCCGGAGCGCCCGGAACAGGTCTCGCGCCTGATGCAGGCACTGGGACGGCGCTACGTGCGCTTCGTGAACGAAAAATATTCGCGCAGCGGAACGCTGTGGGAAGGTCGCTACCGCGCCTGCGGCGTGCACGCCGAGGGCTACCTGCTCGCCTGCATGCGCTACGTTGAGCTCAACCCGGTGCGGGCGGGGCTCGCTGCGTCGCCGGAGTTGTACCGCTGGTCGAGCTACCGCGGGAACGCTCTCGGCGAGGCGAACGCCTTGCTGATCGAGCATCCACTGTACGCGGCGCTTGGCGCCGACGCGAATGCTCGCCGAACGGCCTACCGTGAGCTCTTCAGCGACCGCTTCGATGAGAAGACACTCGCCGCGATCCGCACAGCGACGCACTCGGGCCATCTGCTCGCGGACGAGGCCACCAGAAAGAAGGCCGAATCCCTGGTGGGCGCCCCGCTCGGCCCCGCGCCGCGCGGGCGTCCGTGGCCCAAGAATAAATTGACTCTGACCCCGATTATTTAGACCGCGTCGCGCAGCGTCAGGGCCGGCGACGCGCTCAGAACCTTTCGGGACGAAATCCAGGCGTTCAGCGACAGGAGCAGCAGGCCCGCGAGCGGGCCGGCGACGAGCAGCATCGGGCTCGGCGGCAGATCGAGGTCGAACACGCGCCGCGCGAGGAGCTGGCCGATCGCGGCCGCGCCGGCGGTGGCGAGGACGCCCGCGACCAGTCCCATGGCGAGGAACTCGACTCGCTGGCTGCCGGCGACCTGGGCGCGCGAGGCGCCGTAGACGCGCATCACCGCCGCCTCGCGCCGGCGCTCGTCCTCGGTCGACACCAGCGCCGAGTACAGCACCAGCATTCCCGCGCCGAGCGCGAACAGGAACACGAACTGGACCGCGTTGATGAGCTGGTCGATCACGCCCTGGGCCTGGCGCACCGCGGCGCCGACGTCGACCACGGTCAGGTTGGGGAACTGCTGCGTCAGCGCCTGCATCGCACGCTCCTCGTCGGCTGAGACGCGGAACGCGGTGATGTAGCTGGTCGGCATCGATTCGAGCAGCGCCGGCGGCGCGATGACGAAGAAGTTGACCTTCATCGAGTCCCAGCGCAGCTTCCTGAGCGAGCTGACGCGCCCGGTGAAGGTCTGGCCGCCGACCGAAAAGGTCAGCGTGTCGCCCAGCTTCCAGCCGAGCGTGGCCGCGATGCCCTGCTCGACCGAGAGCTGGTGCGGATCGCCGCCCCTGGTCCACCAGCGGCCCGCGGCGAGCGTGTTGTGGCCCGGCATCTGGTCGGCGTAGGACAGGTTGAACTCACGCTCGACCAGGCGCTTGGCGCGCTCGCTTTCGTAGCCCTCGGCCGACACCGGCTTGCCGTCGACCGCGACCAGCCGCCCCCGCACCATCGGGTAGATCTCCGGCACGCCGATGCCGCGCGCGGCGAAGAAGCCCTTCACCGGCTCGAGCTCCGCGGGCTGGATGCCGAGCACGAAGCGGTTCGGCGCGTCCGGCGGCGCGGCGCGGCGCCAGGCGTCGACCAGGTCGTTGCGCGTGAAGCCGAGCAGCAGCACCGCGGTCAGGCCGAGCGCGAGGCTCGCGACCTGGATCGCGTTGCCGCGCGCGTGGCGCTTCAGGTTAGCCAGCCCGTAGCGCAGCGCGACGCCGCCGGCGCCCGCCAGGCGCGCGACCGGCGCGCTCGCCGCCGCGCGCAGCGCGAGCCAGGCCGCAGCGTAGAACACCGCGACCGCGACCCCGAAGCCGCCCACGACGTAGGCGCCCAGGCGCAGGTCGCCCGCCTGCCACAGCAGCAGCGCGGCGAGCGCGCCCAGGCCGAGCGCGTAGACCGCGAGCGTGCCGCGCCGCGGCGCCCCGGCTTCGCGCCGGATGACGCGCAGCGCGGGGACGTTCTTGAGCTGCACCAGCGGCGGCAGGGAGAAGCCGAGCAGCAGCACCAGCCCGACCAGGAAGCCCTGCAGCGCGGGCAGCGGCGTCGGCGCCGGCAGGTCGGCCTGCAGCACGCCGGCGAGCGCGCCGGCGAGCGCCTCCTGAGCGGCGTAACCCGCGACGCAGCCCGCGGCGCAGGCGGCGAGGCCGAGCGCGAGGAACTCGCCGCCGTAGAGCACGAGCAGCCGGTTCTGCGTCGCGCCCAGGCAGCGCATCACGGCGCAGCCGTCCAGATGGCGCTCGACGAAGCGGCGCGTGCCGAGCGCGACCGCCACTCCGGCCAGGATCGCCGCCAGCAGCGCGGTGAGGCCGAGGAAGCGCTGCGCGCGGTCGATCGAGGCGCGCACCTGCGGCCGCCCGGTCTCGAGGTCGTCGGCGTGCTGGCCGCGCTCCAGCCGCGGCGCGACCCACTTCTCGAGCGCGTCGATCTTGTCCGGCGCGCCGGCGGCGTAGAGCGTGTAGTGCACGCGGCTGCCGGTCTGCACCAGCCCGGTGGCGGGCACGTCGGCGAGGCTCATCATCACGCGCGGGGCGATGTTGAAGAAGCTCGCGCCGCGCTCGGGCTCGAGCGTGAGCACCGCCGTGATCCTGAGCTCGGCGTGCCCGAGCCGGATCGTGCCGCCCACGCGGGCGCCGAGCGCGCTCAGCATCTGCTCGTCGAGCCAGACCGTGCCGGGCGCCGGTCCGCCCAGGGCGGGCGCGTCGGGCGCGCCGGACTCGGACGCGGTGCGCAGCTTGCCGCGCAAGGGGTAGCTCGCGCTCACCGCCTTGACGCCCGCCAGCCGGCTGCGCACCGCGTCGCCGCTGCCGGCCGAGGCCATGCTGATGAAGTTAAGCGCCTCGGCGCGCGCCAGGCCGCGCCGGCGGATCTCGGCGCCGATCGAGCGGCTCCACGGATGGTCCGAGGCGAGCACCAGGTCGGCGCCGAGCAGCTGGTGCGCGTCGCGCGCCAGAGCCTGCCCGACCCGGTCGGCGAAGAAGGCGACGCTGGTCACGCCCGCCACCGCGATCACCAGCGCCGCGGCGAGCACCTGCAACTCGCCCGCGCGCCAGTCGCGCGCGAGCATCCTGAGCGACTGCATCACGGCGCGATCCTCCCCGCCGCCAGCCGCACGGTGCGGTCGCAGCGCGACGCGAGGCTCTCGTCGTGGGTCACCATCACCAGCGTCGTGCCCGCGGCCTGGTTCAGGTCGAACAGCAGCTCGATCACTTCGCGCCCGGCTTCCGCGTCCAGGCTCCCGGTCGGCTCGTCGGCGAGCAGCAGCTTGGGCCGCGCGGCGAAGGCGCGCGCCAGCGCGACGCGCTGCTGCTCGCCGCCCGAGAGGTGCTTGGGCGCGTGGTGCAGGCGCTCGGCGAGGCCGACGCGCTCGAGCACCTCGCGCGCCTGCGCTTCGGCGTCGTGCCGGCCGGCGAGCTCGAGCGGCAGCATCACGTTCTCGAGCGCCGACAGCGCGGGCAGGAGCTGGAAGGACTGGAACACGAAACCGACCGCGCGCCCGCGCAGCTCGGCGCGCGCGTCCTCGTCGAGCGCGAACAGGTCGGCGCCCTCGAGCTCGACCGTGCCCGCGCTCGGCGTGTCCAGGCCGGCGAGGAGCGCGAGCAGGGTCGACTTGCCCGAGCCCGAGGCGCCGACGATCGCGAGCGCCTCGCCGGAGTCGACCTCGAGGTCGATGTCGCGCAGAATGACGAGGTCGCGATCGCCGCTTTTCACCGTCTTGCCGATGCCGCGCGCAATCAAGGCCTTGCTGTGGGTCGTCATGTTCGTCCTGGGCGCCGCCGCGGCGCCCGCGGCGGAGGCAAAAAATATCCTGGTGTTCGGCGACAGCCTGTCCGCGGCCTACGGCATCCCGCGCGATCGCGGCTGGGTGGCGCTGCTCGAGAAGCGGCTTGCGGCCGGGGGCTACGATTATAACGTCGTCAACGAGAGCATCTCGGGCGAGATCTCGAGCGGCGGGCTGGCCCGCATCGGCGAGGTCCTGGCGCGCGTCCGCCCCGCGGTCGTGATCCTCGAGCTGGGCGCGAACGACGGCCTGCGCGGGCTGCCGGTGGTGCGCATGAAGAGCAACCTCGCGGCCATGATCGCGCGGGCGAAGAAGTCCGGCGCGCGCGTGCTGCTCATCGGCATGCGCATGCCGCCGAACTACGGCTCCGACTACACCGAGGCCTTCGCCGCCGCCTACGCAGATCTCGCGCGGCGCGAGCGCATCGCGCTGGTGCCGTTCCTGCTCGAGGGCATCGCCGAGAACCAGGGAATGTTCCAGGCCGACGGCCTGCACCCGACCGAGGCGGGAGAGCCGGTTTTGCTGGATAATGTCTGGCCCCGACTCCAGCCGCTGCTCAAGAAATGAAGAAGAAAGAGCAAGACGAGGAAATGCCGCCGCTGTACGAGGTCGAGGAGGTGCCGGTCGAGCGGCGCCTGAACGTTCCCGACCGGCGCGCGGAGGCGCTGCGCAAGGCGGCGGCCAAGCGGCGCAAGACGAGGAAGGAGCTCGCTTTGGAGCGCCGCCGCCATCCCGGACGGCGCGCGACCGATCCCAAGCCGAAGAAGCACTACTAGACGATCGCCAGCCGCGGCTGCCCCTCGGCCAGGCGGCCGATGCGCCGCGCCTCGGCAAAGCCCTCGCGCGCGAAAGCCTCCAGCACGCGCGCTTCGTCCTCGGGCGCGCAGGCGACCAGCAGCCCGCCGCTGGTCTGCGGGTCGGTGACGAGCTTGGCGGCCCAGGGCGGCGCCCCGGCGGGCAGCTCGACCTCGGCGCCGTAGCTGCTCCAGTTGCGATCCGAAGCGCCGGTCGCCACGCCCTGCTTGAGCCACTCGAGCGCCGCGCCGATCACCGGCAGCGCGTCGAGCTCGATCTCGGCCGCCAGGCGCGAGCCGCGGCAGATCTCGAGCAGGTGGCCGGCGAGGCCGAATCCGGTGACGTCGGTCAACGCGTGCACGCCCGGCATCTCGGACAGCGCCACGCCCGGCGTGTTGAGCCGGGTGGTCGCCTCGATCATCTGCGCGTAGCCGGCGTCGTCCAGCCGGCCTTTCTTCAACGCCGCCGAGAGAATCCCCACGCCGAGCGGCTTGCCCAGGATCAGCACGTCGCCCGCGCGCGCGCCGTTGTTGCGCTTGACCTTGTCCGGGTGCATCAGGCCGAGCGCGACCAGGCCGTAGATCGGCTCCAGAGTGTCGATCGAGTGCCCGCCCGCGATCGGGATCCCGGCCGCGGCGCACACCGATTCGCCGCCCGCGAGGATCCTCCGGATCACTTCCGGCGGCAGCTTGTCGAGCGGCATGCCGACCAGCGCCAGGGCGAAGATCGGGCGCGCGCCCATGGCGTAGACGTCCGACAGCGCGTTGGTCGCCGCGATGCGGCCGAAATCGAACGGATCGTCGACGATCGGGGTGAAGAAGTCGGTGGTCGCGACCAGCGCCTGCGCGTCGTTCAGGCGGTACACCGCGGCGTCGTCCGCGGTCTCGGTGCCCACCAGCAGCTCGGCGGGCAGCCCGCGGATCGGCGCTTCGGCCAGGATCTCGCGCAGCACCGCGGGCGCGATCTTGCAGCCGCAGCCGCCGCCGTGGCTGTAGGCGGTGAGACGAATCCGGTCGGGCGCGTTCATGACGGTAGAATTCTACTCGATGAAACCGACCTCGCACGCGGTCGCGATCGGGACGCTCGAGCCCGGCGCCTTCGACGCGCTGATCGACGTGCGCTCGCCGGCCGAGTACGCCGAAGATCACGTTCCGGGCGCGCTTTCCTGCCCGGTGCTCGACGACGCCGAGCGCGCGCGCATCGGCGCCCTTTACAAGCAGGTTTCTCCGTTCCAGGCCAAGAAGCTCGGCGCCGCGCTGGTCGCGCGCAACATCGCGCGCCACCTCGAGTCGTCCTTCGCCGGCATGGAGCGCGGCTGGCGCCCGCTGGTGTACTGCTGGCGCGGCGGCAAGCGCTCGGGCGCGATGGCGCACGTGCTGCGCGAGGTCGGCTGGCGCGCGGCGACGCTCGAGGGCGGCTACCGCGCCTACCGCCGCCACGTGGTCGGGCGCCTCGCCGCGCTGCCCGGCGCCGTGAGCTTTCGCGTCGTTCACGGCGCCACCGGCAGCGGCAAGAGCCGCCTGCTGCGCGCGCTGGCCGAGGCCGGCGAGCAGGTGCTGGACCTCGAGCGGCTCGCCGCGCACCGCGGCTCGGTGCTGGGCGACCTGCCCGGTCGCCCGCAGCCGTCGCAGAAGTGGTTCGAGAGCCTGCTGCTCGAGCAACTCGCCGCGCTCGATCCCGCGCGGCCGGTCTACGTCGAGGGCGAGAGCCGCAAGATCGGCCAGGTGCAGGTGCCCGAGGCGCTGATCGAGGCCATGCGCGCCGCCGAATGCCTGCTGCTCGAGGCCGACCTCGAAACGCGGGTGGCGCTGTTGATGGACGAGTACCGCCACTTCTTCGCCGACCGCGCCGCACTCGACGCGCAGCTCGATTGCCTCACGGGCCTGCACGGGCACGCGGTGGTCGGCGAATGGAAGGCGCTCGGCGCGCGCGGCGCCTGGGCCGAGCTGGTCGCGCGCCTGCTGCTCGAGCACTACGACCCGGCCTACCGCCGCTCGGCGCTGCGCAACTTCGCGCGCCTGCCGCAGGCCGGGACGCTGCGGGTGGCGTCTCCCGCCGATGCGGCCTTCGCGATTCTCGCCGGCGCGCTGGCGAACGAGGCGAGAAGATGCTCGGACGCCTCGATCGCCTAGCGCGCGGGCTGCGCCCGGCGCAGGTCGTCGCCGCCGCGCTCGTGCTGGTGGCGCTGGTGGGCGCGGCCGACCGCGCGAGCGGATACGAGCTGTCGCTGTCGGTGCTCTACCTCGCGCCGGTCGCGCTCGCGACCTGGTACGCGGGCGAGGCGGCAGGGCTCGCGATCGCGCTCGCCTCGGCGCTGGTCTGGCTCGCCGCGGACGCGGGCGCCGGGCACCGCTACAGCCACCCCGCGATCCTGCTCTGGAATACGCTCGTGCGCGCCGCGATCTTCGTCATCGTCGCGGACCTGCTGGCGGCGCTGCGCACGCAGCTCTCGTCGGCGCGGCTGATGGCGCGCATCGACCCCCTGACCGGGACCGCGAACCGGCGCGCCTTCGACGAGCAGCTCGAGCACGCGCTCGCGCTTTCCGGGCGCCTGCGGCATCCGCTGACCGTCGCCTACCTGGACCTGGACGATCTCAAGCGCCTGAACGACCGCGACGGGCACGCCGCCGGCGACCGCGCGCTGATCGTGGTCGGGCGCACGCTCGGCGAGGCGATGCGGCGCACCGATACCGTCGCGCGCCTGGGCGGCGACGAGTTCGCGCTGCTGCTGCCGGACACCGACCACGCGGGCGCCGAGAGCGTGATCCAGAAAGCGCGCCGCGCGCTCGAGGCCGCGCTGCACGCCGAGCGGCTCGGGGTCAGCTGCAGCATCGGCGCGGTGACTTTCGCCACCCCGCCGCCGCGCGCGCTCGACGCGCTGCGCGCCGCCGACGACCTGATGTACGAAGTGAAGGCGCGCGGCAAGAACGCCGTCGCGTTCGCGCAGCGGGACTGACCTGGAGATTGTATGGATAATTCTTCGACCTACGTGCCGCCGAAAGTGTGGTCATGGAACAAGGCGAGCGGCGGCCGCTTTGCAAGCATCAACCGCCCGATCGCCGGCGCGACGCACGAAAAGGAACTGCCGCTGGGCCGCCATCCGCTGCAGCTCTATTCGCTCGCCACGCCCAACGGCGTCAAGGTCACGGTCATGCTGGAAGAGCTGCTCGCGCTGGGCCACGCGGGCGCGGAGTACGACGCCTGGCTGATCCGCATCAACGAAGGCGATCAGTTCGGCAGCGGCTTCGTCGCGCTCAACCCGAACTCCAAGATCCCGGCCCTGCTCGATCGCAGCGGACCGAAGCCGCTCCGGGTGTTCGAGTCCGGCGCGATCCTGATGTACCTGGCGGAGAAGTTCGGCGCCTTTGTTCCGGCCGGCGGCGCGGCGCGCGCCGAGTGCCTGTCGTGGCTGTTCTGGCAGATGGGCAGCGCGCCCTTTCTCGGCGGCGGCTTCGGCCACTTCTACGCCTACGCGCCGAGCAAGATCGAATACGCCATCGATCGCTACGCGATGGAGGTCAAGCGCCAGATGGACGTGCTCGACCGGCGCCTGGCCGAGAGCCCCTACCTGGCGGGCGACGACTACACCATCGCCGACATCGCGACCTGGCCCTGGTACGGCGCGCTCGCCAAGGGACTGCTCTACTCGGCGGGCGAGTTCCTGCAGGTCGAGGAGTACGCCCACGTCCTGCGCTGGACCGATCAGATCGCGCAACGTCCGGCCGTGAAGCGCGGGCGCATGGTGAACCGCGTCTCGGGCGATCCGTCCAGCCAGCTGCACGAGCGCCACGACGCGGGCGACTTCGATACCAGGACACAGGACAAGCTGAAATGATCACGCTTTACGACTGCGCCACGGCGCCGAGCCCGCGCCGCGCGCGCATCCTGCTCGCGGAAAAAGGCGTCGAGTACCAAGCGGTCCAGGTGGACCTGAGGAACGGCGAGCAGCTCGGCGAGGCCTACCGCAAGATCAATCCGCAATGCACCGTGCCGGCGCTGCGCACCGAAGAGGGGCTGCTGCTGACCGACAACGCGGCGATCACGGCCTACCTCGAGGCCCGCTTTCCCCAGCCGCCGCTGCTTGGCACCACGCCGCAGGAGAAAGCCGAGATCGCGAGCTGGAACTGGCGCATCGAGTTCGAGGGCCTGCTCGCGATCGCGGAGACCATGCGCAACAGCGCGCCGGCGATGGCCAACCGGGCGCTGCCCGGGCCGGTGGACTATGCGCAGATCCCCGAACTCGCGCGGCGCGGCCTGGCCAGGGTCGAGCAGTTCTTCGTCGCGCTCAACGAGCGCCTGGCCGGGCGCGAGCACGTCGCCGCGGATCGATTGAGCATCGCCGACATCACCGCGGTAGTGGCGGTCGACTTTGCGCGCGTGGTGAAGGTCAAGCCGGGCGAGCAGCACCCGCACCTGCAGCGCTGGCGCGCGGCGCTGGCGCAGCGGCCGTCGATGTCTTCGCGCCAATAGCGGCGCCGGGCGCAACCGATCTTTTGTTCGCTGGCAACGCTCACTTCTTCACGGCCAGCACCCCATCGCCACTCAACTTCGCGACAAATCCGGAGTGCCGCAATCGCTTCGCCACCTCGCCAGGAACATCGCGACCACTGGTCAGTTTGTTCGGCGCGCCGGTGTAATGAAACAATTTGCCCTCGCGCTTGAGCACCCTGGCCAGTTGGTCATAAAAGACTTGCGAGTAAAGTTCTCCGGCGATGCCGAAACGCGGCGGATCGTGCAAGATCGCGTCGACCGAATCGCTGGGCAGCATGCCGATCTGCTCGGCAATGTCGCCATGGGTCAATGTCAATCCACTGCCGATCGCAGGCGACCACGGATTGAGGCTGCGCAGCCAGATCACGTCGGCAGTCTTCTCGTAGGAATGCACCTGCCTCGCCTGACCCAGCAAACACCAGGCGGCGAAATAACCCAGGCCGCCGCAGGTGTCCAAAATCACCTTGCCACGCGGTTGAATCAGGCCGACTTTGTGTTCGGCATCCGCATAGGGCGAGACATGCGCCGTGGGTAACATCTTGATGCCGTCGATTTCGAACGTCGGCGGCCCCCACTCCGTTGGCACCAACTTGACCAGTGACGTCGTGAAACGCGCCACCGGCTGAAAGCTCTCGCCGGTCCAGTGGTAAACGGTTCTGTCCTTGCAGGTTTCCAGATAGGGAAATCGTTGACCCTGCCAGATCCATCCCGCGGTGCGCACCTCTACGGTCGTGCGCGAACGATCGAGGTCCAACGAGCACTCGACCGTGGGCGCAGCGGCCCGCGCCGCCGCCCGCAGTGTTTCGTGCACTTCCCGAGTCAATAACGGTCCGATCTTTCTTTGGTCCGCCATGCCAGGAGGCGTCGAGAAATCTCCGCGGCGCGGCGCGCGCTTCATTGCGGCCCCGGGATCGGTGCCGAGGGCGACGCGTGGTCCGCGACGACGCGCCGCTGCGCGAGGGCATCGATCTCCTGCGCGCCCAGGCCGATTTCGGCCAGGATCGCGCGCGTATGCTCGCCCAGGCGCGGCGCGGGCGTGCGCGTGACCTTTGAGTGCCCTTCGATTTGCAGCGGCGTGTCCACGGTGCGCACGCGGCCGAGCACGGGGTCGTCGATCTCCACGAACACGCCGTTGGCCGCCATTTGCCGGTCCGCCACCACGTCGTCGAAGTTGGCGACCACCGAGTAGGGCACGTCGGCCGCCTCGAGCGCTCGCTGCCAGTATGGCATCGGCTGGCCGGCGAATATCCGGTCGCAGATCCGGACCAGTTCGCCCATACGCCCATCCTTGAGGCGCTCCTCGAGCGTCGCGTAGCGCGGATCGTCGACCAGATCGGGGCGGCCGATCGCGCGGCAAACCTTCGGCCAGTCGCGCCGGGTATCCACCACGACCATCTTGAACAGGCGCCGGTCGCCGGCGCGGTAGTACACGGAGGTGAAGCTACGCGCGTCTTCGCGCGGCCGGCGATCGAGGAACCGCGCCCCGAGCAGCTTGGCCTGGATCATGACCGAGTTCGACCACGCGCCGTTCGCGAGCAGGGAGCAGGAAACCCGCGTGCCGCGGCCGCTGCGCTCGCGCGCGAGCAGCGCGAGCAGCACCGCGGACAGGAGCGCCATGCCGGTCGGATGATCCCCGCTGCCGTAGCCCAGCGACCCCAGCCAGCCGTCGGTCGGAAACATGTTCGCCTCCATGCCCGAGCGCGACCAATAGCAGACCGAGTCGAAGCCCGGCTTGTCGATCTCGTCGCCGACGTCGCCGAAGCCGGTGCCGTGCGCGTAGACCAGGCGCGGATTGATCGCCTGCAGCTCGGGCCAGCCCAGGCCGAGGCTCTCGAGCGACTTCGGACGGTGATTGGTGAGGAACACGTCGGCGCCTTCGACCAGGCGGCGCAGAATGGCGCGCGCCTCGGGCGCCTTCAGGTCGATCGACAGGCTGCGCTTGCCGCGATTGTCGGGCAGGAAGCAGTACTCGTAGTCATGAACCGGCATGCCCGGGATCTGGTGTCCGCGCCGGTTCAGATCGCCCTCGATCGGCTCGAGCTTGATCACCTGGGCGCCGTAGTCGGCGAGCACCGCGCCCACCGACGGCACCATGATCATCGAGGCCGCCTCGAGTACGCGGATGCCCGTAAGCAGACCTGCTTCCTGCGGCGATAGTGCCATGCGTCCTTCCTCCGTCTACGAGCCTTTCGGTCCTCTCAGCGCTCCGCGGCGCAGCTGCGGAAGCCGGCGAAGATATCGCCCCGGTCGGGCGTGTAGAAGTTGCGGAAGCCTTCGCGCGCCAAGCGCGCCGGCGCGGCGAAGCTGCCGCCGCGCAGCACCTTGTGGCTGCCGAACCAGGGCGCGGAATAGTCGCGGTAAGGATCGGCGGCGAAGCCCGGATAGGGAGCGAACGTGCTCGCGGTCCATTCCCAGACGCGGCCGCGCCCGCCGAGCGCGCCGCTCGCCGCGGCAAAGGCCCATTCGGCCTCGCCCGGCAGCCGGCGCCCGGCCCAGCGGCACCAGGCTTGCGCCTCGTCCCAGCTCACGTTGACCACTGGCTCGTGCGGCGCGAGCGGCGTCCAGCGCTCGAAGCGGCGCTGCAGCCAGGCGCCGCCCTCGCGCCGCCAGTCGCGCGGCGCCTTGCCGCCTTGCTCGACGTAGCGCAGGAACTGCCCGTTCGTCACCGGCTCGCGCGCGATGCGAAACGGCGCGACGCGCAGCTCGTGCGCCCACTTCTCGTTGTCGAACACGAAGCCGCTGCCGCGCCGCGCACCGAGCTCGAACGCGCCGCCGGCGCATTCCGCGTCGCCCGCGTCCTGCGCCGCCGCGGCCGGAAACCAGGGCTCGCCCGGGAACGGATCCTCGTAGCCGAGCGTCTGACGCGTGGTGTGGAAGGCCTCGGCGTGCATGTCCTCGTGCAGGGTCGCCAGGCGCACGAAGTAGCGCAGCGGCCCGTCCTCCGGCTCGCGCGCGAGGCGCTCGAGCACGCGCTCGAGAACCTGTTCGGCGTAGGCGCGCGTCGCCGCGAGATCGGGCAGCGGCAGGTCCCAGCGCGTGTCGTGCGGCACGGCGGAGGAGTCGTACAGCGCGTCCGCGCCCTCGAGCAGCGGCGCGGCCGGCGCGCCCGGGGTCCGCTCGCGCAGGCACCAGCGCTCCTGGAACCACGCCACGTGGCCGATCTCCCACAGCGGCGGGTTGACGATCGCGAGCTTCGGCCCGAGCAGGCGCTCGCCGCCCAGGCCGGCGGTGACGCGCGAGCTGCGCGCGCGGCTCGCCATCAGGTCGCGCGCGAGCGCCTCGGGTTCGAGGCGCGGGTCAAGGGCCGGATCGACTAACATGACGCCGAGTCTAGCGAACTGGGGCGATGGCGAGAATCTCGATCGTGACGCCGGCGGCGGCGGGCACGCGCAGCGGCAACCGTCACACCGCGCAGCGCTGGGCGGCGCTGCTGCGCTCGCTCGGGCACCGCGTGGCGGTCGGCACCGGGTGGGACGGGCGCGCCTGCGACCTGCTGATCGCGCTGCACGCGCGCCGCAGCCACGATTCGGTCGCGCGCTACCGCGCCGCGCACCCGCGCGCGCCGCTCGCGGTGGCGCTCACCGGCACCGACCTCTACCGCGACCTGCCGGCCTCGGCCGAGGCGCGCCGCTCGCTCGAGCTCGCCGACCGGCTGATCGTGCTGCAGGACGAGGCCCGGCGCGCGCTGCCTGCGCGGCTGCGCTCGAAAGTGCGCGTGGTGGTCCAGTCGGCCGACACGGCATTGCGCGCCGCGCCGCCGCGCGGGCGCTTCCGCGTCCTGGTGAGCGGCCACCTGCGCGAGGAAAAAGACCCGTTCCGCGCCGCCGCCGCGCTCGAGCACCTGCGCGACGCTGCCGCGAATCGAATTGGTTCAGCTCGGCGCCGCATTGAGCGAACGATGCAGGCCCAGGCCGAAGACTGGGCTCGGCGCGAGCCGCGCTACCGCTGGCTCGGCGCGCGCGGCCACCCGCGCGCGCTCGCATGGATCGCGCGCAGCCAGCTGCTGGTGGTGAGCTCGGCGATGGAAGGCGGCGCGAACGTGATCGCCGAGGCGGCGCGCATCGGCACCCCGGTGCTCGCCTCGCGCATCGCCGGCAACCTCGGCATGCTGGGGCGCGGCTACCCGGGCTACTTCCCCTTCGGCGACGAGCGCGCGCTCGCGCGCCTGACCGCGCGCGCCGCGCGCGAGCCCGCCTACTACGCCCGCCTCAAGCGCGCCCTGCGCGCGCGCCGGCCGCTGTTCGCCCCCAGCGCCGAGCGCCGCGCGCTCGCCGCGCTGCTCGGCGAGCTGCTCCAGGCGCACCGCACGCTCTAGCGGCAGCTGCGCGCAATCTCGGCCTCGAGCTGCGAGATGCGCGCCGCGCGCGTGCTGTCATCCAGGTAGTGGCGCTCGCCCTTCGCGTCCAGCGTCGATATGCGCCCCACGTGCTGGTAGACCTGCGCCTGAGCCCGGAGGCTCTCGCATCGTTTGTCGTTCGCCGCCGCGCGCTTGCTCTCGGCCTCTTCCTCCTCGCGCTGCTGCGCCTGCCTGCGCTGGAAATCCCTTTCGGCCTGATGCAGATCCACGCTGCGCGGGGCTTCGCCGCCGGACATCGGCGGCGCGGCGTGAATGTCCACCGGTCCGCCGCTGCGGCCCGGGCAGGGCTTGTCCGCGTACTGCGTCACACCGTGCGGGTCGACACACTTGTAGATCTGCCCGGAGGCAAGCGGGGCGTTCAAGGCAAGCAACAGCAGCGCAAGCATGCGCATCGGCATGTGTCGCCCCTCCCTACGGGCGGCATTCAGGCGGCTGCAACATGAACTTCCGCAGCCAATCGGTTATCTTCTCATGCATGGCATCGATTATTTCGGTCAGGGGACTGTCGAAAACCTACGCCTCGGGGTTCACCGCGCTGAGAAACGTCGACCTGGACATACGGCGCGGAGAGATCTTCGCCCTGCTGGGGCCGAACGGCGCCGGCAAGACGACGCTGATCGGAACCGTCTGCGGCCTGGTGAGCCCGAGCGCGGGCACGATCCGGGTCGACGGGCACGACATCGTCACCGAGTACCGGGCCACCCGCTCGCTCATCGGCCTGGTGCCGCAGGAGCTGACCACCGACGCCTTCGAGTCGGTGTGGGGCACGGTGAGCTTCAGCCGCGGCCTGTTCGGCAAGCCGCCCAACCCGGCCCACATCGAGAAGGTGCTGAGGGAGCTTTCGCTGTGGGACAAGAAGGACAGTAAGATCATCACCCTCTCGGGCGGCATGAAACGCCGCCTGCTGATCGCCAAGGCGCTGTCGCACGAGCCGCGGGTGCTGTTCCTGGACGAGCCGAGCGCGGGGGTCGACGTCGAGCTCAGGCGCGACATGTGGCAGCTGGTGCGCTCGCTCAGGGAGGGGGGCGTGACGATCATCCTCACCACGCACTACATCGAGGAGGCCGAGGAGATGGCCGACCGCATCGGGGTGATCAACAAGGGCGAGCTGGTGCTGGTCGAGGACAAGGCCGAGCTGATGCGCAAGCTCGGCAGGAAGCAGCTCGCGCTGCAGCTGCAGTCGCCGCTCGAGCGCATCCCGCCGAGCCTCGCGCGCCACGGGCTGGAGCTCGCCGCCGGGGGCGGCGAGATGATCTACACCTACGACGCGCAGGCCGACCGGGACGGCATCGCCTCGCTGCTGCGCGACCTGGCGCGATCCGGGATCGCCTTCCGCGACCTGCACACCACCCAGAGCTCGCTCGAGGACATCTTCGTCGGCCTGGTGAGCGAGCGGCGATGAACGTCAACGCGATCCGCGCGATCTACCGGTTCGAGATGGCGCGCACCCGGCGCACGATCATGCAGAGCGTGGTCTCGCCGGTGATCTCGACCTCGCTCTACTTCGTCGTCTTCGGCGCCGCGATCGGCTCGCGCATCCAGCAGGTGGAAGGGGTCAGCTACGGCGCCTTCATCGTGCCGGGGCTGATCATGCTCTCGCTGCTCACGCAGAGCATCTCCAACGCGTCGTTCGGGATCTACTTCCCGAAGTTCACCGGCACCATCTACGAGCTGCTCTCGGCGCCGGTGTCCTACCGCGAGATCGTGCTGAGCTACGTCGGCGCCGCGGCCACCAAGTCGATGGCGCTCGGGCTCATCATCCTCGCCACCGCGGCGCTGTTCGTGCCGCTGCGCATCGAGCACCCGCTGTGGATGATCCTGTTCCTGGTCCTCACCGCGGTGACCTTCAGCCTGTTCGGCTTCATCATCGGCATCTGGGCCGACGGTTTCGAGAAGCTTCAGCTCATCCCGCTGCTGATCGTCACCCCGCTCACCTTCCTCGGCGGCAGCTTCTACTCGATCCACATGCTGCCCCCGCTGTGGCAGACGGTGACGCTGTTCAACCCGGTGGTCTATCTGGTGAGCGGCTTCCGCTGGAGCTTCTACGGCCTGGCGGACGTGAGCGTCGGCGTCAGCCTCGGCATGACGCTCGCCTTCCTCGCCGCCTCGCTCGCGGTGGTGGCATGGATCTTTCGCACCGGTTACCGGCTCAGGACCTGACCATGTCCCACCCCCTGCCCGCCCTGTCGCTGCTCGAAACCCGCGTCCTCGGCACGCTGGTCGAGAAGGAACGCACCGTTCCGGATTCGTATCCGCTCACGCTCAACGCGCTGGTCTCGGGCTGCAACCAGAAGACCAGCCGCGACCCGGTGCTGCAGGCGGACGAGACCGAGGTGCAGGCGGCGATCGACAGCCTCAAGCACTGCAACCTGGTGGTCGAGTCGAGCGGCGGGCGCGTGCCGCGCTACGCGCACAACCTGGAGCGGGTGCTGCAGGTGCCGACCCAGTCGGGGGCGCTGCTCGCCGCACTCATGCTGCGCGGCCCGCAGACCGCGGGCGAGCTGCGCATCGCCTGCGAGCGGCTGCACCGCTTCGCCGACATCTCGGCGGTGGAAGGCTTCCTCAACGAGCTCGCGGCCCGGCCCGCGGGCGCGCTGGTGCTCGAGCTGCCGCGCCTGCCCGGCGCGCGCGAAAACCGCTGGGCCCACCTGCTCAGCGGCACGCCGGCGGCCGAAGCGCCGCCCGCGGCGGCAGAAGACGTCTCGATGGGCGAAGTCGCGGCACTCAGGGCGGACGTCGCCCGGCTCGAGGCCGAAGTCCGGGAGCTGCGCGAACTCGTGACCCGGAAGTCGGCCGAGTAGCTATCGTTTCTTCTGCGCTTCCATTCTGCGCACGAGCTGGGCGGCGTGCGCGACGCCCTTGGAGTAGAGCTCGGGATAGTCGGTGCGCAGCACGTACCACTCGTGCACCTTGAGCTGGCTGAGCTCGCGGTCGAGGCCGTAGGGTTCGCGAATGCGAGACGCCACCTCGAGCTGCGACATGAGCAGCTCCTCGAGCCGGTTGGCGAGCGCCTTGTGCAGCCTCTGGTAGCCAGGCAGCATGCGCCCCACGCCCTGAAGCGCATGCGGCTCGGTCACCTCCGAGGCCTGCATCGCGTCGCGCATCGAGCCGGCCTGCCGCACGGCGCGCGCGGCGCTTTCGCACACGGCTTCGAACGCCTTCAGTGCCTCGGGGTTGGCGGAACCGCTCGGGTTCATCGTGCTTCAGTCTAGGTCGCGTCGCCGTTTGCGTAAAGGGCAAACTGCCGCTCAATGCCCCGGCGTGCGAATGATGATCGGCTCGCCTTCGCGCCAGCGTTGCATCAGGATCGTCTTCGTCTCGCCCGCGGCGGGGAATTCCCGTGCCAGGAGAGCGCCCGCAACGTCGCGCTCGTCCTCGACGGTCGCCATATCGGCCGCGGATGGATCGCATGATCCTGTCGCCGAACAGCAAGGGATCGGCCTCGCCCGTGAGGGTCAGGGTGCCGACGTAGACCGCTTTGGCGCCCTCGGGAACGTCGATTCGCCAACGCGGGCCCGTTTGCAGCGACCTTTCGTAGGCGCGCCAGTCGCTGCGCTGGGGCGCACGCGCGGCAAGGTAGTAGACGCCGGGACGGAGCACGAAGTAGATCCATCCCGCGCGGCGCGATTCGCGCGACAGGAATCGCAGCCCTACCGCCCTGGGCTCGCCACCGGTAGCGAAGCTCCCCAGCCCGAAGCCGACGTTGTCCTCCTCCAGGCCGTACGAAAACGGCTCGTAGGGGCGACCGTGGATCGTGCACCGAACCCGCAGCAGCACGATCGCCTCGCGCCCGTCCGCGAGCGCAGCCCGTTCCGTTTGCGTGAGCACGTTGCCAGGCGCACACCCGGCAAGCTGAACGGCGAGAGCGAACAAGCACAAGAACTTCGGCCGCGGCGATTGCCGCGCTTTCACTCGGCAGGGGAGCGCTTGAGCCATCTTTCCAGAAACTCGCCATACGACATGGTCGATGGGCGCACCGTGCGCTCGAAGCGCTCGACCCGGTCCTGTTCATCGAACCGGATGAGCAGGACGTAGTGCTTCGGAATGTCCTCGGCTCCCGCGGCGCCGGTGGTGTAGCCGCTGACGACCCAGAACAGGATTCCCTGGCGCATCTCCCAGTTGTATGCGAGCACGCGCGCGTCCTGCCAGATCACGTTCGGGCTGCCGAGCCGCTCGATGACCTCGCGCTTGGTCGTGACCTTCGGTGCGAGGAAGGAAAGCTGCTCTTCGGTCACCGGCTTTCCCGCAAGCACCTTGTCCTCGTGGGTGGATATCGGCAACGCGACACAGCCGGCGAGCGCGAGCGCCGCGCACGCGCTTATCCAGTGCGCACGGGCGACGACCGCCTCAGGACCTCGCATAGGCGCGCACGCGGTTGCCGCCGGCGCCTTTCGCGGCGTAGAGCGCCTTGTCCGCGTCGTTCAGCAGGCCTTCCTCGGTCTGCTCCGCGCCCGGGACCACCGACGCGTAGCCGGCGCTGATCGAGAGCTGCGCGCGCCGCGCCGAACACGAGCTTGAGCTCGGAGATGTCGTCCCTCACCGCGTGCGCGATCCTGCCTGCGCCCGCCAGGTCGGTGTTGCCCAGAATGAGCGCGAACTCGTCGCCGCCGATGCGCGCCGCGAGGTCGGTGGCCCTGCGCGCGTGCGCCGCCAGCACCAGCGCGATGCTCACCAGGCAGCGGTCGCCCGCGACGTGCCCGAGGGCGTCGTTGTAGTCCTTGAAGTCGTCGACGTCGAGCGCGATCAGACCTACCGGGGACTTGTTGCGCGCGCCGCGCCGGATCTCATCGCCCAGGAAGCGGCTGAATTGGCGCCGGTTGGCAAGCCCGGTCAGCGCGTCGTGCAGCGCGAGGTGCTCGGAGCGTTCCTCGGCCAGCTTGCGCTGCGTGATGTCGAGATGGGTGACGACGAACAGCTTCTCCGGCGCGCCCTCGAGGCCGGCGACGCGCATCGTGAACCAGCGCTTGCGGTCCGGGCCGTGGCAGGGATACTCGAGGTGGAAGGACGCGCGCGCGCCGCGCAGGACGTCCTCGATGCCGCGCGCCGCTTCCGCAGCGAGGATGTCGCCTGCGGCGGCGCGCAGGACCGCGAGGTAGCTGCTGCCCGCGCTGGATAGTTCGGGCGCCAGCCCGTTCTCGGTGCCGAAGTCGGTCCAGGCGCGGTTGACGTCGACGATGGTGCCGGCGGCGTCGATCACGACCAGCTGCGCCTCGAGCGAATCGACGATCAGCGCGCGCAGCGCCGTCAGGTCGCGCGCCGCCCGCGTCACGCGTTCAAGCCCGCCAGCACGCGCAGGTGCTGCACCACGGAGCGCCCGAGCGCGGAAAGCGCGTAGCCGCCCTCGAGCATCGAGACGATACGCCCGCCGGCACTGCGCTCGGCGACCGCCTTGATCTGCTCGGTGACCCAGGCGTAGTCGGCGTCCTTGAGCGCGAGCATCGCCATGTCGTCCTCGGCGTGGGCATCGAAGCCAGCCGAGAAGATCACCAGCTGCGGCTCGAAGCCCTCCAGCGCGGGCAGCCAGGCCTCGGTCACGGCCTCGCGAAAGGGCCTCGACCCCGCGCCGGCCGCGAGCGGGACGTTGACCATGTTCGGCGCGCGGTCCTCGGTCCCCGAGTAGGGGTAGAACGGGTGCTGGAAGGTCGAGACCATCAGCACGTTGTCGTCGTGGGCGAAGATGTCCTCGGTGCCGTTGCCGTGATGCACGTCGAAGTCGACGATCGCCACGCGCTCCACGCCGTGCGCGCTCACCGCGTGACGCGCGGCGACCGCGACGTTGTTGAAGATGCAGAACCCCATCGGCCGCGCGCGGCAGGCGTGGTGGCCGGGCGGGCGCACGCTGCAGAAGGCGTTTTCGGCCTCGCGATTCATCACCAGGTCGGTGGCGAGCACCGCCGCGCCCGCGGCGCGCAGCGCCGCCTGCAGGCTGTGCGGGTTCATCGCGGTGTCCGGGTCGAGGTGCACCGTGCCGTGCGCGGGCGAGGCGTCGCGGATCGCGCGCACGTAGTCGAGCGGGTGAACGCGCGCGAGCTGCTCGTCGGTGGCGAGCGGCGCGTCGTGGCGCGCGAGGTACTGCGCCACGCCGGAGGCGATCAGCTGGTCCTCGATCGCGGACAGGCGCTCGGGGCACTCCGGGTGCTGCGCGCCCATGTCGTGCTTCAGGCAGTCCGGGTGGCTGATGAAAGCTGTCGTCATGCGTGCATTCCGTCACGGAATCTTAGCCGAATCCGCGCCGCCGCTGGGCCTTCGGCGCAGGGGCTTTCGAGTACAATCGACGCGTGCTGCTGAAACCCCAGTTTGTCAAGGATCCGAACGCGCCGGTCGAGCGCGTGCTCGAGGCCGCCGGGCGCGTGATCCTGGGCAAGGAGCCGCAGCTTCGCCTGGCGCTGGCCTGCCTGCTCGCGCGCGGCCACCTGCTGATCGAGGATCTGCCCGGGGTCGGCAAGACCACGCTGGCGCTGGTGCTGGCGCGCTCGCTCGGCCTGCAGTTCCAACGCATCCAGTTCACCAGCGACATGCTGCCGGCCGACATCGTCGGCGTCTCGGTCTACGACCGCGGCAACAGCGCGTTCAAGTTCCATCCCGGGCCGATCTTCGCCCAGATCATCCTCGCCGACGAGGTCAACCGCGCCACCCCGAAGACGCAGAGCGCGCTGCTCGAGGCGATGGAGGAGCACCAGGTCACGGCCGAGGGCGAGACGCGCATGCTGCCGCAGCCGTTCTTCGTCATCGCGACGCAGAACCCTTCCGAGCAGGTCGGCACCTTTCCGCTGCCCGAATCGCAGCTCGACAGGTTCCTGATGCGCATCGAGCTCGGCTATCCCGACCGCGGCGCGGAGCGCGCGCTGCTGTCGGGCACCGACCGGCGCGACCTGCTCGCCGACCTGGAGCCCTGCATGTCCGCCGCCGAGCTGCTCGCGCTGCAGGACAACGCGCGCGCGGTGCACGTCGCGCCCGCGCTGCTCGACTACGTGCAGGCGATCGTCGAGTACACCCGGCGCTCGCCGGACTACGCCATCGGCCTGTCGCCGCGCGCGGCGCTCGCGCTGGTGCACTCGGCGCGCGCCTGGGCGCTGCTCGAGGGGCGCGACAAGGTGATCCCGGAGGACGTCCAGGCGGTGCTCGCGGGCGTCGCCACGCACCGGCTGCGTCCGGCGCACGACGGCGCGCGGCGCGTGGACATCGGCGCCCAGCTGATCGCCGCGGTCCCGATTCCCTGAGTCGCCGCGCTCAGCGCGGCAGCTTCTCCTGCAGGAACTGCAGCACCGCGACCTCGTCCCGGCGCAACGCCGGCGTCGCGCGTCCGCTGCGCGCGCGCCGCACGGGCGGCTGCGGCACCGTCATGCCGAGCAGGTAGGCCTGCACCAGCGCCGGGTGCACGTAGTACTTGCGGCACACCGCACGCGTGTTGCCCAGGCGCTCGGCGACCGCGTCGATCGCGCGCACGATGTTGCGGTCGGCCTCGCGCCGGCTCGCCGCCGGCCCCATCGCGCGCAGCTTCACCGCCGCCAGCATCGTTCCGCCCCAGGTGCGAAAGTCCTTCGCCGTGACGTCGCGCCCGGTGATCTCGCGCAGGTAGGCGTTGACGTCGTCCGAGGTCACCGTCTGGCGCTTGCCCTCGGAATCCAGGTACTGGAACATCTCGTGCCCCGGCAGGTCCTGACAGCGCTGGATGATGCGCGCGAGGCGCGGATCGGACAGCGCGACCGAGTGCTCGACGCCGCTCTTGCCGCGGAAGCTGAAGCGCAGTATCGAGCCCTCGACCGTGACGTGGCGCCGGCGCAGCGTGGTGAGGCCGAAGGAGCGGTTCTCGCGCGCGTACTCGTCGTTGCCGACCCGGATCAGGGTGCGGTCCAGCAGCCGTACCACGGTCGCGAGCAGCTGGCGCAGGCTCAGCTCGTCGGTCCGCAGATCGCGCTCGACGCGCTCGCGCAGGGCCGGCAGTACCTCGCTGAACTCGAGCATGCGGCGGAACTTGGAGCGGTCGCGCGCCTCGCGGTAGGACGGGTGGTAGCGGTACTGCTTGCGCCCGCGCGCGTCGCGCGCGGTGGCCTGGATGTGGCCGTCCGGGTCGGGGCAGATCCAGACCTCGGTCCAGGCGGGCGGGATGGCGAGCGAGTTGAGCCGCCGCCTGACCTTCGGGTCGGCAATGCGCTCGCCGTCCGGCGCATAGTAGACCCAGCCCCTGCCGGAGCGCTTGCGCCGGATGCCGGCCACGCCGTCGGTGACGTAGCGCAGCCCCGCGCGGGTCGCGGCGTTGCGGTGTTCGATCAGCCGCAGCGACATGCCGGTTTCTCCCGCGCCGCCGCTCAGCGGAAGCTCATCTGCGCGCGCATCGCCTCGAGCGCGACGCGCGCCGCCAGCAGGCGCTCGCGGTCGAGCGGCGGGCCGGTGTCCAGCGATTCCATCGCCGAGTTCATCTCGTCGCTCAGCATGTAGATGAAGTCGTGGCGGTGGAACACGATCAGCGCGCGCACCGAGTCCAGCCGCTGCCCGGTCTTCGCGTTCACCAGGGTCGAGCCGCCCGGAATCCGGGCCACCGCGAACAGCTCGCGCGCCGCGCCCTCGCCGACCGTCTCCTCCCACAGGATCTCCGATTGCGGCGAGACGCGCTGGTACAGCGCCGGCAGCACGTAGCCGTGGACGAAGCTGCGGTAGGTCGAGTCCTTCTTCTGCGGGTCCTGCAGCGCGGCGTCCATGCCCGGTGGCAGCCGCACGTAGGTCACGCCGCGGTTGCCGCCCAGGTCGCCGTGAAAGGCGACCATGCCGCCGGTCTGGTCGGATTCCTCCTGCACCTGCAGGCCGGCGAGCCTGGGCACCGGGGCGATGAAATTGTCGAGCGGCCCGTGGTACTTGCCGTCCTCCACCCTGCCCTGCCCCGCGAGGCAGTCGGGCGCGACGGCGAGCGCGGCGACGAGCGCGAGCGCGAAGCCGGCGCGCATCGCTCCCGCCCGCTCAGTCCGGCCTGACCGCGACCTTGCCGCTGCCGAGCAGCAGCACGGCGAGACCGCAGAACAGGTAGAAGCCCTGCAGCTCGAGCGCCCAGCCGCCCGTCTTCGCCAGCGTGAGCAACTGGGTGGAGTGCACCAGCGCCAGCGCGAACAGCATGTTGATGATCACCAGCAGGCCGCCGATGCGCGAGTACACGCCGGCGATGATCATCAGCGGCGCGACCACCTCGCCGACGTAGACCAGGTAGGCCACGAACTGCGGCAGCCCGAGGTCCGCCAGCTTGCTGCCGATGAAGTCGAGCGCGGACGGGTGCAGGATCTTCGCCACGCCGTGGAACAGCGTCAGCACGCCCAGCGTGAGCCGCAGGACGAGCCTGCCGATGTCGTCGACAAAAAGCGGGTTCACTCTTCACCCTCCTCCGAAATGCCCGCCCGAAGGATATCAGACCGTCAGCGCGGGAACGCCGCGGCGATGGTGGCCTGGATCGCCTCGGCTGCGGCGCGCGGGTCGGCGGCGTCGCGCACCGGGCGGCCGACCACGATGTAGTCCGCGCCGTTGGCGAACGCCTGCGCCACGTCGACGGTGCGCTTCTGGTCATCGGCGGGCCGCTTGCCGGCGGGGCGGATGCCGGGCGCGACCACCAGCAGGCGGTCGCCGAACTCGGCCTTGATCGCCGGCGCCTCGTGGCCGGAGGAGATCACGCCGTCGCAGCCCGCCTCGAGCGCGTGGCGCGCGCGCGACAGCACCAGCGCGCCGACGTCGGCGCCGGCGCCCATCTCCGCCAGGTCGCTCGCGTCGAAGCTGGTGAGCACGGTCACCGCCAGGATTGCGAGCGCGCCCTTCTCGCGCGCCGCGGCCTCGAGGATCGAGCGCTGACCGTGCACGGTGAGAAAGCTCGCGCCGCTTGCGCGCAGATTGGCCACGGCGCGCCGAACGGTCTCCGGGATGTCGTACAGCTTGAGGTCCGCGAACACCTTGTTGCCGCGCGCGACCAGCCACTCGAGCAGCTCGAAGTAGCCGCCCGCGGTGAACAGCTCGAGGCCGATCTTGTAGAAGCAGGCGGCGTCGCCGATGCGCTCGACCAGCGCGCGCGCCTCGGCCGCGCTCGGCACGTCGAGCGCCACGATCAGGCGCTCGCGCCGGCTCACGGCTTGGGGCGACAGCTCGTTCATGGGAGCCGGTATCATACCCGCCGTGTCCGACATCCTGGTCCTGTACTACAGCTCGGGCGGATCGGTGCGCCGCCTGGCCGAGCTGATCGCCGAAGGCGTCGAGCGCGTGCCGGGCGCGGCCGCGCGCCTGCGCACGGTGCCGCGCGTCGCGCCGCTGACCGAGCTCGCCGCGCCGCCGGTGCCGCCCGAGGGCGCGCCCTACGCCGAGCTGAAGGACCTCGAGCAATGCGCCGGCCTCGCGCTCGGCAGCCCGGGGCGCTTCGGCAACATGGCCGCGCCGCTCAAGCACTTCCTGGAGAGCAGCGGCGCGCTGTGGCAGCGCGGCGCGCTCGCGGGCAAGCCGGCCTGCGTGTTCACCTCCACCGCCAGCCTGCACGGCGGGCAGGAGACGACGCTGATGTCGATGATACTGCCGCTGCTGCACCACGGGATGCTGATCGTCGGCCTGCCTTATACGCAGGCCGAGCTGAACGCGACGCGCGACGGCGGCACGCCGTACGGCGCGAGCCACTTCGCCGGCATCGCCGACGACCGGCCGATTGCGGAGGCCGAGCGCGCGCTGTGCATCGCGCAGGGCCGGCGCCTGGCCGAGGTCGCGCTCAAGCTTGCGCGATGAAAGCGGCGCGCCTCGCCGCCGCGGGCTCGCTGCTCGCGCTGATCGTCCTGTGCCTCGCGTGGGAAATCTGGCTCGCGCCGCTCAGGCCGGGCGGATCCCTGATCGCCCTCAAGGCCCTGCCGCTGGTCCTCCCGCTCGCGGGAATCCTCGGCGGCAGGCGCTACACCTACCAGTGGTCGAGCATGCTGATCCTGGCCTACTTTGCCGAGGGCGCGGTGCGCGCCTGGGGCGAGCGCGGCGCGGCGCAGGCGCTGGCGGGCGCAGAGGTCGTTCTCAGCCTCGTTTTTTTCGCCGCGGCGGTGGCGTACGCGCGGCTGACTCGAGCAGCCGCCTGACGTATACGCCGCCTACCTCGGCGGCAGGGCTGCGATCGCCTGCTCCAGCTGCTCGGCTTCGCGCGTCAGGTCTTCGAGATGCTCGACCTCGCGCGCACGCTCACGCCGGCTGTCGATACCCGCCTTGAGCGCGGCTTTCGACTTGCGAATCTGCTGCTGCACCGCGTCGAGGCGCCGCGTGAGCTCGTAGCGGTCGCGGCCTTCGCGGTAGCCGGCGGCGAAGGCCGCCGCGAGCGGGCCCGGGCAGACGTCCGGGTAGGCATGGCCGGCGCGGCCGCGGGCGTAGCCGTGGTCGAAGGTGCAGAACGATTTGAGGCCTTCGTCGCGCCCCGCCAGGTAGCGCTCGGCCTGCGGCGCGACGCCGAACTCCGCGCAGGCGCGGCGATGGTCGCCCAGCCGCGCGAGCGGACTGCCGCGCGCCCCGTCCTCGACGCCGACGGCGTACCAGTCGGCGCTGAGGCACTGGTTCTTGTCCATGCTGGCGCAGGACGACAGCAGCACCGGCAGCAGCAGGCAAATCGCAATCGCGTAGCGCGGCGTTCCCTTCATTGCGTCCCCCCTTGCGCCGGACCTTACCGCTTTTTCCGCCGCGGCGCCGGCGTACGCGCGGCTGACTCGATGAGTCGCCTCGCCGCGGCGTAGACCGGCACCTCGACCAGCCGGCCGTCGACGTGCGCGCGCTCGCTGCCCTGGGCGCGCGCCTCGTCGAACGCGCGCACGATGCGCCGGGCGCGGTTCAGCTCGCGCGCCTCGACCGAGAACACGCGATTCACCGGCGCCGCGTGCACCGGGTGCACGATGCTCTTCATGCGGTACCCCAGGCGCTTCGCGCGCCGCGCGTCGGCCGCCGCGCCCTTGGCGTCGCCGAAGGTGTAGGGGCAGTCGATCGCCTCGACCCCGGCGGCGCGGCACTCGACCAGGAATCGCGCGCGCACGTAGGCGAGCTCCTCGCCCGTGCGCGAGCGCTCGGCGCCCAGGTCGGCCACCATGTCCTCGCTCGCGACCAGCATCGCGCTGACGCGCGGGCTGGCGCGCGCGATCTCGCAGGCGCGCACCAGGCCTGCCGCGGTCTCGATGTTCGGCACCAGCTCGACGCCGTGCGCGAGCGCGGCGAGCGCCTGCACCTGCTCGGGGCGCGCGACCTTGGACATCAGCACGATGTCGGGCTTCGCCGCCAGCGCCGCCTCGAGGTCCTCGCGGCCGCAGGTCTCGAGCGGGTTGACGCGCACCGCGGCGAGCGCGCCCGCCGCGCGCCAGCGCGGGTAGAGCGCGGCCGCCAGCGCGCGCGCCTTGGGCCGCAGCTCGGGCGGGGTGAAGTCCTCCAGCTCCTGGATCAGCACGTCGGCGCCCGAGCGCGCGGCCGCGGCCTGCGCCTTCTCGTCGGCGCCGGGTACGAACAGCCAGGTGCGGCGCCGGTTCGTCATTCCCCGGCGTCCAGGCAGGACTCGAGGTGCTCCTCGATAAAGCGAATCTGGTCGTCGCGCGTGCGGCTGCTGGCGTAGATCCAGATCGCCGCCACGCCCGCCACCACCAGGCCCATGCCCAGCATGCCGGCGTCGCGCGAGGCGCCCTCGAGCTCGCGCACGGCGCCGGCGAACAGCAGCACCGCGCCGGTCAGGAGCAGGCCGACGAACTGGAACTTGGTGCCGAAGGCGTAGCACAACTCGCCCTCGAACGCGCTGCCCTCGCCCTCGGGGCGCAGCGTGCCGCGGAACTCGACCACGTCGCCCGCCGCCGACAGCAGGCCCTTGCGCCAGAGCCTGAGCGCGGGCGCGGTATCCGGGCCGCGGATCGTTCCGATCAGGCGCAGACCGACGCCGAAGCGCCTGCCCTGGATCAGCATGCGCAGCCGCGCCAGCGCCTCCTGCGGCGGGCGCCGTCCCGCCACGCGCAGCGGCCGGCGCCAGAAGATGAAGCCCTCGGTCATTTCCCCCTCCAGCGCGGGACGTTACCGCGCGCCGCGCCCGGCGTCGAGCACGCGCTCGATGCGCCGGTCCGGGATGAGCCAGATGAGCGCGACCAGCACGTAGATCGCCTGCGCGATCCACTGCCAGCAGAACGCGAGCAGGATTGCGGCGACGTAGAGCAGCGGCGACAGCTTGCCCTTCCAGTCGCCGCCGACCGCCCGCTTGAGCAGCGAGTCCGGGCCCTGCGAGGCGATGATCAGCTGCTGCAGGACGAAGTACGCGATCGCCGCCATCAGCAGGACCGCGCCGTAGAGCGCGGTGGGCGCCGCGGCGAAGTGGTTCTCTCCCATCCAGCCGGTGACGAAGGGAACGAGCGAGAGCCAGAACAGCAGGTGCAGGTTGGCCCACAGGATCGCTCCGGTCACCTTGTCCGAGGCGTGCAGCATGTGGTGGTGGTTGTTCCAGTAGATGCCGAGGTAGACGAAGCTCAGGACATAGCTCAGGAACACCGGCAGCAGCGGCGCGAGGTCGGCGATCGTCTCGCCGTGCGGCACTTTCAGCTCGAGCACCATGATGGTGATGATGATTGCGAGCACGCCGTCGCTGAAGGCCTCCAGCCTGCCCGTTCTCATCCTTCCTCCCCTTGGCCGACCAGGCGCTCGCGGCGCAGGATCGGCTCGATATCGGCGAAGCTGCCGACCCGGAACGCCCTGATGCCCATCTCGCGCGCGGCCTCCACGTTCGGCAGCAGGTCGTCGAAGAAATAGACGTCGCGCGGCGCCGCGGCAAGCCTGGCGAGCGCGTGCTCGAAGGCCTCGCGGTCGGGTTTCACGAAGCCCGTCTCGTGCGACAGGAAGCACGAGTCGAGCAGCGCGTGCAGCCGCGGCAGGCGCTGCCAGTGCAGCGCGTTGGTGTTGCTCAGGCAGGCGAGACGATGGCGGCCCCTGAGGCCGGCGAGCAGCGCCTCCGCGCCCTCGTACAAGCCGCGCGGCCAGCCGGCGAAGGACTCGAGAAACTCCTCCGGCCCGATGCCGAGGCCCCATTCCGCGATGAACGTCGCGGCGAACTCGCCGGGCGGGATCTGGCCGCGCTCGAAGCGCCGCACCGCAGGCGAATCGAGCCACCTGCGCCACAGCTCGCTCGGCTCGAGCGGGGACGGCAGCATTGCCGCCAACCCCGCCGCGCCGCCGTTCTCGACCAGCACGCCGCCGAGATCGAACATCACCACCTTCCCGGCGCGCCTGCGCACGACTTGCCCGATCGGGCCGGACGCGCGCGTCAGCCGATGGATCCCATGGCTCCCGGATAGCTCACTTCCTCGAGCTTGCCGGTGTCCACGTCGTAGATGAAGCCGCGCACGGTGACCGCGTCCGGCCCGCTGGTCGGAATCCAGGGATGGTTCAGGATCGCCGACATCCCGCGCCGCACGTCCCACTCCAGGCGCTCCGTCTGCTTCGGGTTGCGCGGCGCGTCCAGCGGCTCGATCGCGCCGCGGAAAGCGTGGAACTGGGACGGGGTCGAGGCGCATTTCTTGCAGCTCATGAACGCGCGCGACGTCGCCTGCCCCAGCAGCTTCTCGGCCGCCGGGTCGCCTTCCAGGCCGGCCTTGAGCAGATCGTCGGTGAACGCCAGCATGCCGCAGCGCGTGTGATGGATCAGGATGATCTCGTTCGTGTTGAGCAGATGGTGCGAGATGATCAGGCAGCGGATCGCGTCGTCGGTCACCACGCCTCCGGCGTTGCGGATGATGTGGGCGTCGCCCGTCTGCAGGCCGAGCAGGTCCTCCACGTCGAGGCGCGCGTCCATGCAGGCGACGACCGCAACGTGCTTGGCCGGGTTGATCGGCTGCTTGCCGGGGTAGCCGGGCTTGTGCACCGCCTGGCCGCCCGCGTACTGCTTGTTGTTGCCCAGGTACTGGTCCGTCATCTTGTTTGCCATATTTCCTCCTCGTTGAGCTTGTTCATCCATCCGGACAAGCAATTTCCTCATGTAAACCCGCGCCAGCCCCTTTTCGAAGCGCCGGTCGTACTCCACGTAGCCGATCTTCGCGTACAGCGCGCGGTTCTCGCTCATCTTCTCATGCGTGTAGAGATAGATCGAGTCGAAGCCCGCGCGGCGCGCCTCGGCTTCGGCCAGCTCGAGCAGCGTCCGTCCCAGTCCCGTGCCGCGCAGCGACGGGTCGACCGCCACGTTCTCGAGCAGAAATCCTTCCGCCCCGGCCGAGAGCACGAGCACGCCCACGATGCGGCCCGCGCTTTCGGCGACGGTGACCTGCCGCTCGCGCACCACCCGCGCGTAGTCCTCGGTCATCGGCCCCGGCGGCCGGCCGATGCGCTCGACGTAGTGCCGGTAGGCGGCGTCCACGCACGCCGCCACGCCCGCGGCGTCGCCTTCGCCCGCGGCGCGCAGCGCATAGCCTCGCGTCCCGGATCCGGTCACTTGAGCAGATCCTCCAGCCGGCGCTCCGATGCGAGCTCGAACTGGTCCAGGCCTTCTCCGAACGCCGCGCGGAAGTTGGCGCGATAGTCGTTGGAGCTTCCGAAACGCCCGAAGAAGTCCGCCGCCGCCGCCATCGAGTGGCGCTCGATCAGGAAGTCCGTGACCAGAAACGCGAGCGAATAGCTGCCGTCGTAGCCGTAGCGCTTTCGCGCCCGCACCCACTCGCCGAACGAGACCGCCTGGACGATGTCCGGCAATTCGCCCTTCCGACGCAGCACGCGTACCCGTGCTCTCAGCCGCGCGCGCACCTTGCCCAGGTCGTCCACGCCGAGCGACGCCGTGATGTTGTAGGCCATCCACTCCGCGTGTCCCTCGATCAGCCACTGGGGACGGGCGAGCGCAGGACGGTTCGCGAGCGTGAGCTGGAGGCTGTGCGTGAGCTCGTGCGCGAGCAGCTCGATCCGGCCCGGCCAGGCGAGGTCCGCCACCGCCGGCTCGTTGACCAGGACCGTAAAGTCGCCGACCGCGCTCTTCGCGAACTGCGCCGTCGAGCGCGCGAGGTCGGGAGAAATCTTGAGGTGCTGCACCAGACCCCGCTCGAAGCTCTCGCGCGTCGCGTGCACTTCCACCCTGCCGCGCGGCGCCGGCAGCCCGAACCGGCGCACCATCACCCAGGCGATCGCGGCGACTGCCGCGGGGTAGTCCGCGATCTTCGCGCCGTCCGGCGCACGCGCGCCCGGAAGCATCCGGATCGGAAACGCCTGCGGCGAAGCATGGCAGCAGATCGCGCAGGCCAGCAGGAAGCCCGCCGCGGCGAACCTAGCGCGCACGGCAGCCCGCTTTCACAAGTCGTGGAAGAACCTGTTCAATCGCGGCAGATGGAAGTGGTCGTAGTCGAGCGACATCACGATCGTTTTCGCGCCGCCGACGATCTCCGCGCGAGGGACGAAACCGATGAATCTCGAGTCCGCGCTGTTGTCCCGATTGTCGCCCAACACCAGGTAACGGCCGCGCGGCACCCTTACCGGCCCGAACGAGCTGAAGCGCCCCGCGCCCGCGGGCGCCAGTTCGATCTTGTGCTTCATGCCCGCGTAGGACTCCGTAGCGAAGACCATGTCGGTGGCGTACCTGATATTGGAGTAGCCGGCTTCGATGCCGTTGATCCACAGCCGGTTGTCGCGCATCTCGACCACGTCGCCGGGCAGGCCGATCACGCGCTTCACGAGACGCAAGTCGGCGGCTTTCGAATCGAACACGATGATGTCGCCGCGCCCGGGATCGCCCAGCCTGAGGAGCGAAACGTGGGTGAGCGGGATTCGCAGGTCGTAGGCGAGCTTGTTCACGAAGATCCTGTCGCCTTCGAGAATCGTCGGCTTCATGGATCCCGTCGGTACGACGTTCCAGTCGCCCAGCGAGCTGCGGAATACGACCATCAGGACGACGAACAGCGCGAAGCCGCGATATTCGCGCCACAGACTGTCAAGCGTGATCTTCACCTGGTTCCTCCATCAATCAATGGGTGACACCGCATCTCGAGCGGCGGGTACCTTCGCCACCAGAATCGCGATCGGGTAGGAAAAGCAGATCCTTCCCTCCTTGGCGTGCGTCTCGACGCCCATGGCGTCGTCCTCGAGGGAAGCGACGATCATCTCCCGCACCGCTTCGCGATCGTTGCCGTCCGGAAACGAGGCATTCAGCAGCGCATCCATCTCGACCCGCATCTTGTACGGCGTGAGAGCCGGCGCCGGAAGCCCGGCGCGGCGGAAGCACTCCAGCATCGCCGAGAGGGTCAGCGCCTCGGCGTGCGACGGGTCGCGCAGCTTTTCCATGCGATTGAATCTCTCGGCCTTGCGCGGGTCGTCGGAGGCGATCGTGTCCATCACCGCGACCCGCCCGCCGGGCCTGCACACCCGCGCCATTTCCCGCAGCACGCGCGCGGGCTCGACCAAGTGGTGAAAGGCGTACCTGGAGGTGACGATCGAAAACGACCCGGGCCGATACGGAAGCGAGCTCACGTCTCCCGTCTCGAAGGAGACGTTCGACAGGCTTCTGGACGCGGCGAGCGCCCTCGCCTGCTCGATCATCGCGGGCGTGAGATCGATGCCGGTCGCCGAGCGCACGACTTCGGCGAAGGCGCACACGACCAGCCCGGGTCCGCAGGCGACGTCGAGGCTGACGTCCCCGGGCCTCGCGTCGCACGCCGACACGAGAAGGTCGAGGGCGCGCTCGCTGCGGATCGGCGCGGCGGCCGCGAACACGGCGGCCTGCCGGGTGAATTGATCGACTACGGTCTCGTTGTGCGCGTTCACGGCGGAAGGGCTGTCGGAACCGGCGTCAAGTCTATCCGACGCCGGCGCCGGTCAGGCGTTGGGCCGCAAGGGCACCGAGCCGCGGATCGCCCAGGCTCTCGCGACCAGGCTGATCGACCCGTCGGGCTGCGACGGAACGCGCGCCCTTGTCCGCGCGCGCAGCCTGTCCCGCGCGCTCTCGTCGAGCGACATCGCATACGCCGGCGCCGGTCCCTGCCCGCCCAGGAAGGGCGCCCAGTAGTCGTCGAAGTCGGCGAACGCGGTCGCAATGTCGATCGCGGCGGTTGCGATGTCCCGCAGCCCGGCCTGTGCGAACGCGCCGGCGAGCGCGGCCTGGTTGCACAGCGGGAAGCGTACGCCCTCGTCGAGCTTGGCGGCGGCCGGGTCGAGCTCGACCGCCGCGTCCCAGAAGTGGCGCATGAGGTCCATGCGGCCCGCGTAGTCCCACACGTAGCCCGCGACGATCCCGCCGGCCGCCGCGACGCGCGACATCTCGCCGAGCGCGCTTTGCAAATCGGGAATGAAGTTCAGAACGAGGCCGGAGACGACGATGTCCACCGTCTCGTCCGCCAGGGGAACGGCGCATGCGTTGCCGGGGCTCAGGACAGCGCGCCCCGCGAGATTCGCGCGCGCCGAGTTCAGGAACCCTCGGAGGGCTCGACGCCGCTCAGCGACGAGGGCGCGCACGCGTCGGCGATGGCGGCGCAAAGCGCGCCCGTCCCGCACCCCACGTCGAGCCAGCGCTTTCCCGCCGGCACGCCGAGCCAGGCCAGGAACTCCGGAGCGACCCTGCGGCTCCAGCGACCGACGTATTGCTCGTACGGGCTGCCGCGCTCCCAGGAGTCGGATATCTGATTCGCCGTCAAAGGGGATGTTCCGTCGGATGCCGCCAATCGTACTCGAGCTGTCCTGCGGCGGGTACGGTCCAGATACTCGGGGTGGAGGTCGCGCGGATCATCAGGGTGTTGGAGCGCGCAGCTCGAAGGTCGCCAGCCGCTTCACGGGCACAAATTCGATGACACCCACCGAGCTGAAGATGCCCTCGAGCGGCTTGAAGTTGCCGTGCAGCCAGGACAGCGCAACGGCGACCTCCCGGTCCGGCAGTTCGAAACCCACCGTAGAGTGCGGGACCCACGCGTCGGGCGCGTAGTGTTGATGGACCTCGGCCCCGAGCCCGGAAAGCAACCGATGCATGCGGCGATGCGCGTCGAGCAAGCCGGCACCGGGTGTGGGCGCCAGATAGACGACTCCTTGCGACGTGGGGAAAGCGCCGAAGGCCGCGAAGCTCGCGCGAAACGGTCCCTGAGCCTGCGCGAATCTCTCAACCATTTCGATGCAGCGCCGTGCGGGCACTTTCTCCAGCACGGCCAGGCTTACATGCGGTCGATCGCCGAGACGCTCGAGCGTCGGCGTCACGCCGGCCGCGGCGAGCGCGGACCTGACCCCGAGCATGGATTGCTCGAGTCCCGGATCGAAATACAACTGCACCGCGTATCCCATTCGCGCAGTCTAACGTTCCCGGCAACGGGCGCGCGCGGCGCGGCGGACCGGATCGTCAAGCCGCGCTCCCATCGTCAGGGATCAGCCTCTTGCCCAGACTGATTATTTCTTCGGGTGCATAACCCAGGGCGCGATAGAACCCGACCGCGTCGCCGTTGGACGAGCGCACCTGGATATTCACTTTCGGACATCCCAGGTCCTTCAACAGGCGCTCGACTCGTTCCATCAATGCGCGCCCCCATCCTCTTCCGCGGGCATGCGGCGCGACCGCCAGGTAGTTCACCCAGGCACGGTGGCCTTCGTAACCCGCCATGACGGTCGCGACGACCTGACCGTCGAGAGCGCCAACCAGGAAGAGCTGCGGCTGGACGAGAAGCTTGCGCGCGATATCCTTCCGCGCATCGTTCCACGGCCTCGTCAAGCCGCACGCCTGCCATAACGAGACGACCGCGTCCTCGTCGCCGGGTTGATAAGTCCGTATGTCCATAGCGCCCGGGATCAACCTATGCAGCCACCTGCGCTAGACGCCGTGCTGCGCATGAAATGAGGACTCCAACGTTCGCGTTGAGCGGCGGCGCACTGGCGGTCAAGAGTTACTGCACTCTCGCCCGCAGAACCTTCGTCTCATTGTAGTGAATCGCACACGCAACTTCGCCCATGGTCGCACTCGAGGGTACGTAGGCGACCCAACCAACGCCATTCTTCTCGTGTATTCCATGCTCGACCCAGCGTCTGCCGAAGCCGTACTTCTCGGCGAGCGCCGGAAGAGCGGAGACGGCGACCCCTTCGTTCGCCTCGGCACAAAGCGACTTCAGCTGCCGACCCTCCCACCACATCCAGCCCACATAGAGGGAAAAGACGGCAACCCATGCAACAATCAGTTGCGCGCTGCTCAAAAGAAAGTAGGACAGGAACCGCCGCAACGTGCGGTTTTCGGCCACCGCGTCTTCGCCCGCAGACCCGCGATCCGTGAGAAACGCGAGAATGCCGAGGCCGACGAAGCTCAACGGAAGCAGCACGAGCATCCACCACCCCGACCGGCCTTTGGCCTTTATGTATAGCCAGAACGTAATCAGAAGTGCAATGCCGCCGCCGATGCCGAGCAGTGGCGCAACTTTCATTCCCAGGCCCGGCTCCCTGGGGTTTGCAGCGCCCGCCACCAACACCGCCGCGACGCAAACCACCAGGAAGATGACGCCTGCGACGGTCATACGCTTCTTGTGCCCCGGAAGCATCCAAACCTCGGTCTATTGTGGTCGCCTAACGCTCCGGTTCAGCAACGCCGCGCAGCGCTTGATGCGGAAAGCCGCGACGGGTTCCACTGCCACGACGCTGTACCCGGTTTCCGCGAGCCAGGCAGCGTCGCCCCCGGCTCCGGAGCCGATGTCGAGCGCACGGCCAGGCCCCGCGGGTATGCGGTGTAAGAACGCAACGCGCCAATCTTCTTGAGGTCCTCGTCGACTTGGGCTACCCGTCCCGTTTTGTGCCGCCCGGCGCCTTCTCCGCGTTCTGCTTCGTTTGCGCGTCGTCGGGTTTGTAATCACCGATGACCTCTTTCAGAGGGCAGACTGAGAATGCCGGACATTTCTTGCAGCCGACTGCCAAAGCGATTGGACATAGCGTCATTTTCGATTCCTCCTCACTTAACGTTTAGCGCAGGAACTCGTTCGATGCGTTCTAACACTATGTTGAGCGGCGCGCCTTGGCGCGTCCGATCGAACTCGAGTTAGGCATTGCCATCCTTGAAATCGGCGCCATATCAAGTCACGTCCTGCGGCACACCAGCAGCACTTCGTCGATCTCTTCCGCGCCAATCATGCCCGGAACAAAGGCGAGCGCTGACTGCAGCCGTAGCCCCAACGGCATAAAGATCCGGTTGTACCACCACATGGCGCGCTCGCGGTGATGCGTAAGCCACCACATGCCGCCCTCGACCAGGCGCGACGATCGCGGCCGCATGCCGAATACGGCGCTACGGTCAACCGCGATGCCGTGTTCCGACAGCTTGGCGAGAAGACGTTTCGGCTCGTAGCGGCGCCGGTGTCCTACCAACTCGTCGAACGCTGTCCAGCGCGACGGATGCAGCGGGACGGACAGCAGCAACACCGCGCCCGGCACGGCCACGCGCGATAGCTCCGATAGCGCACCGTCCTCATCGTCGATGTGCTCGACGATATCCAGCGCGCAAACGAGATCAAATGTCCGGTCGGGAAATGGAATAGAGGTGATCGACGCCAGCACGGCATGCGCACCGCATTCGCGCAGCCGCGCCAGCGCGGCCGCGCTGATGTCAATGAAGTGCGTCCCGCTGATCGGCAGGCGCGGCCTCAACCCCGGCGCGACCTCCAACCGCGCGCGTGCGGGCGGGAGCAGGGAGCTCACCAGCGGCCAGGTGTTGAAGCGCTGCGGCGCAATCAACCGCGCATCGGCCCACAGCGCCTCGTAGAACTGTTTGTTCGCTCGCAGCAGCTCCGAATCGCTGCGTGGCGGTATCGGCATCGAGGTCATCGGCGTGGCGGTGATGGCGATGGGGTCTGGATTTTACTTGCTCCGCCTGTCGCCTGACGTCCGCGTTGAACGGCGCGAGCAAGCGAGCGCAGCGACGCTTGCGAGCGTCCGTTCTCGAACGCGTTGTTGGCCATCAAGATCCCGTCAAGAAGCGCCGTGGCATTTGGTCACTCACTGGGCAAAGCGCGTCTTAATCCCGGGCGCCCGCCTCGAGCAGAACCCTCACCACTTCTTTGCGCTGACGGCCTGTTGCGGCCTTGAGCGCAGTGTAGCCGCCGACCAGCCGCGGCTTGGTCGGTCCGTGGCCCATGAACAGCATGGCAGGGGGTGTTTCCAGCAGCGGCGGCCAGTTGCTCGCGCTTCTTGCATCGAGCCTGGCACCGGCCGCGATCAGCGCCTTCACCGCGTCGACCCGGCCGTCGTCAGCCGCGAACATCAGGGGCGTGACTCCGGCCCGGTCCGAGACATTCACTTCCTGGGTATACGCGAGCGCCTGCATGACGACATCCCATTCACCCAGAAGCCCGGCGAAGTAAAGCAAAAAGTGATCTTGTGGCCCCACTTTCCGGTCGCGCGCCAGCAGACGCAGCGCCGTATCGGGACGTCGATGGAACGTGGTCCAGGTAAGCGGACCGATGGTCATCCCGGTGAAGAGCCCCAGGTTGTTGTAGACCAAAGGCTCCGAAGCGAACCGCAACACGGCGCTCGCACCGGTAGAAACGGGGTAGCCAGGCGCACCCAGCTCGTCCCATGCCCGTTTTCGAATCGTGCTTTGATACTCAACGCGTCCACCGACGTCGATCAACAAGTCCGTCAAGGCTCGCGGCCCCGGGATGGCGATCGCAAGCATGAGCGGCGTCAGGTCGCGATAGCGCCGGTTCGGATCGGCACCCTGCTCGAGCAAGGTCCGTACCCTCGCCGCGACGTCTGCTGCAGGGTTCGTGGCGCTCGCTGCAGCGCTGCTGCCGACCGAGCCGGTGGCGCCGTACATCGGATCGACGATCAGCGCGGTCAGCGCAGTATGGCCGCTGGCGGCGTAGGCATTGAGGTCGAGACCGCGTGATTTGAGTTTGGCAAGCGTCGGCGGGTGAAGACTCGCAATCCTTGCGAGTTCGATTGAGGAACAGTGCCGCGCCGTACTCGTGCACTCCGGCGCGTCGGGCAGCCGCACATTTGCCCCGGCGTCGACTAAGCTGGCCACGATCTCCCAGCGCTGCCGGAAAAGCGCGCGGCTGATCAGCCATTCCCGGTGATTGCGCGCATTGGGGTCTGCGCCTCTGTCGATGAGCATCCGCGCGCGTTCCGTATCGCCGCTTTCGATCAGAGGCCAGAGCGCCGCGGTCGGCGGCGAGCGCGGGTCGGCGCCAGCCGCGAGGAGAACCGGGATGAGCTCGGCGTGGTTCCCCTTCGCGGCGACGGTAAAGAGGTCCGGGCCTTTGGACGGCGCATCGGGCCTTGCACCGCCGGCAATCAGCAATTCCACCCTTGCAAGGTCTCCGCGTTCCACGGCTTCGGCGAGCGCGGTCATGCCTCTCCGGTTCTGCGCATTGATGTCGGCGCCGTATTTCTTGAGGAGCTGCAACGCCGCGAGCGATTTCACGCAGTGGATCGCAGCGCCGCCAAAGCCATCGAGCCGACCGGCTGTGGCGCCACCTTCAAGCAATAGCTTCGCCATCGCAACGTGATCCCGGTTGATCGCGAGCGTCAGCGGAGACTCGCTCGTCCGCCCCCGGGTGGTTTCGTCGAAGTTGAAATCGAGGGGCATCCCGGCGCGGATCATGGCGCTGACCCGGGCAGCGTCCTGCTTCACGATCGCCATCTGCAATTCGTCGTCGCGCGCAAGCGTCGCTTTCTGCTCGGGGGACAGGGCGGGCTCACCCCGGGAGTCGAGGCTCGGAGATTGCGCGAAAGCCGCCGATGAGGCGAGCACGAGGCAAGCGACGAGCGCGCGGTGTGCGTTACCGAATCGCGACATCATGGCTGACGTTCACGCCCACCGGCGCGCCCATAAGTTGGCGCGCTGCGTCGCGCGAGTCCATGTGGGGCGTGGTGTTAGCCCTCGTCTTCATTGTATGGCCCAGACCAAACATATTTCTGCCCGTAACCAGGAGGAAGCCACGCTGGTTCTTCGCCTAACCGATGAAGGCGGCCATTGGCGCGTGAGTGGCGACCATACATCACGACACGATCGGCAAATACGTCGGCGAGAATGGCAACTATGTTCTTTGAGACTTCCTCGATGTCTGCCCTCTCCGATTCTGTACGTGGCGGGAACTGAAATTCACCGTAGTGCACGTGAGTAAATTGTCCGAACACAACTGTGAACTCGTCCCCGTTATCCAAGATTACAAGGTCACCAACATCAGAACACATCGCGGGGAATACTGCTCTATAGGGTGGACCGGCCTCGAAGCGCAGGCCGCGCCCCGGCAACTGCTCCTTCAGCATTGGGGCTAGTACGTCGTACAAGGCGCCCATTGTTGGTCGGAGACTAACGTTTGACATGAGAGGCGCTGGCCGGCTTACCGGACAGCGTCCTCTCGATGGAAGGGTTAGGCGGCATTTTTGCCCTGCAAGAGCTTTGAGTAAATGAGCTGGTGATGACCTTGGGGCCGGCCCTCCAGCGCGTACTTTCTCTCGTAGCCCATGCGCTCGTAGAAGCCTGGCGCCTGAAAACTATGGGTGGCGAGAACGATCTGCACACAGCCGCGCGAAATGGCCTCGGCTTCAGCAGAGGCAAGGAGGGCTTCCCCGAGCCCTTGGCCACGGTACTGCTCGTGTACCCAGACATGAGAAAGCTCGCAGCAACCTCCCCAGGTATGGCCGTTGAAGCCTGCAATGACTTCGCCTAGCTCATTCCTGACTGCACCTGCCAAAAGTCTTCCGTCGTTGTATCCAGTGGCCTTCGCATTGAACTCGTAGATGCGCTCAATCAGAAAGGACTCAAGCTCATTGCATTGGGCTTCGTCTGGCAGGGGAGTGACCTTGAATTGCATGACGCCTAACGTTCCCGGTAACCGGCGCGCGCAGGCCAACCCACGCACATGGCGGCACGTCCGCGCGCGTCCGCGTTGACCGGGGGGTTAGAAAGCGGTTCGCTCATGCCTTGAGCGCGGCCAGAAACGCTTCGGGGTTGCGCAACTTGAGCTCGAGCGTTCGGTTGCCTCCGTCATTGGCTTGGAACTCAATTTGCACACCCTTCTTTAGGAACCCCGACGTTGAGCGTACGCCGAGAATGCGAGATTTTGGGACGTAGTGCTCTAGATCGCCAAATCCCGGTGGCAGCAGCCACTTGAATATTGCGAGGGGTTCGATGAACAAGGCGTCTCGCAGCACCTTTACGACAAGCGCGTTCTGCGCTCCACCGAAACGCGTGAACAGGCTTTTGTTAGAGAAGCCCGAAGCAAATCGCTCGACAAAACGGACATCGGCGTCTGAGAACGGAGGATGGATCGGCCCCCTTCGAAGCCGACGCCACGCGAAGAATGCCGCCCATGCAGCAACCCAAAGAAGAACAAACAGGTAGAAGAGTGCGAAGTTCTCTTCCAACGCTCGTTGCAGTTCGGCCACGGTTACCGCTTTCTAACGTGAAATAGTCAGATTGGATGCTGAATAACATACACCCGAGCGCTCGGGGAGCTTGTAACCGTTCATTTGAAACAGCACGTTAACGAAATGAACGTATGGACGCTTCCCGTGATGACCGACTTTGGAAGAGACAACCGCTTGAATAGGAAGGCGTCACCGCGCGGCGGCGGGACAACGGGACAAGCGGGGCGCGATCAGCTGTGTTTCGGAGCGTAGTGCCGCCGCGCCCAGGCGACGGTTTCGCGCGCGGCGATGCCGGCGTCGATCGGCCGGGCGCCGAAGCGTTCGCGGAAGCGGCGGTCGTCTACGATGAACGGCTCGTCCCACTGGTAGAGCATTTCGTTCATCTCGCGGATGATCGGCACGAACAAGCCGGCCAGCTTGAGGATCGGCTTCGGCAGGGTGCCGAGCGGAATGCGGCGGCCGAGGGCCTTTTCGAAGCGCTCGACCAGGTCGCGCATGCTGCCCGCGGGCTGGCAGGGCAGCATCCAGGCGCGGCCGAGGGCGTCGTCGGGGGCGCTGCCGAGTTGCGCCAGGCCGGCGGCGACGTCGGGGAGGTAGTGGTAGGTGTGCACGGCGTCGGGGTCGACCGGCGAGCGCGCTTTCTTGCCCGCCAGCACCGGCTTCCAGAAGAAGTCGCCCAGGTAGCTGAGCGCGCCGCGCGGACCGTAGAAGTCCGACGCGCGGCCCGAGACCGCGCGCACGCGGCCCTTGGCGTGGGCGTCGAACAGGCGCTCGGCGGCGCGGGCGCGGATTTCGCCTTTCCTGCTGCACGGGTTCATCGGCGTGTCTTCGTTCATCGGCCGCCCGCCGGTGCGCCCGAGCATGTAGAGGTTGTCCAGCACCACCAGGCGCGCGTTCGCGCCGCCCGCGGCAGCGATCAGGTTATCCATCGCGCGCGGCACGACTTCGGCCCAAAGGGCGCTGTCGTAGGCCGGGTTCATGCAGTGGTAGACGACGCTTGCGCCCTCGCAGGCGCGGCCGCAGAAGCCGGGGTCGAGCGCGTCGCCCGGCATGAGCTCGGCGCCGGGTGCGATCTCGCCGTGCGAGCGGCGCACCACGCGCACCCGCTGCCCCTGCTCGACCAGCTTCATCGCGAGGGGCGTGCCGACTTGTCCGGCGCCGAAAACGACGTGCATCGCCCGCCTATGGTGCCACCGACACGCCGCGCACGCCATGGCGCGCGATCGCCTGCGCCACCAGCCCGGAGGCCTTGGCGTGGGCGGCGAACTCGCGCAGCCAGGCCGCGCCCGCGTCGCGCCCGATCGGGGTGCCGATCGCCTGCTGCACGGCGGTGAAGCGGCCCTCGAGGATGCGCGAACCGGGCAACCGCTCGGCGTCGGCGACCAGGCGCGGCTTGAGCCCCGCGAGCGCCTCCAGCCCGTCGGCGACGAACGCATCGTAGGACGCGCCGATGCCCTGCGTGCGCACCAGCGTTGCGTGCTTGAGCGTGCGCGTGAGGTAGAGGTCGTAGGCGCTCTTCTCGGCCGCGGCGATGCGCACGCCGGTGCGGTCGATCTCGGCCAGGCTGCGGATCGGCGACCCGGGCGGCACCAGGTAGGTGGCATCGATCTCGAGGTAGGCCGGGCTGAACGCGATCTCCTTCGCCCGCGCCGGCTCGGCGGCGAGGAAGGCGACGTCCCAGGCCTGCGCCCGCACCGCCTCGGCGAGCTTGCCCGCGCGGTCGAACTGCACCAGCTCGAGCGGCAGCCCGGTGAGGCGCGCGATCTCGTGCGCGAGGTCGACCACGATGCCGAAAGGCTCGCCGCTCTTCGGGTCCTTGTTCACCAGCAGGAAGTTCTGCATGTTGAGCCCGACGCGCAGCGTGCCGCCGGTCGCGAGCTCGGCGCGCGCCGCCGGGGTGATTTCGAGGCTCATCGCCGCGCTCCTAGAGCTGGTGCTGGGGGTTGAGGCGCTCCATCTTGCTCGAGAGCCGGTTGAGCGCGCTGACGTAGGCCTTGGCCGAGGCGACGATCACGTCGGTGTCGGCGCCGACGCCGTTCACCACCCGGCCGCCCTTCGCCAGGCGCACCGTCACCTCGCCTTGCGACTCGGTGCCCTGGGTCACCGCGTTGACCGAGTACAGCAGCAACTCGGCGCCGCTCTTGGCCACGCTTTCGATCGCCTTGAAGGTGGCGTCCACCGGGCCGTCGCCCTGCGCCTCGGCCTTGCGCTCCTTGCCCGCCTCCGACAGCACCACCGTCGCGTGCGGGCGCTCGCCCATGCCGCTCGCCTGGCTCATGGTGACCAGGCCCCAGTGCTCCTCGTTCGCCGCGCCGGCCTCCTGCGCCACCAGCGCCTGCAGGTCCTCATCGAAGATGTCGGCCTTCTTGTCGGCCAGGTCCTTGAAGCGCTGGAAGGCCTTGTTGTAGGCATCCTCGGAATCGAGCTCGATGCCGATCTCCTTCAGGCGCTGCTTGAACGCGCTCCTGCCGGAGAGCTTTCCGAGCACGATCTTGTTCGTGCTCCAGCCCACGTCCTCGGCGGTCATGATCTCGTAGGTCTGGCGCGCCTTGATCACCCCGTCCTGGTGGATGCCCGAGGCGTGCGCGAAAGCGTTCGCGCCCACCACCGCCTTGTTCGGCTGCACCACGAAGCCGGTGATCTGGCTCACCAGGCGCGAGGTCGGGACGATCTGCGTCGCGTCGAGGCGCGTGGCGAGGTGGAAAAAGTCGCTGCGCGTTCGCACCGCCATCACCACCTCCTCGAGCGAGGTGTTGCCCGCGCGCTCGCCCAGGCCGTTGATGGTGCATTCGATCTGGCGCGCGCCGCCGATCATCACCGCCGCGAGCGAGTTCGCCACCGCCATGCCGAGGTCGTTGTGGCAGTGCACGCTCCACACGGCTTTATCGGAATTCGGAATTCTTTGCCTGAGGTTCTTTATGAATTCGCCGAATTGCTGGGGTACCGCGTAGCCGACGGTGTCCGGGATGTTGATCGTGGTCGCGCCCTCCTTGATCACCGCCTCGAGCACCCGGCACAGGAAGTCGGGCTCCGAGCGGCTCGCGTCCTCGGGCGAAAACTCGACGTCCTGGCAGGCGTTCTTGGCGTAGCGCACCGACAGCGTCGCCTGCTCGAGCACCTGCTCGGGAGTCATGCGCAGCTTCTTCTCCATGTGGATCGGGCTGGTGGCGATGAAGGTGTGCACGCGCCAGGACTTGCCGCCCTTCAGCGCGTCGATGCCGCGCTGGATGTCGCGGTCGTTGGCGCGGCACAGCCCGGCCACGGTCGAGTCCTTGACCATGTTGGCGATCGCCCGCACCGCCTCGAAGTCGCCGTTCGAGGAGGCTGGAAAGCCGGCCTCGATCACGTCGACCTTCATGCGCTCCAGCGCCTTGGCGATGCGCAGCTTCTCGTCCTTGGTCATCGAGGCGCCCGGGCTTTGCTCGCCGTCGCGCATGGTCGTATCGAAGATGATCAGGTTTGTGTTGCCGCTCATGGTGCGCTCCTTGGGTGCGAATGTACGAATGCCTTTCCGCCGCGAAGGGCGGGACGGGTACTGCCGAATGGGGGGTTTTAGTTTGTGCGCGCGAGGCGCAGCAGCAGACCGGCCAGCAGAAGCGCTGCGCCGGAGAGGAGAAGCTCGAGCCTGAAGGTCGGAGCCATGGCGGGCAATATAACGCGCGCCCCGGCTGCGCGCAAGCCTTCGGCGCGGGAGCTCAGACGATCCGTCCCGGGCGCCCTTTCAGCACCCACTGCACGTAGCCCGAGACCGAGTAGGCCACGACCAGCAGGAACAGCACCACCGCCGGCTTGGTGGCGATCACGGTCAACGCCGCCACGATCGCGAGCACGGCCCAGAACGGCACGCTCTTCTTCAGGTTGATGTCCTTGAAGCTGTAAAAGGGCACGTTGGTCACCATCGTGATGCCGGCGAACATGGTCACGACCCAGGACAGCCAGGCAAGCCAGACCTGGCCGCCGAAGCCGAGGTCGTTCATGATCCATACCAGCCCGGCGACCAGCGCGGCCGCCATCGGGCTCGGCAGGCCCTGGAACCAGCGCTTGTCGACCACGTCGATGTTGGTGTTGAAACGCGCCAGGCGCAGCGCCGCGCCGGCGCAGTAGACGAACGCCGCCACCCAGCCCAGCTTGCCCAGGCCCTTGAGCGACCACTCGTAGATCACCAGCGCCGGTGCCGCGCCGAAGGACACCATGTCGGACAGGCTGTCGTACTCGGCGCCGAACTCGCTCTGGGTACGGGTCAGGCGCGCGACGCGGCCGTCCAGGCCGTCGAGCACCATCGCGATGTAGATCGCCACCGCGGCGATCTCGAAGCGCAGGTTCATCGCCTGCACGATGGCGTAGAAGCCGGCGAACAGCGCGGCAGTGGTGAACAGGTTCGGCAGCAGGTAGATGCCGCGCCGGCGCAGCGCGCCGACCGGGGGCCTGATGCTTTGCCTGTCGTCGGGGTATTCAGCCATTTTGAGGCAGCCTCGCGAGCACGCTCTCGGCAGCGTACACCTTGTCGCCCAGCTCCGCGCTGACCTCGGCGTCGAGCGGCAGGTAGAGGTCCACGCGCGAGCCGAAGCGGATGAAGCCGTAGCGCTGGCCGCGCTTGAGCTCGCTGCCGGCGTCAACGTAGCACAGGATGCGGCGCGCGATCAGCCCCGCGACCTGCACGCAGGTGACGTCCTGCCCCTCCGGCGCGCGCAGCCACAGCGCGCAGCGCTCGTTCTCGACCGAGGCCTTGTCCAGCGCGGCGTTGACGAAGCTGCCGGCGTGGACCCAGCGCTGCTTCACGGCACCGTCCACCGGCGAGCGGTTCGAGTGCACGTTGAACACGTTCATGAACACCGAGATCTTGAGCGCGTCGCGCTCGAGCCAGGGGTCGCGCGCCTTGCCGACGGCCACCACCCTGCCGTCGGCGGCCGACAGCACCGCGCGCGGGTCGTCCGGGATCTCGCGCGGCGGATCGCGGAAGAACTGCAGCACGAACAGCGCGAGCAGCCATAGCGGAACCGACCACCAGCCGCCGGCCAGCCAGCCGACGAGGGCCGCGGCGATCAGCGCCGCGGCGAGGAACGGCCAGCCCTCGCGCGCGATCAGCGGATGCGGATAGCGCGCCGCCATCCGTCAATTCTTTGATTGATCAACCAAGCGGTTCTTGCGGATCCAGGGCATCATGTCGCGCAGCTTGGCGCCGACCGTCTCGACCGGGTGCTCCGCGGTCATGCGCCTGCGGCTGAGCAGCGTCGGCGCGCCGGCGCGGTTCTCGAGCACGAAGTCCTTGGCGTACTCGCCCGACTGGATGCGCGCCAGGGCCTCGCGCATGACGTTCTTGACCCGCTCGTCGATGATCTTCGGCCCGGTGACGTACTCGCCGTACTCGGCGTTGTTCGAGATCGAGTAGTTCATGGTGCCGATGCCGCCCTCGTACATCAGGTCGACGATCAGCTTGAGCTCGTGCAGGCACTCGAAGTAGGCCATCTCGGGCGCGTAGCCGGCCTCGGTGAGCACCTCGAAGCCCTTCTTCACCAGCTCGACGCAGCCGCCGCACAGCACGGCCTGCTCGCCGAACAGGTCGGTTTCGGTCTCCTCCTTGAACGAGGTCTCGATCACCCCCGCCTTCCCGCCGCCGATCGCCGCGGCGTAGGAAAGCGCCATGTCGCGCGCCTTCTTCGAGGCGTTGCGGTGCACCGCGATCAGCATCGGCACCCCGCCGCCGCCGGCGTAGGTCGAGCGCACGGTATGTCCCGGCGCCTTGGGCGCCACCATCCACACGTCGAGGTCCGCGCGCGGCTGCACCTGGCCGTAATGGACGTTGAACCCGTGCGCGAAGGCGAGCGCGCCGGCCTTCTTGATGTTCGGCTCGACCTCGGACTGGTAGACCGCCGCGATGTGCTCGTCGGGCATCAGCATCATGACGATGTCCGCGCCCTTGACCGCGTCGCCGACCGCCGCCACCTTGAGCCCGGCCTTCTTCGCCTTGTCCCAGGACGCGCCGCCCTTGCGCAGCCCGACCGTGACCTTGACTCCGGAATCGTGCAGATTGAGCGCGTGGGCGTGGCCCTGCGAGCCGTAGCCGAGAATGGCGACCTTCTTGCCCTTGATGAGCGAGAGATCGGCGTCCTTGTCGTAATACACCTTCATCGTGTTCCCCTAGTCTCTAGACTCGTAGTATGCGGTTGCCGCGCCCGATGCCCGAGGCGCCGGTACGCACTGTTTCCAGGATCGCGCTCTGGTCGAGCGCCTGGATGAAAGCGTCGAGCTTCCTGCCGTCCCCGGTGAGCTCGATGGTGTAGGTATTGTCGGACACGTCGATCACGCGCGCGCGGAAGATGTCCGCCATGCGCTTCATGTCCTCGCGCTCCTTGGCGCCGGCGCGGACCTTGATCAGCATCATCTCGCGCTCGATGTGCTCGGCCTCCGACAGGTCCACCACCTTGACCACCTCTACCAGCTTGTTGAGTTGCTTGGTGATCTGCTCGACCACGTCCTCCGAGCCCGTCGTGACGATGGTCATGCGCGACATCGACGGATCCTCGGTCGGCGCGACCGTGAGCGACTCGATGTTGTAGGCGCGCGCCGAGAACAGGCCCGACACGCGCGACAGCGCTCCTGCTTCGTTCTCCAGCAGGATGGAGATGATGTGGCGGCTCACAGGTCTTCGGCGAGGATCATTTCCGAGATGCCCTTGCCGCCGGGCACCATCGGATAGACGTTTTCGGTCTGGTCCGTGAGGAAATCCATGAACACCAGCTCGTCCTTGCGCCTGAACGCGTCGCGCAGCGCCGGCTCGACGTCGGCCGGCTTGTCGATCAGCACGCCGCGGTGGCCGTAGCCCTCGGCCAGCTTGACGAAGTCCGGCAGCGCGTCCATGTAGGACTCGGAATAGCGGTTGCCGTGGAAGAACTGCTGCCACTGGCGCACCATGCCCATGTACTTGTTGTTCAGGTTGACGATCTTGATCGGCAGCCGGTACTGCTTGCAGGTCGACAGCTCCTGCAGGCACATCTGGATGCTTGACTCGCCGGTCACGCAGGCTACCGTCGCACCGGGGTTGACCAGCTGCACGCCCATCGCCGCGGGCAGGCCGAAGCCCATCGTGCCCAGGCCGCCGGAATTGATCCAGCGGCGCGGCTTCTCGAACTTGTAGAACTGGGCCGCCCACATCTGGTGCTGGCCGACGTCCGAGGTGACGAAGGCGTCCCCGCCGGTGACCTCGTACAGCTTCTCGATCACGAACTGCGGCTTGATGATCTTCGAGTTGCGGTCGTATTTCAGGCAGTCCCTGGCGCGCCACTCGCCGATCTGCTTCCACCAGGCGCCGATGTCGGGCTTGCCGCCCTCCGCCGCGATGAGCTTGGTCAGCTCCTGCAGCACGTCGGGCACGTGGCCGACGATCGGCACGTCGACCTTGACGCGCTTGGAGATCGACGACGGATCGATGTCGATATGGATGATCTTGCGCGGGTTCTGGGCGAAGTGCGCCGGATTGCCGATCACGCGATCGTCGAACCTGGCGCCGATCGCGAGCAGCACGTCGCAGTTCTGCATCGCCATGTTGGCTTCGTAGGTTCCGTGCATGCCGAGCATGCCGAGGAACTGCGGGTCGCTCGCCGGGTAGCCGCCGAGCCCCATCAGCGTGCTGGTGCAGGGAAAGCCGAGCTTCCTGACGAGCTCGGCCAGCAGCTCGGCGGCGTCCGAAAGGATCACGCCGCCGCCGGTGTAGATCATCGGCCGCTGCGCGCCGAGCAGCAGCTGAGCGGCCTTGCGCAGCTGGCCGGCGTGCCCCCTGCGCACCGGGTTGTAGGAGCGCATCGAGACCGTCTCGGGATAGGCGAACTCGCAGCTCTGGATCGTCACGTCCTTC
>CAWHUZ010000014.1:0-407668 GCA_963832685.1 uncultured beta proteobacterium
TCCGTCCGGCGCCCAAGAAAGAGCTTGATTCTAGCCCCCGCGCCTCGGCTAGACTATGCGCACGACCTTCTCCAGGGAGGATCGGATCATGGCCGAAGAACAGTCGGAAAAGACGCCGCTCGAGAAGCTCAAGACCGTCGTCTCGCAACTGAAGGACATCGAGCACCACGCGCGCAGCAACCTGGAAAGACTGTCCGAGATCTGGCTCCTGCTGGAGGAGGACTTCAGGAAGAACAAGGCGCTCGCCGAGCGCGTCAACGACCTGCTCAAGGCGGAGGGCGCGACGGAGGATCTGCTCAAGGCCGTGATTCAGGAATTCGACAAGGAATGCGCCGACATGCAGAAGCCCTGAGCCGCGCGGCGATGCACGATATTGCAGGCCCCATGCGCGCGAATGGGCTGGGATACAATTCCGCGTCACCAATAATAATTAGACATCCACAACAGATTCATCCTGAGGAGGGAATCACCATGCACAAGCACCATCGCGTCCTGTTGGGCGTCGCAGCGGGCGCCATCATGGCGGCGCTGTCGTCCGGCGCCGCGGCGCAGCAGATCACGCTCAAGCTGCACCATTTCCTGCCGCCGAAGTCGCCGGCGCAGGTCATGATGCTGGCGCCCTGGGCCGAGCGGGTCGAGAAGTCGTCCGGCGGCAAGGTCAAGATCGAGATCTATCCCTCGATGTCGCTCGGCGGCAAGCCGCCGCAACTGATCAACCAGGCGCGCGACGGCGTGGTCGACATCGTCTGGACCGTGAACGGCTACACCGCCAACCTGTTCCCGCGCACCGAGGTGTTCGAGCTGCCGTTCGTGTACACGAACAACGCGTCGGCGACCAACCTCGCGATGCGCGCGATGTTCAACAAGTACCTGAAGCAGGAGTACAAGGGCGTGCACGTCCTGTTCCTGCACGTGCACCAGGGCCAGGGCATCCAGACGGTCGACAAGCCGGTCCACTCGCCCGACGACCTGAAGGGCCTCAAGATGCGCATCCCGAGCCGCACCGGGGCCTGGGTGATCGAGGCGCTGGGCGCGTCGCCGGTCGGCATGCCGGTTCCGGCCCTGCCGCAGGCGCTGTCCACGCACGCGGTCGACGGCGCGCTGATCCCGTGGGAAATCGTGCCGCCGCTGAAACTGCAGGAGCAGATGAAGTACTTCACCGAGGGTCCCGACATGACCCGCTTCGGCAATACCACTTTCCAGGTGTCGATGAACCAGGCGCGCTGGAACTCGCTGCCGGCCGACGTGAAGAAGGCATTCAACGTGAACTCGGGCGCGGCCTGGGTGCGCGAGGTCGGCAAGATCTGGCAGGAGGACGACGCGCATGCCATGTCGGTGATCGAGAAGGCGGGCGACACCCACACCGTCCTCACGCCGGCCGAGCTCGAGGCGTTCAAGGTCAAGCTCGAGCCCGTGGTCAAGCGCTGGGAAGACGAGGTCAAGTCGAAGGGCATCGACGGCGCGATGCTGGTCAAGGTCGCGCGCAGAGAGATCGCCAAGTACTCGAAGTAATCTGGTGCAAAGTGAAGCCGCGCACGCGGCGACGGAGCCCTCGGGCTTCGTCGCCCGCGTCATCGAGATCTGGGCGCTGCTGGGCGGGGTCGTCCTGCTCGGCATCGTCCTGATGGTCGCCTGGAGCGCGACGCGCGGGTTCTTCTTCGACCGGCCCTTGCAGGGCGACGTCGAGATGACCGAGATGTGGGTCGCCGTCGCGGCCTTCATGTTCCTGCCCTACTGCCAGCTCACCGGCGCCAACGTCACGGCCGACATCTTCACCGCGCGCGCCGGGCCGCGCACGGTCGCGCTGCTGGAGCTGGTGTCGGCCCTGGTCGCGCTCGGTTTCAGCGTGCTGCTGCTGTGGCGCATGTACTACGGGTTGCTCGACTACCGCGAGTACGTCGAGACCACCACCACTCTGCACGTGCCGATCTGGTACGCCTACGTTCCGGCGCTGATTTCGCTCGCCCTGCTGGCGCTCGCGTCGCTCAACTCGGTACGCGACACGCTGCGGGCGTGGAAGCTCGCACGCTAGGAGGAGAAATCGATTGGAACACGGCCTGCTGCTAGGGCTGCTGGGGCTGGTCGCCCTGGTCGGGCTCATCGCGATCCGCATCCCGATCGCGTATTCGATGATCCTGGTCGGCGCGGCCGGCATGATGGTCCTGGGCGATCCGCTGATCTTCCTCGCCCAGCTGAAGAACCTCGCCTACTCGCAGTTCTCGATCTACGACCTGTCGGTGCTGCCGATGTTCGTCCTGATGGGCAACATCTCGACCCGCGCGGGCTTGAGCCGCGACCTGTTCCGCGCCGCCAACGCCTGGTTCGGCTGGATGCGCGGCGGCATCGCCATGGCGGCCATCGCCGCCTGCGCCGGCTTCGGCGCGGTGTGCGGCTCGTCGCTCGCCACCGCCTCGACCATGACCCAGGTCGCGCTGCCCGAGCTGCGCCGCTACCGCTACAGCCCGACGCTCGCGACCGGCACGCTCGCCGCCGGCGGCGTACTCGGCATCCTGATCCCGCCCTCGGTGGTGCTGGTGGTGTACGCCATCGTGGTCGAGGCGAGCATCGTGCAGATGTTCATGGCCGCGTTCATCCCGGGCTTGATCGCGGTGCTGTTCTTCCTCATCACCATCGCGATCATGGTGCGCCTCAATCCCGAGGCCGGACCGCCGGGAGAGCGCGTCTCGCGCAAGGAGTTCATCGAATCCACGCTGAACGTCGGCCCGGTGGTGGGGATCTTCGGCATGGTGATGGGCGGAATCTACTTCGGCCTGTTCACCCCCACGCCGGCGGCCGCGGTCGGGGTGTTCCTGGTCGTCGTGTACGGCATCGTGCGCGGCTCGATCCGCTGGCTCGGGATGAAGGCGGCGCTGCTCGACACCGCCAAGACGACCGGGATGATCTACCTGATCCTGCTCGGCGCCCAGATCCTGAACATCTTCATGGCGCGCGGCGGCGTGCCCCAGGCCGCCGCCGAGATGATGGCGCACTCGGGCCTTTCGCCCATCATGATCGTGATCCTGCTGCTGATCGCGCTGATCTTTCTCGGCTGCCTGATGGACAGCCTGTCGATGATCCTGCTCACGATCCCGTTCTTCTGGCCGGTGGTATCGGGGCTGGACTTCGGCATGAGCCAGGATCATCTCAAGATCTGGTTCGGCATCCTGGCGCTGATCGTGGTCGAGCTGGGGCTGATCACGCCCCCGGTCGGGATGAACGTGTTCGTGATCAACGCCCTGGCGAAGGACGTGCCGATGAGCCAGACCTTCCGCGGCGTGATGCCGTTCTTCTTCGCCGAGCTGATCCGGGTGGCGCTGATTCTCGCCTTCCCCGCGCTGTCGCTGTGGCTGCCGAAGGTGCTCAGCGGCTGAGGCCCGGGGGCGGAAAAATCCAGAAGAACTCCCCGCACTGGCCGCCCTCGAGCGCGGCGCGGCCGCTCACGTACTCGATCTCCGCGCCCAGCGCCGCCTCGGTCCAGCCGAGGCAGGATTGCATCTTGAGCGATACCGGGTCGTAGGCCATGCGGTACTCGGCCGGCGCGCGCACCATGAGCGCCGAAGGCAGCACCACGCAGTGGTAGACGCGCAGCGCGCACGGCAGCCGGCGCGCGCGCTCGAAGCTGGCGCGGAAGTTCTGCGGCGTGTCGCCCGGCAGCCCCATGATGATCTCGACCGCGACGTCTGCCACGCCGGTGAGCTGCTCGAGCGTCTCTTCGAAGCGCGCCTCGTCGTAGGAGCGCTCGACGTGCGCCAGCACCTTGTTGTCGAAGGACTGCAGGCCGATGCCCACCAGTGCGCGCCCGACGGAGCCGAGAAAATCGATGTGCTCCCGCCGCACCTTGGCAGGATAGACCTCGCAGATCAGGTGGCGATCCCGGAAGAATCCTGTCCTGTCCGCCGCCTCGCGCAGGTTGCGAAAGGCGTTCTGGTTCAGGTTGAGCCCGGCGTCGACCTCGAGCGCACCGCCCACGTCGTGGCGCGCCATGCCGGCGAACTCGGCGCACAGGTGGTCCACCTCGCGCACGCGCTTGGGCGACTCGAGCGTGCCCCATTCGCAGAACGAGCAGGTGAATGGGCAGCCGCGGTAGGTCTGCAGCACCCCGAGCCCGCCGCGCGGAACGAGATCCATGCCGTAGGGGGAGGGCAGATCGTTCAGGTCGCCCAGCGGCCGCGCCGGGGTCTCCAGCCACCCCTGCACCGCAGCCGGCAGCGCGAGCCCCGCGATCGCCGCCAGCGCCGCGGGGCTGCGGTCGGCGAGCGCGACGATCTCGAGAAAGCTGTACTCGCCCTCGTTGATCACCAGCGCGTCGATCCAGCGCCTGGCGCTGCGGAACGGCGCCTGCGCGAGCATGCTCGGGCGAGCCGACGGGCCGCCGAAGACGACCACGCGGCGCGGATCGTCCCGCTTCAGCGACTCTGCGACCTCGACAAAGAACGGGAACGACCACAGGTAGGTCGAGAAGCCCACCACGTCGGGGTCGTAGGCGAGCACTTCGTCCGCGACCGAGTCGATGGAGCCTCCGATCAGGTCCCACACCCTGAGCTCGAGCCCCGCCAGGTTCGCGGCGCGCAGCGTGGCTTCGACCATGCGCAGGCCGTGGTTGGAGATGAACTGCGGCATGGCCGGGTCACGCTCCGGGTAGCGCGCGAGCAACGCCACCCTGCGGCCGCCGCGCGGCGCTGTCGCGACGCTGGCCACGTCCGCTCAGGCCCTCGAAGAAGCCGGAAAATGCCACCAGAAATCGCCCGCCTTGCCGCCGGCGATGCGCGCCTCGTTCGTGATCCAGGCGTTGGTCTCCTGCAACTGCTCGGCGCTCCAGCCCTTGCAGGAAGTCATGCGCAACGTGACCGGGTCGTAGCGGACGTCCCATTCCGGCTTGGCGCGCGTCATCAGCGCGTCGGGCAGCACCAGGCAGTGATAGGCGCGCACGCTCGCCGGCAGCGAGCGCGCGTACGCGAGCGTGCGGCGGAAACCCTCGGGACTGTCGCCCGGCAGCCCGTAGATGATCTGCAGCTCGGCGCGCGCCAGGCTGCAGACCTGGCGCACGACGTTCTCGAAGCGCCGTACGTCGAACGGGCGATCGAGCCCCTTGAGCACTTCCACGTCGATTGATTGCAGGCCGATGCCCAGGTAGGACGCCTGCACCGAAGACAGGAACTCGAGGTGCTCCTCGCGCACGTGCGAGGGATAGATCTCGCTCCAGAACTCCATGCGCCTGAGCAGGCCGGTGCGGTCGGCGGCCTGCTTTAGGTTTCGGAACGCGTGGTTGTTGAGGTTGAGGCCGGCGTCGACAAGGAAGATCGCCGGCACCCCGTGGCGCGCGAAGGCCTGCAGCTCGCGCTCGATATAGGCGGTGGAGAACACGGTCTTGGCGGCGTCGCTCGCGCCCCATTCGCAGAACGCGCAGGAGAACGGGCAGCCGCGAAATGTCTCCAGGTAGGCGACGTCGCCCTTGCCCATGAGGCCGAGCTGGTACGGCGACGGGATGTCGTCCAGGTTCGCGATCGCCGGGCGCGGCGCGGTCTTGCGCCAGCCGCCGGCGACCGGCAGGTCGAGTCCGGCGACGGTCTCCAGCGCCGCGCGCGACAGCTGCGGCAGGCGCGCGATGTCGCGGAACACCGTCTCGCCCTCGGTCGCCACCACCGCGTCGGCATAGGTGTGAGTATTCAGGTAGAGCGGGAGCTCGAAGGCGGCGCTGCGCGCCGAGGGGCCGCCGAACACGATCATGCAGTCCGGGCGCAGGCGCTTGACGCGGCGCGCCACTTCGACCAGGCAAGGCATCGACCAGACGTAGATCGAGATGCCGATCAGGTCCGGCTCGAACGACAGGATCCCCGCCACGTAGGCCTCGACGTCGGGACGGCGCACGTCGATCAGCGCGAACTTTGTACCTTGCTGATCCGGATCGGCCGCCACTGCCGCGAGCACGCGCCGCACGCCATAGCTCGGCATCTCGACCGCGTGCTCGTTCGCGTCGGACGCCGGTGTCATGCAGACGAATGCGATGCGCCTTGGGGCCGCTGATGCCATCAGATACCGCCGGGGATAGGAGGAGCCGACCTATTCTACGCGGCCTTTTCGAAGCTCAAATAAAGCACTTTGAGGTGGCCGTCGCGATGCAGCCGCCGCAGCGCGAGCGCGGCGCGCAGCACCGGGTCGCCGGGATCGTTGCCCTCGTCGAGGCCCGGCGGCACGGTGTAGAGGTGGCTGGGCAGGGTCTCGCGCGTGGCGTCGCGCGCGTGGCCGCCGCGCAGCCCGGCCGCCGCCGCGAGCGCCGCGTGGTCCGCGTCCTCGCTCCAGACGTCCGGCCAGGGGCCGTAGCCCTCGCGCAACGCGGCGTCGATCGCGTAGCCCGGCGCCTGCAGTGCGCGCGCCGAGCGCTCGAGCACGATGTCGGAGCACACCAGCGTGCCGCCGGGGCGCAGCGCGCGCGCCGCCTCGCGCAAGAATGCGCGCCGCGAGGAGAAATGGAACATCGCCTCGACGCACAGCACCCGGTCGACGCTCGCGTCCGCGACCGGCAGGCGGCAAGCGTCGGCGAGCGCCCATTCGAGGCGGTTGCCGCCACGCGGCTCGAGCTGGCGGCAGATCGCGAGCTGGCGTGCGTCGACGTTCACGCCGAGCAGCCGCATGCCGGCGTGGCGCTCGTTGACCGTCTGCAGGGTGCCGCCGAACCCGCAGCCCACGTCGAGCACGCGCTGGCCGTCGCCGAGCGCGGCCATGCCGAGCAGCGCCGCGTCCAGCCGCGCCTGCGCGCGTCGGAAGTCCTCTGCGCTGAGCTCGTCCGGCCGCGGCCCGGCGTCCCAGTGCCCGAGATGCACGTGGCGCCCAACCTCTCCGCGACGGAACCCCTCGATCAGGAAATCGAAGTAGCGCGGGACCGCGGATGCGCCGCTCATCCCCAGCAGTACATCGCTTCGCGCGCGCGGCTGAGCGCCATGAAGCTGCACGCGGTCCAGCGCTTGTGCGCGCCGCGCACCGGCGTGAGCCGGTGCAGGTAGCGGCCGGAATCGAGCACGATCATGCTGCCCGGCGGCAAGCGAAAGCTGACTGCGTCGAGCGCCTTCGGATCGGGCCGCTCGGTGGCGCCGTCGACGTTGAGGAAGCGCGCGTCCTCGGGCTCGCAGCGCAGGTCGAACACCTCGAGCGCGCCGCCGGCGTCCGCGCGCGTGAACGCAAGCACGAACGAGACGATGTGCGGCTCCACGAGCGTGCGCAGATGCCGGTACGAGGGCCGGAAGTTCTGCTCGTTGTCGAAATGCGGCGGGATAAATCCGCCCTCCTCGTGCGCGCGCAGCGTGGTGAACATGTAGCGCTGGCCGGGCTGCGGACCGGGCGCGGCGACAAACGGCCGGCCGCGGTCGAGCGCGGCGAGCAGGCCCGCCACGCGCGCGACCAGCTCCTGGCCCGGCGGCAGCAGCGCCTCGAGCTGGCGGTTGAACAGCGCCGCCTGGTCAAAGTAGTGCGCCGGATCGAGCGGCGAGAGATTGAGATTGACACCGTAGAACCAGGAGCGGAACGCCTCTGGAAAGCCCGAGCGCAGAAACGGAGGGTCGCGACGCTCGAGCCGGCCGACCGTGGCCTCCAGCAGCGCCGGCCGATAGACGCCGTGCAGGATCACCCCGTGCAGCGCTCCAGCTCGCATCCGCTCGAACGCGTCGCCGTGGTCGCCCGCCTGGGCGGCGTCGATCTCGAGCATTCGCAGGAAGCCGCCCAGCGTACGCACCGCGTCGGACGGGCCTGGATGCCATGTCTCGCTGCTCCGCGCCGCGTCCGCCTCCACCGCCCCTCCGGATTGCCGTGCCCCGTCGGGGATGATACCGCCAGCGCGCCTAGGCGCCGCGGCCGCGGGGGCGGGAGGCGCCTTGCGCGGGCGCGCCATGCCCGCCATGACCTTGAACACGTCGGTCTCGGTGATGATGCCGACCAGTTCCTTGCGCGCGTTGAGCACCGGCAGGCTGCCGATGTGCTTGACCACCAGCACGCGCGCGGCGCTGCGCAGGGTCGGCCGGTCGGAGATGCACGCCACCGGCGCGCGCATGATCTCCTCCACCGGGACCTCCGCCGGGCCGAAATTGGCCGCAGCAAGCAGCAGGTCGCGCTCGGCGACGATTCCGACCACGCGCCCCGCGTCGACGACCGGCAGGTGATGCAGCTTGTGGTGGCGCATCAGGTCGAACGCGGCGTGGAACTCGGTGTCGCGCGCAACCCCGATCACCGGCTGCTCATGTAGTCGCGAACCAGCACTTACCTGGCGGAGTGACCGGCCAGCTTGACTTCGACATTCTCGCTCGCATCGAGCGAGGCGTAGTACTTGCGCAGCACCTCGAGCACTTCCGGGCGGCTGAACTCGGCCGGCACCTCGGCGCCCTCCGAGAGCCACTTGCGCAGCTTGGTGCCGGACACCAGCAGGCGGTCGGCGTCGGCGTGCGGGCAGGTGCGCGCGGAGGCCATGCCGCCGCACTTGTAGCACCAGAACGTCCAGTCGATCTTGAGCGCCTGGGTCTCGAGCGCGTCCTTCGGAATCTGGTCGAAGATATGGTGCGCGTCGAACGGACCGTAGTAGCTGCCCACCCCCGCATGATCACGCCCGACGATCTGGTGCGAGCAGCCGTAGTTCTGCCGGAACAGGGCGTGCAGCAGCGCCTCGCGCGGCCCCGCGTAGCGCATGTCGAGCGGGTAGCCCGCCTGCACCACCGTATTCGGGTGGAAGTACTTGTCCACCAGCACGAGAGATCGCCTGCGTGCGCACGTCGGCCGGAATGTCGCCCGGCTTCAGGTTGCCGAGCAGCGAGTGCACCAGCACGCCGTCGCAGACCTCGATCGCGACCTTGGCCAGGTACTCGTGCGAGCGGTGCATCGGGTTGCGCGTCTGGAAGGCCGCGACCTTGGACCAGCCCAGCCGCTCGAACTCGGCGCGCGTCTCGGCCGGCGTCATGAACAGCGCGCCGTAGTGCGCCTTGAAGCCGCCGTCGGAGAGCAGCTTGACGGGACCGGCGAGATTGACGTCGGCCTGCTGCATCACCATCTTCACGCCGGGGTGCTCGGCATCCGTGGTCGTGAACACCGACATGCATTCGTGCGCCTTGTCGATGCGGTACTTCTCGCTCACCCGCATCGTCGCCAGGATCTCGCCGGAATCCGGATCGACCAGGGCGATCTCCGCGCCCGTCTTGATCCCGTCGGCAAGGGCTTCGTCGACCGACAGCGTGATCGGGATCGGCCAGAACAGGCCGCTGGCCATGCGCATGCCGTCGCATACGCCTTCCCAGTCCGCGCGCGACATGAATCCGTCGAGCGGGGTGAAGCCGCCGATGCCGAGCATGATCAGGTCGCCCTTCTCGCGCGAGCTGACGCGCACCTGCGGCAAGGCCTTGGCGCGCGCGCGCTCGGCGGCGAGCGCCTCGCCCGCGAGCATCAGCGGTTTGAGCGATCCTCCTCCGTGAGGCCTGACGAGGCCGGGCATAGGAATATCCTTCGAGTTAGTGGTCCAGTATTCTGCAGCGCGCCGCCCGGCGGCAAGGCCTATGTTTTGATTTTGCGATAAGCGCCCCTGATTCGATGACCAAGCAAACCCCCAAGCCCGCAGCGACGGCCGGCAACTGGCTGGTCTGCATCGCGAACCTTCCGATCGACGATCCGGCCGCCCGGATGAGGATACTTCGCACCCTGGAGTCGCTCGGCACGGCGGTGATCCGCGAGGGCGCCTACCTGCTGCCCGACAACCCCGAGAACCGGCAGGCGCTCGGCAGGCTGGCCGAGTATATCGGCCGCGAAGGCAACGTCGCGCACATGCTTTGCGTCAAGGCCGCCTCGCCGGACCAGGACCGGGCCCTGCGCGGGCTGTTCGACCGCTCGTCGCGCTACGACGAGCTGATCAAGGTCGTCGACGGCCTCAAGCTCGGCTACGGCGTCTCGGACCCCGGCGCGATCTCGCGCGTGCTGCACAAGCAGCGGCGCGAGTTCGAGGCCATCAGCGCGCTCGACTTCTTTCCCGGCGAGGCGCGCCATCGCGCGGCCGGGGCGCTGGACGACGCCGAAACGGCGGTGCGCGGGCTGCTGTTTCCGACCGACTCGCGGCCCGGCTTCGACCCCGACGAGCACTTCCTCGGCCGCACCTGGGCCACCCGCAAGCCGCTCTGGGCGGACCGGCTCGCCTGCGCCTGGCTGATCCGGCGCTTCATGGATCCCGAGGCCACGCTGCTATGGCTGGACAAGTCGCAGCCGCTCCCGGCGGGAGCGATCGGCTTCGCGTTCGAAGGCGCGCGCTTCGCCAACAGCGGATCGCGGGTCACGTTCGAGGAAATGCTGGTGCGGCTCGATCTGGCGGACGATCCCGCGCTGCCGAAGATCGGCACCCTGGTGCACTACCTCGAGATACGCGGCGCGCCGGTGCCCGAAGCCGCCGGCGTGCAGACGCTGCTGCAGGGCGCCATGCGCCGCGCCGAAGGCGAGGACCAGCTGCTGCGCGAAAGCGAAAAGACCTTCGACCTGCTGTACGACGCGTACTGCGACCCGCCGCCGCGCTAGTTCCGCTTCGCGTCGCTCGCCTGCAGCCGCTGCTGCGAGCGCAGCTCGCGCAGCCGCGCGTCGACCGCCGAAAGCTGGTAGAAATCGCCGTCGCCGGCGGACTGGGCGAGCTGCAGCTGCTCGATCGCCGCCGGCAGGCTGCCCTGCAGCACGTACACCTCGGCCTGCGCCTGGTGCTGCAGCAGCCGCTTGCCGAGCGCGGCGTAGGTCTTGGCCAGCAGCATGTGCAGGTGCTCGTCGCGGGGGTACTGCCGCAGCGGACCGAACAGGGCGCCGAGCGCCTCCTGGTTGCGGCCGGCGTCCTGCAGCGCCTCGACGTAGGCGTAGGTCAGCGGCCTGTTGTTGGGGTAGCGCGAAAGCCCCGCGCGCAGGATCGCCAGCGCGCCCGCCCCGTCGCCCTGCGCCTGGCGCACGCGCGCGGCGAGCCCCTCGATCATCCAGCTCGCCACGTTCAGCCCGCGCAGCGTCGCCAGCTGCGCCGCGGCGTCGGCGCCGCGACCGGCGCGCAGCAGCGCGACCGCCAGGCCGTAGCGCGCCGCCGCCTCGCTCACATAGCGGCGGTCGCGCAGCGCGTCCCGGAAATAGGTCACCTGGTCGCCCGCGTCGCCCGTCTGGGCGCGCAGCTTGGCGCGCACCAGGCCGAACTCGACGCTGTCCGCGTGCTGGTGGTATGGCACGTGCTCGGCGCGATTCTCGGCGTCGGCGATGCGCTCGGTGGTCACCGGGTGGTCGCGCAAATAGGTCGGAACGGTGCCGTCGTCGCTCAGCCGCGTATAGCGCTGCATCTTCTGGAAGAATTCCGGCATCCCCTGCGGGTCGAACCCGGCTGCGACCAGGCGCTGGAAACCGATCCGGTCGGCCTCCTGCTCGTAGCTCCGGGTATACCTTATCTGCGCCTGCACGTTGCCCGCGCTCGCCGCAGCCGCGGCGCCGGCCGCGAGGTCCGGGCGCGAGTTCCCGAGCAGGATCGCCGCCACCATCGCCGCCATCGTCGGCAGCTGCATCTGCTGCTGCTGGCTGAGCAGGCGCGCGATATGGCGCTGGGTGACGTGCGTGATCTCGTGCGCGAGCACGGATGCGAGCTCGGACTCGTTGTCCGCGATGTTGATCAGCCCGGTGTTGACGCCGACGTAGCCGCCGGGCAACGCGAAGGCGTTGATCGCCGGATCGCGCACGGCGAAGAACTCGAAATCCTGGTTCGCCCCGGGCAGCGCGTTGACCAGCTTGTCGCCCAGCGTGTCGAGGTAGTCGGTGACTTCCGGATCCTCGACGTAGTCGGGGTCGCGCCGGATGTCGCGCATGATGCTCTCGCCCAGGCGCCGCTCCGCCTGCGGCGACAGCGCGATGTCCGCGACGCCGCCCAGATCCGGCAGGTTCAGGTTCTGCGCGGGAACGCGCACGGGAACGGCGAAGGCGATTAAGGCCGCGAGCAGCAGCGGCGCGGAACGACGCATCCGATTATGATACCTGCTGCCGGGGCAAGTTCCCGCCAGGGAGGCCACTCTGAAACGAAAGCTGTCGCGCAAGCTCACCCACTTCGACGCGCAGGGACGCGCGCACATGGTCGACGTCGGCGCCAAGGCGCGCACCCACCGGGTCGCGGTCGCCTCCGGGCGCATCTCCATGCGCCCGGCGACCCTGCGCACGGTGCTCGAAGGCAGCGCGCGCAAGGGCGACGTGCTCGGGGTGGCGCGCGTGGCGGCGATCCAGGCCGCCAAGCGCACCGCCGAACTCATTCCGCTTGCCCACCCGATCGCGCTGACGCGGGTCGCGATCGAGTTCGAACCGGACGCGGCAAGCTCGTCGATCGCGCTCAACGCGACGGTCGAGTGCCGCGGCCAGACCGGGGTCGAGATGGAAGCGCTCACCGCGGTCGCGGCCGGGCTGCTGACGATCTACGACATGCTCAAGGCGGTCGACCGCGGCATGACGATGCACGACCTGCGCCTGGAGGAAAAGCGCGGCGGCAAGTCGGGCACCTTCCGCCGCAAGTGAATGACGCGGTGTGAGTTCTAGCAGAATAAGTAATTTTGATGGACTACTATTGTCGGGCATCGCGTCGTAAGCTAAGGTCGTTTGGCCATCATTGATTCGATCCCGGGCGCCAGATCCGGGCGATATTCCGCAAGGAGGAGCGAATGGACGAAGGACGTAGGGTAATTTTGCGTAGCGCAGGCGCGACGGGCGCGCTGGCCGCGGCACTCGCGGCAGGGCTGCTCAAGCCCGAGCGGGTGCTCGCCGCGGCTTGGGACGAGAGCGCCTTCAGGCAGAAGGACGTCGCCGACGCGCTCAAGAGCATCGGCGCGGACAACGCCGTGGCGAGCAAGGAAGTGGTCCTCGACGTGCCCGAGATCGCCGAGAACGGCGCCGTGGTGCCGGTGGAGATCACCAGCCACGTGCCGGGCACGACCTCGATCGCGGTCGTGATCGACAAGAACCCGTTCCCGCTCACCAGCAAGTTCAGATTTCATGGAGGGCGCACTGCCCTACGTGAAGCTGAACGTGAAGATGGGGCAGTCCTCCAACATTCGCGTCATCGCGGAAGCGGGCGGCAAGCACTACGTCGCCATGCGGGAGGTCAAGGTCACGATCGGCGGCTGCGGCGGCTGAGACAGAGGAGAAAGACATGCCAGGTCCAATGAAGATCCGCGCCACGCTCAAGGGCAGCTACACCGACATCCGGGTTCTGATGAGCCATCCGATGGAAACCGGGCAGCGCAAGGCGCAAGGCAAGCTGGTGCCGGCGCATTTCATCGAAAACGTCACGGTCAAGGTCAACGGCAAGACGGTGGTCGAGGCGCAAACCAGTCAGTCGATCTCGCGCAACCCGGTGTTCGCGTTCCGCGTCAAGGGCGGAAATAAGGGCGACAAGGTCGAGATCGGCTGGGTCGACAACAAGGGCGAGAGCAACAAGACCGAAGCGGCAGTCGCCTGATCACTACAGGAGGGGGAAACATGCTCGCACTTCGCACAAGTGCCGTGCTGGCCGCGGCCGCGCTCGCCATTGCGGCCGCGCCTGTCCACGCGCAGGACGAAAAGAAGGAAATCGAGAAGTACCAGAAGATGCTCGCGGAAGGCAGCCCGGTCGAGCTGTTCGAGCTCGAGGGCGCAGACCTGTGGAAGAAGAAACAGGGGCCCAACAACGCATCGCTCGAGAAATGCGACCTCGGCATGGGCCCGGGCGTGCTCAAGGGCGCCTACGCGCACCTGCCGCGCTACTTCGCAGACACCGGCCGCGTCATGGACCTCGAGTCGCGCCTGGTCCATTGCATGGTGACGCTGCAGGGACGCGACTACAAGGAAGCCACCAAGCGCGTGTTCGGCAACGCCGACAAGCCGTCCGAGCTGGAATATCTGGTGGCCTACGTGGTCGGCAAGTCGCGCGGCGTCAGGATCGCGGTCAGCACCCGCAACCCGAAGGAGAAGGCCGCGTACGAGCTCGGCCGGCAGCTGTTCCACTACCGCGCCGGGCCGTGGGACTTTTCCTGCGGCTCGTGCCACGGGGTCCCGGGCAAGCGGATCCGGATGCAGTCCCTGCCGGTGCTCGACAAGCCGTCCGGCGCGCGCCACACCTACGCCACCTGGCCGGCCTACCGGGTCTCCAACAGCCAGATGAAGACCTTCCAGTGGCGGCTGAACGACTGCTATCGCCAGATGCGCTTCCCGGAGCCGACCTTCGGCTCGGACGCGACCGTGGCCCTGACCATGTTCCTGGCGGTGACCGCCAACGGGGAGCGGTACGCCGGCCCCGGCACCAAGCGCTGAGGAGGAAGACATGAAAAGCAAGAGCGTTCACCTTCTGCTCGGCGGCCTGGCAGCGGCGCTGCTCGCCGCCCAGCTCGCCTACGCCGACCCGACGCTGCTGGAAGTGCGGGCGGTCATGCACCGGGACTTCCATGCCAAGGGTCAGGCGGTGATGAGCCGCGTCGACCAGGACGACGTGCAGTACCTTTGCACCGTCACGCATGACAAGCCGAGCGCGCAGACAGGTGAAAGAGATGGAGGCGGACCAGCTCGCGATGATCCGCTACCCGGCGGACGGCAACTACATGGGCGACTGGAAGCGCGGCGCCAAGATCGCCGCCAGCGGCAAGGGCATGACCTGGAAGGAAAAGCCGGGGCAGAACCGGGGCGGCGGCTGCTACAACTGCCATCAGCTCTCGCCCAAGCAGCCTTCCTACGGCACCATCGGGCCGAGCCTGAAGCACTACGCCAAGGTGCGGCCCGGGATGGACGGCCAGAAGTACGTCTTCGGCAAGATCTACGACTCGAAGGCCTTCAACCTGTGCACCCAGATGCCGCGTTTCGGCACCTCGCACTCGCTCACCGAGCAGGACATCAAGGACGTGACGGCTTACCTGCTCGACCCGGCCTCGCCGGTGAACCAGTAGCCGCAAGCAGTATCGAAGCAAGAGGGGCTTGGTCTAGGGTCTAGGCCAAGCCCCGTTTTTTTTGAGTCGCCAAACCATGCAACGACGCGAATTCCTGCGCCTGCTCGCCCTCGCCGCCGCCGCGGGCGCGAGCCTGCGCCCGGGCGCCAGCGCGGCCGAGGCCGCCGACGAGCTCTACGAGCTGCCGGCCTTCGGCAACGTTTCGCTGCTGCACGTCACCGACACGCATGCGCAGCTGCTGCCGACCTATTTCCGCGAGCCGAGCTTCAATATCGGGGTGGGCGCCGCGGCGGGCCAGCCGCCGCACCTGGTCGGAGAGGCGTTCCTGAAGCATTTCGGCATGGCGCGCGGCGGCCGGCTGGCGCACGCCTTCACCTGCCTCGACTACGAGGCCGCGGCGCGCCGCTACGGCAAGCTGGGCGGCTTCGCGCATATCGCGACCCTGATCAAGCGCCTGCGCGCCGCGCGCCCGCATTCGCTGCTGCTCGACGGCGGCGACAGCTGGCAGGGCTCGGCGACCTCGCTCTGGACCCGAGGGCGCCGACATGATCGGCGCGCAGAAGCTGCTCGGCGTCGACCTGATGACCGCGCACTGGGAGTTCACCTACGGCATGGAGCGCATGAAGCAGGCGGTCGACAAGGAGCTGGCGCCGATCGAGTTCATCGCGCACAACGTCAAGACGGTGGATTTCGAGGACCCGGTGTTCAAACCGTACTCGCTGCGCAACCTGAACGGCGTGCCGCTGGCCGTCATCGGCCAGGCCTTCCCCTACACGCCGATCGCCAATCCGCGCTACATGATGGACCAGTGGAGCTTCGGCATCCAGGAAAGGCACCTGCAGAAGATGGTCGACGAGGTGCGCGCCAAGGGCGCGAAGGTGGTGGTGCTGCTGTCGCACAACGGCATGGACGTCGACCTCAAGCTCGCCACGCGCGTGCGCGGCATCGACGTGATCCTGGGCGGCCACACGCACGACGGCGTGCCCGCCCCACCGTGGTGAGCAATCCCGGCCGGCAAGACGCTCGTCACCAACGCCGGCTCCAACGGCAAGTTCGTCGCCGTCATGGATCTCGAGGTCAAGGGCGGCACGATCGCGGACTACCGCTACCGGCTGCTGCCGGTGTTCGCCAACCTGCTGCCGGCCGACGCGGAGATGGCGCGCTACATCGAGTCGGTGCGCGCGCCGTATCGCGCCAGGCTGGAGCAAAAGCTCGCCCTCACCGAGGGCCTGCTCTACCGGCGCGGCAACTTCAACGGCAGCTTCGACCAGCTGATCCTCGACGCGTCTGATGGCGGTCAAGGGCGCCGACCTCGCCTTCTCGCCCGGCTTTCGCTGGGGCACCACGCTGCTGCCGGGCGACGCGATCACCTTCGAGCACGTCATGGACCAGACCGCGATCACCTACCCTTACAGTACCCTTACCGAGATGACCGGCGCGCAGATCAAGTCGATCCTCGAGGACGTCTGCGACAACCTGTTCAACCCCGATCCCTACCTTCAGCAGGGCGGCGACATGGTGCGCGTCGGCGGCATGAGCTACGCCTGCGTCCCGAACGCGACCATCGGCTCGCGCATCTACCGACATGCGCCTCGCGGGCAAGCCGATCGAGGCCGACAAGAAGTACAAGGTCGCCGGCTGGGCGCCGGTGGCGCAAGGCGCGAGCGGCGAGCCGATCTGGGAGGTCGTGGCGCGCTACCTGCGCGAGCGCAAGACCATCCCGCCGCTCGAGCTCAACCAGCCGCGCCTGATCGGCGTCGACGGAAACGGGGGCATCGCTGTATAAGGGAGGGCTAGTCGAGCCTCCCGTGCATGATCCCCCGCACACGTCTCGGCCGCATCGTCGGCATCGTCGTCGTGCTCGCCGTTGCCGCGGCGGGCTATGCCTGGCATCAGGCGCGCGGAGGCGACGCGGGGCCACGCTACCGCACGGTACGGGTGGAGCGCGGACCGCTGCAGGCCGTGGTGGTGGCGAGCGGCACGCTGAATGCCGTCTCGACCGTGCAGGTCGGGACCCGGATTTCCGGCCAGGTGAAGGAGATCTACGCCGACTTCAACACGCCGGTGAAGGCGGGCGCGGTGCTGGCACGCATCGACCCCTCCGGCTATGAGCTGCGCCTGAACCAGGCGCGCGCCGATCTCGATGCCGCCAACAGCGCGGTCGCGCTCGCCCGCTCCCAGCTCGAGGCGCAGCTGGCGGAGGCGGAACGCAGGAAGAGCAGACTGCTCGCGGCGCAAATCAGGGTCAGCAAGGCGCGCGTCGCAAGTGCGCTTGCCGCAGTCGAGCAGCGCCAGGCCCTGCTGCAGCAGGCGCAGGCGGACCTCGAGCGCACGACCATCCGTGCGCCGGTCGACGGCACCGTCATCCTGCGCAACGTGGACGCGGGACAGACCGTCGCCGCGAGCGCGCAAGCCCCGGCGCTGTTCGTCATCGCGCAGGACCTGCACGACATGCAGGTCGAGGCGGCCGTCGATCAGGCCGACATCGGCCGGCTCAAGGTCGGCCAGCACGCAAGCTTCACGGTCGACGCGTTTCCCCGCCGCAGCTTCAGCGGCGAATTGAAGCAGATCCGCAAATCGCCGCGCAACGTCCAAAGCGCCGTCCGCTACACGGTGCTGATTTCGGCTGCCAATCCCGATCTCGCCCTGCTGCCGGGAATGACCGCCAACGTGCGCGTCGTGGTCGCGCAGCGCGACGACGCGCTCAAGGTGCCGAATGCCGCGCTGCACTTCAGGCCCGCAGGCGCTCCGCAGCCGAGCGACGGCGGCGTCGACCGGACGCGTCTGGGTTCTGGAGCGCGGCGAGCTGAGCCCGGTCGAACTGCACCTGGGCCTGAACGACGGCGCCAGCACCGAGGTGCTGAGCGGACCGCTCAAGGTGAATGCACGAAGTCGTCGTCGGCCCGGCCCAGGCCCGCCATGGATAGCTCGGACGCCTGGCTCAGTAATATCGGGCGGAAGATTCCCGCATGACATCTTCGCTTCCCCTGCCGGCGCGCTTCGCCGCCAAGCTCACAACGTGGGAGTTTCCGGACCAATGATTCGAGCATTCAGCCCAATGATGCGTGCCGTGCCTTGGTTGCTCGTTGCGGCGCTATTGAGCGGCCTGCTGCTGAGGAGCGGCATCGACTCCCGCGCAATCGTGGTCGCTGCGGCAACGGCGGCGCTCGCATACGTGGTCATGACTGCCGGCCACCTGCTGCTCGGCGCGGCGGGCGAACGCGAGCGCAACCCCTCGGCGGAGTTCGTCTCGGGCTTGCTCGCAACCTGCCTTGCGCTCTACGCGCTGACCGCAATCTTCCCGGTCACCGCCGCCTACGGGTTCGGCGCCGTGGCAGCGCTCGTGGTCGGCCTGCGGTTCGTCCTGCGTCGACGCGTCGCCGAGCCACGGCAAGCCGTGTCGGCGGCCGACTGGCGCAGACTGGCGGGTTTCGCACTTTGCGTCGGCTTCACCTACGCCTGGTGCGGCGCACCGTCCGACGCGTATGAAGCGCTACGCACCCAAGGAGTGCTACCGGTCTGGAGCGACTACTACTTTCACGGCGGGCTGGTCTCGCAATTCGGCGATTGGCGCGCGCTCGGCCACGGATCGATCTTCTTCGCCGGCCGTGCGCCGACTTTCTACCACTTCGGCTCATACGGGGCGGCGGCGGCGCTGGCCGGAATGCTCGACCAGCCGGGGTTGCCGCTCGCCTTGGCGGCCTGGCTGCCGCTCGGCTTCCTCGCCATGGTCGCAGGTGCCTATGCGCTCGGCGAGCGACTCGCCGGCGCGGCGGGCGGCGTGGCGGCCCTGGCCACCGTGGCCATCATTCCCGACGCATCGAACTACGGCCTGCGCAACGGCTTTTTCAGCTTTCACTGGACGATCATAACGACCGCAGGGGCGACCTACGCGCTTGGCGCGGCCTTCGTCTCGCTGGCCTTGCTCGATCGATGGCTCACCGAGCGCGCCCGCGCGGCGTTGGTCGGCAGTGCGCTGCTGGCGGTGTCATGCGTACTTTTTCGGGTTCAAATATTCGCCCTTTACTTCCCGGCGTGGGCGGCGGCAGCGGCGATCTGCAGCGTGCGCGGGCCCAAGCCGCGCCGCTACGTCACCTGGCTCGCGCTCGGCGGCTTGGCCGCGGGCGCAGTCGCCGCGTTCGTCACCGTGGCCCATCTGTTCGCCACCGATCCTCACTTCTGGCGCCTTCAGGGTCCGGCGCTGGAGAAATTCCTCATCGCCGTCCACACGATGCAGGAGCCTACGGCTTACACAGGCCTGTACGCTCGCTTGGAGAACCTCAATGTCCCGGCGCTCGCGCTGACGGGCGGAATCGTGCTGGCGATCGTCGCCGCGCTCGGCGCATTCCTCATCCTGCTTCCGGCGGCATGGCTGCTGGCCCGCAACAAGGGAGTACTGAGGCCGATCGACATAACCTGCGGCCTCCTTTTCTACTGCTGGATGCTGCTCATGCTGTTCGCCCCGGTGCCGTTCCACGGCGATGCCACCGACCTGATCCACAGGCCTTTCGTCCTGCTATACGCCGCGGCCGCAATCTGGACGCTCTGCCTGGTGCTACGGGTCCTCGCGACGCGGATCGATCCAGCCACGAGGCTCTGGCCAGCGCTTCTGATTGCTGCGATCCTGGCGTTGCCTGCGATCGTTACGCATGCGCCGGGCATGCTGCACCCCAAGTTCACGTGGGGCGAGCGCTACGTGTCTTCCCGCATCCCGCCGGGCTTGATCGAATCCGCGGCGTTCATGCGCAAGCACGCGGCCGCCGGTGACGTATTCGGCGTGGCGGGGTTGACCACGGTCTATGCGACTTTCGATCTCTCCATGGAGCTTTGCGCCTTGAGCGGCATGCCTGCCTACCTTTCCCGCCCCTATAACGAATTGAGCAAGGGCGCTCGGCGCAGGCGCATCGCGTGGGACCGCTTGATGGCGATGCAGGCGGCCGACGCGGCGTCCGACTACAGCACCGCTATGGATTCGCTACGCGCCATAAACGTCCGCTGGTACGTGGTCGCCGACGGCCGGGGCCCGCGCTGGGATCCCTCGCGCGAGCATGCCGCGTTCGCCGCGGGCAACGTCGCGCTGTATTCGGTGCACTAGGTTTCCTTAGGCAGTGCACTCCAGGATGACGTGGGTGTAGGGAATTCGGATCAGGCCATGGCGCACGAAGCTGTGCACCTGCTCGAACGCACCGCGCGCGAGCCGCTCGTACGCCTCGCGTTCGCGCACGTGGCGCCCGCGATCGAGTGAGAGGAAGAAGCGTGCCGCTGCGGACTGGTCGTCGGTAAAGCAGCCGTCGAAAGTGACCAGGCGGCCACCCGGAACCAGCGCGCGCCGCGCCAGCCGGACAAGCGCGCCGGCCGCCGCGTCATCCAGATGATGCAGCACGCCGTGGGCGATCACGAGATTAAAGCTGCCCGCGGCCACGGGAAGGCTCTCGTCCACGGCGCCGCAATGGAACTCTGCGCGCCCGCCATAGCGCTGGCGCGCGTGCTCGATGTAACGCGCGCTGATGTCGTAGCCGACATAATGCAGCGGCGGCAGCAATTCCAGAATGTCGCCGGTGCCGCAGCCAAGATCGAGCACGCGCTGGCCGGGTTGCGCGCGCAAGTGTTCCCGCGCGTACATCGAGCGCGTGACGTCACGGCCGACCAGCTTGCGGAACAAGCTGTAGAGGGCCGGATGCTGCAGAAGGGAACGGGGATCCACGCTAAACCCGCGGGGGATGGTCGACCGCGAATGGAGACAGACAGACCCCCAGGCAGCGCCACGAGAGGAAGCGAAGCAGGTTCCTTTGGTAAAGATAGTGAGCGGTCCTATGTGCCCAATTCATACCTGATGCTCCTGTGCGGCCGGCTCGACCGGCCTCAGACTCTTGAGATACCGCCGCGCGTCGGGTCCGCAATTGAACAGCAAGTCCAGCACCGTGACGTTCGGTTCGAATGCGCCGTGCAATTGCGGATACTCCGGATAGTCGTAGACCTTGAACTCGAGCGCTATTCCAGCGGCACGGAACCCTTCCACGTCGGAGTACGGCTTGGCCGTCGGCCCGGCAAGATAGGATGTCGCCGAAAGATGCCGCGCGAAACGCAGCGGTCGATCGAGTTTGTCTCCCGTGATGCCGAATTCGCCCGACATCCGCGTTTGAGTTTGGATTCCAAGTTGGTCCATTACCCACCCGCAGACTCGGACGTTGAGCCCCGAGATCGTCTCCGGGCGGCCGCGCAGGATCTCGAAGAACTCCTCCGCATAGGCGCCGAAGTGAGGGGCCTTCTTGTACGCCAGCGTCAGAGTGCGAATATGCTTGTCCGGCCAGCGCGTAGCGTAGTCGATTCGCGCCTCCTGGATCAGCGTCGCTTGATCGTGAATCACCGGAACGCTAAGCCAGATCGGCCCCTGGTCGGTTTTGATGCGATTGCGGTTGCGCCAGCTGCGGTGCGTATACTGGACGTCGTCGTAATAGACGAACAGGTCGCAGTCGTCGATGAAATCGAAATACCCCCGCCAGGGGATGTAATTCGACTGGCTCATGCCGACTCTCATATCAATGCGGCAAACTCCATTTGCCATCGCATTGCGCGCGCTCCATTATGTGCGCTCTGCCATGGATCGTGAATTTCCGGATGACTAAGCACTGCCCCGACTACTCGGTGGTCGTCCCAGTCTACAACGCCGAAGACAGCCTGGAAGAACTGGTTCGCCGCGTCGGCGCCGCATTCCACGAGCTCGGCCGCTCGTATGAGATCGTCCTGGTCGACGACAGCAGCCGGGACCGGTCGTGGGCGATCATTGAGCGCCTCAGGCGCGAGGGCGCCCCGCTGCGCGCATTTCAGTTCGCGCGCAACCATGGCCAGCACTACGCGCTCAAGTGCGGCCTCGACCACTGCTTGGGACGCTACGTGATCACCATGGACGACGACTTGCAGCACCCGCCCGAGGAGATCCCCAAGCTGGTGCGGGCCATCGAGGAGGACGAAACGGTCGACGTGGTTACCGGGCGCTACGAGCGCAAGGCGCACCCCACGTTTCGCAATCTCGGCGCCGCGGCGCTGCACCGAATCGAGCGCACCATCTTCGGCGTCGACCCGAAGGTGTTCCTAGGCGGGTTTCGCGTCTTGCGCCGCAACGTGATCGACGAAATCCGCCGCGTGCGGCACGCCCAGCCGCGCATCGGCCCGATTATTCTGTCGATCACGAGTCGCATCAAGAGCGTGCCGGTTCGCCACGAGCCGAGGCCCCACGGCCGCTCCGGCTACACCATGCGCAAGCTGGTGCGCGACACGCTGAGCAGCATCATGAACTACAGCTCCCTGCCGCTGCAGGTGGTGAGCGTCATCGGCCTGGGTGCGGCGTTCATCAGTCTGGTGCTCGCGGGCGTGTATCTATGGCTGTTTTTCAGCCACGGCGTCGGGGTATCCGGCTTCACCACCCTGGTCCTGCTGATCCTGTTCACCTCGGGCGCGGTGCTTTTCTCGTTCGGGCTAGTCGGCGAGTACCTGCGGCGAATCGTCGCGCAACAGCTCATGTTCTCCCAGTATCACGTGCGCGCGGAACTGCCGCCGTTAGACCGGGACAGGGCCTGACGCCGCGAGACGCCGGTAAGCGCGCGGAAAGATGAACCAGCGGCCCTGATGCGCGTACCCGGCGTGCCCCCGGGCAAGCAGGCGTGCGCGCTCGCGCTCGGCGCCGATTTCCGCGGCGAGCGACGCGCCCGGCCCAACCGGATCGATGTCCCGCGCGACACTTTCCAACGCTTCCGGCCACGGCCGTTTCGTCAACCCCGTGCCGGTGCTGGGCGCAAGCCCAATGGCCACCATTTCCGGGCCTCACAACAATTCAATGGCTTCAATCCAAGGCAGCGGAACTTTCGGCGAATCTCCCTATCGGGCTCCGGCTCAGGCGCTGCACCGGCGCGAACGAGGAAGTGCCTTGCCACGATTGCCCGTCCTGATCGCGCAGATCGTCGACCGCATCGGCCGGCGGGGGAGCGCACCCCAGATGGCGCGCCAGCTCTTCCAGCTGCACCTGTGCCGAGCGTCACCAGGTCTTGTAGCGCGCCCTGGAAGCCCGGAACCCCGAACGACTTCGGCGCAAAAGCGACGCGCTTGCGCCACTGACGCACGACGTAAAGCAGCGGCAATGCGAGGACTCCGTACTTGTCCCCATGCCGAACTTGAGCGAAGTGACGACCGTCGCGGATGTCGCGCACGACCAGGACGACCGACACCCCTTGCTGCAGGAAGTAGGGAACGAACTCCTCGCAGAACACCTCCTTGGCGCCCACCAGGCTGCTTTCTTCGCGCTCGAGGATTTCAGGCAAGCCGTCGCACAGGGCACGATATACCTGCGCAAAAGAGCCCGTCGACGCTCCCGGCGTGCGTCGCGATCGCCGGCAACTGCCAGCCGCTGTAATGCTGCATTCGGGCGAAGGATTCCGCCACAGCCTCGCGCGTCAGGCGATGGTGGGCAAGAAACGCCTCGAAATCCTCGGGCCGGTAGCGGTTCTCGCCGAACAGATGTCCAAGAGGGTAGCGTTCGTCCTCGAGTCCTCGTGCGCGCAGGAAGGCGCGCTTGGTGTCATGGTAGAGGAACGGAAAAGGTTGTGGTCCTATGCACGCGCCGGGAAGCGCGTGCACCAGCTTTTCGACCAGCGTGGTCCCCGATCGCAGAAATCCGGTGATGAAGCAGTAGCGCCTCATGGCGGGTCAGGCGTTGCGAGCGCGAAGCATGACGACCGCTCCGGGCAGGCTGGCAATCATATTCAGCACTCCGAGCGTCACCGACACGAGCAGCGCGTCGACCGGCGCAACACCCAGCCGCGAGGCAAGCGTGACGATCGCCGCCTCTCGCGCACCCCAACCGTTCACGGAGATCGGTATCGTGCTGAGGATGACAGACAGAGGAATCACTGCGATCCAAAGGCTGAGCGACGCATCCAGTCTGTAAGCCGCTGCCACTAAAGCGGCTGCCACGACGGCGCCGCATTGCACCACGAGGGCGACGGCAACGGCCAGCAGCAGCAGACTTGCTCGAAGACCTGCCCCGCTCGTCACCTTCAGGCGCCGTAACCCTGCAAGGAATACGAGCAGGACAGCGCCGGAGCCGACCACCGCCGCCGGTGCGACGAATGCCGCGTACGAAGGCATGAGTCGAGCGATCGCGCGATCCGAGAGCAGCATGAGCAGGCAAGCCGCGAACAGCGCCACCAGACGGTCGGCCATCAGGCTTGCGACCACCCGCGAGATTCCGCTCGTCTTTCGCGCCAGGAGCCAGCCGCGCAGGAGGTCGGCGCCCACGGCCGAAGGAAGCAATTGCCCGCCGAAAACGGCCAGAAACAGCGCGCGCACGGCGAAGCCGATCGACATCGCGAGACCCAGCCACCTCGCCAGCAGCCGCCAGCGGACGGCGACCAGCACGATCATCAGGAGCGCGAGCGACAGGGCGGCAACCAGGTAGAGGGGAATCCCGGAGGAAGCGCGCGCCAGCAAATCCTGAACGGAGACGCGAGACAGGATCACGGCAATGATCGCGACCGATATCGCGAACTTCAACGCCGAAATAATCACGGACCTCGTCGCCAACATCTGATCGCAATCCCCTTGAGAGTCGAAACGGGCGAATAAGTGTAATCTTTGTTCTTCGCCGCCGCCCGGGAGTCGACAAGCGTGAAGGTGCCGTTCAACCGGCCGCACATGACCGGAAGGGAGCTCGCGTACATCGCCGAGGCCCATCAGAATCACATCCTCGCCGGCGACGGCCCGTTCACCACCAAGTGCAGCGGCTGGCTCGAAGCGCGCACCGGCGCCCGCGAGGCACTTCTTACGCATTCCTGCACCGCCGCGCTCGAAATGGCCGCCATTCTCGCCGATATCCGGATGGGCGACGAAGTGATCATGCCGTCCTACACTTTCGTCTCCACCGCGAACGCCTTCGTCCTGCGCGGCGGGGTACCGGTATTCGTCGACATCCGGGCCGACACCCTCAACATCGACGAATCCCGCATCGAGGCGGCGATCACCCCGCGCACGCGGGCCATCGTCCCCGTGCACTACGCCGGCGTCGGCTGCGAAATGGACCCGATACTCGACATTGCGCGGCGCCGCAACCTGCTCGTCATCGAGGACGCCGCCCAGGGTCTGATGAGCGAGCAGCGCGGGCGCAGCCTTGGCGCCATCGGAAACCTGGGCACGGTGAGCTTTCACGAGACCAAGAACGTGATCTCGGGCGAAGGCGGCGCCCTTCTCGTCAACGACGAGCGCTTCCTCGAGCGTGCGCATATTGTTCGCGACAAGGGCACCAACCGGGCGAGCTTCTTTCGCGGCGAGGTGGATAAATACACCTGGGTCGACATCGGCTCTTCCTACCTTCCGGGCGAAATCATCGCGGCGTTTCTCTGGGCCCAGTTCGAGGAGGCTGATTCGATCACGGCCAGGAGGATGGAACTTTGGAACAGGTATCACGCGCGCCTGGAGGCCTGTGAGAAGGCCGGCCGCCTACGGCGGCCCGTCATTCCGCCAGACTGTCGCCACAACGCGCACATGTACTACGTGCTGCTGCCGAGCCTCGAGCACCGCACGCAGCTCATTGCGCGACTGCGCGCGCGCGACATCGGGGCGGTGTTCCATTACGTTCCGCTCCACAGCTCCCCCGCCGGGCGCCGCTTCGGGCGCAGCGCCGGGCAGATGGAAAACACCGATCTCTTGAGCAACCGCCTGCTTCGCCTCCCGATGTGGCTGGGCATCGACCCCGAGGTGCCGGACGTCATCGCGCGCGAGATCGAAGCGCTCTGACTCGAAGGAGCAATCGGGTATCCTTTGCGCACGAGCCCTCCACAGAACACCGAGTCGTTGACTTCGACCGCACCGCATAGGCCTCCGCGAATCATTCTGGTGACGCATTTCTTTCCGGCCCACAGAGGCGGGGTAGAGGCGGTGGCCTTGGAAATCGCCTCGCGGCTCGCGGCAAGCGGTGCGGCGGATATCACATGGTTTGCCAGCGATACCGACCCGCCGCCACACGACGCGCCGGGCCTGCGTTGCGTGCCCGCGCGCGCCTCCAACCTGGTGGAACGAGCGATGGGCTTGCCCTTTCCGCTCTGGAGCCCGGCCGCCCTGCTCCGGCTCTGGCGCGCCGTGCGCGGCTGCGACGCAGTACATATTCACGATTGCCTGTACCTGCCGAACGTCGTCGCCTGGGCCGCAGCCGCCGTCGCCCGGCGCCCGATGGTTATCACGCAGCACATCGGGCACATTCCGTTCCGCAATCCCGTGCTGCGGGTAATCCTCGCGGGGGCAAACCGGTTACTCGGCAAGCTGTTGCTCGGATCCGCCTCACAGACCGTATTCGTTAGTAGCGCGGTGCTTCGGTATTTCGAGGGTTTCGTCCGGTTTCGCAGATCGCCGCTGCACATCGCGAACGGCGTGGACGCTGGCATTTTCCATCCCGCCGAGGAGCGCGAAAGAATTCGCCTGCGTGCGCAGCTCGCCGGCAATGCCGAACGGCCACTGCTGTTGTTCGTCGGTCGCTTCGTCGAGAAGAAAGGGCTGCACCGCCTGCATCGCCTGGCGCAGGATGTGCCGCAGGCGCACTGGGCCTTCGCCGGGTGGGGGCCGCTGGATCCTGCGCTCTGGGGCCTGCCCAACGTCTCGGTGCACAGGAACCTGGGCCAGGCGCAGCTTGTGCCGTTGTACCAGGCGGCCGACCTCCTCGTGCTGCCGAGCGTCGGCGAGGGGTTTCCGCTCGTGGTGCAGGAGGCGATGGCCTGCGGTACCCCCGCCATCGTCGGCGAAGAAACGGCAGCAGGCTGTGCGGAGGCCGGGGATCTCTTGCTACGCGAACCGCTCGCCGGAGGCGATGCGCCATCGCGCTGGCGCATCCGGCTCGAGAACCTGTTGGACCGCGACGACACCCTGCGTTCGCTCAGGCCGCGGGTCGCCGATTTTGCCTGCGCGGCCTGGTCCTGGGATCGGACGGCGGAACGCTACGGCGAAATCCTGCGGGACGCGGTGCGCTCCAGATGAGCGCGCAACTTGCCGCACGAGCCCGCGCCGAAAGGGTCTCCTGGTGCAGTGTTCTTGCCGCATTTACCATCCTCTCGGGCCTGGTGTCGATCATCTTCATTCTCGACGACACCAATTATCCGGACTCCTTGCGGCGGGCTCTCATCTTCCAGCATCTGCTGCGGCAGCAGGACGTCGCGGGCTCGATCCTCGTCATGGCGCTCGCGGCGGCGGCTTGGATGCTCAGCAAGCGCCCTGCGCCGATCGACCTGGCGCGGGTACTGGGACAGAGTCCATGGCGCACGGCCGCCGCGGCGTTCATCGGCCTTTGCGCGGCAGTGTTCCTCGTGGCGCACAATCATCCGCTGGCCGGAGACGAGCATATCGCCCTGTTCCAGTCCCGGGCCTTCGCCGCAGGTCATTTGAGCGGAAAATTCCCGCGCGACCTGGTGTCTCGCCTTATTCCGCTGACGTATCAGCAGCGTTGGCTGATCGTGGGGCACGACGGCAGCGTGGCCTCCGTCTACTGGCCCGGGTACTCGCTGATTCTCGCGCCGTTCACGCTCATCGGCGCGCCCTGGGCCTGCAACCCGCTGCTCGCGGCCCTCTCGCTCGTTCTGCTGTCGACAACGGCCTCGAAGTTGACCTCGGATCCCCGCGCGGGCGGCTGGGCGATGCTTTTCGCGCTTGCCTCTCCCGGCTTCGTCGGGATGGCGATCTCGTACTTTTCGATGACTGCGCATCTGTTTTTCAACCTTCTGTTCGCCTGGCTTCTTCTCGAGCGAACGCGGGCGCGGCTCGTCGCCGCCGGCGCAGTCGGGTCCATCGCACTGGTGCTGAGCAACCCGGTGCCGCACCTGCTGTTCGCGCTGCCCTGGATACTCTGGATCGGCCGCCAGCCCGGCGCACGGCGACAGCTGACCGCGCTCGGCGCGGGGTACGCCCCGCTCGCGCTGGCCCTCGGGTTCGGGTGGTGGCTTTTCCTGCGTCACTTGCAGGGAGATACCGGCGCGCTACCTTATCTTCCGGACGGTAGCTTGTTGCACCAACTGATAAACCGGATCTGGTACCTGCTGCTCGAGTTCCAGAACGTGTTCGCCATTCCCGGGAGCGATACGCTCGCCAGGCGGTTCGGCGAGCAAGTCCGCCTCTGGAGCTGGGCCGTCCCCGGACTGCCGCTGCTTGCGCTCGCGGGCTGGTGGGTCCTAGGCCGGCGCGTCGCCGGACTGCACTTGTTCGCGCTTTCGCTGGTCGCCACGCTGCTCGGATATCTGTTCGTCAGCCGCGACCAGGGCTACGGCTGGGGCGCGCGTTACGTCCATCCCGCATGGAGCGCATTGCCGATCCTGGCCTCGGCCGCCATGGTGCGCGCCGAGCAAAGCGAGCTGGGGCGCGACCTCAAAAACTATGTCGCGCGCCTCGCGCTGTACAGCCTTGTGTTCGCCACCGCGCTGCGCCTGTTCCAGATCCGTCTCTTCATGACCGAACAACTGGCGCTGCGGCCGCCGTTCGACCGCCGCGCGCACGAGATCGTGTTCATTGCCAAGAATTTCGACTACTACACTCAGGACTTCGTGCAGAACGATCCCTTCCTGAGGAACCCGGTAATCTTCATGATGTCCCGCGGCCGGATTCTCGATTATCAAGACGTGATCAAGCGCAACTTTCCGGCGGCGCGGCTGACCTACGACGGACCGGGCGGGCAGGTCTGGCGGCTAGCGGCGATCAAGCCCTCCCTCTCCCCGCCTTGAGCGCCCACCTGTTCCCCATGAAGTTCATCCCGAACAGGAGAACGGTGACGATGGGGCTCGCCAGCGGCACCGACAAGCCGATCAAATTCACGAACACGAACATTCCGGCGAATGAGGACGGAAGGTTTGCGCTTGCGATTACCACGTAGCGCGTGAAGGAGGCCCTGCTCCGCTCGGCGGAGCGGAACGTCCATCCGCTGTGAAGCCGATAGCCGATGACCACGACGATCATGAACGAAATCAAGAGAGAGATCGCGTAATGCAGTCCCGCGTAGTCGCCCCCGATCATGATTGCGTTGTGCACAATGGCGCAGATCAGACCGACCACCAGCGCGCGGGGAACAGCCAGAAACATCACTGTTAGCCGTCTCGCTTGAAAAGCGTGACGTACACGCAGGCATTATCGGCCGTCACCTGCTCGGGCGTAATCATATCTTCAAGCCATGCGCGCAGATTGTATGCAACCGTCGCCACCGCGTTCAGGGCCTGACCGGCGACGGGAATCCGCCGCAACGCGTAAGCCAGGCCGAACGAGCGCAATATGCTGGTCCAGGCGAGCGGTCCGACCACGGGACGGATTTCGGAAAGGACGAATCCGTGCGCCTCGATCTCCCTGCGCAGGCCCTCCGCCGTCCAGCGGCGGTAGTCGCCCGGGTGGGGGTGGTAGAACCAGGTACCGTGCGTCGACAGGAGAAGCCATCCGCCAGGCTTCAGGACGCGGTGCGATTCCCCCAAGTAGGTCGCCAGATCCCAAATGTGTTCCAGAACCTGAAACGAAGCCACCAGGTCGAAAGCGCCGTCCGGCGCGACTAGAGTGCCGTCGGCGCGTATGAGCACCTCGTGCCGGCCGTCGATGTCCGCCCCCAAGTACTTCGCGCCCGCGCCCCTGAACCAGTCTTCATAGGGGCGCGTGCCGCAGCCGTAGTCCAATACACGCGACTGGCCGAGATCTAGCTCGGGGTTCGCGAGAAGCGCACGGATCGCCTGCGCTTGCCGGCGCATGACATGCCATCCCAGCTCCCATACTTTGGGATTGGCTCTGTGATCATCGTTCATGAGTCGGATCCGTCCGGACGCGCAAGCGCGAGAAGTGAAGTTCCGCCGAACACTCTGGCCGAGTATTCCGGATTGATCATCGCGCCGATTTTCCGCGGCAGCCAGAAGATCCAGTCGCTCGCGCTGCGCGGCTCATCAAGCAGCCGGCTCGGATAGTCGTGTCCGATGATGGAGTAACCGCAATCGTTGAGCGTTTCCTTGGCCAGCGGCGCCGTGTAATAGTGCAAGTGTCCGAATTGCCGGCGCGTCCAGAGTTGATGGTTGATCAGGATTCCGGCAACGTGCATCTCGAGCGGAATGTTGAAAACGAACAGGGGCGCAAGAATCCGCATCGCGCGAAGAAATGCAAATGGGTCCTCTACGTGCTCGAAAACGTCTACGCAAAGCAGCAGGTCGAATCGTCGCTTCGCGCTGGTAATGTCTTCGCAGTGGAAGGATAGCTTTTCGTTGCTATGCCGCGTGGCGCGCTCTATCGCCGCAGCCGAGACGTCGTAACCAAAGAACTGGGTCGAATCCGGCAACGCAGCCTGCAGACACCCCAGAATGCCGCCGGCACCGCAGCCCACCTCGGCAACCGTCCGCGGCAAGGGCAGGCCCGAACGACGCAGCAGCCGGAGGATCTTGTGCGCCTTCCAGGCGGAATCCTCTTCGTGCCAAGTCGGATTGGCCGCGAGATATTGCCCGTCCTGATATCTTCCGGCCGGCGTTGTAGGCGGTCGCATCACGTGCTTATCTGCATCGCCGTGGTACGACCGGGTTGCCATGTTCCCACGCCGAGAGCTTGCCAAAGTCAATACTATCGCCCGCCCGCAGAAGGTTCAACACGGCATGGTCGCCCAACGCCTCGAGCCGGGCGTCGAGGCCGTTATAGTTGCGCGACCAGCCGTTCAGGAAGGGCTCGGTAACCGCGGTCTGATTCCTGAACACGCGCGGGCAGGCCCGCTCGATCCGATCGAAAAGCGCTGAAACCCGACGTTCCATTTCCGCCTCGGCCGGGTCGCGCGCTACTGGGCGAAGCGCACAGCTCACGGCCGATAGCGGTTCGTGCGGCGGCAGCGGGCTCGCGAGCCAGTTCGCCGCCCGCGAGAGTCCATCGGCAGTATTGGGTCGCCATGCGATCGTGAAGCAGTCCGTCGGATTCACGCGCAAGCCGATCCGACCAAGCGTTTGGTCATAGGCCTGCAGGGCCGCCACAGACGGCTGGCCGGCAACGAGCGCGAGATCCCGGGGAGATCCCGGCCGAGGGTACGCACACGGCCGCGATAGCGCTTGAGCAACAAGCCAAGCTTCGGCGAATCGAGGGGAATGCTGTGCTGACCGCGAAAGTTCACGAACGAAGACCCCGGATTCACTAACGGGGCGATCACGGCCATCGGAAGCACTTTGACCGAGAGGTAGAGCACGGGATCACGCAGCGCCTGCTGCGGCACGTCGTACGGCAGCCAGCGCTTTGACCATGGCTCGGCAACGAACCATCGGGCCGGCGACGCGAGGACCGTCATGCCGACCTGAAGGGCGAGCAACACAGTCAGGACGATGCGCGCGGTCGAGGGATGCAGCAAGCGCTCGGCGATCCGCGCCAGGCAGACTCCGGCCAGAAGCAGCACGACCAGGCCGTAGCGGCCGTTGGCCGAAGTCAGGAGCCACAGCGCCAGAGCCACGCTGAAAAAGCCGAGCACCCGCCAGTCGGCGGCGCGCAGAGCGCCCCGGTGGAGAAAGCTTGCGCATTGCGCCGGCCGCCGCCAGCGCAACGGCCAGCAGGAGCAGCGCCGCGAACCTGAGGTCGGGCGCGAAGTTCTCGGAGTAGAGCGAACGGTCGAGCGCAATCATGCGGAAGGGAAACGCAAGGGCCGCGCTCACTCCGTCCAGCGTGAAGCGGTCGCTCACCAGGTTCACCGGCGGCCAATAAGGCGAGCGGAACCATGCGTTGAAAAGCGGAAACACCGGGTTGCCGAATTCGCGCGCCAGCGTGACGAGCCACGGCCCCGCCATTACCGCAACCGCCAGCGCCCCGCCGGCTGCATAGCCGAGCCCGGTGCGCCAGCGCGCCGCGCCGCGCACGCCCGGCATGGCGGCCGCGAGGGGCAGCGCCGCAAGCGCGAATACCGCGTTCGTATACTTCAGCGCTGACGCGAGCCCGAACAGGACTCCGGCGAACATCGCGCGCCGCAGCGCGTGACGATCGTCCCCGAGAAGCGAGAGCAAGCCAGCGAGCATCAGTGGAGCGAGCAGCGGATCGAGGAACGAGGTGCCGACCATTTCCCAATAGACCGCGGTCGCGCTCCCGAGTCCGGTGGCAAGCAGCGCGAACATCGTGCGCTCGCTGCGCGGCAGGTGCTCGAACAGGCGCCAGGAAAGCAGAAAAAGCAGCGAGATACACAGGCCGTGCACCACGGCGAGTGCGATCGATACGAGCACACTGTGCCAGCCGGAGGACACCATCAGGTAGAAAGGCAGGTAGCCGACCGGGTTCAGGTAGCTTTGCGCGCTCGCGGCGAAGAAATCCTGCTGCAGCCGGCCGGCAAGCAGCTCGAAGGGCAGATAGTAATGGTAGTTAAGCAGGTCCCAGTTGACGTCCTTGCCGGCGAAGACGGTCCATACCGCACAGACGGCGGCCGGCACGGCGAAAACCAGAACTCGAACGGACCGTCCCACGCGCTCCGCCTGGGTCAGCGCTTTTGCTTGAGGCGCTTGACCCGTTCGCGCAGGGCACGCAGCGCCTTTTCGTCGCCCGCGTCCTGATAGATCTCCTCGAGCGAGCGCACCGCTAGATTGTCCGGCGAAGGCCAGACCGAAAGCGCCGTCTTGAGATCGTCGATCGCGCCGCGCCGGTCGTTCAGATTGGCGCGCAGGACGCCCCGGATGGCGAAGTACTTGGAGAGGTACGCCTTGGGAACGTCGGGCGGCCTAAGCTTCTGCGCCTGGTCCAGAAGCGCAATCACCTCCCCCGCCGTGTAGCCGTGCGGATTGAGCAGCATGCCTTGCGCCAGGCCGAGCGCGCCGTAGTAATCCCGTGTCAGCGCCTGGAGATCGCTCTTGGTACGCGCGTCGAGCGGCTGTCCGCTACGCAGGCTGCGCCCCAGGAGCTCCGCGTAGCGGCGGCGCAACTCATCCTGGTGGAACGCGATCCAGGCGTTGCTGTCGTGGGTGTGCAGGATCGACTGCTCGAAAAACTGTCGCATTTCCTCGGGGATATCGACCGTAACTTGCTTCGGATCGCGACTCGACTTGTCGACCTCGCTGAATAGCCAGTGATCGCGTCGCGCGTAGGCCCCGAATGTGAGCCACGACATCTCAACCGGATCGCGCGCGTTGTCGATGAATTCACGCAGCGCTCGCTGTGCGGCCTCCTCGCTGGTGCGTAAAGGATGGAACAGCCTGTTGCCGAAGACCAGGCCTTTCCACTGGTACAGCGTGATATCCGGGCGCACTTGCTCGATCATGTGGTAATAGCCGATCGTGCCCACATCCAGGTCGCCGCTGACGAACACGATCGCGTTCCGCGGTAACGTGCGCAGCACGGTGCGCGCGTAGCGCTCGCCCCAGTCGTAGTGCTCGAGCAGGTTCGACCGGCTCCCAACGAACAGAATGATCGCCAGCAGTCCGCCGACGACGCCGAGCGACGGCGCGGCGCCGAGAGAAAACCTCCGCCTCGCCCAAGCGAGGCCCAGGCCCATCCACAGCGCCACCACCGCGTAAGCCGGCAGCGGGTAGACGTGGAACACGTGCGCCTCCACCGAGTCGTAGTCGAAGCCGAGCAGGAGCAGCAGCACCACCGAGGGTCCGAGGAAGGCCGCGACCAGAAACGCCGAGACGCGGTCGCCCAGCGTGCGACGCAGGTTCGCGACGCCCGCGCCCGCGAGAAGCGTGCCCAGTAGCGCGAACTGGATGAGCAGTTGCGAACCAAGGAAGCGGAAGAACTTGATCTTGTCGAGCCAGTTCGACGACCGGGAAATGTCCACTCCCTGGTAACCGGCGCGGGAGACGAAGAACCAGAACTCCGAAAACGACTGCAGCGGCCCATCGAAGTTGATCGGCAGCGGAGTCTGCGACAAGTACACCATCCACGCGTACGGCAGCAGGCCCAGCAGCGCGCACCCGAGGAGCAGCGGAAACCGTCTGAGGATTTCGATCCTCCGCGGCCAGAGAAGGATGAGGAACGCCGGCGCCACAAGCAGCATCAGCGGCCAGTGGTTGGAGAGGCCGAGGCCGAAAAGAAGCGCCATCACCGGAAGAACGCGGCGATCGCGCGCGTCCGGCGGCGCGCCCGGCGGGCAGGCACGGAGGCCGAGATACATCAGCACGAGGACGAGGAAGGTATTGAGGGTGTAAGTTCCCTTGGCGATGATCGCTTGCGACCAGAATACGGGCGAGAAGCCCAGCCCAAAGGCGGCAAGATACGCTGGCAGACGCCCCGGGATCAGGCGCCGCGCAACCAACCAGACGGCGGAGCCCGCGAGCGCGCCGAAGAACGCGCTCGCGAGATGCACGCGGTACGCGACGGAGCCGAACGGCAGCTTCGTGAACAGGTGGCCGATCAGCGTATAAAGCGGGTACCCGGGCGGATGCTCGACTCCGAGGAAATAGCTCGACAGGACGAACAGGCCGTCGTCCTCGAGCATAACCGTGCGCGGCGACGTGGCGGCATAGAGCGCGAACAGCACAACAGCGACCACGCCGGCCTGCATCCAATCGGCCCGCGCGGGGCGGAAGCGCTCGGGTGGCGTCGACGTCACCGCTTGCGGGCGGTCGAGCCGCCCCAGGTCAGCGAAGCGGTGGTGAAGAAGTTCCACAACGAGGCGACCAGCGCCCCGGTCAGCCCGGCGGCCCAATAGGGCACGAACTTCACGAACAGCCACTGGGCCAGCGCGACGTTGATGAAGGCGCCGATGCCGCAGGCCATGTAGAAGCTGATCAGGCCGCGCCACATGCGCGCCCCGCGCAGCCGCTGGTCGCCGTAGGTGAAGATGTTGTTGAGAAAGAAGTTGCTCGTCATTGCCACCCAGGTCGCCGCGATCTGACTGTACAGGAAGTTCGCCGAAGCGCCGAACGCCAAAGATAGCACCCCGAGCTGCACCACGATGCCGGTGATCCCGACCAGCCCGAACAGGAAGAAGCGCGCCGGTAGCAAGCGGCCGGTCAGGTGGTAGAGGATCAGCATGAAGAACTCGGAGATCACCCTTACGCCGAGCTTGCTTTCGCCGCGCTCGCGGCTGCGCATCCGGTACGGGAGCTCGGCGATTTTGACGTGTCCGTGCGCCGCCGCGATCATGTCGAGCAGGATCTTGAAGCCCCGTCCGTAGAGCTTGCGCACCACCCTTTCGAGAAACACCCGGCGCACCACGAAGAAGCCGCTCATCGGGTCCGTCAGCCCCTTGCACAACACCGAGCTCAGAGCGCTGGCCAGGCGGCTGACGCGCACCCGCTCGGCGGCCAGCTCGCCGGTGCTGCCGCCTTCCATGTACCGGCTCGCCACCACGACGTCCGCGCCGCCGTGCTTGGCCTCTTCGAGGAGCTTCGGCAGGAGCGTTTCGTCGTGCTGCAGGTCCGCGTCCATCACGGCAAGGTACGGCGCCGAACTAGACAGCATGCCCTCGATGCAGGCCGAGGCGAGCCCGCGCCGTCCGATGCGCTGGATGATGCGTAGCCGCGGGTCGCGCTGAGCGCGCTCGCGCACCACCTCCTCGGTACCGTCGTCGGCCGCGTCCGCCACGACGATCGCTTCCCAGTCGAGCCCCGCCAGCGCCTGCTCGAGCGCGTCGAGCAGCAGAGGGATGTTTTCTCGCTCGCGATACGCCGGCACGACTACCGAAAGCTCAGGCATGGGCGCGCTTGTCCCTCCAACGCCAAAACCACATCGCGAACACCAGCAGGGCAAGGCCGACGAGCGCGTTTCGCCGCGCAGTCACCTGCCTTCCCCAAGCCTCAATATGCTCAGCAGAAAAGAAGCGAGCATGATTTCCATGCCGCCGATCATGAGGGCGGATGCGGGAATGGTGTCGCGCATCACGACGCGCGGGTCGAGCGCGCCGAACCCCACCTCGCGCCAATGCCAGAACGTCACGGCGCTCCAGATGAAGCCGCCTGCCGCGGCCGCAAGCCCGACAAGGAGCCCGCGCTCCAGGGACGCGGCGCGAAGGAACGCCTCCAGCGCGGGCCGGCGCGGCAGCAGCCCGGCGTTCTGCGCCGAAACGCGCGCGAAGAGCGCGAACAAGCAAAACTGCAATCCGAGAATCGCGGCGGCCGAGGCGTAGAGCATGCTGTGAATGTCCAGCCCCGCGCGGCCCACGTGCAGCGGAGCGAAATACAGCGCCGAGGTAAGCGCGATGCCGAGCACCAGCAGGGAAAGCCCCGGGTAAAGGAACAGCCAGCGCGGGCTGAACAGGAGCAGGAATCGAAGGTGGCGCCAGCCGTCGTGCCAGCTGCGCAGGTGCGGCGGGCGCCCGCGCCCATCCGGATGCAGCGTGGTCGGCACTTCGGCGATGCGCCAGCCGGCGAGCGTCGCCTTCACCACGAGCTCGCTGGCGAACTCCATCCCCGGCGTCCTCAGGTCCAGCGAGCGCATCGCGTCGCGGTCGAAGCCGCGCAGCCCGCAATGGAAATCGCTCACTTTGGCGCGAAACAGCACGCGCCCGATGAAACTCAGCACCGGGTTGCCGAGATAGCGGTGCAGCCACGGCATGGCGCCCTTGCGGATGCCGCCCTTGAAGCGGTTGCCCATCACCAGCGGGTAGCCTTCACGCAGCTTCTCGACGAAGCCCTCCAGGCGCGAGAAATCGTAGCTGTCGTCGGCGTCCCCCATGATCACGTAGCGCCCGCTCGCGGCGGCGATTCCCGCCGCAAGTGCGGTGCCGTAGCCGCGCTCGGCGACCTGCACCACGCGTGCGCCCGCCTGCTTGCGCCAGCTCCCGCGAGCCGTCGTCGGAGCCATTGTCGGCCACCAGCACCTCGCCCGCGATGCCCGTTCGTTCGAGGAAGCGGCGCGCCTTGGCAACGCAATCGCCGACGGTCGCGGCCTCGTTGAGGCAGGGCATCAGGATTGTCAGCTCTGTCATCCGGCTGTCCGGAGCGTGGCAAAAAAAAAGGTACCCCGAAGGGTACCTTTTTTAAGTTGAAGCTACGACTTGATTATTAGCCGCGGCACGAACCCGGCAGGTACTTGGCTCGGAACCGTGGTGCCACCGCGGAGGGGGCGTTCCGCCGCAAGTCCAGCCGTAGAGCGCAGAGCTCGAGCCGGCAGTGAACGTCGCGGCAGTGTTGGCCTGCGCTCAGCGGGACCAGCGTCACGAACGGTCGTTGTTGACCGAGGTGCTGATGTTCTGCACCGTCGCCGTCACGACGCCGTTCACGTCGGTGCTGATGCCCTTCACGTATTTCGTCTCTTCCGAGGCGGCGGTCTTCTCGCAGCCCCAGCCGTTGGCGACGGGCGCGATGCGTCGGACCCGACTGATACACCTCAGTGATCGAGGTGCGGCACGCGCTCAGGGCGAGAATCACCTCGGACATCTTCGCCCGGATGGTGTAGTCCTGGTACGCCGGCAGCGCCACCGCGGCCAAGATACCGATGATCGCAACCACGATCATCAGTTCGATCAACGTAAAGCCTTTTTGAAGCCGTTTCATACAATACCCCTTGTCCCGTTGGAAAATTTTGACCAGCATCGATGCCTGGCCTGCACCTGTAAGAGCAATCGCCGTGCCAGCCGCCAGGCGTCCGGGAATGGCCCGAAAAGGTGGAATAAGTCACGCAGGGCGCGATTTGAGCCGATCCAAGCGTCCGACCCGCGATCCGCCGCTGCTCATTTGCGTCCGGACCTGCCAAATTCGGTCACCACGGCGCCGCCGCAAGGGCCGGCCGAATACGCGAAGCTAGGGCTGGTACCCGGGAATGCGCGATTCGTCGACCGCGTCTATCTGCTCTTTGTCGAGGAATATCTCGGCATAGCGCTGATAGACCTTGTTGCGCACGAAGATGTCGAACAGGTCCGGATCGACGTGACCGCCCAGCTTGAAGCGGCCCAGGATCTCGAGCGATTCCGACAGCGTCTTGCCCCGCTTGTAGGGGCGGTCCTTGGCGGTCAGGGCCTCGAAAATGTCGGCGATGCCCATCACGCGCGCCTGGATCGACATCTGGTCGCGCGTCAGCCCCTTGGGGTAGCCCTTGCCGTCCATGCGCTCGTGGTGCCCGCCGGCGTATTCCGGAACGTTCTTGAGGTGCTTCGGCCAGGGCAGCGACTCGAGCATCCTGATCGTCGCCACGATGTGGTGATTGATCACCTGGCGCTCCTCGGCGGTGAGCGTGCCCGAACGGATGGTCAGGTTCTTCAGCTCGTCCTCGGTCAGGAAGTTCGCCTCGTGGCCCGCGCTGTCGGTCCAGCGGTAGCGCGCGATCGCGCGCACGTGCTCGATGTCCTCCTCGCGCATCGCCTCGCCGCCGATGTTGCAGGCACGCAGGAAGGAGCGGTCCTCGTTGAGCTGGCGCACGCGGTCGCGGTGGCGAGCTTCGGCCGCCTCGAACTCGACCCGCGGCGCCGAGCGCGCCGTCAGCTCCGCCTCCGCTTTCAGGAGCTCGATCTCGGCGTCGCGCTTGAGCACCTCGAAACGCGTCTCGACCAGATGGATGCGATCGAAAATCGTCTCCAGCTTGGTCGCCTTGTCGACCACGTGCACCGGAGTGGTCACTTTGCCGCAATCGTGCAGCAGGCCGGCGATCTTCAGCTCGTAGCGGTCCTTCTCGCTCATGCTGAATCCGGCCAGCGGCCCGTCCTTCGCTTCGGTGGCCGCCTCGGCAAGCATCATGGTCAGCATCGGCACGCGCTGGCAGTGCCCGCCAGTGTAGGGCGACTTCTCGTCGATCGCGGAGTTGATCAGGTTGATGAACGACTCGAACAGCTCCTCGAGCTGGTTGATCAGCATCCGGTTGGTGAGGGCGATCGCGGCCTGCGAGGCAAGCGACTCGGCCAGGCGCTGGTCCGAGGAAGAAAAGGGAATGATTTCGCCGGAATTCGGATCGTGCGCGTTGATCAGCTGCAGGACGCCGATGATCTCGTTGTCGTGGTTTCGCATCGGCACGGTGAGAAACGACTTCGAGCGATATCCCGTCTTGTTGTCGAACGCTCTCGTGCCGGAAAAGTCGAACCCCTCCGCCGTATACGCGTCCGGGATATTTACCGTCTTCCCGGTAAGCGCCACGTGTGCGGCAATCATGCTGTGGTTCGGCTTGCCGTCCTTGTACAGCTGAATCGGGTAGAAAGGCACCGGGCTGCCGGTCGTGCCGCCGTGATAGTACTTTAGCGAAGACGTACGCATAATCTCGAAATGCAGTCGTACGGTCATCCGTAACGCGATAAAGCGTTCCGCCGTCCGCGCGCGTAATCGACTTTGCGGCGGTCAGGATCGTTTCCAGCAGACGGTTGATGTCGCGCTCTGCCGAGAGCGACGCGCCGATCGCGTTCAGCTGCTCGAGGCGCTGAACGACGTCCTCCACAGGCACCATGCCCGGGTCGGTAAGGCTCAGGGTCTGCGTGTGGTCGATCGGAATGCTCATCCGGGCACGCGCCGTTTCACTTGATGCAAACGGTGCGCACTTCCTTCATGTGCGTAAGGCCCATCAGCACCTTTTCGATGCCGTCCTGCTTCAGGGTTCGCATGCCCTCTTCGAGGCAGAGCGCAAGCATCTCCGCCACCCGCGCGTGCTCCTGGATCGCCTTCTTCATGCGGTCCGTCGCGATCAGCAGCTCATGCAGGCCGAGCCGGCCCTTCATGCCGGTCCCGCCGCAGGTATCGCAGCCTACCGGCCGATAGAGCGTGAGCTGCCCCTTGTCGTTGCCGTAGATCTTGACCCACTCCTTGTAGACGGCCTCCACCGCCCCCTTCGCGTCCTTCTTGAAGGGCTCGGTGCTCATCAGCTCTTCGCAATACTCGTTGAGCAGCGACTTGATCTCCGCCGGCTCGGGCGTGTAGGCCTGCTTGCATTTCGCGCACAGGCGCCTGGCAAGACGCTGCGCAAGCACTCCGAGCAGGGCGTCCGCGAAGTTGAACGGATCCATCCCCATGTCGAGCAGACGGATGATCGATTCCGGCGCCGAGTTGGTATGCAAGGTGGCGAACACGAGGTGGCCGGTGAGCGAAGCCTCGATGCCGGTCGACGTGGTCTCCTTGTCGCGCATCTCGCCGACCATGATGATGTCCGGGTCGGCGCGCAGGAAGGCCTTCATCATCGTCGCGAAATCCATCCCCGCCTTCTTGTTCACCTGGCACTGGCGCAAGCCCTTCTGCGTGATCTCGACCGGGTCCTCGGCGGTCCAGATCTTGGTGTCGGGGGTATTCAGCGAACCGAGCACCGAATGCAGCGTGGTCGTCTTGCCCGAGCCCGTGGGCCCGCAGACGAAGAACAGGCCATACGGCTTTGCGACCGTCGTCTTGAGCTTGTCCAGGTTCTTCTGGGTCAGCCCCAGCTTGTCGATCGGGATCGGCTCGCCCGCCGCAAGGATACGCATGACGATGTCCTCGACCCCCCCGGCGGTGGGGATCGTGGCCACCCTCAGCTCGATGTCGAGCGGGCCGAACTTCTTGAACTTGATCTTGCCGTCCTGGGGGCGCCTCTTTTCGGAGATGTCCAGGTCGCACATGATCTTGAGGCGCGCCACGATGGCGTTGCGGTAGCTCGCGGGCACCTCGATATAGGGCCCGAGCGACCCGTCCTTGCGGAACCGGATCTCGGTCTTCGCCTTGCCCGGATAGGGCTCGATATGGATATCCGAAGCGCCCTGGTGGTAGGCGTCGATGATGACCTTGTTGACCAGCTTGACCAGCTCGTTGTCCGCCGCGGCCGAGACGTCGTCCGCGCCGCTCTCGCCGTCGATGGCCTCGTCCTCCATGCCGGAGAGCAGGTCGTCGATGTCTCCGGAATCCACGGCCTCCTGGCCATAGAACTGGTTGACCGTGTCCTTGAACTCTTTCTGCGTCGTGACCTTGTAGATGATCCTCGCCTTCGGAAACACGTTCGAAGCGATGCGCGAGTTGCGCACCCGCTCCGGGTCGAGGCACAGCACGACGAGCCCGTCCTTGCTGTCGTCCACCGGCAACCACTGGTTTGCCTGGACGTATTCGCGCTTGAGGTTCCGCAGCAGGTCCATCGGCTTGATGCGATCCCCCTTGAACGGCTCGTAGGGAACGCCGAAGTACTTCGACAGCGCCTGCCCGATGGCGGGCAGCTTGACCTGGAACTCGTCCACCAGCACGGTTTCGACGTCGACCGCCTTCTTGCGCGCCTGGCGCGACGCCAGGTCGAACTCGCCGGCGGACAGCACCGCGTCGGAGATCAGGTAGTCGTACTTGGTCTTGACCAGCTGCGGCTTCTGGCGCTGGCGGAACGCGATCGCCAGCGTCTGCGTCAGCTCGGCCACGCCCTCCTCGGTCAGCGCGCCGAACGGCACACCGGCCTTGTTGTTGATGATCTGGATGACGCCGATCAGCTCGCTGCTGCCCTGCTCCAGAATCGGCGCCACCAGCATCTGCTTGGTGCGGTAACCGGTGCGCTTGTCGACTTCCTGCAGGAAGCGCAGGTTCGGGTTGATCCCCCTGAGCTCGCTTTCGTCGTAGACGTCCTTGATGTTGATCGTCTTCTTCGTAAGAGCGACGTAACCCGCTACGGAATGCTCGGCGATCGGCAGCTTGAGGTCCTTGAACGAATTCAGGCCCGTCTTGACCTTCGAAACGATCGCCTGCTTGTCCTCGCCGACGATGTAGATCGTCAGCCTGTCGGCGTTGAACAGGGCGCAAATATCCGCGCTCACCTCCAAAATGATCTCGTCCACGTTGTTCGTGGCGTGGATCTTGTTGGTGACTGCCTGCAGCTGCTTCTGAAACGCCAGACGCGCGTTGACGTCCGTCTGCGACGCAGCTTGTTGGCTGAGTACAGCGCTCATTGCGGACCTCCGATCAGAGGCTATCCTAGCCTCTGGACATTAAACATTCAACAGCAATCCCCATGATTTTTAACAAGCTTTTGTGAGTTTAGTCGCGCTTGCCCGCGCCCCAGAGCCCGCCTTCGAGCAGCCACACCTGAAATCCCTGCTGCGCGAAGAGGAACGCCGCCGCCGCGCTGCGCCGTCCGCTCTGGCAATAGACGACGTAATCCCGCGAGCGGTCGAGCAGCGCGAACATGTTGCGCACTTCCGATAGCGGCACGTTGATCGCGCCCGGCAGCTTGTCGTACTGGTATTCGGACGGATAGCGCACGTCAAGCCACACCGCGCCCTCGCGCACCCGCTCGCGCGCCTCCGCGAACTGCACGCGCCGCAGCAGCGGCTCGCGCAGCAGCTGGTCGAAATCGACCTTGCCGAGCTTGAGCAGCTCTCCGTCGACGCTCGCCACCACGGTTGCGTTGCGCTTTGCCTCCGACACGAGCGCCTCCTCGCCGAAGGCATCGAACGGCTTGAGCTCGGCAAGCACCACCTTGACCCCGCCTATCGTGCGCTCCACCTGGAAGCGTCCGGAGGCGACGACGTAGTAGCTGTCGCCCTCGTCGCCCTCGCGGATCACCACGTCGCCGCGGCGCGCCTTGAGCCGCACGAATCGGTTCATCAACTCGTCGATATGCGCCGCAGGCAGCTGCGCCAACGCGCCGCCGCGCAGCGCCGCGCTCGCTATCGCGGCCGCCGACTCCTGGCCGCTGGTTGCCGCGGCCGCGACCCCGTCCCAGGTCGCGAGGATGTCCAGCATGTCGCTGTCGACGACGAGCAGCTCGACGTCGGTGATGGCCTTGGTGCGCACGAGCGGTTCGTCGCGCCGGTTGAGCGCGTGGCGGGCATCTTCCGTGCCGCCGACGACCACCATCGTGCCGCCCTTTGCATACACGAGCAGCATTTCCCCTTGCAGCAGGAATACCGACTGCGCATCCGACCGATGGGCCGCGAGCGGGTCGGCGCCGCGTGCGGCCCGCTCGAGCGTCGCCACCGCCGCGAGCTCGTTCAGCCTGTCCGCCGAGAGCGTGTCGAGCGGCGCCAGCCGGGCGAGCTGCTCCGCTGTGACTCTGGGCAGGCGTGAGGCGGCGCTGTTCATGCCGGCATCAGAACTCGAACACCTGATTGTTCTGCAGCATGCGCGGGCGGAATTCACCCGCGCACTCCTCCACCTCTTGCATCGTCAGCTCGATCTCGCCCGGCTTGAGGTGCGTAATGTAGATCTCGGGATTGCGCTCGAGCTTGGCCAGCTCGTCGGCCAGCGTCTCGGGGCAAAGGTGCTTGGACACCGCCGCGAGCTGCCGCTCCTTGTTGGAAAACGCGGTCTCGACGATCAGATACTTCAGATTCTGGATCCGGTTGACGAGCCTCCACAGCGCATCGTTCGGCCCCGTGTCGCCCGTGAACACCAGGCTCCCCAGGCCGCTGTCGAGATGAAAACCGATCGCCGGCACCGTATGGTTCGCCGGCAGCGGCGTGATCTCGCGCCCGCCGATGGAAATCGTTTCGGCCAGCTCGATCTCCTGGTAGCGCATGAACGGCGCCTCCGGGCTCGGAATCTCGGCGAAATCGGGCCAGATCGCCCAGTTGAAGAGGTGGCTGCGCATGATCTCGATCGTGGCGCGCGTCGCGTAGACCGTGATCGGCCGGACCCGCATCCCGCCCACCGTATCGACGATGAACGGAATGCTGGCGACGTGATCGAGATGCGAATGGGTAATGAAGATATGGTCCACCAGCGACAGCTCGGCGAGCGACAGGTCGCCCACGCCGGTTCCCGCGTCCAGCAGCACGTCGCTATCGACCAGGAACGAGGTGGTGCGCAGGTGCCGCCCGCCGATGCCGCCGGAACAGCCGAGAACGCGCAGCCGCATCGCCTCTCCCCCTATTTCGTCGCGAACTTGGTCACGCCGTCCCAGCCGGGCTCGGGCGGCTCGCGGCGGTAGTGCTCGATGCGCTCGACGTAGGTCTGGTAGAGCTGGCAGTCCGGACGCATGCGCTGCAGATTGAGCAGCGCGACTTCGGCCTGGTCCCAGTCCTGCGAACGGTAGTGCCTGAGGCACTGGTTCCAGAGCCTGATCTCGTCGTGCATCGACTTGTCCACCTCGCCTTCGAGGCCGAGCGGCTCGAAAATGACGACCGCCTCGTCCTTGCCTTTTACCCGCACCCGGTCGACCTCCCGGAAGACGATGTCCTTGACCGCCTTGCGCGTGTCCTCGCCCACGAGGATGCCGACACCGTACTGCTTGGTGATGCCCTCCAGGCGCGATCCCAGGTTCACCGGATCGCCCATTACCGTATAGGCCTTGCGCAGCTTGGAGCCCATGTCGCCCACCCGCATGCGGCCCGAGTTGACGCCGATGCCGATGTGGAACTCGGGCCAGCCCTTGGCGCGAAATTCCTGGTTGAGCGTCACGGCGCGCTGCTGCATCTGCAAGCGCCGTCAGCACGCCGTTGCGGGCGTGAGCGGGGTCTTCCACCGGCGCGCCCCAGAACGCCATGATCGCGTCGCCGATGTACTTGTCCAGGGTGCCGCGATTGCCGCGGATCACCAGCGACATGGAGGTGAGATAGTCGTTGATGTAGGCCGACAGGTCCTTCGCGCTAAGGCTCTCGGAGATGGTGGTGAACCCCCTCACGTCCGAGAACAGCACCGTGAGCACCTCCTCCTTGCCCTCCATGCTGTACTTCTCCGGGTCCAGGGCCATCTTGTCGACCAGCTCCGGCGGCACGTACTGGCCGAACAGCTCGGTGAACTGGCGCTTGGAGCGCGACTCGACGAAGTAGCCGTACGCCATGTTCATCGTGTAGAGCGCGGCGATCATCAGCAACGCGCTGGCCAGCGGCAGCACCATGTTGGCCTGCATCCAGATCGCGACGTCGAGCGACGAAATGAGCGCGGCGGCGAGCAGCGTCGCGGCGGTCGCCCAGAGCGCCGAGAGCATCGGGATCAGGACCGAAAGCACCGCCCCGCCGAGCACCAGCAGCACGACCTCGGCGCCGAGCATGTACGGCGGCTTCTGCTTGATCTCGCGGTCGATCATGCCGGCGATCAGGTTGGCGTGGATCTCGACTCCCGGGTAGACGCTGTCGACCGGCGTCGAGCGCAGGTCGAGCAGGCCGGGTGCGGTGGTCCCCACCAGCGCGATCTTGCCCTTGAGGGCGTCCGGTTTGATGCGGTCGAACAGGACGTCGGCGAGCGATACGTAGTGAAAGCTGAATTTCCCGCCGCGGAACGGAATCAGCGCGCTCGCGGTATCGTCGACCGGGATCCGGACCCCGCCCACCTGCAGCCATTCCAGCCCGGCGTAGCCCTTGTTGAGCATGGAATTCGGCGCGAATCCCGGCTGCACCTTGGGGAACCTGCCGCCGTCCTTGAGCGCGATCAGCGTGCGCAGCATCGCGAGCGACAGCGACTCGTAGTAGGCGCCGTCCAGCTCGGCGAGCATCGGCACTCTGCGCACCACGCCGTCGGAGTCCACCACCGGATTGAAGTGCCCCGCCGCGGCGGCGTTGTTCTGGAACTGCGGCAGGTTTCCGCCGTAGCCGACCCAGCTCGTGAAGCCGATGTTGCGCCCGGTGAAGGTGCCCTTGGGCAGCACCGGCGCGGGGATCGCCCCGGTGCGGGGGGAGTCCTTCTCGCTGCTGAAGTAATAGCCCAGCACCACCGGCCGGCCCTTGATCGCCTTCGCGAACAGCCCGTCGTTGTCCAGCCCGGGGCGCATGCGCGCGTACAGCTCCTGGAACCCCGGCACCTGCTTGAGCTGGTTCTGCGCCAGCTCGTCCAGCGCGCGGATTCCCGACGAGTAGTCGGCCTCCGCGAACACCACGTCGAAGCCGACCAGGGCCACGCCGTACTTGTCGAACAGCTTGTCGATCAGGCGCGCCATGACGTCCCGCGGCCAGGGCCAGCGCCCGACCTGCTGCAGGCTCTTCTCGTCGATGTCGAGGATCACGATGCGCGGATCGACCGTATTCGGCATCGTGAGCCGCATGCGCGCGTCGTAGATGATGTTGTCGAGCTGGGTGATCAGCCCGACGTTGTAGAAGCGCGCCGCGTGGCCGGCGAACAACAGCATGATCACCAGCCCGATGGCGATCCGAACGATATGCTGTTTCAAGCGGCCTCCGGCGGTCGAGAGTTGGCCGTTGGAGGGCCGGGGCGAACGCAGAGCGGACCCTGGCGGGTCAGCTCTTGACGAAGTACTCCATCTTGACGCCGGCGATCTCGATCACGTCGTGGTCCTTGAGCATGTGCGGCGCGGCGCCGATCGACTGCCCGTTGACGGTGGGCTGCTTGGCGCCCTCGACGTGCGTGAGGAAGTAGCCCTGCGGACGGCGCGTCAGCACCGCCACCTGCACGCCAGGCTTGCCGAGCGTCGTCAGCGGTTTGGCAAGCTCCAGCTCCTTGCCCGCGTTGCCGCCCGACAGGATCTGGATCGCGCCGAGGATCTGCCCCGATTTCGGAACCGCCGGGGCGGCCGATGTCGCCGCGGGGGGCAGCGACGCAGTCGCCGCGGCGGACGCCGCCGCGGCGGCTGGAAGGTGCGGTCATCGGCGCCGTCGCGCCCGGCGACGCGGCACCGGGCTCTTTTCCTTTTCCGTCGCGCTCGCCGTGCCGGTGGAAGCGGCGCTCGCGGCCGCCTGTTGCGCCGCGCTCGCGCGCGCCGCCTCGGCCGCCTGCGGCTGTGGCTGGCTGCGGCTGGCCGCGTGCCGCCCGCCATGGCGCGCGCCTGATCCTGCGCGGCCTTCATCGCGGAGGGCCGCAGCACCATGGTCTTCTCGAAATCGGCCGCCGTGGCCGCGGGCTGCTGGCCGGGCTCGGCGAGGTACTTGAGCTTGTACTTGCCCAGCTCGACGATGTCGTTGTTCTGCAGGAAATGCTTTTTGACCGCGTTTCCGTTCACCAGCGTGCCGTTCGTGCTGCCCAGGTCTTCCAGGAACGAGTCGTTCAGGATCGTGACGATAACTGCGTGCTCGCCGCTGACCGCCAGATTGTCGATCTGAATGTCGTTGTGCGGCTTGCGGCCGATGGTGGTGCGCTCCTTCACCAAGGGAATCTCCTTGAGCACCAACCCGTCCATGCTGAGTATCAGTTTCGCCATAGCTGACCCCTGGGGGTTATTTTAACCATGCAAAGAACCTGGCCATAACGCCGCGGGCGGCGGGGTACTCCCGCAGGATGCGTACGAGTATAACCGAAACGTTGTCGCGCCCCCCGTTGTCATTGGCCATCTGCACCAGCTGCTGAGCCGCCAGTTCGAGGTTCGCGCCGAGCGCTTCCAGCGCCATGCCGATGTCCTCGTCGCTCACCATGTCGCACAGACCGTCCGAGCACAGCAGGTAGATGTCGCCGGGCGCAGTGCGGTACTCGCGGATCTCGGGCTCGACGCTGGGATCGATGCCGAGCGCCTTGGTGACGAGGTTCTTGTGCTGCGCGGTCTTCGCCTGCTCGGGCGTGAGCAGCCCGGAATCGATCTGCTCCTGCAGCAGCGAGTGGTCGCGCGTGACCTGCGTCAATGCGCCGTCGCGCATGCGGTACAGGCGCGAGTCTCCCAGATGCGCGACCATCATCCGGTTGTCGTAGAACAGGCAGGTCACCAGCGTGGTGCCCATTCCGGCGTACTGCGGCTGGCTCTGCGCCGCCTGGTAGATCGACGTGTTGGCCTTCAGGATCTGCTCGCGCAGCAGGCTTTCGGCCTGCGGCCGGCGCGTCTGGGGATCGACATCCTGCGGATTCACGCTCGCCAGCGCCTGCGCCACTTCGGTGGCGATCACGGTGGTCGCCATGCCGCTCGCCACCTCGCCCGCGTTGTAGCCTCCCATGCCGTCGGCCAGCACCACGATCCCGTGCGCCGCGTCCGAGACGACCGCGTCCTCGTTGTGCGCGCGCACCATGCCGGGATCGGTACTGCTCACGATCTGGAGTGCGCGGCTCAGGTCCATGGTGCGCTCACAGCTCGATGTCGACCGGGGGGTGGGCCGAAGCGCCGGCGCCGGGGCCGCCCGCCTCCCGCAGCGCCTGCGCGAATTCCTCGCCGGTCTGGAAGCGCTCGTCGGGATTCTTCGCCAGCGCGCGCGCGAGGAAAGTGACTAGCGCCGGCGGCACGGCCGGGTTGATCGACATGATGTCGGTCGGCGGCTCGCTCGAGATCTTGAACATCAGCTGCGCCATCGACTCGCCCTCGAACGGGAGCCTGCCGCACAACAGCTGATAGAGGCTGACCGCGAGCGAGAACAGGTCGCTGCGGCCCTCGATCTTCTTGCCCGCGAGCTGCTCGGGCGACATGTACGAGGGCGTGCCGAGCACCATTCCGGTCTTGGTCTTGGAGCTGTCGGTCAGGCGCGCGATGCCGAAGTCGGTGACCTTCACCGCGTCGGTATCCGGGTAGTACATGACGTTCGCGGGCTTCACGTCGCGATGCACCACGCCCTGCCGGTGGGCGTAGCCGAGCGCCTCGGCCACGCGCGCCACGATCGAAACCACCTCGTCCTGCGGCAGCAGGTTGCCGGGCTTGGTGAACGGCACCAGGTCGCCGCCCTTGAGCAGCTCCATCGCGATGTAGCACAGGTCGTGCTCCTCGCCGGCGTCGTAGATGGTGACGATGTGCGGATGCGACAGTCGCCCGGCGGTCTCGGCCTCGCGGAAGAAGCGCTCCTTCACCTCGGCCAGCTCCTCGGGCTCGAACTCCTGCGCCAGCGCCATCGTCTTGATCGCCACCACGCGGCCGATCTTCGGGTCCTTGCCCAGGTAGACCACGCCCATCGCGCCCTTGCCCAGCTCCTTGTCGATCTGGTAGCGCCCCAGCATCGGCTTCTCGACCGCGCCTCCCGCGCCGAGGATGCTGGCGTTGGTGCCGCCGCCCGCTGCCGCCGAGCATCACCGTCTCCGACAGCTGCTTGGCGCGCGACAGGCGCTGCGCCAAGTCGCGGAACTGCGGCTTGAATTCGTGCATGTGGCGGAACACCGACTCGGCCTTGTTGAACTGGCGCTTGCGCTCGAAGTCGAGCGCCAGGTTGTACAGGTTGTCGAGCACCGCGTCGGACATCGGCACCTGGCGGAACTTGTCCCAGGCCATGTCGAGATTGCCCTGCCCCTGGTAGGCGAGGCCCAGCATGCGGTTCGACTCGGCCGAGTTCTCGTCCGAGCGCAGCTTGGCGCGCTCGGTGACGATGAAGCGCTTGCTGACCAGCGCGAGGTGCCCCAGCACCAGCAGCGTCGCGGGCACCATCAGCGGCAGCCACACGCCGCGCTGGGTCATCAGCCCGAAATGCACCGCCAGCAGGACGACAAGGACCGCGGCGGTGAGCGCGGCCGCGGGGCCGGCCTTGAGCCGCGGCAGCAGGACGATCAGATACACCGCCACCAGCAGGAACACGAGCTTCGAGGTCGCCCAGGCCCAGGCCGGCGAAACGAAGAAGTCCTGCTGCAGGATCGACGAGACCGAGTGCGCCAGGGTCAGCACCGGCGCCATCGCGGGCGAGATCGGCGTCACCGAGGTGGTGCCGACGCCGGCGGCGGTCGCACCGATGAGAACGATCTTGCCGGCGTACTTGCTGGCCGGGATCTTGCCGCTCAGCACGTCGTAGAACGAGTCGACCTGGAACGCGGGCCTGCCGTCGCGATCCTTGTAGAAATAGGTGTGCATCATCATCGCCGGGTCGGTGCCGATCTTGAGGTTGCCGAGCGAGACGCCCTCGCCCAGGCGCACCGAGATGTCCGCCGGCCCGAGGTTGAGGCTCTTGGCGGCGATCAGCATCGACAGCGACGGGTAGTACTGGTCGAAGTACTGCAGCACCAGAGGCTCGGTGCGGATCGCGCCATCGACGTCCGGGTAGGCGTTCAGGTGGCCCAGCCCGGCGGCGGCCCCGCCGATCGACTCGACCGGGATCTGAACGACTCTCGGTCGGCAGCGCGAATCCCTGGTCGCCGCTGACGCGCGCGCAGACGTTCTTCTGCACGAAATCCGGCAGCGGCTGGTCCGGGACGCCCGCGCGGCTGCCCGAGCGTAAACAGCATCGGCAGCAGCACGTTGCCCGCCCTGGTAAAGCTGTCGGCCAGCTTGCGGTCGGGGTTGAGCGACACCTCGGCCTGCGTCAGCACCGTCACCAGAGGCGCCATCGCGTCGCCCTCGGGCGTTCCGGGCGCGGCCTTGCGCGCCATTTCCAGCAGCTGGGTGATGTAGCGGTAGCCGGGGTCGATCTGCGGCTCGCTGAAGAACACCGTGTAGCCGATGACCTTGGCCTTCGCGGCGGCGAGCAGGTCGACCATCTTCGCGTGCACGTCGCGCGGCCAGGGCCAGCGGCCGATGTTGGCGATGCTCGCGTCGTCGATCGCGATCACCGCGATCCGGTCCGACGGGGTGCGCGAGGACGCCTGCACGCCCATGTCGTACGCCTTGCGCTCCAGGCTCTGCAGCAGGTCGCTGCCGCCGGCAAACAACACCAGCAGCGCCACGACCAAGCCGAGGAACCAGTCAGACTTCCAGAAACCCGACTTCATGCGCTGGCGGCCCGCCGCCGGCAACGAACACCAGCAGCGCCACGACCAAGCCGAGGAACCAGTCAGACTTCCAGAAACCCGACTTCATGCGCCCGCGGCCCTCAAACTACCCCCAGAAACAAAAGCCTAATGCGCATTGTTGCAGTCGGATATAAGCTGCGTCAAATATTTGCAGCGAGGCCCGACCGGCCCCGGGGAGGTGCGCTGCGCCGCCCTAGGTGCCCAGCAGCATCCCTGACTTGATCTGGCCGGCCCCCAGCAGGTCGGCCGCAGCGACCTTCTTGCCGTCGCCGAGCTTGGCCCGCAGGACCTCGATCCGGCCGCCCTGGGCGGTGACCTGGAAGCTGGTCGCGCCGACCTCGACCACCTCGCCGATCTTGCCCTTGACCGCGCCGAAGGTGCGCACCGGGTGCTTCCTGGCGTCGAAAATCTGCAGTTTCTGGCCGTTGAGCGTGGTCCAGGCCCCGGGCGCCGGGTTGCAGCCGCGGATCAGGTCGTAGACGAAGTCGACGTGGCTGTGCCAGTGGATCCGCGCCTCTGCCTCGCGGCACCACCCCTCGTAGGTGGCCTGCGACTCGTCCTGCGCCGTCTCGCGGTGCTTGCCGGCGACCACCAGGTCGGCCGCCTCGAGCATCGCCGCCACCCCCATCGGGAACAGGCGGTCGAAGTACACCGTGCCGAGGGTATCGTCGGCGCTCAGCGCGGTCTCCTTCTGCAGGATCACCGGGCCCTCGTCCAGGCCGTCGTTGGGGCGGAAGATCGTCAGCCCGGTCTTGGCGTCGCCGCGGATCAGCGGCCAGTTGATCGAGCTCGGGCCGCGGTACTTCGGCAGCAGCGAAGGGTGGTACTGGATCGTGCCGTGCTTCGGGATGGTGACGAAGTCCTGCGGCGCGAACTGCAGCACGTAGGCCATGATGCCGAGTTCGGCATTCAGGCCTTTGAGCGCACTTTTCGCCTCGTCGCTCTTGAGAGAGGCAAATTGAAACAGCTTCACCCCTTTTTCTTGCGCCGCGACCTTGAGCACGTCGGGCCGCGCGCCGGGCTTCTCCGGGGCGCAGAACACGCCCGCCACCTCGTCGCCGCGGGCGAGGAAGGCCTCGAGCACCGCCTTGCCGAAATCCTGCTGTCCGATAATCGCGATTTTCATCAGGCCGCCTTTTTGGGAGGAGCCGAGAACGCCCCGGCGGTCTTCAGTGCGCCGACCTTGGCGTCGTCGTAGCCGAGCACCTCCTTGAGCACCTCTTCGGTGTGCTCGCCCAGCAGCGGCGAGCGCTTGATCACCGCGGGCGAGTCCGAGAGCTTGATCGGCATGCCGACGTTGAACCACTTGCCGCGCTGCGGGTGGTCGAGCTCGACCCACATCTCGCGCCCGCGCACGTGCTCGTCGTTGGCCAGGTCCTCGGTCGACATGATCGGCCCGCAAGGCACGTTGAGCGGGTTGAGGATCGCCATCAGCTCGCGCTTGGTGTGCTTCTCGGCGAACTTGTTGATCAGGGTCCACATCAGCTGCTGGTTCTTGCGCCGTTCGCCGATCTTGGCGAAATGCGGGTCGCTCGCGAGCTCGGGCATGCCGATATCGGGCCCGATGCGCTTGGCGAGCGCATCCCATACCGCTTCCTGCACCACGATGTAGAGCCAGTCGTTGGCCCCGTGCGGCTTGCAGTGGATCGCGTTGCCGAGCTGGCCGCCGCCGGAGTCGTTGCCGGCGCGCGGGGTCTCGCCCATGCCCTTGTAGGTCGGCACCGAGAATTCCGACAGCTCGCCGCGCGTCAGGCGCTGGTGATCGCGGAACTTGACCCGGCACAGGTTCATCACGCCGTCCATCATGGCCACCTCGACGTACTGGCCCTTGCCGGTGCGGCGCGCCTGGTGCAGCGCGGCGAGCAGCCCGATCGCCAGATGCAGGCCGGTGCCGGAATCGCCGATCTGCGCGCCGGTGACGAACGGCGGGCCATCCGGCACGCCGGTGGTGCTCATCGAGCCGCCCATCGCCTGCGCGACGTTCTCGTAGGCCTTGAAGTCGGAGTAGGGACCGGTCGAGCCGAAGCCCTTGATCGAGCCCATGACGATCTTCGGATTGACCTCGCGGATCTTGTCCCAGCCGAAGCCGAAGCGCTCCAGCACGCCGGGGCCGAAGTTCTCCATGATGATGTCGCACTTCTTCAGCAGGTCGGCAAACACCTGCTTGCCCTCGGCGCTCTTCATGTTGACGGTAATCGAGCGCTTGTTGCAGTTGAGCATCGTGAAGTAAAGGCTGTCGGCGTTCGGCACGTCGCGCAGCTGGCCGCGCGTCGCATCGCCCTGCGGATTCTCGAACTTGATCACGTCGGCGCCCATCCAGGCGAGCAGCTGCGAGCAGGTCGGGCCCGCCTGCACGTGGGTCATGTCGAGGATGCGAACGTCTTTCAAGGCTTCCATGCTGATCTCCAGAATCTCACTTTTTCTTGGCGCTCGGGTTCAGGTTCGTGATGCGGCCGCTCTCGGTGCCCGCGGTCTCGTCGATGATGGCGTTGATCAGCGTCGGCCTGCGCGAGCGGATGGCTTCTTCCATCGCCTTGCGCAGCGCCTCCGGGGTGGTCGCATGCACGCCCACGCCGCCGAAGGCCTCCATCAGCTTCTCGTAGCGCGCGTCCTTGACGAAAACCAGCGGCGCCGGATCGCGCCCGCCGCTCGGGTTCTTCTCGTCGCCGCGATAGACCCCGTTGTTGTTCATGATCACCACGCACACCGGCAGGTTGTAGCGGCAGATGGTCTCGACTTCCATGCCGGAGAAGCCGAACGCGCTGTCGCCCTCGATCGCGATCACCTGCTGCTTGCCGACCGCGGCCGCCGCGACGGCGAAGCCCATGCCGATGCCCATCACGCCCCAGGTGCCGACGTCGAGGCGCTTCCTCGGCTGGTACATGTCGACGATGCTGCGCGTGAAGTCGAGCGCGTTGGCGCCCTCGTTGACGAGGATAGGCGTCCGGATTGGCTTTCACGATGTCGCGCACCACGTTGAGCGCGCTGTGGAAGTTCATCGGCGAGGGGTTCTTCGCCAGCGTCTCGGCCATCTTGGCCACGTTCTTCGTCTTCCTCTCGGCGATCGCGTCTAGCCACTCGGCAGGAGGTTTCGAGAAATTGCCTCCCATGGCGGCCAGCAAGGCGGAAACGCACGAGCCGATGTCGCCCACGACCGGCGCGTCGATGCGCACGTTGCTGTCGGCCTCCTGCGGCGAGATGTCGAGCTGGACGAACTTCTGCCCGCCCCAGTCCTTCGCGCTCTTGCCGCCCCAGGTCTTGCCCTTGCCGTGCGACAGCAGCCAGTTCAGGCGCGCGCCGATCAGCATCACCACGTCCGCGCCGGGCAGCACGTAGGAGCGCGCCGCGGAAGCCGACTGCTCGTGCGTGTCGGGCAACAGGCCCTTGGCCATCGACATCGGCAAATAGGGAATCCCCGTTTTTTCGATCAGATTTCTTATTTCAGAATCGGCTTGCGCGTACGCGGCGCCCTTGCCGAGAATGATCAACGGTTTCTTTGCGGAACGAAGCAAATCCAGGGCGCGCTGCACCGCCTCCGGCGCCGGGATCTGGCGCGGCGCCGGATCGACCACCTTGATCAGCGACCTGCGGCCGGCCTCGGCGTCGACCGACTGCGGGAACAGCTTGGCCGGCAGGTCGAGGTAGACCCCGCCCGGGCGCCCGGAGACCGCGGCGCGGATCGCGCGCGCGACGCCCACGCCGATATCCTCGGCGTGCAGCACGCGGAAGGCGGCCTTGGCGACCGGCTTGGCGATCGCCAGCTGGTCCATCTCCTCGTAGTCGCCCTGCTGCAGGTCGACCACCTCGCGCTCGCTCGAGCCGCTGATGAGGATCATGGGGAAGCAGTTGGTGGTGGCGTTGGCGAGCGCCGTCAGGCCGTTGAGAAAGCCGGGCGCGGACACCGTGAGGCAGATGCCCGGCTTCTGCGTCATGAAACCGGCGATCGAAGCGGCGTAGCCGGCGTTCTGCTCGTGGCGAAAGGAGATCACGCGCATGCCGGCGGCCTGCGCCTTGCGGGTCAGGTCGGTGATAGGAATGCCGGGCAGGCCGAAGATGGTGTCGATGCCGTTCAGCTTGAGGGCCTCGATGACCAGGTGAAAGCCGTCGATGGCTTCCATCGCCCTTGCGTCCGGCGTGACGTTCGGCTCGATTGCGGTACCGGCCATGATGGTCTCCTGTGGTGCCGAGGTTGCGCCCTGCGGGAAGGTCGTTATGGTAGTGACAGTGGCGCCGGATCGCCCTTGACTGAGGTCAAGGGTTTCAATCGTCTAGAATGTCCGTTTTGCGGCACCGCCGCGGCGCGTCTCCGCGAATGGCAACTCTCGCCACCCACCCGCAGCGCAACACCATCCGGCTGCAGCTGCGCCAGAACCCGGTCCTGCAGGACATGAGCGCCTCGCAGTGGGACGAGCTCGAGCCCCTGCTGGCGGTCGCCGAGTACCGCAAGGGCGACCTGCTGGTGCGCCAGGGCGACACCGAGATGGAGCAGTTCTTCATCCTCGACGGCATGCTCAAGCGGGTGGTCTCCAACGCCGAGGGGCGCGAGATGATCCTGCGCTTCGCCGGCGAGGCCGACATGGACACGTCCTACGCGGCCTGGCGGCTGGGCACGCCGATGCCCTACAGCATCGTCGCGGTGACCAAGGTGCGCGCGGTCGAGCTCGGTCTGCCGCAGTGGGTCGAGTTCATGGAGCGGCACCCGGCGGTGATGTCGCGCTTCGAGTACGACGTCATGAAGCTGATGTCCGAGGTGATGGCGCATACGATCACTCTCCACCTGCTCGACGCCCCCGGGCGCCTGTCGCGCTTCCAGCGCAAGCACGCCGAACTCGCGGGCCGCATCCCGAAGAAGGAGCTGGCGGCCTACCTCAACCTCACGCCCGAGACGCTTTCGCGCCTGAAGCAGAAGCTCAGCCGCGCTAGCGCGCTAGCGCAGCCTGCGGTACAGCCACGTGATCAACGGCCAGAACAGCATGACCATGCTGAGCGCCGTGATGCTGCCGACCAGGCCGTTCGACCAGAAGGTGGACAGGTCGCCCTGCGAGCCGAGCATCGCCTGGCGGAACGAGTTTTCGGCGCGGCCGCCCAGCACGATCGCCAGCACCATCGGCGCCAGCGGATAGTCCAGCTTCTTGAACAGGTAGCCGATGACGCCGAACATCACCATGAAGATGAGGTCGGCCGGCGCGTTCGACAGCGTGTAGGAGCCGATGGCGCAGATCACGATGATGATCGGCGCGATGATCGCGAACGGGATCTTCATGATGCTGGCCCACAAGGGCACGCGTCGACAGCACCACGATCAGGCCCACCAGGTTGCCGAGGTAGATCGAGGCGATCAGGCCCCAGACGAAGTCCTTGTGCTCGACGAACAGCAGCGGCCCCGGGTCCAGGCCCCAGATCAGCAGGCCGCCGAGCAGCACCGCGGCGGTGGGCGAGCCGGGAATGCCGAGCGTGAGCATCGGCAGCAGCGCGCTGGTGCCGGCGGCGTGCGCCGCGGTCTCCGGCGCCACCACGCCCTCGAGCATCCCGGTGCCGAACTTGGCGCCGTCCTTCGAGAAGCGCTTGGCCAGGCCGTAGCTCATGAACGAGGCCGGGGTCGCGCCGCCGGGCGTGATGCCGAGCCAGACGCCGACCGCAGTGCCGCGGATGATGGTGGCCCAGTACTTGCGGCAGCTTCTTCCAGGTCTGCCAGACGACGAACGGGTTGATCTTGGCGCTCTGGCCCTCGAAATGCAGGCCCTTTCTCGATCGTCACCAGGATCTCGCCGATGCCGAACAGGCCGATGACCGCGATCAGGAAGTGAAAGCCGGTCAGCAGCGTCTCGGTGCCGAAGGTCAGGCGCAGGCCGCCGGTGATCTCGTCGGTGCCGACGCGGCGAAGGCGAAGCCGAGCATCATGCTCGAGATCACCTTGAACGGCGACTGCCGGCCCATGCCGACGAAGCTGCAGAAGGTCAGCAGGTAGACCGCGAAGAACTCGGGCGGACCGAAATCGAGCGCGAAGTTCGCCACGATCGGCGCCAGGAAGGTGAGCACGATGGTCGCGATCAGCGCGCCGATGAAGGACGAGGTGAGCGAAGCGGTGAGCGCCTCGCCGGCGCGGCCCTGCTTGGCCAGCGGGTGGCCGTCGAAGGTCGTGGCCACCGACCACGGCTCGCCGGGGATGTTGAACAGGATGGCGCTGATGCAGCCGCCGAACAGCGCGCCCCAGTAGATCGCCGCCAGCATGATGATGGCGGTGGTGGGCGGCATCGAGAACGTCAGCGGCAGCAGGATGGCGATGCCGTTGGCCCCCCCGACGCCGGGCAGGAAGCCGAGCAGGACGCCGAACAGGATACCGAGCACCATGTACCCGATATTGTGACAGCGTCAGCAGCACCTCGAAGCCGTGCATCAACGAAAAAAACGCGTCCAACTAGCCCTCCCCCTCTCCGCGGCCGGCGCGCTGCGCCGGCGTCAATAGCCGAGCCATGCCTCGAACGGGCCTTTCGGCAGCGGCACCAGGAACCAGATTTCGAACACGATGAACAGCAGCCACCGGCACCGCGACCGCCAGCGGCACCGCCTTGTACCAGGGATAGTGCCCGTGCCACATCATGAAGAAGCCGATGAACAGGGCCATCGAGATGTAGATCCCGATGTAGATCGACAGCACGACGAAGATCAAGCGTCGGAATCAGGACCTGCAGCACCATCATCAGCTCGTGGCGCGCAATGAACATGCGCTCGCCGTCCTGCGGCCGCTGCAGCAGGTGCTGCAGCAGCGTGGCGCCGCTGGTGACGAACATGATCAGCGAGACATAGAACGGGAAATAGCCGGAATCCGGTCCCACGTCCTTGGCCCAGCCGTGTGCCGAGCCGGTAGCTCGCGATCATCACCACCGCCGCGACGGCCATCAGCATCAGCGACACCACGATGTTCATGGTGCGGTTGGAAACGATGCCTTTCATGCCGGGACTTCTTTGTCGTGACCTTCAGCCATGGCGCGACGAACGACTCATAAGAGAGAACGAAACAGGCAGCAAACTGCGGGAGCGCCGCCGTCAGCGGCGCCCCCGCAAATCCCGTGCAAGCGGTATTACTTGTGCAGGAAGCCGGCGTTCTTCATCAGGTCGTAATGGATCTTGGCCGCATTGGCGATCCAGTCCTTGAACTTTTCGCCGGTCATGAAGCTTTGATTGAACGCGCCCTTTTCCATGAAGGCCTTCCACTCCGGCTCCGAGCGGACCTTCTCGAGCAGCTTCACGTAGTAGTCGACCGCATCCTGGGACACGCCCGGCGCCGTCATGATGCCGCGCAGCATCAGGTACTCGACATCAAGCCCCTGCGACTTGCAGGTCGGGATGTCGTGCCACGACAGGTTCCCGGCCAGCTTGGCGGTATAGGGCATGCGCTGGGCGTCGAACACGCACAGCGCGCGCGTGTTGCCGGCGCGCCAGTGGGCCACCTGCTCGATCGGGTTGTTGACCGTCGAGTCGATGTGGCTTGCCGACGAGCTGCGTGGCGACCGTGCCGCCGCCGTGGTACGGCACATAGGTGAACTTCACGCCCATGTGCTGTTCGATCGCGGCGGTGATGATCTGGTCTTCCTGCTTCGAGCCCGTGCCGCCCATCTTGAACTTGCCCGGCGCCTTCTTCACCGCGGCGAGGTACTGGACCGGGGTCGTGTAGGGCGGTCTTGGAATTGACCCAGAACACGAACTCGTCGAGCGCCATCATCGCGATCGGCGTGAAGTCCTTGCTAGCTGAAGGGCGAGCCGGTCGCGAGCGGGGTGGTGAACAGGTTGGACAGGGTGATGATGATCTTGTGCGGGTCGCCCTTGGCGTTCTTCACGTAGAGGAAGCCTTCGGCGCCGGAACCGCCCTTCTTGCTGATCACGACCATCGAGGTCGGCATCAGCTTGTGCTTCGTGATGATGCCCTGGATCAGCTGCGCCATCTGACCGGCGCCGCCGCCGATGCCGGCCGGCACGATGAATTCGACGGTTTTGGTCGGCTCCCAGGCTCGCGCGGTCGCCGGCCACACCGTCACCACTGCCGCGGTGAGCGCGGCGCCCAATACTCGGGTGAATGCTTTGTTCATGATCCCCTCCTCCTTCCTAGTTGGACTGCCAAGCTTTGCGATTGTCGATACAGCGTGCCTGCTTGCGCCTTGACTGCGGTCAAGAGTTTGGGTGCTTTGCTTCGGCGGTGCGCCGGGACGCTGCCTCGGAACGGCGGGCGAGCCACAGGCCCAGCCCGACGACCAATGCCGCGCCGGCCGCGGCGGCGGCCTTGTAGTCCACCAGCCACGAGGCGTTCGTCCCGACCCAGTCATGTATCGCCGGATCGTTCGCCATCAGATCGCCCGCGATGTAGCCCAGCAACCCTCCTCCAAGAATAATGATAACCCGGAAGCGCTCCATCAGCCCCAGCATCATGGTGCTGCCGAAGATCACGATCGGGATCGAGATCGCCAGCCCCAGCACCAGCAGCGCGATCCTGGCGTGCGGCGGGCCTTCCTCGGCGGCCGCGGCGACCGCGATCACGTTGTCCAGGCTCATCACCAGGTCCGCAATAAGTATGGTCTTGATGGCTTGCAGCAGGCTTTCCGCGCCGTCGATCGAGTCCTCGCCGTCCTCCGGCAGCAGGAGCTTGACCCCGACCCACAGCAGCAGCAGCCCGCCCGCCAGCTTGAGCCACGGCAGCTGCAGCAGCGCCACGGCGAAGATCGTGAGCAGCACCCGCAGCACGATCGCCGCCGCGCTGCCCCAGAAAACCGCGGTTCGCTGCTGATCCTTCGGCAGCGAGCGCGCCGCGAGCGCGATCACGACCGCGTTGTCGCCCGACAGCAGCAGGTTGACCCATATGATCGCGCCGAGCGCCCTCCAGAAGGATAAATCGGCGAACGATTCGAGCATTGTTCGCCGTGCACGGGGCTCAGAACAAGCCGACGACCTTGCCGTCGACGATGTCGATCTTGCTCGCGGAGGGCACCTTGGGCAGGCCCGGCATGGTCATGATGTCGCCGCAGACCATGACGATGAACTCGGCGCCCGCGGCCAGACGCACTTCGCGCACGTTGATCACGTGGTTCGACGGCGCGCCGCGCTTCTGCGCGTCGGTGGAGAACGAGTACTGGGTCTTCGCCACGCACACCGGGTAGTGGCCGTAGCCGTCCTCCTGCAGCTTCTTGATCTGGTTGCGCACCTTGCTGTCGGCGGTGACTTCGGAGGCGCGGTACACCTTCTGCGCGATCTTGCCGATCTTGTCCCACAGGCTGTCGGCGTCGTCGTAGACGAAGGTCGGCTTGGAAGGCTTGTCGCACATCGCGACCACCATCTTCGCCAGCTCGGCCGCGCCCTTGCCGCCGTCGGACCAGTGCGTCGCCAGCACGACCGCGACGCCGAGCTTGGCCATCCTGGCCTTCACCAGCTCGATCTCGGCCGGGGTGTCGAAGTTGAAGCGGTTGATCGACACCACGCAGGGGATGCCGTACACGTTCTGCACGTTTTCGACGTGCCGCTCGAGGTTGACCAGCCCCTTCTCGAGCGCCGCGACGTTCTCCTTGTTGACCTCCTTGACGTCCACCCCGCCGTGGTACTTGAGCGCGCGGATGGTCGCCACGATCACCGCCGCGCTCGGGCGCAGCCCGGACTTGCGGCACTTGATGTCGAGGAACTTCTCCGCCCCGAGGTCGGCGCCGAAGCCCGCCTCGGTCACCACGTAGTCGGCCAGCTTGAGCGCCGACTGGGTGGCGATCACCGAGTTGCAGCCGTGCGCGATGTTGGCGAACGGGCCGCCGTGGATGAAGGCCGGGTTGTTCTCCAGCGTCTGCACCAGGTTGGGCTTCAGCGCGTCCTTGAGCAGCACCGTCATCGCGCCCTGCGCGTTGAGGTCGCGCGCGGTCACCGGCTTTTGCTCGCGCGTGTAGCCGACCACGATGTTGCCCAGGCGCTTCTTCAGGTCCTCGACCGAGGTCGCGAGGCAGAAGATCGCCATCACCTCGGAGGCGACCACGATGTCGAACCCGTCCTGGCGCGGGTAGCCGTTGCCCGGCCCGCCCAGCGCCACGGTGATGTCGCGCAGCGCGCGGTCGTTCATGTCCACCACCCGCTTCCAGGCGATGCGGCGCACGTCGATGCCGAGCTCGTTGCCGTGATGGATGTGGTTGTCGATCAGCGCCGCGAGCAGGTTGTTGGCCAGCCCGATGGCGCCGAAATCGCCGGTGAAGTGCAGGTTGATGTCCTCCATCGGCACCACCTGGGCGTGGCCGCCGCCGGCCGCGCCGCCCTTCATCCCGAACACCGGCCCGAGCGAAGGCTCGCGCAGGCAGATCACCGCCTTCTTGCCGATGTGGTTGAGCGCGTCGCCCAGGCCCACGGTGGTGGTGGTCTTGCCCTCGCCCGCCGGCGTCGGCGTCATCGCCGTCACCAGGATCAGCTTGCCGTCCTTCTTGCCCTTGAGCGACTCGAGGTACTCGAACGAGATCTTGGCCTTGGTGTGGCCGTAGGGCTCGAGGTGATCCTCCGGAATGCCGAGCTTGTCGAGCGCGACCTTGGAGATGCGCTGCAGTTTCGCGGCCTGCGCGATTTCGATATCAGACGCCATGAATCGTTGACTCCCTTTCGGTGGAATTCTTCTTTCGTTCAGCCGTACATTCAACCGTACATCAGCTTGAGCGTGCCGCCCTTGCCGTAGCCCGGATCGCCCGGGCCGCGCGCCGCCCTTGCTCACTTTGACCGCGCAGTACTTGAACTCGGGGATCTTGCCGAACGGGTCGAGCACCGGGTTGGTGAGCAGGTTGGCCGCCGCCTCGTAGAACGCGAACGGGATGAACACCGCGCCGCGCGGCGTGCCGTCGTCGGCGCGCGCGTAGAGCGCGATCTCGCCGCGGCGCGAGGCGACCGTGATCACCTCGCCCGGCGCGGCGCCGAGCGCCTCGAGGTCGAGCGGGTGCAGCGAGGCCACCGGCTCGGGCTCGATCGCGTCGAGCACGCCCGAGCGGCGCGTCATCGCGCCGGTGTGCCAGTGCTCGAGCTGGCGGCCGGTGATCAGCACCATCGGGTACTGGCGGTCCGGGCGCTCGTCGGCCGGGATCAGGTCGGCCGGGACGAACTTCGCTCTGCCCGTGGCGGTCGGGAAGTGGGTGCGGAACACCACCGGCTCGCCCGGGTCGCCCTCGTTCTCGCACGGGTAGACCACGCACGAGTCGCGCTCCAGGCGCTCCCAGGTGATGCCCGGCGATCGAATTCATGCCCTGGCGCATTTCGGCGAAGACATCGCTCGGGTGCGCGTACGTCCAGTCCAGCCCCAGGCGCTGCGCCAACTGCACGATGATCCACAGGTCCTCGCGCGCCTCGCCCGGCGGCTCGATCGCCTTGCGCGCCAGCTGCACCATGCGGTCGGTGTTGGTGAAGCTGCCGTCCTTTTCCGGAAACGCGGTCGCCGGCAGCACCACGTCGGCCATGTAGGCGGTCTCGGTCAGGAAGATGTCCTGCACCACCAGGTGCTCGAGCCCCGCCATCGCCTCGCGCGCGTGCTCGACGTCCGGGTCCGACATGGCCGGGTTCTCGCCCATGATGTACATGCCGCGGATCTTGCCCGCCTTGGCGGCGTTCATGATCTCGACCACCGTCAGGCCGGGCTTCGAGGTCGAGCTTGGTGCCCCACAGCGCCTGGAAGCGCTTGCTGCGCCTCGGGATTGTCGACCCGCTGGTAGTCCGGATACATCATCGGGATCAGCCCCGAGTCCGAGGCGCCCTGCACGTTGTTCTGCCCGCGCAAGGGGTGCAGCCCGGTGCCCGGCCGCCCGACCTGGCCGGTCATCAGGGTGAGCGCGATCAGGCAGCGCGCGTTGTCGGTGCCGTGCACGTGCTGCGAGATGCCCATGCCCCACAGGATCATCGAGCCCTTGGAGGTGGCGAACATGCGCGCCACCTCGCGGATCGTCTGCGCCGGGATGCCGCACACCGGCGCCATCTTCTCGGGCGAGTAGTCCTTCGCGTTTTCCTTCAGCGCCTCGAAGTTGCTGGTGCGCTGCTTGACGAAGTCCTTGTTGACCAGTCCTTCGTCGATGATGGCGTGGATCATCGCGTTCAGCAGCGCGACGTCGGTGTCGGGGTTGAACTGCAGGAAGTGCGTCGCGTGGCGCGCGAGCTCGGTGCGGCGCGGGTCGGCGACGATCAGTTTGGTGCCGCGCTGGGCGGCGTTCTTCATCCAGGTCGCGGCCACCGGGTGGTTCACGGTCGGGTTGGCGCCGATGATGAACACGACTTCCGCGCGCAGCACGTCGTTGACCTGGTTCGACACCGCGCCCGAGCCCACGCCCTCGAGCAGCGCCGCCACCGACGAGGCGTGGCACAGGCGCGTGCAGTGGTCGACGTTGTTGGTGCCGAAGCCGGCGCGCACCAGCTTCTGGAACAGGTAGGCCTCCTCGTTGGAGCCCTTGGCCGAGCCGAAGCCGGCCAGTGCGTAGCGGTCCTGATTTCTTATTTCTAGTCAATTTCCTGGCAGCAACATCGAGCGCTTCTTCCCAGGTCGCCTCGCGGAACACCGCCGACCAGTTGGCCGGATCGACCACGAAGTCGGCGCCCTTGGCGACGCCCGGCTTGCGGATCAGCGGCTTGGTCAGCCGGTGCGGGTGGTGGGCGTAGTCGAAGCCGTAGCGCCCCTTGACGCACAGGCGGCCGTGGTTGGCCGGGCCGTCGCGCCCGGTGACGAAGCGGATCTTGTTGTCGCCCACGTGGTAGGTCAGCTGGCAGCCGACGCCGCAGAACGGGCACAGCGACTCGACCGTCTTGTCGACCTTGGCGAGGCCCGCCTCGCGCGCCGGCATCAGCGCGCCGGTCGGACAGGCCTGGACGCACTCGCCGCAGGCGACGCAGGTCGACTCGCCCATCGGGTCGTCGAAGTCGAACACGATCTTCGAGTGCTCGCCGCGGAAGGCGTAGCCGATCACGTCGTTGACCTGCTCCTCGCGGCAGGCGCGCACGCAGCGGGTGCACTGGATGCAGGCATCCAGATTGACCGCGATCGCCGGGTGCGATACGTCCGCGGCGGGCTGGGTTCTGGCGGCGAAATCTGGGCAAGCCCAGGTTCAGCTTGCGCGCCCAGTGGTCGAGCTCGGAGTCGAGCCGGTATTCCTTCTCCGGCATGTCCGACAGCAGCAGCTCGAGCACCATCTTCTGCGAGGCGCGCGCGCGCGCCGAAGCGGTGCTGACCTCCATGCCCGCGGTCGGGAAGCGGCAGCACGAAGGCGCGAGCACGCGCTCGCCCTTGATCTCGACCACGCAGGCGCGGCAGTTGCCGTCGGGCCGCAGGCCCGGCTTGTAGCACAGGCGCGGGATCTCGACCCCGTGCCGCTCGGCGGTCTCGATGATCGGCTCGTCGGGGCGGCCGACGACCGTCTTGCCGTCGAGCTTGAACTCGATCGGCATGGTGGCGATTTGCTCCGTGCTGGCACGTTCCATCAGCTCACCTCGTGCGGAAAGAACTTCATCACGCTCAACGCCGGGTTCGGCGCCGCCTGCCCGAGGCCGCAGATCGAGGCGTCCATCATCGCCTGCGACAGCTCCTTGAGCAGCGCCTGGTCCCACTTGCGCGCGCCCATCAGCGCGAGCGCCTTGCTCGTGCCGACCCGGCACGGGGTGCACTGGCCGCAGGACTCGTCGCGAAAGAACCGCATCAGGTTCTGCGCCGCCTGGCTCGCCTTGTCGCGCTCCGACAGCACCACGATCGCCGCCGAGCCGATGAAGCAGCCGTGCGCCTGCAGCGTGTCGAAATCGAGCGGCACGTCGGCGAGGCTGGCGGGCAGGATGCCGCCCGAGGCCCCGCCCGGCAGGTAGGCGTAGAGCTCGTGCCCGTCCTGCATCCCGCCGCAGTACTCGTCGATCAGCTCGCGCAGCGTGATCCCGGCCGGCGCGAGGTGCACGCCGGGCTTTTTCACCCGGCCCGAGACCGAGAACGAGCGCAGCCCCTTCCTGCCGTGGCGGCCGTGGCCGGCGAACCAGGCCGCGCCCTGCTCGACGATCTGGCGCACCCAGTACACCGTTTCCATGTTGTGCTCGAGCGTCGGGTAGCCGAACACGCCGACCTGGGCGACGTAGGGCGGGCGCAGGCGCGGCATGCCGCGCTTGCCCTCGATCGACTCGATCATCGCCGACTCCTCGCCGCAGATGTAGGCCCCCGCGCCGCGGCGCAGGTGGATCGGCGGCAGCGCGCAGGGCGGCTTCGCTTTCAGCTTTTGAAGTTCATCTTCCAGAATCTTTCGGCAACCCGCGTATTCATCCCGCAGGTAAATGTAGATTTCGCCCACCCCCGCGCACCACGCGGCGACCAGCATGCCCTCGAGGAAGCGGTGCGGGTCGCGCTCGAGGTACCAGCGGTCCTTGAAGGTGCCCGGCTCGCCCTCGTCGATGTTGACCGCCATCAGGCGCGGCGCGGGCTCGGCCGCGACCAGGCGCCACTTGCGCCCGGCGGGGAATCCGGCGCCGCCCAGGCCGCGCAGCCCCGAGTCCTCCATGATCTTGGTGATCTCGTCGCGCGTGCGCTTGCCCGCGAGGCAGTCCGCGAGCAGGCGGTAGCCGCCGTTCTTGCGGTAGGCCTGGTAGTCGATGTATTTCGTTTCGCGGGCAGGCGAGCGACTTCTTCGCCACCGCCTGCGCGACCTTCTCCACCGTCGCCTCGCCGACCGGGTTCTGCCCCACCACCGCGCACGGCGCCGCCTCGCAGCGCCCGACGCAGGGCGCGTGCAGCACCCGCACCTCGGCCCCCAGCACCTCGGGCAGGCGGTGCAGCAGCTCGTGCGAACCCGCCAGCTCGCAGGCGATCGAGTCGCACACCCGCACCGTCACCGACGCCGGCTTCGAGCCGTCCTTGACCACGTCGAAGTGGTGGTAGAAGGTCGCCACCTCGTACACCTCGGCCAGCGCCATGCGCAGCTCCTGCGCCAGCGCCGCCAGGTGCGCGGCCGACAGCTGGCCGCAAGCATCCTGGATCTTGTGCAGGTGCTCGATCAGCAGATCGCGCCGCCGCGGCGCCTTGCCGAGCAGCTTGCGCACCTCCGCCAGGGCCTGCGGATCGACCGTGCGGCCCTTGAGCGTCGAGCGGACCCGGCCTTTTCCCTTTTGCTTCACGCTGCTGCGCCTCCTTGGTTCGCGGCCATTATCCGGCATGGGGTCGCCGCCAACGATTGACTGCGGTCAAGCCGCGGCAGGCGCGGCTGCCTATACTGGCGCGCGAAAGGACCCGCTTATATGACACCCGCAGCAAAGAAAATTCCCGCCACCCTCGTCCCCGGCGACGGCATCGGCCCCGAAATCGTCGCCGCGGTGGTCGAGATCCTGAAAGCCGCCGGCGCCCCCTTCGCCTGGGAGCGCCACGACGGCGGCATGACCGCCATCAAGAAACACGGCGACCCCCTGCCGCCCAAGCTGCTCGCCTCCATCCGCCGCACCGGCCTCGCCCTCAAAGGCCCCCTCACCACCCCCGTCGGCGGCGGCTTCCGCTCCGTCAACGTGCGCCTGCGCGAAGAATTCGGCCTGTTCGCCAACGTGCGCCCGGTGAAGAGCATCGTCCCCGGCGGACGTTTCGAGGACATCGACCTCGTCCTCATCCGCGAAAACATCGAAGGCCTCTACCTCGCCTGGGAACACTACCTCGCCATCGGCAACGACCCGCAGGCCGTCGCCATCTCCTCCGGCGTCAACACCCGCGCCGGCGGCGAGCGCATCGCGAAATTCGCCTTCGACTACGCGAAAAAGAACGGCCGCAAGAAAGTCACCATCGTCCACAAAGCCAACGTCCTCAAAGCCCTCACCGGCCTGTTCCTCGAAGCCGCGCGCGAAGTCGGAAAAAAATACAGCAAGAAACTCAAAATCGACGACCGCATCGTCGACGCCTGCGCCATGCAACTCGTCCTCAACCCCTGGCAATTCGACGTCATCCTCACCACCAACCTCTTCGGCGACATCCTCTCCGACCTCATGGCCGGCCTCGTCGGCGGCCTCGGCATGGCCCCCGGCGCCAACATCGGCGACAAAGCCGCCATCTTCGAAGCCGTCCACGGCTCCGCCCCCGACATCGCCGGCAAAGGCATCGCCAACCCGCTCGCCCTCCTCCTCGCCGCCTGCCTGATGCTCGACCACGTCAACACGCAAACCCACTCGCCGACCGCATCCGCCACGCCATCGACCGCGTCATCCGCGACGACGGCCTCCGCACCCCCGACCTCGGCGGCAAAGCCAAGACCAAAGACTTCACCCGCGCGGTCATCAAGCGCCTCAAGTAAGACGCTCGGATAAATTCAGCGGCGCTCCGCACGCGCCGCTTCCTCTATCGCGGCATATATCTGCCGGCAGATGGAGCCATCTACCTGTAGACGTTTCCATCTATAGGTGGATACTTTCGGCATGGACAGAATGCCGTTCAATCAATAGTTAGACCTCCCAGCGAACCGCCAACCTCGGAGTGACATGGGACAAGTTCAGCTCAACTGGATCGCCAGCCTTTCTCAGGGTACCAGCCGCCTCGCGGCGTCGAGAAACCCTCGCGCATGACGAAGCTCGGCGCCATCGAGTTTGACGACCGCATTCTCGACGCGGTGCGCGACGACCGGCTCATCATTTTCGCCGGTGCTGGCGTTTCAATGGGGCCGCCCTCGAACCTAGCGAGTTTCTGGAAGCTGGCCTGCGACATCGCCCAAGGCACCGGCCTAGCTCCCAGCGAGCCGCTAGATCGGTTTCTGGGTCAGCTGCATCACCGCAACGTTGCCGTTCATGAGCGCGCCGCTCAGCTCCTTTCACCCGCAGGAAGCGCTCCGAACGCACTGCATCACGACCTGCTGCGGCTGTTCCGGACGGCGGATCGCGTGAGGCTGGTAACCACGAATTTCGATCTGCACTTCGAAACCGCCGCCGATGCCTTATTCGGCGCTGTTCCCGACGTATATCGTGCACCCGCTCTACCCCTCGGCTACGACTTTTCTGGCATCGTCCACGTTCATGGTGCTCTGCCACGAGCGCGAGATTTCATACTAACAGACGCGGATTTTGGCCGGGCCTACCTAACTGAGGGCTGGGCACGCCGATTCCTTGTGGATGTGTTCCGCGAGTACACGGTGTTATTCGTCGGCTACCGCCACAACGATGTCGTGATGAACTATCTAGCTCGCGCGCTACCTGCCGACAGCATCGCGGGCCGGTTTGCCTTGACAGATGAGGAAGGAAACTGGGAGTTGCTGGGCATCAAGCCCATCCGCTTCGTGAAAGGCGCTGGCGCGGACCCGTTCAAGGAACTCTACGACGGCGTGCAGCGACTCGCCGAGCGCACGTCCCGAGGAGCACTGGACTGGCAGTCGCGTCTTGCTGAACTGGGCGGCCGCGCCCCGCCAACAGATGAAGAAGCGATCAGTGAAATCGAGCAGGCATTGCGCGAGGTGCACACGGCGCGGTTTCTGCTCAACGTCGCGCGCGATCCTGAATGGATCCGGTGGCTGAACGGGCGCAAGCATCTCGATGCTCTCTTTGGCACCGCCGATCTCGGCGAGCGGGACATGCTACTTGCCGGATGGCTGGCGCAGCATTTCGCGACTGAGCACCCGGACGAGGTTTTCGAGATCGTGGCGGCGCATGGACTGCGGATGAACCCCGCGCTCTGGTGGTCCATCGGCCGTGAGCTCGGCGTCGTCAAGGAGAAATCGTTGGAGGAGACTGCGCTCAAGCGTTGGGCCACGCTCCTGCTGGCAAGCTCGCCGGCACACACGGACCACCACGTCTTGATGTGGTTGGCCGAGCGCTGTGCGGGCCAGGGGTGTGTCGAACTCACATTGAAGGTGTTTATGGCCATGAGCGAGCACCGGCTCAGTGTCAAGCCCGCCTTCGCTTGGCCCGATGACGAGAGCAAAGAACGTCGCCGACCGCTGGATGCCGAATGCCCGCTGCGAGCCGATCACTGGTCGCTGAACGAAGTTTGGGCAAAGCACCTGAGGCCAAACCTGGCGCGAGTTGCGCAGCCGCTGTTGTCGGGCGTTTCGCTGCGCCTGGAGGAAATGCACGGGGATCTAACGGCTTGGGGCAAGGCATCGCGTGAATGGGATCCAGTCAGCTACGCCCGTTCGGCCATCGAGCCGCACGAGCAGGACAAGTATCCTGAGGCCGTTGACGTTCTGGTTGACGCCGCGCGCGACGCGCTCGAGTGGCTCGCAGCAAATTCCCCGGCGCTGCTCGGCGCTTGGATCGAGAGACTGGTAACCTCGAATGTCCCGCTTCTGCGACGCTTGGCTATACACGCAATAACGGTGCATCCCGAGCGGTCGCCTGAAGATCGCCTGAAGTGGTTGCTGGATCGCGTAGGCCTCCATGAGCTTTCCGAGCATCACGAAGTCCATCGCGCTGTAGCACTGAATTATGCAGCTGCGGCTGATCCGGCGCGAAGGGCCGTTGTTGACGGGATCTTGGTGCACGCACTGCCGGCTTCCGATGATTGGCCTGCCGAGAAGCGAACCGCACGCTGGCATTTCGACTGGCTATCCTGGCTGCTCCAGGCAAAGCCCGATTGCCCTCTGGCGGATGCGGCCTTGGCACCGGTCAAGGCGCAGTATCCGGACTGGCGCCCGTCGGATCATCCAGACCTCACTCACTGGATGGGGTCAGCGGATTGGGTGGGCTCAGAGAGCCCTTGGTCCGTCGAGCAGCTCCTCGCCCGGGAACCTCGCGGACAACTCGAAGACTTGCTGAGTTTTAAAGGCAATGGCTTCGATGGACCAAGCCACGAGGGTTTGTTGGCCAATGTTCGCGAAGCTTGCAAGCAGAACGCAAGTTGGGCATTTGCGCTGGGACGGGCCCTGGCCGAACGGGCACTGTGGTCTTCTGACCTATGGCCTGCGTTGATCCGGGGATTGCAGGAGTCCGAAATACCCGCAGAAGGCTGGCATGACTTGTTGACCTTGGTAGCCAATCCGGCGCTGCAGTCAACGCATGCTTACGACATTGCAAATCTGCTTTACGCTTTGGTGAGGGACGGCGGCAAGCCATTTGCGCTCGACCTGCTGGAGCAGGCGAACGCGATCGCGCTGTCCGTATGGCAAGCCCTGGAGGCCAACGCCCAGGACGAACCCATTGACGACTGGCTGTCCCGCGCCATCAATCGTCCGGCCGGAGTTATCGTCGAGTTCTGGATCAACGGCCTGTCACTGCTCGTGCACGGGAAGACCGGAGCGGAGCGGGTCATGCCTGAGAACTACCGCGATTGGTTCACATTGGTGGTGCAAGACGCGACCTCAAAGGGTGGAATGGGTCGCAGCCTGCTTGCCAGTCAAACCGCATTCTTGTTCGGCCTTGATGAAGCATGGACGCGCCAGCACGTAGTTCCGCTGTTCAGTGATCCGGATCGGCAGAAATTTGCGCAGGCATGGGACGGCTACCTCGTGTGGGGGCGTCTGTATCCGGCGCTTGTCGATGCCCTATTACCGGCTTTCGTCGCCGCGATGCCGAGGCTCGCTACCGATCTGGACGACCGCCGCCGGCGATTCATCGAGTTCTACACTGCGCTCGCCGCATTCCATGTATCCGATCCGACACAGCACTTGCTGCCTGCGCTCTTTCAGCATGGCTCGTTGGAAGATAGATTGGCGTTCGCATCGCACCTCGGATACTTCCTGCGCCAAATGCAACAGGCGGCCAAACAGCAACTGTGGAACGGTTGGCTACGCCGCTATTGGCAGGATCGACTGCAGGGGGTGCTCGCTGCCCTGGACGAGGCCGAAATTCGGAAGATGCTGGAGTGGCTGCCACACCTTGGCGACGCCTTTCCGGATGCGGTGGCCTTGGCAGTTCGCTTCCCTGCGATCCGAATCGAGCACAGCCACGTCGTTTTCGAACTGCGTGAAAGCGATCTGGTCACGCGGTACGCCGTCGAGACTGCGGAGCTGCTGATATACCTTGCCAACTGTGGTGTCGGCTATCACGCAGCCGATTTACAAGAAATCGACGCGCGTCTGCCACCGATTCCTGCGCAAGTGCGTAGCAGAGTCGACGAGGCATTCGCTCGCGCTGGAGTGCTGAGGGCGCGGATTTGAATGTTGCTCTTTCCGCTGCTGGCTGACGGATACGGAGTTCGGGCAGACCTACACAGTCCCGACCGCGAGAGCTCTAACAACAGCATGCAGCACAGGATGCGGGTACGAATGCCTAAACAATTGGAACGATGAAGCCAGGTTACCTATACGTGCTAGTGCACCCGTCCGATCCATGCCTCCACAAGATCGGAGTAACTATCAAGCCCCCAGAGAAACGATTGGCCGAGCACAATCTGCAACTATGAGGAATACGCGGGCAGGATCGTCAAAGAGACGGGTCAGAAATGGGAACTCAAAACATACATTGCCGTCCCCGACCCGTATTGGGCCGAAAGGACTTTTTGGGGGGCAACGCCTTTTCCAGATATTCCGTATCGAGGAGGCGTTGAAGTTGAAAAGATGGAGTGGGAACTTGTACAGAAAGCTTTAGACGCAGCAAAGAAAGCTGGTGTGCGCCCAGGACGAAGTCCTTTGCCAGACCATGTATACGCGTATACAGCATCGATCAAGAAGCGGTTAGAAGGCCGAGGGATCACGCTCTTAGGCCATGTACGAAGTATTGTTAGCGGGAAAGCCAACTTTCGATGTAGCAACGGCCACGAATGGCGGACGACTCCCTTGCATGTGGGAGAAGGTCAAGGCTGTCCTCAGTGCGGAATCGGCGAGCGAGATCCAGAAGAAATCAGGCGAAGGATTAAGGCGGGCGTCATTTGCCTATTAACGCACCCTGATAAGCCAGGGTTTGTAAACATTGGGCTGGGTTACGGCACAATAGAAGAGGTCTGCAGAGAAAGGCCCTGGGGCGACTGGGAGATGCGTCGCTATCGAAATGTCGAGGAGGTCGCTCTAGCTGAATCTCTCATCTGGGAATTACTGGGGAATCCACTACCCCATAGTCGCGAGCCAATCAAAAAAGATTTGAGCGAAGCGGAGGATGCCTTCCGCAAATTGATTTACGCGATGCGTGAAGAGATCGCTTTCGAGGAAAGAAGAAAAGAGGACGCTTAGGAAGCTTCTCCCGCATCTAGGAGATAAATGCTACTCCGCATAACCTTCCGCTTGAGCCGACGGCAGCCTGGAGGAGATCCCAATGGCCGCCGCGGCGCAGCGGCACGTCATAGCGACACCTGTGGGATCCATGAATTCGAGATTGCTTGAACTTATCGGGGCAATTGTGCTGTCGACGCAGGATGCCGAGAGGTATCTGAAAGCCATCCTTCCATTCACTGACTCGCAAGATCCCAGTATTAGTGGTGCAATGTCGCGCCACGAGAAAATCAAGAAGCGCACATTGGGCGACCTCGTCGGGAAGCTCGTTGATTCGTCTACGTCGACATCCGCAGGCTTGGAGCAGCATTTGGCCGACTTGGTTGAGCGCCGCAATCAAATCGTGCACCACTTCCACGAAACTTACGGTGAGCAGTTACGGTCCGGACACTCGCAACAAGTTGCTGTGTCCTTGGAAGCGCTTTTGTCCGACGTAGATACTCTCCGCAGGGCTCTCGAACAGATGGCATTGCAATTGTTTGAGGCAGTGCGAGACATCACATTCGTCGGCACGCCGGAGTACCAGAAGATGGACGAACTCCTCGCGTCAATCCGACGACGTGTAACACGCTAAGAGCCCATTCAAGGCTTACCCGGTTCGCGGATCAGCTTGATCAACTACTGGGTTGTTCTCAATATTCGTTGCCACATCTCTAGCTAACCCGCACACAAAACGCTATGCACGAACGAGTGCGACTGATGCGACTGATGGATCTTCGAGCCGAGTTCCATACCGACGAAGGCTGCTTCATCACCGAGCTCTCCAACATTCCCGAAGACGCCGACGCCTCGATCGCGCGGGCGCGGGTTCTGCCGGGGGTCACGACTCGCTGGCATCGGCTCAAGGGGACGGCCGAGCGGTACGTGATTCTTTCGGGCACCGGGCGGGTCGAGGTCGGGGAGTTGCCGGCGCAGGAGGTGGCGCCGAATGACGTGGTGCTGATTCCTGCCGGGGTGCCGGCAGCGGATTACTTGCACGAGCGCGGAGGATCTGGTGTTTCTGGCGATCTGCACGCCGCGCTTTCGGCCGGAGGCGTACGAGGATATCGATCCGGCGCCGCGCTGAGGGCGCTATTGTTCGGCCATGAGTGACGAACGGACGTCCGATCGGGGCCGAACTGTCGGTTTGCGGCTCGAGGGCGATCGGCTGATCTTTCTCGATTCGACGGCGGGACCGCTTTCCGGCGTCCGGAGCGGCCTCGAGGCGGGGCGTCTGGACGCGGCGGCGCTCGAGCGCGCGATCGCCGAGGTCGAGGACCTGATCATGCCGACGATTCGTTCCTTGCCTCGGACTGCGGAGCTCGTGGTCTCGGGTTCGGAGCTGGCGGAGGTTCTCGCGCTGCTGCCGGCCGGGGCCGGCGGCGCGCGTTTCGATCGAGTCGGTGGAGAGCCTGTTCAATCAGCTTGCGGATTACGCCGCGGGTTCGCCGGTCGCCTGGCGTCACGCCGCGTCTCCGGGCCGGGTCGCATTGGGTCTGGTTGTTTTGCGCGAGGTGATGCACCACGGCGGCTTCCGCTCCGTTTCGTTGTTGCGCGATTCGCGCGTAATTGCAGCACCATGGCAAGAAGAAAGGGGAAGGCAAATGCCTAAGTCAGGTCCAGTGGTCGCTTCGGATGTTCCGCCCAGAGCCAAGGCGTCCAACTACCCGGAGCCGTTCGCCGCGCGCGTCGCCGGGCGGCAGAAGCAGGTGCTGGGGGATGTGTTCGGGCTGAAGAGCTTCGGGGTGAATCGCACCACGTTGAAGCCCGGCGCGATGTCGGCGCTGCGGCATTGGCACGGGGTGCAGGACGAGTTCGTCTACATTCTTTCGGGTCATCCGACGCTCGTCACCGATGCGCGGCGAAACGCCGCTCCATCCCGGCATGTGCATGGGGTTCAAGGGCGGAGACCCCGACGGGCATCATCTGGTGAACCGGACGAAGGAAGACGTCGTGTACCTGGAGATCGGAGACCGCCTGCCGGGCGATTCGGCGGAGTACCCGGACGAAGATCTCAGGGTGGTGATGGGGGCCGACGGCAAGTGGCAGTTCCGGCACAAGGACGGGACGCCTTACTAGCGAGCGCCTGATCAGCGCTCCGGGCAGGCGACTCTCCTGCCATGGTGAGGCCGCACCACGCGCTCGAGCCGCCGTCCGCGTATTGCGGACGTGGCCCAAGCGGCGCGGACGCCTGCAACTGGAATTCGATCGTTGCGCGATCCTCCTTTATCCCTTCGGCAGGTACGGAATGGTCCCGGCCACGTCGCTGTCGTCGATCAGCCGGAACTGGCTTTCGCTGCCGTCCTGGCGGGCGGCGACGAAAGGAGCGTATTTGGGATCGTCGACGAAGGCCTGGGCGGCGCCCGCGCTGGGGAAGGCCATGAGGGCGATAAGGCTGGTATCCCGAGGTTTGCCTTCCAGCGTCTTCACGTTCCCGCTGCGGGACAGGTACTTGCCGCCGTGCTTGTGCACGAAATCGTGCACTGAAGCCGCGTAGGCCGGCACCCACTTGTCGTCGGTGATCTTGATGTCTGCGATGACGTAAACGGTCATTTCCTTAGCTCCTATGGTTGGTTGTTCGGCACCGGAATGCCCTGTGCCGAGCCCGAGAGTCTGGCGGGACGGGGCCCGGAGCGCCCAGTCCGATATCTGTACCTGGCCGGTACAGTGTCTGTACTGGTCGCGTGACGCGCGACTGCCTAGAATCCTGCTCCACCCCTTGGAAAGACCGAACGATGACTCAACCCGGATACAAGCAGTTCTGCCCCGTCGCGATGGCTTCCGAGCTGCTGTGCACGCGCTGGACCATGGTGCTGCTGCGCGAGCTCATCGCCGGATCGACGCGATTCAACGATCTGCGCCGCGGCGTACCGAAGATGTCGCCGACGCTCCTGTCCCAGCGCCTCAAGGAGCTCGAGGCCGCGGGCGTGCTGGAGCGCAGGGAGCTCAAGTCCGAGAAGGGCGTCTTCGAATACCACATGACTCCGTCCGGCAACGACCTTCGCCCCGTCGTCGAGGCGATGGGTTTCTGGGGGCAGAAATGGGTCGAGGCCAGCCTGTCGCTCAAGAATCTGGATCCGTCATTGCTGATGTGGGACATGCGCCGCAACCTGAATCCGAGCCCGCTGCCCGGCGGGCGCACGGTGATACAGTTTCTGTATCGCGAGCTACCGGAATCCAAGCGCTCCTGGTGGCTGGTGGTCGAGCCGCATGGCGAGGTGGACCTTTGCTGGTCCGATCCGGGATTCGATGTCGATCTTTATGTCTCGACCGACCTGCGCACGATGACTTCGATCTGGATGGGGCTGACGACCGTCGCGAAGGAGAGCGCGAAGATCAGCTTGACGGGCAACCGCGAGATCGCGAGCACGATGCAGACCTGGCTCGGGCTCAGTCCCTTCGCGGTCGAACCGAAGCGCGCGCCGGCACTTGCCCGGGCGTAGGAGCGCGGTGCGAATCAGGCCGGTCGTTGACGCATGATCACGCGTCGCAGGCAGCGCAGGATACGCAACCCCGGCGCCGCGATGAAGCGTTGTCGTTTGACGGGATGAGCTTGAGCAGACACATATCCGCTTCGACCAGAGCCGTCGGATTCTGGTCCGCGGTGCTCGCGACCGCGTTCAGCCTCGCCTACGTCGCGGCGCAGCTCGCCGAGTGGGCGGGGATGCTTGGGTCGCAGGGCGGGCCGGAGAGCAGCAGTACGCCGCTCGGGATCGTGGTGCTGCTGACGCCTTCGCTCTTTCTCGGTTCGTCGTTCCTCGTGCTGATGGTGGCGGTGCACCGGGCGGCGCCGGAGGAGCGGAGGATCTGGAGCCAGCTGGCGGTGGTGTTCGCCACGATGTACGCGGTGCTGATCAGCGTGGTGTATTACGTTCAGCTCACGCTGGTGGCGCCGCGGCTGGCGGAGGGGCGCACGGCGGGGATCGAGATGTTCCTGTTCGTGCCGTTCGATTCGTTCCTGTATGCGGTGGACATTCTCGGCTACAGCTTCATGAGCGTGGCGACGCTGTTCGCCGCGCGGGTGTTCGCGGGCGGCGGGCTGAACCGGGTGCTGCGGTGGTTCCTGACCGCGAACGGGCTGCTGCTGCCGTTCCTCGCGCTGCAGATGTACTGGCACCCGCTGATCTGGGTCGCGTCGCTGTGGGCGGTGACGTTTCCCGGGTCGACCTGGGCGCTCGCGGTCTTTTTTCGGAGGGCGGAGAGTTCATGATCGTGCCGATCCCCTACGTCCTCGCCGGCGTCGGGCTGGTGGCGAGCCTGGAGGCGATTCCTCTCGTTCTGCGCAAGGTGCCGATGAACCGCTGGTACGGGATTCGGTTGCGCAAGGCGTTCGCGTCTGAGCGCAACTGGTACGAGATCAACGCTTACGGCGGCAAGGCGATCTTCTGGTACGGGGTGGCTCTGATGGCGCTGGGGTGGTTCGGGCGGGAGTGGATGCCGCCGGCGACCAGCCTGTGGGCGGTGGGGTTCCTGGCGCTGCCGCTGCTGGCGGTGGTGCCGGTGCTGGTGGCGATCCATCGCTTCGCGCGGCGCCTGCCCGAGGGTCGGACGGAGGCCGCCGGACGAAGAATCGGGACTGGCGGATAAGAAGAGGGGCGTGCGCGGGGGGATACTTCGGTCATGCACCACAGGGGCGTTCGCGCGGCGGACGAGGTGCGGCGATGACCATGCAGATGGAGATCAGGTTCGCGGACTGGGTGACGGCGAGGGAAGTCGACGTCGCGCTCGATCTGATCAAGACCTTCGGCACCACGGTGCACCAGGACCGTCGGCTGCGCATGCTCACGCTGGTGCCCGCGCCGGGCGAGCTCGAGACGCTGAAGGAATACCTCGCGGTGTGGGAGACCGACGACTCGCTGCGCTGGTCCGACGTGGGCTGAAGTCCGCGCCCGGGCGGGCGGGCGGGCCGCTGACGCGGACCGGTTAGGATTGCGCCGTGCTCGCCCGCTTCCTGACTTTCGTTCTCCAGCTTCAGCTCGCGCTGTTCTTCCTCGCAGGGCTGGGGCTGTGCGCGGTTTTCGGGCTGGCGCGCTGGTGGAGCGTAGCGTTCGCGCTTGCCGGGGTGCTGCTGGGCGAGCTGGCGATGGTGGCGGGGAGCTTCGCGCTGTCGCGCCGCTACGCGGGCGGGGCGCCTGAGTCGGCGCGGCTGTCTTGGGGCGGGAGGCTCAGGCTGTTTGTCGGCGAGGTGTTCGCCTACGTCGCGCTGTTCACGCTGTTGCAGCCGCTCGCGCGGCGGCCGGTGTACGGCGCGGCGGCGCCGGGGATGCCGGTGCTGCTGGTGCCCGGGATCTACTGCAACGCGGGGCTGTGGGGGTGGTTCAGGCGGCGGCTCGCGGCGCACGGCGTGGCGGGGACCTGGGCGGTGGCGCTCGAGCCGCCGCTGGCGGGGATCGACGAGCTGGCGCAGCGGCTGGCGGAGCAGATCGCGCACGCCTGCGCGGCGACGGGCGCGGCGCGCGTGGTGCTGGTGGGGCACAGCATGGGCGGGCTGGTGGCGCGCGCCTGCCTGCGCGATCCGGCGGCGCGCGCGCGCATCGCGAAGATCGTGACGCTCGGCACGCCGCACCACGGCAGCATCCTCGCGCGCTGGGCGGCGGGGCGCGACGGGCAGGAGCTGCGCCAGGGCAGCGCCTGGCTCGCGGGGCTGAACGCCGAGGGGCCCGCGCCGGTGCCGCTGGTTTCGATCTTCTCCTGGCACGACAACTACGTCGCGCCGCAGGACAGCGCGGTGCTCGACGGCGCGTTAAACGTGCCGCTGGCCGGGATCGGCCACTTGTCGCTGGTGTTCTCGGACGCGGTGGCGCGGCGCGTCGCCGCGGAGGTGGCCGCGGCTCAGAAGTGAATGCCGCGCGTGAGCTCGGTGAACGCGATCTGCTCCGGGGTCGGTTGCGGCGCGGCGGCGGGGTCCTTGATGCCGAGCGCGGCGGCCGACTCCGGGAACATGCGGTAGGCGGTGTTCATGATGATGTGCGAGACCTTGGGCACCACCGCGTGCACCACTTCGGCGAAGATGCCGAGCCGGGTCGCGATCCGCTCCGGCCGCTCGATGATCGCCTGGGCGATGAACTCCGCCGCCTCCTCGGGCTCGAGCATCGGGGTCTGCTCGTACATCTTGGTCGGCGCGCTCATGCCGGTGCGCACCAGCGGCATGTTGATCGTGGTGAAGGCGATGCCGTCGTCGGCGAACTCGGAGGCCGCGCAGCGCGCGAAGGCGTCCATCGCGGCCTTGGAGGCGACGTAGGCCGAGAAGCGCGGCGCGTTGGTGAGCACGCCGATGGACGAGATGTTGATCACGTGCCCGGATTTCCTCTTCTGCATCGCGGGCAGCAGCGCGAGCGTGAGGCGCAGCGCGCCGAAGTAGTTCAGGCGCATGGTGCGCTCGAAGTCGTGGAAGCGGTCGAACGAGTGCTCGATCGAGCGCCGGATCGAGTGGCCGGCGTTGTTGATCAGCACGTCGACGCCGCCGTGCGCCTCGAGCACCGCCGTGGCGGTGCGCTCGACCTGCTCGAAGTCGGTCAGGTCGCAGGCGTAGGTCGCGATCTTGCCGCCCGCGGCCTTGATCTCGGCCGCGGTCTTGCGCAGCCGCTCCTCCTCGCGGTCGAGCACCACCACGGTCGCACCCGCGGCGGCGAGCTTGGTCACCGCCGCGCGGCCGATCCCCTGCCCGCCGCCGGTGATCAGCACCACCTTGCCCTTCACCGCGCCGCCCAGGCTGAGGTCGCGAAAGAGGTCCGGGTCGAGGTGACGCTCCCAGTAGTCCCACAGCTTCCAGGCGTAGTCCTCCAGCGGCGGCACCGCGATACCGCTGCCCGCGAGCGCCGCCTGCGCCTCGCGGCAGTCGAAGCGGGTCGGGTAGTTGACGAACTCGACGATGCCCGGCGGCAGGCCGAGATCCTTCATCACCTGCTCGCCGATGCGCCGCACCGGCGCCATGCGCGCGATGCCGCGCCGCACCGGCTCGGGGATGAAGCCGAGCATGCGCGCGTTGACGCGCAGGCTCATCGACGGCGCGTGCCCTGCGTGGGCGAAGATATTCAGGATATCTCCCACCCGCCGCGGCTTCGGGTCGGTGAGGTGAAAGCAGCGCCCGTCGAGGCCCGGCAGGTGCGCGATGTGGTCCATCGCGGCGGCGACGAAATCGACCGGCACCAGGTTCAGGCGCCCGCCCTCGAGCCCGATCGCGGGCATCCACGCCGGCAGCAGGCCGCGCAGCTTCTGGATCAGCTTGAAGAAGTAGTACGGTCCGTCGATCTTGTCCATCTCGCCGGTGCGCGAGTCGCCCACCACGATGCCGGGGCGGTAAACGCGCCACGGCCGCTTGCACTCGCTGCGCACGATCGCCTCGGACTCGTGCTTGGTGCGGAAGTACGGGTGCTCGAGGTTCTCCGCCTCCTCGAACATGTCCTCGCGGAACACGCCCTCGTACAGCCCGGCGGCGGCGATCGAGCTCGCGAGGTGCAAGCACCCGGCCTCGGCCTGGTGCGCGAATTCGACCGCGTGGCGCGTGCCCTCGACGTTCGCCGCCTGCTGCGCCTCGGCGCTCGCCCTCAGGTCGTAGACCGCGGCCAGGTGGAACACGTGGTCGATCCCGCGCAGGCGCGCGAGGTCCGCGTCCGACACGCCCAGGCGCGGCTGCGTCAGGTCGCCCAGCACCGGGATCGCGCGCTCCCCCGCGGCGCCCAGGCGCCGGCGCAGCGCGTCGACCTTCTTCAGCCTGCGCTCGCGCACCAGGAAATACACGGTCGAGCCTTCGCGTTGGAGGAGCTTCTGCGCGAGCCGGGAGCCGATGAACCCGGTCGCGCCGGTGATGAAGTAGCGCATGGCGGTCGTCCTTGGGAGACAGGCCTAATCTAGGGTCGAACCGCCGCCACGCTTTTGACGTAGCGCAAGAAGCCGGCGGGTCGAGTTTGTATCGTTGCCCCATGTCCCAGCGCGAGCCCATGTCCGCGATCGACACCGCGTGGCTGCGGACCGACCGGCCGACCAACCCGATGGTGATCGCGGGCCTGCTGTTGACCGACGCCAGGCTGCCGTTCGAGCGCTTCCGGCAGGTGATCGAGACCGGCTTTCTGAGCCACCGGCGCTTTCGCGAGCGGGTGGTGTTCGACGGCGACAGCGCGTACTGGGAGCCCGATCCGAATTTCGACCTGAGCTTTCACGTCAGGCGCACCGCCCTGCCGCGCCCCGCGGGGCGCAGGGAGCTGGTCGAGCTGCTGGGCGACCTGATCAGCTCGCCGCTCGACCGCGCGCGGCCGCTGTGGCAGTACCAGCTGGTGGAGCGCTACGGGCACGGCAGCGCGATCGTGGCGCGCATCCATCACTGCTACGCCGACGGCGTGATGATGATGAAGGTGCTGCGCTCGATGACCGCCGAGAAGGGCGCGCAGCCGGTGTTGGCCGAGGAGGCCGCCGAGGCGCCGCACGCCGACCTGCTGCAGGCCTTGTTCGGCCCGCTCGGCAAGGTGCTGAGCGAGACGCTCAGGATCGGCGGCGGGCTGACCGGCGCCTCCTTCGACGCCCTGCGCCATCCCACCCACGGGCTCGGCTACGCGCGGCGCGGGATTCACCTCGGCGCGGAAGCGGCGCGGCTCGCGCTCATGCCCGCGGACTCGGCCACGCGCTTGAAGGGCGAGCCGCGCGGCGTCAAGCGCGCCGCCTGGACCGAGCGCATCCCGCTATCCGAGGTCAAGGCGTTGGCGCACGCCACCGGCTGCTCGATCAACGACGTGCTGATGTGCTGCGCCGCCGGCGCGCTGCGCGGCCACCTGCTCGACAAGGGCGATTCCGTGGAAGGCGTCGAGCTGCGCGCCCTGGTGCCGGTCGACATGCGCGGAGAGGATCGGGGCGGGCCGTTCGGCAACTATTTCGGCGGCGTGTTCGTGCAGCTTCCGCTCGGCATCGACAACCCGATGGAGCGGCTCTACGAGCTCAAGCGCCGCATGGCCGAGCTCAAGGGCTCGGCCGAGCCGCTGTTCACGCTCGGGCTGCTGGCCGCGGTCGGCATGGGCCCCAGAGCGCTGCAGCAGGAAGTGATCGACATACTCGCGAGCCGCTGCTCGCTGGTGCTCACCAACGTTCCCGGCCCGCAGCGCCCGCTCTACATGGCGGGGCGCAGGCTGCGCGAGATCGTGTTCTGGGTGCCGCAGTCGGGCGCGATCGGGCTCGGCATCAGCCTGCTGAGCTACGACGACGGCGTGCAGTGCGGCGTAGTCGCGGACAAGAGCCTGGTCGAGGACCCGGACGACATCGCGCGCCGCTTCCGCAGCCAGTTCGAGCAGCTGCTGTGGATCGCGCTCATGGGGTCGTGGGACGCGCCGCCCGACCCGGGCGAGGCGGCGGCGCTGCTCGGCTAGGACTCCTCCAGCCTCGAGCGAGCGAGCTCCACGTCGAGCCGCTCCATCGCGTCCTCCGGCTCCAGCTTCGAAGCCTCGACCACCAGCTTCGTCGCCTCGTCGAGCCGGCTCTCGCCATACATCATGAGCAGCCCGCTCGAGAGCTCGACGCGCGCGATCGCCGATTGCGGATGCAGCGCGATCGCCTTGCGGAAATGCGCCAGCCCCTCGTCCCGGCTCGCGCCGTAGGTCAGCCCGCCGAGCATCGCGCCCACCTTGTCGATGATCTCCGCGTGGTAGACGCCCACCGCGGTGTGCGCCTCGGCGTGCCTGGGCTCGAGCTGGAGCGTGCGCGCGAGCGCGTCCCTGATCTTGCCGCCGATTCCCTGCGTCAGCGCTTCGACCACCGAGGCTCCCTGGCTGCGCCGCCCGAGCGCGTAGGCGTACAGGTAATGCGAGTTCGCGTGATCGGGCAGCGCCGCGATTGCCTCCTCGGCGCGCGCGGCGACCTCCTGCAGCAGCTTTAGCTTCCTCGCCTTGCCCGGCTCGAGGTAGTTGGCGTAGATCGCGGCCGCCTTGTTCGCCACCGCGTAGCCCGCCGGCCCGAGCTCCAGCCCGAGCTCCACCGCCTGCTGGAAATCACCGCGGTGGAAGCGGCGCCAGGCTTCGAGCAGCTTCGGCTCGCGCGGCAAAGGCTCGCGGTCGCCGAGGTGCAGCCTGGCCCAGTGCTTCTTCAGCCCGGCGCCGGGATAGGCGAAGGCCTCGTGCGGGTGGGGAAACGCGGCCCAGGCCGCCTTGTTCGCCATCTACTGCGCCCCCCTTCGCGCCTGCACCCAGTCGTCCAGCATGGCGAGGCTCGCGCCCAGGCCGTGGCGCAGATTCCTGCCCGACACGCGCCGCAGCGAAGGGCTGGTGCGGATGTGGGCCGGGTCCTGGCGCAGCACCTGCTGGCGCAACGCGATGCCGTGCCGCGCCAGTATCGGCCCGAGCTCGCGCGCGCGCCGCGCGAGCTCGCGCAGCGTGTTGCGGTAGGCGTGGTCGCACACGCGCTTGCGGTTCGCGTAGCTGAACACGTTGACGAAGAACATCTCCGCGTCGTCCGGGTCCGGCTCGAGCAGCAGCACGTCGGCGTCCTTGTACTCGGTGTCGTACTTCGCCATGCCGACCTGCATGCGCGAGTGGATCAGCGCGCGGAAGGTCTGCGACAGCACCACCGGCAGGCCGCCCTCGGCCAGCTTCTCGTGCTTGGGCCTGCCCTCCGCGCGCGCCAGGGCGGCGTCGAACGGCACCAGCGGGTTGACGCAGAACACCAGGTTCGCGCCCTCGCGCAGCGCGACCGAGGCGTGCAGCGTTTTCTTCAGCGCGCCGTCGACGAAGTCGCGCCCGTCGATGCGCGTCGGCAGGAACAGGCCGGGCAGCGCGGTGCTCGCCTGCACCGCGGTCGAGATCGGCACGTGGTCCCAGCCCTTGCCGCCGAAGGCGACCGATTCGCCGCTGTCCAGATCGGTGGCGACCACGTACAGCGGTCGCGCGAGCCTGCGGAAGTCGTCCGTCCTGCCGCCGCTGGAGTACAGCCTGGCGAGGAAGCGCCCCACCGGCGCGCTGTCGAACACGCCGGTCGGGATCGCGCGCCCGAGCGCCTGCAGCGACGCCAGCAGCCCGCGCTCGAGCGGGTTCTGCAGATAGCGCGTCAGCGCGCCGAGCAGCAGCGCCGGCACCGCGACCGCGCGCCCGTAGTATTCCCCCAGCGCGGGGCGCTGGAACACGCCCGGGCTGATCGGGTGCTCGTCCGAGCCGTTCTCGATGTAGATGCGGTACAGCTCCGCCGGGCTCAGCCCGTTCGCGAGGCCGGACGCGATCAGGCTGCCCGAGCTCACGCCGACATAGACCTCGAGGTCGTTGAAGTCCACGCCCTCGAAGGCGTCGTCGAGCGCCAGCAGCGCGCCGATCTCGTAGATGCCGCCCAGCGGGCCGCCACCCGCGAGCGCGAGACCGACGCGCGAACACCACCCGCGCCGGCGCTTGCTGCGGCTGCCGGCGTGCGCCCTGAGCATGGCGCGCCGCTAGGCCGAGGCTTGTTTACCGGCCTTGCCCGCTCGCTTGCCCGCGCCGCCCTTGGACTGCTTGACCAGCACGCGCACGTTCGCGTTCAGCTCGTTCACGTGCTTGGACAGCGCCTGGATGTCGCCGTAGCTCGGCACGCCCAGCTTGTTGAGCGACTTCGACACGCGGTCCTCGAACACCTGCTCGAGCTTGTCCCAGGTGCCTGCGGCGTTCTTGCTGAAGCGCGCCATCTGTGCGCTCGCGGCATTGCCGGTGCGCGCCTGGACCGCCTCGCCTTCCTTCACCAGCGAATCGAACATCTTGCTGCCCTCGGCCTGCGCCCTGGCGAAGGCCCCCAGACCGGCAAGCCAGATCTGCTGAGCGGAACTCATCACCACCTTGCCGAAATTGCCGTCACCCGCTGCTGCTTTGAGCTTCTGTGCCATCTCAATCTCCGTCATCGAATTCGATCGTTGAATCGTCCCCTTCCGCTTGTCCTCGGAAGGCAAGTCCACTGTGCACCCTGCGCGGTCACGCGGCTTGACTTTCGTCAAACCGGCGCGTCGTCGGCGGCGTATACGGGAAGTGGGCGTTGCAAGTCCAGCCGCCGACCATGGACAAGATCTGGCTCAAAAGCTACCCGAAGGGCATCCCGGCCGAGGTGGACGTGCGCGCCTACGCCTCGCTGAAGGACATCCTGGAGCAGAGCTGCGCGCGCTACCGCGACCTGCCCGCCTTCAGCAACATGGGCACCACGATCACCTACGGCCAGCTGGACGCGATGAGCCGCGCCTTCGGCGCCTACCTGCAGCAGGCGGCGGGCCTCGCCAGGGGCGACCGGGTGGCGCTCATGATGCCCAACCTGCTGCAGTACCCGGTGACGATGTTCGGCGCGCTGCGCGCGGGCATGACGGTGGTCAACGTCAACCCGCTCTACACCGCGCGCGAGCTCGAGCACCAGCTCGCGGACTCGGGCGCCAAGGTGATCGTGGTGCTGGAGAACTTCGCGCACACGGTGCAGGAGGTGCTCGCGCGCGCGCCGGTGCCGCACGTGGTGGTGACGCGCATCGGCGACCTGCTGTCGTTCCCGATGGGCATCGCGGCGAACCTCACGGTGAAGTACCTCAAGCGCATGGTGCCGGCGTGGGAGATTTCGGGCTCGATCGGCCTGCAGCAGGCGCTCGCGCTCGGCAGGCGTCCGCTAGCCGAGGTCGCGGTCGGCGCCGACGACATCGCCTTCCTGCAGTACACCGGCGGCACGACCGGCGTGCCGAAGGGGGCGGTGCTGACGCACGGCAACATGGTCGCGAACCTGGAGCAGACCGCCGCCTGGATCGGCCGCAACCTCGAGGAAGGCGCCGAAACGATCGTCACCGCGCTGCCGCTCTATCACGTGTTCTCGCTCACCGCGAACCTGCTGACCTTCATGAAGCTCGGCGCCCGCAACGTCCTGATCACGAACCCGCGCGACATCCCGGGCTTCGTCAAGGAGCTGAAGAAGGTGCCGTTCACCGTCATCACCGGCGTCAACACGCTGTTCAACGCGCTGCTCAACGCGCCCGGGATCAAGGACGTCAACACCGGCGCGCTCAAGCTCGCGGTGGGCGGAGGCATGGCGGTGCAGCGCGCGGTCGCCGAGCGCTGGCAGCAGCTGTTCGGCATCCCGCTGATCGAAGGCTACGGCCTGACCGAGACCTCCCCCATCGTGTGCGCCAACCCGCTCGACGTGCTGGAGTACAGCGGCATGATCGGCCTGCCCCTGCCCTCCACCGACGTCAGTATCCGCAACGACTCGGGAAGAGAGCTCGCGCTTGGCGAAACGGGCGAGATCTGCGTGCGCGGGCCGCAGGTGATGAAGGGCTACTGGAACCGGCCCGACGAGACCGCCAAGGTCTTCACCGCCGACGGATGGCTGCGCACCGGCGACATGGGCTTGATCGACGAGCGCGGTTTCGTCAAGCTGGTCGACCGCAAGAAGGACATGATCCTGGTGTCGGGCTTCAACGTCTACCCGAACGAGATCGAGGACGTGGCGATGAGCCATCCCGGCGTGCTCGAAGCGGCCGCGATCGGCATGCCCGACGAGCGCTCCGGCGAGCGCGTGCGGCTGGTGGTGGTGAAGAAGTCCGATTCGCTCACCGCCGAGGCGCTGATCGAGCATTGCCGCAAGCAGCTCGGCGGCTACAAGGTCCCGCGCGAGGTCGTGTTCCGCAGCGAGGCGCTGCCCAAGACCAACGTCGGCAAGATCCTGCGCCGCGCGATCAGGGAGCAGGAGGCCGTTCCCGCGCCGGCGCGCGCCGCGGCATGAGCGACATATCGGAGTTTCTGCTCGGCCAGATGAACCGGGTCAAGTTGCTGCGCCAGGCGCACGAGGCGAGCGCCGAGCGCACGGCGCGGCGCCTTTGGCTGCGGCGCTGGCAGGCCGCGCGGCTGGCGCGCACCTACCAGGACCTGCTGGACGACGCGAACACCCGTCCCGCGGCCGAGTTCTTCCTCAGCGACCTGTACGGCCTGAAGGACACCGGCGAGCGCGACGCGGGCCTGGAGCGGGTCTTTCCGGTGATGTCGAAAGTGCTGCCCGACGCCGCACTGCACGGCATCGGCCTGGCGGTGGAGCTGGACGCGCTGAGCGAGGAGCTCGACGCGCAGCTGCTCGACGTCCTCGCGCGCATTCCCGGCGCGAGCGACGAGCTGAGCGAGGACGGCTACGCGGACGCCTACCGGCGCTGCGACAACTACGAGCGGCGCAAGCACCAGATCGGGCTGATCAGGGAAACCGGCGAGGACCTGGCGCAGCTGGTGCGCAAGCCGATGGTGTACGCGATGCTGCGCGGCATGCGCGGCCCGGCCAAGGCGGCCGGATGCGGCGCGCTGCAGGACTTCCTCGAGCGCGGCTTCCGCGCCTTCCGCAAGATGAAGGACGCGCAGCGCTTCCTCGACACCATCGAGCGGCGCGAGACGCAAATCCTGGACCGGATCTACGGCGGGACCCCGCGGCCCTTCGACCTGGCGCGCTGAGCGCCCGTCTTCACGGAAGCACGCTCGTCAACGCCGCTCCGCTCTGGAACGGGCCGAGCGGGTTGACGCTTTCCTCGAACTCGTGGATCGCGGGCTGGCCGCCGGTGAGCTTGTAGATCACGACCCCGTGCTCGATCAGCAGCACGCCGTTGAAGCGCCAGCCCGAGACGTCGGTCTTGCGGCGGAAGTTGAGCAGGTCGGCGAGGAAGCTGCCGTAGCGCTGGCGCTTGGTGTTCGACTGGTTGATCTCGTAGCCCTCGCAGGCGGACTTGGCGGCGACGCACTGCTGCACGCCGAGGTCCAGATCGGCGGCGTTGATCGAGGGGCTGGGCAGGAAGCGGCGCAGGACGTCGGAGTAGTTGAGGATGACGATGTTCGGGTTCGCCTTCGGGTCGAGATTCATCGCCTTGAGATCCGCGACGGTGGTCTGGTTCGGCACGATGCGGTCGAAAGTCTGCTGCGCCTCGTCGAAGCTCTTCCACGGGCTGTAGGTGAGCTGCTCGGCGCGCGGCAGCAGGCTGCTGCACGCGGCGAGCGCGGCGGCAAGGAGAATGACGGCGACACGCATCCGGGGCCGATGGCTGGCGGTTGTCCTGCCCTCAGGGTAGGCGCCCGCCGCCCGGGCGTTGTTGCGTCAGATCAAACCTCCGGGGTTCAGGCATCATCACGGCTGGCGACGGAGGACGGGATGGCGACATTCGTTGTGGCGCACGGGGCCTGGTCGGCGGGCTGGGCATGGAAGAAGATCCGGCAGCGCCTGCGCGCGCGCGGGCACGAGGTGTTCACCCCGACCTATACCGGCCTGGGGGAGCGCGCGCACCTCGCGCACCCGGGGATCACGCTCGACGACCACATCCGCGACGTGCTCGCGGTGCTCGAGTACGAGGACCTGACGGACATCGTGCTGCTCGGGCACAGCTACGGCGGCATGGTCGCCACCGGCGTCGCCGACCGCGCGCCGCAGCGCATCCGGCGCCTCGCGTACCTGGACGCCTTCGCGCCGCGCGACGGCCAGGCGCTGCTCGACCTGGTGGCGCCCGGCGAGCGCGCGAAGCGCGTGGAAGCGGCCAAGGCCGAAGGCGGGGGCTGGCGCCTGCCGCCCAACCCGCCGCCGCCCGATACGAGCGACGAGGACCTGGCGTGGATCACGCCGCGGCGCGTGATGCAGCCGCTCAAGACCTTCGAGCAGCCGCTGCGGCTCACCGGCGCGGTGGACAAGCTGCCGCGGAGCTACATCTACTGCACCAAGCCGCGCCTGGTCGACCCCTTCCGCCAGTTCGCCGAGCGCGCCTCGCAGGAAGGCTGGCAGCGCTTCGACCTCGACGCGAGCCACAGCCCGAACGTCACCGCGCCCGACGCGCTGGCCGAGATCCTCCACGCGGTCGCGGCGACGCGCTAGAACGATGGCGAACTACATAGACGGCGCGCTGACCAAGGACGAGCACGTGGTCTACATCGGGCGCATCAGCCTGTGGTCGGTGGCGCACCTGCTGTTGCTCGGCGTGCTGCTGCTGCCGGTCGTGATCGGCCTGTACTTCCTCGCCCAGGCGCTGATCCGCTGGAAGGCGACCGAGATCGCGGTGACCAACGAGCGCGTGATCGCCAAGTTCGGCTTCATCAGCCGGCGCACGGTCGAGCTCAACATCAACCGCGTCGAGGGCATCGAGGTCGAGCAGGGCATCCTCGGGCGCATCTTCGATTTCGGCTCGCTCACGATCTCAGGCACCGGCAGCGAGCAGGCGCCGGTCCCCGGCATCTCCGAGCCGCTCGTCTTCCGGCGCGCGTTCATGCAGGCGCAGGACGAGGCGATGGCGCGCCGCGCGCCGCGCGCTTGATTTCATATCGCACTGGATGGCAGACATGGATTTCACTCTTCATCTCGAGCAGGACCACGACTACGAGTTTCGCGTCAAGTTCGACTGGCCCGGCGTTCCCGAGCTGCTGCTCGACGAGCCCGACCCGCTCGGCCACAAGCGCGGCCCGATCAAGGCCGAGGTGACCGGGCGCCTGGAGCGCAACGAGCGCGGCCGCTACCGCATCGACGGGCTCGAGGTCGCGATCGAAATGTCGGACGACGCGAGCGCGATCCAGCACTTCGACCGCTGCGCCGAGCAGTTCGAGGACTTCTGCATCGTGACCGAGAGCATCCGCAAGGGCATCCCGGTCAAGGTCAAGGTCACCGATTCGACCGGCCGGGTGGTGCACCAGGGCGGCTGAAGCGCCGCCGTCGCGCTAGACCTCGATCATGTTCATCCAGACGTCGTGCACGTTGCACATCGTCATGACGTAGACCACCCCGCGGTGCTTGCCCAGGTCGAAGGTCGTCTCCGGCTTGGTGTCGGTGGTGGGGTTGTAGAGATATTCCTGCATGAACTTGAGCCCGTGGTCGTGCAGCTGGTGCTTGATGATGTAGTGCCCGTAGGCGTTCATCGGGTGCGCCGTCGCGACGTGAAGCTGCGTCGCGCCGCCCGACATCTGCTTTTCCAGGTGCGGCAGATGGTGGTCGGCCAGGCCCTTGTTCCAGCGCCCGAAGGCGTGCTCGGTGTAGTACAGCCCTCCGGCCAGCTTGGAGCCGATCACCTTGTCCATCCCGGCGGCGAGCGCCGCCTTGGGAACGAAGATGCCGGCGGCGCTGCCGGCGATGCCGAATCGGATGAAATCGCGCTTGTTCATGGGGTTCCTCCTGGTTGAACTACCGAGGCAAACACCCCGGCCGGAAGCTTATTCCGGCGCGGCGAGGGCCTGCAGGTCGCGCTGCAGCATGGCGAGCACGGGCAGCAGCGCCGCCGCGGCACGCCGGTCGGCCGCCGCGCGCACCACCATTGCGACGTCGGCGTAGACGCGCGCCATCCGCTTCGCCAGGCGCTCGGCGCGCTCGCGCGCGCGCGGCTCCCAGCCCGCGCTCTGCGCGAGCAGCGTCAGGCTGCGCAGCTCGCCGCGGCACAGCTCGAGCAGCTTGTCGCGCCGCGCGGCCTCGGCCGCGGCGCCCGCGAGCAGCGCAAGCGCGTGCAGGTGCGCGAGCAGGCGCGCCGCGGCGCGCTCGGTCTGCTCGAGCGACTTGCCCGGCAGCAGCGCCCAGGACAGCGCGAGCGCGGTGAGCGCGCCGAGCGCGATCTCGGCCACGCGCAGGCCCGCGGCGGCGAGCGGCGAGCCGCCGCCGGCCGAGAGCACGATCACGGCCGCGATCGGCGCAGTGCGAAAGTCGGGCCGCCAGGCGACCAGCAGGCCGAGCGGCAGCAGCACCGCGGCGAGCAGCGCGAGCTCGGGGACCTGCCACAGCCGCCCGGCCGCGGCGAGCACGCCCAGGCCGGCACCGCACAGGGTGCCGATCAGGCGCGCGGCGCTCGCCCGCAGCGTCGCGCCGCGGTTGGCGCGCGTCACGATCAGCGCGCTCAGCACCGCCCAGCTGCCCTCGGGCAGGTGCAGCGCCTGGGCCAGCGCGAGCGCCGCGCTGCCCGCGACCGCCAGGCGCAAGCCCTCGCCCCAGCGCAGCGCGGCGAGCTTCACCCCGGCCCCGGCTCGAGCGCCTCGACCAGGCGGTCGACCAGCCCGGCGGCGAGCTCGAGCAGCGCGCGCTCGGCGGGCGAGAGGGTGGCCGCGATCGCCTGCGCCAGGCGCGCGCGGCGGCCCTCGAGGTCGGCGCCGAGCGCGGCGGCGCCGGCCGCGGTGATCGCGATCAGGCTGCGGCGCCGGTCGGATTCGTGCGCCGCGCGCCCGATCAGCCCGCGCCGCTCGAGTCCGGCGAGCGCGCGCGTGAGCGACTGCGGCCGCACCCTGAGCTGGGCCGCGAGCGCGCTGGCGCTGGCCGGGCCGCCCTGGCGCAGGCGCCCGAGCAGGGTCAGGCCGGTGGCGCTCAACCCCCCCGGCGGGCGGGTCGCGAGCAGGCGCCGGGTGAGGCGCGAGGCGCTGCGCTGCAGCACCCGGGCGGTTTCGGCGGGATCGGAAGATTCGACCGTCATTTTAAGAAGATTCGCTTAATACATGACGCGAGTAAATGAGTAAACACTACACTTATAGCACTTTATCTATCACAGTGTTCCTCTTTAGACATGATACGCTTTACTTAGCTTCTGGAAAGCGCTCGATGTTCCACAACGGCGGGAACAGCCGCGTCCAGGCCCAGGCGATCAGCAGGGTCGCGGCGCCGCCCACCACCACCGCCGGCACCACGCCCCACCACGCGGCGGTGACCCCGGACTCGAACTCGCCGACCTCGTTCGAGGCGCCGATGAAGACCGAGTTGACCGCGCTCACCCGGCCGCGGATCGCGTCCGGGGTGGCGAGCTGCACCAGCATCTGGCGCACGAACACGCTCAGCATGTCGGCCGCGCCGAGCAGGGTGAGCGCGGCGAGCGACAGCCAGAGGTTGCGCGAGACGCCGAACACCACGGTCGCCAGGCCGAAGGCGGCCACGCCGCCGAACATCCAGCGCCCGACGTGGCGCTGGATCGGGCGCAGCGCGAGCGCGAGGCCGCACAGCGCGGCGCCCACGCCCGAGGCGGTGCGCAGGAACCCGAGCCCCAGCGGCCCCGCGTGCAGGATGTCGCCCGCGTAGGCGGGCAGCAGCGCGGTCGCGCCGCCGAACAGCACCGCGAACAGGTCCATCGAGATCGCGCCCAGCACCACCGGGCGCGAGCGCACGAAGGCGAGGCCCGAGAGCAGGTTCGACCAGGACAGCGGCACGCGCGCCGGCGGCGCGGCGCGCGGCGCGCGCGCGGCGAGGATGAACCCGAACGCCGCCGCGAGCATGAGCGCGACCGCGGCGTAGACCGTTTCCGCGCCGGCGAAGTAGAGCAGCCCGCCGAGCGCCGGGCCGGCGATGCGCGCGACCTGGTTGGCCGAGGAGCTGAGCGGCACCGCGCGGCCGTAGTCCTCGGGCGGCACCACGTTCGGCAGCAGCGCCTGCAGCGCCGGCATCGAGAACGCGCGCGCGACGCCGAACAGCGACATGATCGCGAACACCGGCCAGACCTCGGCCACCCCGGCGCGCGTGTAGCCGAGCATCAGCAGCGCGCCGGCCGCCTGCAGCGCGAAGCAGCCCGCGCCCACGCGCCGGCGGTCGTACTGGTCGGCGACGTGCCCGGCGGGCAGGATGAGGACGATGAACGGCAGGAACTGCGACAGCCCGATCAAGCCGAGGTCGAGCGGGTCGTGCGTGGCCTCGTACACCTGCCAGCCGACCGCGACGGTCTGCATCTGCACCGCGAGGGTGCCGAACAGGCGCGCCAGCAGGTAGTACTTGAGCGCGCCATGACGCAGCACGCCGAACGCGCGCGCCATGGCGGCGGGCTACTTGAGGACCGACTTGAGCGTCTTGCCCATCTCGGCGGGGTTGCGCGTCACCTTGATGCCGCAGGCCTCCATCACCGCGAGCTTTTCCTGCGCGGTGCCCTTGCCGCCCGAGATGATCGCGCCGGCGTGGCCCATGCGCTTGCCCGGCGGCGCGGTGACTCCGGCGATGAAGCCGACCACGGGCTTTCTCATGTTCTGCTTCATCCACTCGGCCGCGGTCTCCTCGTCCGAGCCGCCGATCTCGCCGATCATCACCACCGCGTCGGTGCCCGGGTCGTCGTTGAACAGCTTCATCACGTCGACGTGCTTCACGCCGTTGACCGGGTCGCCGCCGATGCCGACCGCCGAGGACTGGCCGATGCCGAGCTCGCTGAGCTGACCGACCGCCTCGTAGGTGAGCGTGCCGGAGCGCGACACCACGCCGACGCGCCCGCTCTTGTGGATGTGCCCGGGCATGATGCCGATCTTGAGCTCGCCCGGCGTGATCACGCCGGGGCAGTTCGGCCCCACCAGCACGCTCTTCCTGTTCTGCTTGCGCATGCGGTCGCGCACTTCGATCATGTCGCGCACCGGGATGCCCTCGGTGATGCAGATCACCAGCTCGACGTCGGCCTCGACCGCCTCCCAGATCGCGGCCGCGGCGAAAGGCGGCGGGACGTAGATCACCGACACGTCCGCGCCGGTGGCGTGCTTCGCCTCCGCCACCGTGCCGAAGATCGGGATGCCCTCGAAGTCCTCGCCCGCCTTCTTCGGGTTGACCCCGGCGACGTAGCAGGCGCGCCCGTTGGCGTACTCGCGGCTGGTGCGGGTGTGGAACTGGCCGGTCTTGCCGGTGATGCCTTGCGTGATGACGCGGGAGTTCTTGTTGATCAGTATGCTCATTTCTTCTTCCTCCCGGCCTTCTTCTTCGCCACTTTCTTCTTCGCGGCGGGCTTCTTCTTCGGTGCCGGCTTTTTCTTCTTGTTCGCTTTCACCGCCGCGACCACCTTCTTCGCCGCGTCGGCCATGTTGTCGGCCGAGATGATCGGCAGGCCGGAGTCCTTGAGGATCTTGCGGCCGAGCTCCTCGTTGGTGCCTTTCATGCGCACCACCAGCGGCACCGCCAGGTGCACCTCGCGCGCGGCGGCGACCACGCCCTCGGCGATGGTGTCGCACTTCATGATGCCGCCGAAGATGTTGACCAGGATCGCCTTGACCTTGCGGTTGGAGAGCATGATCTTGAACGCCGCGGTGACTTTCTCCGCGGTCGCGCCGCCGCCGACGTCGAGGAAGTTGGCCGGCTCGCCGCCGAACAGCTTGATCGTGTCCATGGTCGCCATCGCGAGGCCCGCGCCGTTGACCATGCAGCCGATCTCGCCGTCGAGCGAGATGTAGGACAGGTCGTACTTCGAGGCCTCGATCTCGAGCGGGTCCTCCTCGTCGAGGTCGCGCATCGCGGCGATGTCGGGGTGGCGGAACATCGCGTTGTCGTCGAAGTTCATCTTCGAGTCGAGCGCGACCACCCTGCCGGCGCGGGTGTAGATCAGCGGGTTGATCTCCGCCAGCGAGGCGTCGGTGTCCCAGAAGCAGCGGTGCAGCGACTGCAGCAGCGCGCGCGCCTGCTCGAGCGACGAATCCGGAATTCCGATCTTGCGCGCGACCGCGTCGGCGTCGGCGTTGGTCAGGCCCACCTGCGGGTCGATGAAGACCTTGTAGATCTTGTGCGGCGTCTTCGCCGCCACCTCCTCGATGTCCATCCCGCCCTCGGAGGAGGCCATCAGGCACACGCGCTGGCTGCCGCGGTCGACCACCATGCCGACGTAAAGCTCCTTCACGATGTCGGCGCCCTCCTCGATCAGCAGCCGCCTCACCTTCTGGCCGCTGCGGGCCGGTCTGGTGCGTCTTGAGCTGCATGCCCAGGATCTGCGAGGAGAACTTCTTCACCTCGTCGAGCGATTTCGCCAGCTTCACCCCGCCGCCCTTGCCTCGCCCGCCGGCGTGGATCTGGGCCTTCACCACCCAGACCTTGCCGCCCAGCGCCCTGGCCGCCGCGACCGCCTCGGCTACCGTGAAGCACGGCGTGCCGCGCGGCGTCGCGACGCCGTACTTCCTGAACAGCTCCTTGCCCTGATACTCGTGGATCTTCATGCCGCCTTGCCTCCTCCCATGGGTCCCCGGTACCACGCCGGGTACCACTTGCGCACGGTCTCCGTGCCGGTCTCGAGCGCGATGCACTGGTCGAGCTGGAACGGCTTGACGCCGTCGCCCTGGTCCTCCTTCGACTCGCCGGCGAAGGTCTGGATCGCGGCGGTCGGCAGGCCGGCCAGCATCTCGGTGATGTGGGTGCAGCCCAGCACGCCGCCGAGCAGCTCGTGCACTTTCTTGCGGAAGCCGCGCCGCAGGTTGAGCCCGATCAGCTTGCGGTAGGCGGGCGCCGCGGCCTCGCAGCCTCCCGGGTAGGGCACCGCGTCCGAGGACGCGATCGCGTCGAGCACGTTCAGGCCGCGGTCGATGGTGACGCGCAGCCACATCTCGTGGATCGGCTGCCCGGCGCGGCGCACGCCGGTCTGGAGCGGGTAATCGTGGTTCTTGACGTCGGTCAAATGCGCCTCGATGTCCCACAGGCCGTCGGCGCGCCTGTAGCCCTCGAAGCGCACGCGCCGGGTGTGGGTGAGCTCGCGCTCGACGTCCTGGATCGGTAGCGGCATGGCGCCGCGAATTCTAACACCCGCGTCGCTGCTAGAATCGCCTCAGGCCCGCGGATCAGGACGGCATGAAATACATTCTCGCGCTCGACCAGGGCACCACCAGCTCGCGCGCGATCGTGTTCGACGAGCACGGCAAGCCGCGCGCGAGCGCGCAGCGCGAGATCCGCCAGATCTACCCGCAGCCGGGCTGGGTCGAGCACGACCCGAACGAGATCTACATCTCGCAGCGCGACACCGCGCGCGAGGCGATCGCGAAGGCGGGCATCGGCCCGACCGAGGTCAGCGCGATCGGCATCGCCAACCAGCGCGAGACGACCCTGCTGTGGGACCGCCAGACGAGCGAGCCGCTGCACAACGCGATCGTGTGGCAGGACCGCCGCACCACGGCGCTGTGCGCCGAGCTGCGCGCCGCCGGCGTGGAGGAGACGATCAAGGCGAAGACCGGCCTGATCATCGATCCCTACTTCAGCGGCACCAAGCTCGCCTGGCTGCTGGACAACGTGGCCGGCGCGCGCGCGCGCGCCGAGCGCGGCGAGCTCGCCTTCGGCACGGTCGACACCTGGCTGGTGTGGCGCCTGTCGCAGAGCCGCACCCACGTGACCGACGAGACCAACGCCTCGCGCACCCTGCTGTACGACATCCACAAGGGCGACTGGGACCAGGAGCTGCTCTCGATCCTGCGCGTGCCGCGCGCGATCCTGCCCGACGTGCAGCCCTCGGCGAGCGTGTTCGGCATGGCCGCGCCGGAGGAGCTCGGCGCCGCGATCCCGATCGCCGGCATCGCCGGCGACCAGCAGGCGGCGCTGTTCGGCCAGGGCTGCCACCGCGAGGGCATGGCCAAGGCGACCTACGGCACCGGCAGCTTCATGCTGCTGCACACCGGCGAGACCGCGGTGCGCTCGACGCACGGCCTGCTGACCACGCCGGCCGCGCAGGCCAGCGCCGCGCGCGACGCGCGGCGCAGCTACGCCCTGGAGGGCAGCGTGTTCGTCGCCGGCTCGGTGGTGCAGTGGCTGCGCGACGAGCTGCAGTTTTTCCGCACCGCGGCCGAGATCGAGGAGCTCGCCGCCGAGCGTGCCCGACAACGGCGGCGTGTTCCTGGTGCCCGCCTTCACCGGGCTGGGCGCGCCGCACTGGGACCCGTTCGCGCGCGGCGCGATTCTCGGCCTGACGCGCGGCTCGTCGCGCGCGCACCTCGCGCGCGCCGCGCTCGAATCGATCGCGTTCCAGGTCGCCGACCTGCTCGAGGCGATGCAGCAGGACGCGGGCGAGCAAGCTCACCGAGCTGCGCGTCGACGGCGGCGCCGCCGCCAACAACCTGCTGATGCAGTTCCAGGCCGACATGCTCGGCGTGCCGGTGGTGCGCCCGCGCGTGCTCGAGACCACCGCGCTCGGCGCGGCCTATCTCGCCGGCCTCACGATCGGGCTGTGGCGCTCGCCGGACGAGATCGCGGCGCACTGGGCCGAGGACCGCCGCTTCGAGCCGCAGATGGACACGGCCGCCGCCGACGAGCTGCTCGGGCGCTGGCGCGCGGCGGTGCAGCGCTCGCTGCGCTGGGCCGAGAGCGACTGAGCGAAGGCGCGCGCGATGCTGCCCCCGCAGTGGTTGCAACCCGAGTGGGTCAAGCTGCTGCTGGTGCTGTTCCTGTCGTTCCTGATCGGGCTGCAGCGCGAGGAGCGCAAGGCGACTGAGGAAGGGCACTACGCCTTCGGCGGCGTGCGCACCTTCCCGTTGATCGGCTTCATCGGCTACCTGATCGCCTTCCTCTCGGGCGACGACCTGCTGCCGCTCGCGCTCGGCTTCGCCACGGTCGGCGGCTTCCTGATGCTGTCGTACTGGCACAAGCTGACCACCTCGGCCCACGCCGGGATCACCTCGGAGATGACCGGCCTCGCCACCTACCTGGTCGGCGCGCTGGTGTACCACGACCAGTTCTGGATCGCGACCGCGGTCAGCGTGGCGAGCCTGCTGCTGGTCGAGCTCAAGGTCGGCCTCGAAGGGCTCGCGAAGCGCATCGCGTCGGACGACATCCTGACCTTCGCCAAGTTCCTGCTGGTCACCGCGGTGATCCTGCCGGTGCTGCCGAACGCGGCCTTCACCCGCTTCGACGTCAATCCGCTACGAGACCTGGCTGGTGGTGGCGGCGGTGAGCGCGGTGTCCTACGGCAGCTACGTGCTGCAGCGGATGGTGCAAGGCCGCGGCGGGCTGGTGCTGGCGGCGGCGCTCGGCGGCATGTACTCCTCGACCGCGACCACGGTCGCGCTCGCGCGCCGCTCGGCGAGGGAAACCGGGCACGACGCGCACCTGTACGCGGGCAGCATCGTGATCGCCTCCGGCGTAATGTACCTGCGCTTGATCGTGCTGCTCGGGATCTTCAACCGCGCCCTGATGAACGCGCTCGCGCCGTCCTTCGCCGCGCTCGCCGCGGTCGCGATCGTCGGCGGCTGGATATGGTGCGGCCGCGGCGGCGACCCCACGGCGGAGATCGAGCGGCGCCAGCAGCCGAAGAATCCGCTCGAGCTCGGCACCGCGTTCCTGTTCGCGCTGGTGTTCGTGGCGATGCTGGTCGCCACCCGGCTCGCGCTCGAGAACTTCGGCCGCGGCGGCGTGTACCTGCTCGCCGCGGCGATGGGGGTGACCGACGTGGACCCCTTCGTCATGGGCATGACCAAGGCCGCGCCGGCGGCGACGCCGCTCGCGCTCGCGGCGGCCTCGATCGTGATCGCCGCCGCCGCCAACAACGTGGTCAAGGGCGTCTACGCCTACGCGCTCGCCACGCGCCGCGCGGGGCTCGCGAGCCTCGTCATGCTCGCCGCGCTCGCCGCGCTCGGGACTCGCGCCGCTCGCCTGGCTGTCGAGCTCGAGATGGAGCGCCTCGTCCTGGCGATCGACCAGGGGACCCACGCGAGCCGCGCGCTGGTGCTGGACGCGCGCGGCGGCATCGTTTCGAGCGGCGAGCAGGCGATCGCGCTCGCGCGCCCTCAGCCCGACTGGGCGGAGCAGGACGGCGAGGAGATCGTGGCCTCGATGTTCGCCGCCATCGCGCGGGCGCTCGCGCCTGCTGGGCGCGCGCCGCGCCGAGCTCGCGTGCGCGGGCCTGTCGAGCCAGCGCGCGAGCTGCGTGTGCTGGGACCGGCGCGACGCTCGGCCGCTGTCGCCGGTGTTCAGCTGGCAGGACCGGCGCGCGCACGCCTGGATCGACGCGCTCGAGCCGGCAGCACGGCGACGCGGTGCACCGCAAGACCGGCCTCTACCTGTCGCCGCACTACGGCGCGAGCAAGCTGCGCTGGGCGCTCGATCACCTGCCTGCGGTCGGCGCCGCCGCGCAGCGCGGGCAGCCTCGCCTGGGGGCCGCTGGCGAGCTTTCTCGTGTTCCGCCTGACTGAGGGAGCGCACGTTCGCGGCCGATCCGCAGTGCGCCGCGCGAACCCAGCTCTGGAGCCTCGCCACGCGCGACTGGGACCCGGAGCTGCTCGCGCTGTTCGGGCTGCCGCAGGGCTTCCTGCCGCGCAGCGCGCCGACCTGCCAGCGCATGGGGAACGCTCGACCTCGCGGGCCCTGCGCTGCCGCTGGCGGCAGTCAACGGCGACCAGTCGGCGGCGGTGTTCGCCTTCGGCTGGCCCGAGCCCGACTCGGCCTACGTCAACATCGGCACCAGCGCCTTCGTGCAGCGCGCGCTCGAGCGCGCGCCCGGCCACGTGCCGCGCCAGCTCACCGGCATCATCCTGGACGACGGGCGCAGCACGGTGTGGACGGTCGAAGGCAACGTCAACGGCGCCGGCACCGCGCTCGAGTGGCTGCGCACCGGGCTCGGGATCGAAGACGCGCTCGCGCGCCTTCCGCGCCTGGCTCGAGGAGCCGGGCGAGCCGCCGCTGTTCCTGAACGGCATCGCGGGGCTGGGCGGGCCGTTCTGGCAGGCCGAGTTCGCCTCGCGCTTCGTCGGCGAAGGCGAGCCGTGGCGCAAGGCGGTCGCGGTGGTCGAGAGCATCGCCTTCCTGCTGCAGGCGAACGTCGACTACATGGCGGCCCACGTGCCGCCGGCGCGCCGGGTGCGCGTGAGCGGCGGCGTGTCGCGCCTGGACGGCCTTTGCCGGCGGATCGCCGCGGTCAGCGGGCTGCCGGTGCTGCGGCGCGACGACCCGGAGGCGAGCGCGCGCGGCATCGGCTACCTGGCGGCGGGCCGTCCGGCGGGATGGAACGCGGTCGTGCACGAAGACCGGTTCGAGCCGGCGCCCGACGCGCCGCCTCGCGGCGCGCTACCGGCGCTGGCGCGCGCTCATGAAGGACGCGACCGGAATCTGATGCCGCGCTAGGATTTCGCGCGCGCCGCGACCGCGCCCCAGACCCTGCGCCCGAACGCGGGGTAGTTCGCCGCGATCTCGCGCGCCACCGGGCCCCGCAGCAGCTCGAGCTCCGCGTCCGAGGGCTCGGGCGTCGGAGGGGCCGCGTGCGCGCCGTCGAAATCGAACCCGGTGCACTCGCGCACTTCGTCCACGCTCGATCCCGGGTGCACGCTCTCGAGCCTGAAGCGGCGCGTGCCGGGCTGCCAGGCGAACAGCGCCTTGGCGGTGAGCAGCGCCTGCGGGCCGCCGCGGCGCCACACCCCCGGCGGGCTCGAGCCCGGCGCGCTGACGAACTCGACCTTCGGCACCAGCACGCGGCGCGAGTGCTCCTCGCGGAACAGGATCGTGCGGCGCGCCGCGAAGTACATGAACGGCGAGCCGAACGAGCCGGGAAAGCGGTGGCCCTCGGCGCGCACCAGGTTGACGTTCGCCTCGCCGTCGATCTGCGCGCCGCCGAGGAAGAACACGTCGATCCTGCCCTGGCCCGCGAGGTCGAACAGCTCGCGCGAGCCCTCGCTGAAGGGATTGCCGATGCGCTTGTGCAGCAGCGACACGCGCAACGCGGGACGGCCCGCCTTGAGCAGGAACGCGCCGGTGGCCGGAATGGGCGACGCGGCGCCGACGGCGACGTGCGCCGCGTCGCCGATCAGCCGCGCGATCACGCAGGCGAGCAGCTCTTCTCTGGCGTAAGGACCCATTCGTCCAGGTAGCGCCGGAAGCCCTCCCGCGTCTTCGCCGCCCGCGCGTAGGCCGCGAGGTGGGCGTCGTCGACCGCGTACTCTCCGGCCACGCCGAGCGGCCAGGCGCCACGCGGCGCCGGCGCGAGCGCGCTGACGTAGACCGAGCCGAGCACGCCCGGAGCGAGGATCTCGTCCTCCAGCATGTCGCCGTCGCGCATCGATTCGACGCTCACCAGGGTGGCTCTGGCCGCGTGCGCGATCGTCGCCAGCTCGCGCCGCCGGCCGAGCCACACGTTGCCCGCGCGGTCCGCCCAGCGCGCGTGGAACAGCGCCACGTCGGGCGAGATCGCCGGCGCGAGCAGGATCGGGTCGTCGTAATCGGGGTCAGAGTCGGATTGCGAAGTAATCCGACTCTGACCCCGATTACGATTTTGCATTGGATTGTCGATCACTCTCCAGTCGGGACGAAGGCCGACCAGGTCCGAGCCGAGCACGCCGCGCAGCGGCATGAAGGGCACGCCCTTCTCGGCCGCCTGCAGGCCGCTGTGGACCATCGGGCAGGTGGCGTCGCGCACCACGATCTCGCCCTTCTCGGCGGCCTCGGTGAAGCGCGGCGCAAGGCCCGCCTCGCCGAGCGACACCGCGCTGGTCTCGACCTCGGCCACGCAGCCGGCGCCGATCAGCAGGTCGGCGCACATGCCGAGCACAGGCACGCCGAGCAGCCTCAGGCCCTTCGCGCGGCGCCGCACCAGCGCGCGCACCACGGCCATCGCGGGCAGCGAGTAGTCCGGCGGCATCGCGATCTGAGCGCCGTCGGGGATCCGCGCCGCGAGTGCGTCGGCGTCGGCCAGGAAACGGGTCGCGTTCGAGGGCAGCGCGTCCATCTCAGGACGTGCCGCCGACGGTCAGGCCGTCGATGCGCAGCGTCGGCTGGCCGACGCCGACCGGAACGCTCTGGCCATCCTTGCCGCAGGTGCCGATGCCGCTGTCGAGCTGCAGATCGTTGCCGATCATCTTCACCCGCGTCAGCGTATCCGGGCCGTTGCCGATCAGGGTCGCGCCCTTGATCGGGTGCGTCACCTTGCCGTTCTCGATCATGTAGGCCTCGGCGGCCGAGAACACGAACTTGCCGTTGGTGATGTCGACCTGGCCGCCGCCGAAGTTGACCGCGTACACGCCGCGCTCCACCCCGGCGATGATCTCGCGCGGGTCGTGCGGCCCGGCGAGCATGTAGGTGTTGGTCATGCGCGGCAGCACCAGGTGGGCGTAGGACTCGCGCCGCCCGTTGCCGGTGAGCGGCATCTTCATCAGCCGCGCGTTGAGGCTGTCCTGGATGTAGCCGCGCAGCACGCCGTCCTCGATCAGCACCGTGCGCGTGCTCGGGTTGCCCTCGTCGTCCACCGTGAGCGAGCCGCGCCGCCCGGGCAGGGTGCCGTCGTCGACCACCGTGACCCCGCGCGCGCCCACGCGCTCGCCGATGCGGCCCGAGAACGCCGAGCTGCCCTTCCTGTTGAAGTCGCCCTCCAGGCCGTGCCCGATCGCCTCGTGCAGCAGGATGCCCGGCCAGCCCGGCCCGAGCACCACGGTCATGCTGCCCGCGGGCGCCGGGCGCGACTCGAGGTTGACCAGCGCCTGCGAAACCGCCTTCTGCGCGTAGTCCTTCAGCACCTCGTCGCTGAAGTGGACGTAGCCGGTGCGCCCGCCGCCGCCGGCGTGGCCGCTCTCGCGCCTGCCGTTGTGCTCGACGATCACCTGCACCGACATGCGCACCAGCGGGCGCACGTCGGCCGAGAGCACGCCGTCGGCGCGCGCCACCAGGATCACCTCGTACTCGCCGCCCAGGCTCGCCATCACCTGCGTCACGCGCGGGTCGAGCGCGCGGCACATGCGCTCCAGCTTTTCGAGCAGCGCCACCTTGGACTCCGAGGCGAGCGTTGCGAGCGGGTCGACCGGCTCGTAGCGCCGCACCGGCTGGCCCCTGCGCGCGATCTTGGTGCGCCGGTTCTGGCCCGCGGCGGCGATCGCGCGCGTCGCGCGCGCGGCGTCCTCCAGCGCGTCGAAGCTGATTTCGTCGGAGTAGGCGAAGGCGGTCTTCTCGCCCGCGATCGCGCGCACGCCGACGCCCTGCTCGATGTTGAAGCTGCCCGACTTGACGATGCCCTCCTCCAGGCTCCAGCTCTCGGAGCGCGCATACTGGAAGTACAGGTCGGCGTAGTCGATGCGGTGCGCGCCGAGCGCGCCGAACACGCGCGCGAGCTTGCCCGGCTCGAGCTCGTAGGGCTCGAGCAGGCGGCGCTCGGCGGTTCCGAGAAGCAGGTCCTGCGTGGCGGTTTGCATGAGTGGCGCGGTCTCCTGGCGGATGATCATAGCAGTCAGTAGCCGCCGCCCGGCGAATTCTCCACCGGCGCGGGGGCCCTCAGCTTTTCGACATTCGGATCGCCCCAAGTTCCCGTGATCCTGTACTGGTAGGAGAAGATCTGGCCCAGCGGATTCTTCAGCAGGCGCTGGGCGATTGCCGAAGCGACGCCGACCAGCGGATTGACCAGGCCGATCACGGTCGCCGCGCTGTCGCCCAGGCCCGGCACCACCTGCACCTTCAGGTCCTGGGTCTCGCGCGCGAGGTCGGTCTTGCCGCTCATCGCCACGTCCGCCGCCGAGCCGTGCATCTTGAAATCCTTGGTCGTCATCACTCCCTGGCGTATCTGCAGCGTGCTGCTGATGCTGTCGAACTGGAAGCCCTTGGAGAACACGTCGCGGAAATCGAGCGTGATGCGCCGCGGCAGCATCTGCAGGCTCATCAGCGACACCAGCTTGCCGATTCCCGGCTCGATCTCGAGGAACTGTCCGTCCTTGACGTCCAACGTCAGGTCGCCGGACAGCGACGGATAGTCGAGCGCCAGCGGGTCTCCGCTCCAGCCCAGCGTGCCGCCGAAAGACGCCTTGCCGCCCTTGACCAGAGCCTTGTAGCCGATGCGGTCGAGGAACTTGCCGGTGTCGTTCACCTTGAGCTCGAACTTGAGCTCGGTCGAGGACACCGCGCCGCCGCGCCAGATGCCGCTGCCGCTCATCGAAGCGTCGGGATTCACCATCGCGAGCCGCTCGATGCGCCAGTCGTCGCCCGCGTGGCGCGCGACGACCTCGACCCGGCCGAGCTGTTTGCCGCGGAAGGTGAACTGGTCCGCGATCAGGTCGAGCGCGGGCAGATCCTTCACCTTCTTCTCGCCCTTCGCCGCTCCCGCCTCGTGCCCGGGCGCGTCGTCCGGGATCCTGAAGCGCGTCAAGCGCGCGATCAGCCTGCCGCCGGCCTCGGTGCGGTAGGCGATGTCGCCCGCGAGCTCCCCGGCCTGCACGTTCGCCGACCAGCCCTCGGCGTCGGCGCCGGCGAGGAGGGAGACGCCGGTGATGCGCTTGCCGAAGGCGTCGAGCGTGTCGACCTTGAGGTCGATCGTCGTCGGACCGCTCGCCGCGCCGTCGCCCGTCGCGAGCGGCAGCCAGCGGTCGACGTCCAGGCTCGGCGTCTCGCCGTAGAGCAGAACGCCCGGGCGCTCGGGAAGGCGCAGCGCCGTGTCCGCCTGCGGTCCGAGCGCGATCGAGGCGCGCTGCACCCCCATCCCGGCGCCCGAGCGCTGGCGCAGGATTTCCGCCGCCAGCCGGTCGCCGAGCTTGACCGAGATGCGGTCGCGCGCTTCCGCCATGCCCGGCAGCAGCTCGAGGTGCAGCGCCAGCGCGTCGCCCGCGGCCTTGTCCAGCGGCGGCGGCAGCCTGCTCTCGAGTCCGCGCAGCGGCGACTCGAGGCCGAGCGAGGCGTGGCCGTCGCGCAGCGACACGGTCGCGACGTAGGACGCCGAGCCGGACAGGAAGCTTCCCCAGCGCGAGTCCGCGAGCGCCCTCACCGCGCTCAGCTCGGCGCGGCCGCGCGCGACGACCCGCACGCCGGCGCCCGCCGCGGAGCCGCCGTTGATGCTCACCTGGCCGCCGAACAGCTGGCCTTTGACGTCGTGCACGGTCACGCTCGAGCCGGTGAAGCTCACCATGCCGCCTGCATGCTCGATCGGCGGCAGGTCGGGCATCAGCGCGATGCTGTTGTCGTCGAAGCGGAACTCGCCCGCGACCTTGCTCTGCGCGAGCTCGCCCAGCGGCAGCTCGAGCTTGAGCGCGAGCGTGGCGCGCCCGGCGGCGTGCATCGCGTCCGTGAGTCCGCCCGCCATCGCGCGCACCGGGCTGCCGGCGACGTAGGCCAGGAAGGCGCCGGTCGGCCCCTGCGCCGTGCCGGAAATCGAAAGCAGATGGTGTGGCGCGGTCAGGCTCGGAATGCGCACGCGCACGTCCGAGAGCTGCGCGCCGTAGACGCTGCCCGAGTGGCCGACGAGCGTGATGCTGTCGCGGCTGAAGAGCAGCTCGGCGTCGATGTGCTCGATGTTCGGCCACTTGGGCGCCGGTTGCAGCGTCGCGTTGGCGATGTGCGCGCTGACCTGGAACTGGCCCTTGGACGGGTCGGCAAAGGGAAAGTCGCGCAGGTCGCCCTGCAGCCGCAGGGTCGCGTCGCTCGCCTGGCCCGCGACGATCGCCGACGCGAGCCACCCGCGCGTCGCCTCGCCCATGAGACTCGCGAGCGGAAGGTAGCGCACGACCTGGCTGCCGTCCGCGCGCGAGAGCCTGGCCGACAGGTCGATCTTCCCGGGACCGGCGCCCTCGCGCCAGGAATAGGTGCCCGAGACGCGGCCGGCGAGGTTCGCGTTGGCGAAATTCAGCGACGACAGCCGCACCTCGATCGCGCCGGAGGACGAGCGTTCCCAGTCGATCTGGCCGTTCAGCTCGTCCAGGCCGATGCGCGGCTCGGAAAAGACCTTGGGCAGCTCGATCTCGCTGTTGCGCGACAGGAGGTAGACGCGGCCGCCGCTGGCGCTCGCCTCCAGGCTGCCCGACAGGCCCTTGACGCCAGGCACGCGGTGCCAGGCGTTGGTCGCGACGCCGCTGAAGCGCGACTTGAGGCTGTAGCGTTCCGCCTCGGCGAGCGTGCCGGTCCAGCCGAGATTGAAGTCGAGCAGATTGCCGCGCGGCGCGAGCTCGCCGAGCAGCTGGCGCAGCGCGGCCGGGAAGGGCAGGAAGCCGACGAGCGTCGCGAGCGGCTCGAGCTCGACCAGGCTGGCGCTCACCGTGCCGCGCTCGGGGCTCTGCGCCGAGCGCGGCTGCCACGCGGCCGTGAAGCTGGTCGGGCCCATCGTCGGTCCCTCGGCGCGGGCGAGCACGAGATCGCGGCCCGAGACTTCGTAGCCGTTCGCGCCGGCGCGGCCCTGCACGCGCCCCCGCAGGCTGCGCAGCTCGAGCAGCGGCAGGTCGGAGGCCAGGCGCACCGCGACGCCGGTCAGGGCGACGTCCGCGGTGCCGCGTTGCAGCTGGCCTGCGCCGAGCGTGGCCCACAGCCTGAGCGCGCCCTGCCCGCGCTGCAGCTCGACCGGATAGTCGACCCAGGCGCGCCAGCCGGCGAGGTCGGTATAGCCGACGTCGACGTAGACCCGCCCGTTCCACGCCGCCGGATCGGCGGCGCTGCGCCCGATCAGCTCGGCGCGCAGGTCGAGGTGGGTGCCGAGCTCCTCCGGCGGTCGCGCCGAAACGCCCATCGAGTGCTTGTCGCCCGCGTTGCGCAGGCGGAAGTTGAGCGCGTGCAGCGCAAGCGCCGGTGCGCCGCGCTTGTCGTCGCGCCATTCGATCTCGGCGTTGCGCACCGCGATTTCGCGCTGATCGAGCACCCAGTCGGTGAACCCGCCCTGCCCCGCCTTGCCCGAGAGCGCCATGCCCGCGATGTACAGCGCGCCCGAGGCGTCGCGCCGCACCGTGAGCTGCGGCGCCTCGATCGTGAGCGAGTGCAGGCGCAAGTCGAGGAACAGCAGCGAGCGCCACGACACCACGTTCTCGACCGCCGGCAGCGTCAGCGCCACGCGCCCGGCGCTGTCGTAGATGCGCACGTCGGTGAAATCGAGCTGCGGGCGGAATCCCTGCCACTCGGCCTGGATGGTGGCGATTCTCACCTGCAGGCCGATCGAGCGCGAGATGGCCGTCACGATCTGCGCGCGATAGTCCTCGATGTGCGGCAGCAGCCAGTAGCGCAGCGCGAGGAACAGCGCGGCGAATCCCAGCAATGCGGACCAGGCGACCCACTCCAGCACCCGTAGCCAGAACGGGGGTCGGGTTTTGGTTTGCATCGTGCTTCGCGTTGCCCCTATAGTCCGTGAGCGGGCAAGTGAACGCATCGAGCCCGCCGGTATTCTAAACCGCAAAATTCGGCCCCGATTCGGATTTGCCCGCAAACTTGAGCCACACCGCGATTCCCCCGGCGCTCGAGCCTTCGCGCTACGCCCGCCACGTGCTCGAGGCGCAGCCCGAGCTCGCCGCCGAGCTGGCCGAGCCGCGCCCGTTCACCCGCGCCGAGATCGACGCCGCGCTCGCCGGCGCGCAGGAAGACGGCGAGCCCGCGCTCAAACGGCGCCTGCGCCGCCTGCGCCAGCGCGTGCTGCTGCGCGCGATGGCGCGCGACCTGTCCGGCGCGGCGGACCTGGCCGAGGTCTGCGGCGCGATGAGTGACCTGGCCGAGGCTTCGATCGCCGCCGCGCTCGCCTGGGCCGAGGCGCGCCAGGCGGAGCGCTGCGGGCGCCCGCGCGGCGCCGGCGGCACGCCGCAGCCGCTGCTGGTGGTGGGCATGGGCAAGCTCGGCGGGCGCGAGCTGAACGTCTCTTCCGACATCGACCTGGTGCTCGTCTATCCCGAGGAAGGCGACACCGACGGCGCGCAGCGCCTTTCGAACCACGAATACTTCGCGCGCGTCGGGCGCAAGCTGATCGCGCTGCTGGGCGACATCACCGAGGACGGATTCGTGTTCCGGGTCGACATGCGCCTGCGCCCCTACGGCGAGTCCGGGCCGCTGGTGGCGAGCTTCGAGGCGCTCGAGAACTACCTCGTGAGCCAGGGACGCGAATGGGAGCGCTATGCCTGGATCAAGGCGCGCGCGCTCACCGGCGGGCGCGAGCGGGAGCGCGAGCTGGAGGCGATCGTGCGCCCGTTCGTGTACCGCAAGTACCTCGACTACGGCACGCTCGCCGCGATGCGCCGCCTGCACGCCGAGGTTCGGCGCGAGGTCGAGCGGCGCGAGCTGGCCGATCACGTCAAGCTGGGGCCCGGCGGCATCCGCGAGATCGAGTTCGTGGTCCAGGCGCTGCAGCTGGTGCGCGGCGGGCGCGACCCGCAGCTCGCGGTGCGCCCGACGCTGGAGGCGCTCGCGCGCCTCGGCGCGCGCCGGCTGCTGCCCGATCGCGCCGCTGCCGAGCTGGCCGAAGCCTACCTGTTCCTGCGCCGCGTCGAGCACCGCCTGCAGTACCTGGACGACCGCCAGACCCATACCCTGCCTTCGGACGGCGAGGATCGCGCGCGCCTCGCGGTCATGTCCGGCTTCGGCTCCTGGGGCGAGTTCGAGGTCGCGCTCGGCGCGCAGCGCGCGCGCGTGACGCGCCACTTCCAGGCGGTGTTCGCCGAAACGCAGGACAACGGCGACGCCGAGTTGTGGCAGGACGATCGCGAAGCGGCCGCGCGCGCGCTCGCCGCGCGCGGCTACCGCGACCCGCCGGCGGGCGCGGCGCGCCTCGCCGCGGTGCGTGCGAGCCAGCGCTACCAGAGCCTGCCCAAGGACTCGCGCCGGCGCTTCGACGCGCTGGTGCCGGCGCTCGCGGCGGCGGCCGCGGCGAGCGCCGACCCGGACGCGACGCTCGAGCGCGGCCTGGCGCTGATCGAGGCGATCGCGCGCCGCGCGGCCTACCTCGCGCTGCTCGCGGAGCACCCCGAAGCGCTGGAGCGCGTCGCGCGCATCGTCGCCGCGTCGAGCTGGGCGGCGGAGTACGTCACGCACCACCCGCTGCTGCTCGACGAGCTGCTCGACGACCGCGTGCTGTACGCGCCGCCGGACTGGGCCGCGTTCGCGCGCGCCCTGCGCGCGCTGCTCGAGGCGCACGCCGGCGACCCGGAACGCCAGATGGACGTGCTGCGCGAGCAGCACCAGGCGCAGGTGTTCCGCCTGCTGGCGCAGGACCTCGCCGGGCTGCTGACGGTGGAGCGGCTCGCCGACCACCTTTCGGCGCTCGCCGACCTGACGCTCGAGGCGGCGCTCGAGCTGGCCTGGCGCCAGGTGCGGCGCCACCGCGAGGACGCGCCGCGCTTCGCCGTGATCGCCTACGGCAAGCTCGGCGGCAAGGAGCTTGGCTACGCCTCCGACCTCGACCTGATCTTCCTTTACGACGATGCCGACGAGCGCGCCCCCGAGACCTACGCGCGGCTGGCGCAAAAACTCAACCTCCTGCTCACGACGCGCACCGCCGCCGGCGTGCTGTTCGTCACCGACTTGCGGCTGCGCCCGAGCGGCGCGAGCGGGCTGCTGGTGTCGACCGTCGAGGCCTTCGAGCAGTACCAGGAGAAGCAGGCCTGGAGTTGGGAGCACCAGGCGCTCACCCGGGCGCGTTTTTGCGCCGGCGAGCGCGCGATCGGCGCGGCCTTCGAATCCATCCGCGAGCGCATCCTGCGCCGCAGGCGCGAGCCGCAGGCGCTGGCGAAGGAAGTGCTCGCGATGCGCGCGAAAATGCACGACGCGCACCCCAACGCCTCCGGACTGTTCGACGTCAAGCACGACCCGGGCGGCATGATCGATCTCGAGTTCGTGGTGCAGTTCCTGGTCCTCGCGCACGCCCACGAGCATCCGGCGCTGGTCGGCAATCTGGGCAACATCGCGCTGCTCGGCATGGCGGGCGAGCTCGGATTGATTGCGCCCGAGCTGGCGCGGCGCGGGCAGGAGGCTTACCGCGAGTTCCGCCGCGTCCAGCACGCGCTGCGCCTGAGCGGAGCGCGCTATGCGCGCATCGCGCAGGACCAGGTGGCAGAGCACGCGGGCGCGGTGCGCGCCCTGTGGCAGACGGTGCTCGGCTAGCGCCGCTGCGCTAGATCGCGTCGCGCGGCGGGCGCGCCTGCGGCGCGCGCCGCAGCGGGCCGTCCACCGCCGAAGCGAGGCCGCTGAGCGAATCGAGCAGGACGTCGCGCTTGAGGCGGTAAAGCACGCTCTGGCCCTGGCGCTCCGCCGAGACCAGCCCGGCGCGCAGGAGAACCGCGAGGTGGCGCGACACCGCCGGCGCGCTGATGCCGAAGCGCTGCGCCAGCTCGCTGGTCGAGAGCGCGGTCTGGGCGAGGAAGGCGATCGCCCGGCGCCGCGGCGCGGAGGCGAGCGCAGCGAACACGCGCTGGTCGGGATTAACATCCATGTTAATAGTATGGCGGATTTCGCGCCGCTGTGGTTAGAATGCCGCCACACTCAAGGAGAATTTCTTTCATGGCGAAGGCAAAGACGCCGCTCTCGATGGCGGATCGCGACGGCTGGATCTGGTACGACGGCAGGCTGGTGCCGTGGCGCTCGGCCACGACCCACGTGCTCACCCACTCGCTGCACTACGGGCTGGCGGTATTCGAGGGCCTGCGCGCCTACAAGACCGGCGACGGCACCGCGATCTTCAGGCTCAAGGAGCATACGCAGCGGCTGTTCAATTCGGCGCACATCTACATGATGAAGATCCCGTACGCGCGCGAGAAGCTGATGCAGGCCCAGATCGACGTGGTGCGGGCGAACGCGCACGAGTCGTGCTACGTGCGGCCGATCGCGTTCTACGGCTCGGAGAAGATGGGCGTCTCGCCGGTCGGCGCCACGGTGCACGTGGCGATCGCCGCCTGGCCCTGGGGCGCCTACCTCGGACCCGAGGCGCTGGCCAAGGGCATCCGGGTCAAGACCTCGTCCTATGCGCGCCACCACGTCAACGTCACGATGGCGCGCGCCAAGATGTCCGGCACCTACCCGAACTCGGTGCTGGCGACGCTCGAGGCGACCCAGCACGGCTACGACGAGGGCCTGCTGCTCGACGTCGAGGGCTACGTCGCCGAGGGGGCGGGCGAGAACATCTTCATCGTCAAGGACGGGACGATCTACGAACCCGAGCTCACCTCGGCGCTCACCGGGATCACCCGCAGCACGGTGATCGAGCTGGCCGGCGGGCTGGGATACCAGGTGCGCGCCAAACGCCTCACGCGCGACGACATCTACATCGCCGACGAGTGCTTCTTCACCGGCACCGCGGCCGAGGTGACGCCGATCCGCGAGCTCGACGGGCGCACCATCGGCGCCGGCAAGGCCGGCCCGGTGACCAAGCGGCTGCAGAAAGCATTCTTCGACGTGGTCACCGGCAAGGACCGCAAGCACAAGCACTGGATGACGCCGGTGCCGATGAAGCAGGCGCCGAAGAAGAAAGGAGCCAAGCGATGAGCATCCAGGCGAGCGACAAGGCGCTGCGGGTCGATGTGACCGAGAAGGACCTGCCGCTTCACTGCCCGTTGCCGACCGCGCCGTTGTGGGCGCGCCATCCGCGTGTGTTCCTGGACGTCGCCGAGGCGGGTGAAATGCTTTGCCCGTACTGTGGCACCCTGTATGTCTACAAGGGCGCCCCGCCGCGGGGCCACTGAGCCCGCGCGAATCCTCGTCGTCGCCCCGAACTGGATCGGCGACGCGCTGATGGCGCAGCCGCTGCTCGCGCGCCTGCGCGAGAAGCGGCCCCTGGTTCGCATCGACGTGCTCGCGCCCGAATGGGTGGCGCCGGTGCTGCGGCGCATGCCGGGGGTGGACGAGGTGATCCCGGCCGCGCTGCGCCACGGCGCGCTGCAGCTGCGCGAGCGCTGGCGGCTCGGGCGCGGCCTGCGCGCGCGGGGCTACGACCAGGCGATCGTGCTGCCGAACGCCTGGAAGGCCGCGCTGCTGCCCTACTTCGCCGACATCCCGCTGCGCAGCGGCTACGTGGGCGAGGCGCGCTACGGGCTGCTCAACCTGGTCTACCGCGAGAAAGGCAAAGGCGCGCGCGAGCCGATGGCGCTGCACTACGCGCGCCTGTCCGAGCCGCCGGGCGGCGCGCCGGCGCAGCCGCTGCCCGAGCCGCGCCTCGCGCTCGACGCGCAGAGTGCGCGGATCACCGCGGCGCGCTTCGGGATCGGCGGCCGCTACGCGGTGCTTTGCCCCGGCGCGGAGTACGGCCCCGCCAAGCGCTGGCCCTATTTCGGCGCGCTCGCGGCCCGCCTGCCGCTGCCGGCGGTGCTGCTGGGATCGGCGAGCGACCGCGAGGCCTGCGAGGGCGTGCCGGGGCTCAATCTCGCGGGCAGGACCACGCTCGACGAGGCGCTCGACCTGATCGGCGGCGCCGAGCTGGTGGTGAGCAACGACTCGGGCCTGATGCACGCCGCCGCCGCGCTCGGCCGGCCCCAGGTCGCGCTGTTCGGCTCTTCCAGCCCCGAGCACACGCCGCCGCTGTCGGCGCGCGCGCGCGTGCTCTGGCTGCACCTCGAGTGCAGCCCCTGCTTCGCGCGCGTCTGCCCGCTGGGGCACTTCCGCTGCATGAAGGAGCTCGGCGTCGAGCGCGCGCTGGAGGAGATCGCGCGCCTCGGCGTGCTAACATCGCCGGCCGCGTGACGATACGGATCTTTCCCACCGCGCAGGACGCCGAGAACGCCTTCTACGAGGCGCTCGAGCGCGCCGACCTGGAAGCGATGATGAGCGTCTGGGCCGAGGACGAGGAGATCGTCTGCGTGCACCCGAGCGGGCCGCGCCTGACCGGACAGGACCAGGTGCGCGAGAGCTGGCGCCAGATTTTCGCCGGCGGCGCCGGTACGCGGGTCCAGGTCAGCCTGCAGGCGCTCACCACGGGCGTGATGTTCGCGGTGCACAGCGTGCTCGAGAGCTTCGCGCTCGAGGGCGAAGCGCAGCCCGCGCCGGTGATCGCGACCAACGTGTACCTGCGCACCCCCGCGGGCTGGCGCATGCTCGCGCACCACGCCTCGCCGTCCCCGGCGCAGGCGCGCGGCCGGGCGCAGCAGGTGGCGCGCGAAACGCCGAAGATCCTGCATTGAGCGGCTATCGCGCGCCCGCGTGGCTGCCCGGCGGGCACCTGCAGACCCTGTACGCCGCGCTGCGCCCGCCGCCGGGCACGGCGCTCGCGCGCGAGCGCTGGGACACGCCGGACGGGGACTTCATCGACGTCGATTTCGCCGGCGAGGCGCGCGCGGCGCGCATGCTGGTGCTGTTCCACGGCCTGGAAGGCGGCTCCGCGAGCCACTACGCGCGCGCGTTCGCCGCGCACGCCGCGGCGCGCGGCTGGCGCTGCGCGCTGCCGCACTTCCGCGGCTGCTCGGGCGAGCCGAACCGGCTGCCGCGCGCCTACCACTCGGGCGACAGCGACGAGATCGACTGGATCCTGCGCCGCCTGCGCGCCGAAAGAAGCGCGCCGATCGACGCGGTCGGCATTTCGCTCGGCGGCAACGCGCTGCTCAAGTGGCTCGGCGAGCGCGGCGCGGAGGCCGCGGCGATCGTGCGGCGCGCGGCCGCGGTGTCGGCGCCGCTCGACCTGACGGCGGCGGGCTTCGCGCTCGACCGCGGCCTGAACCGCGAGCTCTACGCGCGCCACTTCCTGAGGACCATGAAGCGCAAGGCGCTGCACAAGCTCGAGCGCTTCCCGGGGCTGTACGACGCGCACCGCGTGGCGCGCGCACGCACGCTGTACGAGTTCGACGACCTGGTGACCGCGCCGCTGCACGGCTTTCGCGGCGTGCGCGACTACTGGGCGCGCGCGTCCTCGGCGCCGTGGCTTGCCGCGGTGCGCGTTCCCGCGCTGGTGCTGAACGCGCTGAACGATCCCTTCCTGCCGGCCGAGGCGCTGGGAGCCGCCACGCGCAGGGCGGCGCGGGACGTGGTGCTAGAATTTCCAGCGACGGGCGGACACGCCGCCTTCCCTGCGCGCCGCGCCTGGCTGCCGCAACGAATCGACGCCTTCTTCTCGGCCGCATGAGCGTTCCATCGGAAATCTTCCGCGCCTACGACATCCGCGGCATCGTCGGCAAGACGCTCACGCCCGCAATCGTGCGCGAGGTCGGCCGCGCGCTCGGCGGCCTGGGCGTCGAGCGCGGCGCGGCCAGCTTCGCCGTCGGGCGCGACGGGCGCCACTCCGGGCCGCGGCTCGCCGACGCGCTCGCCGACGGCCTGTGCGCCGCCGGCGCGAACGTGATCGACCTCGGCATGGTGCCGACGCCGGTGGTCTACTTCGCCGCGCACCACCTCGGCTGCGGCAGCTGCGTCGCGGTGACCGGCAGCCACAATCCGCCCGACTACAACGGCCTCAAGATGGTGGTCGCGGGCGAAACCCTGGCGGGCGACGCGATCCAGGATCTGCGCCGGCGCATCGAGTCCGGGCGCATCGCCGCGGGCGCCGGCACGCGCAGCCGCGCGGACGTGCTCGAGGCCTACGTCGAGCGCATCGCGGGCGACGTGAAGCTCGCGCGCAAGATGCGCATCGCGCTCGACTGCGGCAACGGCGTCGCGGGAATGCTCGCGCCGCGCCTCTACCGGCGCCTGGGCTGCGAAGTCGAGGAGCTCTACTGCGAGGTCGACGGCGACTTCCCGAATCACCATCCCGATCCGTCGCGGCCGGAAAATCTGGCCGAGCTGATCGCGCGCCTGAAAGCGGGCCCGAGCGAAATCGGCTTCGGCTTCGACGGCGACGGCGACCGGCTCGGCGTGGTCACCCAGGATGGCGAAATCATCTTCCCCGACCGCCAGCTGATGCTGTTCGCGGCCGACGTGCTGTCGCGCAATCCCGGCGCCGAGATCATCTACGACGTCAAGTCGACGCGGCTGCTCGCGCCCTGGATCGAGCGCCACGGCGGCAGGCCGCTGATCTGGAACACCGGTCACTCGTTCATCAAGGCCAAGCTGAGGGAAACGGGCGCGCCGCTCGCGGGCGAAATGTCCGGCCACACCTTCTTCAAGGAGCGCTGGTACGGCTTCGACGACGCGCTCTACGCCGGCGCGCGCCTGCTCGAGATCCTGTCGCGCGACGCGGACGCCTGCCGGGCGCTCAAGGCGCTGCCCAACGCGCCCTCGACGCCCGAGCTGCAGTGGAAGCTCGCTGAAGGCGAGCCGCACGCGCTGGTGGCGAAGCTGCAGCGCTCGAAGCCCTTTCCGGGCGCCGAGCGCGTGCTGACCATCGACGGCGTGCGCGCCGAGTACGCCGACGGCTTCGGCCTCGCGCGCGCCTCCAACACCACGCCGGTCATCGTGCTGCGCTTCGAGGCCGATACGAAGACGGCGCTGCGCCGCATCCAGGAGGAATTCCGCACCGCGCTGCAGCCCCTGAAGCCCGGCGCACCGCTGCCGTTCTAGCCGAGCTTCGCGGATTGAATAGGAGGAGAAACCTTGATCTGGGTCAATGGTGGCGGCCCGACCGCGCCTAACGTTGCTTGGAGGCCCGCCTAGAAAGAAGCAGCATTGAATTCCCCAAGCCATACCGAGACCCAGGTCCTGATCATCGGGGGCGGCGCCACGGGCACGGCGCTTGCGCGTGACCTCGCCTTGCGCGGTGTCGACTGCATCCTGGTCGAGAAGGACGACATCAACTCCGGCGCCTCGGGGCACAACCATGGGCTGCTCCACAGCGGCGCTCGCTATGTCGCGAGCGACCGCCAGACGGCGATGGAATGTCGCGCCGAGGGCGCGATCCTCAAGTCCGTGGCGGCGCAGACGATAGAGAATACCGGCGGCTATTTCGTCGCGGTGCAAGGCGACGACGAGCGCTACGTCGCCGACTTCCCCTCGCTTTGCGCGCGTGCGGGAATCGCCGCGCGCGCCGTGGACCTCGCCGCGGCGCGCGCGCTCGAACCGGCGCTGTCGGAACGCACGATCGCGGTGTTCGAGGTGCCGGACGCCTCGATCGACCCGTTCCGGCTCTCCCTCGAAAGCATGGCCCATGCGCGCAGCCTGGGCGCGCGCCTGATGCGGCGCAGCCGCGTGCTGGGCTTCGAGCGCGACGGGCGGCGCATCCGCGCGGTGCGGGTTCAGTGCGGCGGCGAGGAACTGCGCGTCGAGGCCGCGCAGATCGTCAACGCAGCGGGAGCCTGGGCGCGCGAGCTGGCGCTGCTCGCCGCAGCGCCGATCGAAATGGCGTACTTCAAGGGAACGCTGCTGGTCACGCACACGCGCCTGGCCAGCCGCGTGGTGAACCGCCTGCGGCGGCCGGCCGACGCCGATATCCTGATGCCGGGCGGCACGGTCTCCATCGTCGGCACGACTTCGACCCCAGTGGACGCCCTGGACGACATCTATCCGACGACGGCCGAGGTCGACCTGATCGTGGCCGAGGCCGCGCACATGCTGCCGGCGCTGGAGACGATGCGCTATATCCGCGCTTATGCGGGAGTGCGGCCGCTCGTCGGCGCGCCAGGCGCCGGCGGCGGGCGTGCCGTTTCGCGCGGCTACGCGCTGTTCGACCACCAGGATCAGGGTCTGGACAACCTGGCGACGATCACCGGGGGCAAGCTCACCACCTGCAGGCTGATGGCCGAACGCGCCGCGGACCTCGTGTGCCGGCGCCTCGGCGTGTCGCGCCCCTGTCTCACCGCCACGACGCCGCTGCCCGTGGCGCCGGAATGCGGGTGGACCGGACCGGGACGCTCCGCGCGCGCGTGGATGCGTTCCCACGCGCGGGACGACACGCTGCTGTGCGAGTGCGAGATGGTTCCGGGCCGCGCCGTCGACGCCATCTACGACGCGCTGCGCGCGCAGGGCGATACACCGACGCTGACGGACATCGGCTTGCGCAGCCGCGTCGGCAAGGGTGCCTGCCAGGGGGCGTTCTGCGCGCCGCGCACCGTGGCCCACCTCTACAACCGCGGCGACTTTCAGGCGCGGCGCGGCCTGGCCGAGATTCTCGATTTCTTCGGCGAGCGCTGGCGCGGCGAGCGCGCGGTCCTGTGGGGCGAGCAGCTCGCCCAGGCGGAGCTGATGGAGGCGCTGCATTGCGGGCTTTTCGGAGAAGAACTGCATTGAGCCGCGCGCGGCACGACAGCTGCGACGTCGCCGTGATCGGCGCCGGGATGGCGGGCATGGCGGCGGCGCTGTTCGCGGCGGAGCGGGGCCTGAGCTGCATCCAGGTCGGCAACAGCGGCGGACTGCTGTTCGCGAGCGGCTTGCTGGACCTGCTCGGCGTGCAGCCGGTGGCCGAGGGGCGGCTGTGGCAAAGCCCGTTCGAAGCCCTCGCGGCACTGGCGCGCGAAGAGCCCTTGCATCCTCTGGCACGGGTCGATGCCCGGTCGATCCGCAGCGCGTTCGATCGCTTCGTCGCGGCCCTGGGCGGCGCCGGGCTGCACTATGCGCCGCTGGGCGAGCGCAACCGGAAGCTGCTTACCTCGATCGGGACGATCAAGACCACCTATGGCGTGCCCAGGTCGATGATCGCGGGCGCCGACCTGCTGGACGCGCGGCCGCCGTGCCTGCTGCTCGACTTCCGCGGGCTGCGCGAATTCAGCGCAGCTCAGATCGCCGCGACGCTGGGCGAACGCTGGCCGGGCCTGCGCCACCGGCAGATCGAGTTCCCGGGCGGCGAAGCCCTGCCCGAGCTCTACGGCGCCCACCTCGCCCGCGCCCTGGAAAGCGCGCAGACGCGCGCGCGCGCGATCGCCCTGGTGAAGCCCTTGCTGGGCGATGCTCGCGCGGTCGGATTCCCGGCGGTGCTCGGCCTCGCGCGATCCAGCGACGTTCACGCGGCGTTCGAGGCGGGGCTGGGCGTGCCCGTGTTCGAGATCCCGACCATGCCGACCTCGGTGCCCGGGTTGCGGTTATCGCAGGCGCTCGAGGCGCTGATGTCGGCGCGCGGGGTGCGCCGGCATCATCAGGTCGGCGCGCGCGCGCTGGCGTTCGATGCCGACGGCGCGACGGCGACGCTCGAGCTCGAAGGCAATTCGGCCGGCGGGGGCGGCGAGCGCGTGTTCGCGCGCGCGGTCGTGCTCGCCACGGGGCGATTCAGCGGCCGCGGGCTGAGCGCGGACCGCGCGGGCGTGCGCGAGAGCCTCCTCGGCTTGCCGGTGCAGCAGCCGGCTTCGCGCGCCGCCTGGCACCAGCGCGACTTCCTCGATCCCGCGGGCCATGCGATCAACCGCGCGGGCTTGCGCGTCGACGACGCGTGGCGACCGCTGGACGCGGGCGGAACACCGGCCTGGCCGCGGCTGCATGCCGTCGGCTCGATCCTCGCGCATCAGGACTGGATGCGCTCGAAGTGCGGCTCGGGGCTCGCCATCGCCACCGCCTGGGCGGCGATCGACCAGGTCGCGCGCGAGCTCGGCCGGACTGCGGCGGGCTAGGCCAGACATGTCGCCGGCGATCTTGCTCAGTGCTCTCTATGCGTCCCTGGTCCTGTGCGCGCTGGGCCTCGCCTGGCGCGCCTCGGCCTGGTTTCGGCTCCGGATCGGTCCCGCTGCGCGCGACGTCACCTGGTCGCAGCGCGTCGCCGCGGTGCTGCGCGGCGCGGGCTCGGCGCTCTCCGGCCGCGGGATTCTCCATCTCCTCGCCGCCTTGTTGCTCGACGTGCTGCTCCTGCGCAGGCTGTTCGCGAGCGAGAAGCTGCGCTGGACGGGGCACCTGCTCGTCGTGGTCGGCTTCACGCTGCTGCTGTTGATGCACGCGCTCGCGCCGCTGGTGAGCGCGAAGCTGTTGCCGGGCTACCAGGCGACGCTGGACCCCTATCTCTTCCTGCGCGATCTCTTCGGGGTGATGATCCTGGCCGGCGTGGGGCTGCTCTTGTCCGGACGGCGGGCGGAATTTCCGCCACGGCGCCGTCTCATCGAGTGGGCCTTCGTGACGCTGCTGGTGGCGGTCGTCGTCACCGGGTTCCTGTTCGCGGGCTACAAGATCGCATCGCCCCGGGCCTTCTACCGCATGACGGAGCAGTACACCGGTTCGACCGACCCGGTGAAGCTCGAGCCGCTGCGCGCGCTCTGGGCGAGCGAATTCGGCGTGGCGTTCGGCGACCTGAAGCAGCCGATCGACCCGGACGTGATCGAGCAGGGGCGCAAGATGCAGCGCGATTCCTGCGCCGCCTGTCATTCGAAGCCTGCGTCCGCCTTCGTCTCCTACCCGGTCGCGCGCGCGCTGGCACCCGTGGAGCGCAGCCTGGATGCGGGACGCGCGGATGTATGGCTCCTGACTCTGCATGTGTTCGTCTGTTTGCTCGGCCTGGCGAGTCTGCCGTTGACGCGCTTTTTCCACGTGGTGGCGGCCCCCGTCAGCTTGCTGGTCGCCGCCGCGGCGCAGGATCGGGCGCCCTCGAGCGCCGGTCGCGTTGCGCAGCGGGCGCTGGCGCTGGACGCCTGCGTGCACTGCGGCATCTGCGATGCGCATTGCTCGGTGGCGCCGGTGGCGCGCTACCTGAACAACGCCTATCTCCTGCCCTCGCACAAACTCGACGCCACCGGCGCGCTCGCCCGCGGCCGGCTGCCGCGCAGCGAGACCGATCCGGTCGCCGAAGGCGCTTTCCTGTGCACCGACTGCGGACGCTGCACCAACCGCTGCCCGGTCGGGCTGGACCTGGCGGATCTGTGGCAGGCGGGGCGCGGCGACCTGGCCGCTGCCGGCTTTCCGGGGCCGGCGCAGTGGGTGCAGGCGCGCAGCGCGCTCGCGTGGGCCGAGTCCCTCGAAGCGGGCTCCGCGCAGCACCCGCCGGCCGATGCCGATGCCGCTTTCGCGCCGCTGTCGGCCGAGCGCGGCTCGTTCTCCCGCTGCGTCCAGTGCCAGACCTGCACCAACGTATGCCCGGTCGTGGCGCACAGCATCGACGCCGAGCACGGCATCGACCTGACGCCGCAGAAAGTGATGAACCTGCTGCGCCTGGGCCTGCGCGATCTCACGCTGGGTTCGCGCATGGTGTGGGACTGCGCCGGCTGCTACCAGTGCCAGGAGAATTGCCCGCAAGGCATACGCGTGGCCGACATCATGCTGGAGCTGCGCGCGCTTTCGGTGCATCGGCTGGGTGCCGTGCGCGAGCACAGGAGGTCTTCATGAAGTACGCGCTGTTCGCCGGCTGCAAGACTGCGGGACAGCTGACGGCGTACGAGCTGTCGGCGCGCGCCGTGCTCGGCCATCTCGGCGTGACCCTGGTCGATCTCGAATTCGACTGCTGCGGCTATCCCGCCCGGGACGTCAGCCGCGACGCCTTCGTCGTGGCCGCGGCCCGCAATCTTGCCCTGGCCGAGCGCGCAGGCGTCGACCTGCTTGCGCTCTCGAGCTGCTGCTTCGGCACGCTGCGCCACGCGATCCGGTTTCTCGGCGAGGACGCGGCGCTGCGCGCGCGCGTCGCGCAGGCGCTCGCCGCGCAAGGCCTCGCCTGGTCGGGGAAAAGCGCGGTCGAGCACCTGCTGCAGGTGCTGGCGCGAGACGTCGGCTTCGACGCGATCGCCGCCGCGGTACGCGCGCCGAGCGCGGGCCTGCGGGTCGCCGCCCAGTACGGCTGCCACGCGCTGCGCCCGGGCGACGTGACGGGATTGGACAATCCGATGGCGCCGACGGTTTTCGAGACCTTGCTCGGCTTGGCCGGTGCGACTCCGGTCGACTGGCCCCGTCGCCTCGATTGCTGCGGCGACCCGCTGCACCAGGCGAACGCGGCGCTGTCGCAGCGCATGACGCGGGCCAAGATCGCCGATGCGCTCGAGTCAGGCGCCGAGGCGATCTGCTCGGCCTGCGCTCACTGCCACTTGCGCTTCGACGCGGTTCAGGAGGACAGCAGCGATCCGTCGATTCGCACATTGCTCTACACCCAGCTTCTCGGCCTGGCGATGGGGCTGCCCGCGAAATCCCTCGGCCTGTAGTGCGAGACCGGCGCGCCGCTCAAGCCGCAGGCGCCGCTGCCGTTCTAGCCGAACTGCGGCCCGATGCGCTTGAGTGCGTCGGTCACCAGGCAGTCGACGCCCCAGCGCAGCAGCTTGCGCGCCGAACGCCGGTCGTTCACGGTCCAGCACAGCAGCGCGTAGCCGGCGACCTGGACCGCCTGCGCGAGGCGCAGGTTGAGCGCGCGGTAGTTGCAGTGCAGCGACACGCACTCGAGGTCGTGCAGCGTCTCGCGCCACTGCGGCGGGATGCGCCCGGCCAGCAGGCCGCGCGGCAGCTCCGGCGCGGCGCTGCGCGCGGCCGCGAGCGCGACCGGCGAGAAGGAGGACAAAAGCGGCATCTGCGCCGCGCCGCGCCAGAGTTCGCGCGCGAGAAGCGCGACCGCCTCGCCGGTGCGGCGCTCGTAGCCGGTCGCGGGCTTGATCTCGACGTTGGCCCACAACCCCAGCTCGCGGCACAGCCGCGCCGCCTGCTCGAAGCTCGGGATGCGCTCGCCGCGCCATTTCGGCCCGTGCCAGTGCCCCGCGTCGAGCTCGGCGATCTCGCGGTAGGGCGTGGTCGCGACGTGCCCGACGCTGCCCGCGGTGCGGGTGAGCGTCTGGTCGTGGATCAGAACCGGCGTGCCGTCGCCCGCCAGCATGACGTCGAACTCGACGCCCTTGAAGCCGAGCGAGGCGCCGAAACGGATCGCGCCGAGCGTGTTTTCGGGCGCCAGCGTGCCGCCGCCGCGGTGCGCGAGGATGCGCGGATACGGCCAGTGGTTCACGTTTCGATCCGCCCCATTCTATTCAATCGAGCCTTCCACAATCCGCGGCCTCAGGCAAGCTTCATCACCACCATGCCGAACACGTTCGCCGCCGAATCGGCGCGGTCCGACATGTTGGAGATGTGGCGGTAGACCTCGCGCCGGTAGAACAGCGCCGGCAGCGCAACTGAATCCGTCGCCCCGGCGAAGAGATCCTTGATCGCCGAGCGGTACTCGCGCTCGACCTTGCGTTCCTTTTCGTGCACCTCGCGCGCGTGGTCGCCCGCGACGCGCGGGTTCTGCGCCAGGCGGATGATCGCCGCCTGCAGCTCCTCCGCCTCCTCGCGCGCGAGGCGCACCATGTAGCGGATGTGGCCGTCAGCGTCGACCTTTAGAATCGCCATTTCCTCCAGCGTCGTGAGCGCGTAGGTGACCATGTCCTCGTAGCAATGCGACAGGTTGAAGATGTCCTCGCGGTCGAGCGGCGTGATGAACGTCCGGTGCAGCTCGTCGATCAGGACGCGGCGCAGCTCGCTCGCCTCCTCCGCCAGCCGGCGCAGCGCCGCGACCCCGCGCTCGTCGACCGCCTCGATGGCCGCTTCGAGGAAGCGCACGCCCTCGACGGTCTTCGCCGCCTGCTCGAGCAGCATCGAGATGAACCTGTTCTTTTCGCTCAGGCCTCCGCCGAACCAGCTCATCAGTGCGCCCCCAATCCGCCGACCCTGGCGAGGGTCGCATCGATTGCCCAATAGAGCGGAGCCGCGAGCAGCGCCGCCGCCGGCACGGTGAGCAGCCACGCGACGGCGACGTCACCGAGCAACGCCCAGCGCACCTTCGATTTGCGCTCCGCCGCCCCGGCGCCGAGAATCGAGGCGCTCACGACCTGCGTCGTGCTCACCGGCCCGCCGGCGAGCGAAGCGCCCAGGATCACCGCGGCGGAGGAGAGCTGCGCGGTGAAGCCGTGAATCGGGCGTACGCGGTAGAAGCCCACGCCCAGCGTGCGGATGATGCGCCAGCCGCCGAGCGCGGTGCCGAGCCCGATCGCCGCCGCGCACAGCGCCACCACCCACCAGGGCACGACGAAGCGCTCGGTGAAGCCGAGCATGAGAAGCCCGAGCGCGATGACGCCCATGGTCTTCTGCGCGTCGTTCCCGCCGTGGCTGATCGCCAGCGCCGCGCCGGTGAGGATCTGCAGCCGCGAGAGCCCGATCGAGGCCCGCGGCGTCGCGTTGCGCAGCGCCCAGCGGGTCGCCTGCATCACCGCGAGCGCCGCCGCGAAGCCAAGCAGCGGCGAGACGAACAGCGCCACGGCGACCTTCTCCAGCCCGTGCAGCTGGATCGCCGCCGGGCCCGCGGCGGCCGCCGCCGCCCCCACGATCCCGCCGAGCAGCGCGTGCGAGGAGCTCACCGGAATGCCGAAATACCAGGTGAGGAGGTCCCACAGGCTCGCCGCCGCGAGCGCCGCGAACACCACCGCGATGTTGATCGCGTCGGGCCGCGCCACTTCCGCGCCGACGGTCTCGGCCACCGCCACGCCCAGCAGGAACGGACCAGCGAAGTTCGCCACCGCGGCGAGCACAAGCGCGCCACGCACGCTCATCGCCTGCGAGGCGATGAGCGTGGCCACGACGTTCGCGCTGTCGTGAAAGCCGTTCAGGAAGTCGAACGCGAGCGCGAGCACGAGCAGCAAGACGAGCAGCAGCAGCGATTCGGAACCATGGACCATGCGCGAGCGCAGGCCCCTTATTTTGCGGTCTGCATCGCGATCCCCTCCGCGAAGCTCTTGCGGAATGCGATCAGCACCACGAGCGGAGGAAGCATCGACACGACGGTGCCGGCCATGATGACGTTCCACGCCGGCGAGATCGCGTCCGTGGCGATGAGCATCTTGAGCCCGATCTGCACCACGCGCATTTCCGCGGTGTTGGTCACGATCAGTGGCCACAGGTACTGGCTCCACATGAAGATGAACTCGATCACGAACAGCGCGGCGATGTTGGTGCGCGAGACGGGAACCAGAATGTCCCAGAAGTAGCGTAGCGGCCCCGCGCCGTCCATGCGCGCCGCGTCCGGCAGGTCGCGCGGCACGGTGAGGAAGAACTGCCGGAACAGCAGGATCCCCGTCGTGCTGGCGAAGAACGGAAACATCAGCGCCGAGTAGGTGTTGATCCAGTGGAAGTCGGCCATCATCTCGTAGGTCGGCAGGATCCGCACCGGCAGCGGCAGCATCTGGGTGATCATGGTCATCGGGAACAGCAGCGCGCGGCCGCGGAACCTGAAGTGCGTGTAGGCGAACGCGGCCATCAGCGAGAGGACGATCTTCACCAGCGCCGCGCCGACCGAGATGACGGACGTGACGAAGAACAGGCGTCCCATGTTGACGCGGTCCCACGCCTCGACCACGTTGTTCCACAGCTCGGTGCCGGGATACAGTCTCGGCGGGTAGACGTAGGTCTGGCGGAACGTCAGGGTGCTCACCACCAGCGCGTAGAACACAGGGAACGCAATGACGATTACGAGCGCGATGAGTGCGGCGTGGCTCGCACCCGCCTTGAGCTGACTGGGCGTCATCCGGTCCACTCCCTAGCGCGCATAGATCGCCTTGCGCGTCGCGAAACGCAGCTGGATGATCGCTGCCACCGAGATGACGACGAACACGATGCACGACTCCGCGGATGCCGCGCCGGTGTTGAGGTAGAGGAAGGCGTCCCGGTACAGCTTGTAGATGAGGATGTTGGTCGCGTCGCCCGGCCCGCCGTGGGTCATGATGTCGATCAGGCCGAACACCTGGAAGAACGCGTAGATCATGTTGACGAACAGCAGGAAGGTCGTGGTCGGCGACAGCATGGGGAAGGTAATGTCCCAGAACGTCCGCCACGGTCCCGCGCCGTCCACCCGCGCGGCATCGATAAACTCCTCCGGAATGTTCTGTAGCCCGGCGAGGAAGAACACGATGTTGTAGCCGAGCATCTTCCAGGTGGCGGCGGCGGATACGACCAGCAAGGCGAGCGAGCCGTTGGTCATCCAGTTCATCAGGTAGCCGCCGGAGAGCTTGGAGATCACGAACGGCACGATGCCGGTCGCCGGCGCGAACATCAGGGCCCAGATCGCTCCCGCCACCGCGGGCGAGAGCGCGTAGGTCCAGATGAGCGCGATCTGGTAGAAGCCCTGCCCGCGCAGCTTCTGGTTGAGCAGGTGCGCGACCGCGAGCGAGACGCTCAGCCCGACCAGCATCACGAACGCGGCGAACAGCAGCGTGGCGAGCGCGCTGGCGCGGAAGTCCGGCGACGAGAACAGGCGCGCGTAGTTGCGCAGCCCCACGTAGACGGTGTTGGTGCCGAACGCGGTGGACGCGAAGAACGAGTCCCGCACGCTCTGCAGGAAGGGATAGACCAGGAAGACGACGATCACCGCCACCGAGGGCAGGATCAGGAGGTAGGGCAGCAGCGGATGGCCCGGGAACCTCTCCTCCTCGACGACGTTCTCCATGGGCGCGATGATAGCCGGAGTCGCGCCGGGGCGGGCGCGTCCGCCCGCCCCGGTGCGGACTTCTAGCGGTGCATCTGCGCGAAGTCGGCTAGCAGCTGGTCCGCCTTGCGAGCCGCCTCGTCGAGCGCTGCCTTCGGAGAGACCTGCCCGGCGGTGGCTTTTTCGATCGCGGTCCGCTCCAGCTCGCGAATCTGCACGAACGGTCCCATGCGCACGCCGGTCGCAGCGGCGGTGTCGCGCCGCCCCGAGAGGATCTGCAGGAACGCGGTGAGGTAGTTCTGGTCCTTGCTGAACCAGCCTTCACCGAGCAGTTCCTGCACGGCCGAATTGACCGAGGGAAAGTATCCGGTCCCCTTGTGCCACTCCACCGCAACCTTCGGCTGCCCAAGGAGCTTGAAGAACTCCCATACTGCGCGCAGCTTCGCCTTGCTCTGGCCCTTGGTAACCCAGAGGCTGGCGCCGCCGATCACCGAGTTGCCGCGCGGATATCCCTCGAAGCGCGGCAGGAATCCCGTCCCGACCCGGAACGAAGACCCTTTCTCGATGCCCGCGAGCGAGGAGGTCGACTGAATCAGCATCGCGATCTGCCCGCTCTGGAACGCCGCGTTGGCCGAGTACTCGGGTCCGCCGTAGATGAAAACGTCTTCTTTGGCGAGCCGGGCCCACGTGCCGACGACCTTCACCCCGAAATCGCCGTTGAACAGCACTTTTGTCGCGAGACCTTTGCGACCATTGTCGCTGTTGGCGAACAGCTGGTTGTGAGAGGCGAACATCTGCTCCAACGTCCAGCCCGGCCAGCCGAACGACAGCACGTGCTTGACGACGCCGCTGGCAAGCAGCTTCTTCCCGTCGGCCTCGAGCTCGTCCCAGGTCATCGGCGGACGGTTCGGATCGAGCCCCGCCTTTTCGAACAGATCCTTGTTGTAGTAAATGATCTCGCTCGAGGAGTTGAACGGCAGCGACCAGAGGTGGCCGTCGGCCTCGTAATAGTGCGTGATCGGGATCACGTACTGGGCCCAGTCCCAGGATTCGCCGAGCAGCCCCGGGATCTCGTAGACGGGCGTCACGGCGCCGCTCGAGAGCATCTGCTGCGTTCCCACCTCGTACGATTGAACGATGGTGGGCGCCGTGTGCGAGCGGTACGCCGTGATGTACTTGGTCAACGTCTCGTCGTAGTTCCCCGTGTACAGCGCCTTGAGCTCGATGTCGGGGTGCGCGGCGTTGAAGTCCTTGACGATACGGTCGACGACCTTGCCGTTGTTGCCGCTCATCGCGTGCCACCAGGTGATCTCCACCTTGCCCGCGGCCAGGGCGCCCTGCGGTGCGAGGCACACGCCCAGCATCCACGCCAGCCCGATCAACAGCCCTTTTCTGACTCTCATTGCAGGCCTCCCATTGGTTCGTCGCCCGCACCGGATTGGGCGGGCAGGCTAAGCTACTTATAGTCGCCCGGAGCGCGCCCCGCTTGACGCAGATCAAACCTCGATCCGCGCGCCCGTGTCGGGGTCGAACAGGTGCACGTTCTCGGCCGCGAAGCGCAACGGCATGCGGCCGTTGCGCGCCTTGACCGAGGCATGCAGCCGCGCGGCGATGCGCGCACTGTTCTTGTCCGCGCCGACATGCCCGTAGACCAGCGAGTCCGAGCCCAGCAGCTCGATGAAGTCCACCTGCTGCTCGAGCAGCGCTTCGGCGTCCTCGCAGATCTCCAGGTGCTCGGGGCGCACCCCGAGCAGCACGCTGCGCCCGCCGAGCTCGGGGTAGGCCCGCGGCAACTTCACCCGTACGTCGCCTTCCGCGGCCAGCACTGCACCGCCCTGGTCCAGGCGCCCCGGAATCAGGTTCATCGGCGGCGAGCCGATGAACCCCGCGACGAAGGTCGTCGCCGGCTTCGTGTACACCTCCAGCGGCGCGCCGATCTGCTCGGTCTTGCCGCCGGTGCTCATCACCAGCATGCGCTGCGCCAGCGTCATCGCCTCGACCTGGTCGTGGGTGACGTACAGGGTCGTGGTGGCCAGGCGCTGGTGCAGCGACTGCAGCTCCTCGCGCATCTGCACCCGCAGCTTCGCGTCCAGGTTCGACAGCGGCTCGTCGAACAGGAACACCTTTGGATCGCGCACGATCGCGCGCCCCATCGCCACCCGCTGGCGCTGCCCCCCGGAGAGCTCGCGCGGCCGGCGCTTCAGGAACTTCGAGAGCTCCAGGATGTCCGCCGCGCGGTTCACCCGCGTGGCGATCTCGGACTTCGACAGGTGCCGGATCTTCAGCCCGTAGGCCATGTTGTCGTGCACGCTCATGTGCGGGTACAGCGCGTAGTTCTGGAACACCATCGCGATGTCCCGGTCCTTGGGCTCGAGGTTGTTCACCACCTTGCCCCCGATCGCGATCTCGCCCGAGCTGATCGTCTCCAGCCCCGCCACCATCCTCAACAGCGTCGACTTGCCGCAGCCCGAAGGCCCCACCATCACCACGAATTCCCCGTCGGCAATCTCCATCGAGATGCCCTGAATCACCTTCACCTCGCCGAAGGACTTGTATACGTCGCGGATCGATACGGCGGCCATCTATTTCTCCTGTTCGATGAGGCCCTTGACGAACCATTTCTGCATCAGGATCACGACCAGCGCTGGCGGCAGCATCGCCAGCATCGCGGCCGACATCACCAGGTTCCAGTCGACCGCCGCGTCCCCGCCGGGGATCATGCGCTTGATCCCGATCACCGCGGTGTACATGTTCTCCTGCGTGGTGACGAGCAGCGGCCACAAGTACTGGTTCCAGCCGTAGATGAACAGGATCACGAACAGCGCCGCCATGTTGCCGCGCGACAGCGGCAGCACAATATCCCAGAAGAAGCGCAGTGGCCCCGCGCCGTCCATGCGCGCCGCCTCCATCAGCTCGTCCGGAACGGTGAGGAAGAACTGGCGGAAGAAGAAGGTCGCGGTAGCCGAGGCGATCAGCGGCAGCGTGAGCCCGGCGTAGGTATTGATCATGTGCAGGTCGGCCACCACCTTGTAGGTCGGGAAAATGCGCACCTCGACCGGCAGCATGAGGGTGACGAAGATCAGCCAGAAGAAGAACATCTTGAGCGGGAAGCGGAAGTACACGATCGCGAACGCCGACAGGATCGAGATCACGATCTTGCCGATCGAGATCGACAGCGCCATGATCAAACTGTTGAGCAGCATGCGCCCGACCGGCGCGGTGCTCGCGCCCTCCACGCCCTTGGTGAGCACGGTGTAGTAGTTCTCCAGCAGGTGGGTCCCGGGCCAGATCGGGATCGGGACGTGCCGCATCTGGTCGGCGGTGTGGGTCGAGGCGACGAGCGTGATCCACACCGGGAACACCAGCGTCGCCACGCTCAGCAGCAGCAGCGCGTGGCAGAAAATCGTCAACCCGGGGCGGTGCTCGATCACGCGTACTGGATCCTGCGCTCGATGTAGCGGAACTGGATCACGGTGAGGCTGATCACGATCGCCATCAGCACCACCGACTGCGCCGACGAGCCGCCCAGGTCGCCGCCCTTGAAGCCGTCCTGGAATACCTTGTAGACGAGCACTTCGGTGGCGCGCACCGGCCCGCCCTGGGTCGTGGTGTCGATCACGCCGAAGCTGTCGAAGAAGGCGGCGACGATGTTCACCACCAGCAGGAAGAAGGTGGTCGGCGCGAGCAGCGGGAACACGATGGTGGCGAAACGCTTGAGCGGCCCGGCGCCGTCGATCGCCGCCGCCTCGATGAGCGACTTCGGGATCGCCTGCATGCCGGCGAGGAAGAACAGGAAGTTGTAGGAGATCTGCTTCCAGGCCGAGGCGATCACGATCAGGGTCAGCGCCTGGCCGCCGTTGAGCAGGTAGTTCCAGTCGTAGCCGAACAGGAGCTTGAGCGCGTAAGTGACGATCCCCACCGACGGGTTGAAGATGAACGCCCACAGCACCGCCGCGACCGCCGGCGCCACCGCGTAGGGCCATACCAGCAGCGTCTTGTAGCCGCGCGTGCCCCGGACCAGGTAGTCGCAGCACGCCGCAAGGACGAGCGAAATAGCCAGCGCCGAACCCGCCATGAGGACGGCGAACTCTCCTGTGACCCAGAACGAGCTCAGGTAGTACTTGTCGGCGAACAGCTCGCGGAAATTGAGCAGGCCGACGAACTGCAGGTTGAGGCCGAAAGTGTCCTGCACCAGCAGCGACCACCACAGCGCCTGCGACGCCGGCCAGATGAAGAACACCAGCGTGATCGCGAGCTGCGGCGCGACCAGCGCGTACGGCAGCCAGCCGACGGAGAATTGGGCGCGCTTTTGCGAGGACATGACAAGCGGACGGCCCCTCGCGGGGCCGTCCGTCTCTTCAGCCGATGATCGCCTTGCCCGCTATCAGCCGCGGTTGGCGCGCTGGAACTTGCGCAGTTCCTCGTTGCCGCGCTTGACCGCCTCGTCGAGCGCCGCCTTGGCCGACTTCTTGCCGGTCCACACCGATTCCAGCTCCTCGTCGATGATGCCGCGGATCTGCACGAAGTTGCCCAGCCGGATGCCCTTCGACACCTTGGTCGGGTTGCGCTCGAGCAGCTGCTTGATCGCGATGTCGGCGCCCGGGTTCTTGTCGTAGAAGCCTTCCTGGCGGGACAGCTCGTAGGCCGCCTTGGTGATCGGAACGTAGCCCGTGTTCTGGTGCCAGCGCGCCTGGATCTTGGGCGAGGACAGGAAGGTGAAGAACTTCGCGATGCCCTTGTAGTGCGACTTCGGCTTGCCGGAGAACACCCACAGGCTCGCGCCGCCGATGATCGTGTTCTGCGGCGCGCCCTTGGCGAACGCGTCGTAGGGCAACATGGCGATCCGGAACTTGAACTTGGCGTTCTTCGAGATGTTGCCCAAGGCCGCCGACGAGCTGGTCAGCATCGCGCACTCGCCGCCGTAGAACTTTGCTTCCGGCTGGGTGGTGCGGCCGGCGTAGGTGAAGCGGCCGTCCTTGGCCCACTCGCCGAGCTCGGCGATGTGCCTGACGATGGTCGGGTTGTTGAACTCGAGCTTGGAGTTCATGCCGCGGAAGCCGTTGTCCAGGGTCGCGAAGGCGACGTTGTCCCACGCGCTCATGGTCTCGAGCTGCACCCACGACTGCCACGCGGTCGTGTAGGCGCAGGGCAGCGCGTTCGAGGCCTTGATCTTGGCCGCCGCCTCGCCCACCTCGTCCCAGGTCTTGGGCGGGTTGTTCGGGTCGAGGCCCGCCTTCTGGAACGCGTCGTCGTTGATGTAGAGCACCGGCGTCGAGCTGTTGAACGGCATCGACAGCATGCGACCCCTCGGATCAGTGTAATAGCTGGTCACCGCGGGCATGTACGCATGCGGGTCGAACTTCTCGCCCGCCTCGTTCATCACCTGGTACACCGGCTTGATCGCGCCCTTGGCCGCCATCATGGTCGCGGTGCCGACCTCGAACACCTGGACGATGTCCGGCGGGTTCTTGCCGCGGTAGGCGGCGATCGCAGCCGACATCGACTCGGCGTAGCCGCCCTTGTAGACCGGCACCACCTTGTACTCGGACTGCGAGGCGTTGAAGTCGTCGGTGATCAGCTTGACCTGGTCGCCCAGCCGGCCCGACATCGAATTCCACCACTGGATCTCGACCTGCGCGTACGCCGGCGCGGCCGAGACGAGGGATGCCGCAGCGAGCGCCGCGGCGAGTGTTTTCGTGCGCATGGAACTCTCCTCTCCTTACTTTATCGGGCCCGCGCGGTACCGCCGCGGGCGAAGTTTGATTGAACTCTAGCTTCCTGGTGCCCCCTTTGACCAGCGTCAAAAGGGGGCGCCGTCAAGAATACCGCCTCAATATTGCAAAATGGCCACGGCGCGCGCCGCGGGGGTCTGGCCGGAAGTATATATTTGGCGCAGGCGCAGGAGACCGCCAATGACCGCGATCCACGAACTGACAGCGACCGAGCTCGCCGCCCGGTACCGCCGGCGGGAGCTGTCCCCGGCCGAGGTCGTGGCCGCCGAGCTGGCGCGCATCGACGCCTGGGAGCCGAAGCTGAACGCGATGTACCGCCTGGATCGGGACGGCGCGCTGGCCCAGGCGCGGGCGGCCGAGGCGCGCTGGCGCGCCGGGGCGCCGCTGTCGACGCTGGACGGGGTGCCGGTCACGATCAAGGAGAACATCGCGACCCGGGGCGACCCGGCGCCGATCGGCACCCGCGCCAACGAGGACGCCGCGCCCGCGGCGGCCGACGCCCCGCCCGCGGCGCGGCTGCGCGAGGCGGGCGTGGTGATCCTGGGCAAGACCACGATGCCCGACTACGGCATGCTGTCCTCGGGCCTGTCGAGCCTGCACGGGGTGACGCGCAACCCGTGGCGCCTGGACCGCAACACCTCGGGCTCGAGCTCGGGCGCGGGGGCCGCGGCCGCGGCGGGCTACGCCCCGCTGCACCTGGGCACCGACATCGGCGGCTCGGTGCGCCTGCCGGCGACGCATTGCGGCATCTTCGCGCTCAAGCCTTCGCTCGGGCGGGTGCCGATCCACCCGCCGTACATGGGGCGGGTCACGGGGCCGATGACACGCACGGTCGCGGACGCGGCGCTGATGATGAACGTGCTGACGCGGCCGGACGCGCGCGACTTCATGAGCTTGCCGCCGCAGGAGGTCGATTACCCCGCAGAGCTCGACGCACTCGCGCTCAAGAAACTCAAGGTCGGCTTTCTACCGGATATGCGGGCCGGACTGCCGGTAAACGCCGAGGTGCGCGCCGCGGCGGCGGCCGCCGCGAAGGCGCTCGAAGGCGCCGGCTGCGCGGTCGAGGAGCTGGCGAGCTTCCTCACGCCGGAAATGCTGGACGGCATGTGCCGCTTCTTCGAGGCGCGCTCGTACCACGACTTCGTCCAGTTGCCGGCGGCGAAGCAGGCCAAGGTGCTGCCGTTCATCGCCGAGTGGTGCAGCTGGCGCGCCAAGGACTTCAGCGGCCGCGACGTGATCGAGGCCTACGGCCTGGTGATGGCGATGCGCGAGGCGGCGGTCGCGGCCTGCCAGCCCTGCGATTTCGTCGTCTCGCCGGTGTCGCCGATCCTGCCCTACGAGGCCGAGAGCCCCGCTCCGGGCAACGACCCGCACGACGCGCTGCCGCACATCGCGTTCACGGTGCCGTACAACATGTCCGAGCAGCCCGCCGCGTCGCTCAATTGGACCGCCAGCGCCGACGGGCTGCCTATCGGCGTGCAGTTGATCGGGCGCCGCTTCGACGACCTGGGCGTGCTGCGCCTGGCGCACGTGCTCGAGCGCCTGCGCCCGGCGCAAAAAGCCTGGCCCGAGCCGGCCTGATCCGCGCCCGCGCCGGGCGCTAGCCCGCGTACGCCGGCCCGAGCGGGCGCAGGCGCAAGCCTTTGCGCAGCTTGGTCCACTTGAACTCGGCCGGGTCGGCGAGCGCGGGCCCCGGCGCCTTGACCACCAGGATCTCCTTTGCGATCGGCTCGAAGTCGGCGCGGTAGTGCACCGAGCTCTTGAGGCCGAGGATGCGCTCGCGGCGCGGCTCGAGCCCGAGGTGGCGGAACATCTCCTGGTCCGCGGCCTGCACCTTCTTCGAGGCGAGCGCGACGCGCACCCCCGGCGCGGCGCGGCTCCTGAGCAGCGCCATCGGCCCCAGGGTCATGCGAAAGCCCTTGAACATCGGCCCGGTGCAGGTGAAATTGCCGTCGCCCAGGCGCTCGACCGTGAACTCGCCCTCGAACGGCGCGTCGCCGGCGATTCCCGACCTGCCGCCGAGCGAGAAGGCGAGCGTCGCGCCCTGCCCCGCCTCGTGCGCGCGCTTCGCGGCCGCCGCGTCGATCAGCAGGCCGAGCGCGGCGCCGGGCGCGTTCTGTCGCACCAGCGCCGCGAGCAGGCCGGTGGTGTCGCCGTTGCCGCCCGCGCCGGGGTTGTCCTGGGTGTCGGCCAGCACCACCGGCGCGCCCGGCTCGCCGATGCTGCGCGCGCGCCGCACCGCGTCGTCCGGCGAGTACAGCTCGAGCGCGAACTCGCGCTCGGCGCCCGCGACCGCCTCGCGCAGGCGCTCGACCGCGGCGCCGACCGCCTTCGCCTCGCCGCCGTAGCCGAACACCGCCATGCCGCACTCCTCGAAATCCGCCATCGGGAAGCCGGGCGTGAACGAGAGCACGACGTCGTTCGCGTTCTCGAGCTCGCCGAGCTCGCGGTAAAGGCCCTTGCAGGGCTCGATGAACGAGGACTGCGACGGCAGCCCGGTCAGGTAGTCGAGCGTGCTCCAGGACGAGGCGAGGCGTGCACCGGATTTGAGCATGCGATCGAGCAGGCGGGCCGCGCGCGCGCCGGTGTCGGCCATGTCGACGTGCGGATAGGTGCGGTAGGCGACCAGCGCGTCCGCGCGCTCGAGCATCGCGCGCGTCAGGTTGCAGTGCAGGTCGAGGCTCGCGGCGACCGGCACCCGCGGGCCGACCGTCTCGCGCACCCGGCGCAGGATCTCGCCTTCGCCGTCGTCGTGGTCGTCGGTCACCATCGCGCCGTGCAGGTCGAGGTAGACCCCGTCCACCGGCAGCGCCGCCTTCAGGTTGTCCACCAGGCCGCCGAGGATGCGCTCGAAGGCGTCGCGGGTGACGTGCGCCGACGGGCTCGCGGCCGCCCACGCGGTGCCCACCAGGCCGTGGCCGAGCGCGCGCAGCGCCTGGATCGCGCCCGCGGCCGGGATATTGGCACCCTCGACCGCGTCGAACAGCGCCTCGCCGTACTTGACGCCCGGCCAGCCCCCGCCCGCCTCGAACGCCGCGTAGTCGGCGCGCGAGGGCGCAAAGGTGTTGGTTTCGTGCTGGAAGCCGCCTACCGCGATGCGCGCCATGGTTTGATCCTTGCTAGTTGCTGGGGACTGAGGGTTCAATTATCGTGTCAGGCGCAATCTTCCCGGAGACCCAGATGATCTCATTTCGCAAATTTGCCATAACGGCCGCCGCGCTCGCGGCGCTCTCCTCGTCCGCGGCGGTGCTCGCGCAGGAGAAGGTGCTGCACGTGGTGCCGCATTCGAACCTTTCGATCCTTGACCCGATCTGGACCACGGCGTACATGAGCCGCAACCACGGCTACATGATCTACGACACGCTGTTCGGCACCGACGCCAAGGCCCGCGTGCGGCCGCAGATGGTCGAGAGCTGGAAGATGGCGAAGGACGGCAAGACCTGGACCTTCAAGCTCAGGAAGGGCCTCGCGTTCCACGACGGCGCGCCGGTCACGAGCGAGGACGTGGTGGCCTCGCTCAGGCGCTGGGGCGCGCGCGACACCATGGGCCAGCAGCTGATGAGCTTCGTCGAGGCGATGGAGACGCCCGCGCCCGACACCTTCGTGCTCAAGCTGAAGGAGCCCTGCGGCTTCGTGCTCGAGGCGCTCGGCAAGCCGTCGTCGAACGTGCCCTTCATCATGCCCAAGCGCGTCGCCGAGACCGACCCGTTCAAGCAGATCGACGACTACACCGGCTCGGGCCCCTACATCTTCAAGAAGGACGAGTTCAAGCCCGGCGACAAGGCGGTGTACCTGAAGAACACCAAGTACGTGCCGCGCAAGGAGCCCGCCTCGGGCACCGCCGGCGGCAAGCGCGTGTACGTCGACCGCGTCGAGTTCAACCTCGCGCTGCGCGACGCGCAGGCGCAGGTCAATGCGATCGCGAAGGGGGAGGTCGACATTCTCGAGCGCCCGGCGTTCGAGAGCTACGCCCAGCTCAAGGAGGCCAAGGGGGTCGAGCTCGTCAACCGCGACCCGATGGGGTTCCAGTACATGTGCCGCTTCAACGCGCTCTATCCGCCGTTCGACAAGGCGAAGGTGCGGCGCGCGGCGCTGGCGGCGTTCCGCCAGGAGGCCTTCCTCCAGGCCCAGGTCGGGATCAAGGCGTACTACCACAGCTGCCCCTCGATGTTCACCTGCGGCACGCCCTACGCCAGCACCGCGGGCAGCGAGATCATGGCCAAGTCGAACATGCGCAAGGCGCGCGAGCTGCTCAAGGAGTCGGGCTACGACGGCACGCCGGTGGTGCTGATGAAGCCGACCGACCTGGCGGCGATCCAGAAGCTGCCCGACGTCGCGGCCCAGCTCATGCGCCAGGCGGGCTTCAAGGTCGACCTGCAGGCGATGGACTGGCAGACGCTGGTGTCGCGCCGCGCGAAGAAGGACCCGCCGTCGCAGGGCGGCTGGAACATGTTCTGCACCGCCTGGGTGGCGCCGGACATCTGGAGCCCGCTCAACAACGCGGCGCTCGACACCAAGGGCCGCAAGGCGTCGTGGTTCGGCTGGCCGGACGACCCGAAGATCGAGCAGCTCAAGGCGCAGTTCGCGCGCGAGCTCGATCTGAAGAAGCGCAAGAAGCTCGCAGCCGAGATCCAGGCCGAGGCCTTCGCTTACGGCACGCACGCGCCGCTGGGCGAATACATCAACCCGGTGGCGGTGCGCAAGGGCATCACCGGGCTGGTGATCGGGCCGGGGGACTTCTACTGGAACGTGAAGAAGAGCTACTGAGCCGCCGCAAGCGCACGACGGCTCCGGGGTGACGCCCCCGGGGCCGTCTTTTTTCCATCGTGCTCAAGTTCATCGCCCGGCGCCTGCTCTCGACGATCCCCGTCCTGGTGATCGTCGCGGTGCTGGTGTTCCTGCTGCTGCGCCTGACGCCCGGCGACCCGGCCGCGATCCTCGCCGGCGACGCCGCGAGCCCCGACCAGATCGCGCACATCCGCGTCAGCCTCGGGCTCGAGCGGCCGATCATCGTGCAGTTCGGGATCTGGGTCTCGCACCTGCTGCACGGCGACCTGGGCGAGTCGTTCTACTTCAAGATCAAGGTCACGGACCTGATCGCGCAAAGGCTCGAGCCGACGCTCGCGCTCGCGAGTTTCACCATCGTCATCGCGGTGCTGGTCGCGGTGCCGCTCGGGGTGGTCGCGGCATGGCGCTTCGGCGGCTGGTTCGACCGCGCGCTGATGGCGTTTTCCGTGCTCGGCTTCTCGATTCCCGTGTTCGTGCTCGCCTACCTCCTGATATGGGTGGTTTCGCTCAAGCTCGGCTGGCTGCCGGTGCAGGGCTACCGGCGGTTCGAGGACGGGTTCTGGCCGTTCCTGCGCCACCTGATCCTGCCCGCGATCACGCTGTCGGTGATCTACATCGCGCTCATCGCCAGAGTCACGCGCGCCTCGATGCTCGAGTCCCTGGGCGAGGACTACATCCGCACCGCGCGCGCCAAGGGGCTGTCCGAGTCGCGCGTGCTGGTGCGCCACGCGCTCGCCAACGCCGCGGTGCCGATCGTCACCGTGATCGGCATCGGCGTCGCGCTGCTGATCGGCGGCGTGGTGGTGACCGAGTCGGTGTTCGCGATCCCCGGCCTCGGGCGGCTGACGGTCGACGCGGTGCTGGCGCGCGACTTCCCTACGGTGCAGGGCGTGATCCTGTTCTTCTCCTTGGTCTACGTGGTGGTCAACCTGCTGGTGGACCTGTCCTACGTGTTCCTCGACCCGCGCATCCGCTACTGATGGAAGCCGAAGCCCTCTCGGTCGAATCCGCCGACGTGCGCCACCACGAGTCGGCGTGGCGCCGGCTGCGGCGCAACTGGTCGGTGCGCATCGGCGGCACGGTGCTCGCGCTGCTGGTCGCGGTGGCGCTCGCCGCGCCTTTTCTCGGCACCGTCGACCCGACCCTGTTCGACGCCGACAGCCGCGACCTGCGGCCGGGCATGACGGGCAAGATCACCACGCTCGATGGCGACACGATCGCGCACCGTTTCATCATGGGCTCGGACTCGTTCGGGCGCGACATCTACAGCCGCGTCATCTACGGAACCAGGGTTTCGCTCAGCGTCGGCCTGCTCGCGGCGCTGCTCGCGCTCGCCTTCGGCGTCACGGCCGGGCTCGGCTCAGGCTACCTGCGCTGGCTCGACGGCGTGTTGATGCGCTTCATGGACGGGCTGATGGCGATTCCGGGGATCCTGGTCGCGATCGCGCTGGTGGCGCTCTGGCGCGGCAGCCTGACCACGGTCGTGATCGCGATCGCGATCCCCGAGATCCCGCGCGTGACGCGCCTGGTGCGCTCGCTCGTGCTGTCGATCCGCGAGGAGCCCTACGTCGAGGCGGCGGTGTCGCTCGGCACCCCGACCTGGAAGATCATGTTCGGCCACATCCTGCCCAACACGATCGCGCCGCTGATCGTGCAGGGCACCTACATCTGCGCCTCGGCGATCCTGCTCGAGGCAATCCTGTCCTTCCTCGGGGTCGGCCTGCCGCCGGACATTCCGACCTGGGGCAACATCATGGCCGAGGGCCGGGTGCAGTTCAATCAGTACCCGCACAACGTGTTCTTCCCGGGCGTGTTCCTCGCCGTCACCGTGCTCGCGGTGAACATACTCGGCGACGGCCTGCGCGACACGCTCGACCCCAAGATGGCGAGGCGGGTGTGAGCGCAGTGCTCGAGGTGCGCGGCCTGTCGGTGGCGCTGCCCGCCGGCGGCGACCGCCGGCGCGCGGTGCGGGACGTGTCGTTCAGCGTCGAGCGCGGCGAGATCCTGTGCCTGGTGGGCGAGTCGGGATCGGGCAAGTCGGTGATCGCGCAGGCGCTCATGGGCCTGCTGCCGCAGACCCTTCCGCTCACCGGCGGCAGCATCCTGCTCGAGGGCGAGGACCTCGCGAAAGCCCGGCCGGATCGGTTGCGCGCGCTGCGCGCGGTGCGCATGTCGATGGTGTTCCAGGAGCCGATGACTGCGCTCAACCCGGTGATGACCTGCGGCGCGCAGATCGACGAGGTGCTGCGCCAACACACGCGGCTCTCGCCGCCAGAGCGCCGCGCCCGGATCCTGGACATCGTGCGCGAGGTCGCGCTGCCCGAGCCCGAGCGCATCGTCGCCTCCTACCCGCACCAGCTCTCCGGCGGCCAGCGCCAGAGGATCGTGATCGCGATGGCGCTGGTGCTCGGGCCGGCGCTGCTGATCGCGGACGAGCCCACCACCGCGCTCGACGTCACCACCCAGGCCCAGATCCTGAAACTGATCCAGGAGCTGCAGGCGCGCCACGGCACGGGCGTGCTGTTCATCACGCACGATTTCGGCGTGGTGGCCGAGATCGCGCACCGCGTCGCGGTGCTGCGCCTGGGGGAGATGGTGGAGGTCGGGCCCAAGACCGAGGTGCTGCGGCGCCCGCAGCACTTCTACACCCGGATGCTGATCGGCGCGGTGCCCAAGATCCATCCGCAGGGACGCGCCGCCGACGCTTCCGCGCCGGTGGTGCTGGCCACGCGCGACCTGGCGAAGGTCTACGTCGCCCACGGCTGGTTCTCGGGCCGGCGCGAAGTGCGCGCCGCCGAGGGCGTCACGCTCGAGATCCGGCGCGGCCAGACGCTCGGCATCGTCGGCGAGTCCGGCTCGGGCAAGTCGACCGTGGCGCGCTGCATCGTGCGCCTGATCGACCCCAGCGGCGGCGAGATCCGCGTCGGCGGCGAGGACATCGCCGCCATGCCGCGCGCCGCGCTGCGCGCCCTGCGGCGCAAGGTCCAGATCGTGTTCCAGGATCCCTACCGCTCGCTCAACCCGCGCCGCACCGTCGGCGAGGCGATCATCGAGGGGCCGCGCAACTACGGCCTGTCGCGGCGCGAGGCGCTCGAGCGCGCGCACCGGCTGATGCAGCTGGTGCGCATGGACCCGGGCGTGCTGAACCGCTATCCGCACCAGTTCTCGGGCGGGCAGCGCCAGCGCATCTGCATCGCGCGCGCGCTGGCGATGGAGCCGGAGCTGCTGGTGGCCGACGAGGCGGTGTCCGCGCTCGACGTCTCGGTCCAGGCGCAGGTGCTGGCGCTGCTGGAGGAGATCCGCGAGCGCCTGAACCTGGCGATGCTGTTCATCACGCACGATCTGCGCGTCGCGGCGCAGGTGTGCGACTACGTCGCGGTCATGTCGCAAGGGCGCATCGTGGAGCAGGGTCCCGCGCTGGAGGTGTTCGCCAGTCCGCGCCACGCCTACACCCGGGCGCTGTTCGCGGCCGCGCCCGGGCGCGACTTCGCTTTCGGCGCGGGCTGATCTCATATACTTCGGGCATGCGTTCCCTTGCCATCGATTTGCTGCGCGCGCTCGGCGCGCGCGGGCCGCTCTCCGTGCGCGAGCTCACGCAGGCCTGCGGTGCCCGCGGCGCCGAAATCGAGCGCTGCGTCGCGCGGCTCGAAGGCGTGCGTCACATCGCGTTCGAAGATGGAAGGGTCCGCCTCGCCGCGCCGTTCGATTTCCTCGACGCGGCCGCGATCGCGGCCGGGCTGGGGGCGCGCGCGGCGGGCCTTCGCGTCGACGTGGTGGACGCCTGCCTGTCGACCAGCTCGGAGCTGCTCGCCGCGGCCCCGACCGCGCGCGCGCCGCGGCTGCTGATCGCCGAAGAGCAGCTCGCGGGCCGGGGACGCCGCGGCCGGCGCTGGATTTCGTGTGTCGGCGCGGCGCTCACGATGTCGCTGCAGAGGGGATTTCGCCGCGCGCCGCGCGAGCTCGCCGCGCTGCCGCTGGCGGCGGGCGTCGCCGCGGTGCGCGCCCTGCGCGGCCTCGGTGCGCCCGACGCCGCGCTCAAGTGGCCGAACGACCTGCTGGTGCGCGGCAGCAAGCTGGGCGGCATCCTGATCGAGACCCGCGCCGCCGGCGGGGAGGTGATCGCGGTCACCGGCATCGGCATCAATTGCCGCAGCGTTGCGGGGCTGGAAGCCCGCCTCGGCCGCCCCACGGCGGCGCTGCAGGAATTCGCCGAGCGCCTGCCGTCGCGCAACGCGATCGCTGCGCGCGTCGCCGGCGAGCTGCTCGCGGCGCTGGACGCCTTCGAGGCGCACGGCCTGGCCGCGTTCAAGGACGAATGGGAAGCGATGCACGCGTACGCGGGCCAGCGCCTGCGGGTAAGGCTCGCGGACGGCCGCGTGCTCGCGGGCGTCGCGGACGGGCTGGCAGAGGACGGCGGGCTGCGCCTGCGCACCCGCAGCGGCGTGCGCGCGGTGCGCAGCGGGCGCGTCGTGTCCACGAGAGCCGCATGATCCTCGCCATCGACGCCGGAAACTCGCGCGTGAAGTGGGGCTGGCACGACGGCCGCCAGTGGACCAGCCTCGCGACCGTGTCGCTGATCGAGTTCGCGGCGGCGAGCCACGACATCAATCCCTTCGCCGCGACCCACGAGGAGCCCGAGCGGATCGTGATCTCGAACGTGGTCGGCGACGGCGCGCACGAGCTGCTGGTGAACTGGACCAGCATCTTCGAGGCGGAGCCGCTGTGGCTGCAGGGCGAGGCCGAGCGCTGCGGCGTGCGCAACGGCTACGAGGATCCGAAGCGGCTGGGTTCCGACCGCTGGGCGGCGCTGATCGCCGCGCGCGCCCAGCACGAGGGGTCCTGCCTGGTGGTCAACGCCGGCACCGCGACCACCGCGGACATGCTCTCCGCGCGGGGCGAATTCCTCGGCGGCGTGATCCTTCCCGGCATCGAGCTGATGCGCTTCGTGCTGCACGAGCACACCGGGCGGCTGCCGATCCAGGAAGGCCGTTTCAGGGACGCGCCGCGCAACACCCTGGACGCGATCGAGTCCGGCTGCCGCCACGCGCAGGCCGGCGCCGTGGAGCGCATGTACCGCAAAATGGGGCGCGGCGCGGCCTGCCTGGTCGGCGGCGGCGCGGGCCAAGCGCTCATCGAGCAGCTCGAATTTCCCGCCCGCTACGTCGAAAACCTGGTGCTCGACGGATTGGCGCGAATCGCGCTCAGCGAGCGTCCGGCCGCGGCGGGGTCCTAGGCGGCCCGATGCGCGCGCTGTTCCTGCTGCTGCTGCTCGCGAACCTGGCGTTCTACGCCTGGGCGCACTATCTCGCGCAGCCCGACGCGGGATCCGATCCGCTGCCGCTGGCGCGCCAGATCGATCCGCAGAAGCTGCCGCTCGTGCCGCCGCCGTCGGCGCCCGGCGCAGCGGGCGCCGCCCCGGCCGCGGCCCGCGCGACCGCCTCCGCCGCCTGCGTCGAATGGGGCAGCTTCACGCTGTTCGACGCGCCCGGCGCGCGCAGGCTCCTGCTACCGCTCGCGCTGGGAGCGCGGCTGAGCGAGCAGCACGTCGAGGAAACCGCCAACTGGTGGGTATTCATCCCGCCGCAGGCGGACCGCCAGGGCGCGCAGCGCAAAGGCGCGGAGCTCAAGGCGCTCGGCATCGACGATTTCTTCGTCGTGCAGGACGAGGGCAACTACCGCTGGTCGATCTCGCTCGGCGTATTCCGCAGCGAGGCGGCGGCGCAGGCGCACCTCGCGGCGCTGAAGCTCAAGGGCGCGAGAAGCGCGCAGGTCGGGGCGCGCGTGACGCAGGTGCCGAAGATCTGGCTGCGGGTGCGCGACGTCGACGCCGCGTTGCGCGCGAGGCTGCGCGACGTCTCGCAGACCATCGAAGGAAGCGAGCTGCGCGACTGCGGCTAGGCGCGCGCCCGCGCCGGTTCAGCGGCTCGCAGGGGCGCCGCGGGCGAGCTGCTCGGCGACGACCGAAAGCAGGCGGTCCGCGCGCACCGGCTTGGTGAGGTAGTCCGCCGCTCCCACGTCCCGGCCGGCGTCGGCGTCGTCCTCGTCCGAGGTGAGGAAGATCACCGGAATGTAAGGCAGGGTGGTGTCCGCCCGGAGCGCCGACACGAGCTGGAAGCCGTCCATGTCGGGCATGCTCACGTCGGTGATGATGAGGTCGGGCGGCTCGGCGAGCACCATGTACCCGGCCTTGATCCCGTCCGCAGCCGTGCGCACCTCGTAGCCCGCCGAGGCAAGGTGCAGCCGCAGCAGCGCGAGGATGTCCGGGTCGTCATCCACTACCAGAATGCGGGCCGACATCGCGTGAAGTCGAGGTCTGTGGCCGACGGGACCTTGGTGCTGGTGCGCCGACTCGAACGGCGGACCTACTGATTACGAATCAGTTGCTCTACCAACTGAGCTACACCAGCCCCGCGCGCCGCCATCGTCCCGGCGCGCGAGCGGCGGATTATACGCCGATCGCCCGGGACGGTCCGAATGTGGAGGATTTCCTCTCGCGCGGGCCTCCGGCGCCGTTCGGGTCGCCATTCCGGCCGCTGGTCGCCCGTTTTTGCTGCCCGCCCGGCAAGCTCCTAGGATGCATTCACGGACAAAGGGGATTTCCATGCGCAAGGCATCCGGCTTCACCCTGATCGAGCTCATGATCACCATCGTGGTCGTCGCGATCCTGGCGGCGATCGCGGTACCCTCCTACATACAGTATATCCAGCGCGGCAAGATATCCGAGGCGGTCTCGAACCTCTCGGGCGCGCGTCTTCAGCTCGAGAAATACTACGCCGACAACCGGATGTACGGCACCGGCGGCGCCTGCGGCGCGGCCATGCCGAGCGGCGCCAATGCCAAGTACTTCACGATCACCTGCGTTTCCGCCAACGCGAACGCGGTCGGAGACCAGACCTATACGATCACCGCGACCGGGGCCGGAAGCATGACCGGATTCACGTACACGATCAACGAATCCAACGTCAGGCAATCGACCTTCACCTCGCCGGCGACCGGCTGGAACAATTCGACCACCTGCTGGGTCACGAAGAAGGGCGAGTCGTGCTGATTCGAATCCCCGAGCGCGGCGTGACGCTGATCGAGCTGATGGTCGGGCTCGCCATCGTTGCCCTGGTTCTGTTCGTGGCGGTGCCCTCGTTCGGCATCTTCCTGCAGAACTCGCAGATCAGGAACGCGGCGAGCTCCGTGCTCGACGGCCTGCAACTCGCGCGCAACGAGGCGATCCGGCGCAACGCGCCGGTGCAGTTCGAGTTCGTGACCGACCTGACGGCGGCGTGCGTGCCCAGCACGACGTCGCTCGCCTGGGTCGTGAGCCAGGCCGACCCCGCCGGCGCCTGCGACGTCGCACCCTCCGAGACCGTGGCGCCGCAGATCATCCAGTCGCGCTCGGCCACCGAAGGCACGGGCAACGCGAGGGCAAATGTGCCGTCCGGCGGCCCGACGGTCGTGTTCAACGGCCTGGGGCGCGTTCAGGGCGCGAGCTTCCTCGAGGTCGACATCAGCAACACGTCGGGCACCTGCGTGGACGCGGACCCGACCAACGGCACGATGCGCTGCATGCATATCATAGTAACCACGGGCGGTGAGGCGCGGATGTGCGACCCGAAGGTCAGCGACGCGACCGACCCGCGCAAGTGCTCGTGAGAAAGGAACCGTCGCCATGAGAACGAACCCAAAATCAAGGCAGCAGGGCATCATGCTGCTCGAGGCGCTGATCGGGATCCTGATCTTCTCGATCGGCATCCTGGCCATGCTCGGCATGCAGGCGGTCGGCATGCGCAACACCATAGACTCGAAGTACCGCTCGGAGGCGGCCTACCTCGCCAACCAGATCGTCGCCACGATGTGGGTGGACAGCGGCAATATCGCGACTTACGACGACGCCGGCGCCGGCAACGCGCGCAAGACCGCCTGGCTCGGCCGGGTGACCAGCACGCTGCCACAGGACCCGGCCGATCCGACGACCACCGCACCGATCATCGCGATCGCCGGCGGCACCCAGGCGACCGTGACCGTCCGATGGAAGCGTCCGGGCGATCCGACCGTCAGCAGGTACATCGTGGTGGCACAGATCAACTATCCCGGATGAGACGCGTCATGAGATCCAAGCAGCGAGGCATGAGCCTGGTCGAGGTGCTGGTCGCGGTCGCGATCGGCTTGATCGGCATCCTGATCATCACCCAGGCCTACCTCACCAGCGACAACTTCAATCGCTCCACCCTCGGCGAGGGCGGGGCGCAGACCAACGGCACGATCGCGCTGTTCACGCTCGAGCGCGACCTGCGCATGGCCGGCTACGCGCTGAACGACTCGCGCGCGCTCGCCTGCGGGACCCTGAACTGGTATTACAACGGCCTCTATTCGACCAGCATGGGCGGGACGTTGCCCGACCTGTCGCTCGCCCCGGCGGCGATCAAGCTCACCGCCGGCTCGCCGGACGAGATCACCGTGATGTACGGCAACGGGTCCGACCGCACCGTTCCGGGAAGCCTGACGAGCACGATGGCGACCCAGGGAGAATCGCCGAAGACCGACGGCATCGGGGGCTACAACCGTTACGACCTGATACTGATGGTGAACCAGAGCGTGCCCGCGCACTGCACCATCGAGCAGATTTCGGACTATGCCGTCTCCGCCGATTCGTCGCTGCCGCACGACGCGGTCGTGAACGCGCCCTACAACCCCTCGGGAGGCGGAACCTTCCCGACCTTCGCCAAGGACGACCTGATCTTCGATCTCGGCACCAGCTTCACCACGCGCATCTACCGCATCGTCAACAACACGCTCAACATGTTCGACCCGGTGCAGTACGCGGCTGGCACGATGCCGCTCACCGGCATAGACCTGGTCAGCGGCATCGTCGACCTGCGCGCCCAGTACGGGATGGACGACGGCGCGAACAACGGCACCGTCTCGGCCGCCAGCTACGTCGCGAACGACGGTGTGGTCGACAACTTCTCCAGCGCCGCGCCCGCGAACTGGTCGCAGGTGCTCGCGCTGCGCCTTGCCGTGCTCGCACGCATCGGCAACTACGAAAAGCCGACCGGGGGCGTGTGCACGGCGACCACCGCGCTGCCGACCTGGCAGGGAAGCGCGTCGCCCACGACCCTGCCCTCGCCCTTCGCGCTCCCGGAAGGACTGCCGAGCTGCTACCGCTACCGGGTGTTCGAGACCATCGTCCCGCTGCGCAACATGCTCTGGAGGGCGGCGTGAGAATCCCGATCTCTTCCGTGCGCCGCATCCAGCGGGGTGCGGTGCTGTTCATCGCGCTCATCGTCCTGGTAGCGATGTCGCTCGCCGGCCTGGCGCTGATGCGCGGCGTCGACACCGGCACGCTGATCGCCAGCAACCTGGCCTTCAAGCAGGGGGCGACCATGGCGGGTGACCTGGGCGTCGAGCGCGCGCGCACCTGGCTGATCAACAACAGCGGCGTGTCGCTCGACAACGACCAGCCCGCCGTCACCGACGGCACGGGCTACTGGGCGACCTGGCAGACCAACGTCGACCTGATCGGCGACGATCCGGCCAAGCCCGACTTCGACTGGAGCACCGCGGTCGACGCCGGGACGGACGCCGCGGGCAACCAGGTGAGCTACGTCATCCAGCGCCTGTGCAACGGCTCGGGCCCCGCGTCCTCGATCGGCGGGCCCTGCGTCAGCTCGACGATCGCGACCAGCTCCGCGCCCTCGAGCAAGGGCGCCGCCCAGGTCGGTTCGCTCGCGTTCACCGCGCAGACTTCCGCTTTTTACCGCGTCACGGTCAAGGTGACCGGGCCGCGCAATACCGTTAGCTACGTTCAGGCAGTGGTGTACTAGAGCCACCGGCCGAATTGGAGATGCAGCCATGAGCAAGGCAAGAGACCGGATCCTCAAGACCGCAATGATCGCCCTGGGCGCGGCGCTGCTGCTGCCGGGCGCGCTCTACGCCGGGCCGACCGACATCTCGACCGAGCCGCTGGCGACGCCCGCGGCCAACGTGCCGCCCAACATCATGCTGCTTCTGGACGACTCCGGATCGATGGTGCAGCAGTACACGCCCGACTACCTCGGGCGCAACAGGTTCACCGACAGCAACCGCCTGTGCCTCGACTCGCTCAACGACGGCAGCAGCTCGTCGATCGGCACCGACCTCGACAACTGCGAGGCGGGCGATCCGCCGCTGATGTCGCCCGACGTCAACACCCAGTACTACAACCCCGAGGTGCGCTATTACCCGGCGGTGAACTACGACGGCACCACGAAGACGTCGATGGACGCGGCCAGTACCTCGAACTGGACCTCGGTGCCGACCGACGGCGTCAGCGCGACCGGCATGAACGACTTCCGCAAGGACACCTACGGCATGAACTCGCAGAACGGCGGCTCGGTCGTTTTCAACTCGAACCTGGCGACCGGCTACCCGGACCATGTCTGGTGCGACTCGAAATCGGCCACGGCGACCGACACCACGCACTGCAAGACCAACAGCGCCTATACCTACCCGGACCTGACCTACGGCTACGGCGTGACCACCGGCGGCGCCGTCAAGTTCAAGACGGGCGCCCCTTACTACTACCGCCTGCTGCCGACCGAGTACTGCACCGACGCGACGCTCATCACCTGCACCGCCGCGACCGCGCCGACCGGGCTCTACACGGTTCCGGCGCCCGTGCGCTATTGCGACAGCACCACGCTCACCAATTGCAAGGCGAAGTACCAGGGCAGCTACACGCGGCCCAAGTTCACCGGCATCGTGCTCTCGGGCGGCGCCTCCACTACGCCGGCCACTGCCACCGGCAGGATCACGGTGCGCAACCCGCAGGGAGACAGCTACTCCGGCTCGATCAGCGCGATCAACGTGTTCGACGGCACCACGACCACCAACCTCATCACCGCGCCCGTACTTGCCACCGGACCGATCAACGTCAACGCGACCGCCGCCATCATCGCCGCCAGCATAAGCGCCGGCGGCAGCGGCTATACGGCCTGCGCCGGCTCGGGTTGCACCCCCGCCGTAAGCTCCAACGTGGTCACCATCACCGCGCCAGCCTCCGGCGCGCTCTACAACGGCTATACCGTGACGGTCGTCTCGCCGGGCACCCCCGTGTCCTCGGCGAGCATCACCTTCGACATCTCGAGCGTGAGCAACGGCGACCGGTTCAACTCGATCACCGTCCAGGCCGTGAGCCTGCTCTCCTCGACAGTGACGTGCAACACGTCTTCCGGCTGCCCAAGCGGCGGCACCGCGCGCAACAACTGGATGGGCAACGCGGTCAGGGACGCGATCAACAGCGGCACCGGAAGCCACGGTTTCACGGCGAGCACCGCGAACGGCGGCAGCCGCCTGACGATCTACGGGCCTGTCTCGGCCGGGGGCGCGCTGAACGGCGTGTCGCTGAGCGAAACCGACAGCGGCGTTACCGTCAGCAACAGCCCCAACAGCCCATACGGATGGACCTTCCACGGCGGCGCCGCCTCGGGCGACATCGAGACGACCTCGGTCGACTTTTCCGGCGGCGTCGACGCCAGCTACGGACGCGCGCAGGTGGGCAATTTCGTGCGCACCAACATCGTCTCGGGGCAGACCTACACCAAGTACCCGGCGCGCACCGACTGCGCCGGCGCGACCTGCACCTACGCCGAGGAGATGACCAACTTCGCCAACTGGTACGCCTACTACCGCGAGCGCGACACGATGGCGAAGACGGCGATCGGGCGGGCGTTCCTGACCATTACCGCAAACTACCGGGTGGGCTTCATCACCATCAACCCCGGCGACCCGGTGCAGTCGAACCGCTACCTCAAGGTCGACGATTTCGCCGCGGGCGCGGGCAATCAGAAGAACCAGTGGTACGACCACCTCTACAGCACCACCAGCAACGGCGGCACGCCGCTGCGCGAGGCGCTTTCGCGCGTCGGCCGCTATTTCGCCGGCGTCACCAATGGCATCAACGACGGCATGGACGGGAGCCCGATCGAGTTTTCCTGCCAGCCCAATTTCACTCTGGCGATGACCGACGGCTACTGGAACGGAAACTCGGGCGACGACCTGAACGGCAGCTCGATCGGCAACCAGGACAACGTCAACTCCGGCTACTCGACCCGCGCGGTCGGCGCCTACGACGGCGGCACGCCCGTCGCGAGCAACACGCTGGCCGACGTCGCCATGTACTACTACAAGACCGACCTGCGCACCGACCTCGACGACCACGTTCCGCCGGTGGGAAACGACAACGCGCCGCACCAGCACATGAGTACCTTTACGGTCGGCCTGGGCCTCGCGGGCCAACTGAACTACATCCCGAACTACGACTCGGTCAATTCGGGCGACTTCTACAACATCAAGCAAGGCGGCACAGGCGCGAACTGGCCGGTGCCGGCGGCGGACAGCGAGACGGCGCTGGACGACCTGTGGCACGCGGCGGTGAACGGGCGCGGCAAGTTCTTCAGCGCCAAGGACCCGGTCGAGCTCGCCAACGGGATCACCGAGACGCTGAACGCGGTCCAGACGCGGGTCGGCGCGGGCGCCTCGGCGGCCGCCTCGACGCCGGTGCCGGTGGCAGGCGACAACTTCTCCTTCGCGGCCGAGTACAAGACGGTCGAGTGGACCGGCGACGTGAAGGCGTACACGATCGACCTGACCACCGCCGACACGTCGACGCACGAGCTGTGGTCGGCGAAGGCGCTGCTCGACCAGCGCACCGCCGCTGACCGGAGGATCTACACCTACGATTCGACCGACACCACGCCTCCGGGCACCGGCAACGGCAACAAGCTGAAATTCTTCTGCTGGCCGGGCGCCGCGGCAAGCGGCCTTTACCCGGCCTGCACCGGCGATGCCGAGCTGTCGGCGGCGGATATGGCCTACTTCGATCCGCTGACGCTGCCGCAGGCGATCGGCTGGCCGACCGACGGCAGCGGCAGGGACGTCTCCGCTTCGGCCCAGAAGCTGGTCGACTACCTGCGCGGCGACACCGCCAACGAGGCGACCACCGGCAGCGGGCCGGCGGACCTGTTCCGCAGGCGCACCGACCTGCTGGGCGACATCGTCAACGCGCAGCCCGCCTACCTGAAGGCCTCGCCCTTCAGCTACAACATCGGCACGACCTACGCGGGGACGGATCCGTTCTACCAGGAATACCGGCAGACCACCGACGGCACGAGCGGCACCCGCAAGGGCACCGTATTCGTCGCGTCGAACGACGGCATGCTGCACGCCTTCGAGACCGACCCGGACAACAACCCCTACTACCAGACGGCGGGGATCTCCACCGCGATCCAGAGCGACGACTCGTTCACCGGCACGCTGAACCCCAATCCGGTGTCCGGCGAAGGCGCGGAGCGCTGGGCCTACATCCCCGGCTTGGCCCTGCCCCAGCTGAAGCAGCTCGCCAACTCGCCGTACAGCCACCGCTATTTCGTGGACGGCACGCCGGTAATCGGGGACGTGTGCTTCGGGCATACCACCTCGACGCCGTGCGCGGCGCAGTCGAGCTGGCACTCGATCCTGGTCGCAGGGCTGAACTCGGGCGGCCGCGGCTACTACGCGCTCGACATCAGCGACCCGGACAACCCGAAGGCGCTGTGGGAATTCAAGGGCGGCTCCGGCACCACCTGCCTCACCGCGGCCCAGGCCAACAGCGGCACCTACTTCGCGGACTGCAACCTCGGCCTGACCTACGGCAACCCGCAAATCGTCAAGCGCAAGTCTGACGGCAAGTGGGTCGTGATCGTGAGCTCCGGCTACAACAACATCTCGCCGGGAGACGGACAGGGACACCTGTACATTCTGGACGCGGAGACCGGCGCGATCCTCAACCGGGTCGACACGGGCGTCGGCTGCAACGGCACCAGCTCCACGTCGCCTTGCACCATCGGCACCATCGATCCGAGCGGGCTTGGCAAGATCAATTCCTGGGTCGACAACGCCGACTTCAACAATACGGCGCTGCGCGTCTACGCCGGAGACCTCAAGGGCAACCTGTGGCGCATCCAGCTCGACCCGGGTGCGACCGGCTACATGACCGCGTTCAGGCTGACGACGCTTACCGACCCTGGCGGCACGGCGCAGCCGATCACGGTCAAGCCCGAGCTCGGCGAAGTGCAGGGGTTCGCGGTGATCTACGTCGGCACCGGCAAGTATCTCGGCACCACCGACACGACCGACACGCAGGTGCAGAGCATCTATGCCATCCGCGACGATCTGACGAGCACGACGCTCTCGGTTCGCAGCGGGGGCAGCGGGTTCGTGCAGCAGAGCCTGAGCACCGTCGACAGCGCAACGCGCACCGCGACCAGCAACGCGGTCGACTTCAACACCAACAAAGGCTGGTTCATCGACTTGCCGGATCCGGGCGAGCGCGTGAACGTCGCCCCGACGCTGCAGCTCGGCACGCTCACCATCGCGTCCAACGTCCCCTCGGACGACAGCTGCGTGGCGGGCGGCTACGGCTACACGAACTACCTGGACGCCAGGTCGGGCAGCTACGTCGTCGGCGCGACCGCGAACATGGCGAGCACCAAGGTGTCGGCGTCGCTGATCGTGGGCTTCAACGTGATCAAGACGGCGGACGGCGGGCTCCACACCTCGGAAACGCTGGCCGACAACACGCACCCGACCCTGCCGAACCCGATCGCGCCCCTGACGGTCACCGGCAGGCGCGTGTCCTGGCGCGAGCTGACGCGCTGACGCGGGCCCGAAGCGCGATGCCCTCCAGCCCCGCAAGCTTGCGCGCCCTCGCGGCGCGGCTTGCGGGGTCGATCGCGGCGGCGCTGTGCGTGAACGCGGCGGCGGCGGATCTTTCCTCGCCGCCCGCTTCGCCGCGCTACTATCAGACGAGCGAGCTCGACGTGCACCCCGGGATCAAGGTGCGCGTGCATCCCGAATACCCCGCGCAGGCCGCGCGGCGCGGCCTCTCGGGCAAGGTGGTGATCCGCCTCTACATCAACGAGAAGGGCGGCGTAGATCGGGTCGAAACGCTGCGCGCGCAGCCGCCTGGCGTCTTCGAGCGCTCCGCCGAGAGCGCGTTCCGCGCCGCCCGCTTCGCGCCGGGGATGAAAGACGAGCACCCGGTGAAAACGCAAATGACGATCGAGGTCAACTACGAAAGCCCGCCGCCGGCGCCGCCCGGCGGCCTGCGCTGAGCGCGGAAGAGACTAGCTTTTCGCCGCCAGCTCGCGCGGCAGCGTGAACACCACGCGCTCGCTGATGCCCTCGAGCTGCGAAACGCGGGCCGCGCCGAGCGACTTGAGCCGCTGCAGCACGTCGTTCACGAGCACCTCGGGCGCCGACGCGCCGGCGGTGACGCCGATGCGGCGCTTGCCGGCGATCCATTCCGGGCGAAGGTCCGCGGCGCGATCGATCATGTAGGCCTCGGTGCCGATGTTGCGCGCCACCTCGCGCAGGCGATTCGAGTTCGAGCTGTTGGGCGATCCGACCACGATCACCACGTCGCAGCGCGGCGCCATCAGTTTCACTGCGTCCTGGCGGTTCTGCGTCGCGTAGCAGATGTCGTTCTTCTTCGGCCCGCGTATCTTCGGATACCTTGCCCGCAGCGCGGCGACGACCCGCGCGGCGTCGTCCACCGACAGTGTGGTCTGGGTGACGTAGGCGACCTTCGCCGGATCCTCGATCCGCAGGCCGGCGACATCGGCGACCGTTTCCACGAGGTGGATGTGCGAATCGGCCTGCCCCATGGTGCCCTCGGCCTCCGGATGGCCGCGGTGACCGATCATCACGATCTCGAGCCCGGCCTTCAGCATCGTCGCGACCTCGACGTGCACCTTGGTCACCAGCGGGCAGGTGGCGTCGAACACCTTGAGGCCGCGCGCCTCGGCTTCCTCGCGCACCGCTTTCGCCACGCCGTGCGCGCTGAAGATGACGGTGCTTCCCGCGGGCACCTCCAGCAGCTCGTCGACGAACACCGCGCCCTTGGCGCGCAGGCCGTCGACCACGAACCTGTTGTGCACGATCTCGTGCCGGACGTAGATCGGCGCGCCGAACTGCGCCAGCGCGCGCTCGACGATCTCGATCGCGCGTTCGACTCCGGCGCAAAAACCGCGCGGGTTCGCGAGCAGGACGACCGGGTGCGGGAGTTCTTGCCCCATCAGGCTATGTTGCCATCATCGGGCGACGGCGAGAACCTGGACTTCGAAGCTCACGCGCCTGCCGGCGAGCGGATGGTTGAAGTCCATGATCACGTCGTGGGCATGCAGCTCGCGCACGCGCCCGGCGTGCCGCGTGCCGTCGGGCGCGGCGAACTCGATCAGGGCGCCCTCTTCCAGCGCCATATCGCGCGCGAAGGAGTCGCGCGGCAGAGACTGCACCAGGTCTTCGCGCCGCTCGCCGAAGGCCTGCGAGGGCTCGAGCTGGAACACGTAGCTGCCTCCCGGCGCGGCCTGCGCCAGGCACTGCTCGAGGCCCGCCGCGAGCTCGCCGCGGCCCAGAGCGAGCGTCGCCGGGTTGCCGCCGAAGGTCGACAGCACCTCGGTGCCGTCGTCCAGCCGCAGGCGATAGTGCAGGGTCATCACTCCGTCTTCAGCTGCCGCGCTCACCGTCCGCCCCTCGCTGCAGCAGGCTCTGGAAGATCAGCAGGCCCGCGCCGATCGTGATCGCCGAATCCGCCACGTTGAACGCCGGCCAGTGCCAGCCGTAGACGTAAAAGTCCAGGAAATCGACCACCTGGCCGAAGCGCAGCCGGTCGATGAGGTTGCCGAGCGCGCCGCCGAGGATCAGCGCGAGCGCGGCGCATACCAGCCCGCCGGCGCTCGATCGCAGCAGAAGCACGGAAACGACCATGATCGCCACCACGGCAACCGAGACGAACAGCGGGGTCTGCCAGCCCGGCGCGCCGGCGAGGAAGCTGAACGCCGCGCCCTTGTTGAACGCGAGCACGAGATTGAAGAAGCCGGTGAGCGCCAGGCGCTCGCCGGGCGCGAACGCCGCCAGGACGGCCGCCTTGCTCAGCTGGTCCGCCGCGACGATCGCCGCCGCGAGCGCGAACCAGGCGCTACCGCCTAGGCATAGCGCCGCGCCTCGCCCCCGCCGAAGAGGTTCTCGATGCAGCGGCCGCACAGCCCCGGATGGGCGGCGTTGCCTCCGGCGTCGGCGCGGTAGTGCCAGCAGCGCTCGCACTTGGCGTGCGCGCTCGGCGTGACGTCGGCCTCGTCCGGCGCGCCGTCCGCGCGCCGCAGCGACGCGCGAGAAGTGATCAGTACGAAACGCAGATCGTCCCCCAGCCTCGCCAGGTCATCGTAGAGCGGTCCCGACGCCCGGATGTCGAGCTCAGCGGCGAGCGAGGAGCCGATCTGCTTTTGCGCCCGCTTCTCCTCCAGCTTGCGCATCACGATCTCCCTGAACCGGCGCACGTTCCCCCAGCTGTCGATCGTCGATCGGGACAGGCCGTGATCCGGGAGGACGTGCCAGGTCTGCTCGAAGATGCTCCTGTCCTTCTCGCCGCGGAAGATCTGCCATGCCTCCTCGGCGGTGAAGCTCAGCGCGGGCGCCATGAGACGAAGCAGCGCGTGCGTGACGTGCCACAGCGCGGTCTGGGCCGAACGCCTGGCGCGCGAGTCCGCGCCGCAGGTATAGAGCCGGTCCTTGAGGATGTCGAGGTAGAAAGCCCCCAGGTCCTCGGAACAGAACATCTGCAGCTTCTGCACCACGAGGTGGAACTGGTAGCGGTCGTAGTCCGCCACGATGTCCTGCTGCAGCTTGTGCGTCAGGGCCAGGGCGTAGCGATCGATCTCCACCATCTGCGCCACCGGGACCGCGTGGCGCTCGTGGTCGAAGTCCGAGGTGTTCGCGAGCAGGAAGCGCAGCGTGTTGCGGATGCGGCGATAGGCCTCGACCACGCGCTTGAGGATCTCGTTCGAGATCGCGAGCTCGCCGCTGTAGTCGGTGGCCGCGACCCACAGCCGCAGCACCTCGGCGCCGAGCGTCCCGGACACCTGCTGCGGCGAGACCGCGTTGCCCTTCGACTTCGACATCTTGCGGCCTTCGCCGTCGACCGTGAAGCCGTGGGTCAGCAGCGCCTTGTAGGGCGGCACCCCGTTCATCATGCACGACACGAGCAGCGAGGAATGGAACCAGCCGCGGTGCTGGTCGGATCCTTCGAGATAAAGGTCGGCCGGGAAAGCGGTCTGGTCCTTGTGCGAGCCGCGCAGCACGGTGAAATGGGTCGAGCCCGAGTCGAACCAGACGTCGAGCGTGTCCTTGATCTTGTCGTAGCGCTGGGCGTCGTCGCCCAGCAGCTCGCGCGGGTCGAGCCTTTGCCAGGCCTCGATGCCGCCTTCCTCCACGCGCATGGCGACCGCCTCGAGCAGCTCCAGCGTGTCGGGGTGCAGATCGCCGGTCTCCTTGTGGATGAAGAACGGCATCGGAACGCCCCACTGGCGCTGGCGCGACAGCGTCCAGTCCGGCCGGTTGGCGATCATCCCGTGCAGCCGCGCCTGGCCCCAGGCGGGAAAGAAGCGCGTCGCCTCGATTCCGCGCAGCGCGGTCGTGCGCAGCGTCTCCGCCGGCTTGACGCCGCCGTAGCCGGGGGTCGCGTCCATGCCAGCGAACCACTGCACCGTGGCGCGCAGGATCACCGGCGTCTTGTGGCGCCAGCAGTGCATGTAGCTGTGCACGTAGGGCGCCTTGTCGAACAGCGCGCCGCGCCGCTCGATCTCGGCCACGATCTCCAGGTTCGCGTCCCAGATCATCTGCCCGCCGAACAGCGGCAGCGATTTCGCGAAGTGGCCGTCGCCTTGCACCGGCGTGAGGATCTGCTCGTCCTTCATGCCGTAGCGCCGGCAGGACTCGAAGTCCTCGACGCCATAGGCCGGCGCCGAATGCACGATCCCGGTCCCGCTGTCGAGCGTGACGTAGTCGCCCAGGTAGACCGGCGCCAGGCGGTCGTAGAACGGGTGGCGGAACGCGATGCCCTCGAGCGCCAAACCCTTGCAGGCGCCGAGCGTGCTGCCCGAAAGCTTGTAGCGCGCGAGGCATGCCTGCTGCAGATCCGCGGCGAGGATCAGCATGCCGCGTTCGGTGTCGACCAGGTGGTAGGTGAACTCGGGGTGCACGTTGAGCGCCTGGTTGGCCGGGATGGTCCACGGCGTGGTGGTCCAGATCACCGCGAATCCGGGCTTGTCCGGCAGCTTGGGCAGGCCGAATGCCCTGGCGACCTTGTCCGGCTCGGCGAACGGGAAGCCGACGTCGATCGCCATGTCCTTGCGGTCTTCGTATTCGACCTCGGCTTCGGCCAGCGCCGAGCCGCAGTCGAAGCACCAGTTCACCGGCTTGAGGCCCCGGTACACGTAGCCCTTGCCCAGGACAACGCCCAGCGCGCGGATCTCGTCCGCCTCGTTGCGGGGCGCCATCGTCAGGTAGGGGTTGTCCCAGTCGCCCAGCACGCCGAGGCGCTGGAAGTCGACCTTCTGGCGCTCGATCTGCTCCGCGGCGTAGGCGCGGCACAGGCGTTGCGTTTCCTCGGTCGAGAGGTGCTTGCCGTACTTCTTCTCGATCTGCACCTCGATTGGCATGCCGTGGCAGTCCCAGCCCGGCACGTAGGGCGCGTCGAAGCCCGCCAGCATGCGCGACTTCACGATCACGTCCTTCAGGATCTTGTTGACCGCGTGGCCAATGTGGATGTCGCCGTTGGCGTACGGCGGGCCGTCGTGCAGCACGAAGCGCGGGCGGCCCTTGGCGACGCTGCGCAGGCGCTTGTAGAGGCCGCGCTGTTGCCAGTCGCGCACCCAGCCCGGCTCGCGCTTGGCGAGGTCGCCGCGCATCGGAAATGGCGTGTCGGGCAAATTCAACGTTTTCTTGTAGTCAGCCATGCTTGGCGAAAAACTCCTTTGCTTGCGCCACGTCGCGCTCGATCGCGGCTCGCAGCGACTCGAGATCCGGGTACTTCGCCTCGTCGCGCAGCCTCTCGATGAACCTGACCCGCAGGTGCCGGCCGTACAGCTCCTCGGCGAAATCGAACAAATGCACTTCGAGCAGCGGCACCGCCACCTCGTTCACCGTCGGGCGACGTCCCACGCTGGCGACGCCCGGCAGCCAGCGCCCGCCGTCGCTTGCATCCGCGCCGCAGGCTTCGACGACGTAGATCCCGGCCAGCGGCGCGCGCCTGGGTAGCTTCAGGTTCGCGGTGGCAAAGCCCAGCTTGCGACCGAGCTTCGCCCCGTGCGCGACGCGTCCCGACAGCATGTAGGGGCGACCGAGGAGTCTCTCGGCGCGCGGGAAATCCGCTGCCAGCAGCGCTTCGCGCACCGCCGAGCTCGAGATCCGCTCGCCGCCGAGCTTGACCTCCGGCATCGCCTCAAGCACGAAGCCGTGCCGGTCCGCCGCGCGCTCGAGCGACGCGAAGTCGCCCGCCCGGCGCGCGCCGTAGCGAAAGTCCTTTCCAACCAGCAGCCAGGCCGCCCGCAGGCCGCGCACCAGAACCTGCTCGACGAAGCGTTCCGGAGTGAGCGACGCGAAGCGCGCGTCGAAGCGCGCGACGTGCACGTGCTCGATGCCGGTGGCCGCGATCAGCTCGAGCTTTTCGCGCAGCCGGCTCAGGCGCGCGGGCGCGGCATCCGGCGCGAAGAACTCGCGCGGATGAGGCTCGAACGTCAGCGCGCAGGAGGTCACGCCGCGCGCGCGCGCCTCGGCCACGACGCGCTCGAGCATCGCCTGGTGGCCGAGGTGAACGCCGTCGAAATTGCCGATGGTGAGCGCGTGCGCGCCTCGGACGGGCAATACGGAGCCGTGCGTGACGACCATCTGGCGCGCTTAAAATGATGAATTATAGCGGCTTTTCCGCAGCGCAGCGAACGAGCGGAGCGAACCCGAGCAAACCGAGCAGGGGTCCCGGCAGCAGCAACCACAGCACGCGCTCACCCAGCGCGGGCAGCAGCGCGGTCGTGAGGCTGATCGAGAATACGGTGATCAGAAAGCCGATTGCGTTCTGCAGCGCGAGCGCGCTGCCGAGGAGCTCCGGTGGACAGGCGCGCGCCGACAGGGCCGAGAACTGCGGCGAGTCCGCGACGACCGCGACGCCCCACACCAGCAGCAGCGCGAGCGCGATCCCGGCGGGGACGCCGCCGGTCAGCGGATAGACCAGGCACATGGTCCCCGACACGGCGAGCGCGGCCGCGGCGACGCGCGCGCTGCCGACTCTTCGGCTGAGCGCGCCGCCGAGCACGCAGCCGACGGCTCCGACGGCGATGATCGCGAACGACCATGCGGAAACCGACGCCGCGCCGGCCGATCCCGCGCGCGCGAGCGCCGCGGCGGCGAGCGCCGGCGTGATCGTCCACAGCGCGTAGAGCTCCCACATGTGGCCGAAATAGCCCAGCGCCGAAGCTCGGAACGCGGGCACCCGGAACGCGCGCAGTACCCCGCCCCAGCCGGGGCGGGAAGCCGCGCCGCTGCGCTTGTAGTGCGGGCCGTCGCCGAGCACGAGAACCATCAGGCCCGCGGCCACCGCACAAGCCGAGGCGGCGAGAACGACCGCCTGCCAGGGCGCGTTGCCTCCAGCCGCGCGGATCGCGTGCGGCAGCGCGGTGCCCAGGGTCAGCATGCCGACCAGCCAACCGAGCGTCTCTCCCGCCCGCGCGGGGGCCCAGCTCACGACCAGTTTCATGCCAAGCGGATAAATTCCCGCGAGCGCGAAGCCGGTGGCGAACCTGTACAGGCTGCCGTCCGCGATTCCATGAGCGGCGAGGGCGAACGCGGCGTTGGAGAGGGCGCCGATCGCGGCGCAGACGGCGAAGATGCCGCTCGCGGGGAAGCGGTCGGCCAGGCCGGAAAGCGAGAAGAACAGGGTTCCGGCGATGAACCCGAGCTGGACCGCGCTGGTGAGCACGCCGAGCTGCGCCAGGTCGAGCCCCCATGCGCGCGCCAAGTCCGCCGCCGCGGCGTTCGCGCTGAACCACAGCGATCCGCCGAGCAGCTCCGCGACGACGATCAGCACCACGGCGATTGCGCCGCGCGCCCGGCCAGCCTCCCTCATGGGCGCGCAGCTTACCGCATCGCGCAACGCCGCCGCTCGGCCTTGCGCGGCCCTGACGCGTCGCCCGAGCGGTAGGCCACTCGAATCCCAGCTTTGCCAGGTTTCCGCCAATCGGAGACAATCCCGCAAATTCCCGCCGGGAGAGGCCTCGAGGGGGTCTGCACCCGCTCCATGTTCCGCTAAGGAATTGCGATCATGAAACTGCTGCTCATGCTGTCGCGCGCGATCGACTGGCTCAACGAGCGGATCGGGCGCCTGGTTTACTGGCTGGTGCTCGCCGCGGTGCTGGTCAGCTCCGCCAACGCGATGTCGCGCTACGTGCTGCACAAGACCTCGAACGGCTGGCTCGAAACGCAGTGGTATCTGTTCGCCGCGATCTTCCTGCTGTGCTCGGGCTACACATTGCTGCACAACGAACATATCCGCATCGACGTCGTGGCGCAGCGTTTCTCGCGCCGGACGCAGACCTGGATCGACATTTTCGGCACCCTATTTTTCATGCTGCCGATGACGTTATTCATCATGGTTCTGGGCTGGGCGATGTTCAAGGAAGCCTACATGGTGCACGAGGTCTCGGCCGATCCCGGCGGGCTGTTGCGCTGGCCAGTGAAGCTGCTGGTGCCGGTCGGATTCTTTCTGCTCTCGCTGCAGGGTCTGTCCGAGCTGGTGAAGCGGGTCGCCTTCCTGATGGGACTGATTCCCGATCCTCTGGAAAAGCACGTCGAGGCGGCGCTTGAGATAGTCCAGGACGAAATCGGGGAAAGCACGAAATGATCGAATACATAACCGGCCACGTCGGGCCGCTGATGTTCGCGGCGCTGGCCGTCTTCCTGCTGATCGGCTACCCGGTCACCTTCTCGCTCGGCGCCATCGGCCTGTCGTTCGGCTACCTGGGCATCCAACTCGGCCTGCTGACCCCTGCCCTGTTCCAGGCGCTGCCGGAGCGCATCTTCGGCATCATGCACAACGAGACGCTGCTGGCGGTGCCGTTCTTCACCTTCATGGGGCTGGTTCTCGAGCGCAGCGGCATGGCCGAGGACCTGCTCGACACCATCGGCCAGCTGTTCGGGCCGATACGCGGCGGCCTGGCCTACGCGGTGGTGTTCGTCGGAGCGCTGCTCGCCGCGACCACCGGCGTGGTGGCCGCTTCCGTCATCTCGATGGGCCTGATCTCGCTCCCGATCATGCTGCGCTATGGCTACGACCGGCGGCTCGCGACCGGCATCATCGCCGCCTCCGGCACGCTGGCGCAGATCATCCCGCCCTCGCTGGTGCTGATCGTGCTCGCCGACCAACTCGGGCGCTCGGTGGGCGACATGTACGAGGGCGCCGTCTTTCCGGGCCTGCTACTGACCAGCATGTACGCGTTGTACATCGTCGGGGTCACCATATTCGCCCCCAAGCGCGCGCCGGCGCTGCCGCCGGAGTCGCGCACCCTGCGCGGCTGGAAGCTGCTCGTCAGGGTGCTGCTCGTCCTCATCCCGCCGCTGGCGCTCATCTTCCTGGTGCTCGGCACGATCTTCCTCGGGGTCGCGACCCCGACCGAGGGCGGAGCCATGGGCGCGACCGGGGCCCTGGTGCTGGCACTGATCAACCGGCGCCTGACCTGGAGCCTGCTCAAGCAGGCGATGAACTCCACCGCCAAGCTGTCCTCGTTCGTGATCTTCATCCTGATCGGCTCCACCGTGTTCACGCTCACCTTCCGCGGCGTCAACGGCGACCTGTGGATCGAGCACATGCTGACCAGCCTGCCGGGCGGCCAGATCGGCTTCCTCATCGTGGTCAACATCTTCACCTTCATCCTGGCGTTCTTCCTCGACTTCTTCGAGCTGGCATTCATCATCGTGCCGCTGCTCGGTCCGGTGGCGGAGAAGCTGGGCATCAACATCATCTGGTTCGGCATCCTGCTCGGCATCAACATGCAAACCTCGTTCATGCACCCGCCGTTCGGCTACGCGCTGTTCTACCTGCGCAGCGTGGCGCCGGCCAAGGAGTACGTGGACAAGCTCACCGGCAAGCTCACGGCGCCGATCACCACCGGGCAGATCTACTGGGGCGCGGTGCCGTTCGTGATCATCCAGGTCATCGGGGTCGCGATCGTGCTCGCCTTCCCCCAGCTGGTGACCGGCAACCTGCAGGAGCTTACGGAGGATACGTCGAAGATCCACATCTCGGTGCCGGCGCCAGACTACGCGCGCGGGCGGCAGCAGGGCGACGCCGGGGCAGCTCCACCCGCCGAGGAGAAGGACGACGAAAGCGGCCCGCCCTCGCCGCCCAGCTACCCGGGCCAGAACTAGCCCAAGAAAAACCCCGCCGCAGCGGGGTTTTTTGTTTGGCCGGCTTCCGAATCAGATCTTGGCCTTGACCTTCGAGAAGAACAGGTAGTTCGTGTAGGTCGAGTCGTTGAAGCGGTGCCACTCGATCTCCTGGTTGCGGTAGGCGAGCCACTGCGGATAGATGCGCGCCCAGTGCTTGCTCTTGCTCATGTTCTCGTGGTACAGCTCGTAAGCGCCCTTTTCGGAGGCTTCCATCACCGACTTCGGGAAGTAGCGCAGCTGGGTGCCGCCCGCAATCAGGCGTTTCAGCGCGGCCGGGTTCACGTGGTCGTACTTCGCCATCATCCACTCGTTGGAGGCATGGCAGGCGGCCTCGAGGATGGCCTGGTAGTGCTTGGGCAGGTCGTGCCACTTCTGCTGATTGACGAGCGTCATCAGCTTCGGCCCGCCTTCCCACCAGCCCGGGGCGTAGTAGTACTTGGCAACTTTCTGGAAGCCGAGCTTCTCGTCGTCGTACGGGCCGATCCACTCGCAGCCGTCGATCGTGCCTTTCTCCAGCGACGGGTAGATGTCCGCGCCGGCGACCATGGTCGGCACCACGCCGATCTTGGCGATGACCTGTCCGCCGAGACCGCCGATGCGAAACCGCAGGCCCTTCATGTCCTTGAGCGACTTGATCGGCTTGCGGAACCAGCCGCCCATCTGCGTGCCGGTGTTGCCCGAAAGAATTGCCTTGACGCCGTATTCGCTGAACAACGGCTCCATGACTTCCTTGCCGCCGCCGAAGTGCCACCACGCATTGGCCTGCCGGTCGGTCATGCCGAACGGTACACAGGTGCCGAAGGCGAAGCCGAGGTCCTTGCCGATGTAGTAGTAGGGCGCGGTGTGGCCGAGCTCGACGGTGCCGTTCTGAACCGCGTCCAGGACTTGCAGCCCCGGTACGATTTCGCCGCCCGCGAAGGTGCGGATGGTGAAGTTGCCGTCCGTCATCTCGCTCACCGTTCTGGCGATCTCGTCGGCTCCACCGAAAATGGTGTCGAGGCTCTTCGGCCAGCTCGCCGCGAGGCGCCAGCTGATCTTCGGGTTCGACTGCGCGATGGCCGGCGCGGCTACGCTGCCGGCGGCAAGGCCTACGGCCGCTTTCTTTAGAAACGAACGACGTTGCATGTGTCTCCTCCTGGGTGATTGAACAATACGACCGGCTCCGTGGCCGAATTGTAAGCGCAGATGCGGGCCGGCACCTATTGCGGACCGTCAGTCTACCGCAAGCCGGCCTCAGTTGAGCCTTGAGCAGGTGGCGCTCAGTTCCATGACCCTGGCGCGGATCTCCTCGAAGTCCTCCGCCTCGGGCTCGCGCTCCAGGTACTCCGTGAGGTCCTTGAGCGCGGCCCTGAATGCCTCGAGCCGCTGATAGACCAGGCCGCGGTCGCGCAGATCGGCGTGCGCTTCCGGGGTCACCACCAGGCTCCGGTTCAGCACTTCGAGCAGGCGTTCGGGCTTGTCGGACTCGCGGTAGATCCCTTTCAGATTGCGCAGCACCCGCGCCAGAATCTGGCGCTTGGTCGCAGGCTCCAGGAACTGGTCGAGCGGCAACTCGGCGACCGGAACGCCGCCCGCCGCGCCTTCCGGAATGACGCGCTGCAGGCGCTCGCGCAGCTCGTCTTGCGATTGGGGCGCACCGCCGCCGAAGGGGTCGAGCACGAGCATCCCGCCGCGCAGCCTGAGGCGGACCAGGAAATGCCCCGGGAACGAAACGCCCTCGAGCGGCAGGCCGATGCGGCGCCCGATCTCCATGTAGAGGATGGCGAGCGTGATCGGGATGCCGGTCTTGCGTTCGATCACGTCGTTCAGGTAGCTGTTGCGCGGATCGTAGTATTCGTCGGTGTTGCCCCAGTAGCCGAGGTCCTCGAACAGAAACTGGTTCAAAGCGACGACCCGGTCCTCGGCGCCGCAGGATTGCGGCAGCCGGCCGCGCAGGCGCATCGCGAGGCGCTCGATCTCCCCCAGGTAGTGCTCGACGTCCAGGTCCGGGTACGCGTCCTCGGCGATCAGCAGGCAGGCGCGCGCAAGGTCGATCTTGGAATCGTCGCCGGCGACGCAGTCCGAAAAAGCCTTCAGGTCGGCGCTCACTCTGCGCCCCGGCGCGAAAAATCGCGCACTCGGAATCCAAGCGCGAGCAGGCATGCGCCGTACACCGCAGCGCCGCCGAGAACGAGGCCGGCGAGCGCGGGCACCTTGCTGCGCCATCCCGCGCCGAGCCACCAGTCCGACGTCCCGGCGGCGAAGTGAAGCGCCGCCGCCATCAGCGCGGCGGCGAGCAGCACTTTCGCCGCGAACGCGCCCCACCCCGGCTGCGGCCGGTAGATGCCGTGGCGCCGCAGGTGGCGGTACAGCAGCCCCGCGTTCAGGCAGGCGCCGAGCGCAATCGCGAGCGCGAGCCCGGCGTGCCTGAGCGGGACGATGAAGGCGAGGTTCATCGCCTGCGTCGCCACGAGCGTCAAGATCCCGATCTTGACCGGCGTCACGACGTTCTGCCGCGCGTAGAAGCCCGGCGCGAGGATCTTCACCAGGATCATGCCCACCAGGCCGGCGCTGTAGGCGACCAGCGCCTGGCGCGTCATCCAGGCATCCTCGGCGCTGAAGCGCCCGTAGTGGAACAGGGTCGCGATCAGGGGCAGCGCAATCACGCCCAGTGCCACGGCCGCGGGCACCGCGAGCAGCAACGTCACCCGCAGGCCCCAGTCGAGCAGCCTGGCGTACTCGTCGCTGTCGGCCGCCGCGTGGTATTTCGACAGGCTCGGAAGCAGGATGGTGCCGAGCGCCACGCCGAGCATGCCCGCCGGGAATTCCATCAGCCGGTCGGCGTAGTAGAGCCAGGACACGCTGCCGGCGGCGAGAAACGAGGCGAAGATGGTGTTGATCAGGAGCGAAATCTGGCTGATCGAGACGCCAAACACGGCCGGTCCCATGAGCTTGAGGATCCTGCTCACGCCCGGATGGCGGGGATTGAAGCGCCAGCGCGGTCGCATGCCGAGCCGGCCGAGGGCCGGCAGCTGCAGCGCGAGCTGCAGCACGCCGCCGGCGAACACCGCCCAGGCCAGTACCAGTACCGGCGGGTCGAAGTGGTGGGCGAAGAACGCGGCCGCCACGATGAAGCTCACGTTCAGCAGCACCGGCGTGAACGCCGGGAGGGCGAACCGGTTCCAGGTATTGAGAATTCCGGCGGCAAACGCCACCAGCGATATGAACAGAATGTAGGGAAAGGTGATGCGCAGCATCGCAACGGTGAGCCCGAACTTGCCCGGATCGGCGGCGAAGCCCGGCGCGGTGACGTACACGATCAGCGGCGCGGCGATGACGCCGAGCGCGGCGGCGATCACCAGCGACACGAACAGCAGGCTCGCCACGCAGTCCACCAGGGCACGGGTCTCCTCCGGCGAGTGCCGGTTGCGGTACTCGCCCAGGATCGGCACGAAGGCCTGCGAGAAGGCGCCTTCCGCGAACAGCCGTCGCAGCAGGTTGGGGATGCGGAAGGCGACGAAGAAGGCGTCGGTCGCGAGCCCCGCGCCGAACACCCGGGCGATGAAGAAGTCGCGCGCGAGCCCGAGCACCCGTGACAGCAGCGTCATGCTGCTGATGGTGGCGAGCGCGCGCAGCAGGTTCATCGCCGCGGCCGCCCGCGCAGGGCGCAATTTGCCTTGCGCGACGGGGGGTTAGCCGCTACAATGCGCCCCTTTTTCAGCCCGGTCCCACCCACATGGCCAATATCGCTTCCGCGCGCAAGCGCGCCCGTCAGGCGGAAAAGCGCCGCAGCCACAACATGAGCATGCGCACCACGGTGCGCAGCGCGATCAAGAACGTCAAGAAGGCGATCGCGGCGGGAGACAAGTCCGCCGCCGAACACGCGCTTCAGAAGTCGCAGGGCGTCATCGACCGCATCGCGTCCAAGGGCGTGCTGCACCGTAACACCGCAAACCGCAGCAAGAGCCGCCTCTCCCGCGCGATCAAAGCGCTGGCCTAGCCCGCGGCAGTCGGCGGCGCCGGTCAGAGGATTTGCGCGAAAAGCGAACTCGGCGAGCGCTGCTCGGGACATTTTCAGATAGCCGGAAGATCGCGCCGTCGGCGCGGCGCGAGGTTGGCGCGATTATAGCAACGGCCCATGGCCAAACCCGTCAGCCGCATTCTCGTCATCAACGACGAAAGCCTCGTCCTGCGCGAGTTCGTGAAAGGGCTCAACGCCGCGGCGCGCTCGCTCGACAACCCGCTCGGCATCACTTTCGCCGGCGTCACCACCGCGAAGGAGGCGCTCGCCGCGATCGAGAGCGACGGCGACATCCAGGCGGTGCTGGTCGACGACACGCTCTACTCGCTTCCCGGCGCAAGCCGAAAGAACGGCGGCGCGCGCAAGAAGCTGCAGATGTCGGCGCTCGAGCTGGTCAGACGCGTCACCCGCTTCCGTCCCGAGCTGTCGGTTTACATCCTCATCGCCCAGGAAAAGGAGGACGACGTCGTCGACGCGCTGTTCACCGAATCGGTGGACGGCTACTTCTACCGCGAGGAGCGCGACTACCGCGGCATCTACCGTATCCTGAACGCGCAGATCCAGGAGCGCGCCAGGACGCCGTTCACCGACCAGCTCAAGAACTACGTCTGGATGGCGAAGGACCAGTGGCACACGCCTGGTCATTCCTCGGGCGAATCGCTGCGCGCCAGCCCCTGGGTGAACGACTTCTACGAGTTCATGGGCGAGCACGTGTTCGACGCCGACCTGTCGGTCTCCGTGCCGATGCTCGACTCGCTGATGGATCCGAAGGGCGTGATCCTGGAAGCGCAGCAGATGGCGGCCAAGGCCTTCGGCGCGCGCCGCACCTTCTTCGCGACCAACGGCACCTCAACCGCCAACAAGGTGATCTTCCAGACCCTGCTGGCGCCGGGCGAGAAGCTGCTGCTTGACCGCAACTGCCACAAGAGCGTGCACTACGGCGTGGTGCTTTCGGGCGCCATGCCGGTCTATCTCGATTCGACGCTGAACCGCAAGTACGGCCTTTACGGGCCGGTGGCGAAGAAAACGATCTTCGAAGCGATCGAAGAGCATCCGGACGCCGAGGCGCTGATCCTCACGTCCTGCACCTACGACGGGCTGCGATACGACCTCGCGCCCATCATCGAAGCCGCGCACGGAAAAGGCATCAAGGTCATCATCGACGAGGCCTGGTACGCCTTCGCCCGGTTCCACCCGGAGTTCCGCCCGACCGCGCTCGAGGCGGGCGCGGACTACGCGACGCAGTCCACGCACAAGGTGCTGTCGGCGTTCTCGCAGGCATCGATGATCCACGTCAACGATCCGGACTTCAGGGAGCACCTGTTTCGCGAGAACTTCAACATGCACACGTCGACCAGCCCGCAATACACCATGATCGCGAGCCTGGACGTTGCGCGCAAGCAGGCGGTCATGGAGGGATACAAATTGCTGTCGCGCACTCTCGCGCTGGCCCGGGAACTGCGCGAGCAGATCAATTCGACCCGCGTGTTCCGCGTGCTGGAGCTCGCCGACCTGCTGCCGGAAGAGGTCCGCGGCGACGGCATACGGCTCGACCCGACCAAGGTCACGATCGACATCTCCGGCTGCGGCTACACGGTCGACGACCTGCAGAAGGAGCTGTTCGAGCGCTTCAACATCCAGGTCGAGAAGTCGACCTTCAACACGCTGACGCTCCTGCTCACCATCGGCACCACGCGCTCGAAGGTCTCGCGCCTCTACGACGCGCTCATGCGCATCGCGCGCGAGCGGCGCGCGCCGCGGCGCCTGGTCCAGACGCCGGAGATTCCGGGATTCACCCGGTTGCGCTACCTGCCGCGCGACGCCTACTACTGCGGCGGCGAGCTGGTGTCCGTGTTCGACGAGCGGGAACGGATCAACAAGGCGCTCGCGGGACGAGTCTGTGCGGACCAGATCGTCCCCTACCCGCCCGGGATACCGGTTCTCGTGCCGGGCCAGCTGATCACGGCAGAGATCGTCGACTATCTGGGCGACCTGCTGCATTCCCACAAACGGATGGAACTGCACGGCATCGTGCAGGCGGGCTACCTGCCCTGCGTCAGGGTCCTCACCGCGGGCGAGGAACAGACGCTGCAGGGCACAGGGTGACCCTGCTCTCGGCGCTGTGCTAGCATTCCAAGAAACAAACGGCGGCCAGGGCCGCCGTTTTGCATTTGAGAGGTGGTGCCATGTCCCACGTCATGAATACCTACACCCGCCAGCCGGTCGCCTTCGTGCGCGGCGAGGGGGTATGGCTTTGGGATGAAGACGGGAAGAAGTACCTCGACGCGCTCGCCGGGATCGCGGTCAGCACGCTCGGCTACGCGCACCCGAAGCTCACCCGTGCGCTGTCGGAGCAGGCCGCGCGCGTGCTGCATACGTCGAACCTGTTCCGCATCCCGGCGCAGGAGGCCGCCGCCGACCGGATCGCGGAGATCACAGGGCTGGACGAGGTGTTCTTCTGCAATTCCGGCTGCGAGGCGAACGAAGCGGCGATCAAGATCGCGCGCAAGTACGGGCACGACCGCGGCGTCCAGGAGCCGGCGATCGTCGTGATGGAGAACTCGTTCCACGGCCGGACCCTGGCGACGCTGTCGGCCACCGGCAGCCGCAAGGTGCAGGCGGGGTTCGAACCGCTGGTGTCGGGGTTCGTGCGCGTGCCCTACGGCGATCTCGCCGCGGTGCAGAAGATCGCCGAGATCAACCGCAACGTGGTCGCGGTGCTGGTCGAACCGATTCAGGGCGAAGGCGGCATAAACGTCGGCGGCGCGGACTATCTGCGCGGCCTGCGCGAAATCTGCGACCGCAACGAATGGCTGCTGATGCTCGACGAGGTGCAGTGCGGCCTGGGCCGCACCGGCAAGTGGTTCGTCTACCAGCATGCCGGGATCGTCCCCGACGTGGTGCCGCTCGCCAAGGGTCTCGGCTCGGGCGTGCCGGTCGGCGCCTGCGTGGTCGGAGGGCGCGCCGCCGGGGTGCTCAAGCCGGGCAACCACGGCTCGACCTTCGGCGGCAATCCGCTCGCCTGCACCGCGGTGGTGACCACCATCGACGCCATCCGCGAGCAGGGCCTGCTCGACAACGCGGCCCGCGTCGGCGGAGCGATCCGCGACGGTCTGGCCGCCGAGCTGGCCGGGCTTGCGGGGGTGACGGAGATCCGCGGCATGGGCCTGATGCTCGGCGTGCAGTTAGACCGCCCCTGCGGCGAGCTGGTGAAGGCCGCGCTGGAGGCGGGGCTGATCGTCAACGTCACCGCCGACAGCGTCGTGCGCATGCTGCCGCCGCTCGTCATGAGCGAGAGCGAAGGCCGGATCGCGGTCGAGCGGCTGGCGCCGCTGATCAAGGCGCTGCTGGCGCGCGCACCGTCACTGCAGCAGGCCGCCGCGGCGCGCTGAGCACGACGCGGCAATGGACCTGCGGCACTATCTGCAGTTCAAGGATCTCGCGCTCGCCGAGTACGAGCATCTGTTCGCGCGCACCCGCTGGATCAAGGAGCGCTTCAAGCGCTACGAGCGCTACTGGCCGCTCGAGGACCGCACGCTGGCGATGCTGTTCGAGAAGCAGTCGACCCGCACCCGCCTCTCTTTCGAGGCGGGAATGCACCAGCTCGGCGGCGCGGCGATTTTCCTGTCCACGCGCGATTCGCAGCTCGGGCGGGGCGAGCCGGTCGAGGACGCCGCGCAAGTCATTTCGCGCATGTGCGACGTGGTCATGATCCGCACCTTCGAGCAGGACACCCTGGAGCGCTTCGCGGCCCACTCGCGCGTGCCCGTGATCAACGGCCTGACCAACGAGTACCATCCCTGCCAGATCCTGGCCGACATCTATACCTTCATCGAGCAGCGCGGCGCGATCCGCGGCAGGACGGTGGCCTGGATCGGCGACTCGAACAACGTCTGCAATACCTGGCTGCAGGCCGCGGAGGTGTTCGACTTCAACGTCCACGTCTCGACGCCCCCGGGCTACGAGGTGGAGCCCGAGCGCGCGGGCCTGTACGGCACCGACCACTACGAGGAGTTCCGCGACCCGATGCAGGCGGCAAAGGACGCGGACCTGGTAACGACCGACGTCTGGACCAGCATGGGGATGGAATCCGAGGACGCCGCGCGCAAGCGCGACTTCCAGGACTGGCAGGTCGACGAGGAGATGATGCGGGTGGCGAAGCCGGATGCGCTGTTCATGCACTGCCTGCCCGCGCACCGCGGGGAGGAAGTCGCGGCGGAGGTGATCGACGGGCCGCACAGCGCGGTCTGGGACGAGGCCGAGAACCGGCTGCACGCGCAGAAGGCGCTGCTCGAATTCCTGTTACTGGGCAAAGTGGAACTCTGATGGCAAAGAAGAAGCAGAGCGTCAAGAAGGTCGTGCTCGCCTACTCGGGCGGCCTGGACACTTCGGTGATCCTGAAGTGGCTGCAGGACACCTACGGCTGCGAGGTGATCACTTTCACCGCCGACATCGGACAGGGCGAGGAGGTCGCGCCCGCGCGCAGGAAGGCAAGGATGTTCGGCGTCAAGCAGATCTTCGTCGAGGATCTGCGCGAGGAATTCGTGCGCGACTTCGTGTTCCCGATGTTCCGCGCCAATGCCGTCTACGAGGGCGAATACCTGCTCGGCACCTCGATCGCGCGGCCACTCATCGCCAAGCACATGGTCGAGATTGCGCGCAAGACCGGTGCGGACGCCATATCGCACGGCGCGACCGGCAAGGGCAACGACCAGGTGCGCTTCGAGCTCGGCGCCTACGCGCTGATGCCCGAAGTCAAGGTGATCGCACCCTGGCGCGAATGGGACCTGCTCTCGCGCGAGAAGCTGCTCGCCTACGCAGACAAGCACGGCATTCCGGTCGATTTCAAGAAGCGCAAGGGCGGCGCGCCCTATTCCATGGACGCGAACCTGCTGCACGTCTCCTACGAAGGCGGCGTGCTCGAGGACCCGGCCTACGAGCCGGAAGAGTCGATGTGGCGTATCACGGTGTCGCCCGAGAAGGCGCCCAACCGACCGCAGCACATCGAGCTCGAATACCGCAACGGCGACATCGTCGCGGTGAACGGCAGGAAGCTGTCGCCGGCCAGGGTGCTCGAAAAGCTGAACGCGATCGGCGGCAAACACGGCGTGGGCCGGCTCGACATGGTGGAAAACCGCTACGTCGGCATGAAGAGCCGCGGCTGCTACGAGACGCCGGGAGGCACGATCATGCTCAAGGCCCACCGCGCAATCGAGTCGATCACGCTCGACCGCGAGGTGCTGGCGCTCAAGGACGACCTGATGCCGCGCTACGCGCGCCTGATCTACAACGGCTACTGGTTCAGCCCGGAGCGAAAGCTGCTGCAAGGGCTGATCGACGCCTCGCAGGCGAGCGCCAACGGCAGCGTGCGGCTCAAGCTCTACAAGGGCACCGTGCTGGTCACCGGCCGCAGCTCGAAGTCGGATTCGCTGTTCGATCAATCGATCGCCACGTTCGAGGACGACCGCGGGGCCTACGACCAGGCCGACGCCGCCGGCTTCATCCGACTGAACGCGCTGCGCCTGCGCATCGCGGCCAAACTGCGCGACAAGCGCCGCTGACCGCGATGCGCGCCTGGCTCGCCGCCCTGCTCCTGGCCGCCGCGCCGGCCTGGTCGGCGCCGTTCGCGGTGCCCGTGGGAGACGCGCGCATCGGGCTGGAAGCGCCCGCCGGATTCGCCGACACCGGCTTCACCGGCTCGCCGCGCCTGCAGGAAATCGCCGAGTCGCTCACGTCCGCGTCGAACCGCATTCTGCTGTTCGCGATCAGCGACGGCGACTTGCGCAGCTTCATGCAGGGCGACCGCCCCGAGCTGAGGCGCTTCATGATCGCCGTCACGCCGCGCGCGCTGGAGGACCGGAACGTGACCGCGCGCCAGTTCGATGCCTTCGTCGGCGACGCGCTGCGCGGCCTCGGCGCCCCTCCGCCGCAGGGCGACATCCTGAAGTACCTCGACTCGCAGCCGCGCGGCAGAGCGGCCCGCCTCGGCGAGCTGCGGCGCGACACCACCGTCGTGTCGGTGCTCCAGGGCACCCGCCTGCCGGAGCGCGCGGGGTTCGGGGCCAAGCCGGAGTACCTGCTCTCGACCACCACCTTGCTGAACCTGCGCGGCAAGGCGCTCAGCGTCTCGGTCTACAGCAGCTTCGAGTCGACCGACGACCTCGAATGGCTCAAGCTCGTCACCGCGCGCTGGGTCGAGGACCTGGAGCGCCTGAACGCGCGCTAGGCGCGCCGCGACGCGAGATCGACCATGTCGGAAGCAAACTACCGCGAGCAGGCGCTCAAGATCTATCCCTGGATCTGCGGTCGCTGCGGGCGCGAATTCTCGGGCCGGAACCTGCGCATGCTCACGGTGCACCATCGCGACCACAACCACGCGAACAACCCGCCCGACGGCAGCAACTGGGAGCTGCTGTGCCTGTACTGCCACGACAACGAACACTCCCGGCAGCTGGAAGCGGCGCAGCGCGGCGGCGCTTTGCCGGCCGGTCACACCGGTCCGGCGCCAGCCACGCACAATCCCTTCGCGGCGCTCGACTCGCTGCTGAAGGGCAAGAAGTAGCGCTACCCCTCCACTTCACGGGACCGGAACGCCATGCCCTCTTTCGACATCGTTTCCCAGGTAGACAAGCAGGAAGTCAAGAACGCGGTGGAGCAGACCAACCGGGAAGTCACGAACCGTTTCGACTTCAAGGGGTCCGACGCGCGAGTCGAGCAAAACGAGCTGCAACTGACCGTCTTCGCGGACGACGAGTTCAAGCTCGGCCAGGTGCTGGACGTTCTGCGCGGCCGCCTGAGCAAGCGCAACGTCGACGTGAGGTGCCTCGAGCCGGGTGAAGTGGAGAAGATCTCCGGCGACAAGGTCAAGCGCCCGCTCACGGTCCGCGTCGGCGTCGCGCAGGACAAGGCGAAATCGATCGTCAAGCTGATGAAGGAATCGAAGATCAAGGTGCAGGCCTCGATCCAGGGCGACGCCGTGCGCGTTTCGGGCGGCAAGAAGGACGATCTGCAGGCGGCGATCCAGCTGGTGCGGCAGGCCGTGACCGACGTGCCGCTGCAGTACATCAACTTCCGCGACTGAGCCCCTCGCACCAGCGCTCGTAGATCAGGTCCGCGACCTCGTGCAGCGCGTCGACGCGCCGCTCCAGGCCGCGCAACATGTCCTCCGGCCGCTGCACCGCCGCGCTGGCGGACGCGGCGGCGATCGCTTCGCGCCCGGCTTCGCACCAGTCGCGCACCAGCTCGGCGGTCATTTCAACGTGGCACTGCATGCCGAAGTGGCGCCCCAGTGCGAATGCCTGGTTCGGGCAGTGCTCGTTGGTCAGCAGGCGCGTGGCGCCGGGCGGGATGCTGAAGCTCTCGCCGTGCCAGTGGAACGACTCGAAGGCCTGCAGCTCGCCGAACCATTCGCGCGCCAGTGCGTTGTGCGCGACGCGCACTTCGCCCCAGCCGATCTCCGTCACCGGCGCAGCGTGAACCTCGCCGCCGAACGCGCGCGCGATGAGCTGGCCGCCCAGGCAGTGGCCGATCACCGGCACGTCCTTGCGCACCGCGTCCCGGATCAGCTCGAGCGCGCGCGCGATCCAGGGCAAAGGGTCGTTCACGCTCATCGGCCCGCCCATGAAGGCCAGGCCGCCGAACGCGCTCGCGTCGCGCGGCAGTTCCTCGCCTTCGTCGACCGCGACCAGCCGCCACGGAATTGAGCGCTGCTCCAGAGTGGTGGCAAAATAGCCGGGCCCCTCGATTCGGGCGTGTCTGAAGATCGCGACCGGCTTCATCGGAGTTGCCTTTGCAAAGCCGCCATTTTATTGGTCCCGCCGCCCTGCTCCTAGCGCTTCCCGCCTGGGCGACCGACGTCGGCCTGGTGGGCGTATTTCCCGGCAAGGCGGCCGTGATCGTGATCGATGGCGGCGCGCCGACCGCGGTCAGGATCGGGCGGACGGCGCAGGGCGTGCGTGTCCTGTCCGCGGACGAAGGACAGGCTGTGATCGAAGTCGAGGGCAAGCGCCGCACGCTGCGCCTCGGCCAGTACGCCAGCAGTGCCGCCGACGACACGCGCCAGAAAGTCACGCTCGCCGCCGACCCGAGCGGCCATTTCTACGCCACCGGCCAGGTGAACGGCGGCACGGTGCGCTTTCTCGTGGACACCGGCGCCACCATGATCACCCTGCCGGGAAGCACTGCCGAACGGCTCGGCATCGACTATCGCAAGGGCCGGCGCGGCATGATGCAGACCGCGGCCGGTCCGGCGATCGCGTACAGGGTCAAGCTGGATACCGTCAAGCTGGGCGAGATCAGCCTGCAGAACGTGGACGCGGTGGTGATCGAGCAAGGGCTCGGCATCGCCCTGCTCGGCATGAGCTTCCTGAACCGGGTCGAGATGCAGCGCGACGGACACGCGATGGTCCTCACCCGGCGCTATTGAACACGCGCAGCGGCGCCGCTCAGGCCCCGTGCACCAGCGGCACGAAGCGCACCGGCAGCACGTTCCTGCGTTGCACGCCGCCGTCCGCGCGCTTGCTGACGAGCATCAGCTCCTGGGCGCCCCATCTCTCTCCCACCGGGATCACCATCCTGCCGCCGCGCTTGAGCTGGTCTACGAGCGCCCCAGGAATGTCCGGCGCCGCGGCGGTGACGACGATCGCGTCGAACGGAGCCTTCTCGGGCCAGCCCGCGTAGCCGTCGCCGACGCGCAGCTCGACGTTGGCGTAGCCGAGCTCGGCCAGCCGTTCGGCGGCGCTGCGACCCAGCTCCGGCACGACCTCGATCGAATACACCTTCGCCACGATCTCGGCCAGGACCGCCGCCTGGTAACCCGATCCGGTGCCGATCTCGAGCACCACCTGCGCGCCGTTCGGCTCGATCAGGTCGGTCGACAGGGCGACGATGTAGGGCTGCGAGATCGTCTGGCCGGCGCCGATCGCAAGCGGGTGGTTGCCGTAGGCGCGGGACGCCTCTTGCGCCGGCACGAGGCGGTGGCGCTCGACCGTGCCGAGCGCGCGTCGCACCGCGGGCGACATCGACGCGAGGCCGGTCTCGGCCGCCGTCTCGGCGTACATCGCCTCGACTTCCGCGACCATGCGCTCACGCTGGGCCGCGTAGGCCGCCACCCGGGATCAGCGCGCGGACTTGTCGCGCTCGATGAGCGCGTAGGCGCTGTGGTTGTGGATCGACTCGAAGTTCTCCGATTCGACCACGTAGGACTCGATGCGCTCGTCGAGGTTGAGCACCGCCGCGACGTCGCGCACCATGTCTTCGACGAACTTCGGATTGTCGTAGGCGCGCTCGGTGACGTACTTCTCGTCCGGCCGCTTGAGCAGTCCGTAGAGCTCGCTCGAGGCCTGCTTCTCGACCAGGTCGACGATCTCCTCGATCCAGACGAAGTCGTTCAGGCGCGCACTGACGGTGACGTGCGAGCGCTGGTTGTGCGCGCCGCGGGCGGAAATCTTCTTCGAGCACGGGCACAGGCTGGTGACCGGCACCAGCACCTTCAGGGTGAAGGTCTGCTTGCCGTCGCGGATCTCGCCCACGAACGTGACCTCGTAGTCCATCAGGCTCTTCACCTCGGAAACCGGCGCCGCCTTTTCGATGAAGTACGGGAAGCTCATCTCGATCAGGCCTTCCGCGGCCTCGAGCCGCTCGACCATCTCCTTCAGCATGACCTGGAAGGTTTGCACCGTGATCTCGCGCTCGTGCGCCTCGAGAATCTCCACGAAGCGCGACATGTGGGTGCCCTTGAAGTGATGCGGCAGCCCAACGTACATGTTGAAGCTGGCCACCGTGTGCTGGGCATTTCCCGAGCGCTCCTGAATGCGCATCGGGTGGCGGATCGCCTTGACCCCGACCTTGTCGATCGCCAGCTTGCGCGTGTCGGCCAGCGCCTGGACGTCGGGAATGTTGTACAAATCGCGTGATTTCATGCGATCGATTATAACACCCGAGTAAATTACTCGGGTATTACCCTGCGAATCGCCCGGGCAATGCCGGACGCATCCAGCCCGACCGAGGCGAGCAGCTTGGCCGGGTCGCCGTGGTCGATGAAGCGATCCGGCAGGCCGAGCAGCAAGACGCGCTTTTCGAGCCCGAGCGCCGCGAGCGCCTCGCATACCGCGCTGCCCGCGCCGCCCATCGCCGCGTGTTCTTCGACCGTCACCAGCAGCTCGTGGCCCTCGGCCAGCTGGCGCAGCAGCTCGAGGTCCAGAGGCTTGACGAAGCGCATGTTGGCAACCGTCGCGTCCAGTCCGGCGGCGGCCTCGAGCGCGGGTGCGAGCATGCTGCCGAAGGCGAGGATCGCGATGCGCCGTCCTTCGCGCCGCAGCTCCGCCTTGCCCACGGGCAGCGCCACCATCTCCTTGCCCACCTCGACTCCGGGTCCGCTGCCGCGCGGGTAGCGCACCGCCGCGGGTGAATCGAGCGTGAACGCGGTATAGAGCATGCGGCGGCACTCGTCTTCGTCCGAAGGCGCCATCACGGTCAGGTTGGGAACGGTACGCAGGTAGGCGTAGTCGAACGCGCCGTTGTGCGTCGCGCCGTCGCCGCCCACGAGCCCGCCGCGATCGAGCGCAAACACCACCGGCAGGTTCTGGATCGCGACGTCGTGGATCAGCTGGTCGTAGCCGCGCTGCAGGAAGGTGGAATAGATCGCCACCACCGGCTTGACGCCCTCGCAGGCGAGACCCGCGGCAAAGGTGACCGCGTGCTGCTCGGCGATGCCGACGTCGAAATAGCGTTGCGGGAACTTGTCCGAGAATTTCGCCATCCCCGAGCCTTCGCGCATCGCCGGCGTGATCGCCACCAGGCGAGGGTCGAGCTCGGCCATGTCGCACAGCCAGTCGCCGAAGATCTGGCTGTAACTGGGCCGCCCGCCGGTGGACTTCTTGATGCCCTCGGCAGGATCGAACTTGCCGGGCCCGTGGTAGGCGATCGGATCGTCTTCGGCGAGCTTGTAACCCTGCCCCTTGCGCGTCACCACGTGCAGGAACTGCGGCCCCTTGAGCTTGGCGATGTTGGCCAGGGTCGGGATCAGCGCGTCGAGATCGTGGCCGTCGATCGGCCCGATGTAGTTGAAGCCGAATTCCTCGAACAGCGTCGACGGCGTCACCATGCCCTTGAAGTGCTCCTCCGCGCGCCGCGCGAGCTCCCACACCCCCGGCACGCGCTTGAGCAGGTGCTCGCTCGCGCGCCGCGCGGTGGAGTAGATCCGCCCCGACAGCAGCCGCGCGAGGTAGTTGGTGAGGGCACCCACGGGGGGCGAGATCGACATCTCGTTGTCGTTCAGGATCACGAGCAGGTCGACGTCCATCGCGCCGGCGTTGTTCATCGCTTCGTAGGCCATGCCGGCCGACATCGCGCCGTCGCCGATGACCGCGATCGCGCGGCGCTGCTCGCCTTTGATCTTCGCCGCGACCGCCATCCCGAGCGCGGCCGAGATGGAGGTCGAGGAGTGCGCCGTGCCGAAGGTGTCGTACGGCGACTCGGCGCGGCGCGGAAAACCGGAAATGCCGCCCAGCATCCTGAGCTGCTCCATCGCCTCGCGCCGGCCGGTGAGGATCTTGTGCGGATAGGTCTGGTGGCCGACATCCCACACGATCCTGTCTTCCGGGGTGTCGAACACGTAGTGCAATGCGATCGTGAGCTCTATGGTGCCCAGGTTCGACGAGAGGTGGCCGCCGGTGTTCGACACCGAGTCGAGCACGAACGCGCGCAGCTCGTCGGAAAGCTGCTTGAGCTGCTTGCGCTCGAGTTGCCGCAGGGCGGCGGGATCGTCGATCGTCTTGAGCAGCTCGTACATGGCCGGATTGTAGTCCTGCACCCGTGCCTGCCCGCCCTCGTGCGGCAGCGCGTCCGGCGCGCCGGTGACGGCCGACATCAGAATTTCCTCATCACGATGTAGTCCGCCAGCTCGCCGAGGCGCCGCGCGCGCGCGCCGAAATCCGTCAGAGCCACGTGCGCGTCGCGCCGCAGCGTCTCGGCGAATTCGCGCGCGCCGTCCACGCCCAAGCTCGAGACGTAGGTCGGCTTGCCCTGCTTCGCGTCCTTGCCCGCGGTCTTGCCGAGCGTAGCGGTGCTCGCTTCGGCGTCGAGCACGTCGTCCACGACCTGGAACGCCAGCCCGACGCACTTCGCGTAGCGATCGAGCTTGGCTTCCTGCGCCTCGGCCAGGCCGTGGCCGCACGCGGCGCCGATCACCACCGCGGCGCGGATCAGCGCGCCGGTCTTCTGAATGTGCATCAGCTCGAGCTCGGGCGGCGTAAGCGGCTTGCCGGTGGACTCGAGGTCGATCGCCTGCCCGCCCGCCATGCCGTGCGAGCCGGCGGCGTGGGCCAGTGCCCGCACCATCCCGAGCTGGGCCGCCGGGTCATCCGCCAGCCTGTGCTCCGCGAGCAGCTGGAAGGCGAGCGCCTGCAGCGCGTCTCCGGCCAGAAGCGCCGTCGCCTGGTCGTACTCGACGTGCGCCGTCGGCTTGCCGCGCCGGAGCACGTCGTCGTCCATGCAGGGCAGATCGTCGTGCACCAGGGAATAGGCGTGGATCATCTCGATCGCCGAGGCGGCGATCTCGAGCCGCTCCGGGCTCGCGCTCGACACCGCGCCGGCGGCGAAAGCGAGCAGCGGCCGCACGCGCTTGCCGCCCCCAAGGCTCGCGTAGCGCATCGCGTCGTGCAGACGCGCGGGGGCGAGCTGCGCCGTCGGAAGCAGGCGGGACAGCGCCGCCTCCATGCGCGCCTGGACGGCGGTCAGCCAGGAAAGGAAATCCGGCTCAGTCGCCGTCACCTTGATCGGGCCCCGCGGCGGCGAACGGCTTGAGCACATCCCCCTCGAGCACCTTGACCTGCTGCTGCGCGGCTTCGAGCCGCTCCTGGCACAAGCGCGCGAGCTCCAGGCCGCGCTTGTGCGCGGCGAGCGCCTGCTCGAGGCTGAGGTTGCCGCCTTCCATCCGCGCGACAACGCGCTCGAGCTCGGCGAGCGCCTTCTCGAAACTCAGCTCGGACGGGGCTTCGGCAGCGGAACTTTGCCGGGGGGACTTGCTCATACAGAGCGAGACCTTAGCCGACCGGGCGCTGGCCGGTCAAACCCGGTCTGCGTTAGAATTTCGCGCCCTATTTTCGGGGAGTTCGATGTCCGACATCGCCGCACTTCGCCACCTCCGGCCGGCCGACGCCCAGTTGCCGCTTGCGTGGTATTTCGAGCCACAAGCCTTCGCCCGGGAGAAGGGGCTGGTGCTCGACGCCGGGCCGAATTACGTCGGGCACGAGCTGATGGCGCCCAACCCCGGCGATTACTTCACGCTCGCCCAGCTCGACCATGCCAAGATGCTGGTGCGCAACGACGCCGGCGTCGAGCTGATGTCCAACGTCTGCCGCCACCGCCAGTCGATCATGCTCGAGGGCCGCGGTCACGCCGAAAATATCGTCTGTCCTCTGCATCGCTGGACCTACGACTTGCGCGGCGAGCTGCTCGGCGCGCCCCTTTTCGGCGAAACCCCCTGCCTCCGGCTCGCGTCGACCCCGCTCACCAGCTGGAACGGGTTGCTGTTCGCCGGGCCGCGCGACCCGCGGCGCGAGCTCGGCGCGCTTCCGGTCGCGGCGGATTTCGATTTCACGGGCTACATGCTGGACCGCGTGGTGATCGAGGATTACCCGATCAACTGGAAGATCTTCATCGAGCTCTACCTCGAGCTGTACCACGTCGAGCCCTACCATCCGGGGCTGTCCAACTACGCCGACCTGGGCAACTTCCGCATCGAATACGGCGAGAACTGGTCGGTGCAGGTGATGGGCGCAAAGTCCGGGCTCGCCGCGCCCGGCACGCCGGCCTACCGCAGGTGGCAGCAGGCCTGCCTCGGGCGCCTCGAGGGTCGTAAGCCGAAGCAGGGTGCGCTGTGGATGACCTACTACCCCGACGTCATGCTCGAGTGGTACCCGAACGCGCTCGTCGTCTCCACCATCGTGGCGCGCGGACCCGGGCGCACCACCAACGTGGTCGAGTTCTACTACCCCGAGGAGATCGCGCTTTTCGAGCGCGAGTTCGTCGAAGCGCAGCAGGCGGCCTACCTCGAGACCGCGGCCGAGGACGCGGAGCTTTGCGCGCGCGTCGCGCGCGGCAGGCACGCGCTCTACGAACAGGGCGGGGACGACGCCGGGCCGTACCAGTCGCCGCTGGAGGACACGCTGCAGCACTTCCACCAGTGGCTGCGCGCGCGCCTCGGGCGCCAGCCGATGGAGACTGCATGAGCCACACGACTCTCGTATCGACCGAGGAGCTGGCGCGCCACCCGGAGTGGCGCGTGTTCGACTGCCGCCACGATCTCGCCAAGCCCTATCTCGGCGAGCAGCAGTACGCGCAAGCGCATATCCGGGGCGCGCTGTTCGCGCACCTCGACCGAGACCTCTCGGCTGCGCCGAGCGGGCGCAACGGGCGCCACCCGCTGCCCGATCCGGCCGCCTTCGCCGTGTGGCTCGGGCGCCAGGGCCTGCGACCCGGAGATCAGGTCGTGGCCTACGACGCGGGCAACGGCGCCTCGGCATCGCGCTTGTGGTGGATGCTGCGCTGGGTGGGTCACGGCAAGGTGGCGGTGCTGGACGGCGGACTCGCCAAGTGGCTGCGCGAGGGTCGCGAGGTCACCGCCGAGCTGCCCGCGTTCGCGGCGAGCGAATACGCGCCGCGCCCCCATCCGGAGATGGGCGCCGACGCGGCGTTCGTCGAACAGCACCTGAGTTCGGCGGACATGCTGCTGGTGGACGCGCGCGCGCCAGCCCGCTTCCTCGGCGAGGCCGAGCCGATCGATCCGGTCGCCGGCCGCATCCCCGGGGCCCTCAACCGCTTCAACAGCGAGAACGTCGCCGCCGACGGCACGTTCAAGAGCGCCGACGCGCTGAAGAAGGAATTGGGCGCGTTGCTCGGCGGGCGCAAACCTGCCGAGGTCGTGCATTACTGCGGCTCCGGCGTCGCGGCCTGTCACAACCTGCTCGCGATGGAAATCGCCGGCATGCCCGGATCGCGTCTTTACGCCGGATCCTGGAGCGAGTGGATCGCCGAGCCGCGGCGGCCCCAGGCGAAGGGTCCCGCATAGCAGCCGACGCGCTGCTGGTCGCGCATTTCCTGCTCGCCGCGTTCGTCACCGGCGGCCTGCTGCTGGTGTGGATCGGCGCCGCCGCGGGCTGGCGCTGGGTGCGCAATCCGTGGTTCCGCGCCGCTCACCTCGCGGCGATCGGCGTCGTCGCGCTCGAGGCGCTGGCCGGCATCGCCTGTCCGCTCACCGTGTGGGAAGACCTCCTGCGCGGCGGCCTGCAGCCGCGCTCGTTCGTCGGCCGCTGGGTCAGCACCTTGCTCTACTACGACGCCCCCGAGGACCTGTTCACGCTGCTGTATGCCGTCTGGGCGCTGGCGACGCTCGTCACGCTGCGGCTCGTTCCGCCCAGGAAAAGAGCTGCCTGAAGACCTCCTCGCGGATCTCGGCGCGCGACAGAACCAGGTCGTGCAGCCCACCCGGGAACGCGAGCACGCTCACGCGTTCACCGAGCGTGCGGCTCCAGCGCGCGATGTCGCGCCAGTCGAGCACGATATCGGCCTCGTCCGAATGCATCGATAGCACCGGCATGGGCAGCGACAGTCCGGCGTGCACCCGCGCGTGGGCGTCGGCGACCGCCGCGAGCCAGCCGAAATAGGCAGGAAATCCCTCCACCGGCTTGAGGCGCAGGTCGAAATCCCATTCTCCGTCGAAATCCCGGTGCAGGCTCTTCACGTACGCAGGGCGCACGGCGCGTGGGCTCTCGATGAACGGCCTGCGCCGTCCGAGCAGGATCGCCAGCCGCAACTGCAGCCGCGCCAGCGGCGTCGCGTTGAAATCGAAGAACGGGCTGTTGAGCCACAACGCGCGAATCTGTGCGCGGCGCTCGCCCTCGGCGGCGTAGAGCGAGCAGACCAGGCCGCCGGTCGAATGCCCCGCGAGCAGCGCCGGCTGGTCGATCTCCGCCAGCGCGCGCGTCATCTCCGGGAAGTACTCGTCGATGCGCTTGCAGAAGCACGGGTGCTGGTGCGCCAGCAGCGAGCGCCCGTGCTTGCGCAGGTCGAGCGCGTGGAACGCATACCCCTCCTGCGCGAAGCGCAGCGCCATGTGGCGCTGGAAGAAGTAATCGATGAAACCGTGCACGTAGAGCAGCGCGCCGCGCGGTGCGTTGGCGGCGGGAAGGCGCACCAGCGTGGCGACGACCGCGCCGTCGTAGTCGGGCGCGAAATCGAGCGTCTTCGCCTCGAAGCCCTCGAGCAGCGGATCTGGCCGCCAGTCACTCATGGCGCGCAAGAGCCCATTCGACGTGCTCGCGCACGAGCGGCGACGGGTGATCGGCGCGCGCACGCAGCGCCGCGCTCACCTCGGGCGCGCGCGGCGCGTTGCCGAGCCCGACCGCGAGGTTGCGCAGCCAGCGCTCATAGCCGACGCGCCGCATCGCCGAGCCTCGCATGCGCGCGCCGAACTGCTCCTCGCTCCAGGCGAACAACTCGACCAGCGTCGCGCTGTCGAGCCCGTTGCGCGCCCGGAAATCGTCTTCCGCCGATGGCTTGGCGAAGCGGTTCCAGGGGCAGACCAGCTGGCAATCGTCGCAACCGTAGACCCGGTTGCCGATCAGCGGGCGCAGCTCGCGCGGAATCGCGCCCTTGTGCTCGATCGTGAGGTAGGAGATGCAGCGCCGCGCGTCGAGACGATAGGGCGCGCGGATCGCCTGCGTCGGACAGACGTCGATGCACTCGCTGCAGCTGCCGCAATGCTCGCCCGCGGCGGCGTCCGCCGGCAGCGGCAGGTCGCAATAGATCTCGCCGAGGAAGAACCACGAGCCCGCGTCGCGCGACAGCAGCAGCGTGTGCTTGCCGCGCCAGCCGATGCCGGCCTTGGCGGCGAGCTCGACCTCCATCACCGGCGCGGAGTCGGCGAACACGCGACAAGCGAACGCGCCGGCTTCGTCGCGCACGCGGTCGCACAGCTTCTGCAGGCGCGTGCGCAGCAGCTTGTGATAGTCGCGTCCGCGCGCGTAGCGCGCCACGTAGGCGCGCCGCCCGTCGCCGAGCGCCGCCCATTCGTCGCCTGCGGCGGGAGCGTAGTCCATGCGGCAGCTGATCACGCGTTGGGTCCCCGGCACCAGCTCGTGCGGGCGCGAGCGCCGCGTCCCGTGGCGCGCCATATAATCCATGTCGCCTTGCCAGCCCATGCGCAGCCATTCCGCGAGCCGCCCTTCGGCGGCGGCGAGATCAGTGTTGGCGATGCCGACGGCCTGGAAGCCGAGCTCCCTGCCCCATTGCTTGATCTTCGCCGCCAGCGCGCGGTAGTCCATAGGCCCGATACTAGATGAGCGAATCGATTGCCCTGCCGGACGAAGCCGCCACGCGACGGCTGGGGGCCGCGCTCGCGGAGGGCATCGCCCCGGGCCGGGTGATATTCCTCAGCGGGGACCTCGGAGCAGGAAAAACGACGCTGGTTCAAGGACTTCTTCACGCGCTCGGCGTCCGCGGACGGGTCAAGAGCCCCACCTATTCTCTTGTTGAACTTTACAAGCTTTCGAGCTTAAACTTGTATCACTTTGATTTCTATCGGTTCAAAGACGAGTCTGAATGGGTCGAATCAGGATTTCGGGAGTATTTCAGCCAGGACTCGGCGTGCGTGGTCGAGTGGCCCGAGCGGGTGGCGGCGCTGCTCGCGCCACCCGACCTCGAGCTGCGACTGGATTTTTCCGCGAGCGGACGGCGCGCGCGCCTGACGCCCAGGACCGCGGCCGGCCGCGACTGGCTCGGCGCTGCCTCGAAGCGCTGGCCGCGGGCCTGATCGCGCTGCTGCTGCTGCACTTCGCGCCGCCAGCCTTCGCCCAGGAGCAGATCGTCGCCGCGCGGCTGTGGCCGGCGCCCGACTACACGCGCCTGACGCTCGAATCGAAGCATCCGATCAAGTTCAAGCTGTTCAGCGTCAAGGACCCGGACCGCCTGGTGCTCGATCTCGAGGGCGTGGATCTGGGCCCCGCGCTGCAGGAGCTGCAGAGCAAGGTCAGCGCCGACGACCCCTACATCCGGAGCCTGCGCGTCGCGCGCAACCGCGCCGACGCGGTGCGCGTGGTGCTCGACCTCAAGACCGCGGAAGTCAAGCCGCAGGTGTTCGCGCTCAAGCCGATCGCCCAGTACGGCGACCGGCTGGTGCTGGACGTCTATCCGCTGATGCCCAAGGACCCGCTGCTCACACTGATCGAGTCCAACGGCAAGGTCCTTCCGCGCGGCGCGGGGCACGGCGCCGGGACGCCGGCGGTGGCGCGCCTGGCGACGATCGTGATCGACCCCGGGCACGGCGGGGAAGACCCGGGCGCGAGGGGGCGCCACGGCACTTACGAGAAAAACGTCACCCTGATGATCGGCCGCCGGCTCAAGAAGCTGATCGAAGCGGAGCCGGGAATGCGCGCGATGCTCACGCGCAACGGCGACTACTACCTGCCGCTCGCGGCGCGCGTGGCGAAGGCGCAGCGCGTGGATGCGGACCTCTTCGTCTCGATCCACGCCGACGCCTACATGCGGTCGAACGCGCGCGGCTCGTCGGTCTTCGCGCTGTCCCAGCGGCGCGCGACGTCCGAGGCGGCACGCTGGCTGGCGAAGAGCGAGAACGACGCCGACCTGATCGGCGGCGTCAGCCTGGAGAACAAGGACAGCTACCTGCGCAAGACCCTGCTCGACCTGTCGCAGACCGCCACCATCGACTACAGCCTGAAGCTGGGCGCTTCCGTGCTGTCGCATCTGGGCAGCATCAACACGCTGCACAAGGGCCACGTCGAGCAGGCCAGCTTCGCGGTGCTGACCGCGCCGGACGTGCCCTCGATCCTGGTCGAAACCGCGTTCATCTCCAATCCGCGCGAGGAGAGGCGACTGAACGACGACGCCTACCAGGACAAGCTCGCGCGCGCGATCCTGGCCGGCATCAAGGACTATCTCTCGAGCCACCCGCCGCGACCGCAGTCGCCGCTCGCGGCGCTGCGCTGACTCAGGCCGAGGCCTTCGCGCGGCGGTGGCGCAGCCACTCGAACGCGATCGGCAGTAGCGACAGGGCGATGACGCCCAGGATCGCGAGCGTAAGGTTGTTCTTCACCAGCGGCAGGTTGCCGAAAAAGTAGCCGGCGGTGATGAGCGACGTCACCCACAGCAGCGCGCCGCCGACGCTGAAGCCGAGAAAGCGCGGATAGCCCATGCGCCCGACACCGGCGACGAAAGGAACGTAGGTGCGCACGATCGGGACGAACCTGGCGATCACGACCGCCTTGCCCCCGTGCCGCTCATAGAACGCCTCGGTGCGCGCCAGGTAGCGCGGATTGAACCAGCGCGCCTCGCTCGAGCGGAACACGCGCGGCCCGATCCAGCGCCCGATCCAGTAGTTGACGTTGTCGCCGCATAACGCGGCGGCGACCAGCGTCGCGGCGACCGCGCGCGCATCGATGCCGCCGGTCGCGGCGACCGCGCCCGCGACGAACAGCAGCGAGTCCCCCGGCAGGAAAGGCGTCACGACCAGTCCGGTCTCGCAGAACACGACCGCGAACAGCAGCGCGTAGACCCAGGCGCCGTGCTCGGCGAGAAACGCGGCGAGATGACGGTCGAGATGGACGGCGATATCCCACAGCGCGGAGATGATTTCCATCGTCCGATTGTAGCCGGAGCGGCGGTTATAATCGCCCGCCAATGAGCGCGATACGCGTCCTGCCCGAGCTGCTCATCAGCCAGATCGCCGCCGGCGAGGTGGTCGAGCGGCCGGCGTCGGTCCTGAAGGAGCTGATCGAGAACAGCCTGGACGCCGGCGCGAGCGAGCTCGGCGTTTCCCTCGCCGAGGGCGGCGCGCGGCGGGTGCAGGTGGACGACAACGGCGCCGGCATCGCGCGCGACGACCTCGCGCTGTCCCTCGCGCGCCACGCCACGAGCAAGATCGGCACGCTAGCGGACCTCGAGGCGGTGGCGTCGCTGGGCTTCCGCGGCGAGGCGCTCGCCTCGATTGCCTCGGTGGCGCGGGTCGAGATCGTCTCTCGCGCGCGCGGCGCGGGACACGCGTTCGCGATTCGCGCCGAAGGCGGCGAGCCGGGCGCGATCGAGCCCGCGGCGCGCGCCGCGGGCACCAGCGTCTCGGTCGGCGACCTGTACTACAACACTCCGGCGCGGCGCAAGTTCCTTCGCACCGAGGCGACCGAGTTCGGCCACTGCGAGGACGTCTTCCGCCGCGCGGCGCTGGCGCGGCCGGACCTCGCCTGGACCCTGCGCCACAACGGTCGCGTGAGCGCCGCGCTCAAGCCGCAGCCGCTTTCCGAGCGCGCCGCGGCGCTGCTGGGCAGGGAGTTCTGCGCCGGCGCCCTGGCGGTCGAGGCGCAGGCCGGCCCGTTGCGCCTGGTCGGGCTCGCGGGCGGACCTCAGGCGGCGCGCGCGCGCGCCGACAGCCAGTACTTCTTCGTCAACGGGCGCTACGTTCGCGACCGGCTGCTCGCGCACGCTGCGCGCGAAGCCTATGCGGAGCTGCTGCACGGCGAGCGCCAGCCGGCCTACGTCCTGTTCCTGGAGCTCGAGGCGGGCGCGGTGGACGTCAACGTGCACCCGGCCAAGACCGAGGTCCGCTTCCGCGACTCGCGCGGCGTGCACCAGTTCGTGCTGCACGCGCTCCGGCGCGCGCTCGCGCCGGGCGCCGCGGCGGCGCCCGTGTCCTACGCCGTCGTTGCATCCGCGTCCGGCGCCCCGGCCCAGCGCTCGCTCGGCATCGAGCAATCGCCGGCGGCCTACCAGTCGTTCGTCGCCGCCGCCGCGCAGCCGGCGCCCTTGCCCGCGTTCGCGCCGGACGAAGCCCCGCCGCTCGGCTATGCGCTCGCGCAGCTGCACGGGGTGTATATCCTGGCGCAAAACGCTGCCGGCTTGGTGCTGGTGGACATGCACGCCGCCCACGAGCGCATCGTGTTCGAAAAGCTCAGGCTTGCCCTGGACGCCGGCGCGGTTCAGCGCCAGAGCCTGCTCGTGCCGAGCGTGTTCCGGGCCGAGGCGCTCGATGTTTCCACGGCGGAGGAGAACCAGGAGGCGCTCGAGCAGCTCGGTCTCGAGCTGAGCGCGGCCGGACCGAACGAGCTCGCGGTGCGCGCGGCGCCTGCTGCGCTCGCCTCGGGCGACGTCGCCGGGCTCGCCCGCAGCGTGCTGGCCGAGCTGCGCGAGTTCGGCGCGGCGCAGGCGCTCGCCTCGCGGCGCGACGCCTTGCTCGGCACCATGGCCTGCCACGCCGCGGTGCGCGCGAACCGCATCCTTACCCTGCCCGAAATGAACGCCCTGCTGCGCGAGATGGAGCGGACCGAGCGCTCGGGCAGCTGCAATCACGGCCGGCCCACCTGGTACCAGCTGACTCTGGCCGACCTGGACAAGCTGTTCCTGCGGGGCCGCTGATGAGACCGGTGGCGCTCGCGCTGCTCGGCCCCACGGCGAGCGGCAAGTCGGCCTTCGCGCTGCGCTTGGCCGAGCGCGTGCCGCTCGAGATCGTGAGCGTGGATTCGGGCCAGGTCTACCGCGGCATGGACATCGGGACCGCCAAGCCCCGCCTCGCGGAACGCGAGCGCGTGCCGCACCACCTGATCGACCTCGTCGAGCCGACCGAGAGCTACTCCGCCGGGCGCTTTCGCGCCGATGCGATCGATACGGTGCAGGCGGTGCTCGCGCGCGGCCGCATGCCCCTGCTGGTCGGCGGCACGATGCTGTACTACCGCGCGCTGGCGCAGGGCATCGACGAGCTTCCGCCCGCCGATCCCGCGCTTCGCGCCGCGATCGACCGCGAGGCGGCGCGCGCCGGCTGGCCGGCGCTGCACGCCGAGCTCGCCCGGGTCGACCCGCGCAGCGCGCGCCGGCTCGAGCCGAACGACGCGCAGCGCATCCAGCGCGCACTGGAGGTCTACCGCGCGACGGGCAAGCCGCTATCCGAGCTACACACCGCGCCGCGCCGGCCGCTGCCGTTCGCGCTCGCGGGCTGCGCGCTGGTTCCCGCCGACCGCGCGCTGCTGCACCGGCGCATCGCCGAGCGCCTGGACCGGATGCTCGAGCTCGGCCTGATCGAGGAACTGCGCGCTCTGCGCCGCCGCCACGCGCTCGACCCCGCCCTGCCCAGCATGCGCAGCGTCGGCTATCGCCAGGCATGGGGCCACCTCGAAGGCGCGTACGGCGCGGGCGAGATGCGCGACAAGGCCCTCGCCGCGACGCGCCAGCTCGCCAAGCGCCAGCTCACCTGGCTGCGCGCGATGCCCTTCGAGGCGGTGCTCGACCCGTTCGAGGGCGGCGCCTTCGAGCGTCTGTGCGCGCTGGCGCAGGGGCTCGCGCACGCGGACGAGGCCGCATGATCGTCGTGCTGATGGGGGTGTCGGGCTCCGGCAAGACGACCATCGGCCGCCTGCTCGCGCAGCGCCTGGCGTGCGAGTTCATCGACGCCGACGACTTCCATCCGCCCGAGAACGTGACCAAGATGGCCGCAGGGGTGCCGCTCGAGGACGCCGACCGCCGGCCCTGGCTGGAACGCCTGAACTCGGAACTGCGCCGGCGCGAGGCGCTCGGACAACGCGCGGTCCTCGCCTGCTCGGCGTTGAAGCAGGCCTACCGCGAGTGGCTCCTGGCCGGCCTGGCGCGCTGCGCGCTGGTCTACCTGCGCGCGAGCGCCGGGCAGCTGCGCGAGCGGCTCGCGGCCCGATCCCACCGTTACATGCCGGCTTCGCTGCTCGAAAGCCAGCTCGCGACGCTCGAGCCGCCCGCGTGCGCGATCGAGATCGACGCCACCCAGGCGCCGGCACGCTGCGTGGAGCTGATCGCCGCCGCCGTCGGCGCAACGCCTTAAGACTAGGTTAAGCCCGCCGGGCGACGATTCGTCCCATACCGCGCAGCCAGTGCGCAGATAGGGACAAGGAGAGATCGTCATGAAGGCCAAGAGCATCTTCGTCGCCCTCGCCGCAGCCGGGCTGGTGTCGCTCGGCGCCTGGGGTGGCACGCACCTCGAGTCGCCGTGGCGCCAAGCCCACGCCAGCACTCCCGTCGCGCAGACGACGGCGCCCGCGGCGGCGCAGACCCTGCCGAGCTTTACCTCGATCGTCGACGCCAACAAGGGCGCGGTGGTCAACATCACCGTGACCGAGAAGCAGAACGCGTCGATTCAGTCGCCGTTCCCGGACTTGGGAGGCGACGACCCGTTCTCGCAGTTCTTCCGCCAGTTCAAGATCCCGCCGCAGCAACACCCGATGCACGGCCTGGGCTCAGGCTTCATCGTCCGCTCCGACGGCGTCATCCTGACAAACGCACACGTCGTCGACGGCGCGAGCGACGTCATGGTCAAGCTGTCGGACCGGCGCGAGTTCAAGGCCAAGGTGATCGGCGTCGACAAGCAGACCGACATCGCGGTGTTGAGGATCGACGCCAAGGACCTGCCCACGGTCAAGCTCGGCGACTCGAAGTCGGTGCGCGTGGGCCAATGGGTGCTCGCGATCGGTTCGCCCTACGGCTTCGAGAACACGGTCACCGCGGGCATCGTGAGCGCGACGTCGCGCGCCCTGCCCGACGGCACCTACACGCCGTTCATCCAGACCGACGCCGCGGTCAATCCCGGCAACTCCGGAGGGCCGCTGTTCAACATGAGCGGCGAGGTGATCGGAATCAACTCGCAGATCTACTCACGCACCGGCGGCTACCAGGGGCTCTCGTTCGCGATTCCGATCGACGTCGCCTCGCAGGTCGAGCAGCAACTGCTCGCGCACGGCAAGGTGGAGCGCGGCCGCATCGGCGTCACGATCCAGGAAGTGAGCCAGGGCCTCGCGCAGTCCTTCGGCCTCGACAAGCCCGCCGGCGCCCTGATCTCGTCGGTCGAGAAGGACAGCCCGGCGGACAAGGCCGGCCTGGAGTCGGGCGACGTGATCCTCGCGATCAACGGCCAGTCGGTCGAGCGCTCGGGCGAGCTGCCGCCGCTGGTGGCGAACGTGAAGCCCGGCACCAAGGCCACGTTCGATATCTGGCGCAAGGGCAAGCGCAAGCAAGTCACAGTCAGGGTCGGCGAATTCAAGGGCAGCAAGGTCGCAAGCGCGTCAGGACCGGAATCCGACAACGGCCGTCTCGGCCTCGCGCTGCGCCCGCTGACCAGCGAGGAGCACCAGCAGTCGCAGATCGACGGCGGCTTGCTGGTCGAGAGCGCCGGCGGGCCGGCCGCCACGGCCGGCATCCAGCAGGGCGACGTCATCCTGGCGGTGAACGGCAACCCGGTGAAGAGCGTGGCGCAGCTGCGAACGCTCGTCGCCAGAGCAGGCAAGCACGTCGCGCTGCTGATCCAGCGCGAGGATGCGAAGATCTTCGTTCCGGTGGAACTCGGTTGAGTCTCCACTGACGAAGAGCGGGCGGCGCCGGCTTCCCCCCCAACCCCTTGCCGGCGCCGCCCCGCTTTCTCCTACCTCATCCCGTTAAGATAGCCGCTGGGCGCGAACTCGGGGATTGATGGATGCGGCTGCTGCTGGTGGAAGACGACCGCATGATCGGCGAGAGCGTGCAGAAGGGCCTGCGCCAGGACGGATTCTCGGTCGACTGGGTGCAGGACGGGGGATCGGCCGAGCTCGCGCTCGAGACCGAGCGCTACGACTGCGTGCTGCTCGACCTTGGCCTGCCGAAGAAGGACGGTATGGATGTGCTGCGCGGGATGCGCGTCAAGCGCGATGCAGCGCCGGTGGTGGTGATCACGGCGCGTGACGCGGTTGCCGACCGGATCAAGGGCCTCGACGCCGGCGCCGACGACTACGTGTTGAAGCCGTTCGACCTCGACGAGCTCGCGGCGCGGGTGCGTGCGGTCGTGCGCCGGCGCGAAGGGCGCGCCGAGCCGGTCATCGAGCACCTCGGCCTCGCGCTCAATCCGGCGACGCACCAGGCCAGCTACCGCGGCGAGCCGCTGTCGCTGTCGGCGCGCGAGTTCACGGTTCTCGAAGCGCTGGTCTCGCGCCCCGGCGCGATTCTCTCGCGCGCGCAGCTCGAGGAGCGGGTTTACGGCTGGGGCGAGGAAGTCGAATCCAACGCGGTGGAGGTGTTCATTCACGGCCTGCGCAGGAAGCTAGGTGCGGAATTCATCCGCACGGTGCGCGGCGCGGGCTACATGGTGCCCAAGTCGCAATGACCTCGTCGATCAGGCGCGAGCTGCTGGTCTGGCTGCTCGGCAGCGCCACGCTCGCGGTCGCGGCGGGCGCGGTATCCACCTACCTGGTCGCGCGCGAGGAGGCGAACGAGCTTGCCGACTATCAGCTGCAGCAGATGGCGCTGTCGTTCCGCGATCACGCGCTTGCGAGCGGCCTGATCCCGCATGAGGACGAGCCCGGGCAAGGCCTCGAGGTGCTGGTGCAGATCTGGAACCAGGAAGGCGTGCGCCTCTACCTGTCGCATCCCCGCTCCGGCATTCCGGACCGCGCCCAGCTCGGCTTCGCCGACGTCGCCTCGCGCGAAGGCCGCTGGCGCGTGTATTCGGTGCAGGTGCGCGACCACGTGATCCAGGTCGCACAGCCCTACGCGGTGCGCAATCGCATCGCCGCCACGGTCGCGCTGCGCACCGCATGGCCGCTGGTCGCCGTTCTGCCGCTGCTCGGGCTGCTGATCTGGTTCACCGTCGGCCGCGGGCTGTCGCCGCTCGAGCGCCTGGCGCGCGACGTCGGGCGCCGTTCGCCGGATGCGCTCGAGCCGCTTCCGCAGCGCGGGCTGCCGGAAGAGGTGCGGCCGCTGGTGAAATCATTGAACGACCTGCTGCAGCGGCTCGAGCGCGCCCTGCAGACTCAGCGCGCATTCGTCGCCGATGCGGCGCACGAGCTGCGCACGCCTCTTACCGCGCTGCGCCTGCAGGCCCAGATCGCCGAGCGCGCCACCGACCAGACGGAACGCAGCGAAGCGCTCGGCAGCCTCAAACAGGGCGTCGAGCGTGCAAGCCACCTGGTGCAGCAGCTGCTCACGCTCGCGCGCGAGGAGGACGTGCCCGCGCAAACCGCGCCCGCGATGGTGCGACTGGACGAGCTCGCGCGCGACGTGATCGCCGAGTACACGCCCCTGGCACAGAGTCGCGGCGTCGATCTCGGCCTCGCGCGGGTTGAAGCGGTCAACGCCGCCGGGGCCTGCGCCGCCCTCAGAACCCTGCTCTCCAACCTGGTCGACAACGCGGTTCGCTACACGCCCGCGGCGGGGCGGGTGGACGTCGCCGTGTTCTCCGACGGCGCGCGGGCAGCGCTCGAGGTGAGCGACACCGGGCCCGGAATCCCGCCAGAGGAGCGCACGCGGGTATTCGACCGTTTCTACCGGCGCGCCGGCGCGGGCGCCGACGGCAGCGGGCTGGGGCTGGCGATCGTCAAGCAGATCGTCGAGCATAACCGCGGCACGATCGTGCTCGAGGACGCGGCCGGCGCCGGCGGCCTGCGGGTCGCGGTGCGCCTTCCGCTCGCCGCGGCGTCCGCGGCCTAGTCGCCCAGGGCGACGCCCTCGCGCCGAGGATCGGCGCCGCCGCGCCAGCCGCCCGGCACGCGCTCGATGCCCTGCACGCCGCTGGTCAGGCGCGCGAAATTGAGCACGTGGCCGCGCTCGGCGAGCGCGCCGTCCAGGTCCTGCACGGTCGAATTGCGCTCGAGCAGGGTCGGGCCGTTGACGCTGCCGAAATTGGGGGCCGCGATCGCCGCCTGGATGTCCATGCCCCAGTCGAGCGACGCGACCAGGGTCTTGGCGACGTAGTCGACGATCGCCGGACCGCCCGGGGAGCCGAGCAGCATGCGCAGCGCGCCGCTGTGATCGAACACCATGGTGGGCGCCATGGTGCTGCGCGGCCGCTTGCCCGCCTCGACCCGGTTCGCCGCCGGCAGCCCGCGCGCCTCGGGCTGGAAAGAGAAATCGGTGAGCTCGTTGTTGAGCAGAAAGCCGCGCACCATGATGCGACTGCCGAATGCGTTCTCGATGGTAGTGGTCATGGCCAATGCGTCGCCGTCGCGGTCGACGATCGAAACGTGACTGGTGCCTTCGTGCTCGGTGTCCGGCACGTCGGCGGCGAGCGGCGCGAGCGCCGGCCGCCCGGGTTGCGCCGCGCCCATCGATCGCTCGCCGATCAGCCGCGCGCGCTGCGCGAGGTAGGCGGGATCGAGCAGCCCCCGCACCGGCACCCGGGCGAACGCAGGGTCGGCGATGTAGCGCGCGCGATCGGCATAGGCGAGGCGCGACGCTTCGCTGAACAAGTGCACCGCCAGCGCCGAAAGCGGCGGCGCGCGATGGAACGCCGTGCGCTCGAGCACCCCGAGCAGCTCGAGCAGGGTCACCGCGCCGGCGCTCGGCGGCCCCATGCCGCAGATGCGCGCGCTGCGGTAGGCGCCGCACACGGGGTCTCGCTCCAGCGCCTGGTAGCGCTCGAGGTCCTCCGGCGCCAGGTCGCCGCCGCGCGCGCGCGCCGCGCGCACGATGTCGCGCGCGATCGGGCCCGAGTAGAGCGCCGCCGCGCCGTGCGCCGCGATCGCGCGCAGGGTCGCCGCGTAGGCGCGATTGACCAGGCGCGCGCCTTCGGCCAGCGCGCGCCCGTCGGCGTCGTAGTACAACGCGCGCGCGGCCGGGTCGGCGCGCAGGAAGCGGTCGCGCTCAAGCAGCTCGTGCAGGCGCGGCGAGACGGAAAATCCGCTCTCGGCGAGCCGGATCGCGGGCGCGAACAGGCGCGCCCAGGGCAGCCGCCCGTGGCGCCGGTGCACCAGCTCCAGCATGCGCAGCACGCCCGGCACCCCGACCGATTTGCCGCTCGTCACCGCGTCGTAGAACTGCAGCGGCTGGCCGTTGGCGTCGAGAAACCGCTCTGGCCGCGCGGCCCGCGGCGCGGTCTCCCGGCCGTCGTAGCTGCGCACGCGCCGCTCGGCGGCCGACCAGTACAGCAGGAAGGCGCCGCCGCCGAGGCCCGACGACTGCGGCTCGACCAGGCCGAGAACCGCCTGCACCGCGATCGCCGCGTCGATCGCGCTGCCGCCGGCGTGCAGGATCGCGAGCCCCGCCTCGGCCGCGAGCGGGTTCGCCGCCGCGACCATCTCGTGCCTGGCGCTGACCGCCCGTTTCGCGCTCCAGCCGCTTGCGGCCTCGGGCGCGGGCTGCGCGACGGCGACGGCGCAGAAGGAGAGGAAGGCGACCGCCGCCGCCCACCCGGCACGGAGCATTTCAGATTTCAGCCGCACTACAGCGTCTGCGCGAATTCGAGCAGCGCCGCGGCGAAGGCCGCGGGGCGCTCGATCGGGATCAGATGTCCGGCATCGTCGAACACCACGGATCTGTGCTGCGGGATGCGCGCCGCGAGCGCAGTGAAGTCCTCGGCGACGTAGAACACGCGGTCGTGACGCCCGGTCATCAGCAGAACGGGCGCGCGCAGTTGCTCGTAGGCCAGGTCCCAGTCTGCGGCAAGCGACCCCTCGAGCAGCCGGAACAGCCCATCCGCGGGATCGGCCGCGCTGTAGGGGTCGGGGCCGAACGCGTTCGGGCGCGCCGCCTCGAGCATATCGGGGTTCGCCAGCAGCGGCAGGTTCGCCTCCATCACGAGACGCGAGCCGCCCAGCCGCGCGAGCGTCAGGACCGCGCGGTTGATCCATTCCAGGCGCGTGCCTGACTTCCTGAGCGTGTTGATGAGCACCAGCGCCTCGGCCCGCGCGCCGGCGAGTTGCGCCTGCGCCGCATACAGCCCGCCGATCGAAAGTCCGACCAGGATCGGTCGCGGTGGCGCCACCGCCTCGAGCAGCCGCAGCAGGTCGTCGACCACCAATTCCGGTGTCAGCGCGGTGCGCGCGCCAAAGCGCGTGTCGGCCTGGCCGCGGAAGTTCCACGCCAGCGTACCGTAGCCCGCGGCGCGCAGCCGCGGGCCGAGCTCGGGGTGCTGCCAGGCCGCGGTGCTGCCGGTCAGCGCGTTGACGAACACGAAAGTGCGCGCCGCGGCAGCGGGCGGATCGTACTCGTAGTGCAGGCTTTCGCCGGGCGCGATTTCGAGCGTGGACATGGCTACTCCAGGTGGCTGGGGTGGGTCACGCCGGCGGGCGTGCGCAGCCAGAGCGCCGCTGCCACCGCGCAGGCCAGGGGATAGAGAGCGAGCAGGCGCAGCGTGAGCGTCGGGCTGCCGAGCAGGTCGAACGCGAGGCCGACGGGGAGCGGGCCGAGCGAGGCGCCGACCACGGCGACCATTTGTCCCGTGCCCTGCAGGCTGCCGAGGTGCTTGCGGCCGAAGAAGCGCGGCATCAGGTAGCCGAACATCGTCATGCTGAAGGCGTTGTTGAGCCCGAACCAGGCCGCATACGCGATCGCCGAGGCGGTGTTCGCCACCAGCGTCACGCCGACCAGCGCGCCCGCCTGTACCAGCAGCCCGGCGGCGAACACGTAGCGCGTTCGCAGGCGATCGAACATGCGCCCGACCATCGGCATCGCGAGCACCATGACGAGGGCCGAAACCGGAAACACGCGCGCCGCGGTCGCTGCCGCCAGCCCCTGCGCGGTGAGAATCGAGACCTGGTAGAAGTGCAGCGTCGTCACCAGCATCGCCATCCCGAACCAGCCCGCGGCGACCAGGTAAAAGGTCGGCGTCGCGAGCGCCTCGCGCAACGTGAGCCCGTCGATCGCGGCGGCCGGCGCGCCGGCGGCAGGCGCGGCCTCGCCGTCGGGGGCGAGGCCCTTGTCTTCGGGTTTGTCGTACACCAGTAGCAGCACCGGCGGCAGCAGGATCACCCAGGTCATGACGCCGAGCACGACCCAGGCCCAGCGCCAGCCGAGCTGATTGATCAAATACTGGCCGAGCGGCGGATGCACCGCCATCGAGGTGGCGAACCCGAGCGCCATCAACCCCATGGCGAAGCCGCGCCGGCGGCTGAACCACTGCGCCACCAGAGTGGCGCAGTTCATCATGAGCGAACCCTGGCCGAAGAAACGCAGCAGGGCGAAACCGACCGCGAGCGTGATCAGCCCCGAAGCCGCGCCGAAAAGCACGCACGCGACGCCGAGCAGCAGGCCGACCACGAGCGTCATGCGACGCGAGCCGTAGCGGTCGACGAGCCGGCCCATCTTCGGCAGCAGGAACGCCGCGGCGAGCGTCGCGAGCCCGTAGGCGGAAGCGATCGCCGCCTTCGACAGGCCGAGCTCCTTGCCGATCGGGCCCACGAATACGCTGAAGGTGTGCGACTGGCCGGGACCGCTGGCGAAGATCCCCAGTCCCGCGACCGCGAGGATGGTCCAGCCGTAGAAGGCGCGGCGCTGCAACGCGCCGAAGATCGCCTCGCGGATGCCGGTTGCCGCCGTCATGATGGCGCGGACTGTATCAGCTCGCGGGCCGGCAGCGGAGGGATGTTTTGCTGCAACAGGTAGTGCGCGTTGGATCGGGACGGTTCTTATCCTGCGCTAAGCTTTGGCACGGAACAAGGAGACGGCCATGACGCAACTGAGCATCGGCGCCGCCGTCGCGGCGCGCATCGAGGAAACCTATGAGCCGAATTTCAACGCCGCCAAGTTCTTTCCCGACTGGGATCCCGCGCTGGCACAGGAGCATGCCGCCTGGCTCTCGCCCGATCACTACGATCCCGCTTCCGGCTTGCTCAAGCTCAGCGTCCACAGCTGGCTGCTCAGCGTGGGGGGCAAGCGCATCCTGATCGATGCCTGCGTCGGCAACCACAAACCGCGCCAGGCGCGGCCCATGTGGCACATGCTGGATACGCCTTACCTCGCGCGCCTGGCCGCGGCGGGCGCGCGCCCGGAGCAGATCGACATGGTGATGTGCACTCACCTGCACGTCGATCACATCGGCTGGAACACGCGCCTGGAAAACGGCCGCTGGGTGCCGACCTTCCCCAACGCGCGCTACGTCTTCAGCAAGGAAGACTACGAGCACTACCTGGCCATCGACCGCGATCCCGAAAGAGGGCCCGCCAATCTGGGATCGTTTCGCGACTCGATTCTGCCCGTGGTCGAAGCCGGGCTGGCGCAGATGGTTTCGGGCGCGGCGGCGCTGGACGAAAGCCTCTCGGTCGAGCCCGCGCCGGGTCACACGCCCGGCACCATCGCGATCAAATTCGAGTCGCGCGGCGCAAAGGCGCTCTTCTGCGGCGATATCCTGCATCACGCGCTGCAGGTCTACCGCCCCGAATGGAACAGTTTCGCCTGCGCCGACGCGGTAAAGGCCCGCACGAGCCGGCGCAAGGTGCTCGAGCACTGCGCTGGCGGCGCGCTATTGATGCCGGCGCACTTCGGCGCGCCATTTGTCTGCCGCATCGAAAGCCAGGGCAGCGGATTCGTGCCGCGCTTCACGCGCTGAAGCGGGCGCTCGGCTACATCGAGCCGATGCGGCGCCCGAACGCCTCGACCTGCTGCCAGTCCGTGAACTCGACCACGCTGTTCGGGTCGGTCGGCCCCTTGGTCAGGAACATGATGAAGCGAATGATCTGCCGGTCCCAGAAACCGTATCTCGGGTAGTCGAGCTTGCCCGCGAACACCGCCACCTGCCGCGGACGCCAGCCGATCTGGCGCAGGAACTTCCTGACGTAGGGATTCGTCTCCGGCGAGTTCTTGTTCGGCTTGCGCGCCACGATGTTGACCGAGAAGAACGCGCTCGGCTTGCGCTCGAGAATCGAACGTTTTGCGCGCATGAAGCCGGCGACCTCGGGGCGATGCTTGCCGTAGCGGATGCTGGCGCCGATCACGACATTGTCGAACGGCTCGAGCCCGACGTCGGCGTGCGCACCGAGCTCGGCCAGCGTCACCTCGTGCCCCGCCCGCTCGACGACCTGCCGCAGGCGCTGGCAGATCTTCAGGGTGTGTCCGTCGACCGTGGAATACAGGAAGAGGATCTTGCTCATGTGCGTGGAAACAAAAGGGCAGCCGCGGCTGCCCCCTCGTCCTTGCCCTTTCGGCCCGCGCTCAGACGATCAGCGGCACGATCAGCAGCGCGACGATGTTGATGATCTTGATCAGCGGGTTGACCGCCGGGCCCGCGGTGTCCTTGTAGGGGTCGCCCACCGTGTCGCCGGTCACCGCGGCCTTGTGGGCGTCCGAGCCCTTGCCGCCGTAGTTGCCGTCTTCGATGTACTTCTTGGCGTTGTCCCAGGCGCCGCCGCCGGTTGTCATCGAGATCGCCACGAAAAGGCCCGTCACGATCGTGCCCATCAACACGCCGCCCAGCGCCTGCGGCCCGAGCGCGAGGCCGACCACGATCGGGATCAGCACCGGCAATAGCGACGGCACGACCATCTCCTTGATCGCTGCGCGCGTGAGCATGTCGACCGCGCGCGAGTAGTCCGGCTTGGCCGTGCCTTGCATGATTCCCGGGATTTCCTTGAATTGGCGCCGCACCTCGACCACCACCGACCCCGCGGCGCGACCCACCGCCTCCATCGCCATGGCGCCGAACAGGAACGGCACCATGCCGCCGATCAGCAGCCCGATGACCACCATGTGGTTCGAAAGATCGAAGGTCAGCGTGCTGCCGGCGCTGTCCAGCGCGTGGGTGTAGTCGGCGAACAGCACCAGCGCGGCCAGCCCGGCCGAGCCGATCGCGTAGCCCTTGGTCACCGCCTTGGTGGTGTTGCCGACCGCGTCGAGCGGGTCGGTGATCGCACGCACCGTCGCCGGCAGGTCCGCCATCTCGGCGATGCCGCCTGCGTTGTCGGTGATCGGGCCGTAGGCGTCGAGCGCCACGATGATCCCGGTCATGGACAGCATCGCGGTCGCGGCGATCGCGATGCCGTACAGTCCGGCCAGCCAGTACGAGACAAAGATCGCGACGCACACGGCGAGCACCGGGAAGGCGGTCGATTTCATCGACACGCCGAGGCCGGCGATGATGTTGGTCGCATGGCCGGTGGTCGAGGCTTCCGCGATGTGCCGCACGGGCTTGAACTGCGTTCCGGTGTAGTACTCGGTGATCCAGACCATGAAGCCCGTGAGCACCAGACCGACGACCGCGGCACCCCACAGGTTCCACACTCCGATCATGCGCTCCGTGCCGCCGATCTCGAACGGCACGTTCGCCACGATCCCGCCCATCATCACCTGCGTGATGGGCCAGAACGCGATCACCGCCAGGATGCCGGCGACCCACAGGCCCTTGTACAGGGCGGGCATCACGTTCTTCTCGCCCGCTTTCGCCTTCACGAACCAGGTGCCGATGATCGAGGCGAGGATCGAGAAGCCGCCGATCGCGAGCGGATACACCAGCGCGTTGACGTCCTTCAGCAGCAGCGCGCCGAGCAGCATGGTGGCGATGAGGGTGACGGCATAGGTCTCGAACAGGTCGGCCGCCATGCCAGCGCAGTCGCCGACGTTGTCGCCCACGTTGTCGGCGATCACTGCCGGGTTGCGCGGGTCGTCCTCGGGAATGCCGGCCTCGACCTTGCCGACCAGGTCGGCGCCGACGTCGGCGCCCTTGGTGAAGATCCCGCCGCCAAGCCGGGCAAAGATCGAGATCAGCGAGCCGCCGAAACCCAGGCCCACCAGCGGATGAATCAGGTGAGCCAGATTGGCCTTGTCGAGGGTATTCGAGTACAGCAGCGAGAAGTAGCCGGCCACCCCGAGCAGGCCGAGCCCGACCACCAGCAGGCCGGTGATCGCGCCGCCGCGAAACGCGATGTTGAGCGCCTCGTTCAGACCGGTGCGTGCGGCTTCCGCCGTGCGCACATTGGCGCGCACCGAAACGTTCATGCCGATGATGCCCGACAGGCCCGAGAACACCGCGCCGATGAAGAAGCCCCACGCGGTCGCCCAGCCGAGCTGGGGAATGAAGCCGATCACGAGGAACAGCACCACGCCGACGATGGCGACGGTGGTGTACTGGCGCCACAGGTAGGCGGTCGCGCCCTCCTTGATCGCCGCCGCGATTTCGCGCATGCGCTCGTTGCCGTCGGGCTGCGCCAGGATCCACTTGATCGAGATGGCGCCATAAACGATTCCGACGATGGCGCACGCCAGCGCGAAAATAACTCCTCCGGACATGGTCTTGCTCCCCTTATTTGATCGTTTGGGCTTGCGAGCGGGGACGCCCGCGGGAAAGGCGCGGATTTTAGCAGAAAAGCCGCGCCGGCCGCGGCGAAGCTAGGCCTTGAAGTCGGTCTTCAGCCGCTTGCGCAGCGGCGCCTTGCGCAGCGCGACGTAATCCGGCAATCCGAGCCGGAACGGCGGCGGCGCCTCGCCGACCACCAGCGGGGCGAGGTAGCGCCTGCACGCGGCGGTGATGTGGAACCCGTCCGCGCTGACGAACTCGCGCGGCACGCGCCGCTCCCGGTTCGCCACCTGATCCAGCGGCGCGACGCCGATCTTCCAGCGATACGGCTTGTCCGAGGTGCGCACGATCACCGGCATCACCGCGTTGCGGCCCTCGAGCGCAAGCTTCACCGCGGCCTCGCCCACGCGGTAGGCCTGCTCGACGTCGGTCTTGGAGGCGACGTGGCGCGCGGCGCGCTGCAGGTAGTCGGCCACGGCCCAGTGCGGCTTGTAGCCCAGGCGCTCCTGGACCATTTGTGCGATCACCGGCGCGACCCCGCCGAGCTGCTTATGGCCGAAGGCATCGACCGAGCCCGCTTCGGCGAGGAACTTGCCCTGCGCATCCTTCACGCCCTCGGACACCGCGATCACGCAGTAGCCAATGTTCTCGACCGTGTGCTTCACCCGCGCGAGGAAGGTCGCCTCGTCGAACGGCAACTCGGGCAACAGCAGCACATGCGGCGGCTCGCCCGGTCGTTCTGCCGCGAGGCCGCAGGCAGCGGTGATCCAGCCGGCATGGCGCCCCATCACCTCGAGCACGAACACGCGCGTCGAGGTGCTGGCCATGGAGGCCACGTCGAGCCCCGCTTCGCGAATCGAAGTGGCGACGTATTTCGCCACCGAGCCGAATCCCGGACAGCAGTCCGTGCCGACCAGATCGTTGTCGATCGTCTTCGGAACCCCAATCGCGCTCAGCGGATAGTCCATGGCGGCGCTGATCTGCGACAGCTTCAGCGTGGTGTCGGCCGAATCGTTGCCACCGTTGTAGAAGAACCAGCCGATATCGTGCGCGCGCAGCACCTCCACCAGGCGCTCGTACTTGGCGCGGTCCTGCTCGAGGCTCTTGAGCTTGTAGCGGCAGGAGCCGAACGCGGCTCCCGGGGTGTGCTTCAACGCGCGCACCGCCGCGGCGCTTTCCTTGGAAGTGTCGATCAACTCCTCGTTGAGCGCGCCGAGAATGCCGTTGCGGGCGGCGTACAGCTTGCCGATCCGTCCCTTGGCGCGGCGCGCGGCCTCGATCACCCCGCAGGCCGAGGCGTTGATCACGGCGGTGGCGCCGCCCGACTGCGCGTAAAGAGCGTTGCGCAATTTGGCTCGGCTCATGCTTTTCCTCCGTTGAGTGCCGCAAACGCACGGTCGCGGATCTGCTCCACCGAGCCGCTGCCCGAGATGGGGCAGCAGCGCGGCGCGCGCGCGTCGCCGGACGCGGCCCACTCGGCGAAGTACTCGAGCAGGGGCCGCGTCTGCGCCTTGTACACCTCGAGGCGCTTCTTCACCGTCTCGACCTTGTCGTCCTCGCGCAGAATCAGCGGCTCGCCGGTGACGTCGTCCCTGCCCTCGATCTTCGGCGGGTTGAATTTGACGTGGTAGGTGCGCCCGGACCCCGGGTGCACGCGGCGCCCGCTCATGCGGAGGATGATTTCCTCGTCGGGAACGTCGATTTCGAGCACGTATTCGATCGGCACGCCGGCGTGCCTCATGGCTTCGGCTTGCGCAATGGTGCGCGGAAAGCCGTCGAAAAGGTAGCCCTTGGCGCAGTCCGGCTGCCTCAGGCGCTCCTTGACCAGGTCGATCACGATTCTGTCCGAGACCAGCTGACCGCCGTCCATCAGCTTCTTCGCCTCGAGGCCGAGCGGCGTTCCCGCCTTCGCCGCGGCGCGCAGCATGTCCCCGGTCGAGATCTGCGGGATGCCGTAGCGCGCCATGATGTAGCCGGCCTGCGTCCCCTTGCCTGCGCCCGGCGGCCCCAGCAGGATCAAGCGCATGTCAGATTTCCGTGGCAATGAGAGACGTCGGGCACGGCGCTATAAGCGCCTTTTCTGATGCCAGAAACGCCGCTGACCTTAGCCGGATTCGCGATTCCGGTCAAACAGTTCGCGCACCGTTTCGAGGTCCTGCGGCGTGTCGACGCCGGGGGGTACTTCGTGCCGCGAGACCGTCACCGCGATGCGATAGCCGTGCCACAGCACGCGCAATTGCTCGAGCGACTCGAACTGCTCGAGCGGCGAAGGCGCGAGGCCCGCATAGCGTCTGAGAAAGCCGACGCGGTAGCCGTAGATGCCAAGATGGCGGTAGCACGGCAGCCCGTCGGGGGGCTCACGCGCGCCGTCGGCGTAAGCGTCTCTCGCGTACGGGATCGGGGCGCGGCTGAAGTACAGCGCGCGGCCGTTGGCGTCCAGCGTCACCTTGACCACATTCGGATTGAAGACCGACGCCGCGTCGTGTATCGGATGGCAGGCGGTCGACACGCTCGCTTCGGCGTCGTGCCCCAGCGCCGCCGCCACCTCGCCCATCAACGCAGGCGCGATCAGCGGCTCGTCGCCCTGCACGTTCACCACCACCGCCTGGTCGGGCAGGCCCAGCGCCAGCGCCGCCTCGGCGATGCGGTCGGTTCCAGAAGGATGGTCCGCGCGCGTCATGCGCGCTTCGAAACCGTGCCCGCTCACCGCCTGCGCGACGCGATCGTCGTCGGTGGCGACGCACACGCGCTCCGCGCCGCTCGCCCGTGCACGCTCGCACACGCGCACCACCATCGGCTTGCCGCCGAGGTCCGCGAGCACCTTGCCCGGAAACCGGGTCGACGCATAGCGCGCAGGAATGATGACGCTGAAGCCTGCCATGGCGCAGCCCGGCGGCCGCTCAGCCCGCGACTTCTTCCGCCGGCTCGAGCTTGCGCGCGTCGTCCTCGAGCATCACCGGGATGCCGTCCTTGATCGGATAGGCGAGCCGGTCCGCCTTGCAGACGAGCTCCGCGGCCTCCTTGCGGTACACGAGCGGGCCCTTGCACAGCGGGCAGACCAGGATTTCCAGCAGTCGTGGATCAACGGTGGTACTCACCAAGCTTCTCCAGGAGCCAATTGCCAAACGCGGGGTCGATCACCGCGCGCACCGGGAACACCCAGTAGCGCGGGTTCGCGAAGCGCCTGCATTTTACCGCGTCCTTCTCGGTCATCACGACCGGCAGCTCGTCGCCGAACTCAAGGTCGGCGGGAACGAATCGGTGATGGTCGGGGAACGGGTGCGGCACCAGCTTCAGGCCCAGGCGCGTGAGGTGCAGGAAGAAGCGGTTCGGGTCGCCGATGCCTGCCACCGCGTGCACCCGCCGGTTCTCGAAGTCGGTCACCGGCCTGCGTTCGCGTGCGTCGGCAAGGCAGTTCAACAGGTCGCCTTCCAGTCGCATGGCGAAGCCCTTCACGACGTCGGTGCCGTGCGCCACCACCGCATCCACGGAGCGCAGACGCGAGCGCGGCTCACGCAACGGCCCGGCCGGCAGCAAGAAGCCGTTGCCGAATCCGCGCGAGTCCACGACGCAGATCTCGAGCTCGCGCGCGAGGCGGTAGTGCTGCAGTCCGTCGTCGAGAACGACGATGTCGACATCCGGATGCTGCCGGCGCAAGGCCTCGCACACGCGCACTCGATCGGGCCCGACCCACACCGTGCAGCCGCTGCGCCGGGCGAGGACGATCGGCTCGTCGCCAACTTCGTCGGGGTCGGAAGCGATGGTCGCCTCGCGCGGCGCTTCCAGCCGCGCGCCGTAGCCGCGCGAAACGATGCCGGGCGTCCAGCCGTGATCCTTGAGAAACTCGGCGAGCCAAAGCACCAGCGGCGACTTGCCGCTGCCGCCGGCGACCAGGTTGCCGACCACGATCACCGGCACCCCGGCGCGATAGCTCTTCAGGACATGGAGCCGGTACAGCAGCCGGCGGCAGAACACCGCGACGCGGAACGCGAGGCTGGCAGGCCACAGCAGCCACGCCAAGGCGCCGCGACGGGTCCAGTGCCGGCTCAGGGCGTGCGCGCCGATGCGGTTACCCGCCCGGACCGCTTTGTGTGGTGAACGTGATCTGCGTCAGGCCGGCCACGCGCGCGGCTTCCATCACGCGAATCACAGATTGATGCGTCGCCTTGGCGTCTGCGCTGATCACCACCACTGGATCATGCAGCGTCGCGCCGGCGCGCCGCAGCTCGTCGGAGAATTGCTCGACGCTGGAGAACACCACGGGCGTATGGTCGATCACGTAGTTGCCCTGCTCGTTCACCAGCACCGAGATCTCGTTCGGGCGCTGCGGCTGCTTTTCGCTGTTCGCCGTCGGCAGGTTGATCTGCAGCTCGGTGTACTTGGAGTAGGTCGTGGTGATCATGAGAAAGATCAGGATCACCATCATGACGTCGATCAGCGGAACCAGGTTGATCTCCGGCTCCTCCTTGGCGCGGCCGCGCTGGAAATTCATGCCCTCTCGCCGTGGACGATGTCCACCAGCTTGGCCGCCGACTGCTCCATGCGCACCACGAAGCCGTCCACCTTGTTCTTGAAATGGCGGTAGAAGATCAGCGACGGAACCGAGATTCCAATGCCGAACGCGGTGTTGTACAGCGCCACCGAGATCCCGTGCGCGAGCTGCTGCGGGTTGGCCCCGGTCGGCGATTGCGAGCCGAAGATCTCGATCATGCCGATCACGGTGCCGAACAGACCGAGCAGGGGCGCGGCGCTTGCGATCGTGCCGAGCGTGGTGAGAAAGCGCTCCAGGTCGTGCGCCACGCTGCGCCCGGCCTCCTCGATCGCCTCCTTCATGACGTAGCGCGAGCTCTTGAAGTTGCGCAGGCCCGCCGCGAGAACCTGGCCAAGCGGCGAGTCGCTCGCGAGCTTGTCGATTACGTCCTCCGACAGCCCATGGCGCCGATAGACCGCGACCACCTGCTCGAACAGGCTGGGCGGGATGCACCTCGCGTCGCGCAGCGTGACGGAGCGTTCGATGATCAGGGCGACCGCGATGACGGAGGCCAGCAGCAGGAACCAGATCGGCCAGCCTGCGTCGTGGATGATCGCGAACACCCCTCTTGTCCTCGCTGTGGGTCGGGCTCCGGAGCGCGCACTTTAGCCAAACCGTCGCCCTGCGGCAAGCCGATGCGGCGGTGCAAAAACGCGGCCATGCGCTTCTCGGCAGTCGCGTGCGGGCTTCGTCGCGCGAAGTCTGCGCGAGCGTGCTTCCGTTATCCACAAAAGCTGTGGATAAGTTTGTGGATAGTCGTTGAACAGTTTGCGGCGTCAGCCTTGCGGCGCACGCGAAGTCGGGTGCGATCAATTTTTGAGCAGCTATTTCCATCTCTAGAACAGCGCGTTACGCAACAGAATCGGCCTCCGCACGCGCGCTGCGCGCGGCCGGGCCGCATCATTGCGCAGGTGTGGATAGGTGTAAGCTCGCGCTAACCTTCGCATCCGCTCAAATGCCGACGCCAGACGGCGAATTTGCCCCCATCGAGGGCGCCCGCGCGGCGCCGGTCAGCGTGTCCCAGCTGCTGCGCAGCGTGCGCGACACGCTCGAGCGTCGCTTTCCGCTGATGTGGGTGGCGGGCGAGATCTCGAATTTCACGCGCGCCGCCTCGGGGCACCTGTACTTCACGCTCAAGGACGACGAGGCGCAAGTCGACTGCGTGATGTTCCGCGGCCGCGCCGCGCATCTCGACTGGACGCCCAAGGAAGGCACGCGGGTCGAAGCGCGCGCGCTGGTGACCCTCTACGAGCCGCGCGGCCGCTTTCAGCTCAACGTCGAGACCATGCGCCACGCCGGCCTCGGGCCGCTCTACGAGCGGTTCCTGCGCCTGAAGGAGCAGCTCGCGCGCGAAGGCCTGTTCGACCCGGCGGCAAAGCGCGAGCTGCCCGAGCACCCGCGCGCGATCGGAGTGATCACGTCGCTCGCCGCGGCGGCCCTGCGCGACGTGCTCACGACGCTTGCGCGCCGCAATCCGTCGCTCGGCGTGATCGTGTACCCGGTTCCGGTGCAGGGCGACGGGGCCGCGGAGCGCATCGCCGCGATGCTCGCCACCGCCAGCGCGCGCGCCGAGTGCGACGTTCTGCTGCTGGTGCGCGGCGGCGGCTCGCTCGAGGACCTGTGGCAGTTCAACGAGCAGGCGGTAGCGCGCGCGATCCGCGCCTCGCGCATCCCGGTCGTCGTCGGCGTCGGCCACGAGACCGATTTCACGATCGCCGATTTCGCCGCCGACCGCCGCGCGCCGACGCCGACCGCGGCGGCCGAGCTGGTAAGCGCGCCGCGCGCGGAGCTGCTTGCGCGTGTCGCCGAGCTCGCGCTGCGCGCCGGCCGCGAGTCGCTGCGCCGCATCGGCTACGCGATGCAGACCGTGGACGGACTCGCGCGGCGGCTGGTGCACCCGGCGGACCGCGTGCGCGCCTCGCGCCAGCTCGTCGCCCAGCTCGCCGCTCGTCTGGCCTCGGCCAACGCGCGGCATCTGGACGCCGCAACGGCCCGCGTCGAGCGCTTGCGCACCGCGCTCTCGGGACTCGATCCGAGCGCGGTCCTGGCGCGCGGCTACAGCATCACGCGCAACGCCGTGGGCGAGGTGCTCAAGGACGCCGCGCGCGTCGCCGAAGGCGAGCGCCTCGTCACCACACTGTCCAAGGGCCGGATCGAGAGCGAGGTCCGGCGCAAGGGATCCTGAGCGCTCAGCGCGCCCCGATCAGGCGCGCCGCTCGCGCAACGTCCTTCTTCTTGACCCAGAAGATCGCGCCGTAGCGCCCCTTGCCCGCAGTCACGGCATCGAGCGCGACGAGCCCGATGCGGGCCTGCGCGAGCTTGCCGAGGATGCCGGTGAGCGCGCCGACCCGGTCGTCGCCCTGCACCAGGAATCCGGTCTTGCGCTCGGAGACCCTGAGCCCCGCCTTCTTCGCCGCGCGGCGGAACGCCGCGCTGTCCTCCGGCACGAAGTCCACCTGCGCCCCGCCGCGCTCCGGGAAACCGGTGAACGCAAGCAGGTTCACGCCCGCCGCCCGCATCCCCTCGAGCAGCTTGGCGCCCGCTCCGGCGCGGTTCGGCACCTTGGTCGAAAAATAATCCACCTTGCGAATCCGTGCAGCCATGACTCCTCCTCGCTCGCATGTCGCCCGCATCCGGCGGGCCGCCCCTATCGTAACTCTGATCAGGGGTCGCGATGCGATAATGCCCGTTCGCCGCACCGCGAGCGCCGAACGCATGGGACACCGACTGACGAAGATCGCCACCCGCACCGGAGACGCCGGCGAGACCGGGCTCGGAGACGGCAAGCGCGTACCCAAGGACAGCGCCAGGATTCAGGCGCTGGGCGACATCGACGAGCTCAACAGCGCGCTCGGCGCGGTGCTGGCCGAGGACCTGCCGGATGTGCTGCGCGCGGCGCTGGAGCAGGTTCAGCACGATCTGTTCGACCTCGGCGGGGAAACGAGCATCCCCGGCCACGCGATCGTCACGCCAGCGCACGTCGCGCGACTCGACGAGTGGCTCGAAGCGTGGAACGCCGGGCTGGCGCCGCTCAAGGAGTTCGTCCTGCCGGGCGGATCCCGCGCCGCCGCCGCCGCGCATATCGCGCGCGCCGTGTGCCGCAGGGCCGAGCGCAGCCTGGTCGCGCTTGGCCGGCGCGAGACGGTGGGCGAGCCCGTGCGCCAGTACCTGAACCGGCTCTCGGACCTGCTGTTCGTGGCCGCGCGGGCGCTCAACCGCCATGCCGGCCGCGGCGACGTACAGTGGCGCCACCGGAAGAAGGGGGACTGAATGGCCGGCGCCGCGGATCCCCTCGCCGCGCTGCTGGCGGCCTGCGGGCGGGGCGACCGCCAGGCCTTCGCCCGCCTGTATCGGGAGAGCTCGGCGAAACTGTTCGGGGTCGCCCTGCGTATATTGAGACGAGAGGACTGGGCCGAGGAAGTGCTGCAGGACTGCTATGTGAGCATATGGGGCCACGCGCGCGACTACCACCCCGGGCTTTCCGCGCCGATGACCTGGATGACCAGCATCGTGCGCAACCGTTGTCTGGACCGGTTGCGCAAGCCCAGACTCGAAGTGAGCGACAGTGACGGCGAAATGATCGACAACACGATGAGCGAAAATCCCGGCCCCCTGGCCGAGCTCGAGCGCAGCAAGGACGCGCAGGCGCTTGCGCGCTGCCTGCACGCGCTCGAAGCACGCCAGCGGCAGGCCATCGCGCTCGCCTTTTACGACGGGCTGTCGCACGCCGAGCTCGCGAGGCATCTGCGCGAGCCGCTCGGAACGGTCAAGACATGGGTTCGCCGCGGCCTAATGAGGCTCAAGGCCTGCCTCGCCGAGGCGGCCTGAGGGGGGGGCGATAGGTCGACCCATGCGCTACCGCGACAAACCGGAATTGCAGGAGAGGCTGGCGGCGGAATACGCGCTTGGCACGCTGCGCGGGCCGGCGCGCGAGCGCTTCCAGCGCTGGCTGCGGGAGGACGCTGCGCTCGCGCGCCTCGCGTCGGACTGGGCCGCGCGGCTCGATCCGCTCGCGCGTTCGGTGCCGGCGGTGCCGCCTCCGGCGCGGGTCTGGCGCGGGATCGAGGCGCGCGTCGGCTCGGCACCCGCCCGCGCCGGCCTTTGGGACAGCCTGGCGTTCTGGCGCGGACTCGGGCTTGCCGCGAGCGGGGCCGCGGCCGCGCTGGTCGTGACGCTGGTCACGGTCGGCCCCGGCGCGCCGCAACCCGCGCCCGCGCCGGTCGTGCTGCGCGTGCCGTCGCACGAAATGCCAGCGACCTATTTCGCGGTGCTTTCGGATCCCAAGACGCGCAAGCCGATGCTGGTGGTGTCGGCGATGCGCACATCCGACCAGCTATGGGTCAAGACGCTCGATCCGTCGATCAACGTGCCCGACAAGGCTCTCGAGCTCTGGGCCGTGATGCCCGCCGGACAGGCGCCGAAGTCCCTCGGCATGGTCGGCAAGGGCGACAAGACGATGTTGCCGCTGCACACGGTGGCGGATCGCTCGCTCAGCGACGTGCCGATGTTAGCAGTGAGCCTCGAGCCGATGGGCGGCTCTCCCACCGGCGCCCCGACCGGACCGGTGATGTACAGCGGCCCCTGCGTGAAGGTCTGGTGAGGCGCGCGAAGCCAGTACAATAGCTTTACCATGCGCAACGAGGCGCTCGCGGTGAAGGCCCTGGTGTTCGACGTCTTCGGCACCGTCGTCGACTGGCGCGGCTCAATCATCGCCGAGGGGCGTCGCCTCGGGCGCGCGCACGGGCTGAACGTCAAGTGGCCCGCGTTCGCCGACGCGTGGCGCGCCGGATACCGCCCGGCGATGGCGCGGGTGCGTTCCGGGGAGCTGCCCTGGACGACGATCGACGCGCTCCATCGAGCGATCCTTGACGAGCTGCTGCAGCAGTTCGGCATCGAAGGGCTGAGCGAGACCGAGATCGAGCACCTGAACCGCGCCTGGCACCGGCTCAAGCCCTGGCGCGACGCGCGCGGCGGGTTGCGCCAGCTCAAGCGCCAGCGCCTCATCGCGACGTTGTCCAACGGCAACGTCGCACTGCTTACCAACATGGCGAAGTCGGCCGGCCTGCCCTGGGACTGCATCCTTTCGGCCGAGCTGTTCAACCACTACAAGCCCGACCCGGAGGTCTATCGCGGCGCCGCCCGCCTTCTCGGGCTGGCGCCGAGCGAGCTGATGATGGTCGCCGCGCACAAGGACGACCTGTTCGCGGCGAAGTCCTGCGGCCTGCGCACCGCGTTCGTGGCGCGCCCGCTCGAGCGCGGGCCGAAAGCGCGTATCGATGTCGCGCCCGAACCCGCGTTCGACCTCAACGCGGGCGACTTCATCGACCTCGCGCGGCAGCTCGGAGCGTAGCGGACATGGCAAGCGCCGCGAAGGCCGCACCGCACCGCGTCCTCATCGTGGACGACGAAGAGGCCACCCGGCTGCTGCTGGCGCGCATCCTGAGCAGCGAACTGAACGTCGAAGTGCAGCTCGCGGGCACTTGCGAGCAGGCCTTGCGCCTGGCCGAGGAATACGCTTACGACGCGATCGTGCTCGACCTGCTGATGCCCGGCGTCGGCGGCCTCGAGGTGCTGAAGGAGATCCGGGCCCACCCGCCGAACATGGCGACTCCGATCCTCATCGTGACGGTCGTCTCGGACCCGAAGTCCCAGGAAGAGTGCATGGCGGCGGGCGCCAGCGCCTACCTTGTCAAGCCGATCGAGCGCGCGACGCTCGCCACCGCCGTCAAAGCGCAGATCGACGGGCGCAGGCGCGCATCGCGCGCGAAGCGCTGACCCGCTTTCCAGGGAGAGCAAGCATGGCCGAAATCACGATCTACAACCCGGACGTCCTCGGCAAGCCGCTGGGGCAATACTCGCACGTCACGCGGGTCAAGGCTTCTGAGTACCTTTTCATCGCCGGCATGGTGGCGGCCGACCGCGACGGCAAGCTGGTGGGCGGGAACGATTTCGAGGCGCAATGCGGCCAGGCATTCCGCAACATCGAAGCGGCGCTGCAATCCGCGGGTGCGGGCTGGGGCAACGTGGTCCAGTTCACGACTTACATCGTGCACTCGCAGGACATCGCCAAGTTCATGTCCTTCAGGTTGCGCGAGTTTCCCCGCATGTTCCCGGGCGGCGCGTATCCGCCCAACACGCTGCTGGTAATAGACCGGCTCGTCGCCGAGCCCTTCCTGGTCGAAGTCCAGACCGTCGCCGCGCTCTGAGCGCCGTCCTAGTCGCTTACCGGACGCACGCGCGCGAGGTAATCCTCGAGCTGCTGCGCAAGATCCGTCAGGGCGCGCGCGTCCTTGCCGCGCGCCGCGAGCTCGATCTCGCGCCCGAATTGCGACACCCGGTCGAAACCGTAGCTCGAGCCGCTGCCGCTCAGATTGTGGCCGACCGAGCGCGCGGCGCCCAGGTCGGCCGCGGCCGCGGCCGCGCGCAGCGTCTGCGCGTGCGCGCGGCAGTTGGCGAGAAAGATCGGAACCAGGTCAGCCAACCCCGCGTCCACCGTCACCACGATCTCGTCCTTGCCCATCGTCGCGCGCCTCGAGCGCCTAGCTGGACCGATTCTAATGGAATCGCCTCCCCGGGCTTCGTGAACGCTGCCGGAATTTCGACAGGCGATGTCGGCACCTCGACTGGTTCCGCTTTCGGCGCGCCTGACCTTCTCAAGGCGAACGTGAAGACGCGCTGTGGCGGGAAATGCGTCAGAAAGCGTCAGGCGCGAAGGCAGGCACGGCATTTGCGTATAGCAGGGCATGCCCAAGCCGAACAAAAGCTACTCCGTACTGATCGTCGACGATCACGAGTCGACGCGGCTGCTGGTCGGGCGCATCCTGAGTCAGGAGCTCGGCGTCAGGGTCGTCCTCGCCGGCACCTGCGAGCAGGCCCTGCACCTCGCCGCCGAAACGGCCTTCGATGTGATCGTTCTCGACCTGCTGATGCCCGGGATAGGCGGCTTCAAGGTGCTCAAGCGGCTGCGCATGGACTCGGCCAACCGCGCCACGCCGGTGGTAGTGCTTTCGGTGATGGCGGACGAGGAATCGATCCTGCGCTGCAAGGTGCTGGGGGCGAACAGCTTCATTCCGAAACCGATCAATCGCGAGGTTCTCGCCGGAGCGGTGGAGGAATTGCTGCCCAGCCACGCCCCGCGAATCCTCCCCAGCAGCTGGCACTGCGCGGTCGAAAGACGCGTCTGACCCTGCTCGCCCGGCGTGCGGCGCGGCTCGCGCTGCTTTTCTGCGCGCTGGTGCTTGCCGCCTGCGGCAAGCCGCCGCAGCTTGAGCGCCTGGCGCCGGAGGACGTGGTGCTCGCCTTCGGCGATAGCCTCACTTACGGTACCGGCGCGACAGAGCAGGAGAGCTATCCCGCCCAGCTGCAGCAGGTGATCGGCCGCAAGGTGGTGCGTTCCGGGGTTCCGGGCGAGGTGACCGCGCACGCGCTCGAGCGCCTGCCCGGCGCGCTGGACGAAACCTCGCCGCGCCTGCTGCTGCTGTGCATCGGCGGCAACGACTTCCTGCACCGCCTCGGCAAGCGCCAGGCCGCGGACAACGTGCGCGCCATGGTCAAGCTGGCCAAGGCGCGCCGCATCGAGGTGGTCCTGATCGGCACGCCAGAGCCAGGCCTCACGCTCACCCCGCCCGACTTCTACGCGGAAATCGCGAAGGAGTTCTCGATTCCATACCAGGGCGACGCGATCGGCGACGTACTCAGGCACCCGGATCTGAAGTCCGACCCGATCCACCCCAACGCGCGCGGATACCGTCAGATCGCCGAGCGCATCGCGGCGCTGCTCAAAAAGCGCGGCGCCCTGTAGCAGGCGCCGCGCGCAGGCGCGCGAGGTCGCCGGGGCGGTCCACGTCCCACAGCGTGCGCAGCCGGCGCCAGCGCCAGCCGAGCCGTTCGAGGCGCTCGGCGGTGCGCGCATACACGTCGGGCCCGCCCCAGGCGATGTCCTCGAACAGGCGCGGGGAAAGGCGCCGCAGCCCGATCAGCGGATAGCCGCCGTCCTCGGCCGGGGCGACGACTGCGTCGCAGCCCCCCGCGAGCGCGCGCGCCGCGCGCCGCAGGTCGCGCACCTCGAGTGCCGCGCAGTCGGTGCCGATCAGGATCACCGCACGGTGAGCCCGCAGCCCTTGCTCGAACGCGTGCAGCATGCGCTCGCCCAGGTCGTGTCCGCGCTGGTCCCGCAGGGCGACGCCCCACTCGCGCGCGCATTGGAGGAAGAACGCCTGGCGCGCGCGCGGTGCGCCGTACAGCTCGACCGGCCCGCAACGCGCCGCCTGCGCCACATCCAGCGTGCGGCGCAGTAGGCGCCGGTACAGGCGCGCCGCGCCCCACTCGCCCAGGCGCGGCACGAGCCTAGTCTTCACCCGCCCGGGCTGCGGCGCACGCGCAAAGACGACGACCGCCGCCCCGGCGCGCATCAACGGTAACGCTCCGCGAGGCGTGCGGGATCGGCGCCCAGGAAGTAAGCCAGCCGCAGGCGCCACATGAGCACGATGGTGCGCAGTGCGCCGCGCGCCTCCCAGCGTCGCGCGGAGGCGAGCACGCGCGCGCGCAGGCAGGCCGGACGGCCGGCGCGCCGCAGGCGGGCGGAAAGCTCGATGTCCTCCATGAGCGCGATGCGGGCGTAGCCCCCCTCGCGCTCGAACACGTCCCTGCGCACGAAAATCGCCTGGTCCCCGGTCGCGATGCCGGTCAGGCGCGAGCGCAGGTTCATCATCGCGCCCACCAGCGCGAGCAGCGCGCGCGGGCTGTCGAGCTCGAGATCGAAGCGGCCCCAGGGCCTCGCCGCGAGCGCTTCCAGCACCATCCGGTCCGCGCCCTCTGGCAGGCGCACGTCCGCGTGCAGGAACACGAGCGCTTCCCCCCTCGCCTGCGCGGCGCCGGCGTTCATTTGCAGCGCGCGCCCGCGAGGCGCTGCAAGCACACGGTCCGTGAGCGCTCGCGCGAGCTCGGGCGTGCCGTCGTCGCTGCCGCCGTCCACCACGATCAGCTCGTGGCCGCGCGCGCGCAGCGGGGCGAGCGCTCCCAGGGCTGCGGCGATCCCGTCGGCCTCGTTCAGCACCGGGACCACGAACGTGATCCGCCGCCCCGGCGCGGGCGTCATCCGCCCCGCATCCAGCCGTGGAAGCGCTCGAGCGCGCGCAGCAGGCCCTGCGGCGCGTGCGCCTTCTTCCACACGCCGGCGGCGTACTTGTTCGCCTCGGCGAAGGTCGGATAGATGTGGATCGTGCCGAGGATCTTGTTCAGACCCAGGCCGTGGCGCATCGCGGCGACGAATTCGGCGATCAGGTCGCCTGCGTGCGAGCCGACGATGGTCACGCCCAGGATGCGGTCCTTGCCCGGGACGGTCAGCACCTTGACCATGCCGTGCGCCTCCTCGTCGGCGATCGCCCGGTCGAGCTCGTCCATGCCGTAGGTCGACACCTCGTAGCGCACGCCGCGCTCCTTCGCCTCGGTCTCGCTCAGCCCGACGCGCGCCACCTCGGGGTCGGTGAAGGTCGCCCACGGAATGACCGAGTAATCGGCGCGGAACTTCCACAGTCCGCCGAACAGCGCGTTCACCGCCGCGTACCAGGCCTGGTGCGCGCCGACGTGGGTGAACTGGTACGGTCCGGCGACGTCGCCGCAGGCGTAGATGTTCGGATAGCGCGTCTGCAGGAATTTGTTGGTCTCGACCGTGCGCTGGCGCGTGACCGGAACGCCGAGCTCCTCGAGCCCGTAGCCCTCGGTATTCGCCACCCGCCCCACCGCGCACAGCAACGCGTCGAAGCCGATGCGCGCCTCGCCACCGGCGTGCTCGGCAATCAGGACCTTTTCGCCGTTCTCGACCGCGAATGCCTTTGCCTTGTGGCCGACCAGCACGTCGATTCCCTCGTCCCGGAACTTCCTCATCACCATCTCCGAGACCTCGGGATCCTCGCGCATCATGATGCGCGGCAGCATCTCCACCTGCGTCACTTTCGCGCCCAGCCGGGAGAAGCACTGCGCGAGCTCGCAGCCGATCGGCCCGCCGCCGAGCACCACCAGGCGGCGCGGCAGCTCGCGCAGCTCCCACACGGTATCGGAGGTGAGGCAGCCGACCTGGTCGATGCCCGGGATCGGCGGCACGAACGGGCGCGCGCCCGCGGCGATGACGATCGCGCGCGTGCTGAGGCGACGCGTCCCGCCGCCGGCGAGCGTGACCTGCACTTCCCAGGGCGAGACGATTTTCGCTTCGCCCTGCAGGCATTCGACGCCGAGCTCGGTGTAGCGCGCCGCGGAATCGTGCGGCTCGACCTCGCGCACCACGCGCTGCACGCGCTCCATCACGTCGGCGAAGTCGAACTCTACGCTTGCGCGCCTGATGCCGAATTCCGGCGCGCGCCGGATGTCCGCCAGCAGCCGCGCGGTCCTGATCAGCGCCTTGGACGGCACGCAGCCGGTGTTGAGGCAATCACCGCCCATGCGGTGCTTCTCGACCAGCGTCACCCCGGCGCGCACCGCGGCGCCGATGTAGGCGCTGACCAGTCCCGCCGAACCGGCGCCGATCACCACCAGGTTGCGATCGAAGCGCGCCGGCCGCTTCCACGGCGCGTAGATCCGCCGCGCCCTCACTGCGTCCAGAACCTTCTTCGCCAGCAGCGGAAACAAACCCAGCAGGACGAAGGCGCCGAGCAGCCCGGGCGAAAGTATCCCGGCCGGGGTTTCGATCGCGGCGAGCTGCGTGCCCGCGTTCACGTAAACGATCGTCCCGGCCAGCATGCCGGCCTGGCTCACCCAGTAGAAGGTGGCGGTGCGGATCGGCGTAAGGCCCATCGCCAGGTTGATGACGAAGAACGGCACCGCCGGTATCAGCCGCAGGGTGAACAGGTAGAACGCCCCCTCGCGCTCGACGCCTTCGTTCACCGAGCGCAGGGCGTGGCCGAAGCGCTGCTGGACCCAGTCGCGCAGCACGAAGCGGCTGGCGATGAACGCGAGCGTCGCGCCGATGCTCGAGGCGAAGGACACGATCAGCGTGCCCCACAGCAGCCCGAAGATCGCTCCCGCGACGAGCGTCATGAGCGCCGCGCCGGGCAGCGACAGGCCGGTCACGGCGACGTAGACGGCGAAGAAGCCGAGCGCGGTCTGCCAGGCGTGCGCGGCGTAGTAGTCCAGGATCGCGGCCTGCTGCGCCTTGACGGTCTCGAAGCTCAGGTAACGCTGTCCCCCGGCGGCGAAGAACGCCGCCACCAGGACGACGATGACGACCGCGAGCGCCGCGCGCGACCTGCTCACGCCACCATCTCCCCGAGGCGCAGTGCGTCCTGCGGAGCGTAGGCCGGGCCGCGCAAGATGCGGCGGTGGTAGGACTGGTGCGCGTCGGACCCGGGCGGCCACTGAGTGGCGAATGCGCGCTCCCAGGCCGGCGCGTCGTATTCGAGCGCGACCGCCTCGACCCGCAGGCCGCGCACGCGTGCGCCGTAAAGCGCCCTCGCGCCCGGCCTGACCGAGATTCGCGTCGCCAGTCCGAAGCGCGTGCGCGCGAAGTTCGGCATCCCGGCCGCGCCGTTGTTGATGATCGCGCTTTCGGCGTCCAGCCGCTGCAGCACCGGCAGGCAGCTGTGGCTGGAGGCGAACACGCGCACCCCGGCGCGGTCGCAGGCTTCGCGCGCGGCCTGCGCCCCGGCGGCGGTCGCGAGCACCTCCTGGGAAAAGCCCCAGCCGGCAAGCGAGTCCGCGTCGCCGTGCACCACCCCGACCCGCTCGCGACCGACCTGCGCCACCACGTGCATCGGCAGCGCGGCGAGCGCGGCCACGGCGTCGGGATGGCGGCGCGCGGCCGCGCGCAGGCGCTCGATGATGCGGTTCGAGCGCGCGACATCCTCGTCGCCCACCCATTCCGGATAGCCGCAGCCGCAGCCCGCGCCCGCGACGGGCGTCGCGAGCTCCGATTCGACGTTACCGCGGGTGGCGAAATGCGCCAGCGCGCCGCGGTTCACGCGGGCGAACAGATCCGGATCGACGTCGAACCAGTGGAAGTCGCCGTTGAACACGAGCGCCTTCGGCCCGGGCTCGCGCTGGTAGAGCTCCAGCAGCCGCTCGAGCGCGAACGCGTTGCCGTAGAGCCCGCCCGCGACCCACAGCGTCTCGACCTGCAGCGCGGCGGGTCCGGCGAGCGCCCGCGCGCCGTAGCGGTAGCCGACCGGACAGCTGCGCCCAGGGCGCGGCTCAGTCATGCAATGCGCCGCCGCACGACGAGCCCTGCCCCGCGGTGCAGCCGTAGCAGTGATCGCGCACCGAGATCGGGTTGCCGCGCAGGTCGCGCCCGATCAGGTCCGACAGCTGCGGCCGGCCGCGTCCTTCGACCGCGAGCGGCAGGTCGAGCATCTGGTTGAAATCGCAGTCGTAGACGAAGCCGCGCCAGTCGACCGAGATCAGCGTGCGGCACATCACGGATTCGAGGTTTTCGGCGCGGTGCGCGCCGTGCAGCAGCGCCATGTAGTCGTCGAATCCGCCCTTGGACACCAGCGTGGAGCCGAAGCGCTGGATCGGCATGTTGGCGAGCACGTACAGGCGGGTGAAGACGATTCCGTAGCGCTCGCCCAGCTCGCGCCTGTAGTCCGCCTCCAGCCCCGCCTGGGGCGGCGGGAGCGATGCGCCCTGGGGGTTGTACACCAGGCTGAGCTCGAGCCCGCTGCCCGGCTGGCCGTAGCCCAGGGCGTTCAGGCGCTCGAGCGCGTGCAGGCTGCGATCGAACACGCCGTGGCCCCGCTGCCGGTCCACGTTGTCCTGCTGGTAGCACGGCAGCGACGCGATCACCTCGACGCGCTGGCGGGCGAGGAACTCGGCCAGGCCTTCCTGGCCGGGCTCCTCCAGGATCGTGAGGTTGCAGCGGTCGATCACGTGCACGCCGAGCTCGCGCGCGCGCAGCACCAGGTCGCGGAAGTGCGGATTGAGCTCGGGTGCGCCGCCGGTCAGGTCGAGCTTCTTGACGCCCGCGACCTCGATGAACGCGAGCACGTCCGTGATCGTCCGCGGCGACATCTGCTCGGTACGGGTGGGACCGGCGTTGACGTGGCAGTGCAGGCAGCTCTGGTTGCAGCGGTAGCCCAGGTTGACCTGGAGCGTCTCGATGCGGGCGCGCCGGATCCGGGGAAAATCGTAGCGCCGCATCAGGGGAAGGGTGGCGTGCATGTGGCGTCCTTTTCGCTGTCGCTGCGATTCAGTCGCGCGAGCGCGCGAAAGCTTACAGTCGCGCCCGGCCCCGACGCACGCTTACAGGGTGTCGACGCTGCGCTGCGACTTTTCGTCCAGCATGGAGAGCAGCCGCATGCTGGTCGCGCGCAGGCGCTGCGACAGCATCAGGACCAGCTCCATCAGGATCTTGGCCCCCAGCATCGGCTGCTCCACGATGATGCGCGCGAGCCGCTCGCGGTCGAGCACCGCGACAAGGGTCGGTTCGATCGCCATGCAGGTCGCGAAGCGCGGCTCGCCGTCGATCATCGACATCTCTCCCAGGGTCCGCCCCGCTTCGACCTCCGACATCACCTGCGGCGTATTCCAGCGGTCGCGCTTTTGGACTTCGACCTTGCCCTCGATGATCATCAGCATGAAGTCCCCGCCTTCGCCCTCGCGCATGATCTCGACCCCGGGCTCGGCGCGGTAGACGTCCATGAAATGCGCCAGCAGCCTCACTTCGCCGGGCGAGAAATTCTCCAGCAGGCGGCAGCGGGGGATCAGCGCATGGATCCGGTCGGAGAACTTCGACGCGTCGCCGAGCGGCTCGAGGTGAGCGAGCAGCTGGGACCGTTCCGTGGTATCGCCGACACTGGCCATCGGCCCATTATGCCGAAAACTTCAGGCGATGAGCCACAACACCGTTGCGAGCCACCCCACGACCGCCGCGGTGAGCGCGGGGTCGCGCAGCAGCTCGGAAGACGGGTCCCCGCCTCCGCCCCGGTAGCGCAGGCGGAAAAGATAGCGCAGCGTGCCGAGCAGCACCCAGGGCACGGTCAGCACCAGCCGGCCGGTGCCGTGCAGCTCGGCGGTCTCCGGGGCCAGGGTATAGAACACGTAGGCGGCAATCATGCCGAGCGCGCAGACGGTTATCGCCGCGTCCAGAAAACGAACGCTGTAGGCCGCCAGCACGGCGCGGTGCCGGCCCGCGCCCCCGGCCAGGCGCTCCAGCTCCGCGCGGCGCTTGGCGAAGCCGAGAAACAGGGTCAGCAGCATGCCGCAGGCGAGCAGCCAGCTGGAGGGGGTAATCCCGATTCCCGCCGTGCCCGCCAGCAGGCGCAGCATGAAGCCCGAAGCGAGCGCGAGGACGTCGACCACCGGCACGTGCTTCAGGCCCAGGGTGTACGCGGCGTTCAGCGCCAGGTAGCCGGCCACCGCCGCGGCCACGCCCCAGGTCGTGAACGCGGCCACCGCGAGCCCCGCCAGCGCGAGCAGCACCGCGATCGTCAGGGCTTCGGCCACGCTTATCGCCCCGCTCGCCACCGGCCGGGTGCGCTTTTCAGGGTGGCTGCGGTCCTGCTCCGCGTCGATGCAATCGTTGAACGCGTATACGGCGCTGGACGCCAGGCAGAACGCGAGCAGGGCCGACAGCGCCCGCGCGACCAACTGCGTGTCGTCCCAACCGTGGCCGAAGACGAGACCGGCGAGCACGAAGCCGTTCTTGACCCATTGCTGCGGGCGCAGCAGGCGCACCAGCTCTCGCGCGCGGAGCACGCTCAGCGCCTCCAGCCGCAGTCGCCGCTGCCGAAATAGCGCTCGCAGAAGTAGCAGCGCCCCGGCGGCAGCCAGCCCGGCCGGCGATAGTAGTGATCGCGCACGAACTTCAGCACGCCCTCGCGGTAGGCCGGGTAGTCGAATCCCCGGCCGAGCACGGCGTAGAAGTCGACGCCGCGCACGGCGAAGCGCCGCACCTCGACGCTGCGGAAGTACGGCCGGTACTCGCCCCGCGGCGGCGGCGAGGGCCGCAGCACCAGGATGTCGGCGCCGTCGAGCTTGCGGAAATCGGTCAGGATGTCGTCGTGGCGCGCATGCGACGAGCCGGGCCCGAACTCGATCACCCTGCGGCGCGCGTAGTACTCGTAGCTCGCCGCGGCTGCGTAGCTGCTCGCCGCCAGGCGGTAGCGCTTTTCATACGGCTCGACCTCCTTCAGCACGCCGCGCACGTCGACGAAGGCGACGATGACGGGATACTTGCTCGTCCAAAATTTCCATGTCTGCACCGGCAGGTTCGCAATGACCACGATGGCGGCCGCGTGCAAGGCGACGAACCAGGCAAAGAAGCGCGCGCCGGACGCAAGCGGCCTGCGCCCCGGCAATAGCGCCAGGCTTGCGATCAGGGCGGGCATGAATGAAAGCATCCAGTGCAGCCCTACCTGCTTTCGCAGCGACACCAGCGCGAACACCGCAAACGGTACCGTCCAGGCTAGCAACAGCGCGCGCGCCTCCGGCGCCGCCGCGCTCGCGCGCAGCTGCGCGCGCTCCGTCCACGCGCGCCACAGCAGGGGCGCGGCGAGGTAGGCGAGCGACAGCAGGTAGAGCGCAGGCGTCACCAGCGACCAGGCGGCGTCGGACTGCCGGTTGACCGCGTTGAACATCAGGTTGCACCAGCAGGCCTGGTAGTTCCAGTACAGGTTCTCGAGCGCGAACGGCAGCGCGCCGAGAAACACCAGCAGGGGACCGGTCCAGCGGCGCGCCGCACCCGGCGAGGCGAGCGCCCAGGCGAAATACCCGAGCCCGAGCAGCACCGCGAAGTACTTCGACAGGAACGCCAGCCCGAGCAGCACGCCCGAAGCGAGGAACATTGCGGCCGAGCCGCGCTGCGCCGCGCGCGCGAAGAACAGCACCGACAGCGCGGAGAAGAAGATCAGCGGCGTGTCCGTCGTGATCAGGACGTTGACGAAGTTCAGCGGCACCAGCAGCACGCACAGCGCGGCGAGGTTCGCGCTGTCCTCGTCGCGCCCGAACCAGCCGCGCAGCGCCGCGCGCAGAATCAGCGCGAGCGCGGGCGGGAGCAGCGTGACCGGGAGGCGCAGCGCCCATTCGGCGTCCGACCAGCGCAGGATCAGCGCGAGCAGCCAGCCGACCATGGGCGGATGGTCGTAAAAGCCGAGGTCCGGGTGGCGGCCCCAGAGCACGAAGTAGGCCTCGTCGCCGCTCAGGGGCAGGACTGCCGAGAGCCAGAAGCGGAACGCGAGCGTGGCAAGGAGCGCGATGCCGAGCCAGCGTCGGGTGGTCAATTGCATCGGGGAAATCAAACGCGCGCGGAAAGCGGCGATTATAGTCGCCGCCGCGCGCGGCTCAGGACGCCGCCGCGCGCACCAGCAGCGATACGCCCGCGATGACCAGCAGCAGGTAGACCACGCGCACCACGGCCGCGGCCGGGATCGCCGCGTGCAGGCGATTGCCGATGAACGCGCCGGCGATCACGGCGGGCGCGAGCAGCAGCGCACAGGCGACGAGGCCGTCCTGCGACAGCAGCCCGGTGGCACCGAAAAGCACCACCCGCACGATCGACGACGCCATGATCATCGCCGCGTTGGTCGCGCGCAGCTCGCCCTTGTCGCGGATGCGCCCGCTGTTGAAGATCGCGAACAGCACGCCGCCGGTGCCGAACATCGCCGACAGCGCGCCGCCCGCGAGGCCGATCGGGCCGCTCCACGCGCGCGCGAGCGCGAGCGGCGCGCCGCGCCGCATCAGGCCGTAGGCCGCGTAGCAGAGCACGAACAGACCCAGGCCGGCGAGCAGGCCCCGCTCCGGAACCCGGATCAGCAGCGTCAGGCCGAGCGCGATACCGATCAGCATGAAGGCCGCGAGCCAGCGAATCTCGTCGTAGCGGATGCCGCGCCGGAAGCGCGCGCCGAACAGCGCGAACGCGCCCAGGTCGAGCAGCAGCATCAGCGGCACCGCGAACTTGAGCGGCAGCATCTGCGCGAGCAGCGGCATCGAGAGGACCGTGGAGCCGAACCCGGTCATGCCGTACACGACGTAGGCGCCGAGCACGATCAGCGCCGCGGCGCCGATCACCTCGGGCGAGATCGCCTGCAGGGCTCAGCTCCCGGTCGCGGCGGGATCGCGCGCGACCGCCGTCTCGCGGCGCTGCGCGACGGCCTGCGCCAGGCGCGCGAGCAGGTCCACCGATTCTTCCCAACCCAGGCAGGCGTCGGTGACGCTCTGGCCGAAAGTCAGCGCCCGGCCGGGCTTGAGGTCCTGGCGGCCCGCGACCAGATTCGACTCCACCATCACGCCGATGACGCGCGCGTCGCCCGAGGCCACCTTCGCGCCGACGTCGCGGCAGACTTCGAGCTGCCGCCTGTAGTCCTTGCGGCTGTTGGCGTGCGAGCAATCGACCATCAGGCGCTCGGCGAGCCCGGCGTCGCGCAGTTCTTTGCACGCCGCCTGGAGGCTTTCCGCGTCGTAGTTCGGTTGCCTTCCGCCGCGCAGGATGATGTGGCAGTCGTCGTTGCCGCGCGTCTCGACGATCGATACCTGCCCGCTCTTGTGGACCGACAGGAAATGGTGCTTTTGCCGCGCGGCGAGGATCGCGTCGACCGCGATGCGGACGTTGCCGTCGGTGCCGTTCTTGAATCCGACCGCGGCCGACAGCCCCGAGGCGAGCTCGCGGTGCACCTGCGATTCGGTGGTGCGCGCGCCGATCGCTCCCCAGGACACCAGGTCGCCGATGTACTGCGGCGAGATCACGTCGAGGAACTCGCAGCCGGCCGGCACGCCGGCCTGGTTGATGCGCAGCAGCAGGTCGCGCGCGATGCGCAGTCCCTCGTTGATGCGAAAGCTGCCGTTCATGTAGGGATCGTTGATCAACCCCTTCCATCCCACGGTGGTGCGCGGCTTCTCGAAGTAGACCCGCATCAGCACTTCCAGCTCGCCGGCGAAGCGGGTGCGCTCGGTGGCGAGGCGTTCGGCGTACTCGAGCGCCGCGGCCGGGTCGTGGATCGAGCACGGCCCGATCACCACCAGCAGGCGGTCAGAGCGCGCGTGCAGGATGTCGCGCACGCGGCGCCGCGTGTCGGCGATGAGCGTCTCGACCGGAGTGCCCTGGATCGGGAAGAACCGGATCAGGTGCTCCGGTGGGGGCAGCGGAACGATGTTCTCGATCCGCTCGTCGTCGGTGAGCGAGGTCCTGTCGAGCGGCGAGGAGGCCGGAGTGCTGTCGGTGGGCGTGGTCATGGTGGCGTCATCGGTTGGGACAAAAAAAAACCGCCAGGCTTTGGGGCACTGGCGGTTTTTCGGGATCTGTCGGGATGCGGCTAGCCGTTCCCTTCCGCCAGCGGGCGCGGGAAAAAGAAGAAAAAGCCGTAGAACCAGAGCTTCATCGTGTCGTGCCTCTGGCGGGATTGAATCACGCGGCGCCGAGTTTGGCAAATTTCGGCCCTCTTTGGGCACAGCACCATCCGGGTGCAGCGGAACAGGGCGATCGGCTTGCCGCTGCCCGCCACGCTCACGCTCGCATCCAGACTTGCGTGCCGCGCCCGAGGTGGAGCGGGGCCGCGCGGCGGCGGCGCTAGCACTCGCGCGCGACGGCTGCCATTGCTTGGCCCGACTATTGCTTCGGTATCAGGCGTCGTGTTAGGTTTTTCGCGCGGGCATGCCGCCGAAGAACGAGGAGCCAGAACAATGTCGGCAAACGTCGCAATTCCGGTCGCGGGCTTCAAGGACGTCTACAGCGTCGCGGACGTCGACAAGGCCCTGCAAGAGCTCACCCCATCGGCGAGCGAGGCGCTGCGCGCGCTGTACGAGAAGATGCTGCGCGTGGGCGGTCAGCGCTTCACCGTCAAGCCTTCTTCGTTGCCGCAGATGGACGAGCTGTTCGACGAGCTGCCCAATTTCGGCGAGGCGCTCGAGGACATCCGCAAGCACCTCGCGCTGTGCGTCGACTCGGAGGACTCGGTCGAGCTGCCACCCATGCTGCTGCTGGGCGAGCCGGGCATCGGCAAGACCCACTTCGCGCGGCGCATCGCCGCGCTGCTCGGCACCGGCTTCGGCTTCGTGCCGATGAGCTCGCTCACCGCGGGCTGGATCCTCTCCGGCGCCTCGTCGCAGTGGAAGAACGCGAAGCCGGGCAAGGTATTCGACACCTTCCTGCACGGCGAGTACGCCAACCCGGTGATGGTGGTGGACGAGCTCGACAAGGCGGTCGACGGCGGGCAGTACGATCCGCTCGGAGCGCTCTATGCACTGCTGGAATCCGACACGGCGATGCAGTTCGTCGACGAATTCGTCGAGATCCCGATCGACGCTTCGGGCGCGGTGTGGTTCGCGACCGCGAACGACGCGGCGCGAATTCCGGAGCCGATCCTCAACCGCATGAACGTGTACCAGATCGATCCGCCGGACGCCGGCGCGGCGGCGCGCATCGGACTGGCGATCTACCGCGAGATCCGCGCCGCGCACGACTGGGGGCGGCAGTTCCCGGAATCGCCCTCGCAGGCCGTGCTGGAACGGCTCGCGGAGCTCACGCCGCGCGAGATGCGGCGCGCGGTGCAACTCGGCTTCGGCAACGCCAAGCTCGCCGGCCGCGGCGAGGTGAACCCGGACGACATCCAGGACGGCCGCGGCTCGAAGAAGTCGCGTATCGGCTTCTAGCGCCCCGCTAGGCCTTCGCCAGCGTCCGTCCGCAGACGATCACGCTCACCCAGATCAGCAGCGAGAGCGCCGCGGCGGCGCGCGCCTGCCACGGCGGCGGCGCGTCCGCGTCCCAGGCCGCGGCGCCGCGGAACACCCCGGCATGGAACACCGCGGCGTTGGCGCCCGCGGCCAGGATCAGCATCATCTTGAGCGCGAACAGCGGGCTGCCGATGAGCTCCTCGGCGCGCGCGAGGAACATCAACAGGCCGCTCGGCACGATCAACAGGAAGCTCGCCGCGCTCCACGGCAGCAGGTGCGCCGCGAGCCGCCGCACCGGCAGCGCGCGCGACAGGCCGAGCAGCCGCAGGTCGAGCGCCACGACCGTGCCCACCAGCAGGGCGACGCCGACGAGGTGAACGCTCGCCACCGCCGCGTGCAGCGCGCCGGAGCCGCGCAGCGCGACGGCGAGCGGCGAGGCGGCGAGCGCCGCGGCCGGCGTCACAGCCTCTGCTCGACCCAGCCCTGCACCGAGCGCAGCGCCTCAGGCAGCTTGGCGGGCTCGGCGCCTCCGGCCTGCGCCATGTCGGGCCGCCCGCCGCCCTTGCCTCCTACCTGCTGCGCGACGAAGTTGACCAGCTCCCCTGCCTTGAGCTTGGAGGTGAGGTCGGCGGTGACGCCCGCGATGAGCGCCACCTTGCCCTCGACCACCGCGCCGAGGACGATCGCCGCGCTCTTGAGCTGCGCCTTGAGCCGGTCCACGGCCTCGCGCAGGGTCTTCGCGTCCGCCCCGTCCAGCGTCGCCGCAAGCACGCGCGCGCCCTTGACTTCCACCGCCTGGCCGGCGAGATCGCTGCCCTGGCCCAGGGCAAGCTTCGACTTGAGGCGCGCGAGCTCGCGCTCGAGCGATCTTGCATGCTCCTGCAGCTGCGCGATCTTCGCCTCGACGTCGTCGACCGGGGCGCGCAGCGCCGCCGCCGTGTGGCGCAGCTTCGCTTCCTGCGCCTGCACCCAGGCGAGCGCGCCCTCGCCGGTCTTCGCTTCGATGCGGCGCACGCCGGCCGCGACCGCGGACTGGTCGACGATCTTGAACAGGCCGATATCACCCGTGCGCGCGACGTGGGTGCCGCCGCAGAACTCGCGCGACGAGCCGATGTCGAGCACGCGCACCTCGTCGCCGTATTTTTCGCCGAAGAGCATCACCGCGCCCGAGCGCTTGGCCTCCTCGATCGGCATGATCTGCGCCCTGGTCGGCGTGTTGCGAAGGATCTCGGCGTTGACGCGCGCCTCGACCTCGCGCATCTCCTCTTCGCTCATCGGCCTGTCGTGGGCGAAGTCGAAGCGGGTCTTGTCGGCGTCGACCAGCGAACCCTTCTGCTGCACGTGCGGGCCCAGCACCTCGCGCAGCGCCTTGTGCATGAGGTGCGTGACCGAGTGGTTGCGCATGGTGCGCCCGCGCAGCGCGACGTCCACGCGCGCGTCCACTGCGTCGCCGACCTTGAGCGCGCCCGTGCGCAGTGCACCGTGGTGGCCGAACACCTCGGCCTGGATTTTCTGCGTGTCGGCCACCTCGAAAGTGCCCGAGGCCGCCACCAGCAAGCCGCGGTCGCCGACCTGTCCGCCCGACTCGGCGTAGAACGGCGTCTGCTCGAGCACCACCGTGCCGTGCTCGCCGCTCTTGAGCGCCGGCACCTGCGAGCCCTCGTGGTAGAGCGCGACCACCTTTGCCGGCACGCTCAGGCTGTCGTAGCCGCGGAACTCGGTCTTGCCCCCGGCGTAGTCCAGCCCCGCCGCCGCAGCGAAGCGGCTTGCGGCGCGCGCGCGCTCGCGCTGCTGCCCCATCGCGGCCTCGAAGCCGGCGATGTCGATCTGCACCCCGCGCTCGCGGCAGATGTCGGCCGTCAGGTCGACCGGAAAACCGAAGGTGTCGTACAGCTTGAACACCGTCTCGCCGTCAAGCATCGGCCCCTCCCCCGCCAGCGCCGCCTCGAGCAGCTGCATGCCGTGGTGCAGGGTCTCGGCGAAGCGCTCCTCCTCCTGCCTGAGCACCTGCGCCACCCGGGTCTTGGCCGCGGTGAGCTCCGGATAGGCCGCACCCATCGCGCGATCGAGATCCTCCACGATGCGATAGAAGAACGGCTGCTGCTGCCCGAGCTTGTAGCCGTGGCGGATCGCGCGGCGAACGATTCGGCGCAGCACGTAGCCGCGTCCCTCGTTGCCGGGAATGACGCCGTCGACGATCAGGAAGCTGCAGGCGCGGATGTGATCGGCGATCACGTTCAGCGACGGGCTCTCAAGGTCCTCGGCGCCCGTCTCGCGCACGGCCGCCCGAATCAGATCCTGAAACAGGTCGATCTCGTAGTTCGAGTGCACGCCCTGCAGCACCGCGGCAATGCGCTCCAGCCCCATGCCCGTATCGACCGAGGGCTTGGGCAGCGGATGCATCACGCCCGCGTCGTCGCGGTTGAACTGCATGAAAACCAGATTCCAGATTTCGATGTAGCGGTCGCCCTCCGCGTCGGGCGAGCCCGGCGGGCCGCCGGGGATGCCCTCGCCGTGGTCGTAGAAGATTTCGCTGCAGGGACCGCAGGGTCCGGTCTCGGCCATCTGCCAGAAGTTGTCCGACTGGTACTTCTGTCCGCCGGGCTTGTCGCCGATGCGGATGCAGCGCTCCTTCGGCACACCGATCTCCCGCGTCCAGAGGTCGTAGGCCTCGTCGTCGCTCTGGTAGACCGTGGTCCAGAGCTTCTCGGCCGGAAGCTTGTAGACCCCGGTCAGCAGCTCCCAGGCGAAATGGATCGCTTCCTTCTTGAAGTAGTCGCCGAACGAGAAGTTGCCGAGCATTTCGAAGAAGGTGTGATGGCGCGCGGTATAGCCGACGTTCTCGAGGTCGTTGTGCTTGCCTCCCGCGCGCACGCAACGCTGCGAAGTGGTGGCGCGGCGGTAGGGGCGGTGCTCCTGGCCGAGAAACACGTCCTTGAACTGCACCATCCCGGAGTTGGTGAACAGCAGCGTCGGATCGTTTCCCGGCACGAGCGGGCTCGAGGCCACGATGGCGTGGCCTTTTGACTTGAAGTACTCGAGGAAGCTCGAGCGGATCTGGCTGGACTTCATCTGCCTGCGCCGGGCCAAAGCGCCTGATTTTACAGCAAGACTCAGCCCCCCTCGAGGTAGCCCCCCGCCGCCAGCTCGAGCATCGACTCGCGCGTGAATTCGGCGCACGGCGCGTTGCCGCCGATGACGAACATCAGCACCGAGTACTTACGCTTGCTTCCGCGCGTGACGTTCATGAAGCGTCGCGACACGCCGGCCGGGAACGAGATCACGTCGAGCGGCTTCAGGTCGACGTGCTCGATGCGCCCCTTTTCGTTCTCCCAGCTCGCGCGCCAGGTTCCGCTGATCGCGATGAACGTCTCGTTCGTGTCGTGGTTGTGGAACATCGGCCCGCGCCCCGGCAGCGCGCGGCAGTAGCCGAGGTTGAAGCCTTCCGAGATCTTGATCGCCGCGAGGCGCGAGGCCTTATCGCCCACGGGGGAGGTGACGGCGCCCCGATTCTCGCCCTTGGGCGGCTGGAACCCGATCACGTTGTAGAGGATCCGCTCGCAGCCCGGGTAGCGGCTGTCGGGCAGCCCGCCGTCGAAGCCCTTCAGCTTGTCGAAGCGCGCCACGCGCCTGAGCATGTCCTTGCGCGAAACGCGGGTTCGACGCAGCTTTTCGCGAAACTCCATGTATCCTCCTCGATGGTTGCAGGTGTTCGAATGCGTGTAGATTATCGCCTGCTCGCCCGCAGCGCACCGCACGATCGGCAACGGCCAAGAAAATGAAACTCGGCTATTTCACCATGCCGCTGCATCCGCCGCAGCGCAACTATGTCGAGACTCTGAAAGAGGACCGGGAGGCGATCCTGCTCGCCGACCGGCTCGGCTATTGCGAGGCTTTCGTCGGCGAGCACGTCACCGACATTGCCGAGTCGGTCACCAACTGCGCTGCCTTTCTCGCCAGCTTGGCGCACGACACCAGGCAGATCAAGCTCGGCACCGGCACCCTCAACCTGCCCAACGGCCATCCGGCCCAGCTCGCCGCCACGGTGTCGATGCTCGACAACATGCTCGAAGGCCGCCTCATCGTCGGCATCAGCCCCGGCGGGCTGCCCTCCGACTGGGAAGTGTTCGGCAACATGGGCGCGGATCGCAGCGCCATGTTCGTGGAATGCATCAACCACATGATCGCGATCTGGACCGGCGGGCCGCCCTACAACCTCGAGGGCCGCTTCTGGAACGTCTCGACCGAGAAGACCATGATTCCAGACATCGGCCAGGGCGTCATCCCGAAGCCCTACCAGAAGCCGCACCCCCCGATCGTGGTCACCGCGGTCGAACCCTTCTCGAAGGGCGTCACCGAGGCCGCCAAGCGCGGCTGGGATCCGATCTCGGCCAACTTCCTGCTGCCGCAGTGGGTCAAGTCGCACTGGCCGAAGTACGCCGAGGGCTGCGCCGCCGCGGGGCGCAAGGCGGAACCGGCCAATTGGCGCGTGGCGAAGACCGTATTCGTCACCGACGACGAAGCCACCGCGCGCGAGTACGGCTTCGGCGCGGCCAGCCCCTACCGCTTCTATTACCAGCAGCTGTTCTTCAAGCTCAAGCGCGCCGGGCGCATCAACCTGTTCAAGCCCTCGAAGGACACGCCCGACGAGCAGGTGACGCTCGAGACCGTGCTCGACAGCCTGGTGATCGCGGGCACCCCCGAAACGGTGACCGAGCAGCTGCTTGCCTTCCGAGAGACCACGGGCGACTTCGGCACGCTGCTGTATTGCGGCGTCGACTGGGTCGACCCCGGGCTCGCGCGCCGCTCGATGGAGCTGATGGCGGAAAGGGTGATGCCCGCGATCAACCGCGCGACCGGAGGCTGACGATGGCGCAGGGCAAGCTGCCGCGCGAGCGCGTCCCCTACTCCGCGATCGTCGACCGTCCCCCGCTCAGGCTGCCCGGCGGCGCGCGCATGGCGGTGTGGACCATCGTCAACGTCGAGGAGTGGTCGATCGAGCGCAACATGCCGCGCACCGTGCTGCCGCCGCCGATGGGCAAGCCGCTGCAGCCGGACCTGCCGAACTGGGCCTGGCATGAGTACGGCATGCGCGTCGGCTTCTGGCGCCTGGTCGAGGTGCTCGCGCGCTGCCAGGTGACCCCGACCATGGCGGTAAACGGCTCGGTGCTGCGGAGCTATCCGCGCCTCGCCGCGGCCGCGCGCGACGCGAGCTGGGAGTTCATGGGGCACGGCTACCTGCAGGGCCCGATGCACGACGTGACCGACCAGCGCCAGGCGATCCGCGACACGATCGAGGTGATCCGCTCGTTCACCGGTAAGGCGCCGCGCGGCTGGGAGAGCCCGGGCCTGACCGAAACTTACGACACGATCGACTTTCTGCACGAAGAAGGCATCGAGTACGTCGCCGACTGGGTGCTGGACGACCAGCCGGTGAAGATCCGAACCTCCAAGGGGCATATCGTGTCGGTGCCCTACACGCTGGAAGTTAACGACATCCCGATGATGGCGCTGCAGCACCACAGCGCGGACGAGATGTTCCGCCGCGGCGCGGCGCAGTTCGACCGGCTGTACGAGGAAAGCGAGACCATCACGCGCGTGATGGCGATCAGCGTTCACCCCTACATCACGGGCGTGGCGCACCGTATCGGCTGGCTGGAGAAGCTCTACCAACATATCCAGGCCAGGCCCGGCGTCTTGCTGTGGACGGGAGAGCAGATTCTTGACTGGTACCTGACCCAGGATTCTTGATTTACTGCTACACTTTTGCGCAAGTCCCGTGCGGTACGAATAGAGGACACTCCTGCAGTCATCACTGCAGTCACCACATCGGAGAGGAGGGCTCGGAAATGATCAAGCGTCGTTCATTCATGCGTGCCTCGCTGGCCTCGGGCGCAATTGCCCTGGCGCTCGCGTGCGGTTCGCTCGTATCGACCGCGGCTCAGGCCGCAAAGCCGATCAAGATCGGCTTCAGCATGGCGCTCACGGGAGGTCTCGCCGGCGCCGGCAAGGCGGCGCTCATCGCGATGGAGATCTGGCGCGACGACGTCAACAAGAAGGGCGGGCTGCTCGGCAGGCCGGTGGAGTTGGTCTATTACGACGACGCCACCAACCCGGCCACCGTCCCCGGCATCTACACCAAGCTGCTGAACGTCGACAAGGTGGACCTGGTGGTGTCGAGCTACGGCACGAACGAGATCGCGCCCGCGATGCCGATCGTGATGCGCAAGAAGCTCGTATTCCCCTCGCTGTTCGGGCTGGCGGTCAACGACCAGTTCAACTACGACCGCTACTTCCAGATCATGCCGGCCGGCCCCGAGCCCAAGCTCGACTGGTCGCGGGGCTACTTCCAGCTGGCGAAGGAGCAGACGCCGCAGCCGAAAACGGTTGCGATCATCGCGGCGGACGCGGAATTCGCGCTCAACGCGGCGGCCGGTGCGCGCGCGAACGCGAAAGCGTTCGGCTTCAACATCGTATACGACAAGACCTTCCCGCCGTCGACGACGGACTACACGCCGATCGTGCGCGCGATCCAGGCGGCGAACCCCGACATCGTCTACGTCGCGACCTATCCGCCGCAATCGGTGGGCATGGTCAAGGCGGCGCACGAAGTCGGGCTCAAGGTGAAGATGTTCGGCGGCTGCATGGTCGGCCTGCAGTTCGCGGCGATCCAGAAGAACCTCGGCCCCCTGCTCGATAACATCGTCAACTACCACTTCTGGGTGCCGGCGCCGACGCTCGACTTCCCGGGCATCAACGAGTTCCTCAAGAAGTACGAGGAGGCCGCGAAGGGCAAGGGCGTCGATCCGCTCGGCCAGTACCTGCCGCCGTACGCCTACGCCTACATGCAGGTGCTGGGCGACTCCATCGTGGCGACCAAGGGCCTCAACCAGGCGAAGCTCGCCGCCTACATGCACGGCCATACCTTCGACACGGTGGTCGGCAAGGTGAAGTTCGCCAAGAACGGCGAGTGGGCCAAGACCAGGGTGCTGCAGGTGCAGTTCCGCAACGTGAAGCCGAACGACCTCGACCAGTTCCGCGGCCCGGATACGCAGGTCGTCCTCTATCCGCCCCAGTGGAAATCGGGAAAGATGACATATCCCTACAGTGAGTAATGCGTAACAGGCAGGACCCCGCGCGACGGTGCTTTCGGTCGATCTCCTTTCAAACGCCCTCGTCGCGGGGGTCCTGATCGGCGGCTTCTATGCCGCCGTGTCGATCGGGCTGGCCATCACTTTCGGGCAGCTCGACATCGTCAATATCGCGCACCCTGCTTTCGTCATCGTCGGCTCGTACGTCGCCTGGATCCTGAACTCGCGTCTGGGATGGGACCCGGTGCTGGTGGGAATCCTGGCCGCCCCGCTGTTCTTCTTCGTCGGCGGCCTGATCTACCGCGTGTACTACCTCGCGTTCGAGCGCACCGGGCAGGAGTCGCTTTCAGGCCTGGCGTTCTTCTTCGGCGTCATGTTCATCGTCGAGGTTTCGCTCGTTCTCGTCTACGGCGTCGACTACCGGCTGGTGTCCGCCGCCTATCTGCAAAAGAACGTCGACGTCGGCTTCGTCGGGCTGCCGCTGCGCCTGGTGGTGCCCTTCCTGGTGGCGAGCGCGATGACCGCGGCAGTCTGGCTCTTCCTTTCGCGCACCTTCACCGGGCGCGCGATCCTCGCCGTGGCGCAGGACCGGCTCGCGCTGCAGCTGATGGGCGCCGACCCGGTGCGCGTCAAGCAGTTCGCCTTCGGCCTGGCGATCGCGACCACCTCGGTCGCCGGCTCACTGCTGATCATGATCGGCCCGGTCGAGCCGTCGGTCGGGCGCGACTACATCGGCCGCGCGTTCGCGATCGTCGTGCTCGGCGGCATGGGAAGCATCCCCGGCATGGTCATCGCTGCGCTGCTGATCGGCGTCATCGAGTCCTTCGTCAGCACCTTCGCGGGCCCATCGTGGGCGCCGGCGGTCTCCTTCGGCGTGCTGCTGCTCACTCTCGCCGTGCGGCCCTCCGGGCTGTTCGGCCGGACCTAGGAGGCGACCGGAGTGTTCCGCAGCAGGGCCGACGTCGTCTTCTGGTGCGCGCTCGCCGCGGCGCTGCTCATCGGCCTCGGGTTCACCCACACGGTCGCCAACGAGTACTACTACACCGCCGCCTACGCGATCCTGCAGGCGACGCTCATGGCGGTGGCGTGGAACATCCTGGGCGGATTCACGGGCTACGTGAACTTCGGCAGCGCGGGCTTCTTCGGCATCGGCGCCTACACCAGCATCGCGCTGGGCAAGGCCTTCGGCCAGGCGCTCGGGCTGCCGGTCATGATCGCCGCCGCCGCGCTCATCTGCGGCCTGATCGGCCTTTCGCTCGGATATCTCACGCTGCGCCTGAAGGGCGTGTATTTCTCCATCGCCACCCTCGCCATGGCGATCGTGTTCGAGACGCTGATGAACAACTGGTCCTACGCCGGGGGCGCGCGCGGCGCCTACATCCTCACGCCGGACGACCACCTGTGGTTCGACAGCTACATCCAGATGCTGTTCATGCTGATGCTGCTGCTCACGCTGGGCGCGATCGCGGTCTCGCGGGCGCTGAACGCCTCCCGCCTGGGGCGGGGCCTCGCGGCGATCCGCGACGACGAGGGCGCCGCCGAGTGCGCCGGAGTGCCCACGCTACGGCTCAAGCTCATCTCGGCGACGATCATGGGCGCCATGATGGGCATCGCCGGCGCGCCCTACCCCTATTTCGTGACCTTCGTCGACCCCGCCTCCGCGTTCAGCCTGTTCGTCGCGGTCAACGCGATCGCGATGCCGATGATCGGCGGCACCGCGCACTGGATCGGGCCCGTCATCGGCGCCCTGCTGGTCGGCACGGCGCAGCAGGTGATCACCGTAACCGTCTCTTCCGAGCTAAACGTGCTGTTCGTGGGAATCATGCTGGTGGTGTTCATCAGCATGGCGCCGCAGGGCATCGTAGGACTGGTGCAGAAGTTCCGCGCGAGGCGCAGGCGATGAGCGGGCCGGTGCTGACGGTAAGCGCCGTCACCAAGCGTTTCGGCGGCTTCATCGCGCTGCAGGGGATCGACGTGCACGTGAACGCCGGCGAGCGCCTGGGCCTGATCGGGCCAAACGGCTCGGGCAAGACCACGCTCATCAATTGCATCTCGGGCGCGCTGTTCAACGACGAGGGCTCGATCGTGTTCGAGGGGCGCGACATCACGCGCATGCCGGCGCACCAGCGCACCCGCCTCGGAGTCGCGCGCACCTTCCAGATCCCGAAACCCTTCCGCAGCATGTCCGTGCTGGAGAACCTGCGCGTGCCACTGGAGTACGCGGCCTGGGGTCGCTCCGAGCACCGCCGCATCACGGACGAGGCCATGGCCGTGCTGGAGCAGATCGGGCTCAAGCAGCGTGCGCACGAGAACTCCGCCGGCCTGACGCAGGTCGACATGCGAAAGCTGGAACTCGCGCGCGCGCTCGCGGCCAAGCCGCGGCTGCTCGTGTCGGACGAGGCGATGGCGGGACTGTCGAGCTCCGAGGTTGACGAGATCCTCGAGATCCTGCTGGCGCTCAACCGGCGCGGCGTCGCGGTGATCATGATCGAGCACATCATGCGCGCCGTGATGCGCTTCTCCGAGCGCGTCGTGGTGCTCGACGCCGGCCAGAAGATCGCCGAGGGCACCCCGGCGGAAATCGTGCGCAATCCGCAGGTGGAGCGGGCCTACCTTGGCGAATAGGCTCGTCGCCGAGGGGATCGAGGCCGGCTACGGCGCGGTGAGGGTGCTGCATGGGCTCTCGATCCGTGTCGAGCAGGGCGAAGGCGTGGTGCTGCTGGGATCGAACGGCAACGGCAAGAGCACGCTGATCAAGTGCATCATGGGCATCGTGCGGCCGACCGCCGGCACGATTTATCTGGAGCGCGACGGCGAGCGCATCGACCTGGTGGGCAAGAGCCCGCAGCAAGTGGTCGAGCTCGGGATCGCCCTGGTGCCCGAGGGGCGGCGCCTGTTCCCCACGCTGACCGTGGAGGAGAACCTGATCCTCGGCGCCTACCGTCGCGGCGCGCGCGCGAAGCTCGAGGCCAACCTGGAGTTCGTGTACGAGGTCTTTCCGGCCCTCACGCCGCGCCGGGGCCAGAGCGCGGGCAGCATGAGCGGCGGCGAGCAGCAGATGGTGGCGGTGGCGCGCGCGCTGATGTCCGAGCCGCGCATCCTTCTGGTCGACGAGCCGTCGGTCGGCTTGTCCCCCCTCCTGGTGCACCACATGATCGGCAAGATCAAGGAGCTGAAGGAGCTGCGCCACCTCACCGTGCTGATGGCGGAGCAGAACTTCAATCAGGCGATCAGGATGGCCGACCGCGGCTACATCATCGTCCACGGCCAGATCGAGTTCGAGGGCGAAAATGCGCTCGCGCTGCAGAACAACGACATGATCAAGCAGTACTATCTCGGGATCTAGCGCGACGCGCCAAGGGGCAAGGCAAGCCTGTTCAGACCCGTCCTATCGCTGTTTGCCGGCATCGCCATCCTGGTGGTGGGGATCGGGCTGCTTTTCACCGCTCTCGGCCTGCGCGCCGGACTGATGGATTTTCCGGTCACGGTGACCGGCCTGGTGATGTCGGCCTACTTCGTCGGCTTCATCCTGGGAACCTACGTCTGCCCGGCGATCATCCGCCGCGCGGGGCACATCCGCGCGTTCGCAGCGATGGCGTCGGTCGCTTCGACGATGCCGATCCTGCACGCGCTCGTGGTCACGCCCTGGGCCTGGGGCGCGCTGCGCCTGATCACCGGCGTGTGCATCGTCGGCCTGTACATGGTGATCGAGAGCTGGCTCAACGCGCTCGCGCCCAACTCCAAGCGCGGCAAGATCTTTGCCGCCTACATGGCGACCACGCTCGGCGCGCTCGCGTTCGGCCAGTTCCTGATCCTGGTCGGCGATGTGCTCGGCTTCACGCCTTTCGCGCTGGTCTCGATCCTGCTCTCGCTCGCGCTGGTGCCGATCGCGCTCACCCGGGTGCCCGAGCCGCCGCCGGTCGCGGCGCCACGACCCGCCTTGCGGCGCCTGTTGGCCGTCGCGCCGGTGGGCTTCGTCGGCGCGCTCGCCTCCGGACTGCTGAACGGCGCCTTCTTCGGCATGGGCGCGGTGTTCGCGCAGCGCGTCGGCATGGACGAGGCCGGCGTCGCGTCGTTCATGAGCGCGACCATCATCGGCGGCGCGCTGCTGCAGTGGCCGATCGGCCAGCTCTCGGACCGGCGCGACCGGCGCCTGGTGCTCGCCGCGGTGTGCGCCAGCGCGGCCCTGCTCGCGGCACTGGCGTTCGTCGCCGAAGGCTTTGCCGCGCCCCTGCTCGCGGTCGTCGCGTTCTTCTACGGCGGTCTGGCATTCACCGTGTATGGCCTGAGCGTAGCGCACGTCAACGACCTGCTCGAGCCGGCACGTATCCTGGAGGCGACCGGCGGCCTGCTACTGCTGCACGGCATTGGCGCGGCGATCGGCCCCGCGGCAGCGGGATTCCTCATGCAGCAGCTCGGGCCGGGCAGTCTGCTGGTCTATTTCGCGCTGGTGCTGTCCGCGCTGGCGGGTTACGCGCTTTACCGCTACAAGCTTGTGGCGCGGCCGGCGCCGGGCGAAGCGCACGGGTACGTGCCGATGGCGGAAACCTCGCAGGCCCTGCTGCAGATGGACCCCCGCACCGAGGCGCCGGCCCAGCCCGCGGCTACGCCGCGCTGAGCGCGCGCCGCTCCAGCTCGTCCAGGTTCGAGGCCGCCGGCTTGCGCCGGCCCTGCTCGATCTCGTGCACCATCGACGTGGCCGCCGCGCACCAGGGCGCGGCAATGCCGCGAGCGCGGCCCTTGCTCGCGACCAGGCCGCTGAAATAGTCGACCTCGGTGCGCCGTCCGCGCAGCACGTCCTGCAGCAGCGACGTCGCGGCGTCCGCGCTGACGCGCGTCGCGCGCTCGGCGAGCCCGCGCTCGAAGGCGTCCGAACGGCCCGCCGCGCCCTCGAGCACCTGGGTCGCGCTGAAATCTCCCATGACGCGCTCGAACGGGTGGCCCTCGGCCGCCGCGACCCTGAGCACCTCGGCCGATATCTGCACGATCGCGCGCCGCGCCGGGCCGTTCGCCAGCATTTCCGCCGAGCGCAATCCGCCGATGCCGGAGACCGGGTTGAGCGCCGTGTTGGTGAGCAACTTGGTCCAGCGCTCGTGCATCAGGTCGCCGATCACCTCCGCCGGCCAGACCGTCTGCAGCAGCGCCGCCACGCGCCGCGCCTGCTCGCCGGGCGGGCGCAGGTACTCGCCGACGTACAGCCCCGGCAGGCGCACGCCCGCCGCGGCGCGACTGACCGAGGCGGTCGCCGTCACCAGCCCGGGCTCGAGCAGCACCGCGTTCACCAGCACCACGCCGCCCAGCACCCGCCACGCCCCCGCGCGCGGAGCGATCCACTCCTCGTTGATCGAGTTCTGCAGGCTCACCACCGGCGCGCCGTCGGCCAGGTGCGGCAGCACGCGCTCGAGCGCCGCTTCAGTGTCGTAGGACTTGACCGCCAGCAGGCAAAGATCGGCGCGGCCGCCCAGCCCGTCGGGCGCGACGACCGGCGGACGGTGGTGCTCCACGCTGCCGTCGAGGTTGGCGATGCGCAGTCCGTCGCGCGCGACCGCCTCGCGCTGAGCGGCCCAGGGCTCGACCGCCACCACGTCGTGGCCCGCGCTGTGCAGGCGCCCGGCGGCCTGCGCCCCGATGGCGCCGATGCCGTAGACGATCGTCCGGCCCGACATGTCAGAACGCCCCGCCCTTCCTGCGGCTGTCGACGATGCCCTGGGCGCGCATGCTGATCTGGCTCTGGACCCGGATGTTGAGCAGCGCGGGCCGTCCCGCCGCCAGCGCGCGCTCGAGCGCCGGCGCGAGCTGCTCGGGGCGCTCGACCAGCTCGCCGTGGGCGCCCAGCCCCGCGGCGACCCGGTCGTAGCGCGTCGGCGCGAGGTCGGTGATGACCGGCTTGCCGTAGAGCCCGATCTGGATGTTCTTGTCGATGCCCCAGGCCGCGTCGTTTCCCAGCAGCACCACGATGTCCAGGCCGTGGCGCACGGCGGTATCGAGCTCCATGCCGTTGAACCCGAACGAGCCGTCGCCGGTGATGCAGAACACGCGGCTGCCGGGGCGCGCGAGCTTGGCCGCGATCGCGGTCGGCACGGCCTGGCCGAGCATGCCGAGGTTGGGCAGGTAGTACCACGAGCGCGGCCTCCGCGCCGGCAGGTAGGCGCGCCCGTAGTAGGCGTAGTCGCCGCCGTCGAACACGAGCACGTCGTCCGGGCGCAGCAGCGCCGCGAGCGTCTTGTGCACGAACATCGAGCGCAGCGGCGCCTCGCCGGTGGCGAAGGCCTCGATGCGCGAGCGCTCCGCCGCGCGCGCCTCGCGCAGCCGCGCGAGCCACGGCCGCTCGGGCCAGGGCTGCGCCGCCGCCGCCGCCGCCGCGAGCTGCGCGACGACCGGACCGACGTCGCCGACGATGCCGACGTCGACGCCGCGGTTGCGCCCGACCTCGACGCCGCTCGGCTCGACCTGGATCAGCTTCGCGCCTTGCGACAGGATCGGCGGCTGGCCGAAGCCGACGGTGAAATCGAGCAGCTTGCCCAGCAGCAGCACCACGTCGGCCTCGCGCACCAGATTCGCCGGCTGATGCAGCGACAAGTCGAAAAAGCCGAAGCAACAGGGATGCTCGTCGGAGACGATCCCGCGCGCGGCCTCTTCGGTCATCAGCGGCAGCCTGGTCGTCTCGATCAGCTCTCGCAGCGCTTCGCCCCAGTCGCCGTAGGCGGCGGGAGTGCCGGCCACGATCAGCGGCCGCTCCGCCGCGCGCAGCAGCCGCAGCGCGTGATCGATCTGCTCCGGCGCGGCGATGCGCGGCGCCTGCGGGCGGTAGGCCGCCGCGCGCTCGAACCGGACCTCGGACTCCTCGACGCGCTGGGTCTGGACGTCGATCGGCACGGTGAGGTGCACCGGCCCGCGCCGTCCTTCGAACGCGGTGCGGACCGCGGTCGCGACCATGTCCGGGATGCGCCGCGCGTCGTGCACCAGCCAGGCGCCCTTGGTGGCGGGCCGCGCCAGCCCGACCTGGTCGATCTCCTGCATGATGCCGCGGTGATAGTCGCGCAGGCCCGCCGAGCCCGCGATGTTGAGCACCGGGCTCTCCGAGGACAGCGCGTTGACCAGGCCGGGAATTGCGTTCGCGTGCCCCGGCGTGGTGAAGGCGCACACTCCCAGACGTCCGGTGATCCGTCCCCAGGCGTCCGCCATGTGCACCGCGGCCTGCTCGTGGCGGCAATCGATCAGCCTGAAGCCCTCGTCGGCCAGCAGGTCGAGCAGAGGCAGGATGTGGTCTCCCGCGAGCGTGAAGATCGTGTCGACCCCCTCCTCGCGCAAAGCGCGGGTCAGCAGCCGGGTCCCGGTCGTCGTCATGGGCGGAAAGAGCTAGAATGAACTCCAGACAGCCTCACCCGAACAATCGCGAGGGAGACATGCCGATATCCAACAACTATTTCGTGGCGCATGTGGTGGTTCCGTCGGCGCTGGTGTTTGTTCTGATCATAGGCGTGGTCGGCATCCTACTCGGCATCGGCCTGATCGCGCGCAACGAGTCGGTTCTGCGCCTGCTCGACCGGCTCAACCAGTGGACTTCGATCCGGCGCGCGCTCAAGCCGCTCGAGGTCCCGCGCGACGTCGAGCTGGGCGCGCGCCGGCATCCCAGAGGTCTCGGCATCGCGGTCCTGGTCGGCGCCGCGTTCTCGCTTTATTTCCTGCTGCTGCGGGTGAGCGCGCCGGACATGGTCGCGATGCTCACGACCGGAACGTCGAAAGCGACCCCGCTGCTGTGGTTCGCGAACCTCCTGCGCTGGGCCTTGATCGCCGCCAACCTCATCGCGCTCGCCATCGGCGCGGTGCTCACCTTCGCGCCGCAGATGATGGGTCCGCTCGCCGCCGCGGCCAACCGCTGGGTTTCCTCGCGCCAGCTGGCGATGAAGGCCGACGAGATGGACATCACTCTCGATCTCGTGGTGCGCGCGCATCCGCGCCTCGCCGGCACGCTGATCGCGGTCGGCGCGCTGGTGCCGGCGGTCGGCGCCACGATGATGCTGTTCGGGGGGCGCTGAGGTCCGCCCGGCGAGGGCCGGCATTCAGCGCAGCTTCGAGTAGGCCGTCGGGGCGAGTATCTGGTTCTCGATCCGGGCGACGATCTGCCCGGTCTTTTCCGTTTCGGCGCGCGCGGCGATCCACTCCGGATCAGCAGCGAAAGCGCTCCAGCGCCGCTCGCGCTCGGCAAGGCTGTCCCACTCGAGCAGGTAGAACAGCGCCTGGTGATCCTCTCCGATCAGCGTGGTCCAGAACCCGACCGGGCGGATGCCGTGCTTTTCCCAGATCTTCAGCGTCACGGCCTCGAAACGGCGATTCAGGTCCGGCAGACGGCCCGGGACGCAATGGTAGACGCGTAGTTCGTGGATCACGAATCCTCCCCTATTTGAGCTTCAGCTCGATGTCGCGCAGCACCTCGTCATCGGCGCGCGCGACTTCGTTCTCGATCAGCGCGCCACAGCCCGGGCAATAGAACTGCCGGAACACCGGGCGATCGTCGATGTAGCGGCGCCAGTCGCCGATGTTCGGATTCGCGACGGCGATCTCGCGCTCCTCGGCGACGCACTGCTCCTTGTAGTTGCCGCGCAGTGCGCCGAGGTCCGCGGCGCACTTGGCGCAGGCGTAGTGCAGCCCGCCGGCCTCGCGCCGCACGTCCAGGTTCTCGCTCGCGCGCGCCGCCACCTTTCCCGCCAGCGCCTTCGCCGGCGCCCCCTTGCGCCGGTGCGCGGCGCGCCGCTCCGCGCGCAGCTGGCGCGTGGTCTCGAGGTCGATCGCGCCCTGCTCGCCGATCACCACGCCGTAGATTTCGCGCGCCGCGTCGCGCGAAACGGCTCGATTCTCGACCACGTCCTCGCGCACGCGCTCCGGGTCGCGCTCGAAGGGGTCGCCGTAGCCGGCGGCGGCCGACCAGAGCACTGCGTAGACGTCGTCGGGCTCCTGCAGGAAGTTTTCCTGGCGCAGCTGGAGCACCTCGTCCCGCCCCTTCAGCTCGGCAATGTCGGCCACCATCTCGCGTCGCTCGTGGCGCGCCCGCACATCGGTGGCGCGTTTGAATTTGTAAACGTTCACGCTGCCCGGATAACCGCCCATCATCCCGGGCGCGGTCGGCGTCGCGTTGCCAGAGGAAAGCGTGTCGTGCGTGATGCGCTCGGTACCGTGAGGAATGAAGCAGGATTCGGCCGACATTCCACCGCGCCACTTGCCCGCGCCGCCCGAGTCCACGACCTCCTTGCGATACAGGAACAGCAGCGGGAAGGTCTGCTCGGTGTGCTCGACGTTCGGCAGCTTGCAGATCGGGGTGCGCGACTGGCCGCCGGTGTTGATCCCGTCGCCGTTCGAGAACGCGCCGATCGCGCCTCCGATCGGATCCACCAGGATGTAGCCGTAGCGCTCGCCCCATTGGTCGATGCCGCGGAAAATCGTCGCCGGCCACTGGCTGGTGCCGCCGATGCACATGATGTCCCCGCGCATCGCGGCGTCGCCGTAGATCATCTTCGAGAGCACGTTGTAGGCCGGGTAGAGCGAGATCTCCATCGCCTGCACCGGCGCGGTCGAGACCGAGGCGGGAAAATTGGCGCAGTTGAAGGTTCCCGGGGTGGGATCGAACTCGACGTGGCGCAGCGCCCCGCCGATGCAGAAATACTGGTCCCAGCAAAGCAGCTGGTTGAGCGCCACCATGATCGAGCCGCGCCAGCCCGAATAGGTGGCGTTCATCGCCCCGTCCTGCGGCGCGGTGCCGTCGTTGTCGAAAACCAGGCGGTCGCCTTTCTTGGTCAGCGTCAGGCACACGCGGTGCGTGCGCCGGTCGCCGGGCCGGCAGCATTCGACGTAGGCGCGCTCGCGCCACACCCCGTCGGGCAGGCGCTTGAGCTTGTCGAGAAACGCGATCTCGGCATTGTCCATGATCTTCTTCATCACGCCCTTGACCACGTCTGCGCCGTAGCGCTTGATCAGGGCCAGCACGCGGTCGCGCGCCGTCAGGTTGCCGGCGAGCTGGGCGCGGAAGTCGAGCGCGACCGCCTCGGGCTTGCGCGAGGAGCGCAGGTAAAGCTCCTCGATATCGCGCCGGATCTCGTTGTCTTCGACGATCTTGACCGGCGGAATGAGGATCCCTTCCTCGAACGCGTTCTCCGCCGAGCCGCAGAAGGACGAGGGCGTGATGCCGCCGATGTCGTACTGGTGCAGGCAGTTGGTGACCCAGCAGAAGAGCTCGCCCTTCCAGAACACCGGGCAGATCAGCATCACGTCCTGCTGGTGCGCGGCGCCGACCCAGGGATCGTTGGCGAGAAACATGTCGCCCTCGCGTATCCCGGGGTTGTCCGAGCGGTACTCGAGGATCCACTTCACCTGGGTGTCGGTGACCCCGGACATGTACTGCATGTAGGGGCCGAAATAGACGAACTCGCCGTCCTCGGCGAGGATCGACGGGTTGAGGTCCAGGGCGTACATCGCCACCGGCGAGCCCGACAGGCGCTGGATCGTCGCGCCGTGCTCCTCGTTCAGGTGCCACAGGCTGTGGCGCACCACCTCGTAGGTGATCGGGTCGATGCGGCGCGCACGCTTGGTGTGGAGCCTGAGCTTGTCCGACACTTTGAGCGTCTTCGGCGGAACGTAGCCCATGGCCTTGCCGTCGAACGCCGCGCCTTTCATCTCGCTCACTCTCGGCATGGCGGCTCCTATTTCCCGAAGTCCATTTCGAAGTTGCCGAACGCGTCCACGCGCAGCCTGCGCTTCGGGTAGACGACGATCGTGGTGTCGGTGGTCTCGACCACGCCCGGCCCCGCGACGCGGTTGCCGGGCCTGAGCAGCGCGCCGTCGTAGATCGGCGTGGGCAGGACGCGCTTGAAGTCCGGCCAGTAGATGTCGCGCCGCCCGATCAATGCCTGCGGCGGCACGCGCGCGCTGAGCGTCCTCGCGCGCGGCAGCTTGGGCCTCGGCGTGGCGGCGCTCGCGCGCAGGCGCAGCGTGACGATCTCGAGCCGCGCGCCGCGGTAGGACGATCCCTTGCCGTAGAGCTGCTCGTAGCGGGCGTAGAAACGCGCCGCGAGCTTGTCGGCGAAATTACCCTTCAGGCGCGCCTCGGGCAGCAGCACCTCGACCTCATTGATCTGGCCGCGGTGTCGCATGTCGAGCGAGAACGCGAGCCGGCGCCGGACGCGCGCGACGCCGTCCCGGTCCATCTGCGCATGCGCAAGGCGCTCCAACTGCTCGAGCGTGCGGTTCACGCGCGCCGCGCCGAACGGGCTCGACTGGATGTCGGTCTGCTCGTGCACGTGCAGCATGTCCGCCGACGCGGCGCCGAACGCGCACCAGGTCGAGGCGATCTCCTTTTGCGGGATGATGACCTTCTTCACCCCGAGCTCGGCGCCGAACACGCCGGCGTGCGCCGGCCCTGCGCCGCCGAACGCGAACAGGGTGAACTCGCGCGGGTCGAAGCCCTTTTCGACGGTCATCTTGCGGATGATATCGGCCATCTTGAACTCCGCCACGCGCGCGATGCCGCTTGCCGTCTCGTGCAGCGACAGGCCCAGGCCGTCGGCCACCTTCTGCACCGCGGCCACCGCTTTCGCGCGGTCCAGCCGCATGCGGCCGCCGAGGAAGTTGTCGGGGTTGATGTAGCCGAGCACCACGTCAGCGTCGGTCACGGTCGGCAGCTCGCCGCCCTTGCCGTAGCAGGCCGGGCCGGGGTCGGCGCCGGCCGACTCGGGGCCGACCTGCAGCGTGCGCGTGGCGGGCTCCACCCGCGCCAGCGAGCCACCGCCGGAGCCGATCGCCTGGATGTCGACCTTGGGCAGGAAGTACTCGTACTGCGCGACGTTGGAGGTGAACGAGTACTGCGGCCGTCCGCCGTGCACGATGCCGACGTCGAAGGAAGTGCCCCCCATGTCGGTGGTGATGATGTTCTCGATGCCCATCAGGGCCCCGAGGTAGACCGATCCCGTGACGCCTGACACCGGGCCGGAATCCAGCGTCAGGAGCGGCGAGCCCATCGCCTTGTCGACCGAAATCGAGCCGCCGCCGCACTGCGCGATCTGCAGCGGCTGGCGGTAGCCCGCGCCCTTGAGGCGCTTGTCGAGGTTCGCCAGGTAGCGCGCCATCACGGGCCCGATGTAGCCGTTGAGCACGGTTGCCGCGGTGCGCTCGTACTCGCCCCACTTGGGCGCGATGTCCACCGAGCACGAGACGAACAGCCCGGGCGCGATGCGGCGCACGATCTCCTTCACGCGCAGCTCGTGCGCGGGGTGCCGGAAGGACCACAGGAAGCAGACCGCGATCGCTTCCACGCCCTGCTCCACCAGGCGCCGGATCGCCGCCTCGGCCTGCTGTTCGTTCAGCGGCACGACCACGTCGCCGAAGCAGTCGACCCGCTCCGAGACGCCCTCGATCAGGCGCTTGGACACGATCGGCACGGGCTTCTGGCTCTCCGGGAAGTGCACCACCTTCCTCAGCTCGCGCGAGGTGACGCCACGCGAGCCGCGCATGATGTGCATCACGTCCTCGTGGCCCTTGGTGGTGATCAGGCCGATCTTCGCGCCCTTGCGCTGGATCAGCGCGTTGGTGCCGACCGTGGTGCCGTGGGTGAGCACGCCGATCCGGGCGCAGAAATCCCCGAACGAAAGCCCCAGTCGCTCGGCCGCGACGCCCAGCGCCGCGAGCATGCCTTCGGCGAAGTTTCCCGGCGTGGAGGGCGACTTGGTGGCGGTGATGCGCCCCTTGCCGTCCAGCACCACGCAGTCGGTGAACGTGCCGCCGATGTCCACCCCGACCAGATAGGGGCCCACGATGTCTCCCGGGTGTTTTACGCGATGCTAGATGACGGAGCGATCAGCGCGCAACCGCGCGGGCCGGCGACGCTCCAGTCGGCGCGAACCAGGTTCGCCCCGATCGCCGATCGCATGATGCCGAGCCCCGCTATGCCGATCGTCTTCTCCACCGCCGCCTCTCCGAGTGCCGGATGGCCTTAGAATACCGCGATGCCGCTCAGCCACATCGAGCACATGCTGATCCAGACCGCCGACATGGCGGCGACGCGCGACTGGTATGTGCGCGTGCTCGGCTTTCGCGTCGGACCGAACCCGGACTTCAAGTTCCCGGTGTGCTGGCTCTATCTCGGCGACAAGGACGTGATTCACGTCACCGAGGGCGGGGCGCAGGTGTCCGAGAACCGCAAGCGCTACGTGGGACAGGAATCCGCCGCGACGCAGGGCAGCGGCGTCATCGATCATGTCGCGTTCCGCTGCACCGGCCTGGCGCAGATGCTCGAGCATCTCACGTCGCTCGGCGTGCCTTTCAAGCGCCGGCAGGTGGACGATCAGGGGCTGTATCAGCTTTTCATGTTCGACCCGAACGGGATCAAGGTCGAGCTGAACTTCGCCAACGCCGAGGCGCGCGGCGTGCGGCCCGAGTTGATGGCCTCGGACCTTCCCGGCTAGACCTTTCCCAGCGCCTGCAGCACGAGCTCGGGCGTGCAGGGCTGCGCCGTCACGCGCGCGCCCAGGGGCGCAAGGGCATCGTTGATCGCGTTCATCACCGCCGCCGGCGCGCCCGCCGTGCCGGCCTCGCCCACGCCCTTGGCGCCGAGCTCGGAGGTGCGCGTGGGCGTCGACAGGTGCGCCACGATGATGTCCGGCAGCTCGCCCGCCATCGGCACCAGGTAGTCCGCCAGGTTGCCGTTCAGCAGCTGGCCGTTGTCGTCGTACAGGCAGTGCTCCCACAGCGCCGCGCCGATGCCCTGCACGATTCCGCCGCGGATCTGCTCGTCGACCAGCATCGGGTTGATCAGCGTGCCGCAGTCCTCGACGCACCAGTGCTTGAGCAGTTTCACGAAGCCCGTCTCGGCGTCGACCTCGACCAGCGACGCCTGCATGCCGTTGGTGAAGGTGAATCCGTATTCGCGCGGCGTGTAGTGGCGCGTGACGGTAAGCTCGGACTGGAACTTCATCGGCAGCGTGTCGGGGCGGAAATAGCCCACCCGCCCGACCTCGGACAGCGGCAACCTCGCCTCGCCGGTGGCCCTGCTGACGATCGAGTTTTCGGCCACATCGAGCTGCGCCTTGTCCTCGTTCAGCATCGCCGCGGCGACCTCGAGAATGTTGGCGCGCAACGCCTTGCCCGCCTGCAGTACCGCCTCGCCGCCGATGCCGGCGCCGCGCGAGGCCCAGGTTCCGCCGCCGTAGGGCGTGGTGCCGGTATCGCCGGTGATCACGCGCACCCTGTCCATCGAAACGCCGACCGCGGTGGCCGCGATCTGAGCGAAGATGCTCTCGGTACCCTGCCCCTGCTCGGTGACGCTTACCAGCACCGTGACCATGCCTGTCGGCTCGAGGCGGATGGTGGCGCCGTCCTGCGCCGAGATGCGCGCTCCGCCGACGCCGTAGAACGCGGCCGACGGGTTGGTGACCTCGATCATCGCCGCGAGGCCGATGCCCCGTAGCACACCCTTGTTCCTGAGCGCCCGCTGCTCGTCGCGCAGGCCCTTGTAGTCCATCAGCTCGAGCAGGCGGTCGAGCGTCTTGTGATGCGAGAGCTGCTCGAATTTCAGCCCCGCGGGAGAGCTGTAGGGGTAGGCGTCGTCCGCGATCAGGTTGCGCCGGCGGAATTCCGCCGGATCCATGCCGAGCTTCGCCGCAGCCAGGTCGACGATGCTTTCGGTCAGCGCGACCGCGATCGGGTGCCCCACCGCGCGGTACTGGCAGGTCGCGTTCTTGTTGGTGAACACCACGCTCGTCAGCGCGCGGTAATGCTGGTGCTTGTACGGTCCGCCGACGAGGTTGACGACCTGGTTGCCCTCGATTCCGCTGGTGCGCGGGTATACCGAGTAGGGGCCGATGCCGGTCAGGTCGTCCACGTCGATGGCCAGGATGTCGCCTTCGCGGCTGACCGCCATGCGCACCCTGGCGCGGTGCTCGCGCGCGTGGATGTCGGTGAGAAAGGACTCGAGCCGGTCGGCGACGAACTTCACCGGCCGCCGCAGCATCACGGACAGCGCCGCGGTCGCCATTTCGTCGGGGTAGACGTGCACCTTGATCCCGTACGAGCCGCCGACATCCTTGCAGATGACGCGCACGCTCGCTTCGGGAATGCCCAGGTGGCGCGAGAAGATGTCCTGCATCATGTGCGGTGCCTGCGTCGCCTGGTAGACCGTGAGCGAATGTTCCGCCGCGTTGTAGTCGGCCAGGATGGAGCGCGTTTCCAGGCAGACGCCGGTGTGGCGGCCGAAGTCGCTCGTTTCCTCCACCACCAGGTCGGCCCTGGCGAACGCGGCGTCGACCTCGCCCGCGTTCAGCTCGCGCCTGAAGCAGAGGTTGTCGCCCAGCTCCGGATGAATCACGTAGTCGCCGCGCAGCGACGCCTCCATGTCGGTCACCACGGGCAGCTCTTCCCACTCTGCCTCCACCCAGCCGAGCGCGTCCTCGGCCTGCGCGCGCGTCTCCGCGACGACGGCCGCCATCGCTTCGCCCTGCCAGCAGGCGCGCTCGATCGCGAGCGCGTGCTGCGGCGGAGACTTGATTCCCTTCAGGTGTGCCAGCACGCCGACCCAGGGCGTGCAGTATTCGGCCACCGCCCGCCCGTCGACCACGGCGATGACGCCGGGCTGCACGCGCGCCTTGGACAGGTCGAGCCGTTTGAGCCGGGCGTGCGCGTAGGGGCTGCGGAAGAAGACCGCGTGCGCGAGACGGGGAAAACGCAGGTCGTCGACATAGGCCCCGCGTCCCTGCAGCAGGCGCTTCGCGTTCGGGCGCGGCTCGCTCTTGCCGATATAACCCGTCTGGACGGACGGAAGCTTCTCGGGTGCGTTCATCGCTTCGCTCCCCCGCGTCGCGCCTCGAGCACCGCTTCCACCGCGTCGACGATCGCGTGATAGCCGGTGCAGCGGCAGTAGTTGCCCGACAGGTGGGCGCGGATCTGCTCGCGCGTCGCGTCGGGACGGTTCTTCACCAGGTCGAGCGACGCCATCAGCATTCCCGGTGTGCAAAACCCGCACTGCAGCGCGTTGCGCTCGTGAAACGCGCTTTGCAGCGCCGCGAGCTCGCCTGAGTCCGACAGCCCTTCGATCGTGTCGACCCTGCGGCCGTTCGCCTGCACCGCGAGCATCAGGCAGCCGCGCACGATTTCGCCGTCCACTCGCAGCGTGCAGGCACCGCACACGCCGTGCTCGCAGGCGGTGTGCGATCCGGTGAGCCCCATCTCTTCGCGCAGGAAATCGACCAGGTGTTGGCGCGCTGCCACGCGGCGCGTGACCGGCGTGCCGTTGAGGACGAAGGTGGTTTCAATTTCTGTTGCCGGAGCTTGGCTCATCGCGCCTCCGCGATCACTGCACGAGGGCTGCGAGCGCGCGGCCCGTCAGCACGCGCGCCAGGTGCAGCTTGGTCGCGGCCGAATGGTGGAGATCCGGCGACGGATCGAGATCTTCGCCGAGCGCGGCCTGGACCGCCGCGATGGTCTGCGGCACGCATGCCTTGCCTTCGACCGCCGCCGCCGCCCGCGCGGCGCGTACCGGCGTCGCGCCGACGCCCAGATAGGCGAGCCGCAAGTCGGAAACCTTGCCGCCTTCGACGCGGCCGTGGGCGGCGACTCCGACGATGGCGTAGTCGCCCTGCCTGCGCGCGAGCTCCAGGAACGCCGAGCGGTAGCCGGGCGCGAGCAGCGGGAACTCGGCCGCCAGCAGCAGCTCCCCCGGCGCGAGCGCGGTGCTGAACAGGCCGCGGAAGAAGTCGCGCGCCGCCACGCGCCGCTCGCCGGCCGCGCCCGCGACGACCAGCGTCGCGTCCAGCGCGAGCGCACAGGCAGGGTACTCCGCCGCCGGATCGGCGAGCGCGATCGACCCGCCCAGGGTCCCCGCATTGCGAATCGCGGCGTGCGCGACGTGTACCACGGCCTGTGAAAGCAGGGGTGCGTGCCGCGCGAGCTCGGCCGAGCGTTCTATCTCGCAGTGCCGCGCAAGCGCGCCGACGCGCAGCGCGCCGTCCTGCACCCGCATGCCCGTCAGCTCCTTCAACCCGGTGATGTCGACCAGCAGCTCGGGCGAGGAAAGGCGCATGTTGAGCGATGCGAGCAGGCTCTGGCCGCCGGCGAGAACCCGCGCGGCCTCGCCGTGCCGCTCGAGCAGCTCGAGCGCCTCGCCCAGCGAGTCCGGGCGCGCGTAGGCAAACGACGGCGCCTTCATGCGGAACCTCCTCCCCCTCGGTGTCAGCCGATTATAACGAGGCGGCGGATCACGTCGTGCGAAAAGCCGCGACTCTGCAGGAAACGCGCGCGCCTGGCGCGCTCCTCGCGCGTCGCGGCCGGGGAAGGATATTTGCGGCGCAGGATCTCGCGCGCGCGCACCATCTCGTCGGCGCTCGCACCGGCCGTGGCGATTGCCGCAGTCTCCTCGCCTACGCCGTTCGCGCGCAGATCGTGCGCGATGCGCGCCGCGCCGTACTTGCGCGCCAGCCGGTGCGCCCGCGCTTCGGCGTAGCGCTCGTCGGAAAGCTGTTTGTTCCGGACCAGATCGTCCAGCAGCTGCGCGAGCGCCGCGGCGGACTCGGCGTGCGACGCCAGCTTGCGTGACAGCTCTGCGCGGGAGTGCTCCCGCCGAGCGAGCAGGCGCAGGGCCCGCGCCTTCAGCTCCGGCGCCGAATCCGGACCGTCAGCCTCGCTTGCGCGCCGGCGCAGAGACGGACTCCTCTTCGGCTTCCTCGTTCGCGGCGGGCACGACCGGCAGCGGCAGCGCCACGCCGGCGGCCTCGCGCACCTTCATTTCGATCTCGCGCGCGAGCTCCGCGTTCTCCTTCAGGAAATCGCGTGCGTTGTCGCGGCCCTGGCCGAGCCGGTCGCCCTTGTAGGTGTACCAGGCGCCGGCCTTCTCGACGATTCCGTGGTGCACTCCGAGCTCGAGGATCTCGCCCTCGCGTGAGATGCCGGTGCCGTACATGATGTCGAACTCGGCCTGGCGGAACGGCGGCGCGACCTTGTTCTTGACCACCTTCACGCGCGTCTCGGAGCCGACCACTTCGTCGCCCTTCTTGATCGAGCCGATGCGCCGGATGTCCATGCGCACCGAGGCGTAGAACTTGAGCGCGTTGCCGCCGGTGGTGGTCTCGGGGTTGCCGAACATGACGCCGATCTTCATCCGGATCTGGTTGATGAAGATCACCAGCGTGTTGGTGCGCTTGATGTTGGCGGTGAGCTTCCTCAGCGCCTGGCTCATGAGCCGTGCCTGCAGGCCCATCTGCGGCTCGCCCATCTCGCCCTCGATCTCGGCCTTGGGCGTGAGAGCGGCGACCGAGTCGACCACGATCACGTCCACCGCGCCGGAGCGCACCAGCATGTCGGCGATCTCGAGCGCCTGCTCTCCCGTGTCCGGCTGCGAAATCAGCAGCTCGTCGATGTTGACCCCGAGCTTGGCCGCGTACTGGGGATCGAGCGCGTTTTCGGCGTCGATGAACGCCGCCGTGCCGCCCATCTTCTGCGCCTCGGCCACCACCTGCAGCGTGAGCGTGGTCTTGCCGGAGGATTCCGGCCCGTAGATCTCGACCACCCTGCCGCGCGGCAGGCCGCCCACGCCCAGCGCCAAGTCCAGCCCGAGCGAGCCGGTGGAGACCACCTGCACGTCCTTGATCGCCTCGGAGTCCATGCGCATCACCGAGCCCTTGCCGAACTGCTTCTCGATCTGCGACAGTGCCGCGGCCAGCGCCTTCGATTTGTTCTCGTCCATCGTGTACCTCTTCTTGTGTGCGCCGGCATCTACGGCGGGGATCCCCGGGCCGGCACCGAGTACTGTATAAACGTCCATGTATTGTAGCGGTTGACGCGGGCGTGTCAACGGCGGCGGTGTAACATTCGCCATTCCTCAATCGGCACAATTAGTTGGGAGATGGATGATGGCAAAACTCGCATTTCTGGGGCTGGGCGTGATGGGCTACCCGATGGCGGGCCACCTGCTCAAGAAGGGCGGCCACGACGTGACGGTCTACAACCGCACCGCCGCAAAATCCGCGCAATGGGTCAAGGAATACGGCGGCAAGAGCGCCCCCACGCCGCGCGAGGCGGCAAAGGACTGCGACCTGGTGCTGATGTGCGTCGGCAACGACGACGACGTGCGCGCCGTGGCCTTCGGCAGCGACGGCGTCCTGGCGGGCATGAAGAAAGGCGCGATCCTGGTCGATCACACCACCGCGTCGGCGGTCGTCGCGCGCGAGCTCGATGCGAAGTGCAGGGGACAGGGCGCGGGTTTCGTCGACGCCCCGGTCTCGGGCGGCCAGGCCGGCGCGGTCAACGGCCAGCTCGGCATCATGTGCGGCGGCGACGAGGCGACGTTCGCCAAGGCCAAGCCGGTGCTCGACCATTACGCCAAGATGTGCGCCCTGATCGGTCCCGCGGGCAGCGGGCAGCTCACCAAGATGGTCAACCAGATCGCCATCGTCGGCCTGCTGCAGGGGCTTTCGGAAGCGCTCACTTTCGGCAAGAACGCCGGCCTCGACATGGAGAAAGTCGTCGCCGTCATCTCCAAGGGCGCCGCGCAGTCCTGGCAGCTCGAGAACCGCTGGAAGACCATGGTCGAAGGCAAGTTCGAGGGCTTCGGCTTCGCCAGCGACTGGATGAGAAAGGACTTGAACATCGCGCTCGCGGAAGCGAAGAAGAACGGCTCCTACATCCCGGGCACCGCGCTCATCGAACAGTACTTCGGCCGCATCAGCGCCGCCGGTCACGGCCGCTGGGACAACACGGCGCTGATGGGCCTGCTGGCGAAAGACTAGCTTTCTTTCGCGCGCTGCAGCTTCCAGGTTGCGAGCGGCCCCAGCGCAGCGCCGATGCCTAGCGTCGCCCAGGCGATGCCCCACGCATGCGCATCGGCGACGCCCCTGGCGCCGCCGGCGAGGTCGAGCGCCCAGCCGAACATCACCGGGCTGACCACGCCGGCGCCGAAGCCGATCGCCGAGCGCACCGAGAAGGCGACGCCGACCTGGTGCGGCGGCACGCTCTCGGCGAGCAGCGTGGAGTGGGTCGAGGAATCCGCGATGGCAGAGAAGTTGTAGATGCAAGCGAGCAGCACCAGCAGCGCTGCAGGGGCGTTCACCAGCCAGCCGATCGAGAACGACAGTACCAGGCTCACGCATGACCACAGCAGGATCGTCTCGGTGCGGCCCCAGCGGTCGGCCATGGTGCCGCCGAGGATGCTGCCGCCGATGTTCGCGATGTAGGTCACCGCGACGAGCGCGAGCGCGGCGGTGGCGGCGGCCTGCGTGACGCTGCCGCCCGCCGTGAGCGCGGCCGTGAGAAACGCCGGCAGCCAGGCCCACAGCCCGAGCAACTCCCAGTTGTGGCAGGTGTAGCCGATGATCGAGAGCATGCCGCGCCGGTTGGCGAGCACTGCCGGCAGCGCCGCGAGCGCCCCCTCGCCCGCCGGGCGCGGATGCACCAGGTTCGGCGTCGAGCGCACCGCGAGCAACGCCAGGATCCAGGCGAGCAGCGGCAGCACGGCGACCGCGCCGAGCGCCGCGCGCCAGCCGGCCAGGCCGATCACCAGCGACGACAGCCCCAGGCACAACGCGTAGCCTGCGCTCGAGGCGCCGATCACGAAGCCCATCGCGCGTCCGCGCCGGCCGTACTCGACGTGCTCGTTCACGAGGCCGAGCACCGGGGTGTAGGTCCCGCCCTGGCACAGCCCGGTGAGCAGGTGCAGCCAGTACGCCGACCAGAACCCGTGCGCACCGATGACGAACAGGATCGGCGCCATCCATGCCGTCACGCCAGAAAGAACGTAGGCGCGCCGAGCGCCGAAATGATCCGCGACGAACCCGACCAGGAACAGCGACACCAAGTAGCCGAGGTGGAATGAAGACTGGATCAGCCCCGCCTCGCGCCCCGACAGCCCCCAGGCCTGCTGCGTGAGAGGAAGCACCGCGGAGTAGGCGACGAACCAGGTCGCCGAGAGCAGCCGGCTCGTGCACAGCATCGCGAGCCACGCGCCCGAGCCCGGGACGGGCCCCGCGCGCGCTCTCACGCCGCCGCGTGCGCGAGCCTGACCGGGATTCGGCGCGGCCCGAAGGGCTTGCCGAACTTCTGATACCTGCCGGCGAGCCTGGCTCCGCAGAACTTGCAGCCGCCCTCGTCGGTCAGGTGGTAGCCCCGGATGTCGTACCAGTCGCGCACGATGACCGGATTCTCGCACGACGGGCAGTAGGTCGAGCCGCCCGCCTGGTCGTGCACGTTGCCGGTGTAGACATATCTGAGGCCGGCCCGCAGCGCGATCTCACGCGCGCGCGTGAGCGTCGCGGCGGGCGTCGCGGGCACGTCGCGCATCTTCCAGTCGGGATGGAAGGCGGTGAAGTGCAGCGGAACGTCGCGACCCAGGTTCTGCGCAATCCACGCGCACTCGGCCTCGATCTCGGCCTCGGAGTCGTTCTTGCCCGGAATCAGCAGGGTGGTGATTTCGGTCCAGACCCCGGTTTCCTTGACCAGGTAGACGAGCGTGTCGAGCACCGGCTGCAGGTGCGCGCCGGTGAGCTTGAAGTAGAAGTCCTCCGTGAACGCCTTCAGGTCGACGTTCGCCGCGTCCATCTTCGAGTAGAACTCGCGCCGCGGCTCGGAATGGATGTAGCCCGCGGTCACGGCCACGGTCTTGACGCCCTTCGCGCGGCAGGCGTCGGCCACATCGAGCGCGTATTCGGCGAATATCACCGGATCGTTATAGGTAAACGCGACGCTCTTGCACCCAAGCTGCAGGGCCGCGCCCGCGATCGTCCCGGGCGTCGCCTGGTCCATCAACCGGTCCATCTCGCGTGACTTCGAGATGTCCCAGTTCTGGCAGAACTTGCACGCCAGGTTGCAGCCCGCGGTGCCGAACGAGAGCACGCTCGAGCCCGGATAGAACTGGTTGAGCGGCTTCTTCTCGATCGGGTCGACGCAGAATCCCGACGAGCGGCCATAGGTCGTGAGAACCATTGCGCCGTCCTGCATCTTGCGCACGAAGCAGGCGCCGCGCTGTCCTTCGTGCAGCTTGCAGTCGCGCGGGCACAGGTCGCACTGGATGCGCCCGTCGCCGAGGGCGTGCCACCAGCGCCCGGGATGGCTGGATTCGGGGATCACGCTAGTCGGCGAAGTCGGCTTCGCGCCACTTCACCACCTGGTAGCGCCACACCTTGCACTGCGCGAGCGGCGTGTCCGGCGCCAGGCCGGCCTTGCGCTTGAGCTCCTGCATGAAGCGGCGCCTGTCCGGCAGGCTGTCCCAGACCTGCGGCAGAAAAGTCCCGCGCCGGCCGCCGTGCTCGAGGATCACGCCGTCCACCCCCGGCCGCAGCCGCCCCAGCAGATCGATCTCGTGACCGAACTCGGCCTTCTCGGGAGTCGAAAGCAGCGACACCTCGGCCTCTACCCGCGGCCACTCCTGCAACGCCAGCGGCGCGAAGCGCGGGTCGTGGAACGCCGCGTTCTCGGCGTTGGCCGCGACATCCAGCCCGAGCGCGCGGTGAGCCTGCAGGCTGCCGATGCAGCCGCGCAGCGCACCATCCATGGTGAGCGTGACGAAGCTGGCGCCGGGCTGCGCCAGCCAGGCGGGATGGTCGACCCGCGGTGGCGCCGCCTGGCCCAGCCGCGAGCCGATCGCACCGCGCGCGATGCCGAGCAGCGTGCGTCCCCGCTCTTCGTGAGACTCCGCCCCGCCGCTCTCGTAAAGCGCGAATGACGAGTAGCCGACCACGCGCGCGCGGTCGCCCGCAGTGTCGCCGGAGTTGCACGCCGCGAGTTGCCTGATCGACAGCCCCTTGTCGCGCGCCACCTGCAGCAAGCCGTTCAGCGGCGTGGCGCCGCAGGCCTCCTGGTGGTTCAGATCGGTGGCGAGCGAAGCGATGCGCGCCAGCGTCGCGCCGTCGATGCGCTTTGCATCCTGGTAGCTGTGGTAGTGCGACATGTCGGTGCTCAGCACGAACACCGTTTCGGGCCCGCCCCAGAGCCGCTCGATCACCTCGGCCACTTCGGCCACGCTCGCGTCGCCGACCGCCAGCGGAACGAGCGTAAAGCTGCCCAGGACCTTTTGCAGGAAAGGCAGCTGGACCTCCAGCGAATGCTCCAGGGCGTGCGCCGCGGGACTGGTCACCACCTGTGGCAGGTCCGCGAGCGCGCGTACCGCGCCTGCGTCCACCGCAATGCGCCCGAGCGGCGTATCGAACGCGTCGGCCCCCGGGAGCGCGAGGCCGCGCACCGGGACCCTGTGTACCGGGCCGAGCAGCACGACCCGGGTCACGCTGTCGCGCGCGCCAGCCAAGGCCTCGTAGGCGCGCGCGGCGACAGCCCCGGAATAGATGTAGCCGGCGTGCGGAACGATCACCGCCTTGGGCGCATTCCCGCTCTCGCCAGCGGCGGCGGGCGAAGCGAGCAGCTCGCCAAGCTGGGCAGTGAGGGTCCCCGGATCGCCCGGATAGAAGGCGCCGGCGACGGCTGCGGGTCGGACGGTAGGCATGGGCCTCAAATGGGGACCGTACGACCGAATATCTAGACCCGCTGCGCGCCTGCGTCAAGCCATTCGATGACGCCCTGCAGCGCGCGCAGCACTGACTGGCGCCGCACTTTCTCCCGGTTGCCGGTGAAATGGCGCGTTTCGCTGCGCACGGCTCCGCTGCGGTCAGCCCAGGCGAAGCACACCATCCCCACCGGCTTGGCGGGGCTGCCGCCGCTCGGCCCGGCAACGCCGGTCACCGCGAGCGAGAGCGTGCCCCGGCTCGCGGCAAGGGCGCCCAGCGCCATCTCGCGCGCGGTCTCCTCGCTTACCGCACCGTGGCGCGCGATCGTTTCGGCGCGCACCCCGATCAGCTCCTGCTTGGCCTCGTTGGAATAGGTGACGAAGCCGCGCTCGAACCATTCCGAACTGCCGGAGACCGAAGTCACGACCTGCGCGACCCATCCGCCGGTGCATGATTCCGCGCACACCAGACTTGCGCCGCGCGCCTTGAGCCGGCCGCCCGCGAGCGCCCCCAGCGTGTAGAGCGGATCGGCCGGCATCACAGCACCAGCCTGCCCGCGAGCGCGAGCACCAGCAGCGTGTACCCGGCCGCGAGCACGTCGTCGAACATGACGCCGAAGCCGCCCTTGAAGCGCCGCTCGAAGTAGCGGATCGGCGGCGGCTTGACCACGTCGAACGCGCGGAAGACGAAGAATGCCGCAATCTGCCAGCCGAGTTGCTGCGGGATCACCGCCAGCACGGCAAGCATGGCCACCACCTCGTCCCAGACCATCGCGCCGTGATCGGCGATCCCCAGGTGCCGGCCGGTAATCGAGCAAGCCCAGACGCCCACCGCGAAGAAGAGCGCGACCAGGGCCCAAAATACCAGCGGCGGGCACGCGTCGCCCAGCAACCACCAGAGCGGAAACGCAAGCAGCGTGCCGAAGGTCCCCGGTGCGAAGCGCGCGAGCCCGACGCCGAATCCGAACGCCAGGAAGTGCGCCGGATGCGCGAACGCGAAAGCCGCCCCGGGACGGAAGATCATCATGTCCGGAAGTGATCGAAGCCGCCCGCGCGCGGCATCGTGCGGCCTTCGGCATCGAGCAGCTCGAGCAGCGGCGCGCCGGCCCGGATCGTGCCGACGCGCGTCAGCGCGATGCCGAGCTCCTGGCCGAGCAATTCCAGTTCCGCGCGGCGCTCGGGCGCCGCGGTGAACAGCAGCTCGTAGTCGTCCCCCGCGGAGAGCAGACATTCGGACTCGAGCCGCGCGTCGGAGAGGCTTGCGAAGGCCGCCGGCCGCGGCAGGCTCGCGAACTGCACCCGTGCGCCGACCGCCGAGCGCTCGAGCACATGCTGGAGGTCCCCGGCGAATCCGTCCGAAACGTCGATCGCGCCGCTGGCGATCCCGCGCAGCCGCTCGCCGAGCTCGACGCGCGGCTCGGGCTCGTTCAGGCGCTTTGCCGCCTGCACCGCGTCCTGCGCCGCGAGCTTCACGCGCCCGCGCGAATGCGCGAGCCCGAGCGCCGCGCCACCAAGCTCGCCCGAGACCCAGATGTCGTCCGCGGGCCGCGCGCCTGAGCGCAGCAGCGCGCCACCCTGCGGTACCTCGCCCAGCACCGTGACTGCGATCGTCAGTGCTCCGCGCGTAGTGTCGCCGCCGATCAGATCGACTTCGTATCGTTCGGCGAGCGCATAAAGGCCTGCGGCAAACGCCTCGAGCCAGGCTTCGTCGGCCTGCGGCAGCGCGAGCGCGAGCGTCGCCCAGCGCGGGTGCGCGCCCATCGCCGCCAGGTCGGACAAATTCACCGCCAGCGCCTTGTGGCCGAGTGAGCGCGGCTCGGCTCCGGGCGCGAAGTGCCGCCCCTCGAGCAGCATGTCGGTGGAAACCGCCAGCGTCATTCCCGCGCCTGGCTTCACCAGCGCGGCATCGTCACCTACCGCGAGCAGCGCGCTGCGCGCGGGTCGGTCGAAGTAGCGCCGGATCAGCTCGAACTCGGAAAGCATCGCCCTGCCAGTGTATCGCGGGTCGCGCGCCGGGTCGCAGCGCGGCGGCCGCTCTCAGGCGGTCTGTCGCGCGCGCGCGACCTCGGTCGGACGCAGCTCGGCGGCGAGCTTCTCGAGCACTCCGTTGACGAACCGGTGGCCTTCGGCGCCGCCGAAGCTCTTGCCCAGCTCTATCGCCTCGTTCACCACCACCTTGAACGGCGTCTCCGGATGCGCCGCCAGTTCGAGCGCGCCGATGTAGAGGATCGCACGCTCTACCGGAGAAAGCTGGCCGAACGAGCGGCCGATGACGCATGGCAGGAGCAGCGTCTCGAGCTCCGCCGCGCGGCCGAGCACCCCCGTCACCAGTCCTTCCGCGAGCGCCTGGTCGCAGCGATCGTAGCCTTCCAGGGCCTTCGCCTGCTCGACGATCTCGCGCGCACCGCCCCCGGCAAGCTGCCAGGTGTAGAGCGCCTGCAGGGCGATTTCGCGCGCTCGGCGCCGGTGACTCTTCATTGCCAGCGCTCCGTGAGCGCAATCCGCAGGCGCGCCATCTCGACCGCAACCCGCACCGCTTCCGCGCCCTTGTCGGCGCGCGCCACTGCCTGGGCCTCGTCGTCGGTCGTGAGGATGCCGTTCGCCACCGGGATGCCGAACTCGAGCCCCACGTCGATGATTCCGCGCGCCGACTCGTTCGCGACCACTTCGAAGTGGTAGGTGTCGCCGCGCACCACCGCGCCGAGCGCCACCAGCGCGTCGAAGCGGCCCGACTGCGCCATCCACTGAAGCGCAAGCGGAATCTCCAGCGCCCCCGCGACGCTCGCTCGCGTGACATCCTCGGTGCGCACGCCGAGCGCCGCGAGCTCGGCCTCGGCGCGCGCCAGCAGCCGCGCGACGAGCTCCTCGTTGAAACGGCTCGAGACGATTCCGATGCGCAGGCCCGCGCCGCTCAGGGGATCGGCCATCGCTCAGCCCCCGGGCCGCAGCAGATCTGCGTAGCCCGTGACCTCGAGCCCGAACCCGGCCATGCTCGGCATCTTGCGCGGCGCCGCCATCAGGCGCATTTTGCCAACGCCGAGGTCGCGCAGTATCTGCGCGCCGATGCCGTAGGTGCGCAGGTCCGTGCTGCGGGCGTCGCGGCGCGGACTCCTTTCCTCCGGCCGGGCCTCGCCCAGGCGCTCCTCGAGCGCGTCGTCGGATTGCGCGCAATTGAGCAGCACCATGACGCCGGCCCCGTCGGCGGCGATCGCGGCGAGCGCCTCCGGAATGCTCCACGAGTGCGTGCCGGGACCCGAATCGAGCAGATCGACGATCGACAGCGGCTCGTGCACGCGAACCAGAACTTCGGCGTCGGCCCGGATCTCGCCATGCAGCAGCGCGAGGTGGGTGCCGCCGGTCGGGACGTCGCGATACGCGACGAGCTTGAAGCGCCCGCACGCGGTGTCGACCTCCCGCTCGACCGTACGGCGCACGAGGGACTCGTTCGCCCCGCGGTACTCGATCAGGTTTGCGATCGTGCCTATTTTCAGCTTGTGCGCCGCGGCGAACTCGATCAGCTGCGGCAGGCGCGCCATCGTGCCGTCGTCGTTCATCACCTCGCAGATCACCGCTGCCGGCGTGAGCCCGGCGAGTTGCGCCAGGTCGCAGCCGGCCTCGGTATGTCCCGCCCTCACCAGCACGCCGCCGGGCTGCGCAACGACCGGGAAGATGTGGCCGGGCTGCACGATGTCCGCAGGCTTGGCATCGCGCGCCACGGCTGCGCGAACCGTTCGCGCGCGGTCGTGCGCCGAAATTCCCGTCGTCACCCCTTCCGCCGCCTCGATCGAGACGGTGAAGTTGGTGCCCATCGGCGAGCGGTTGTCGTGCACCATGGGCGGCAGATCGAGCTGGCGTCGCCGTTCCTCGGTGAGCGTCAGGCACACGAGGCCGCGCGCGTGCTTGGCCATGAAGTTGATCGCCTCGGGGGTGACGTGCTCGGCCGCGACGACCAGGTCCCCTTCGTTCTCGCGGTCTTCCTCGTCGACCAGGATGACCATGTGGCCGGCCCTGAGCTCGGCGACGATCTCGGGGGTAGGGCTGATGGTGGTGACTTCGCGGCGCATGTTGGGATTATAGTGCCCGCCCGCAATGAAGAACGGGGCGCGGTTGCGCCCCGTTCGGCCGGCCACCAGGTATCGCGCCTACTCCTCGGCTTCGGCGGCGGCGCGGGCGGTGATCTTCTCGCGAATTCGGGCCGACTTGCCGGAGCGTTCGCGCAGGTAATACAACTTGGCCCTGCGCACGTCGCCCTTGCGCTTCACCTCGATCGAGGCAATCAGCGGCGAGTGGCTCTGGAAGGTGCGCTCAACGCCCTCGCCCGAGGAGATCTTGCGCACGATGAAGGACGAATTCAGGCCGCGGTTGCGTTTTCCGATTACCACGCCCTCGAATGCCTGCACGCGCTTCCTCTCCCCTTCGACCACGTTGACGTTGACCACGACGGTGTCGCCCGGAGAAAAATCCGGAATCTTCTTGCCGAGGCGCTTGATCTCTTCCTGCTCGATTTGCTGGATTAGGTTCATGGCTATGCTCCGTTTCTCTGCTCCTGCCGGAATTCGTCCAGCAGCTTGCGTTCCTCGTCGTTCAATTCCCGCGCCGCGAGCAGATCCGGCCTCCTGAGCCAGGTCCGCCCCAACGCCTGCTTCAACCGCCAGCGCCGGATCAGCTCATGGTGCCCGGAAAGCAGCACCTCCGGCACTCGCGCGCCGGCATAGTCCTCCGGCCGCGTGTACTGCGGGCAATCGAGCAGCCCTTGCGCGAAGGACTCCTCCACCGCCGATTCCCCGTCGCCAAGCGCCCCCGGCAACTGCCTCACCACCGCGTCGATCACCGCCATCGCCGCCAGTTCCCCGCCGGAGAGCACGAAGTCGCCGAGCGAAAGCTCTTCGTCGACGCGCTTCGCGAGCAACCGCTCATCGACGCCTTCGTAGCGGCCGCAAAGCAGCGTCAGCGCCCGCTCCTGCGACAGCTCGATCACCCTGCGGTGGTCGAGCCTCCTGCCCTGCGGCGAAAGGAAGATCACCCTGCCTTTCGTCTCGCCCTGCGACGCGGCAACCGCGTCGAGCGCCTTGTCCAACGGCTCGGCCAGCATCACCATGCCGGGCCCGCCGCCGTACGGTCGATCGTCGACCGTACGGTAATTGTCCGCGGTGAAATCGCGCGGGTTCCACGTCTCGAGGCGCCAGAGTCCTTTTTCTCTCGCGCGCCGCGTTATTCCCGACTGCGTCACCGCCACCAGCGCCTCGGGGAACAGCGTCACCACGTCGAAGCGGATCACCACTCCGCGCCCCACTCCACCTCGATGCGCCTGCCCTCGAGATCGACTTTCCTCACCACCGCGGGCACGAAGGGCACCAGCCGCGTGCTCCTGTCACCCGCCAGTTCCATCACGTCGTGCGCGCCATTCGAGAACAGCCCCTGCACGACCCCCAGCACCGATCCCTGGGCATTCACCACCTCGAGGCCCACCAGATCGGCCCAGTAATACTGCCCCGCTTCCGGCTCCGCCAGCGCCGCGCGTGGCAGCGTGACGATGCTGCCTTTCAGCACGAGTGCCTGCTCCCGGGTCTCGATGCCTTCCAGCTTGGCGAGCAGGTTGCCGGAGTGGACCCGGCTCGCCTCGATCCCGTACGGCACGTCCCCGATCCACCACTTCGCGTGCGCTCCGAGGGCGCCCGCCTCGGCGCTGTAGGGCACCACCCGGATCCAGCCGCGCACGCCGTAATTCCCGGCGACGCGGCCCATCTCAATCAGTTGCTCAGGCGGCCTTCTTGCCAAACTGCTTTACGAGCCGCACGACGGTGGGCGAAAGCTGCGCGCCCTTGCCCTGCCAATGCTTCACGCGCTCCACGTTGACACGCAGGGCTTCGCGGCCCTCGGGCGCCTTGGGATCGTAGAAGCCCACGCTCTCGATGAAGCGCCCGTCCCGCGCCCGGCGCGAATCGGCCACCACCATGTGATAAAAAGGCCGTTTGTTGGCACCACCGCGCGCCAGTCGAATCACCACCATTGGGGTTCCCCGTCGAACTGCGAAAAGGCGCGGATTATACGGCGAAAATCAGGGTTTTGGGAAGCCCGGCGCGTGCCCGTCAGCGGATGCCCGGCAGGGCGCCTTTCATGCCCCGCATCATGCGCGCGAGGTTGCCACCCTTCATCATCTTCATCATCTTCTGCATCTGCTCGAACTGATTCAGAAGACGATTCACCTCCTGCACCGACACCCCCGCGCCGGCCGCAATGCGCCGCTTGCGCGACGCCTTGAGCAGCTCGGGTTTGGCGCGTTCCTGCGGCGTCATCGAGTTGATGATGCCCTCGATACGGCGCATCTGTCGGTCGTCCTGCAGTTGCGCGGGGTTGATCTGGCCGGTGAGTTGCGCCGGCAGCTTGTCCATCAGCGCGGACATCCCGCCCATCTTCTTCATCTGCTGGATCTGGGCCTTGAAATCCTCGAGGTCGAAGCCCTTGCCTTTCTTGATCTTGTCGGCGACCCGCTTGGCTTCCTCGAGATCGACGCCCTTGTGCGCCTCCTCGACCAGGGAAACGATATCCCCCATGCCGAGAATGCGCGAAGCCATGCGTTCAGGATAGAAAGGCTCGAGCCCGGCAAGCTTTTCGCCCACGCCGACGAACTTCACCGGCTTGCCGGTTACCTGCCGCACCGACAACGCGGCGCCACCGCGCGCGTCGCCGTCCAGTTTGGTCAGAATCACGCCGGTCAGCGGCAGCGTGTCGTTGAACGCCTTGGCGACGTTCACCGCATCCTGCCCCTGCATGGCATCGACGATGAACAGCGTCTCGACCGGAGACAGGATTGCGTGCAGGACCGTGATCTCCTTCATCATCGCTTCGTCTATCGCCAGACGCCCGGCCGTGTCGACGATCAGCACGTCGTGATAGTGCGTCTTGGCGTGACCCAGGGCGCGGCGCGCGATGTCCACGGGCGCCTCGTTCGGCGAGGTCGATAGGAAGTCCACCCCGGCTTGCGCCGCCACCGCCTGGAGCTGGTCGATGGCCGCCGGGCGATAGACGTCGCATGAAACGACCAGCACCTTCTTCTTCTGTTCTTTCAGCAAGCGGGCGAGCTTGCCTGTGGTGGTCGTCTTGCCGGAGCCCTGCAGGCCTGCCATCAGAATCACGGCGGGCGGCTGGGCGGCGAGATCCAGCCCGACGTTGGCGTCGCCCATGAGGTGCGTCAGCTCGCGATGCACGACGCCGACCAGCGCCTGGCCCGGGGTCAGGCTGCCGATCACTTCCTGGCCGAGCGCCTTCTCGCGCACCGCGGCAATAAAGTCCTTGACCACCGGCACCGCGCAGTCGGCCTCGAGCAGCGCGACGCGCACCTCGCGCAGCGCGTCCTGAATATTCGATTCGGTGAGGCGGGCCTCGCCCCGCAGCGTCTTGACGATGCGCCCGAGCCGCGTAGTCAGGTTGTCGAGCATGTTATGGCTGCGCCGGGAAGGGAGGTGCCGCGGCAATACGGCACGCGGTGATAAACTGAATCGATGTCGTACATTCTACTGCACGCGCTGACCTGCGCCGTGTACGTCGGGCTCGCCCTGCACTTCTGGAGGACGCGCTGGTCGGCCCGGCCGGCGACGCAGCCGCCGACGGGCGAGCCGGCGGGCGGCCTCAGGGGGTGGGAACGGGCGGCGCTGCTGGTGCCGCTCGTGCTGCACGGCTGGCTCCTTTACGCCGACGTTGTGGCGCCCGCCCAACCGCGCTTCGGCTTTGCCCACGCGCTGTCGGCGATGCTCTGGCTGGCGGTTCTGTTCTACTGGGCCGAGAGCTTCTTCTACAACCTCGAGGGCATGCTGGCGCCGGTGCTCGCGCTCGCCGCGCTCACCGCCCCGCTGCCGGCCATCTTCCCCGGCTACGCCACGACGCATGCCGCCTCGTTCGAGTTCAAGCTGCACCTCGTGCTCGCGATGCTGGCCTACAGCCTGTTCACCATCGCCATCCTGCACGCACTCCTGATGGCAGTGGTGGAACGCCGCCTGCACGGCGCGCGCAAGGGAGCGATGGCGATCGGTGAGCCGCTCGGGCCTTTGCGCGGCCCGTTCGCCTCGCTGCCACCTTTGCTCACGCTCGAGCGGCTGCTGTTTCGGCTCATCGGCGCGGCATTCGTGCTGCTCACCCTGACGCTTGCGACCGGGGTCGTCTTTTCCGAATCGTTGTTCGGCCGGCCGATCCGGTTCGACCACAAGTCGGTGTTCGCGGTGGTTTCGTGGTTTACCTTTGCCGCGCTCCTGGTGGGACGCCACTTCTACGGCTGGCGCGGAAGAACCGCGCTGCGCTGGACCCTCGCCGGATTCGTGCTGCTGCTGCTGGCCTACGTCGGCAGCCGGTTCGTGCTCGAGGTCGTGCTGGGCCGGGGCGCGAGCTAGCGGCGGGCATGGAAGACATCCCATTATCGGCCGAGTTCGCGGTTTTGGTCGTACTGCTGGTGCTGTCGGGGTTCTTCTCGATCGCCGAAACGACCATGATGGCGCTCAATCGCTACCGGCTGAAGCACCTCGTGGCGCAAGGCCATGGCGGCGCGCGCCGCGCGACGGCGCTGCTCAAGCGCACGGACCGTCTCCTCGGCGGCATTCTCATCGGCAACACCCTTGCGATCACGGGTGCGACCACCGTTGCCAGCGTCGTGGCGGTGCGGTTGCTCGGCGAAGACAGGACGACCTACGCAGTGAGCACGTTCGTAATCTCGTTTCTGATCATCGTCTTCTCCGAGATTACCCCAAAGGTGGTGGGCGCCACCTATCCCGAGCGCGTGGGCCTGCCGCTTGCCTACATCATCGGGCCGGTGCAGCGGCTGCTCGATCCGCTGGTGTGGTTCGTCAATCTGTTCGTCCGCCCGCTGTTGTTGCTGTTCGGCGTACGGCCTGAAGAGAATACCGACGTGCAGAAGCTCGCGCCGGAGGAGATCCGCACCTTGGTGCTGGAATCCTCTAGCTTCATGCCCAAGAAGCACGTCAGCATCCTGCTCAACCTGTTCGACCTCGGCAATATAACGGTGCAGGACATCATGGTGCCGCGTGCGCGCATCGAGTCGTTGAAGCTCGACGACGACATGGACACGATCAAGCGACAGCTCGCGACCGCCTATCACCGGCGCTTGCCGGTGTTCCGTTCCAGCCAGGGCGAGGTCGCGGGCGTTTTGCACCTGCGCAAGGTGCTCGGTCCCCTGGATGCGGGAGCGTTCGACAAGGCGGCGCTCGAGGAGCTGGTCGCAGAGCCCTACTTCGTTCCCGCGGCGACGCCGGTATTTACGCAGCTGCAGTACTTCCAGGAGAACCGCGAAAACATCGCGCTGGTAGTCGACGAGTACGGCGAGCTGATGGGGCTGGTCACGCTAGGCGACATCATCGAGGAGATCATCGGCAAGTTCACCACCACGATGCCGTCCGCGGCACCCGCGCTGCGCTGGGACGACGACGGCACCGCCGCTGCCGATGGCGCGATGGCGGTGCGCGAGGTGAATCGGGCCTTGGGCCTGAGCCTGCCCACGGACGGGCCGAAGACGCTCAACGGCCTGATCCTCGAGCACTTGCAGGACATCCCGGAGGCCGATGTGGCGATCAAGATTTCCGGCGTGCCGATGGAAATCGTGCACTCGCAGGGGCGGGCCGTGAAGGCGGTGCGCATTTTCCGCCCTACCGCGGTGGCGGCCGCTCCGGAGCAGGCGGTTTGAAGCGACCTTTACAAGGTCTTTCAAACGGTCTTTCAGAGCCCCAAAAACATTGATTGCTCAGCGCGTTAGCGCGTAAACCTGAGGCTTTACAAAAATGTGGCCTCAAGGCATTATCGACTGCTAACCGCGGAGCCTTACACCATGGCCGGAGCGCAGGCCGTAGCCCAGTCGATTCCGCCCGCGAGCGGGCTGGCCGGGCTCGCTCGCGCCCTGGTTCAACACGGCCAGCTCGGTGAATCCGAGGCGGAGGCGCTCGCGCGCGAGGCGAATCGCGCAGGCGTCACGTTCGTCGAACAGCTGGTCAACAGCGGGCGCGCGCGAGCAGCGGACGTGGCGCAGTTCGCCTCTGCAACCTTCGGCTACCCGCTGCTCGATCTGTCGGCCTACGATCATGCCTACCTGCCGCGCGGAGCGATAGACGCCAAGATGATCCAGGCCGCCAGGGTGGTGCCCCTGTACGTGCGCGGAAAGCACCTCGCACTGGCGGTCTCCGATCCCACCCGCACCGACGTGATGCACGACGTCAAGTTTCACTCCGGCCTGACGGTCGATCCGGTGGTGGTGGAGGACGACAAGCTCGCCCTGCTGATCCGGGCCGCGGTCCGGAACGCGGAGCAAGCGCTGGACGCCTATATCGACGACAACTTCGACTTCGAATTTGCCGAGGAAGATGCGACGAGCGACGCGACGGCCGGCGCGGCCGAAGTTGACGACGCGCCGGTAGTGAAGTTCATCCAGAAGATGATGGTGGACGCGATCGTCGCGGGCGCGTCGGACATCCACTTCGAGCCCTACGAGAAGAGCTACCGGGTGCGCTTTCGGGTGGACGGGAACCTGCGCGAGGTCGCGAGCCCTCCCCTGGCGATCCGGGAGAAGGTCGCCGCGCGCATCAAAGTCCTGTCGCGGCTCGACATCGCGGAGAAGCGAACGCCGCAAGACGGTCGCCTCAAGCTCGCAGTGTCCAAATCGCGCGCGATCGATTTCCGGGTTTCGACCCTGCCAACCCTTTTCGGCGAGAAGATCTGCATGCGGATCCTCGATCCGTCCACGGCGATGGTCGGCATCGATGCGCTCGGCTACGAGCAGGTGCAGAAGCAGACGCTGCTAGAGGCCATCGGGCGGCCCCATGGAATGGTGCTAGTGACCGGGCCGACGGGGAGCGGCAAGACCGTATCCCTGTACACCTGTCTCGCCCTGATGAACCGGCCCGAAACCAACATTTCGACGGTGGAGGATCCGGTAGAGCTCAACTTTCCGGGAATCAACCAGGTGAACGTAAACGACAGAGCGGGTCTCAGCTTCGCGGTCGCCTTGAGGTCGTTCCTGCGTCAGGATCCTGACGTGATCATGGTGGGCGAGATCCGCGACCTCGAAACCGCCGAGATTGCGATCAAGGCGGCGCAGACCGGGCACCTCGTGCTCGCGAGCCTGCACACGAACGACGCCCCGGCGACGCTCTCCCGCCTGATGAACATGGGAATCGCGCCGTTCAACATCGCCTCGAGCGTGAACGTCATCACGGCGCAAAGGCTCGCGCGCAGGCTATGCTCCTGCAAGCGCCCGGCCGATATTCCGGTCGAGGCCCTGCTCGACGCCGGCTTCGCCGAGGAAGAGCTCGAAGGCGGCTGGCAAACCTATGCGCCGGTGGGATGCGAACTGTGCAATGGCCAGGGCTACAAGGGCCGGGTGGGGATTTTCCAGGTGATGCCGGTATCGGAAGACATGCGCCGCATCATCATGAAGGGCGGCGACGAAATGGACATCGCGGAGCGGGCGCGCGCGGAAGGCGTGCTGGACCTGCGCAAGGCGGGCTTGCTGAAAGTGCGCCAAGGCGTGACCTCGTTGCAAGAGGTCATGGCGTGCGCCAACGAATGACGCCGCAAAACGCGCGGCGAGGATCTTAAGGGAGTTTCTATGGCGACGGCAGCGGCGGCAAAAGGACCCAAGGAATTCATCTTCAATTGGGAAGGCAAGGACAAGTCGGGGAAGATCGTGCGCGGCGAAATGCGCGCGACCGGCGCGACGATGGTCAACGCCACCCTGCGCCGCCAGGGCATCCTGGTGCAGAAGGTGAAGAAGCAGAACATGGGTCGCGGTGGCAAGGTCACCGACAAGGACATCACGCTGTTCACCCGCCAGCTGGCGACGATGATGAAGGCCGGAGTTCCGCTGCTGCAGTCATTCGACATCGTCGGCAAGGGCGCGAGCAATCCGGCGGTGGGAAAGCTGCTCATGGAGGTGAAGACCGAAGTTGAGACCGGTTCGTCGCTCGCCGCCGCTTTCAGGAAGTATCCGCTTTACTTCGACGCGCTGTTCTGCAACCTGGTGCAGGCGGGTGAGCAGGCGGGGATTCTGGAGAGCCTGCTGGATCGACTGGCGACCTACAAGGAAAAGATCCTAGCCATCAAGTCGAAGATCAAAGCGGCGCTGTTCTATCCGATCGCGATCATCGTGGTGGCGTTCCTGATCACCGCGATCATCATGATTTTCGTCATCCCCGCGTTCAAGCAGGTGTTCACCAGCTTCGGCGCCGACCTACCGGCACCGACACTCTTCGTCATGGCGGTATCTGACGCATTCGTCCAGTACTGGTACATCATCTTCGGCGTCATCGGTGGCGGGACGTACGCGTTCCTCGCGGCATGGAAACGCATGCTCCCGGTACAGATCTTCATGGATCGTCTGATGCTGCGCCTGCCCCTGTTCGGCCAACTGGTGAGGAAATCGACTATTGCGCGCTGGACGCGCACGCTTGCGACCATGTTCGCCGCGGGCGTGCCGCTGGTGGAAGCGCTGGACTCGGTCGGGGGCGCCTCTGGCAACTACGTCTACATGATGGCAACGAAGCAGATCCAGCAAGAGGTTTCGACCGGCACGTCCCTCACTGTCGCGATGCAGAATGCCACTGTATTCCCCTCCATGGTGATCCAGATGTGCTCCATCGGCGAGGAAACGGGCTCGCTCGATGCAATGCTCGGCAAGGTCGCCGACTTCTACGAGGCTGAAGTGGACGATTCCGTCGAGGCCTTGTCGTCGCTGATGGAACCGATGATCATGGTGGTGCTGGGCACACTGATCGGCGGCATGGTGATCTCGATGTACCTGCCGATCTTCAAAATCGGCCAAGCCGTCTGATGGAATCCGGCGGACATCCTTGATGGCCGACATCAGCGGGCTCGCGCAGCCGCAGATCCTGCCCTGGGTCGCGGCCGTACTCGGACTCTGCATCGGCTCATTCCTGAACGTCGTCATCCATCGCCTGCCGAAGATGATGGAGCGCGAGTGGCGTGCGCAGTGCGCCGAGCTCGGCGCCTCCTCGGCGGCGCCTGAGGCGCCGGCGGAACCGGCTAGCTACAACCTGGTGGTTCCGCGCTCGCGCTGCCCGAGCTGCGGACATGGCATCACCGCGCTCGAGAACATTCCCGTCGTCAGCTGGCTGATCTTGCGCAGGAAGTGCTCGGCCTGCGGGGCGCCGATCAGTGCGCGCTACCCTGTGGTCGAGATTGCTGCGGGCGCCGCGGCCGGCTACGCGGCCTGGCGCTACGGCTTCTCGCTCGCGGCGCTTGGCGCGATGGCGTTCTGCTGGGTGATGATCGCGCTCGCGTTCATCGATTTCGACACCCAGCTGCTTCCCGACGACCTGACGCTACCGCTGCTGTGGGGCGGCCTCGCGCTGAACCTCGGGACGACCTTCGCACCGCTGTCCTCGGCTGTGATAGGGGCGATCGCCGGCTACCTCTCGCTGTGGATCGTGTACTGGGCCTTCAAGCTCGCGACCGGCAAGGAAGGGATGGGTTACGGCGACTTCAAGCTGCTGGCGGCGATCGGCGCGTGGCTCGGCTGGCAGACCCTGCCTCTGGTCATTCTGCTGTCCTCGGTCGTCGGGGCGACAGCCGGGATTTCACTCATGATCTTTACCAGGCACGGCCGCGACCATCCCATTCCCTTCGGTCCCTATCTCGCCGCGGCCGGCCTGATTGCGCTGTTCTGGGGACCGGAGATCACGCACCGGTGGCTGCCGCTCGCGGGCTGATGCCCCTGGTGATCGGGCTCACCGGCGGCATCGGCAGCGGCAAGAGCGCCGCTGCCGAGGAGTTTTCCCGCCTCGGCGCGACGGTGGTCGATACCGATGCGATCGCGCACGCGCTCACGTCCGCGGGCGGCACGGCGGTATCCGCAGTGCGGCGCCTGTTCGGCGATCCTTACGTCGACGAGAGCGGCGCGATGGATCGCCGCAAGATGCGCGAACTGGTCTTCGCCGACCCGAGCGCAAAGCACCGGCTCGAGGCGTTATTGCATCCGCTGATCCGCGAAGAGTCGCAACGGCGAATTGCCCTCGCCACCGGGCCATACGTGGTGCACATGGTGCCCTTGCTCGTGGAATCTCCGGATTATCGCCGGCGCGTCGACCGCGTGCTTGTGGTCGAGTCCCCCGAAGACGTTCGGATCGCGCGCGTGCGCGCGCGCAGCGGTCTCGCCGAGGATGAGGTGCGACGTATCATCACAGCGCAGGCCTCGCCCGCGGCGCGCCAGGCAGCCGCCGACGATATGATCGACAATGGCGGAAGCCTCGACGAAATGCGCGCGCAAGTCCGCGGTCTTCATCAGCAATATCTTCGGCTGGCCGAGGCGAGGAGTTAGGTTGTAATCGACCGGTAAATCCCGCAGAATCGTTGCAATATCCCAACAGCGAAGCGATCCCGGGGAAACCGTGATCACGTACGAGTATCCGCTCAATGAGCGCATCCGCACGCTGCTGCGCCTCGAGGACCTGTTCGAGCGCTCGCGTCACTTCGTCGCGCGAACCGAGCAGCCCGACCATCACATGGCGCTGCTTACGCTGTTCGAGATTCTCGAAGTCGCGAGCCGCGCCGACCTGAAGTCCGATCTGCTGCAGGAGCTCGAGCGCCAGAAGCAGGTGCTACTCTCCTTCCGCAACAATCCGGAAATATCCGAAGAAGCGCTGAGCGGGGTGCTGCGCGACATCGAGCAGGCGTCGGCGGCGTTGTTCTCGATGACCGGCAAGATCGGCCAATACCTGCGCGAGAACGAGTGGCTGATGTCCATCAAGCAGCGCACCGGAATTCCAGGGGGCGCCTGCGAGTTCGACCTCCCGTCCTATCACTACTGGCTGCATCGCCCCGCCGACGAGCGCATAGGCCAGCTTGCGGCATGGACCAGCCCGCTCTATCCGCTGCGCGACGGGACCGCGATCATCCTGCGGATCCTGCGCGAATCCGGCAAACCGCAGAGCGTCGTCGCCCAGGGCGGCATGTTCCAGCAGATGCTGGGCGGCAAGACCGCCCAAATGCTGCGCGTGCGCCTCGATCCTGAGGTTCCCTGCGTGCCCGAGATCAGTGCCAACAAGTACGTGCTCAACATCCGTCTTCTTGCGCAGGATCGCGAAGACTCGCGTCCCAAGACGGCCGACTGGGACGTCGCCTTCGAGCTCACGTTCTGCAACCTGTAGTGGCGCCCAAGACACCGACCATGGTGGCATGCCCGCGCTGCGGCGCGCTCGTCGCGCTCACGCCGCAGAACAATTGGCGCCCCTTCTGCAGCGAACGCTGCAAGTTGATCGACCTGGGGGACTGGGCGACCGAGCGCTACCGCGTGCCGCAGACGGCAGAACCTTCGTCCGAGGACGAGCCGCCCGAGTCCTGAGCCCTCAGCGCCAGGCGCCGCCTATCATGGCAAGGCCATGCGCGCCCGCGCGCCACGCGGTGTCCAGATCGACGTCTCTCATCCCGCCAATCGCATAGACCGGGATGGCCGCGCCGCGTGCCAGCTCGGCGAAGCGCGTCCAGCCCATGGGCGCGGCGCCGGGATGGGATGGCGTCGGCTTGACCGGTCCGAGGACGGCGAAGTCGAGCCCCAGCCGTATCGCCTGCGCGAGCTGCTCGGAGTCGTGGCAGGACGCGGCCACCAGCTCCGCTGCCGGCCTGCCGGTGAGCGACATGAGACTGTCGGAAGTGAGATGCACGCCGTCGGCCCCTGCCGCGCGCGCGAGCGTCAGGTCGGAATTGACCAGCACGCGAGCCCCGTGCCGGTGCGCGAGCCGCACGGCCCGGCGCGCGAGCTCGGCACGCTCGCCGCTGGCCATCGTCGTGTCGCGGACCTGGATCAGCTTCAGTCCGTTGCGGAGGCGTTGCTCGAGGCGTTCCAGCGTCGCTTCCGTCCCGAGCGTTTCCGCCCCTGTGATCGCGTACTCGTGAGGCAATGCCAGCGAGGCGAGTACCGGTGCGTTCGCCGGCAGCATCGGCTGCGCCACCGGCGCGTCGGGTTGCTGCCAGGCGATCGTCTGCGCCTCGCGCGGATGCGGCTCGCCGGTCCACTCGAGCACGCGAAAGAAATTCAGCCGCACGGTGGCATGCGGATACTCGTACACGCGCGTGATCCAGGGATACGCCCGGACGACCTCTATGCCGAGCTCCTCGCGCAGCTCGCGCGCCAGCGCCGCGGCCTCCGGTTCGCCCTTTTCGATCTTGCCGCCGGGAAACTCCCAGTAGCCCGCATACACCTTCCCCGCCGGACGGCGTGCGATCAGGAAGCTGCCGTCGGCGCGCAGGATGACTGCAGCCGCGACTTCGAGCACCCGCCTCTACCGCCTGCTACGGAGGGCGCGAGTGGCGTGCTTGCCGGCCCAGTCGCGCGCGAACTGGTAGGCGACCCGCCCGCTGCGGGACCCGCGCAGGAGCGCCCACTGCAGCGCTTCGTGCCGCGCAGACTCCGAGTCCCGGTCCGTGCAGCCGAACGTCTTGAGCCAATGCGCGACGATCGCCAGGTACTCGTCCTGATCGAAGGGATAGAACGAGACCCAAAGTCCGAAGCGCTCCGATAACGAGATCTTCTCCTCTACGGTCTCGCCCGGATGAATCTCGTCGTCAACGTACTTGGTTTCCAGATTCTCCTGCATGTACTCGGGCATCAGGTGACGGCGGTTCGAGGTGGCGTAGATCAGCAGATTCTCGGAGGTGGAGGATATCGAGCCGTCGAGCGCGACCTTGAGCGCAACGTATCCCGCCTCGGCGGCCTCGAACGACAGGTCGTCGCAGAACAGCATGAAGCGCTCCTTGCGGCCAGCCACCAGATCGGTAATCGCAGGCAGATCCATGAGATCGCGCTTTTCGACCTCGATCAGGCGCAGCCCGTCCCGCGCGTACTTGTTGAGCAGGCCCTTGATGATCGACGACTTGCCAGTGCCGCGCGCCCCGGTGAGAAGCACGTTGTTCGCCGGCTTGCGCTGCACGAACTGGCGCGTGTTCTGTTCAACCTTGCGGATCTGGCCGTCGATCCCCTGCAGGTCGGCGAGCCGGATCTGGTGCACGTGGCGCACCGGCTGCAGCCAGCCGCCGCGGTTGAACGGACCCGCCTTGCGCCAGCGATACGCGATGCTTGCGCCCCAATCGGGCGCGGGCGGGGGCGGCGGCAGCAGGGCCTCCAGCTTGTCGATGAGCGCCTCGGCGCGGGCAAGCAGGCTGTCTGGTTCGGTCTTCATGAACGGTGGCTAGGTTCTGTATTCGGCGTTGATCTTGACGTAGTCGAAGGACAGATCGCAAGTCCAGACCGTGGCGGTCGCCCGCCCGCGACCGAGCAGCGCACGGACGGTGAATTCGGGTTTGGCCAGCGCGGCCGCGCCCATCTCCTCACGGTAATCGGGATGGCGGCCGCCGTTCGCCGCCACCAGCACGGAGTCGAGATACAGCTCGAGCCTAGACGTGTCGAGGTCTTCGATTCCCGAGTTGCCGATCGCCGCCAGGATGCGTCCCAGATTGGGATCGGAAGCGAAAAACGCGGTCTTGACCAGAGGCGAATGCGCGATGGCGTAGGCCACGCGGCGGCACTCCCCTTCCGAGCGGCCGCCTTCTACACGCACCGTGATGAACTTGGTCGCACCCTCGCCGTCGCGCACGATCGCCTGCGCAAGCTGCGTGGCCACCTCCGTGATCGCGTGGCCCAGGACGCGCAGGTCGGCATCGCTCCGCGCAATGACGCCCGAGGCGCCGGTCGCGACGACGACGAAGGAATCGTTGGTCGAGGTGTCACCGTCGACGGTGATGCTGTTGAACGACCGGTCGGCAGCCTCGCGCACCAGCGCGTCGAGCGTATCCCGGGCAAGCCCGGCATCGGTCGCGACGAAGCCGAGCATGGTCGCCATATCGGGCCTGATCATGCCTGCACCCTTCGCGATTCCCGTCACCGTCACGTCGCCGTCGGTCAGCCGCGCCCGGCGCGAAGCGGCTTTCGGCACAGTGTCCGTGGTCATGATCGCTTCGGCCGCGGCGGCCCAGTTGCCGGGTCGCAGATCGGCGACCGCCGCCGGAAGGCCGGCGATGATTCGATCCGCCGGAAGCGGCTCCATGATCACGCCGGTCGAGAACGGCAGCACCTGCTGCGCCGCGCATTGCAGCGAACGCGCAACCGCTTCGCAAACCGCCGCCGCACGCGCCAGTCCGTCTTCGCCGGTTCCGGCGTTGGCGTTTCCGGTGTTGACCACCAGGCCGCGCATCTCACGGCCCGTCGCGAGATGGCGCTTGGCCAAGATCACGGGCGCAGCGCAGAACCTGTTGCGGGTGAACACGCCTGAGACCACGGATCCCGGCGCGAGGCGCATCAGGAGAAGGTCACGCCGGTTTGCCTTGCGCACGCCTGCCATTGCCACGCCGAGCTCGATTCCCGCCACCGGGTGCAGCGAGGCGGGGTCGAGCGGCGCCAGGTTGACTGCCATTTCGACTTCAGGTCAGCTTGCCGTGGCAGTGCTTGTACTTCTTGCCCGAGCCGCAGGGACAGGGATCGTTGCGCCCGACCTTTTGCGTTGGACGAACCACCGGTTGCGGTTTCTTGGCCGCCGCCGACGCGAGCGCCTCCTCCTCGGCCTCGAGCTGGGCGTCGTCCAGGCTCGGATGCTGCAGGCGCAGGTTCTCGACGTGCGGCGCGTCATCGACTTCATCCAGCGCCTCCGTGGCGCGGATTTCCACCGCGGCGAGGGTCTTGGTCACTTCGAGCTTTACCGACTCGATCATGGCGCCGAAAAGCTCGAAGGCTTCGCGCTTGTACTCCTGCTTAGGGTTCTTCTGCGCATAGCCGCGCAGGTGGATGCCCTGGCGCAGATGGTCGAGCGCCGCGAGGTGCTCCCGCCAGTGCGCGTCGAGGATCTGCAGCATGACGTAGCGCTCGTATTGCCGGAACGACGCCTCGGCCCCTTGCGGAACCTTGGCCGCGTAGGCCGCCTGGGCCTTATCGATCACGCGCTCGAGCAGCGTCTCGTCGTGCAGGTCCGGCTCCTTTTCGAGCCACTGCTTGAGCGGAAGGTCCAGATTCAGCTCGGCCTTCAGCGCAGTTTCCAGTCCGCCGATGTCCCACTGCTCTTCCACGCTCTCCTCGGGTACATAGCCGCGGAAGATGTCCGCCAGCACGCCGGCGCGAAGACTCGCGATGCGCCCCGATATGTCCTGCGACTCGAGCAGCTCGTTGCGCAGCGCGTAGATCTCCTTGCGCTGGTCGTTGGCAACGTCGTCGTATTCGAGCAGCTGCTTGCGGATATCGAAGTTGCGCGCTTCGACCTTGGTCTGCGCCGACTCGATCGAGCGCGTCACCATTGCGTGCTCGATCGCCTCGCCCTCCGGCATCTTGAGCATCACCATGATGCGGTTGATCCGATCCCCGGCAAAGATCCTGAGCAGCGGATCTTCGAGCGAGAGGTAGAACCGCGACGAGCCCGGGTCGCCCTGCCGCCCGGCGCGGCCCCGCAGCTGGTTGTCCACCCGGCGCGACTCGTGGCGTTCGGTGCCGATAATGTGCAGCCCGCCCGACGCGACGACGTCGTCGTGCAACTGCTGCCACTCGGCGCGCAACTTCTCGATGCGCGCGGTCTTTTCCGGCAAGGGAATCGTCTCGTCCGCTTCGAGCAGCTCAACCTGCTTTTCGACGTTGCCGCCCAGCACGATGTCCGTGCCGCGGCCAGCCATGTTGGTGGCGATCGTCACCATCTTCGGTCGACCCGCCTGCGCCACGATCTCGGCCTCGCGGGCGTGCTGCTTGGCGTTCAGCACCTGGTGCGGCAAACTTTCCTTTTCCAGCAGCGATGAAAGCAGCTCCGAGTTCTCGATCGACGTCGTGCCGACCAGCACCGGCTGGCCGCGCGTATAGCAGTCGCGTATGTCGTCGTTGATCGCCTTGTATTTCTCCGTCGCGGTGCGGTACACCAGGTCCAGCCTGTCGTCGCGGATCATGCGCTTGTGGGTCGGCACCACGACCGTCTCGAGCCGGTAAATCTCCTGGAACTCGAATGCCTCGGTATCCGCCGTGCCGGTCATGCCCGCGAGCTTGCCGTAGAGGCGGAAGTAGTTCTGGAACGTGATCGAAGCCAGCGTCTGGTTTTCGTTCTGGATCGAGACCTTCTCCTTGGCCTCGACCGCCTGGTGCAGCCCGTCGGACCAGCGCCGGCCCTGCATCAGCCGGCCGGTGAACTCGTCGACGATGATGACCTCGCCGTTCTGCACCACGTATTGCTGGTCGCGCAGGAACAGGTGGTGCGCGCGCAGTGCCGCGTACAGCTGGTGCACGAGATTTATGTACGCCGGCTCGTACAGGCTCGCCCCCTGCGGCAAGAGTCCGACACGCACCAGAACTTCCTCGGCGCGGGCGTGACCCGCCTCGGACAGCAGGATCTGGTGGCCCTTCTCGTCGACCCAGAAATCGCCCGGCCCGTTCTCCTCCTTCTGCCGCGCAAGCAGCGGCGCGACCTCGTTCATCCGCACGTAGATCTCGGTCCGGTCTTCCGCCTGCCCGGAGATGATGAGCGGCGTTCGCGCCTCGTCGATCAGGATGGAGTCCACCTCGTCGACGATCGCGTAATGCAGGCCGCGCTGGTACCTCTCCTCGAGGTGCATCGCCATGTTGTCGCGCAGGTAGTCGAAGCCGAACTCGTTGTTGGTACCGTAGACGATGTCGGCGGCATAGGCCTTGCGCTTTTCGTCCGGCTCCAGCTGCGGAATGTTTACGCCGACGGTGAGTCCGAGGAAGCCATAGAGCTTCCCCATCCACGCGGCGTCGCGTTGTGCGAGATAGTCGTTGACCGTCACGATGTGCACCGCATGGCCGCCGAGCGCGTTCAGGTAGGCGGGCAGCGTCGCAACCAGAGTCTTGCCCTCGCCGGTGCGCATCTCGGCGATCTTTCCGTAGTGGAGCACCATGCCGCCCATCAGCTGTACGTCGAAGTGGCGCATGCGCAGTACGCGTTTGCCCGCCTCGCGCACGACGGCGAAGGCCTCCGGCAGCAGCCCCTCAATCGCGTCCTTCAGCGCCTCGGGGCGGTCGTCTTCGGGAACCTTGGCGACGTCGTCAGCAACGCGCCGCCTGAATTCGTCGGTCTTGGCGCGCAGTTGCGCATCGCTCAGCGCCGCGATCTCGGGCTCGAGCGCGTTGACGCGGACGACGGTGCGCGAGTACTGCTTGAGCAGCCGGTCGTTGCGGCTACCGAAGATCTTGGTGAGAACGTTTGGAATCATGAAGGTTGCGACCCGCTCCGCGGTCGAAAAGCACGGGCCGGCGCGAGGACGGGGCGCGGCCTCGCCGTGGTCAAGCGGAAAAGGAAAATTTTAGCACGGCCGCCGTGGCGGCCTGCGACGCGTCTAGTCGCGCGCCCGCGCCACGCGGCGCTGTTTGGCGTCCGGCAGCGTCGGGTCGACTGCTTTCAGAAAGCGGTCGGGGTTCAGCGCGACGCCCTTGTAGCGCACCTCGAAGTGCAGGTGCGGGCCGGTGGCCCGGCCGGTGGAGCCGCTCAGCCCCACCTCGTGCCCGCGCATGACGATCTCGCCGGTGCGTACGAGGATCTTGGACAGGTGCGCGTAGCGCGTCGACAAGTCGTTGCCGTGGTCGATTTCCACCAGATTCCCGTACTGCGGGTGGTGTCCCGCATAGCGCACCACCCCGCCGGCGGCGGCGTGCACCGCGGTGCCGGCATCGACTTCGAAATCGATCCCTTCGTGCATCGCCAACTGCCCAGTGAACGGATCGATGCGCTTGCCGAAGCCCGAGCCGCGAGCTGCGTGCACGGGGAGCATGGTGGGCATCACTTTGCGGCGTACCACGAGATCGCGCAATTCCGAGTCGAGCACGCCATAGATATCGGAACGGTTCTCCATCTGCCGCGAGAGCAGAGCGACCCTGGACTCGAGATCGCCGATCGACAGATTCTGCATTGGCATGGTCGAGACCGCGCCGCCGAGCCCCGGCGGGCTGCCGAGATGCAGCTCGGCGGGCTTGATGCCGCCGAGCGTCGAGAGTCGCTCGCCCAGAGCATCGAGGCGGGCAAGTTGCGCCTGCATCTCCCCCAGCCTGACCGCCATCGCGTTGACATTCTGCTGCACGTACTGGCGCGCTCTTTCGGCCTCCGCCCTTTGCGCCGCGGCCACCAGCTTCTCGACGAACGGAATCTTGAGCTCGGAGGCGTAGTGGAGCGTGGTCCAGTATGCCGCCCCGGTCAGGGCGGTCATCAGCAGCAGGACGACGATCAGGAACGCGACGACGTGGCGCGGCGCAATAGTCACCGACCGAGCCTTTGCCAACCGGTCGGAGATCAAGATAATCTGCACGTTCCGCTCCTCACCTCGTTGCCCCGTGCGATTCCCCAAGATCGGCCGCTTCCTCTCGACCGACGACGATTTGCAGCCAGTTGTCGCCAAAGCGCTCGAAATCCGAGCGCTCGCTGAACTCTGCAATAAGTTCCTGCCCCCTGAACTTGCCGCCGAGGTTCAGGCCGCCAACCTCAAAGACGGCAAGCTCGTGCTTCTGGCGACCCATTCAGCCGCCGCAGCGAAGCTCCGGCTGTTATCCGAAAGCCTCGGCAAATTCTTGCTGAAACAAGGAGCAAAGGTTAATTCAGTTTCGGTGAAGGTGCAACCAACTACGTCACGCAAAAAGGATGTTGCGCCGCACAAATCGGCTCAAATCTCGACCCGTACCCTGTCCGAGCTTGCCGCTCTGCACGCCCGCCTGGGGGATTCCCCGGCGCGCACGGCCCTCGCGGCGATCCTCGAGCGGCACGCTGCGGCGGCTAAACCATCACCAGCAGGCGCTCTGCAAGGAAAAGAAGCAGGATCAGGACGACGACGAAGAGGGAATATCTGAACAGCCGCCAGGCGAAGTGCAGGTACTTTCGCTCGCCGGTGAGCATGTACATCAGAACCGATACCCCCAGCCCGATCGCCGCCAGCAGCCCGATGACCCGAATCAGCAGCATGGCGCGCCAGGGCCGCGGCCGCCTCGCGCCGCTAGGCGAGTTGCTGCATCAGGCCCGCGACGCCCGCGGGCGCGTCCTCCGCGTGCTCGAACGAGACCAGCTCCCAGGCGGCGGCGTCCGCGAGCAGCTCGCGCAACAGCCGGTTGTTGAGCGCGTGCCCGGACTTGTGCGCCGAGAAAGCCCCCAGCAGCGGCTTGCCGATGAGATACAGATCGCCGATCGCGTCCAGCACCTTGTGCCGGATGAACTCGTCGGCGAAGCGCAGGCCTTCCGCGTTCAGCACGCGGTACTCGTCCAGCACAACCGCGTTTTCCAGGCCGCCGCCCAGCGCGAGCCCGGACTCGCGCAGGTTCTCCACGTCGTGCATGAAACCGAAAGTGCGTGCGCGTGCAATTTCCTTGAGATAGGACGTCTCGGCGAAGTCGATGGTCACCGCCTGGCTGGAGCGGTCTATCACGGGATGGTTGAATACGATCGAAAACGCGAGCTTGAATCCCTGGTAGGGATCGAGACGCGCCCACTTGTCGCCGTCGCGCACCTCGATGCGCTTCTTCACGCGCAGGAACCGCTTCGGGGCGGCCTGCCGCTCGAGGCCTGCCTGCTGCACCAGCATCGCGAAGGGCGCGGCGCTTCCGTCCATGATCGGGACTTCCGGCCCGTCGAGATCGATGTAGACGTTGTCGACGCCCAGCCCGGAAAGCGCGGACATCAGGTGCTCGACCGTGTGGACCTTGACCTCGCCTTGGACCAGGCAAGACGACAATCGCGTCTCGCCAACCAGATCGGCTCGCGCGGGAATATCGACCGGCGAGGCGAGATCGACGCGGCGGAACACCACGCCGGTATCTATTCCCGCCGGGCGCAGCGTCATCTTGACCTTCTGACCGGTATGCAGCCCGACGCCGGTGGCGTGGACGAGAGACTTCAGAGTGCGCTGGTGAAGCATCGGTAACTTATTGTCCTGACTGCGAATTGTAGCAGATTGCGGACGCAGCGCCGGCAAGGAGGAGTGGCGCTGCGTCCGCTGCGCTCCGGGCGCGCGGCGATCTTGGCGTCGCGCGGGCCGCGCTCAGTCCGCCTGCTTGCGCAAGAACGCGGGAATGTCGTACTTGTCCACCCCGCTCTGCTGCAGCGCTTCCACCGTCGAGGCGCGGTTGCGGCGGATGACCGCCGGCACCGAGTCGAGCTGGTTGTAATCGACGCCGCCCGATACCGCTTGATTGTCGGTGCCGGTCTTCTGCGACACCACCAGCTGGGGCTTGGGCTGGCGCAGCGTCGCATGCGCGCCCAGGCCGGTGGCCACGACGGTGACGCGAAGATCGTCGCCCATCGCCTCGTCATAGACAGCGCCGAAGATGATGGTGGCGTCTTCCGCCGCAAAGCTGCGGATGGTGTTCATGACCGCCTTCACCTCGCCGTGCTTGAGGCTCGAGCGAGTGGCGGTAATGTTCACCAGTACGCCCCGCGCTCCGGCGAGCATCACGCCTTCGAGCAGCGGGCTCGCGATCGCCTGCTCCGCTGCGATGCGCGCGCGGTCGATGCCGTCCGCCATGGCCGACCCCATCATGGCCATGCCCTGCTCGGACATCACGGTGCGCACGTCCTGGAAGTCGACGTTGATCAGCCCCGGGCAGTTGATGATCTCGGCGATTCCCGCCACCGCGTTGTTCAACACGTCGTCGGCCGCCCGGAACGCATCGTCCATCGTGACGTCCTCGCCGAGCACGTCCTCGAGCTTGTCGTTCAGGATCACGATCAGCGAATCGACGTGCTGGCTGAGCTCTTCGATGCCCTGCTCGGCCAGCCGCATGCGCTTGGTGCCTTCGAATCCGAACGGCTTGGTCACCACGGCGACGGTGAGCACCCCGAGCGAACGGGCGACTTCCGCCAGCACGGGCGCCGCGCCGGTGCCGGTTCCGCCGCCCATGCCCGCGGTAATGAACACCATATGCGCGCCCGTGATCGTCTCCTCGAGGCGCTCGCGCTCCGCGATCGCGACATCGCGTGCCTCCTCCGGCTTTGCGCCCGCGCCCAGACCGCTGACGCCGAGCTGGATCTGGTTGCGCGCGCTGTTGCGCGCGAGCACCTGCGCGTCGGTGTTGACGACGATGAACTCCACGCCTTCGACGCCCTGCTCGATCATGTGATTCACCGCGTTGCCGCCGGCGCCACCGACCCCGATGACCTTGATGACCGGCCCTGCCGCCTGGTTGTCTACGATTTCGAACATGCTGTTTTCCTCCTTGCCAAAGAAACGCCTACGAAAAGATTCTCAAAAATTGCGCTGGAACCACTCGCGCATCCTCGCCAGCACGGCGCGAAACGACCCGCTCTGGCGCGATATCTGTCCTTGCTGCATCTGAGACACTCCCTCGAGCAACAGGCCGACCGCGGTCGCGTAGCGCGGCGTGCGCACGACCTCCGCGAGGCTGCCCGAGTAGCGCGGAATCCCGACCCGCACCGGCATGTGAAAGATCTCCTCGCCGAGCTCGACCATGCCGCGCATGACCGCGCTGCCCCCCGTCAGCACCACCCCGGAAGACAGCAGCTCCTCGAAGCCGGACTCGCGCAGCACCTGCTGCACCAGCGAGAACAACTCCTCGACCCTGGGCTCGATGACTTCGGCGAGCGTCTGGCGCGACATCACCCGCGGACCGCGATCGCCGATCCCTGGCACCTCGATCATCTCGTTCGGGTCGGCGAGCTGGCGCAGCGCGACGCCGTGCCGGATCTTGATGTTCTCCGCTTCGGCGGTCGGCGTCCTGAGCGCCATCGCGATATCGTTCGTGATCTGGTCGCCCGCGATCGGAATCACCGCGGTATGGCGAATCGCGCCGTGGGTGAACACCGCGATATCGGTCGTCCCGCCGCCGATGTCGATCAGGCACACTCCCAGGTCGGTCTCGTCGTCCTGCAGCACCGCGCGCGACGACGCGAGCGGCTGCAGGATCAGGTCGTTCACCTCCAGCCCGCAGCGGCGAACGCATTTGACGATGTTCTGCGCCGCCGAGACCGCGCCGGTGACGATATGCACCTTCACCTCGAGGCGCACGCCGGACATGCCGAGCGGCTCGCGCACGTCCTCCTGCCCGTCGATGATGAATTCCTGGCGCAGCACGTGGAGAATCTGCTGGTCGGTGGGAATGTTGACTGCCTTGGCGGTGTCGATCACGCGCTCGACATCAAGCGCCGTCACCTCCTTGTCCTTGATCGCCACCATGCCGGTGGAGTTGAAGCTGCGGATGTGGTTTCCGGCGATCCCGGCGAAGGCCGAAACGATCTTGCAGTCGGCCATCAGCTCGGCTTCTTCGAGCGCGCGCTGCACGGCGTTCACCGTGGACTCGATGTTGACCACGACGCCCTTCTTGAGGCCCTTGGACTCGTGTCCGCCCATGCCCAGGATCTCGAGCGTGCCGTCGGGACGCAGTTCGGCGACCAGAGCGACCACTTTCGAGGTGCCGATGTCCAGTCCGACCACGAGGTCCTTGCTGTCTTTCGCCATTTCGTTCAGCCCTTCATGTCCGCCACGCGCAGCGCGAAACCGTTCGGGTAGCGCAAGTCCACGTATTCGTGCCGCTGGGCGATCTTGCCCAGCGTCTGCGGATAGACCGCGACGAAGCGCGCCAGCCGCGCCTCGACCGGAAGCTGGCTCGTGTCGCGCCCCAGCACGATGCTCAGCCCGCTGCGCAGCCTGAGCTGCCACGAATAGCGCGGCGTGAGAATGACGCGCTCGAGCGGATCGCCGAGCGGCGCGAGCAGCGCAGTTAAGTCCCTGTAGCGCTGCGTGACCAATGTCTCCGTGCCCGCGGGCCCGATGAAGGTCGGCAGCGCGGCGCTGGTGTGCGCGGCGAAGCGCTCGCCGAGGCTGTCGACCAGCGCATCGTCGCCCCAGTTCGCGAGCGCGACGTGCTCCTGGATCGAAACCTCCAGGCCGTCGGGCCAGACGCGGCGCACGTTCACTCTCCGCACCCACGGCAGCTGCTCCAGCCCCTGCCGCACTGCGGCGAGGTCGACCGAGAAGAAATTGCCGACGATCCGGCCCCGCGTCGCCTGCTCGATCTGAGCCGCCGAGACGTGCGCAAGCGGCCCGCGAACCGTGATCTGGCGCAGCGGAAACAGAGTCGAGCGCACCAGCAGCCGCGCCGCGGCGAGGCCGAAGATCAGGAGCGCGATCCCGGTCAGGATGCCCGCCACCGAATTGAGCAAGCGCGGGTTATCCCACATGCGCACCCTCCAGGATCTTCAGGCACAGGTCCTCGTAGGACATGCCCACCGCGCGCGCGGCAATCGGTACCAGGCTGTGTCCGGTCATGCCGGGCGAGGTATTCACCTCCAGAAGCCACGGCCTGGCTTGCGCGTCGAGCATGAAGTCGACGCGCCCCCAGCCGCTGCATCCGACCAGCCTGAAAGCCTCGAGCGACAAGGCCATGAGCTCCTGTTCCGTCTTCGCCGGCAGTCCGCAGGGGCACAGGTACTTGGTTTCGTCGCCGAAGTATTTGTGCTGGTAGTCGTAGTTGCCGTTGGGCGCTTCGATGCGTATCAGAGGCAGCACCGTGTCGCCGAGGATGCCGGCGGTGTACTCCGGTCCATCGACGAACGATTCCGCCAGCGCGACGTCGTGGTACTTGTCCGCCGCAAGCGCGTATGCCGCCGCCAGCCCCGAAGCCGCGGCAACCTTCGTCAATCCCAGCGTCGAGCCCTCGTTCGCCGGCTTGACGATGAGGGGCAGGCCGAGCTCGCGCGCCACCGCGCCCCAGTCGTCGTGCGCTCCGAGGATGCGATAGCGCGGCGTGGGCAGGCCGCCCGCCATCCAGATCATCTTCGTGCGCCACTTGTCCAGCGCAACGGCAGAACCGAGCACTCCGCTGCCCGTGTAGGGAATGCCCATCACCTCCAGCGCGCCCTGCACCGTGCCGTCCTCGCCGCCGCGGCCGTGAAGCGCGATGAAGCAGCGCGCGAAGCCTTCGCGCTTGAGCTCGGCCAGATCGCGCACGGCGGGATCGAAGCCGTGCGCGTCCACTCCTTTCGCGCACAGCGCCTTCAGCACGCCGGTGCCGCTCATGAGCGACACTTCGCGCTCGGCGGACTTCCCGCCGAACAGGACTGCGACCTTGCCGAGGTCCTGCGGCGTCACGCGGCCTCCCCGACGATGAGCACTTCGGGCTGGAGGTCGATGCCGGTGCGCTCGAGCACTCTCGCGCGCACGGTCGCGATCAACCACTCGATGTCGGCGGCCTTCGCCTTGCCCTTCGGGTTGACGATGAAGTTCGCGTGCTTCTCAGACACGCGCGCGCCGCCGCGCTCGAGCCCCTTGAGCCCGCTGGCCTCGATCAGTCGCGCCGCGTGGTCCGCGATCGGGTTGCGGAACACGCTGCCCGCGTTCGGCAATTGGAGCGGCTGCGACGCGATGCGCCGCGAAAGGAACTCCTTGATCTTCGCCCGCGAGGCCTCGCCGTCGCCTTCGGCGAGATGAAAGTAGGCCGCGACGAACCATTCGTCGTGCCCCAGCCTGCCCCCCTCGCGGATCGCGCAATGCCGGTAGGAGATCTCGAACTCGTCCTTGACGCGGCTGTGCAGCTCGCCCCTGCGGTCGATCGTGACGGCACGCTCCACGACGTCCCAGGTCTCGCTGCCGTAGCAGCCCGCGTTCATCGCCAGCGCGCCGCCCACGCTGCCGGGCACGCCGGCCAGGAACTCCGCGCCCGCCAGATCGTGCAGCGCGGCGAAGCGCGCCACTTTCGGGCTCGCGACGCCTGCTTCCGCGTACACCCGCCCGAGCAGCAGCTCCGGCCGCTTTGCCGCCGCGTGCGTCAGCACCACCGTGCCGCGCAGGCCGCCGTCGCGCACCAGCAGGTTCGACCCCAGCCCGACGAACAGCAGCGGTTCGTCCGGCGGAAGCTGGCGCAGGAAGGCGGCGAGGTCCTCGAGGTCCGCGGGCAGGTACAGCCGCTCCGCGCGCCCTCCGGCGCGCCAGCTGCTGTGGCGCGCCATCGACTCGTCCCGCCTCAGCGCGCCGCGCAATCCATGGAAGCTGAGCGTCTCGGCCATGTTCATGTCAGCTGCGCCGGCACATTGCCGATCGAGCCAGCCCCCATCGTGAGCACCACGTCGCCGTCGCGCGCCACGCGCCGGATGGCGTCGGCCATTTGCGCGACGTCGTCCACGAACACCGGTTCGACCTTGCCCGCCACGCGCACCGCACGCGCCAGGGAGCGGCCGTCCGCGGCGACGATCGGCGCCTCGCCGGCCGGGTAGACTTCCGCAAGCAGCAGCGCGTCCGCGGTCGAAAGCACGCGCACGAAGTCCTCGAACAGATCGCGCGTCCGCGTGTAGCGATGCGGCTGGAACGCGAGCACGATGCGCCGCCCGGGAAAGGCCCCGCGCGCGGCGGCCAGCGTCGCGGTCATCTCTGCCGGGTGGTGGCCGTAGTCGTCTACCAGGGTGAAGCGGCCGCCGCCGGCGAGCGCCACGTCGCCGCAGCGCTGGAATCGCCGGCCCACGCCGTGGAACTCCGCCAGCGCCTTCTGGATCGCGCGGTCCGGGACCGCGAGCTCGGTCGCGACCGCGATCGCCGCCAGGGCGTTCTGCACGCTGTGGCGCCCGGGAAGATTGAGCGTCACCTCGAGCGGTTCGACCTTCTCGCGCAGGGCGCGAAACCGCATCGCGCCGCTCGCGTGCTCGACCGCTTCGGCCCTCACCGCCGCATCGGGCGCGAAGCCGTAGGTCACCACCGGCTTGGACACGAACGGCAGGATCTCGCGCACGTTCGGGTCGTCCGCGCACAGGATCGCGCTGCCGTAGAACGGGAGGTTCTGCAGGAACTGCACGAAGGCCTGCTTCAGGCGGGCGAAGTCGTGCTGGTAGGTCTGCATGTGATCGGCGTCGATGTTGGTCACGACGGCGATCACGGGCTGCAGGTGCAGGAACGACGCGTCCGATTCGTCGGCCTCGACGACGATGAACTCGCCGCTTCCGAGGCGCGCGTTCGAACCGGCCGCGTTCAGCCGGCCGCCGATGACAAACGTCGGATCGAGCCCGCCCTCCGCCAGCACGCTCGCCACCAGGCTGGTGGTGGTGGTCTTGCCGTGAGTACCCGCGATGGCGATGCCCTGCTTGAGACGCATCAGCTCGGCCAGCATCAGCGCGCGCGGCACGATCGGCACGCGTTTGGCGCGCGCCGCGATGACCTCCGGGTTGTCGCCCGCCACCGCGGTCGAGACCACCACCGCGTCGGCGCCGTCGATGTTCGCCGCGGCGTGCGAGGCCGATACCGTCGCCCCGAGCCCGGCCAGCCGGCGCGTGACGGCGTTCTCGGTCAGGTCCGAGCCGCTCACCGCATAGCCCAGATTGAGCAGCACCTCCGCGATTCCGCTCATGCCGGAGCCGCCGATGCCGACGAAATGGATGCGCCGCACCTTGTGCTTCACGCCGCGCCTCCTTCCGCGAGCGCGATGCAGCGCTCGGCCACGACGCGCGCGGCGTCGGGCTTGCCCAGGGAGCGCGCGGCGCGCGCCATGGCGAGCAGCCGCGCGCGGTCGAGCGAGCGCAGCAGCCCGGCGAGCGCGCCGGCGGACATTTCCGCCTGCGGCAACAGGATCGCGGCGCCGCGCTCGGAAAGGAAGCGGGCATTCGCGCTCTGATGGTCGTCGACCGCGTGCGGAAAGGGCACCAGGATGCTCGCCACGCCGCCGGCGGACAGCTCGGCCACCGTCGTCGCGCCGGCTCGGCACAGCACGAGGTCGGCTTCGGCGTAGCGGCGCGCCATGTCGTCGATGAACGCCACCAGCTCCCCGGCCACGCCGGCCGCGGCGTAGTTCTCGCGCAGCGCCTCGAGATGGGTCTCGCCCGCCTGGTGCACGACCTGCGGGCGCTCCTGCGGCGGGAAGAGCGCCAGCGCGCTCGGGACGGCCTCGTTCAGCGCCCGCGCCCCGAGGCTGCCGCCGACCACCAGCAGCCTGAGGGGTCCGCTGCGCTTTCCCAGCCGCTCCTCCGGCGCCGCGATCGCCGCGATTTCCGCCCGGACCGGATTTCCGGTCCATTCGGCCTTCTTCAGCGCGCCGGGAAATGCCACCATGGCCTTGTCCGCGAGCGCCGCGAGCACGCGATTGGCGAGGCCCGCGATCGCGTTTTGCTCGTGCACCGCGAGCGGGCGCGCCAGCAGCGACGCCATCATGCCGCCGGGAAAGGCGACGTAGCCGCCCATGCCGAGCACCACGTCCGGGCGCAGCCGGAACACGGCTCGGCCGCTTTCCCAGAACGACCACAGCAGGTTGGCGGGCAACAGCAGCTTGGCGAGCAGGCCCTTGCCGCGCAGCGCGCGGGCGCGGATCCAGGCCATGCGGTAGCCGCGCGGCGGCACGATGCGCGCTTCCATGCCGGACTTCGCGCCCATCCACACGACTTCCCAGCCCGCGGCGCGCATGCACTCGGCCACCGCGAGGCCGGGGAAGATGTGCCCCCCGGTTCCGCCCGCCATGATCATGACGACGCGGCTCATGCCGGCAGCCCGCGCGCGAGCTGGCGGTTTTCCCAGTCGATGCGCAGCAGGATCGCCAGCGCGACGAAATTCACCACCATGCCGGTGCCGCCGAAGCTCATCAGCGGCAAGGTCAGGCCCTTGGTCGGCAGCAGGCCCATGTTCACGCCCATGTTGATCACCGCCTGGAAGCCGATCCACACGCCGATGCCCTGCGCCGTGAGCGCAGCGAAGTGGCGCTCGCGCAGCGCCGACTGGCGCCCGATCAGGAAGGCGCGGAACACGACCCATCCGAACAGGCCGATCACCACCGCGACGCCGACGAAGCCGAGCTCCTCGGCGATCACCGCGAGCAGGAAGTCGGTGTGCGCCTCGGGCAGGTAGTGCAGCTTCTCCACGCTCGCGCCGAGCCCGACTCCCAGCCATTCGCCGCGGCCGAAGGCGATCAGCGCATGCGAGAGCTGGTAGCCGGTGCCGAAGGCATCGTTCCACGGGTCCATGAAGCCGAAGATGCGGTGCATCCGGTACGGCGAAGACAGCACCAGGCCGGCAAACCCGAGCGCCAGCATGACCACGAGAAGGGCGAAGTGGCGGCCGTTCATGCCGCCGAGGAAGAGCATGCCGAAAGTGGTGATCGCGATGACGACGAAGGCGCCGAAGTCGGGCTCGCGCAGCAGCAGCCACGACACCAGCAGCATCACGCCGAGCATCGGCAGCAGGCCTTTCCTGAAGCTCTTGAGCACCGCGTGCTTGCGCACCGTGTAGTCCGCCGCGTAGAGCACCGCGCCGAGCTTCATCAGCTCCGAGGGCTGGACGTTGAACGCCCGCAGGTTGAGCCAGCGGCGCGCGCCGTTCACCTCGCGCCCGATACCCGGCACCAGCACCAGCACCAGCAGCAGCACGCCGCCGGCGAACAGCCACGGCGCGGCCTTCTGCCACAGTCGCGCGGGAATCAGGAACACGACCGTCGCCGCGAGCACCGCCGCGGCGAGGAACAGCGCCTGGCGCACCAGGAAGTAGGCCTCGTTGTCGCCCGTGTAGCGGCTCGTGGCCGCGATTTCGATCGATGCCGAATACACCATCACCAGGCCCGCCGCCGACAGCAGCAAGGCGGCCCAGGCGAGCGAGCGGTCATACTCCGCCATGGGCGCGTTCTGGGCGAAGACGTAGCTAGCCATGCGCCAGCCCCCGGACCGCCGCCGCGAAGGCTTCGCCGCGGTGGCGGTAGTCGCGGAACATGTCGAAGCTCGCGCAGGCCGGCGAGAGCAGAACCGCCTCGCCGGGCCGCGCGCAGGCCGCGGCCCTTCGCACCGCCTGCTCGAGCGAGGCGCACAGCTCGAGCGGCACGCCGCTCGGCTCCAGCGCGCGCGCGATGAGCGGGGCGTCGCGCCCGATCAACAGCACCCTGCGCGCGTGGGCGGCGACCGGAGCGGCCAGCGGCGCGAAGTCCTGCCCCTTGCCGTCGCCGCCGGCGATCAGGACGACGTCGCGGTCCAGCCCGCGCAGCGCGGCGATCGTGGCGCCGACGTTGGTGCCCTTGGAATCGTCGTACCAGGCCACGCCGCCCTCCAGCGCAACTTGCTGCAGGCGGTGCGGCAGCCCCTTGAACGTGCCCAGTCCGCGTGCGATCGGCTCGAGGCCGGCTCCCACGGCGTGCGCCAGCGCCGCCGCGGCGAGTGCGTTGGCCGCGTTGTGCCAGCCGTGGATCGGCAGCGCATCGGCCTCGATCAGGCCGCCGCTGCCCTGCGCCAGCCACTTGCTCCCGCGCAGCGACACGATCCCGAAATCTTCGGCCCCCGGCGGCTGGTCGAGGCCGAAGCTGACGCGCCGCCGGCCCGGCAGCGCGAGTTCCGCGGAGCGCGGATCGTCGCGGTTGAGCACCTGCACGCCCTCGCCCTGGAACACGCGCGCCTTGGCCGCTCCGTACTCGGTCAGGCCCGCGTAGCGGTCGAGGTGATCCTCGGACAGGTTGAGCATCGTCGCCGCGTCGGGCGCGAGCGACCAGGTGGTCTCGAGCTGGTAGCTCGAGAGCTCGAGCACCCAGATCGCGGGCATCGTCGCGGCGTCCAGGCGCCGCATCAGCGCCTCGAGCGCCGCGGGCCCGATGTTCCCGGCGACCTCGCAGTCCAGGCCGGCCGCGCGCAGCAAGTGCCCCGCCAGCGCGCTCACGGTGGTCTTGCCGTTGGTGCCGGTGACCGCGACCACGCGCGCGGGATCGGGCGCGGCGCGCAGATGCCAGGCGAACAGCTCGATTTCGCCCACCAGCGGAATGCCGCGCGCGAGCGCTTCCTGCACCACGGGCTCTGAAAGCGCGAGCCCCGGGCTGATGCACACCAGGTCGATCCCCTGCAGCAGGCCGGAGCCGAACGCACCGGTCACGAGCTCGGCGGACCCGAGGTCCGGCGCCCGCGGCGGCGCCTGCCGCGTGTCGGCGACGCGAACGCTGGCGCGCTGGCGCGCCGCCCACTTCGCGACCGCAAGCCCGGTGTCGCCCAGGCCGAGCACCAGGATCCGCCTGCCCGCGAGCGCCATCGGTCGGGGGCGGGGAAGCAGGTTGAATAGCGGCGGGCGCATCGACATGGTCACCGCAGCTTCAGGGTCGAGAGACCGAACAGGACCAGCATCATGGTGATGATCCAGAACCGCACCACGACCTGGCTCTCCTTCCAGCCCTCCAGCTCGTAGTGGTGGTGCAGCGGCGCCATGCGGAAGATGCGCTTGCCGCCGCTCGCCTTGAAGTAGAGCACCTGGATCATCACCGAGAGCGTCTCGGCGACGAACACGCCGCCCATGATGAACAGGACCACCTCCTGGCGCACGATCACCGCGATGGTGCCGAGCGCCGCCCCCAGCGCGAGCGCGCCGACGTCGCCCATGAACACTTCCGCCGGGTAGGCGTTGAACCAGAGGAAGCCGAGCCCCGCGCCGGCGAGCGCGCCGCAGAACACGGTGAGCTCGCCCGCGCCTGGAATGTGCGGCAGGCCGAGATATTTCGAAAAGCCCACGTGGCCGGCGACGTAGGCGAAGACGCCGAGCGCGCTTCCGACCAGCACCGTGGGCATGATCGCGAGGCCGTCGAGCCCATCGGTCAGGTTGACCGCGTTCGACGAGCCGACGATCACGAAGTAGGCCAGGATCACGAATCCCGCGGCGCCGAGGGGATAGGCGACGTGCTTGAAGAACGGCACGATCAGCTCGGTGAGCGCCGGCGTGCCGCGTGCGAGCCAGGCGAGCGCGAAGGCGGCACCGAGCCCGATCATCGACTGCCAGAAGAATTTCGCCCTGGCCGACAATCCTTTCGGGTTGCGGTGCACCACCTTGCGGTAGTCGTCGATCCATCCGACCGCGCCGAACGCCATGGTGACCAGCAGCACGACCCAGAGGAAGGCGTTGGTCAGGTCGCCCCAGAGCAGCGTGGTGATGCCGATCGAGAGCAGGATCAGCGCGCCGCCCATGGTCGGCGTGCCGGCCTTGGTGAGGTGCGATTTCGGCCCGTCGTCGCGCACCGACTGGCCGATCTTGTAGGTCGTGAGCCTGCGGATCACGAGCGGGCCCAGAACCAGCGAGATCGCGAGCGCGGTGAGGCAGGCGAACACCGCGCGCAGCGTGATGTAGTTGAAGACGTTGAACAGCCGCACGTCCTTCGCCAGCCAGTGGGCGATCTCGAGCAGCATCAGTGCGTTCCTTCGCTCACCGGTGCGCCGGTCAGCGCCGAGACGGCGCGCTCCATGCGCATGAAGCGCGAGCCTTTTACCAGCACGGTGGCGCCGGCGCCGGCCTCCGCGTGCACCGCCTCGATCAGATCCTCCATCGATGCGAAATGGCGCGCGCCGTGGCCGAAGCCCGCGGTCGAGTGGGCCGTCATCTCGCCCAGCGCATACAGCGCCCCGACGCCGCGCTCGCGCGCGTAGCGCCCGACCTCGAGGTGGATATCGGGCCCCATGTCACCGACCTCGCCCATGTCGCCCAGCACCAGCACGGTCCTGCCGCCGGCGGCCGCAAGCACGTCGATCGCCGCGCGCACCGAATCCGGGTTGGCGTTGTAGCTGTCGTCGATCACGGTTGCGCCGGAAGCGGCACGCTTGACCTGCAAGCGCCCCGCGTAGGGACGGAAGGCGGCGAGCCCCGAGGCAATCGTCGCCACGGGCACCCCGGCCGCGTGGGCGCAGGCCGACGCCGCGAGCGCGTTGCGCACGTTGTGCAGGCCGGGGATGGCGAGCGCCGCGTCCGCCTCCCCCTCGGGGGTATGCAGCAGCAACTCGCTCGCGAGCGGCTTGAGCGCATAGCCGCCGCGGATCATGGCCGGCGCTTCGAGCCCGAAATCGACCACCCGCCGGGTCTGCGCCGCGCGGCGGAACAGCAGCGCGTGCGCGTCGTCTGCGTTCACCACCGCGACGCCCTCGGCGGACAGCGCGCCGTACACGCTTGCGTTTTCCGCCGCGACCTCCTCCACCGTGCCCATGAATTCCAGGTGCTCGCGCTGCGCGTTGTTCACCAGCGCGATCGTCGGCTGGGCGATTCCGGCCAGGTAGGCGATCTCGCCCTTGTGATTCATCCCGAGCTCGATCGCGCAGTAGCGGTGCGCTTCGCGCAGCCGCAACAGGGTGAGCGGCACGCCGATGTCGTTGTTCAGGTTGCCCTCGGTGGCAAGCACGCTCTGGTCGCCGCCGTGCCGGCGCAGGATCGAGGCCAGCATTTCTTTGGTGGTGGTCTTGCCGTTGGAGCCGGTAACGGCGACCAGCACCGGCGAAAAGCGCGCCCGCCAGCGCAGCGCCAGCGCACCGAGGCCGCGCCGGGTGTCTTGCAGCACGATCAGGGGCAACGGCGCCGGGCCGGCATATCGCTCGTCGACCATCGCGGCGGCGGCGCCGGCCGCCTTGGCGGCGGCGAGGTAGGCGTGGCCGTCGTAGCGCTCGCCGCGCAACGCGACGAACAGCTCGCCGCCTGCCAGGCTGCGGCTGTCGGTCGAGACCGCATCGAAGCCGACGTCGGCGCCCATGCGGCGCGCGCCGAGCAACTGTGCCGCTTCGGAAAGCCGCATCATTGCGCGCTCCATCGCCCGAGAGCCGACTCGGCCGCGGCGGCGTCGGAAAACGCCAGGCGCTTGCCGGCGATCACCTGGTAGGTCTCGTGGCCCTTGCCCGCGATCAGAACCACGTCGGAGGCGGAGGCCTCGCCAATCGCACGCGCGATCGCCGCGGCGCGGTCCGGCTCCAGCTCGTGCGCGCCGGAGACGCCGCGCCGGATCGCCGCGAGGATCACTTGCGGATCCTCGCTGCGCGGATTGTCCGAGGTGAGCACGAGGCGGTCGGCGAGGCGCGAGGCAACCTCGCCCATCAGCGGCCGCTTGGCGGGATCGCGATCGCCGCCCGCGCCAAACACCGCGACCAGCGCGCCGCCGCGTGCCGCGACCACCGGCCGCAGCGCCTGCAGGACTTTCTCGAGCGCGTCAGGCGTGTGCGCGTAGTCGACCACTACCAGCGGCTTGCCGGCATGCGCGATGCGCTGCATGCGCCCGGACACCGGCGGCAGCGCGCCGAGCAGGCCGACCGCGCGCTCGAGAGGCAGGCCGTAGGCGAGGAGGCAGCCCAGCACGCCGAGCGCGTTCGAGACGTTGAACCGGCCGAGCTGGTTGATGCGTGCTTCGGCGTCGCCCCAGCTGGAAGAGAGCGCGACGCGCATCGCGTCGCCTTCGACTGCGATCTCGCGCGCGATCACGTAGTCGCTGACGCTCCCTGGGGCCAGCGCCTCTGGCGAGAGCGCGTAACCCACGGTGCGCAGGCCGCGCGGCGCGAGGCGGCGGGCGAGCCGAGTTCCGAGGAAGTCGTCCAGGTTCAGGACCGCCGATTGCAGTCCCGGCGCATCGAACAGCAGGGCCTTGGCTTCGGCGTAGGCGTCCATCGTGCCGTGGTAATCGAGATGATCGTGCGACAGGTTGGTGAACAGCCCGCAGTCGAACGCGACGCCGTTGACGCGTCCCTGCGCCAGTCCGTGGGACGACACTTCCATCGCCGCGGCGCGGGCACCGGCGCGTTTCATCTGCGCCAGCAGGCGGTGCAGCTCGAGCGCGTCGGGCGTCGTGTTGCCGCCGGCGGAGAGGGACTCGGGAAAGCCGCTGCCGAGCGTTCCGATCACACCTGTGCGGACTCCCTCGGCGGCCAGCAGCGCGGCGATCCATTGGGTGCAGGATGTCTTGCCGTTGGTGCCGGTGACGCCGCAGACCCAGATCGATTCCGACGGCCGGCCGTAGAATTCGTTCGCCAGCGCGCCGGCGCGCCGCTTGAGGCCGCTCACGCCCGCGTTCGCCACGCGCCAGTCCGGGTTCCAGGCGAAGTCCTCCGTCTCCCACACGACGGCCGCGGCGCCGCGGCGGACCGCGTCGGCGATGTAGCTGCGGCCGTCCGCGGCCTCGCCCGGGTAGGCGAAGAACGCGACACCCGGCGCGCACGCGCGGCTGTCCGAGGAAAGCCGCTCGATCATCGCGCCCTGTTTGGCGAGATGCCCGAACACGTCGACTGTCTCGGCGCCCATCTGTCCGCCCAGCACCCGTTGCGCAGCCATACCGCCCCGACCAGGGCGAGAAGAAGATCGCGGATCACGTTCCCTCCTTGGCGTCGTCGCCCGCGCGGGGCATCTCGAGCGGCTCGAGAGGCGCGTCGTGCGGCACGTTGAGCAGGCGCAGGGCCCCCTGCATCACCTGCGCGAACACCGGGGCGGCCACCAGGCCGCCGTAGTACTCGCTGCCGGCTGGCTCGTCGATCATCACCGCGATCACCATGCGCGGGTTCGACGCGGGCGCGAAGCCGACGAACGACGCGATGTATTTGTCCGGCGCGTAGGCGCCGTTCTCCTGCTTGTGCGCGGTGCCGGTCTTGCCCGCGACGCGCCAGCCGACGATGCGGGCGCGCGGCCCGGTGCCTCCGGGCTGTACCGCGAGCTCGAGCATTTCGCGCACCTCGCGCGCGGTCCGGGCCGAGACGACGCGCACGCCCTGCACCGGGGCGCCGCTGCGCACCAAGGTCAGCGGCACGAGCACTCCGTCGCGCGCAAACACCGTATAGGCGTGCGCGAGCTGCAGCAGGCTTACGGAAATGCCGTGCCCGTAGGCCATGGTCGCCTGCTCGATCGGCCGCCAGGTCTGCCACGGGCGCACCTTGCCGGTCGCCTCGCCCGGGAACTTGAGCTGGGGCGCCGTGCCGAATCCGACACGCTCGAACATGTTCCACATCTGCTCGCGCGGCAGCTCGAGCGCGATCTTCGCGGCGCCGACGTTGGAGGATTTCTGGATCACCTGCGCGACGCTGAGCGTCGATTCGGGATGCGCGTCGTGGATCGTGTAGCTGCCGATCGTTATCTTGCCGGGCGCGGTCTGCACACGGGTCGAAGGCGTGATCCGGTGCTGCTCGAGCGCCACCGCGATCGTGAACGGCTTGAGCGTCGAGCCCGGCTCGAAGCTGTCGGTGATCGCCCGATTGCGGAGCTGGGCGCCGCTCAGGTGCGAGCGGTTGTTCGGGTTGTACGAAGGCACGTTCGCGAGCGCCAGCACCTCGCCCGTGCGAACGTCCAGCGCCACGATCGCGCCGGCCTTGGCTCCGCGCTCGGCGATCGCGCTCCTGAGCGCGCTGTAGGCGAGGCTCTGGATCTTGCTGTCGATCGACAGAGTCAGGTCCTGACCGTCCTGCGCGGCCCGAATCGATTCGACGTCCTCGACGATGCGGCCGAGCCGGTCCTTGATCACGCGCCGGCTGCCGGGCTGGCCGCCCAGGCTCGACTGGAAGGCGAGCTCTATGCCTTCCTGCCCGGCGTCGTCGACGCCGGTAAAGCCGATCAGGTGAGCGGTCACTTCGCCTCCCGGGTAGTAGCGCCTGTACTCGCGCTGCTGGAAGACACCGGGGATACCGAGCGCCTCGACCTTGTCCGCGGTATCGGGCGCAATCTGGCGTTTGAGGTACACGAAGTCGCGCGAGGTTTCGCCGAGCCTCTTGTCGAGTTCTCGCGCATCGAGCCCAAGCAGCGCGGCGAGCCGTTTTTTCTGCGTCCGGCTCGCTTTGACGTCGTCCGGGAGCACCCAGATCGACTTCACCGGCGTCGAGACCGCGAGTGCCTCGCCGTTGCGGTCGAGGATTCGTCCGCGAGTGGCGGGCACTTCCATCACGCGCGAATAGCGCGCCTCGCCCTTTTCCTGCAGGAAACCGGTCCTCATCGCCTGCAGATACATCGAGCGCCCGACGAGAACGGCGAACGCGCACAGGAACGCTGCGAGCACGAAGCGCGCCCGCCACACCGGCAGGCGGACCAGCGCGGGCGCTGCCGCAAAGCTCACGGCTTCGCCTCCGCGGGCCGCGTGACGACGATCACGCGGCGCGGATCGGGCGCATGCATGCCGAGCGCGCCGGTGGCAATCTTGCTCACGCGCGCGTGCAGGCTCCAGGTGCTCGCCTCCAGCTGCAGCTGGCCGTACACGATGTCCAGCTGGCGCTCGCGTTGCTGCGCCCGGTCGAGATCCGAGAACAGCTTGCGCGCCTTGTGCTGCGAGGTGACGAGCCCGAGCGCGCAGACGACCAGAACCAGGAGGAGGAGAAGGTTCAGCTTCGCCACGCGTCGGGCTCGATTCGGTTGAGAAGCGACGGGTCGAAAGGCGCGCCCGTGCGCTCGGCGACGCGCAGCGTTGCGCTGCGCGCGCGCGGATTTGCCGCGATTTCGGCGGCCGAGGCGCGGATGGCACGGCCGACGATTGTCAACGGCATTTGTGGCATTTCGCTGGCGCGCAGGGGTAAATCCCGCGGCAGGTCGGCGCGCGAGGCCGCGCGCATGAAGCGCTTGACGATGCGGTCCTCGAGCGAATGAAAGCTGATCACCGCCAGCCGGCCGCCGGGGCCAAGGTGCGCGAGCGCCTGCGGCAGCGTCAGCGACACTTCCTGAAGCTCCCGATTGACGAGAATCCGTAGAGCTTGAAAGGTGCGCGTCGCCGGATCCTGGCCCGGCTCCCGTGTGCGGACCGCCGAACCCACGATATCGGCAAGTTGCTTGGTGCGGACGACGGGTTCGCGTTCGCGAGCAGCAACAAGCGCCTTTGCAATCTGTTTAGCAAACCGTTCTTCGCCATAGTCCCCTACCCCCTCCCTGATTTCCCGCTCGGAAGCGGTTGCGAGCCACTGCGCCGCGGTTTGTCCGCGGCTGGTATCCATGCGCATGTCGAGCGGTCCGTCGGCGCGGAAGGAAAACCCGCGTTCGGGGTCCTCCAGCTGCGGCGACGACACTCCGAGATCGAACAGCACGCCTTGCGCGCGCGCCACGCCCGCCGACTCGAGCACGCCCGACAGCTCGCTCATGCGGGCGTGCCAGATGCGGAAGCGCGGATCGTCGATTGCGCGCGCGGCTGCGACCGCCTGCAGGTCGCGATCGATCGCGATCAGGCGCCCCGTGGGACCGAGCCGATCGAGAATTGCGCGGCTGTGACCGCCGCGGCCGAAGGTGCAATCGACGTAGACTCCGTCGGGCCGCAAAGCGAGCGCCTCGATGGCTTCGGGCAGGAGTACGGCGCGATGCGTGAGCGTCTTGGCGCCCATCGTTCGCTCCCGCCGTCACAGCGAGAAGTCTTCCATGCCCGGAGGCGGTGCGCCGGTGCCGGGGAGCGCGCTGGCCAGCTTGGCGCTCCAAACGCCGCTGTCCCAAAGCTCGAAATAGGCGCCCTGGCCGATCATCATCGCCTCGCGTTCCAGCCTGGCGTGCAGCCGCAGCGCCGCCGGCAGCAGCACCCGGCCCGAGCCGTCGGGAGAAACGTGCTCCTCCATGCCGAGCAGCAGCCGCTTCCACCAGCTCGCCTGCGGGTTGAAGCTCGGGAAGGTCTCGACCTTGGCGCGCACCGGCTCCCACGCGGCCTCGGGATAGATCAGCACGCAGCCTTCAGGGTGCGCGGTGAGCACCAGCGCGCCGGCTCCGTCGAGCAAGGCCTCGCGGTGGCGCGTCGGGATAGCCAGGCGGCCCTTCGCGTCCAGCGTGATGACGGTTGCGCCGTGAAATGTTCCGCTCATGGCCCGTTTTTCCTCGGCGATCTGCGAGCGAAGTGCCTAACTCCGCATTTCGCCACTTTTTTCTACCTTTTCCCACTGTAGGGTAAAGAAATCGGCAGGTCAAGGACTTGGCAGGCAATTTTTCTTGATGGGACAAAGACTTAGAGCGAAAATACAACACCAAATCTATAAGACAAATATTATTATTATTCATATAGTTATAAATCTGAATAGAAGTGACTTCTCAGGAGTAAGTGCGTACCTCTGACGGGCGCGCAGCGCCGTGCTACCGTGCGCGGCGATATGGAACAACCGCTTGCGGTGTTGCAGCGCTACCCCGCGCACGGATACACCCTGTCCGGGCTGCTCGCGAGTCGCGCGCGTGGCGAAGCCGGGCGCGGCTTGCTGCTGTACGAAGGCAGCGTACTGACCTACGCCGACTTCGCCGTGCGCGTCGACGCGGCCGCGCGCGCACTCGCGGCGCGCGGGATCGCCGCGGGCGATCGCGTCGGCGCCATGGCGACCAACTGCGCCGACTACGTCGTGCTGCTGTTCGCCCTGGCGCGCCTCGGCTCGATCCTGGTGCCGGTCAATCCGGACTTCGGCCCGCAGGAAGCCGGCTATATCCTGCAGCACGCCGGCGTGCGCGCGGTAGCGGCCGTTCCCGCGGCGCTCGACACGGCGCGCGAAGCGGCGAAGCCCCTGTCGCCTTCAGCCTGGTTCTTCATGCTCGAAGGCACGCGCGAGGGCGTGGTGCGTTTTGCCGACCTGATCGAGACGGCGCCCGCTCTCGCCTTGCCGCCCGATCCCGCGCCGGAGTCGACCTGCCTGATGCTCTACACCTCCGGCACCACGGGCTTTCCCAAGGGCGTGATGCACAGCCAGCGCAGTTTCGTCATGGCGGGCGAAGGCTTCCTGGCGCGGATGTGGCTGCAGCCGGGCGACCGCCTGATGTGCGTCCTGCCCATGTTCCACATCAACGCGCTGTTCTACTCGCTCGCCGGAACTTTCGCCGCGGGCGCGAGCATGGTGCTGGTGCCGAAATTCTCGGCCTCCCAATTCTGGAACACCGCCGCCGCGAGTGGCGCCACGCAGGTCAACATCATCGCCGCCGTGGGCAACATCCTCGCCCGCCGGCCGCGCAGCGAGTTCGATCCCGGGCACAAGCTGAGGGTCGTCTACGGAGCGCCGATCACGCCGGACCTGGAGAGAGTGTTTCGCGAGGAGTTCCGCGTGCCGATGCTGATCGAGGGCTACGGCATGACCGAGGTCCCGGGCGCCTGCAACAATCCGTTCGACGGCGAAAAGAAGCCTCTCAGCATGGGCAAGGCGGCGACGCATCCGGATCCGCGGGTGAAATTCGCGCAATTGCGCGTTGTGAACGACGAAGGCCGGGACGTCCCGGACGCGACGGAGGGCGAACTGTGGGTCCGAACGCCGATCCTGATGCAGGGCTACTACAAGGACCCCGAGCAGACCGCCGCCGCAATGCACGACGGCTGGTTCGCCACCGGCGACCTGGTCAGGCGCGACGCCGACGGCTACTACTACTTCATCGCGCGCAAAAAGGACATCATCCGGCGGCGAGGCGAGAACATCTCGGGCGCTGAGATCGATCGTGTCGTCGGCGACCATCCTGCGGTGGTGCAGTGTGCCGCGATCCCCGTTCCCTCCGAGCTGGGAGAGGACGAGATCCTCGTGGCGGTGGTGCGCAAGCCCGGCGCCGCGCTCGGCGCGCAGGAGATCGCGGACTGGTGCGCGCAGCGTCTCGCGCCGATCAAGGTGCCGCGCTACGTCGCGTTCGTCGACTCGCTGCCCCAGACCGCCACCCACCGCGTGGCCAAGTTCAAGCTGCGCGACGACAAGTCGCTCTTCGCGCGCGCCGCGGACCTCGCCCGCGGCTAGCCGCGCGCGGCGCGGTCCGTGTCCGCGGCGGCGATACCGACCTTTTCACCGGCGGAGAGAACATCCCTCCACGTGGTCGCGTCGACCGAGATGCCGTCGCGGCCGCGCTTGACGCGCGTTTCGCGCTCGGGATCGCCGGCAATGCGGACCTTGTCGAAGCCCCTCGCCGGCGGCGATCGCCTCACCCAGTCGACGAACTCCGCAGCCTCGCCGCCGAAGAACTCCGCGGCGCCGAGCCTCGCGGGATCGATCAGGATCGTGAGCATGCCGTTCAGCACGCGCTTCTTGTCGCGCTCGCCGGTGCGTTGCGTGCCGCCGCCGGAGAGCGCTCCGCCGAGCAGCTCGCAGGCGACGGCGAGCCCGTAGCCCTTGTGCAGTCCCATCGTGGTGAGTGCGCCCAGCGGCTCGATCACGCCGTAGCGCGGATCGACCGTCGGCTCGCCCTTGTCGTCGATCAGCAGTCCCGGCGCGACTTTCTCGCCCTTGTTGTGCGCCACCCGGATCTTGCCCTGGGCCACCGCGCTGGTCGCCATGTCGAGGATCAGCGGCGGCTGCCCGGCGAGCGGAATCCCGATGGTGCAGGGATTGGTGCCGAAGCGCGCATCACTGCCGCCGTAGGGCGCGACGATCGGGCGCGAGATCACGTTCACGAAACTGATCGACACCAGCCCCTGCGCCACCGCCTGCTCGGCCCACTGCCCGATGCGGCACAGGTGGTGCGAATTCGCGAGCGTCATCACGCACGAGCCGTGCTGCTTCGCGCGCGCGATCGCCATCTCGGTCGCCTCCATGCCGATCACCTGGCCGTAGCCCGCCTGCCCGTCGAGCGCGAGCAGTGCGCCGCCGTCGAACTTCACCAGCGGATGGCGGTTCGGCTTCAAGCCGCCTTCCTTCAGCGACTCGACGTAGCGCGGGATCATGCCGACCCCGTGCGAGTCGTGCCCGCTGAGGTTCGCCATCAGCAGATTGGCGGCGACGAGCTGCGCCTCGCGCGGCTCGCTGCCGCCGGCGGCGACGATGGCGGAGATCGCGCGCTCGAGAGGCTGGGCTTGAAAAACGTGGGAATCGGCCATGATGTCAAAACGGTATGGGGCAAGGGCGCAAAGTGTACCCCGCGGCCACCGCTTCCGCAGAGGCGCGTTTAAAATGCCGAACGGAGGAAGCCCCACCATGAAGAAGAAGCCCGAAGAACTGCGCAGCCACCGCTGGTACGGCGTCAAGGATCTGCGCTCGTTCGGCCATCGTTCGCGCACCGCGCAGATGGGCTACGACCGCAGCGACTACCAGGGCAAGCCTGTGATCGCGATCGTCAACACCTGGTCGGACATCAACCATTGCCACACTCACTTCAAGCAGCGGGTCGAGGAAGTGAAGCGCGGGGTGTGGCAGGCGGGCGGATTCCCGCTCGAGATGCCGGCCATGGCCCTGGCCGAAACGATGCAGAAGCCGACCACGATGATGTATCGCAACTTCCTCGCCATGGAAACCGAGGAGCTGCTGCGCTCCTACCCCGCCGACGGCGCGGTGCTGATGGGCGGATGCGACAAGACCACGCCCGCGCTGATCATGGGCGCGACCAGCATGAACATACCGGCGATCTACATGCCCGCGGGGCCGATGCTGAGAGGCAATTGGCGTGGCAAGACCCTGGGCTCGGGCTCGGACACGTGGAAGTACTGGGACCAGTTGCGCGCGGGCAAGATCACCGAGCGCGATTGGCAGGAGATCGAAGACGGCATCGCCCGCTCCGCCGGCACCTGCATGACGATGGGCACGGCCTCCACCATGATGTCGCTCGCCGAAAGCCTCGGCCTGACCCTGCCCGGCGCCGCCTCCATTCCCGCGGTCGACGCGAACCACTCGCGCATGGCGAGCCTGAGCGGACGGCGCATCGTCGACATGGTGTGGCAAGACCTCAAGCCGCGCGATATTCTCGGCGCCGACGCCTTCGACAACGCGATCACCACCCTGATGGCGCTCGGCGGCTCGACCAATGCAATCGTCCATCTGGTGGCGATGGCCGGCCGGGCGGGCCTCAAGCTCACGCTCGAGCGATTCAACGAGATCTCCGCCAGGACCCCGGTGCTGGCCAACATCCGCCCCTCCGGCGCCGAGTACCTGATGGAGGACTTCTACTACGCCGGCGGGCTGCGCGCGATGCTCGCCGAGATCAAGGACCTGCTGCGGCTCGACGCGATGACCGTCAACGGCGCGACGCTGGGAGAGAACCTCGAGCACGCCGCGATCCGGAACCCGGAGGTGATCCGGCCGCGCGCGAATCCGCTCAAGGCCGCCGGCGGCATCGTCGTGCTGCGCGGCAACCTGGCGCCGGACGGCGCGGTCATCAAGGCGAGCGCGGCGAGCCCCGGGCTGCTGAAGCACACAGGCCGCGCCGTGGTGTTCGAGGACTACAACGACATGGCCGCGCGCATCGACCGCGACGACCTCGAGGTCGACGCCGACTCGGTCCTGGTGCTCAAGAACGGAGGACCGCTCGGGGGCCCGGGAATGCCTGAATGGGGCATGCTGCCGGTGCCGAAGAAGCTGCTCAAGCAGGGCGTAAAGGACATGGTGCGCGTCTCGGACGCGCGCATGAGCGGCACCAGCTACGGCACCTGCGTGCTCCACGTTGCGCCGGAATCGTTCGTCGGCGGGGCGCTCGCGCTGGTCCGGAACGGCGACCCGATCGAGCTCGACGTCGAACGCCGCACGCTCGAGCTCAAGGTCCCCGAAGCGGAGCTGAAGCGGCGCCGTCAGGCATGGAAGCAGCCCCCGCGCAAGTTCGAGCGCGGCTACGGGGCGGTGTTTTCGCAACATATCGGCCAGGCCGACCGGGGCTGCGATTTCGATTTCCTCGAAGGCACGGCGCCGACATCCGAGCCCGAAATCCACTGAGCGGCGCGGTTGCCGGATAATCGATCCTTTTGTCCCTGGGGAAGAGCATGGAATTGCCGCAAAACGCATTCAAACGCGCGCTCAAGGCCGGCAAGACGCAGATCGGCCTCTGGTCGAGCCTGTCGTCGAGCTACAGCGTCGAGGTGATCGCCGGCGCAGGCTTCGACTGGATTTTGCTGGACAGCGAACATTCGCCCAACGATCTGGAGAGCCTGCTGACGCAGCTGCAGGCGGCGGCAGCCTACCCGGCGACGACGCCGATCGTGCGCGTGCCGTGGAACGACATGGTGAACATCAAGCGCGTGCTCGACATCGGCGCGCAAACGCTGCTCGTTCCCTACGTCTGCAGCGCCGAGGAGGCAAAAGCCGCGGTCGCGGCGACGCGCTATCCGCCTGCGGGCGTGCGCGGCGTCGCCGGCACGACGCGCGCCTCGCGTTTCGGGCGCGTCAAGGACTATGCCAAGCGCGCCCAGGAGGAACTCTGCGTGCTGGTGCAGGTCGAGACCAAGCCCGCGCTCGACCAGCTCGAAGCGATCTGCGCGGTCGACGGCGTGGACGGCGTCTTCATCGGCCCGGCCGACCTGCACGCCTCGATGGGCCATACCGGCGAGACCGCCAACCCCGCGGTCATGCCGCTCATCGAGGAAGCGATGCGACGCATCCGCAAGGCGGGCAAGGCGCCTGGCTACCTTTCGCCGGTCGAGGCGGACGCGAAGCGCATGATCGGGGCCGGGTGCCTGTTCTGCGCGGTGGGCGCCGACGTCGGCATCCTGGCGCGCGGCGCCGACGCTCTGGCCGGGAAGTTCAAGCACTGAGAAAGACAGCCATGAAACCCGATATCGTCCTGACCACACTCATCTTCCCGCCGACGCAGGCGATCCTCGAGAGAGAGTTCGTCTGCCACAAGCTCTACCAGGCCGCCGACCGCGGCGCGTTCCTGAAGGAGGTCGCGCCCAAGGTGCGCGCGCTCGCGACCTTCGGCGCCGCGGGCGCCGACGCCAAGCTGATGGACGCGCTGCCGAAGCTCGAGCTGATCTCCAATTTCGGCGTCGGCGTCGACGCGATCGATCTCGAGGCGGCGAAGAAGCGCGGCGTCACCGTCACGAACACGCCCGACGTGCTCAACGACTGCGTCGCCGACACCGCGATGGCGCTGACGCTGAACGTGATGCGCAAGTTTCCCCAGTCCGAGGCCTATCTGCGATCCGGCTACTGGCCGACGAGCGGCGACTATGCGAAGACGACCTCGCTCGGCGGCAAGACCATGGGCGTGCTCGGCCTGGGCCGCATCGGCGAGGCGATCGCCAGCCGGGCGATGGCGTTCGGCATGAAGATTCGATATCACAACCGCAAGCGCAAAGACGTCGCCTATCCCTACGACGGCGACGCGGTGGCGCTGGCGAGGAATTCGGACGTGCTGATGGTCGCCACGCCGGGAGGCGGAGGAACCAAGGCGCTGGTGAGCGCCAAGGTGCTCGATGCGCTCGGACCGCAAGGCTACGTGGTCAACATCGCGCGCGGCTCCGTGATCGACGAGCCGGTGCTGCTCGATTATCTCCAGCACGGCCGGATCGCGGGCGCGGGCCTGGACGTCTTCGCCAACGAGCCCAACATTTCTCCCGCCTTCTTCGCGCTGGACAACGCCGTGATCTTCCCGCACGTGGGAAGCGCCACCAACGAGACGCGCGGCGCGATGGGCGACCTGCAGGTCGAGAACCTGCGCCTGCATTTCGCCGGCGAGCCGGTGCTCACGCGGGTGGTCTGAGCGCGCGCCGGGACGAGGTGGAAGCGGGCTGGCGCATCGTCGACCCCCTGCTGGCGCAGGCGCCTCCCGCGCCGGTCTAACTAGTGATCCGTTCCGGTCCCCTCGACGTCCCCTTCCTCGAAGGACTCGCGGGTGATCTGTTCATCCCGTTTCGAGCTGAGGAGAACAAACGCCACGACCGCGGCCGAGACCGCGACCAGCGCAAGGGTGAACAGGTTGAACCGCAGGATATGGAAGTGCACCGAATTCATCCACACCATCAGCGCGGCAATGAGGGGCCACGGGAGCCAGTGTATCGGTTTGCCGAGGAAGATTTCGCGCAGCTTCACTGCTGGCCCCCAACCGCCGCCACGACCCCGCGCGAGCGGAGTCGCATCAGGTAGATGCCGCCCACGCAGGCGGCGCCCACGACCGTCACCGCGAAGCCCGAGAGTCCCATGAACGGGAGCTGCGGCGGATAGAGCAGCACGATCGCGGAGGCGAGCATCGCGCCCCGCGTCCCGAGCCCGAGCCGTCCGTGCAGCCAGCCCTCCATGGAAGCGGACAAGGCCCACACGCCCGCCAGGGCGGTAACGGTCGAAAACGCCGTCAGCCAGAGCGGGCCCACGAACAGGAGTGAAGGGTTATAGATGAAGATGAACGGCACCAGGTATTTCGCGATGCCGACCTTCGAAGCCTCGAACGCGGTGGCCATGGGCGGACTGCCCGCAATCGCCGCGGCGGCGAAAGCTGCGAGCGCCACGGGCGGCGTAATGGAAGACACCACGCCGAAATAGAACGCGAACAGGTGCGCGGCTATCGGCACCACGTCCATGCGCTCGAGCGCGGGGATGATCAGTGCGGCGAGTGTGATGTAGACGGCCGTCGTGGTGAGGCCCATTCCCAGGATGATTGAAGCCACGGCCGTGAGAGCGAGCAGGGAAAGCAGGCTGCCGCCCGACAGGTCGATCACCGACTGGGTGAATTTGAGCCCGAGTCCGGAGACAAACACCGATCCGATGATGATGCCCGCGCAAGCGCAGGCGATCGTCACCGGCACAGTGCTGCGCACGCCTTCTTCGAGGGCCGAAAACAGGTCCACCGAGCTCATGCGCGTATTCCGATTGACGAAGCTAAGCCCGACCACGCTGACGATCGCCCAGAATCCCGCCAGCATTGCGCTGAAGCCGACCGAGAGCAGGGCGATCAAAACACCCAGCGGAAGCAAAAGATGCCAGCCGCGCTTCAGGACCTCGCGAAAGCTTGGCAACTGCGCGCGGGGAATCTTGTGCAAGCCGTGCTTCTCGGCTTCAAGGTGAACCATGAAGTAGATGGTCGCGTAATAAAGGAAGGCCGGAATGGCCGCTGCGATGATCACGGTGAGCAGGTTGACGCGAAGGAACTCGGCGATGATGAACGCCGCGGCGCCCATGATCGGCGGCGTGATCTGCCCCCCCGAGGACGCGCAGGCCTCCACGGCGGCCGCAAACCGCGGCCGGTATCCGAGCCGCTTCATGAGAGGGATCGTGAAAGAACCCGTGGTGACCACGTTGGCCACCGCCGAGCCCGAGACCGTGCCCATCATCGCGCTGGCCACCACCGCCGCCTTGGCAGGGCCGCCCGTCCGGTGCCCGGTGAGCGAGACCGCGAGGTCGATGAAAAAGCGTCCAGCGGCGGAACGGATCAGCAGCGCCCCCAGAATGATGAAAAGAAGTATGTACGTCGCCACCACCATCAGCGGGATTCCGAAAATGCCGTCGGCGCGCATGAAGATGACGTCCACGTACTTGCGCAGCGACGTCGGCGGCCCGAACAGGAATCCAAAGAAGTGGTTTGAGAACAGGCTCTGCAGCACGAAGAAGGACGTCACGACCACCATCGCCCAACCTACGGCGCGGCGCGTAGCCTCCATGACGAGCAGGATATAGGCCATTCCGACCCACAGGTCGAGCTGCGTGATATCGCCGCCGCGCATATTGAATGCATCGACGTCCCAAAGGGTGTAAACCTGAACGAACAGACCGAATCCGATCAGAAGCAGATCCGCCGCGAAGCCGGTCAGCCGCCATCCATTGCGCGCGTCGCCCTCCACGAGCAGCGGGTCGCGGTGCGATTTTCGGAACAGCGGATTGAGCAGCAGCGTCAGCACCAGCATGACGGTGAGGTGCGTGCCGCGGAACGAACGCGTTTCCGGTGTTCCGAAGACCGCCGCGTAGAGGTGAAACAGGGCCAGCGCGATCGCCAGCACCGCCGCCACGGTTGCAATCACCACCGGGAGGCGGAACTGCCGCTCGCGCAACACCGTCTCGAGCAGCGAGACGTCCTTGATCTCGTGGTACTCGAGACGGCCTTGCGCCTGCGCGGGCTCAGGCATGACCGCGCTTATTGGCCATTCAGATGCGCGCCGAGCGGAACGCTACATCTGCTTGACGCCCAACTCCTTGTAACAGCGCGCGGCACCCGGGTGAACCGGAATGGCCGCCGCCGACAAGGCATCTTGCAGCTTCACGTCGTTCCAGACCTTCTTGACCTCGGCGAAGGTGTCGTGTTCCTTCCAGAACACCTTGCACATTTTGTATACGAGGTCCTCGGGCAGATCGGCGCGAACGACCATTACCGTCGCCGTCGCGAGGGTCGGGACGTCCGCGTCCATGCCTTCGTAGGTGCCTTTCGGGATCTTGGTCGCAATCACGCCTGGATTGGCCGCGATGATTCCCTTCATTTTTTCGGGTTCGATGCCAATGAAGCGGATTCCGGGCTTGAAGTTCAGGTCGATGAACGACGCCTGGGGCATGGAGGTGACCGCGACGAAGACGTCGATGTGGCCGTCCTTCATGAGAGCGACGGAGTCATTGTAATCGACGTGGTGGACCGTTCCGCCCGCCTGCCGGATCTTGTCGAAGCTCAGGTCGTAAGAGTTGAGCACCGTTTCCGCGAACGCCGTCCCGGTCCAGCCCGTCTTCCCGGGACTGATGTTCTTGCCCTTGAAGTCGCTTATCGACCGAATGCTGGAGCTCTTGGGCACCGCGATCTGCACCACGCCGGGATACAGGGTGGCGAAGAAGGCGACGTTCTTGTATGGACGATCGAACTTGCCCCGCCCGACGTAGCCGTTATAGGCAGTGTGGCCGTAGCTCCAGCCGATCTCCGCGTTGCCCTCGCTGATGTCCTTGATGTTGCCGACGCCGCCGCCGGGACCGTTCGAGGTCGCGATGCCGCCGATGTCCTTCTGCATGACCTGCATCATTTTGGCCCCCAACGGGTACCAGCTGCCGCCCGCCGGACCGGAAACCATGCGCACGAAAGTCTGCGCATTGGCCAACGACGCAGCGAGCAGCAGGCCGCCGGCGACAGACAGCAACTTGATGGTTCGTCTCATGCAACCCTCCTCAAAGTGTCCACTACGGGATTCTTCCAGGTACCTTCGCGGGGCTGATTGCCCCGTTCTTTTGGCCCTGCGAATCCAGTCTAGCTCGATTCCCGCGGATCGCAAAACTCAGCGCAACGGAGGATCCCGTCATGGAGGAGGAGCGCGTTGGTCGTCGTCGAGCCGACCCATGTCGCGCTCCACGCGGTATTCGCCCTCGATCACGACGTTCTCGCCGTCCCGCGCCGCGCGACGGATTTCGCGCGTGCGCCACCACAGCCAGCCCCAGATCAGCAGCGCCGCCGTCGCGGCAATCGCGAGCAGCACCGATGCGAAGACGAACGCCAGGACGAACAGCGCCATGCCGAGCACCGCGCCCAGGATGCGCTGCAGCAGGCCCGGGGGATTCAAGCCGGACCCTGCTCCGCGGCGTCGAAGTCGATCTCGACCTTCGCGCCGTTGGGATCATGGAAGAACAACTGCCACGTACCGTAATCGGGCAGCTTCCTGAGCTCGTGCCGCACACCCTTCGCCTTGAGCATCGCCACGGTATTCGCCAGCCCGTGCCCGGTGAACGCCATGTGATCGATGACCCCCTTCACCAGCTCCTCGCCGCGGCGACCGCCAATGACGTGCAGGATCGGATCGCCGCTTCCCTCAGCGTATAGCCATGCGCCCGGAAAGGTGAACGGCGGACGCGGACCCGCATGCAGCCCCAGGAACTCGGCATAGAACGCGAGCGTCGTGTCGACGTCCGCGGTGAGGATGGTGAAGTGATTCATTGCCGACACGGTCATGGCGATCTCTCCTGACGCTTGAATTTCGCACGCATGGCCGCGCTCCGCAACCGCGGCGCGGCCGCCCTGTACAATCGGCGAACGCTAAGAGACGAAAACGTGGCCAGGTCTCCCGACATCGACGCCCTCGCCGACGAGATCCTCGCCCTGCAAGACGCGGGCGGCATTGTCGCCCCCTTCAGCGAGCGGTTTGCCGGGCTGGATGCGCAGGCGGGCTATCGCGCCGCCGCGCGCCTGCACGCATCCCGCCTCGCGCGGGGCTGGAATCCCCTCGGGCGCAAGATCGGATTCACGAACCGTACCATCTGGCCGCGCTACGGCGTGTACGAGCCGATGTGGGGCACGGTCTACGACAGGACCGTGATTTTCGCGCAAGCCGACCGCGCCACGGTGCCGCTGGCAGGCCTTGTCCAGCCGCGCATCGAGCCCGAAATCTGCTTCGCTCTCAAGGGCCCGCCGCCGGTCACGCACGACGCCGAAGCACTGCTCGGTGCGATCGAATGGGTGGCGCACTCGATCGAGATCGTTCAGTGTCACCATCCGGACTGGAAGCTGAAGATTTCGGACTGTACCGCGGACAACGGCTTGCACGGGCGGTTGGTGGTGGGCTCGCCGGTTCCGGTGCGCGATCTTCCGGGGCTCGCCGCCAGGCTGCCCGCGCTGAAGGTTCGGCTGTGCAAGGGCGACGCCTTGGTGGACCGCGGCGTGGGCGCAAACGCGCTCGGCAGCCCGCTCGAAGCGCTCGCTTTCCTGGTCGAGGTGCTGTCGCGTCAAGCCGACGCGCCGCCGCTCGCCGCGGGCGAGATCGTCAGCACCGGCACGCTCACCGATGCCCACCCGGTTTCCCCGGGAGAGACCTGGAGCACATCCTTCGAGGGCCTGCCGCTCAGGGGCATGGAAGTGAGCTTCGCGTGAAGCGCCCGCTCGACGGTATCACCGTGGTCGCGCTCGAGCAGGTGATCGCCGGCCCGTTCGCCACGCGCCAGCTGGCCGAGCTCGGCGCGCGCGTGATCAAGATCGAGCGGCCCGGCGGCGGCGACGCGGCGCGCTCCTACGACCGCACCGTAAAAGGTCTGTCCTCCCATTTTGTCTGGGTCAACCGGTCCAAGGAGAGCCTGGCGCTCGACGTCAAGCATCCGCAGGCAGGACCGGTCCTCGCCCGGCTCTTGGAGCGAGCCGACGTCTTCCTGCAAAACCTCGCTCCGGGCGCCGCGGACCGGCTCGGCCTCGGGGCCGAGGCGCTGCGCGCCAGGCATCCGCGGCTGATCTGGTGCGGGATCTCGGGCTACGGCCCGGCGGGACCCTACGCGCACAAGAAGGCCTATGACCTGCTTGTGCAATGCGAAACCGGCCTGCTGTCGGTGACCGGCAGCGAAGACGCGCCCGCCAAGGCCGGAATCCCGGTCGCGGACATCGCCGCCGGAATGTACGCCCTCTCCTCGATTCTGGCCGCTCTGCTGCGGCGCGAGCACAGCGGCGAGGGCGCGACGCTGGACATCACGATGTTCGAAGCGCTGGGCGAGTGGATGGGCTTTCCGGCCTATTTCACGCATTACGGCGGCGAGGCCCCGCCGCGCCGCGGTGCCTATCACGCGACGATCGTGCCCTACGGCCCGTTCCACGCCGGTGACGGCGGCACGGTCTTTCTCAGCATCCAGAACGATCGCGAGTTCGCGCGCTTCTGCGAAGCGGTGCTCGGCAACGCCGCGCTCGCGCGCGACCCGCGCTTCGCGACCGGTCCCGCGCGCTACGACCATCGCGACGCGACTCACGCCGAGATCGAGCGCGTGTTCTCGCGCCTGACGGCGGCGCAGGTAATCGAGAAGCTCGAGGCGGCGGGCATCGCCAACGCGCGCCTGAACTCGATGGAGGAGTTCTGGTCGCACCCCCAACTCGAGGCGCGCGGGCGCTGGCGCGAGGTGGACTCCCCCCAGGGACCGCTCCAGGCCCTGCTTCCGCCGTTCAATCTGTCCGGCTTCGAGCCGAAGATGGGGCCCCTGCCCGCCCTCGGGGCACACACGCGGCCGATCCTGGCCGAGCTTGGATTCGCTGACGCCGAGGTCGAGCGCTTCTCGGGCGACGGGCTGTTCTAGCCCGCGCGCGCCGGTGCGCGCGCGCGTGTCACTGCTTGGGCTTGCCGACCTCGATTTTCGCCGCCCGCGCCAGGTCGCGGTGGATGCGCGCAACGCGCTCGATCTCGCCCTTGGCGGGGAAGCGCTCGTAGAAGCCGTCGTCGCGGAATTCGCGCACCTGCTCGGCCCACGGCGCCAGCCGTTCCTGCCAGCGCGCCACGCGGCCGTCTTCGGGCTCGGCGTCCTCGCGCGCCAGGTCCGCGCACACGCGCACCATGGCCTTGATCGTCACCGGCTTGGTGACCATGAAGTTGTCCTTGCCCCAGGCATCGCCCCAGGCCGAGCGGGCCGCCCGGAAGAAGTCACGCAGGACCGCGTAGTAGCGCGGCACCTCGTGCGCGCTGCCGCCCGAGACCTGGATGCTGCGCCAACGGGACCGCACCCAGCGGTGCAATTCGTTGAACAACTCCGCCTGCAGCACCCATTTGTCGCGCTGGCTGCGCCCGCCCAGGCGGTTGATGCGGTAGCGCAGCGGGCTGTCGCCCTCGCTGTAGAGCTTCTCGACCAGGCGTGCCGCGAACTTGCGGTCCGGTGCCGCGAACGAGACGCGGTCGTAAAGGTCGACCAGATGGCTCTTGTTGATGCGGGTGGGCGTCGAGTTGATGATGACGAACATCTCGGTCGCGAAGTCCTCGCTGCGACCGTCGAAGATGATGCAGGGCACGTTGATCGTCGCGGCGTCGTCGGGGCGCTCGTGAAGATAGAACTGAAGCGCCGCGAGGCGGTGCTGGCCGTCGATGATCAGGTACTTCGCCGAGGGCTCGGACAGATGGCCTACGGCACCGTCGCTGGCGCGAAATCCCAGGCGCTCGGAAGTAAACAGCAGCACGGTGCCCGGGATCGGCGGCTGCGAAACGGCGGTCTCGTAGAAGTTCTTCAGTGAGCGCACCTTGGCGCGGGACAGGGTCCTCTGGAAGGCCTCGTCGGTGCGCTCGATCTTGGCGATGAACTGGGCGATATCGTCATCCTGGGCGATCCGACTGGGCGCAATTTCCTCGCCCTCCCCGTAGAAGCGGCTGATGAAGCGAACCTTGGCGAGGAGGTCCTTCGCCTTGTAGCTGGCAAAGTAGAAGACCCCGTCCTTTTGCCGGATTTGCGTTGCGAGCACGGCCTTTCCTCCCTTGGTTTTTCCCTGCTAAGGCTCCGTTATGGGGGAAATATACCCGAGAGAGGGAAGGCCGGCGCGGCGGATGATGCGCCCGGGACGGCCGCGCGGCCCGGCCCCGGGGGCCCTGGCTAGCCCGGGCAGGCCGGTAGCAACAGGGCCTGCAGGACCTCCGCGGTGGAGCGATCCTGCACGAAGGCGGCGACCCCGGAGTCCTTCGCCACCGACTCGGGCGGCAGTGGCAGGCTGCGCCCGTCGCGCACGCGCCCGTCCGCGCCGAATTCGATCGGACCGACCCAGTCCCGCACCACGAAATCGTGCGCCAGCGTGCGCCCCTGATTCTCCCCGGCGCCGACCCGCGAAACCAGCTTGTTCTGGTAGACGGCGAGGTACAGGGCCGCCACGCCACGCCGCCCCGGATCGGTCAGTTGCGCGGTCGCCTCGACCCGCATCGAGTCGCCTCGAACGCGCTCTATCGTGAGCGCAATGGCGGCCCTGGCCGGCTGCGCGTTGATTCTGGCCACCGCGCGATCGAACTCTTCGGAATCCCAGCCCCGGAAGTCCTTGCCCTGGAGCATCACTTGCGGGGTGTAGACGAAGCTCGAATGTTGCGCCGCCGCAATTCGTTTTTGGCGAGCCGCAAAGGCGTGCTTGGCGAACGGGTCCTTCCAGCCGATGTAGTCCCAGTAGTCCACATGCAGGGCGAGGGGCACCAGGGCGTCGCGCCCGCCGACATCGAGCGACGACAGCCAGCGGTCCGCAGGGGGGCAGCTGCTGCAGCCCTCGGAGGTGTAGAGCTCGACCAGCGCCGCGGTGCGCGCGGTCGATTTCGCCGCGCATGATGCGGCTTGGACCGGGAGCGCCGTGGCCAACGCGGCCAGCGCGGCGACGAATCTGGACGGGAGGCGGGGAGTCATCGGCGGTCTATCTCCATGCGGGGACCCGTAGAACCGGGCACCTAGTCACCCATACGGCTGCCCCGGTCCAACGGATGCGCGCGCCGGCGCCGCAATCAGTGCACCTGGGCCGCGCTCTTGAACATCGCGGGCTCCAGCGCGTGGCGCTCGAGCAGGCGGTAGAACTCGGTGCGGTTGCGGCCGGCCAGTCGCGCGGCCTGGGTGACGTTGCCGCCGGTAATCTTCAGGATTCTGACCAGGTAGTCGCGCTCGAAGGCCCGCCGCGCCTCGTCCAGCGGCGTCAGGGTCGAGTCGCGCGAGTCGATCGCCTGGCGCACCAGCGATGCCGGGACGACGTCGGTCGCGGTCAGCGCCACCGACTGTTCGACGACGTTCAGAAGCTGGCGCACGTTCCCGGGCCACGACGCCGACACCAGCAGCTCCATCGCCTCGGGCGAGAACGCCAGCCGCCGCCGGCCATAGCGCGCCACCAGGCGCTCGAGGAAATGATTCGCAAGCAGGGGGATGTCTTCGCGCCGCTCGACGAGCGCGGGAAGCGTGAGTTTGACCACGTTCAGACGATAGTAGAGGTCTTCGCGGAACTCGCCGGCCGCGATCCGCTCCTCGAGCTTGCGGTGGGTGGCGGAGATGATCCGAACGTCTACTGCGATCGCCTCGTTCGAGCCCACCGGCCGAACCACACGCTCTTCGAGGGCGCGCAGCAGCTTCACCTGCGGCGCTACGGGCATGTCCCCGATCTCGTCGAGGAACAGCGTGCCTCCCTCGGCCGCCTGGAACAGGCCCCTGCGGTCCTGGGTCGCGCCGGTGAAGGAGCCTTTGCGGTGCCCGAACAGCTCGGATTCGATCAGACCCTCCGGAATGGCGCTGCAATTCACCGCCACGAACGGTCCGCCGGAGCGCCGGCTGGCATTGTGAATCGCATGCGCGAGAAGCTCCTTGCCGGTACCGCTCGGCCCGTACACGCACACGCTTGCGTCCGAGGCCGCAACGCGCTTGGCCTGCGCCAGCAAGTCCTCCATTGCGGGCGAGCGAGTGATGATTTCGGCGCGCCAGCTTTCGCCCCCGCCCCCAGCCGGCACGCTCGACAGGCGCAGCGCGTCGGCGACCGTGTCGAGCAACACCTTGCCGTCGAACGGCTTGGTGAGGAAGCTGAACACGCCGCGACGCGTGGCGGCGACAGCTTCCGGGATCGTGCCGTGCGCGGTGAGAATCACCACCGGGAGCGACGGCGCATCGCGGTGAATCGCGTCGAACAGCGCGATGCCGTCCATTCCTTGCATGCGCAAGTCCGTGATGACGAGCTGCGGCCGCGAAACGGTGACGCTGGCGAGTGCGCTTTCGCCGGAATCGGCGGTCGCGACGGAGTAGCCTGCGGCGCCGAGGCGCATCGCGATCAGCTGCAGCAAGTCCCTGTCGTCGTCTACCAGCAGGATTTTGGGGGCTTCGTTGGTCATGGTTTCATCTCCTGTTCCTGCGCAGTTTCTCTTCCCGTTCTACGATACCGCGTTCGATGGACTTCAACGCATCGAGCTGCTCGCGCAGCGTCTGCGCGCGCTCCTCGGCCGCGTGCGCGGCGCGCTCGTATTCCTGCGCGGTGCGGGCGTATTCCTGCGCTGTACGAGCGTGTTCCTGCGCCGCGCGCGCGCTTTCGCGCTCCAGCCGCAATCGCTCGGAGATCTGCCCCGCGAGCAGCGCGCCGAAGCTCGCGTATGGCGACTCGGCCTGCCCCGCCTCCAGCGGCTTGAGCAGCGCGTACGCACGGGCGTCATCACGCAGCGGCGCCGGCAATGCGGCCAGCAGCGTCGCCAAGCGCAGCCGATTCGGTACGCTACGGTCGCGCCGATACGCATCCTGCGCGAGGCGCAAGGCGCGCTGCTGCTCTTTCGCCGGCGCCCGCGCGGCGGCCACGGACTGGGCGACGATCTCGTTCAGCCGCGCCGCCTCGTCGGCGCCAGGCGCGAGCGCGGCGCATCCGGCGAGCAGCAAAACCAGCGCGGCCACAAGCGCTCTCATGCCGCCGCCGGAAGCGTGGACGGGGTTTCGTGCGGCAGCGTTACCCTGAAGTGGCCCCCGCTGCCACCCTCCACCACCGCGATCCGCCCCCCGTGCGCCTCGACGAATTCGCGCACGATGGCGAGGCCGAGGCCGCTGCCCTCGATCCGCCCGCTGGCCTTCGCCCGGCCGCGAAAGAACGAGTCGAATACGGACTCCCGTTCTTCTGCCGGCACGCCCGGCCCGGAATCGATCACCTCGAGCGTCGCCGCGCCCTCGTCCTCCCGCGCAACCACTGAAATGCTTCCGCCTTCCGGCGTGAACTTGACTGCATTTCCGAGCAGGTTATCCACGATCGAGCGCAGCTTCTCGGGATCCGCGCGCACCACCACCGGCTGGAGATCGAGCGCCACGCGCTGACGCTTGGCGCTCGCCGCGAGCTGGTGCGCGCGCGCGGTTTCGCGCACCAGCGCGTCGAGTTCGACCGGCTGCAGGTCGAGCGAGGCCGCGGCGTGCAAAGCGCGCTGGTGGTCGAGCAGCCCCTCGATCAGTCGCTGCAGCTTCACGCTGTTGTCGCGCATGATCGCGACGACCTGCTGCTGCGGAGGGGCGAGCGGGCCAGCGACCTGCTCGTGCAGCAGCTCCGCGCCTTCGCGCAGCGCGGTGAGCGGCGTCTTCAGTTCATGCGACACGTTGCGCAGGAATCGGTTCCTCTGCGCCTCAAGCTCGGTCAGACGTCGCCGCAGCCAGTCCAGCCGCTCCCCGAGATATTGCAGGTCCTCCGGTCCGCGCACCCTAATTGGACGGGTGAAGTCGGCGCCGCCCAGCTGCCTAATCGATGCATCCAGCTCCGCGATCGGGCGCACAATGAAGCGCGTGAGCGCCAGCGCGATCGCGAGCGCGATCGCGGTGCTGAATATGACCAGCAGGATCAGGCGCTGCTGAACGATTTCGGCGCTCGAGCGCAAACGGTCGACTTCACGGTCGGCGACCAAGTAGCTGATCGCGAGCATTTCATACGCGTTGTCCGCCAGCTGGTCCGCTTCCGCGCTCACCGCGCGCGGATCCAGCCGTTTGCGCGGCTGCGCGGTGAGCTGATCGTAGAGGGTCTGTTCCTGCTTCACGGTACGCTCCAGCGCGATCAGCTGCTGTCCGTCGAGAGGCAATTGCGAAAGATCGCTCGACACCTGCTTGAAGCTGCGATGCACGCGCGCGTAGTCCTCCATCAGCACGGGATCGGCCAGCAGCGTCACCTGCTGCGCCAGGCGCTCGATCGAACCTATGCGGTTGACGAGCGAGCGGCTGGCGCGCGCCGCCTGCGCCGCGCTGAAGACCGCGTTGCCGCTCTGTTCCGCGAGGCGCTCCGTGTTCCAGGCCGAATAGGCGAGCGCGCCCGCGAGCGGAAGCGCAACCAGCGTGAAGCCGGCGAGCAGCAGCCCTAGGAACGAGCGCGGATACGGAAGCGCCGTAGCCGCGGGGGACGGATTGGCGCCCATCTGCCTATAATTATTGCAAAAATCAGTCGCAGACAGGACGAATGTCACAAACGCCGGCAGACGAACGCAACGGGCCCCGAGTGCACCTGGTCGCAGCGGTGGCCGCCAACGGCGTGATCGGCGCCTGGGGCAGGCTGCCATGGCATCTGCCGGAGGATCTCCAGCGCTTCAAGACCCTCACCTATGGCCATCCAGTAATCATGGGACGTCGCACCTGGGACTCCCTGGGCAAGCCCTTGCCGGGGCGCGACAACATCGTCGTTAGCCGCAGGCGGGCGCTCGATGCGCCTGGCGCAAGCGTCGCCGACTCGCTCGAGGCAGCGCTGGCGCTATGCGTGGACTCACCGGTCGCGTTCGTGATCGGGGGCGGCGAGCTGTATGCCGCGGCGCTCGCCTGTGCGGATGTTCTGATGCTGACCGAGATCCAGCGCGACTTCGAGGGCAACGCCCGGTTCCCCGAGCTGGATCGCGCCGCCTGGCGCGAAACCGAGCGGATCGCGAACTCGACCGCCAATGGAATGCGCTACGACTACGTGCGATACGAACGCGCCCCGGTCACGTAAACACCAGATATATCAGGACACTAAATAAGAAAGGCGGGCGCGAGGCCCGCCTTCCCATGCCGCCTGCAGCCGCTCAGATCAGGCCTTGGACTCAAACACCCTGACTTCCGGCAGCGGAAAGCCGTTGAATCCGCAGGCGTACGCGGTCGTGTAGGCCCCCGCATTGCGCAGGTAGAAGTAGTCGCCCTCCTGCAGATCCGAAGGCAGCGGCTCGTCACGCAGGATCACGTCGACCGAGTCACAGGTCGGGCCTGCCACGTTCCACGCGGTGTCGGGGCCGGAGCGGTCGGTGCGGATGCGGTACTTGAGCCCCTCGGTCGTCTCGATGATGCCGCCGAACAGTCCGGCATCGAGGTGCAGCCAGCGCTTGCTCCCGCGCGCCGCCGTCCCGAGCACGCGGCAGACGAAATAGCCGGCATCCGAGACCAGATAGCGGCCCGGCTCGGCGATCACCTGCAGGTCGGCGGGAAATGCCTTCAGCGCCTCGTTCACCACGTTGCCTATCACCTCGATCGACGGAATCGGCCTGACGTGGCGCACCGGGAAGCCGCCGCCGATGTCGAGCAGGCGCGGCCTGAGTCCCGCTTTCGTCATCGCGTCGAAAATCGTACGCGCTTTCTCGATACCCACGCGCCAGTTCGCCGGGTTGCGGCACTGCGAGCCGACGTGGAAGGTCACCCCCGCCAGGTCGGCACCGAGCTTCGCCGCGGTGGCGACGATCTCCCGCGTTTCCGCGGCGCCTGCGCCGAACTTGCCGGAAAGCGGCCAATCGCTGCCGATGTTCGGCGTGGCAACGCGCAGATACAGCTTGGCGTCCGACTTCACTCCGTGCACCCGCCGCAGCTCGTCGACGCTGTCGATCACGAACCACTCCACCCCCTTTTGGGCGGCGTAAGCGATCGAGTCGCGCGACTTGACCGGATTTGAGTAGAACACCTCGGCCGCGGGCACTCCCAGCGAAATGAGGAGGTCGAGTTCAGCGATGGAGGCGATTTCGAAGCCTGCGCCCTCCTCGACCAGGGCCTTGAGCACGCGGAGGTCCGGATTTGCCTTGACCGCGTAGTGCGGGCGCACGCGCGGCATCGCGGCATGGAAGCGCCGGGCCTTTTCGCGCACGATGGCAGTGTCGAGGATCAGGAACGGCCGCGTGTACTGATCACGGGCGGCCTGGCGCACGGTCTCGAAGTCGAGGCTGACTTCGGGGTGCGTGTCGAAGAGCTGTTCTTGCGGCTGTGTCGATTGTTTGTTGCGAGCTATGCTAGTGGGGCGAGCGCCCATTCACGTCTCCCGGTTCACTAAGTTTCAGGAATTTCCAGAACGCAAACGTCCAAGCGCATCGCGTATCTCTTTCTGCCTGTCATGATGACCTCCTCGCCCTCGCTGGGGATCGACAATGAAAAAAACCTGCGCCGATTATATGGGCAACCCTCGCTGAGTCAAGGGCTTAGGCGCGTCTTTTTTCAAGTCCGGACAACCGCCCGCTGCCCCTGACAAGAGGCTGCTAACCACTAGATGCGCTGAGCGCGCAAGGCGCAAGGCGCCATCTTGTGTTTCGGCGCCTGCCGAGCCGGATCAGATGCGCGGCAGAGTGACGCCCTGCTGGCCGAAATACTTGCCGCCGCGGTCCTTGTAGGAGGTCTCGCACACCTCGTCGGACTCGATGAAGATCACCTGCGCAACCCCCTCGTTGGCGTAGATCTTGGCCGGCAGAGGTGTGGTATTCGAGAACTCGAGCGTCACGTGCCCCTCCCATTCGGGCTCGAGCGGAGTGACGTTGACGATGATGCCGCAACGCGCATAGGTCGACTTGCCGAGGCAAATCGTGAGCACGTTGCGCGGGATGCGGAAGTACTCGACCGTGCGCGCCAGCGCGAAGGAGTTTGGGGGAATGATGCACACCTCGCCGCGGAAATCGACGAAGGACTTCTCGTCGAACGCCTTGGGGTCGACGATGGTCGAATTGATGTTGGTGAAGATCTTGAATTCGTTCGAGCAGCGGATATCGTAGCCGTAGCTCGAGGTGCCGTAGGACACGATCCTCCGTCCGCCCACCTCCTTCACCTGGCCCGCCTCGAACGGCTCGATCATGCGGGCGCTCTGCGCCATGCGGCGAATCCACGTATCGGACTTGATCGTCATCTAGGTGTTCTGAACGACGATGTTGGGGAATTTCGCCGTCATGTCGCGCTGCGACTCGGCGATCTTGACCGCGCAGCGCCGCGCGATGCGGCGGTAGATTTCGGCCACCCGCCCGTCCGGGTCGGCCACCACTGTCGGACGGCCGGAGTCCGCCTGCTCGCGGATGCTGGCGTCGAGCGGCAGTTGGCCAAGCAGCTCGGTGCCGTAGTCGCGGCACATCTTGTCGGCGCCGCCCGTGCCGAAGATGTGGCTCTCGTGGCCGCAGTTCGGACAGACGTGGATCGACATGTTCTCGACCACGCCGAGGATCGGTATGCCGACTTTCTCGAACATCTTCAGGCCCTTCCTGGCGTCGATCAGGGCGATGTCCTGTGGCGTGGTGACGATCACGGCACCGGTGACGGGCACCTTCTGCGCCAGCGTGAGCTGAATGTCGCCCGTGCCGGGGGGAAGGTCCACCACCAGGTAGTCGAGATCGCGCCAGCGGGTGTCCTTGAGCAGCTGCTCGAGCGCCTGCGTGACCATCGGCCCGCGCCACACCATCGGGGTGTCGATGTCGATCAGGAAACCGATCGAGATCGCCTGCAGGCCGTGACCCTCCATCGGCTCGAGGCTCTTGCCGTCCTTCGATTCGGGGCGGCCGGAGATGCCAAGCATCATCGGCTGCGAGGGGCCATAGATGTCCGCGTCCAGAATGCCGACCGAGGCCCCTTCCGCGGCGAGCGCGAGCGCCAGATTGACCGCGGTGGTCGACTTGCCGACGCCGCCCTTGCCCGACGCGACGGCGATGATGTTCTTGATCGCAGGTATCAATTTCACGCCGCGCTGCACCGCGTGCGCCACCACCCTGGAGCTGAGATTCACGCTCACCCCGCCGGCGCCGGCCTTGCGCAAGGCATCGACGATCTGCCTGCGGATCGGCTCGAACTGGCTCTTGCCCGGGTAGCCCAGTTCGATATCGAGTGACACGTCGCCGCCGCTGATCTTGACGTTCCTCGCCGAGCGCGTGCTGAGGAAGTCCTTCTCGGTGTTCGGGTCGATGAGCTGCTTGAGTGCCGCGTTGACTTGAGCTTCGCTGATGGTCATGGCCGGTTCCTCGCCCCGCGCCGTGCCAGGGCGGAGAAAAAGCAGTCAAGTTTACCGAAAACGGCGTCGCCGCGGCGTAGTAACGCTGACCGCTTTGCTAGAATCGCCCACTCCGCTTCAGGCCCCGCCGATGTCCCGCCGCAGGATACTCGTCACTTCCGCCCTGCCCTACGCCAACGGCGCCATCCACCTCGGCCACCTGGTCGAGTACATCCAGACCGACATCTGGGTCCGGTTCCAGAAGATGCGCGGCCACGATGTTCACTACGTCTGCGCCGACGACACCCACGGCACGCCGATCATGCTGCGCGCCGACGCCGAGGGCATCAGCCCGCGCCAGCTGGTCGATCGCGTATGGCACGAGCACAAGCGCGACTTCGATGGGTTTCTGGTCGGATTCGACAACTACCATTCGACCGACTCGGCGGAGAACCGGGCGCTGTGCGAGGACATCTACCTGCAGCTGAAAGCGCACGGCCTGATCGGCGTGCGCTCCGTCGAGCAGTTCTACGACCCGGTCAAGGCGATGTTCCTGCCGGACCGGTACATCAAGGGTGAGTGCCCCAAATGCGGCGCCAAGGACCAGTATGGCGACTCGTGCGAAGTCTGCGGCTCCACCTACGCGCCGACGGAGCTGAAGAACCCCTACTCGGTGATTTCGGGCGCCAAGCCCGAGCGGCGCGCCTCCGAGCACCATTTCTTCCTTCTCTCGGATCCGCGCTGCGAGGCGTTCCTGCGCCGTTTCACCCAGGGAGGCGAGCGGCTGCAGCCGGAAGCCGCCAACAAGATGAAGGAGTGGCTGGGCGAGGAAGGCGAGCACCGGCTCACGGACTGGGACATCTCGCGCGACCCGCCCTACTTCGGCTTCCCGATCCCCGGCACGGACGGCAAGAAGTTCTTCTACGTCTGGCTGGACGCGCCTGTCGGCTACTTCGGCAGCTTCGCCAACTACGTCGCCAGGCGCCGGGTCGAAGGCAGCGCGATCGACCTCGACGCCTACCTGCGCCCTGGCAGCGACACGGAGCTTGTGCACTTCATCGGCAAGGACATCCTCTACTTCCACGCCCTGTTCTGGCCCGCCATGCTGGAGCACGCCGGCTACCGCACGCCCTCGAAGATCTACGCCCACGGCTTCCTCACCGTGAACGGCGAAAAGATGTCCAAGAGCCGCGGCACGTTCATCACCGCGCAGAGCTACCTCAGCCTGGGGCTCAATCCCGAGTGGCTGCGCTATTACTACGCAGCCAAGCTCGGGCCTACGATGGAAGACATCGACCTCAACCTGGACGACTTCGTCGCCCGCGTCAACAGCGACCTGGTCGGCAAGTACGTGAACATCATCAGTCGCTACGCTGCGATCCTGAACAAGCACTTTGATGGCCGCGTCCTGGCCGAGGACCCGGGAACACCAGCCGCGACCCGCAGGTACTCGACGATTGCACGTTCGGTCGAGGAGACGGTAGGCCACGCGTACGAGAACCGCGAGTACGGCAGGGCCTTGCGCGAGGTCATGCGCGCGGCGGACCTGATCAACCAGCAGATCGACCAGGACAAGCCCTGGGACCTCGCCAAGGACGCAGCGCGAAAGCCCGAACTGCACCTTTTGTGCTCCGACTGCGTCAATGCGTTCCGGATGCTCACTTGCTATCTGGCACCCGTGCTGCCCAAGACCGCGGAGCGCGCGGCCAGCCTGTTGGGCCTCGAGGCTCCGTTCTCGTGGGGCGAACCCGCCACGCCCGTCATCCGCGTAAAGCCGTACGCGCACCTGATGACCCGCGTCGAGGCCAAGCAGATAACCGCGCTGATCGAGGCCAACCGGGAAAGCCTCCAGGCCCCGGCCGCGCAGCCGTCACAGCAACGCCACGGCGTGCACCAGCAGCACGTCGCCGAGGAGGGCGCAGTGAGCGAAACGATCTCTATCGACGAATTCAACAGAATCGACCTGCGCGTGGCGCGCATCTTGGACGCCGAGCTGGTCGAAGGCGCAGACAAGCTGGTCAAGCTCACGCTCGACATTGGCGACGGGACACGGACCGTGTTCGCGGGGATCAAGTCCGCTTATCCGCCTGAGACCCTCAAGGGGCGGCATACGGTGATGGTGGCGAACCTCGCGCCGCGCAAGATGCGCTTCGGCGTCTCCGAGGGGATGGTTTTGGCCGCTTCGGGGGACGGTCCGGGCATCTATCTCGTGGTCCCCGACGAAGGTGCACAACCCGGCATGCGCGTAAAATAGGCGCGTCGCGGCCGCGCGCCGCAAATCGGGCCACAACCCGCAATGGAGAACTCGGGTCGCACCCTGGTGTGCAGCATCGTATTCCTCGACATCGCGGAATACTCGAAAAAGCCGGTGGCCGAGCAACTGCAGCTCAAGCAGTCGTTCAACGGCGTGCTGGCAAGTGCGCTCGAACAGGTCCCGCTGCGCGACCGGATCATCCTCGATACCGGCGACGGCGCCGCAATCGCCTTTCTCGGCGACCCGGAGGATGCGCTGTTCACCGCGATGTCGATCCGCGACTCGGCTGGCGCGCTGCCGGTGCGTCTTGGCGTCAACCTCGGCCCGGTACGGCTGCTCAAGGATCTGAACGGCCAGATGAACATCATCGGCGACGGCATAAACGTCGCGCAGCGCATCATGGGTTTCGCGCGACCCGGTCAGCTGCTGGTCTCGCGCTCCTTCTACGAGGTGGTATCTCGCCTGTCGCGCGACTACGAAAAGCTTTTCTTCCACGAGGGCTCCCGTACCGACAAGCACGTGCGCGCGCACGAGGTCTATTCGGTGGGGTCGGGGATCCCGGCGGGGCGCAGGGTCGTCGACACCGTCGCGCGCATGCGCGAGAACCACGGCGCAGCCGGTTGGCTTTCCGCGACAGGACCGCTCGGACTGAAGCGCACGGCGCTGCTGGCGGCGTCCCTGGCGTTCGTCGCGCTGGTCGGCATTGGAGAAACTGTGCGCGGCAAGCTCGAACGCGAAGCCGTAGCGGCTGTCCAGCCCGAGCAGGCCCTCGCGGGCACCGCCGAGGCGAATCCGGCGCCGCAGCAGGCGCCGACCTCGGTACCTGCTCCGGCACCGTTAGCGGCGCCTGCGCCCGTGGCTGCACCCGTGCCACCGCCGGCGCACGCATCGGCGCGCGCAAAACCGCGCCCGAAGCACAACACGCAGGTCGCCGCCACGGCGCAGCTTGGTACGATTCGCCTCGCGGTGGCGCCCTGGGGTCAAGTGGTCGTCGACGGCAAGGAGCGCGGCGTAAGTCCACCGCTGAGACAAGTCGACGTTCCGGCGGGCAAGCACACGGTCGAGATCCGGAACACGACCTTCCCCAGCCTCGTCGCGAAGGTCGAAGTGAAAGCGGGTGAATCGGTCAGAATTAAGCATCGCTTCCGGTGAGCGGCGCCACGGCGACGGAGGGAAGGGACTGATGTTTCGCATCATGATCGCGTTCGCCGCGGCCGCTACGCTCGCGGCCTGTTCCTGGACGCCGGTGCGCGGGATCCAGACTTCGTTCTCGAGCCTGTTCAAGCGCAACGGGGAGCCGGCGCTGGCGACCGGCATCCAGAAGTACGACAACGGGGAGTACAGCGACGCAGCCAAGAATCTGCAGACCGCGCTGGAGCTGGGACTGACCGATCCCGACCGGGTGCGCGCGCACAAGTACCTCGCGTTCATACATTGCGCCTCCGGCCGCGAGAGCCGCTGCCGGGAGGAGTTTCGCCTGGCGCTCGCAATCGACCCGCACATGCAGCTCGCCCCGGCCGAGGCCGGACACCCTATTTGGGGCCCCGTTTTCCGATCGGTGAAGGCGGGGCACTGAACCGGTTCGCCGGCACGCCGCCCGATATGGAATCGAGAACCTTCGGCCGTTACGAGATCGTCTCCGAGCTTGGACGGGGTGCGATGGGCGTCGTCTACAAAGCCACCGACCCGATACTCGGCCGCTCGGTCGCCATCAAGACGATCAACATGGCGCTGGAACGCGACGGCATCGAGAACTACGAAGCCCGGTTCTATCAGGAGGCGCGCGCCGCGGGCGGCCTAAGCCATCCGAACATCGTCACCATCTACGACGTCGGCAAGACCGGCGACATCGCCTACATGGCGATGGAGTTCGTCGAAGGTGTCGAGCTTCGCGCGCTTCTCGCCGACGGCCGCCCGCTCGCGGTGGCGCAGGCGCTGTCGATCACCGCCCAGGTCGCCGAGGGCCTGGCTTACGCGCACGAGCGGGGCATCGTGCATCGCGACATCAAGCCGCCCAACATCATGGTCACGCCCGGCGGCAGCGTGAAGATCGCCGATTTCGGCATTGCGCGCATGCGCGTGTCCGAGGCGCTCACGCAGACCGGAATGATGCTCGGGTCGCCGAAGTACATGTCACCCGAGCACGTTCTGGGCAAGCGCGCGGATCGCCGCGGCGACATCTTCTCGCTTGGCATCATTCTGTACGAGATGCTCACGGGCTCGGCGCCCTTCGGCGGCGAGAACGTCACGGCGCTCATGTACCAGATCGTGAACCTGACTCCGCCCGCGCCCAGCGTGCGCAACCCCGAGATTCCCGAGCTGCTCGATTACGTCGTGGCCAAGATGCTCGCAAAATCGCTCGACGAGCGTTACCAGACCACGGCCGAGCTTGCCGCTGACCTGCGCGAATGCGAACGGGTGCTCGCGTTGCCCGGCGCCGATGCGGCCCAGCGGGAGCTGTTCTCGGCAGCTCTCAGCGCGCAATCGATGGCGCCGATCGCGGACCCCGGCGCGAAGACGATCGCCCACGCGCAGACCTTCGACCGTACGCGCGTCGACGACCAGTCGACGTTGCCGCTCGAGAAGCCCGTGGCGCACGGCATGGCGCGCGGCTTCGACTCTCTCGAGGCGACGCAGCGTCTCGCCGCGCTCACGAACGCGGAGGGGCCGCAGGACGATGCCGCTGAAGCCGCGCTCACCGCCACGCAGATAATCGACACGGTTCCGAATCGCCCCAAGCGCGGCTGGCGCCGCCGTGACTGGCTGGTCGTCAGCGGAGCGGCGCTCCTCGGCGTGGTCGTCGCGCGCAGGATCGTGAGGGGAGCCAAGCGTTGAATGCGATGGATCCCGAGCGCGGTTGCGCAGTGCAGCGGCGCATAGCGCCCCAGTTTGAGCATGAAGTGATCTGAGTGGGCTCCACCTCGCCACTTGTCGGGTCGCTCGGGGTCGCCATTTGCTGGCTCGCGCTCGCGGCACTCGCGCTCGTGCCCGCCGGCAACGCGTTCTTCGCCAGACGCATTGCCTTCCCGCTGGGCGCGCTCGCGGGGCTCGCGCTCGCGGCCTTCGGTCTACAGGCGGTTTGGCTGCCCGCGCAGGCGATGACGCTTCCGCTCGGGTTGCCGGACCTGCCGTTTCATCTGCGGGTCGATCCGCTGGCGGGATTCTTTCTGATGCTGCTCGGGTCGGTCTCGGCGGGCATATCCGTCTACGCCACGGGATACTTTCGCGACGAACGCGCAGGACGGCTCGTGCTCATCGCCCTGCAATATCACGTCTTTCTCGCCAGCATGGCGTTCGTCATGCTCGCCGACGATGCATATCTGTTCATGGTGGCGTGGGAGACGATGGCGATTTCTTCGTACTTTCTCGTCACCACGGACCACAGGATCCCGGCAAATCGCAGCGCGGGCTTTCTCTATCTGCTGATCGCGCACCTGGGCGCAATCTCTATCCTGCTGTGCTTCGGCGTCATGAGCGGCGGCCGCGGCGACTATGCGTTCGAGGCGCTGCGCGCTGCGCACCTCACCCCGGCGTGGGCGAGCGTCGCTTTCGTTCTCGCGTTCTTCGGCTTCGGCGCCAAGGCCGGGATGATTCCGCTCCATGCATGGCTGCCCGAGGCGCACCCTGCCGCGCCATCACCCGTATCGGCGCTGATGAGCGGCATCATGCTGAAGACCGCCATCTACGGCATGGTGCGCCTTATGTATGACCTGATCGGCGGAGTACGCTGGGAGTGGGGAATGGTGGTGCTCCTGGTCGGCGCCGGCACGATGCTCTTCGGCGTGCTCTACGCGCTCATGCAGCACGACCTGAAACGTCTCCTTGCCTATCATTCGATAGAGAACATCGGCATCATTCTGCTCGGACTCGGCATGTCGATGGTCTTCATCGGCTTCGGCCATCCCGCGGCCGGCGCACTTGCCCTGATCGCGGCGCTTTATCACACGCTGAATCATGCCGTGTTCAAAGGCCTTCTGTTCCTCGGCGCCGGGTCGATCCTTCATTCCAGCGGATTGCGCAACCTCAATCGAATGGGCGGCCTGATCCGGGTCATGCCCAAGACCGCCTTTTATTTTCTCATCGGCGCACTCGCAATCTCCGCGCTGCCGCCGCTCAACGGCTTCGTTTCCGAATGGCTCACGTTCCAGGCGGCGCTCCAGGCGCCGATCCTCCAGAACGGCGTCGTTCGCAGCCTCGTTCCGCTGTTCGCCGCGACGCTCGCGCTGGCAGGCGCGCTGACCGCGATGTGCTTCGTGAAGGTCTACGGAGTCGCCTTTCTCGGACAGCCGCGGGGAACCGCTGCCGCGAACGGGGAAGGCCGCGACGCAGGCGGATGGGAACGCTATGGGATGGCCTGGCTTGCGGCGGGCTGCTTCGTGCTCGGCCTGTTTCCGACCTCGATGCTGCTGATGCTGAACCGCGTCGGCGTTTCGCTCACCGGACAGGGGCTGTCGGACAAGGCGCTTGAGTCGAGCTGGGTGTGGCTCGTTCCCACAGCGTCGCAGCAGGCAAGTTACTCGCCGATCATCTTTCTGGTCGTGATTCTCGCGGTCACCCTGTTCACCTTCTTGCTCGTGCGCCGCTTCTACCACGGGCGTGTGCGCTTTTCCGATCCGTGGGACTGCGGCTTTCCCGAGCAGGATTCGCGCATGCAGGATACCGCCGACGCGTTCGGTCAACCGATCCGACACGTGTTCGGCCCGGTCTACCTCATGCGGCGCCACATGCCCGATCCCGAAGATCCCGAGCCGCGTTTTACGCTCGAGATCGAAGACCGCCACTGGCACTGGCTTTACCTTCCGGTGGCGCGACTGTCGGAGTTCGTATCGTCGAAGATCGCTCTCCTGCAGCAGGGGCGCATAAGCATCTACCTGCTCTACAGCTTCCTTACGCTGGTCGCACTGCTGGTATTCGCGCGATGAACCTGTCAGCCGCGAGCGCGTTCCAGATCCTGCAATCGGTCTTCGTCGTTCTCGCGGCGCCGCTGCTGTTGGGCTGGATCAACAAGTGCCGCGCCTGGCTGCAGAACCGCTCTGCGCCGTCCGTTCTGCTGCCTTACTGGACCCTCGCCAAGCTGTTTCACAAAGACGCGGTGATCGCGCGCAATGCGTCCCCGCTGTTCCGAATCACGCCCTATGTCCTGTTCGGCTGCATGTGGCTTGCCGCGGGCATCGTACCGGTACTCGCCACCGATCTGCCCTTCGCGCCGGCGGCCGACATCATCGCGCTGGTCGGGGTGTTTGCCCTGGCGCGGGTGTTCTCGGCGCTCGCGGCTATGGATATCGGCACTTCGTTCGGCGGCCTCGGTGCGCGACGCGAGATGCTGATCGGATTCCTGGCTGAGCCGGCGATGCTGATGACGCTGTTCACGGCCGCGTTCATTTCCGGTTCGACCCAGCTCACCACAATCGTCGACACCCTGGGGCACCGCGATTTCGCAATTCATCCGAGCCTGGCGTTTGCTGCGGTGGCTTTTCTCATGGTGCTGCTCGCGGAGAACGCCCGCATCCCAATCGACAACCCGACCACGCACCTCGAGCTGACCATGGTGCACGAGGCGATGATCCTGGAATATTCGGCCCGCCACCTGGCCCTGATCGAGTGGGCGGTCGCAATCAAGCTGTTCGCCTACATGACGATCGGCATCGCGTTGTTTCTGCCCTGGGGCATCGCAAGGGCGGGCGACTGGGCGGCGCTGCCCCTTGCATTCGTGGCGCTCACGGCCAAACTCATTGTTGCGGGCGCCGGGCTGTCGCTGCTCGAGACCGTGCTCGCCAAGCTGCGACTGTTTCTCGCGCCGGAGTTCCTTTCCAGCGCATTTCTGCTCGCGGTGCTCGGTATGCTCACCCACTTCCTCACGCGCACCTGAATGCCACTCTCCGGCCAGATCGTCAATTTGCTCGCGGCGTTCCTGCTGCTGCTCGCCTTCGCGATGCTTTCGCAACGCAGGATTCTCACCCTGATCCACCTGTTCGCCTGGCAGGGCGCGACGCTGGCCCTCTCGACCGCGGTTGTCGCCTACTCCGGAGCTCAACCGCACCTCTATTTCTCGGCGGCGCTGACAGTTCTGGTAAAGGTAATACTCATTCCATGGGTCTTGCACCGACTCATCGACCGCTTGCACGTGCGCTGGGACGTCGAGACCCTGATCAACATCCCGACCACGATGCTGATCGGCATCGGCCTGGTGATCTTGGCGTTCGCACTCGCGACGCCGATCTCACAAATGGCGAGCGCCCTGACGCGTTCTACGCTCGGCATCGCGATGGCGAGCGTCTTGCTCTCTTTCTTGATGATGATCGTGCGAAGGAAAGCCGTGCCGCAGGTGATCGGCTTTCTAGCGATGGAGAACGGCTTGTTCTTTGCCGCCACCAGCGCGACCTACGGCATGCCTCTGGTGGTCGAACTCGGCGTCGCGCTAGACGTCCTGGTCGGCACGTTCATTTTCGGGATTTTCTTCTTCCATATCCGCGAGACCTTCGACAGCCTCGATATCCGGCACATGGAAAAGCTGAAGGAGGAATGACTTGCAAGTCGCGCTCGTCCTCGGCGTCCCGCTTCTCGGCGGATTTCTGCTCGCGCTCACGGGTCACAAGCGCTGGGCGCCGGAGCTCAACGCGCTGATGAGCCTGGCAACCCTCGCCGCCGCCGCCCTGCTCACGGTGCGCGTCATCGACGACGGTCCGATCACGGCGATGGGCGAGCAGTTCTTCGTCGATTCCTTCAACGTCTTTCTCGTCGCGCTCACCGCATTCGTCGGCTTCACCACCGCGCTCTTCTCGCGCCCATACATGCGAATCGAGCAGCACCACGGCCGGCTCAACTCGGCGCGGCTGCGCCTGTACCACAGCATGTATCAGCTGTTCACCTTCACGATGCTGCTTTGCCTCCTCTCAAACAACGTCGGGATTCTGTGGGTGGCGATGGAAGGTGCGACGCTGACCACCGTGTTGCTGGTCAGCCTGTACCGGACGCCGGCAAGCATCGAAGCGGCATGGAAGTATTTCATCCTGTGCGGCGTTGGTATCGCTCAGGCCCTGTTCGGCACGATTCTGCTGTATTTCGCCGCCGAGAAAGTGCTCGGTGCCGGAGGAGGTTCTCTGCTCTGGACGCATCTCCACGCGGTGCGCGATCAGCTCGAGCCCACGGTCCTGTCGCTCGCGTTCGTGTTCCTGCTGGTGGGCTTTGGCACCAAGGTGGGCTTGGCACCCCTGCACAACTGGCTGCCCGACGCGCACGCCGAGGGCCCGACGCCCGTGTCGGCAGTCCTCTCCGGCCTGCTGCTCAACGTTGCCCTCTACGCCGTCATGCGCAGCAAGATGCTGGTTGACGGCGCGCTCGGGCGCGAATTCTCCGGCGGGCTGATGATGGGCTTCGGGCTGCTGTCCGTCATGGTGGCGACGTTCTTGCTCTCTCGGCAGAGAGACATCAAACGCATGTTCGCCTATTCCTCGATCGAGCACATGGGCATCATGACCTTCGCTTTCGGTATGGGGGGACCGGTGGCGGCCTTCGCCGGGCTTCTGCACATGACCGTGCACTCCCTTACGAAAAGCGCGATCTTTTTCACCGTCGGTCATGCCACGCAAAAGACAGGCACCCAGATCATGGCGGACATCCGCGGTCTGATCGAGCAAAGTCCCACCGTCGGTTGGGGGCTCGCGATCGGCACTCTCGCCATTCTCGGAATGCCTCCGTTCGGCGTGTTCACGAGCGAGTTCATGGTGCTCACCACGGCCATGCACGAGCACTCCTGGGCGACGCCGTTCCTGCTGGTCGCGCTCGGGGTGGCGTTTGCGGCGATCTTCGGCAAGGTACAGCCGATGGTATTCGGCGAAACCACCGCGCGCAGGCTGCCGCATTCGCCGGCCCTGGCCCCGGTATTCTTGCACCTGGCGATCGTCCTGATGCTGGGTCTGTATATTCCGCCCTACCTGGTCGCCTGGTACCGGCAGGCGGCGGCGTTGATCGGGTGAAGCTGGACTCGGTTGGAGAGCTTGCAACGGCCATGCGAGATGCACTCGAAGCGATCGGGATAAGCGCGGTGCCCCTCGCGGGCCCGATGCCCGCGTACCGGGCGTCGGCCGAAGTGACCGACTTGCGCGAATTGTGCAAGACGGTCCGCGCGCGGCAGGCGCGTCTGGTCGCGCTTTGGGGCAGCGACGAAACCGCGCGCGGAGCTGGCTACGCGCTGCACCTTGCCCTGGCCCTGCCTCCTGGCTTGCTCTGGCTGACGGTGGCGATGCCCCGCGAGCACCCGCGATATCCGGACTTGGCCGACATCTTTCCGGCCGCGAGCCGCATGCAGCGCGCCGCGTACGATCTCGTCGGGATTGAACCGCAAGGCGATGCCGACCGTCGCAAGTGGCTCCGGCACGGCAATTGGCCGGAAGGCGTATTTCCGCTGCGCAAGGAGTTCGACCCCTCCACGCACTTTTCACGCGCGCGCGACAGTTACCCGTTCGTCAAGGTCCAGGGCGATGGGGTGCATGAGATCCCCGTCGGACCGGTGCACGCCGGCATCATCGAGCCCGGGCATTTCAGATTTTCGATCGTGGGCGAGAAGATACTGCGGCTGGAAGAGCGTCTGGGATACACGCACAAGGGCATCGAAAAGCGATTCGAGAGCATGACCCTGGAGGAGGGCGCGAAGCTCGCGGGGCGCATAAGCGGCGATTCCACGGTCGCTTACGCCTGGGCATACGCCATGGCCGTAGAGGCCGCGACGCAAACCGAGCCGCCGCGCCGGGCGCTGGCGCTGCGAGCCATCCTGCTGGAACTTGAGCGCATCGCCAATCACATCGGCGACCTCGGCTACTTGGGCAACGACGTGGCGCTGTCTTTCGGCTTCTTCCAGTTCTGGCGCCTGAAAGAGGACTTGCTGCGTACGCACGCCGAGATATTCGGGCACCGCTATATGATGGACGCAATCGTTCCGGGTGGAACCTCGCGCGATCTGTCACAAAGAGGAAGCGAGCAACTTCTGGCGCGGCTGGATCAACTTCAGCGCGAGGTGGCCGCGCTCAAGACCATCTACGACGAGCATGCAGGGGCGCAAGACCGCTTTATCATGACCGGCCAGGTGCCGACGAAGCTGGCAGAGGCCATGGGGCTGACCGGCTTTGCCGGGCGCGCGAGCGGCGTTCGGCATGACCTGCGCGTGGATTATCCGGTTCCGCCCTGGAAACGTCTCGAACCGCGCATGGCGTCGCACACCCGCGGCGACGTGGCCGCTCGCATCTCCGTTCGTTTCGACGAGTTGTCCGAATCGATGCGGCTGCTTGGGATCCTGGTGCGCGAACTTCCGCCGGGCGAGATCCGCGTTACGCCTGCCTCGTGCAACGGCGGCAGCCGCGGAATCGGCTGGGTTGAAGGATGGCGCGGGGAGGTTCTGGTAGCGCTCGATACGGCGGATGGCAACCGCATTCACCGCCTGCACCCGCACGATCCGTCGTGGCAGAACTGGCCGCTCCTTGAACGTGCAGTTCTAGGCAACATCGTGCCGGACTTTCCCTTGATCAACAAGTCGTTCAATCTTTCCTACAGCGGCCACGACCTCTGATGTACCGGCTCCTAAAGCAGATCGCCAAGGTGGGGATCGTCACCGAGCCGGCGCCCGGCGCGGACGAGTCGTTGCGACAGATGGAGCAGCGCTTCGGCGAAGCAATGCTTGACCGCTTCGGGCGCGCGCTCGCGATTCGCCACGTCGATGCAGGCTCATGTAACGGGTGCGAGCTCGAGATCCACAGCCTAGGCAATCCTTACTACAACATCGAACGGCTCGGAATCCGCTTCGTGGCCAGTCCGCGCCATGCCGACATGCTGCTGGTGACCGGCCCCGTGTCGCGCAACATGGAGGAGGCGCTGCTGCGCACCTATGACGCCGTTCCCGAGCCGAAGCTGGTGGTTGCGCTGGGCGATTGCGGATGTACCGGGGGAATCTTCGGCGAGAGCTACGCGAGTTGCGGACGCGTCGCGAACGTCATTCCGGTTGACGTCGCGGTGCCCGGTTGCCCACCTACGCCAGTCGCAATCCTGCAAGGAATCCTGACCGCGATTCACGGCAGGGATCAGGGCTTCAAATAGGCGAAGCCTTCGCGTTGCTGCAAGCGCGTGACCTCCGCGACGCCGGAGGGCACGAATGTAGCGTAATCGATGAATTGCTGTTTCGACAGACCGCGCTCGCGCAGAGTGATCTCGCAGACTTCGAACCGCACCCCGCCCAGCGCCAGACGCTCCACGACGTCCTCGTACTTGTTGCCGTTCTTGTCCTTGGCGCCCTTGAGCAGGAAATCGACGCCCGACGCGTGCGCCACGGCCACGATCTCCGCGTCCGGATCGACTTCGAGCTGATTGCGCATGTAACGCAGGCCTCTGGCGGCCTGCTCCAGTCCTTCACTGAAATGGTACACGACCTTGTCGTGGCGACTGGTCTCGCCCTTCAGGCCGGCGCAGCCCGACGTCGCCAGCAGCAGCGCGCATCCGGCCGCGAGCAGCGCCTTTCCGGCCGCGGGCACGGGCGGCCAGCGCGATCAGCGTCCGCCGCAGCTCGCCGGCATCGCCACGTTAGGATAGCCGCGGCAGTTCCAGCTCAGCTTGCCACCGCTAAGGACCGGCGTAAGGGCGATTTCGATCGCGTTCTTCTCATTCCAGCCACGGATCGCGCCGTTGGCTCCGATGACCCACTTCAGTTCGCCGTGCTTGGAATCCGACTGCGAGGCGATCTTCAGACCTGTCCCCACGCCGGCGAGCTTGCCCAGCTTTTCCGCCGCAGAAGCAATCTGCTGCTGCGCGGGCGCGGCCCCGGATATCAGCGCCTGGGCAGCTGCCTTCGTTTCCGAACTCTCCATCTGCGGCAGCACGACCGCGACGACAACGAAGCCCACCAGAGCCAGACCCGCCACGACCAACAGCACGATTCGCATCGCATCCCCCTCGGTTCTTTTCCTATGACCACTCGCTCCGCCGTGACTTTATCATGCGGCGAATTTCGCCACACTACCCTCGTTGAAGGCGCGAAAATCCGTCGCATGATTACGCGCCACTTGATCATCGAAGGTCTCGTGCAGGGCGTCGGCTACCGCGCGGCGATGGGCGTCGAAGCGCAGCGCCTGGGCCTGAGCGGTTGGGTCCGAAATCGCATGGACGGCAGCGTCGAGGCGCTTGTCCAGGGGCCCGGCGCAAGGATTGAACGCCTCGTGGCCTGGGCGCGGCACGGCCCACCCGCCGCGCGGGTTAGCGCGATCCACGTCGCCGCGATGGAGGCCGGTCAGGCGCCGGGATTGGCCGGCTTCGAGCAACTTCCAACGGCGTGATACTTTCACGCGGACTTGCGCCGCTTGAGTGCGTTCACGACTGAGAACTCCCAGGGGCGGCAGGCGACGAGCAGGGCCACGCCGATCCGGCGGTCTGCCGGCGCCGAGGCGTCCAACTCGGCAAGGTCGTTGCATTCCGCTACGACTCGCTCCACCCGCCGTTTGAGCACGGCGGCGGATTCCGCAGACATTTCGCGCGACTCGAAGCGCAGCAGCTCCAGCGGCGCATCAAAGCGCGCCTGAAGGAACTCCTGGGTTACGCGTCGGCCATAGGCCTTCTTGACCGGTCCTCCCGCGCGCCAGCGGAAATCCTTCGGCAGGCGCAGCCGCACCCGCTCGCCTGTTCCCCAGTCCACGAGCTTGAGCCGCGCGAGCCGCCCGAATGCGAGCGTCAGCTCGGCCTTCGAGATCGAGTACTCCGTGACGATGTCCGCAAAGCGCCAGTCGTTTTGAACCAGCCAGAAGACCGAGAGCAAGCGCTCGTCCTTCGCCAGCGCCGCCTCCTGCTCCACCGTCATCTCGTTCGGACCGCTATCCGCGCCACGGCTCATTCTTGCGACCTCGTAGAGGTCGAGCTCCAGCACCGCGAGGATCTCGTCCAGCCGCGCCAGCGTGAAGGTTCCGCGCGAGAACATGCGCTTGACGCTCGGTTCGGACAAACCGACGGCGCGAGCAAGCTGCGCGTAGGTCATGCCGCGCGCGCGCAGGCACCTCTTCAAGGCTTCGACGAACCGTGCTCTCGAGGGCATGCGACTCAGAGTATCACAATGCGATACCACTGCTATCTGGTATTGCGAATTCAAGCAAGCACGACCAGCATCGGCCGGCACGTACTGCTCATGGGGGGAATATGTACGCCACGCTTGCCTTGCCCAGCATTGCCGGACTCGAAGTGCCGCGACAGCGCCGAGTCTGCGTTCGCTCGGCGGACGATCTGCGCAAGGCGATGCAGCACGCACGCCACGCAGCGCTGACGGTCGACGCTTCGGGTCTCGACCGCATCCTGCGCCTCGACGCCGCTCGCCAGCTTGTCGAGGTTCAGGCCGCTACGCCCTGGGCGGTGCTCGTCAATTACCTCGCCGCCACGGTTCCCGGGCTGTCGGAACTGACGGCCGACGCGGGACTCCCCGCAACCGTGGCGGAAGCTGTGGCCTCGAACGCACCCGGACCGGACGGACGACCTATCTCCGCACACGTCGAGGCGCTGGCGCTCGTTACCGCGGACGGTGACCTGCGGCGCGCAAGCCGGAATTCGAATCGCGAGCTATTCGCGCTAGCCGTCGGAGGACAAGGTCTGTTCGGCGTGGCTTACAGTGTGACGCTGCGCATTGGGTCGCTGCGCGACAGCTGTGCGGCGCGCAGGCCCGAGGTCGAGGTCGCGCCCTGCGAGCGGCAATCGCCTTCCGGTTCCAGCCTCACGTTGCTCGTGCCGCCCGAGAAACTCGACGCGTTGCTCGAGCGGATACGCGCGCAAACCGCAGACTGGCGGATTCCGATCGCCGGCGCCGCGTGGCGACCGACCCTGACCGAAGACGAGACCTACCTGTGCTGGGCGAGCCGCGCGTACGCCCAGGTCAGGCTTCACTTGGCGACGCCCCCGGGGCTCGGCGGCGGGGTGCGCGCGGCCCAGGCAAGGCGTGAACTGATCGACACGGCGATCGCGGAGGGAGGCGCCTTCGCGCCCGACGGGATCTTCTACGCCTCGCCGGCGCAGGCCGATGCCTGCTATCCGCAACTTAAGGCATTTCTGGCCGAGAAGCGCCGACTCGATCCTGCCGACCGCCTCTACAACGCCTGGTATCGCCAGGCTCGCGCACTTCTCCGGCGCGACCAGGTGGCGGTGCGATGGGGATGAAGTTCAAGTCGCCGCTCCGTTCGCGTAGACCACGTTGACGTTTTCCGGCGCTAGCCAGCGCGATAGCTGTTCGAGCAGCTCGGCGTCGAGACGCACGCGCCAAGCCTCGCCCAAGGCGACATCGCACGACGCGGAACCGTTCGCGTAGTGCACGAACACCGAGCAGCCTGCGTCGCCCGCGCCGCGGTAGGGTGAAAGCAGTTCCACCAGGCGCCTGGCGTCGGCCTGACCGTTCATGTCGAGGCGCAGCCGCGCAGCAAAGCGCTCGCGAACAGATTCCAGGTCGAGCAGGTCCTCCGCCGTGACCCGGAAGCCGCCGGAGAATTCATCGCGCTGAACCTTGCCCTGCACGATCAGCAGCGCGTCCTCTTTCAGCTTCTCACGATGCTTTTCGTAGAGTTCGCTGAACACCGTGACTTCGAGCTGCGCGCTGCCGTCGTCCAGCACGACGACCATCATCCGGCCGCGCCGGGTCATCTGGTTGCGCGCCGACGCGACGATGCCCGCCAGCCAAGGACGCCCGTCCGTCGACCTCACCTTTGCCAAAGCGACGCGGGGGAAATTCGCAAGCTCGCGCCGGTAGACCGAGAACAGATGGCCCGACAGGCAAAAGCCGAGCGCGGCCTTTTCTTCCAGCAGCTTCTGCTTCTCGTCCCAGGGTGCAGACGCAACGAGCGCATGCGCCCCTCCGCGAGCCGCCTCGGCGTCGCCGAACAGGCTGACCTGGGCGGCCTGCCGTTCGGCCTGTTCCGCCGCTTCCATCGCCCGGCCGACAGTCGCGAGCACGCTGGCTCGGTTCGGCTCGATGGAATCGAATGCTCCGGCGCGCGCCAAGGCCTCGATCGCGCGCCGGTTCACCGCCCGTTTATCTACGCGCCGGCAGAAATCGTACAAGTCGAGGAACGCCCCCGCATTGCGCGCCTCGACAATCTCCTGTACCGCGGATGCTCCGGTTCCGCGAATCGCACCCAGGCCGTATCGGATCGTCTTGCCGTCCACCGGCGTGAATCGGTAGTCGGCGGCGTTTACATCCGGCGCCAGTATGCGCAGCCCGTTCTCGACGCAGTCGTCGTGTATGCCACGCACCTTGTCGGTGTCGTCCATCACTGCGGAGAAGTTGGCCGCCATGAAGGCGGCGGCGTGGTGCCTCTTCATGTAAGCAGTCTGATACGCAACCAGTGCGTAGGCGGCCGCGTGCGACTTGTTGAAGCCGTAGCCGGCGAACTTCTCCATGAGATCGAACAGCTGCGTTGCCTTGCCCTTCGACAAGCCGCTTCTTTCCGCACCCGACACGAAGACGTCGCGGTGTTCCGCCATCTCGTCCGCCTTCTTTTTTCCCATCGCGCGGCGCAGCAGATCGGCCCCGCCCAGGGTGTAGCCGCCGATCACCTGGGCGATCTGCATCACCTGCTCCTGGTAGACCATGATGCCGTAGGTGGGCCCGAGGATAGGCTCCAGCCTCGGGTCGAGATACTCGACCCGCTGCTGGCCGTGCTTGCGCGCGATGAAGTCGGGGATCAGATCCATCGGCCCCGGCCGGTAGAGCGCCACCAGAGCGATAATGTCCTCGAAGCGGTCTGGCCTGGCGCGCTTGATGAGATCGCGCATGCCACGCGATTCCAGCTGAAACACTGCCGTCGTGTTGCCCGAGGAAAGCATGCTGTACGTATCCGGATCGTCGAGCGGAATCCGGTCCAGCGAAAAGTCCTGCTGTCCCAATCTGCGCACGAATCGCTCTGCCCAGTCGAGAACGGTCAGCGTCGTCAGGCCGAGGAAATCGAACTTGACCAGGCCGACCGCCTCGACGTCGTCCTTGTCGAGCTGCGATACGACGTTGGCCGTGCCTTCTGCGGCGTAAAGCGGGCAGAAGTCGGTCAACTTGCCGGGGGCAATCAGCACGCCGCCGGCGTGCATGCCCACGTTGCGCGTCAGGCCTTCCAGCTTTTCACCCAGCTCGAGCAATTCGCGGACCTCGTCCTCCTTCTGCTCCCGCTCGGCGAGCAACGGCTCCATTTCCCGCGCCTCACGGAGCGTGATGGTCTTGCCCGGCTGGAACGGGATCAGCTTGGCAAGCTGATCGCAAAAGTTGTAGCCGAGATCGAGCACTCGTCCGGTGTCGCGCACTACGGCGCGCGCTGCCATGGTGCCGAAGGTGACGATTTGCGACACGCTGTCCTCGCCGTAGCGCTGGCGCACGTAGTTGATCACCTTGTCGCGTCCGTCCTGGCAGAAATCGATGTCGAAGTCGGGCATCGAGACCCGCTCCGGATTCAGAAAGCGCTCGAACAACAGGTCGTACCTGAGCGGATCGAGGTCGGTGATACCGAGCGAGTAAGCGACCAGCGATCCCGCGCCCGATCCGCGCCCCGGTCCCACGGGAACGCCGTGCGACTTCGCCCAATTGATGAAATCGGCCACGATGAGAAAGTAGCCGGCGAAGCCCATCTGTACGATGGTCGCAATCTCGAATTCCAAGCGCTCGCGGTAGCGCGCGGCCTGGCTCTCGCGCTCGCCGGTGTCGGAGAAGAGTTTTTCCATGCGCATCGCCAGGCCGGCTTGTGCCTGCTGCGCCAGGAAGTCGTCCAGCGTCACTCCGGGCGGGGTCGGGAATGCCGGCAAGCGGCTCCGGCCCAACTCGATCTCCAAATTGCAGCGACGCGCGATTTCGACCGAATTCTCGAGAGCTTGCGGCACGTCGGCAAACAAAAGCGCCATTTCCTCCTGGGTCTTGAAATGCTGCTCCGGGGTGAACAGACGTGGTCGCCGTTGGTCGCCGAGGACATATCCCTGCGCAATGCAGACCCGGGCCTCGTGCGCCTTGAAGTCTCCAGGGTCGAGAAACTGAATCGGATGGGTCGCCACGACCGGAATCCCCAGTTGCGACGCGAGCTCGGCTGATCGCGCCACCAGCGTCTCGCCGTGCGGCAGCCCAGCGCGCTGCAACTCGATGTAGTACCTGCCGGGAAACAGCGCTCGCCAATCCTTCGCCATGCGCTGAGCCGCTTCCAGGTTTCCGGCGGCCAGCGCCTGTCCGACATCGCCCGAAGCCGCCCCGGAGAGCAGAATCAGCCCCTCGGTGCCGCACTCCTCGAGCCAGGCGCGATCGATCTCCGCGCGCGCGCGATGCTGATTCGTGAGCCAAGCGCGGGAAAGCAGCTGCGACAAACGCAAGTAGCCCGCGTGCGAGGCGCACAGCATGGCGACGCGGTACGGCTTGTCGCGGTCGGCGTCGTTCCGCAGCCAGCAGTCGACCCCGACGACGGGCTTGACGCCGGCAGAGCGCGCCGCCTTGTAGAACTTCACCATGCCGAAGACGTTCGCCGCATCGGTGATCGCCAGCGCGGGCATTCCATCCGATGCGGCGCGCGCAACCGCCTCGTCGATGCGGACGATTCCGTCCGTCACCGAGTACTCGCTGTGCAGGCGGAGATGGACGTAGCGCGGCGCGGCCATGGATCGGAAAAATTCTAACACCGCGGCGCGCCTCGCGATCGCGCGGTTGCCCCGATGATCTCCGCGCGTGGCCGCATGTTCCGGGAACCCGCTCGTGCCGATTGCGGTCGGACGCTAAGATGAGGATTGTTAAATGAAACGCATCATTGTAGGGCTTCCGCTCGCGGCGGCCGCGGGCGCTGCGGCGGCACCCTTGATGAATGAGCGCCGGGATCGCGCTTATGATGCCGTCGCCTCTGCGCAAAAGGCCTTGCAGGCCGCGAAAGCGGCTGGATGCCGCGCGCGAACGCTGGAACGCCCTCGAGCAGCCTTCGCCAGGGTCTGCGCCTACGGTTAACATCGCGAACCGATGTCTCACGCCGCAGGCCAGGGCCTGATCACATACGCCCTCGCCCACCTGCCGGCGGCATTTTCTTCGGTGAGCGTGCTGTTCCAGCCGGTGATGGCCGCGGTGTTCGCCTGGGTACTGCTTGGCGAGCCCTTGGCGCCGCAGCAGATCGCGGGCGGCGGAGTCGTACTGCTCGGAATCTACCTTTCGCGCCGAGGCTCCGGCTAAACGACGACGCAGTCTGGCTGCATGCCCGGCTGCTGCTCGATGCTCCCGATTTCGAACACGGTCTCTCCTTCTGCGCGGAGCAGATCGGCAGCGCGTCCGGCGTCGCCAGCGGCGACGCAAACAACGAGACCGATGCCGCAGTTGAATACGCGGAACATCTCGTCCTCGCCAACATCGCCCTGCTCCCGCAGCCACGCAAACAACGGTGGTCGCGGCCAGGATTGCCCGCGCACCACGGCGCGTACGCCTTGCGGCAGCATTCGCGGCACGTTGCCGACGATGCCGCCGCCGGTAATGTGCGCCAGCCCCTTCACAGGCACGGCTTCGAGCAGCTTCAGCACTGGCTTGACGTAGATGCGCGTCGGCTCGAGGATCGCCTCACCAAGCGGTCGCCCGTGGAACTGCGCGTCCAGGTCCGCTCGCGCGCGATTCAGGATCGTCCTGATCAGAGAATATCCGTTGGAGTGCGCGCCGCTCGAGGCGAGTCCGAGCAGCGTGTCGCCCGGCCCGATATCGCGTCCTCCGATGATCCTGTCCTTTTCCACCACGCCGACGCAAAAGCCGGCCAGGTCGTACTCGCCCGCCGGGTACATGCCGGGCATCTCCGCGGTTTCGCCTCCGATCAGCGCACAGCCGGCGAGCTCGCATCCCAGCGCGATCCCCTTCACCACTTTTGCGGCGATCTCATTGTCGAGCTTGCCGCACGCGAAGTAGTCGAGGAAGAACAATGGCTCGGCGCCCTGAACCAGGACGTCGTTGACGCTCATCGCAACCAAGTCGATTCCCACCGTGTGATGGCGCTGCATGGCAAACGCGAGCTTCAGTTTCGTGCCGACGCCGTCCGTGCCCGAGACCAGAACGGGATGACGGTATTTGCTCGGGATCTCGCACAACGCGCCGAAGCCGCCGATGCCGGCCAGCACCTCGGGACGCATGGTGCGCCGGGCAAACGGCTTGATCGCGTCAACGAGCGCATCGCCGGCGTCGATGTCGACGCCCGCGTCGCGGTAGGAAAGGCCGTCCGGCATAGGAGAATTCGCGCGGCGACGCGCCGCAGCAGCGTGATAAAGTTTCGCGTTTCAACGGATTCTACCCCGCAATGGGCGCACCGGTGTTCGCCAACTCCCAGCTCGTGGCCTGGGCCCTCATCGCGGTGGTCGCGGGCTGGCTGGTTTGGATGTTGTCGCCCATCCTGACGCCGTTCCTGTTCGCCGCCATCCTCGGCTACATCCTGAACCCGCTGGTGGAGCGACTGGCCGCTCGGCGATTCCCGCGCACGCTCGCCGTGGTGCTGGTGCTGGTGCTCGCGCTGGCGCTGGTGGTGGCGTTGCTGCTGGTGGTTCTGCCCCTGTTCTACAAGGAGTTGCGCCTGCTCGCGGACAAGTTGCCGGGTTTCCTGGCCTGGATCAACGAGCACCTGGCGCCCTGGCTCAGGGCTCATGTCGGGATCGACTTCCAGCTCGACACCGCGAGCGTGACGCAGTTCGCTTCGGAGATGCTGTCCGGCAATCAGGACGTCGCGGCGCGCCTGCTGGGCTCGATACGGATCGGCGGCCTCGCGCTGATCGCGTTCATCGCCAACCTTCTTCTGGTGCCGGTGGTGCTGTTCTACCTCCTGCGCGACTGGAACACGCTGATGGCGCGCGTCGACAACATGATCCCGCGCCATTTGCACGCGAAGGCGCGGCAGCTGCTGGGCGAAATCGACGCCGTGCTGGCGGAGTTCCTGCGCGGGCAGATCGTCGTCATCGTGGTCATGTGCGTGTACTACGTGACGGCGCTGTGGCTTGCGCGGCTGCAGTTCGCGCTGCCGATCGGCATTATCACCGGCGTTCTGGTGTTCATTCCCTACGTCGGCGCATTCACCGGATTCGTGCTCGGTACGGTCGCCGCGCTGATGCAGTTCGACAGCACGTCGGGGCTGCTCTGGGTGTGGCTTGCGTTCGCTTTCGGGCAGGCGCTCGAGGGCACCATGGTAACGCCGCTGCTCGTCGGCAAGCGCATCGGCCTGCACCCGGTCGCCGTGATCTTTGCTCTGCTTGCTTTCGGCCAGATCTTCGGCTTCTTCGGCGTGCTGCTCGCGTTGCCGGCAAGCGCCGCCTTGCTGGTTGGGTTGCGTCACCTGCGGCGTGCGTATCTGGAAAGCGCTCTTTACGGTGACGGGCCGCGTTAGCGCATGCAGCAACTGCCGCTCGCCATCTTTCCGCCGCCTGCGCCGACATTCGCGAATTTCATCGAAGGCGCGAACGCGGAGGTGCTGCAAAGAATACGGGAGCTTGCCGCGGGAAGCCTGCGCGAGTCGATTGTCTACGTGTGGGGGAATACGGGAAGCGGGCGCAGTCATTTGCTGCGGGCCGCGGCGGCCGCGGCTGCGCCCGGCCACGAGCTGGTCGTGGCGGATGACGTCGAAGCGCTCGACGATCCGGCTCAGATCGCTCTTTTCAACGCTATAAACCAGGCCCGCGAGGGCCGCGGGGCGGTGCTCGCCGCGGGCAACGCGCCGCCCGCGCAGCTTGTGTTGCGGGACGACTTGCGCAGCCGGCTGGGATGGGGGCTGGTCTACCAGCTCAAGCCGCTCACGGACGACGAAAAGGCGCGTCACCTGAGGGCGGAAGCGGAGCGCCGCGGATTGCGGCTCTCCGACGAAGTGATCCGGTATCTGCTCAATCGCCTGCCGCGCGACTTGCCGAACCTCAACGCGGCACTCGAGCTGCTGGACCGCCATTCGCTTTCCCGGCAACGGCAGATCACGCTGTCTTTGGTGCGCGATGCGCTAAAAGCGGGCGACCTGTGAATCTCGCGCTGTTCGATCTCGACAACACCCTCCTCGCCGGCGACAGCGACTACGAGTGGGGCCAGTTCCTGGTGGACCGCGGCGTGCTGGATCGGGAGGCCTACGAGGCGCAGAACAGGGCTTACTACGACCAGTACGTGGCGGGCACGCTCGACATCCACGAGTATCTCGGATTCGCGCTGCGACCGCTTGCGAATCACACGGGCGAGGAGCTGACGCGCTGGCGCGCCGAATTCATGCGCTCGCGCGTCTCGCCCATGATCGGAGCGCCCGCGCGCGACCTGGTACGAGGCCATATCGAGGCGGGCGACCTGTGCGCGATTATCACTGCGACGAACAGCTTCGTCACTAGACCGATCGCGCTCGAATTCGGTGTGCAGCACCTGATCGCCACGGAGCCCGAAACGCTCGACGGGCGCTTCACCGGCCGCGTCGCGGGCACGCCCTGTTTCCGCGAAGGCAAGATTCGGAGGCTCGAGGAATGGCTCGCGGAGCAGGGCCGCGCGCTGACGGATTTCGCCCGCAGCACTTTCTATAGCGACTCGCACAACGACATGCCGCTGCTTGAGCGCGTAGATTTGCCGGTTGCGGTCAATCCGGATCCTCAGCTGGCGGCCGAAGCGCGGCGACGCGGCTGGGCCGTAATCTCCTTACGCGGGTAAAATCCGGGCCCTTCATGATCAAGAGATTCATCCGCCGCGTCCTCGGACTGGGTTCCGGGGCGCCCCACAGGGTTCCGCGCGAGACGCATCGTCTTGCGCGCAATGCCATCAGCCAGGGCGCCCTGAAGACCTGCGACGGGCTGCGCGAGGCGGGCTTTTCGGGCTACGTGGTTGGCGGCGCGGTGAGGGACTTGCTGCTCGGCATCGAGCCGAAAGACTTCGATGTCGCCACCGACGCTCGGCCCGAACAGGTCAAGCCGCTGTTTCGCCGCGCGCTCCTGATCGGGCGTCGGTTCCGCCTGGTGCACGTCATAATGGGTCAGGAAACGGTCGAAGTCTCCACCTTTCGCGCCGCCGACCCCGAAACCGCCGAGAAGAACGAGCACGGACGCGTACTGCGTGACAACGTGTTCGGCTCCCAGGAGGAGGACGCGAGGCGACGCGATTTCACCGTGAACGCGTTGTATTTCGACCCCGCGACGGAGGAAATCGTCGACTACCACGGCGGTCTCGCCGATTTGCGCAAGCGGGTGCTGCGGATGATCGGCGACCCCGAAACCCGCTTTCGCGAAGATCCCGTCAGGATGCTGCGCGCGGTGCGCCTGGGCGCCAAGCTGGGCTTGCGGCTCGATCCGGCCACCCGAGCGCCGATTCGCGAGCTCGCGCCGCTTCTCGATCTGGTTCCGCCGGCGCGCCTGTTCGACGAAATGCTCAAGCTGCTGCTCTCCGGCCACGCCAGCGCCTGCCTGAGGCAGCTGCGGGAGGACGGATTGCATCACGGCCTTCTGCCGCTGCTTGACGTAATCCTCGAGCAGCCGCTCGGGGAACGCTTCGTCACGCTCGCGCTGGCGCAGACCGACGAGCGGGTACGCACGGACCGCCCGGTATCTCCCGCGTTCCTGTTCGCCGCGCTGCTGTGGCACGAGGTACTGGCGGCCTGGAAGGCGCGCCAGGCGCGCGGCGAGCGCCCTCTGCCGGCGCTCGAGTCGGCCATGGACGACGTGCTCAACGCGCAGTGCGAGAAACTCGCCATCACCCGCAAACTGACGGCGACGATGCGCGAGATCTGGAGCATGCAACCGCGCTTCGAACAGCGCTCCGGTCAGCGCCCAAATCGCCTGATCGAATCGTCCCGCTTCAGGATGGCGTACGATTTTCTCGCGCTACGCGCCGCGAGCGGAGAGGTGAGCGCGGACATGGAAGCGTGGTGGCGCGCATTCCAGCACGCCGATGCCGAAACGCGCAAGGCAATGCTGATGCCCGAAACGGCGCCCAAGAAGCGCCGCCGCCGGCGCCGCAAGAAACCGCCGTCAGGCGGCAGCGTGCAGACTCCGTGACACGCGTCATCGCTTACGTCGGCCTCGGCTCGAACATGGACCACCCGCGTGAGCAGGTTCTCGCGGCGCTCGGCGAGCTCTCGCAGCTGCCGGAATCACGTCTGCTGAAGCAGTCGCGACTGTACCGGAGCGCGCCGATGGGATTTGCGGCGCAGCCGGATTTCGTCAACGCGGTCGCCCAGCTCGACACCGCGCTGCCGCCGCCCTGCCTGCTCGCGGAGCTGCAGGGGATCGAGAACCGGCACGGGCGCGAGCGCCCATTTCGCGAAGCGCCGCGCACGCTGGATCTCGACCTGCTGCTCTACGGCGACGCGGTAATCAGCTCGACGTCCCTCACCGTTCCGCATCCGCGCATGCACGAGCGCGCCTTTGTGCTGCGGCCGCTGACCGACATCTCCCCGGGGGTGAGCGTGCCCGGCCGCGGCACGGCCCTGCAGCTGCTGCAAGATTGCGGGGCCCAGGAAGTTGAACCCTTGGCATGAGCGAACGCTTCCGTTACGTCGTGGTGGAAGGCCCGATAGGGGCCGGCAAGACCAGCCTCGCGACGCGGCTCGGAGAACGGATCGGCGCCGAGCTCCTGCTCGAGCAACCCGCGGAAAACCCGTTTCTCGCGCGCTTCTATCAGGACATGCCGCGCTACGCTCTTCCGACGCAGTTGTTTTTTCTGTTCCAGCGCGCAAAGCAGATCGAGCCTCTGGCGCAGACCGACATGTTTCGCAGCCCGACGGTGTCGGATTTCCTGCTCGACAAGGACCCGCTGTTCGCGCGCATCACCCTGACGGGCGACGAGTTCGCTCTCTACCAGCGCATTTACGAAGCGCTTCGCCCGCACGCCCCGGTGCCTGACCTCGTCGTCTATCTGCAGGCGCAGCCCGACGTGCTCGTCGAACGCGTCCGAAGGCGCGCCGCACTATTTGAACGCGGCATCAGCGAAGAGTACCTCGCGTTGCTCGCCGAGAGCTACACGAGGTTCTTCCATCACTACGACGCCTCGCCGGTTCTGATCGTGAATTCGGAGAACCTCAACTTCGTCGAGCGCGACGCCGACTTCCAGCTCCTGGTGGAGCGGATACGCGGCATGAAGAGCCGCCGCGAGTTCTTCAATCTCGGCTGAGATGCGCGTCGTAAGCAATATCGCCCGGCCGCGGGTTGAAACCCCGAGCGTGCCGCTGGCGTTCGTGCCGACCATGGGAACCCTGCACGAAGGTCACCTGTCGCTGGTCAGGATCCCCCGCCAGCATGCGCCTCGGGTGGCGGTCAGCATTTTCGTGAACCGCCTCCAGTTCTCGCCGGCGAAACGCTGCGCGACTCGGCGGCACCCGTCTGATCGACAACGTCGAGGCCTGATTACCCCGGATAGGGGTCGAAAGTGATCGATTCGACCGGGCAGCCCATCGCTTTGGCGAGCCCATCCATCGCATCGTCGGTCAGCTGTAGCGGACGGAATTCGGCGTCCCCGCCCTTGGACGAAATGAATAATTTGGCAGCGTCCTCGGAATTCCAGGTGACCACCGGGTCCGGACTGACGCCCGGTATCTGACGGCAGACCGGAAATCCGTCGGCCTTGTAGACGATCGCGTACATCCAGCCCCCTCTACCATTGAAACCTGCGCGCGAAGCGGCCCTGCCCCCGAATCTAACCGATACAGGCCCATTGTTCCACCACCCAGGCCGCCGTCGCCGCGCCCCGCGAGTGTGAATTAAGTCACTTCTGGCCGGGGTCCGATCGGACGTGTTGGCAGGCCTGCGGCGGCAGTCCACGGACCTGCAATGCGGAAGCCTGGGCGTGATGGATTGCACAGACGCCGTAACGAGCGTTTAATTGGCTCGGGAGGCCTGTAAGACGGCAGGGTTTTGCCGGACCCGGGCCAAGGCGAATTGCCCCCTTTTACGGGGGCATTTTTATCGGGGAAGGAGATACACATGAGCAACATGAACGACGTAGTGGGTCTTCGCATGGCCTACGGCAAGGCCAATACGCAGTACCAGACCGAGTTCGAGCCGGCGACCCGAACCGCGTGGGGGTACTTCAATCCGAAAGGCACAGCGTGCTTCAACCTTGGGCTGTTGAAGGACATGCGCGCGCACGACGAGCAGCTCGCAGCGAACAGAGGCAGCATTGAAATCGAAGGCGCGACGCACGAGGTCAATTACTACGTGACGGGATCCCGCGTCCCGCGCGTGTTCAACCTGGGCGGCGACCTCGCGCTCTTCGTGCTGCTCATCAAGGCGCGCGACCGGGAAGCGCTCGCGCATTACGCCAGGCTGTGCATCGACATCATCTACCCCCGCAGCCAGTGCTTCTTCAGCCCGACGCTGACCAAGATTGCCCTGGTGCAGGGGGACGCGCTCGGCGGGGGGCTCGAATGCGCGCTCGCCTCGGACCTGATTGTGGCCGAGGAAAGCGCTCAGCTCGGGTTCCCGGAAATCCTGTTCAATCTGTTCCCTGGCATGGGCGCATACAGCCTGCTCGGGCGCCGCATCGGCATGCGCGCCGCGGAGGACTTGATTCTCTCGGGCCGGGTGCTCTCCGCCTCGCAACTGCATGAGATGGGCGTCGTCGATGTGCTGGCAAAACGCGGCGAAGGCGAGGCGACGGTACGCGACTGGATCGCCAAGAACGCCAAGCGCAGGAACGGGATGCAGGCCGCCTTCCGGGCTCGCCGGTTCGTCAACCCGGTTACGCGCGAGGAGCTCGACGCGATTACGGATGTCTGGGTCGACGCCGCGTTCAGGCTGGGAGACCGCGACCTAAAGATGATGAGCCGGATCGTGCGCGCTCAAATGCGCCGCATGGACCAGGGCGACATCACCGAGATCACCGACGTCGGGGCGGAAGCGATCGCCGAGGAGCGAGCCGCCGCGGCGCTTTAGCCGGGCCGCCGGCTCAGCCGCCGATGTGGGTCAGGAAGCCGCCGTCGTAGAACATGCGGCCGAACTGGTAGAAGTTGACGCGCGTCGCGTTCATGATGGCTTCCTGGGCGACCGGGTCGTCTATGGTCTTGACGAGCACGTTCAGCTTCGCCACGTGGTCCTGATCCATCGCGGAGTGCGACAGCAGGAACTTGAACCCCGGACCGTCCATGTCGCGGCCGAGCGATTTCGCTATCGATTGCGCCAGCGTGGCGGCGTATGCGGAGGCAATCACCTCTAGCGAATAGAGCATGCCGAGAACAGCGCAGGGGTGCGCACGGTCGGCGCAGTAATAGTTGTACGCGACCATTGCTTGCACCGGAGGACTCGGCGGATTGGCCCGAACAGGGGCCACATCGCCTCCCACCGCCTCGACGTCCTCCAGCACCCATGTCTCGTGGTTCTTTTCCTCCTCGATGCGCTCGTACAGCTCGTAGCGCACGTTGCGGAAGTGGTCGTCGCAACGCGACGCGCCGGCGGCTATGATCGGGCAAAAGTGCCACACGATGTAGTACAGGTCGTGCAGAAACGCCTTGTATTCGGCGAGCGTAAGTCCGCGATTGATCATCGAGTTCATCTTGGGGATGGCCTCAAGATCCCGCCGGCTGGCGTCGGTCGTCTCGATGAGCGTGATGAAGAAGGACATGCGTTCAATTCTCCTGCGGCGGGCATTTGGAAACGCGGCGACGCGCTCGAGCGTCGCGGGTCAGGTCCGCATTGTAACCGTACTTAACCCGCGGACTGTTGCCGGTCGCGCAAGTAGCCCTCGAGCTCGGCGCGTGCCGCCGCGAGCTCCGTAGCGAGTGAGTTGATTAGTCCCGACGACTTCAGTTTCATTTCGGCGTCCGAGAGCTTACCGAGATCCGTGCACAACTGCGTCAGACGATCGGTCCCCATGCTTGCGGAAGACCCCTTCATGGCATGCAGCGCGGAACGGAAGTCGGTCAGGTTTCGCGCCGCCAGGGCGCTCTCCACCTTGCTCATCAGCGCGGCATTGTCGGCGAGATAGACCCCGATCAGCCGCTCCAGGAACGCGGGCGAGGAGCCGAGCGCCTCCAGGTTTGAAAGGGTCTCTGAATTGACGACTGCCGCAGTCGCAGAAGCCTGGGAAACACGCGTCGCTTCGCCGTGCCTGGGCCAGGCGGCCTCCCCGGTCTTTGCGCCCGCAAGGCCTTGGATTTCATCCAGCAGGCGAGCCGCTTCGACCGGCTTGGAGAGGAACGTATCAGCCCCCGCCTCGAGACACTCCCGCTTCGCCTCCGGCGTCGCGTCCGCAGACAGAATCGCGACAGGCAGCCGCTCGCCGCCCGCGAACATCAACCGTATCGCCTGCAGGGCTTCCAAGCCCCCCATGCGGGGCATGTTCCGATCGAGCAAGGCGACGTCGTAGGAATCACGCTCGACCGCGTCGAGCGCCTGCTCCCCATCGTCCACCAGGGTGACCTCGTGTCCGCCACGCTCGAGGATCTTGCCCAGCACCTCCCGGTTCGTCGGATTGTCGTCCGCTACCAGGACACGCAGCTTTCTCGCTCCCACGCTTCGACGCGCGTAGTCCTGCAGCCGGACCACCCCTTCGCGAACTTCGTCTCCCGCCCTCACCGAATGCAGTACGTTGAACAGCTGGCGCTTATCAAACGGCAGCTCCAGGATCGCGCCAAAGCCGGCCGACAGCGCGTCGAAACGCGGAACCTCGGCATCGCGCGCCACCGCAAGGACCGTCGCCGGCGCAGGGGCCGGAGCTGCGCGGCGGAAACGTTGCGCCAGCTGGAGATCCTCGCCAGTGGCGTACAGCAGGGCGCTGTGATACGGCTTTTCCAGGCTGATCTCGGTGACGAGGCGGGTCACGCCCTCGTCGATGCTCGCCACCGACACCGGCGTCGCACCCCAGCCCGACAGCGCCTGCTCGATGGGTTCGCGCTGATCTGCGGGGAACCCGACCAACATGACCCTGACTCCCTGAAGCTCGCCGGCCGCGCCGCCGGCCCGCTCCGGCTGCTTGTCGAGATCGACCTCGAACCAGAACGTGCTGCCCAGGCCCACCGCGCTTTCCAGGCCGATGCGCCCGCCCATCAGCTCGACCAGCTGTTTGCCGATCGTGGTTCCGAGACCGGTTCCACCGAACCTGCGCGTGGTCGACTGTTCGCCCTGCGCGAAGCTCTCGAAGATCCGGGCCTGCGCTTCCGGCGGGATCCCGATACCCGTGTCGCGCACCGAAAACTTGAGACGCACCTTCGTATCGGTTTCACCCTGCGCCGACACGTGCAGGGTCACGCTGCCCCGTTCGGTGAACTTCACCGCATTGCCCGCGAGGTTGATCAGTATCTGGCGCAAGTAGTGCGGGTCGCCGCGAACCGCTGGCGGAACCTCCGGCATGATGGAAACCACGAATTCCACGCCCTTCGCCGCCGCCTGGGCGGCCAGGATGCGGCTGGTGCTGTTGACGAGCGCGTGCATGTCGAAATCCACGCGCTCGAGCGTCAATTTGCCCGCCTCGATCTTGGAGAAATCGAGAACGTCTTCGACCAGGCTGAGCATCACGTTCGAGGAGCTGCGCAGCGTCTGCAGCATATCGGCCTGCTCGCGGTTGAGCTGGGTGTCGCGCAGCAGATCCGACATGCCGATGATCGCGTTCAAGGGCGTGCGCATCTCGTGACTGACCACCGAGATGAAGCGCCGCTTGGCCTGATTCGCCGCCTCGGCGCGGGCCAACGCGTCGAACAACTTGGTCACCAGCGATTGCACGTAGAGGCTCAACGCCAAGAATCCGAACAGCAGGCCGAGCCCCATCGCCCGGTGAGAGTGCCAGAAATCGTTCGCCCACAGCACCGTCGAGAACCCCGCGACGCCCAGACCGAGCGAAATCAGGAGGTATCGCTTGCCGAAGCGAAACCCGTTGGCGAACGTCATCCAGACGTACATCAGGAAGAGCGGGGCCGCGCCCTCGCCGAAGTACGCCATGTAACAGGTGACCGTCGCGAAATCCGCGGAAAGCGCAAGCACGCGCCGCACGGGAGACACGGTTGACGAGCGCAGCACGCTAATCAGGACGAGCGCGCCGATCGCGAAGTGCGCGCTCGCGATATACAGGACCAGCATGCCCTCCCGGGCGGAAACATGCGGCAGCAGGTACAGCACCAGCAGGCCGGCGACCACAAGTCGCACCATCGCCTGCTCGTGCTCGGTGTCGGGCCGCGCCGCCAGTCGGGCCCGCAGGCGATCCACCAAGAACGTCAAGGCCCGCGTCATGCCCCGCTCGTCCCCGCCATCGGCGCGTCGCTCCATTCGCGTTGCACGCGCAGCACTTCCTCGCGCACGCCGAGGAAGGCGTCAACCAGGCGTGGATCGAAATGCGCCCCACTCTGGGCGCGCAGCTGCGCGAACGCATCGTCGCTCGGCCAGGCCTTCTTGTAGGGCCTCACCGAAGTGAGCGCGTCGTAGACGTCGGCCACGGCGACGATCCGCGCGCAAAGCACGATGTGATCGCCCACCAGCCCGTTGGGGTAGCCGGAGCCGTCGTATTTCTCGTGGTGGCCGAGCGCGATCAGCGCGCCCATGCGCACGTATTTCGATCCGCTCCCCTTGAGGATCTCGTGGCCGATCACCGGATGGCGGCGCATCACCGACCACTCGGCCTCGTCCAGGCGGCCGTCCTTGAGCAGTATCTGGTCGGGAATGCCGATCTTGCCGATGTCGTGCAGCGGGGCCGCAAGCTCAATCGTCTCGGCTTCGTTGCGGTCGAGTCCGATCGCGTCCGCGATCAGGCGCGCGTAGCGCGCCATACGAATCAGGTGATAGCCGGTCTCGGTGTCGCGGAATTCTCCTGCGCGCGCCAGGCGCAGCAGCGTTTCCTTCTCGCGCTCTCGCACCTCGCGCGTCGCCTCCTCGACCATTCCCTCCAGCAGGCGCTTGCGATCCTCGAGCGCGAGCTGCTGGCGGCGCAGGGTGAGAAGGTTCCGGCATCGCGCCAGGCACTCGCGGGCGTCGATCGGTTTGGCCAGGAAATCCGTTATTCCGGCGTCCAGCGCGGAGTAGCGCACCTTGCGGTCGTCGTGCACCGTGACCATCACGATCGGCACGTGCTCGTAGCCGGGCAGGGCCCGCAGGCGCCTGACGAACTCGATGCCGTCCATGTCCGGCATCATGTAGTCGACCAGCACCAGGTCCGCGATGTGCCGGGTCGCCCATACCACCGCGTCGATCGGACGCGCGAAGCCTTCCACTCCGACCCGCTCGTCGAGACTGCGCACGACCTGCTCCAGAATGGCCCGCCCGGTCGACTGATCGTCGACCACCATGACGGTGTTTCGGGCCAACGGCAGCGCCCTGATCTGAGCCTGGGCCAAGCGGATTCCCCCTCCGTGTCGCGCCCAAGACTACGCTCGGGACCAAGCTAAGTCTAGCAAGCGCAAACGGCCGCGCAACGCGGCATTTTCACCCTTTCTTGCAATCCTTCACGAACCCGATTTCGCCCTCTGGAACTCCACCGCCCGCTCGGCGAAGCTGGTGCCGGAAGAGAGACTCGAACTCTCATGGTGTCGCCACCGGCGGATTTTGAGTCCGCTGCGTCTACCAGTTTCGCCATTCCGGCACGCTGCGGGCAGATTATCCCGGACTTCCCCCGGGCCGGGAAGCGCCCGCCCTATAATGCGTCGCCATGCGCGTCGCCGAGTTCGACTATGCGCTGCCCGAAGAGCTCATCGCGCAGCATCCTGCGGCCGAGCGCACCCAAAGCCGCCTGCTGCACCTCGACGGGCGCTCGGGCGCGCTCGAGGATCTGCGCTTCACCGACCTGCCGCGCTTGATCGGACCGCACGACGCGCTGGTCCTGAACGACACCCGCGTGATCAAGGCGAGACTCGCGGCGCGCAAGCGCAGCGGGGGGCGCGTCGAGCTGTTTGTCGAGCGGATCACCGGCGAACGGGAGGTTCTGGCGCTCATCCGCGCCAGTCACCCGCCGCGCGAGGGCAGCGAGCTTGTGGTCGGCGACGGCGCGCGCGCCGAGGTGCTCGGGCGGGAGGACGATCTGTACCGCCTGCGCCTCGTCGATACCGGCGCAGCCGAGTTGCTCGAGCGCAACGGCCAGGTTCCGCTGCCGCCCTATATCAATCACGCGCCGGGTGCGAGCGACGCCGAGCGTTACCAGACCGTGTACGCAATGCGCCCCGGAGCGGTGGCAGCGCCCACCGCCGGCCTGCACTTCGATGCCGCGATGCTCGACTGCCTCGCCGCGCAGGGCGTAAAGATCGCCAAGGTCACGCTGCACGTCGGCGCCGGCACTTTCCAGCCGGTGCGCACGGACACCGTCGAAGCGCATCGCATGCACCGCGAGCGCTACGAAGTGCCGCAGAGCGCCGTGGACGCCATCGGCTCCGCGCGCGCGTCCGGCGGCCGCGTGGTCGCCGCCGGCACGACCGCGCTGCGCGCGCTCGAGAGCGCCGCGCTCGGCGGTCGCCTCGAGCCGACCTCGGGCGAAACAGAACTGTTCGTGTACCCGGGTTTCGCTTTTCGCGTCGTAGACCGCTTGCTGACCAACTTCCACCTGCCGAAATCGAGCCTGCTGATGCTGGTGTCGGCGTTTGCCGGTGCGGAGAACATCCGCCGCGCCTATGCTCACGCGATCGAGCTCCGCTACCGCTTCTTCAGCTACGGCGATGCAATGTTGCTCGAGAGGGCGGCATGAAGTTCGAGATCTCGCAGCGCGACGGCGCGGCGCGCCGCGGCAGGCTCGAGCTCGCGCACGGCGCCGTAGACACTCCGGCCTTCATGCCCGTCGGCACCTACGGCGCCGTCAAAGCGATGGCGCCCTCGGAACTGGCCGAGATCGGCGCCCAGATCGTGCTCGGCAATACCTTTCACCTCTGGCTGCGCCCCGGTCTAGACGTGATCGACAAGCACGGCGGCCTGCATCGCTTCATGGGCTGGAACGGACCCATCCTCACCGATTCAGGTGGGTTCCAGGTATTCAGCCTGGGCGCCATGCGCAAGATCAGCGAGGAAGGCGTGCGCTTCGCCTCGCCCATCAACGGCGACAGGCTCATGCTCACGCCGGAAGAGTCGATACGCATCCAGCGAGTGCTCGCCTCGGACATCGCGATGATTTTCGACGACTGCACGCCCCACCCCGCGACCGAACGCGAGGCCGCGCTTTCGATGCAGCTTTCGCTGCGCTGGGCCGAGCGCTCGAGACACGCCTTCGAGGGCTCGCCCAACGCTCTCTTCGGCATCGTGCAGGGAGGAATGTTCGAGCCGCTGCGAGACGAATCGCTGGCCGGATTGACCGCGATAGGCTTCGACGGCTACGCGGTTGGCGGGCTCTCGGTCGGCGAGCCGAAGGACGACCGCAGCCGGATTCTCGCGCATATCGCGCCACGCCTGCCTGCGGAGCGGCCGCGCTACCTGATGGGGATGGGAACGCCGGAGGACATCGTCGAGGCCGTTTCCTGCGGTATCGACATGTTCGACTGCGTGCTGCCCACGCGCAACGCGCGCAATGGCTGGCTCTTCACACGCCACGGAGACGTGAAGATCCGCAATGCACGCTACCGCGACGACACGCGGCCGTTGGACGAAACCTGCGGCTGCTACACCTGCAGCCGCTTCAGTCTCGCCTACCTGCATCACCTGCAGAGGACGAACGAGATACTCGGGGCGCGTTTGAACACGCTGCACAACCTCTACTACTACCAGACGCTGATGCGCGAGCTGCGCGAAGCCATCGCAAGCGGGCGTCTCGCGCAGGTCTCGTCCGCCATTCTCGCGGCGCGTCGCGAGCCAATGCTATAATTCGCGGCTTTTCCCGCTATCCCAAGGAGTTAGCTGTGCTGATCTCCTCCGCTTTCGCGCAAGCCTCGGGCGGCACTTCGGGGCAATCCGGCTTCCTCGGCCTGTTGCCGATCGTGCTGATGTTCGGGCTGTTGTACTTTCTCATGATTCGCCCGCAGATGAAGCGCGCGAAAGAGCAGCGCCAGATGATCGAAGGCCTGCAGAAGGGCGACGAAATCGTGACCTCGGGCGGCATGGTCGGAAAGATCACCAAGCTTGGCGAAGGCTACATGACGGTCGAAATCGCCCCGAACACCGAAATCAACGTGCAGAAGGCCGCGGTGCAGACGCTGCTGCCCAAAGGCACCATCAAGTCGCTGCAGTGACCGGCCTGCAGGCAGGCGACCGGGCATAGAAAGATGAATCGCTTTCCGGTCTGGAAATACGCGATGATCGGGCTCGCGGTCGTCGTCGCGTTTCTCTACACCCTGCCTAACTTCTACGGCGAGTCGCCGGCGGTACAGATTTCCAGCTCGAAGGCGACGATCAGGGTCGACGACACCGTTATGTCGCGCGTCGAATCGGCGCTCAGCACCGCAGGCATCCCCTATACGGGAGCCCTGCTCGACTCGAGCAGCCTGCGGGTGCGGTTCTCCGACACCGATACGCAGCTCAAGGCGAAGGACCTGATCAGCAAGACCGTCAACCCGGACCCTTCGAATGCGTCCTACGTTGTCGCCCTGAACCTGCTCTCGTCGTCGCCCTCGTGGCTTACGGCGATCCATGCGCTGCCGATGTACCTCGGGCTGGATCTGCGCGGGGGCGTGCATTTCCTGCTCCAGGTCGACATGCAGGCCGCCCTCACCAAGCGACTGGAAGGCATCACGGGCGAGCTGCGGCGCGACATGCGCGACAAGGACATTCGCTACCATGGCATCGCGCGCGAAGGAGACGCGATCAAGATCCGATTCAGCAATCCGGAGATGCGCACGCGCGCGGAGGCGCGCATCCTGGACACGGAGCCCGATCTCTCGGTCTCCGAGCGCGAGGACGGATCGGACCTGCTGCTGGTCGCGACGTTCAAGCCGGCCGCCGCGAAGACCACCCAGGAACGCGCGATCAAGCAGAACATCACCACGCTCCACAACCGGGTGAACGAGCTCGGCGTGGCCGAGCCGATCATCCAGCAGCAAGGCGCGGATCGCGTGGTCGTGGAGTTGCCCGGAGTGCAGGACACCGCCAAGGCGAAAGAGATCCTCGGACGCACGGCAACGCTCGAGGTTCGATTGGTGGACGAGGAGGCGATGCGCGGCGGCAGCAAGATCGGTGACGACATCTTTCCGGAGCGGCACCGCGACGGCACCGTTGAAATGACCCCGGTGAAGAAACAGGTGATCATCACGGGCGACCAGTTCACCGACGCGCAGGCGACTTTCGACCAGGACCACCGGCCGGCGGTCTCGGTCCAGCTGAACGACGCCGGCGGCGCGATCATGCGCCAGATCACGCGCGAGAACCTGCGCCACCTGATGGCGATCGTGCTGTTCGAGAAGGGCAAAGGGGAGGCGATTTCGGTGGCGAGGATCCAAGGCGAGTTCGGCAGCCGCTTCCAGATCACCGGCAACTTCTCCCCATCGGAAACCGCCGACCTGTCTCTTCTGATCCGCGCGGGCTCGCTGGCCGCGCCGATGGAGATCGTGGAAGAGCGTACCGTGGGCCCGAGCCTGGGCAAAGAGAACATCCAGAAGGGCTTCGATTCGACGAAGTGGGGTTTCACGGCGATCGTCATCTTCATGTCCGTGTATTACGCGCTGTTCGGGGTTGTCGCCGCGGTCTCCCTTGCGTGCAACCTGCTGTTCCTGGTCGCTTTGCTTTCGATGCTGCAGGCGACGCTCACCCTGCCGGGCATCGCCGCAATCGCACTGGCGCTGGGCATGGCGATCGACGCCAACGTGCTGATCAACGAGCGCATCCGCGAGGAGATCCGCGGCGGCCAGACGCCCCAGGCGGCGATCAAGTCCGGCTATGAGCGCGCGTGGGGGACCATTCTCGACTCCAACATCACCACCCTCATTGCCGGCCTCGCGCTGCTGATCTTCGGCCAGGGGCCGGTGCGCGGCTTCGCCGTGGTGCACTGCCTGGGCATCATGACCTCGATGTTCTCGGCGGTAACGGTGTCGCGCGGCATGGTAAATCTCATCTACGGCCACCGCCGGCGCGTCGCGAAGCTGTCGATCGGCGACACGGCGTGGAAATGACGCGAGCGGGATAGCACACCATGGAATTCTTCAAGATCCGCCGCGTCATTCCGTTCATGCGGTATGCGTTGATCTTCAACGTCATATCGCTGCTCACCTTTCTCGCCGCTGTGTTCTTCCTCGCCACCAAGGGGCTCAACTACTCGATCGAGTTCACCGGCGGAACGCTGATCGAGGTGCACTACAAGGACAGCGCCGACACCGAGAACATCCGCCACACCCTGGAGAAGGCGGGCTACAAGGTCGAGGTGCAGAACTTCGGCTCGTCGCGCGACGTGCTGCTGCGCATGCCGATCGAGAAGGGACAGTCGACCTCGGACCTGTCGCAGAAGGTCTCCGCGCAGCTCCAGGGCCAGGACAAGAGCGCCGAGGTGCGCCGGGTCGAGTTCGTCGGCCCCCAGGTGGGGGAAGAGCTGGCCCAGTACGGCGCCCTGGCGCTGATAGTCACGGCGATCGGCATCGTGCTCTACCTCGCGCTGCGCTTCGAATGGAAATTCGGCCTGTCGGCGATCATCGCCAACTTGCACGACGTGGTGATCATCCTGGGCTTCTTCGCGCTGTTCCAGTGGGAGTTCTCCCTTCCGGTGCTCGCCGCGGTGCTTGCGGTGCTCGGCTATTCGGTCAACGAGTCGGTAGTCGTGTTCGACCGGGTACGGGAGAACTTCCGCAAGATGCGCAAGGCGTCAACGCCGGATGTGATCGACGCCGCGATCACGGGGACCATCTCGCGCACCATCATCACGCACGGCAGCACGCAGGCGATGGTGACGACGATGCTCCTGTTCGGCGGCCCGGCGCTGCACTACTTCGCGCTGGCGCTCACCATCGGTATCCTGTTTGGAATCTATTCCTCGGTTCTGGTCGCGAGCCCGCTGCTGATGTGGCTGCGGGTCACCCGCGCCCAGTTCATCAAGCCGTCCAAGAAAGACCGCCGCGACGAGCACGAAGGCGCGGTCGTCTGAGCGCCCGGCGCGGCCGTCTCAATGCGCCTCAGATTCTCCTCGCGAGGCTCGCCGCGAGGCCGACGTAGCGCGCCGGGGTCAGCGCCAGCAAGCGCTTCTTCGCCGCCACCGGAATCGGCAGCCTGCGGATGAACGCCGCGAGCTGGCGCCGGCCCAGGCGCTTGCCGCGCGTCAGGGCCTTGAGCTTCTCATAGGCTTCGGGCACGCCGTAGCGGCGCATCACCTGCTGCACCGGTTCGGCGAGCACCTCCCAGTTGGCGTCGAGGTCCTCCGCGAGCCGCGCCGGGTCGGCCTCGAGCTTGCCCAGCCCCCGCAGGCAGGCGGCGTAGGCGAGCAGGCTGTGCCCGAGCGCGCAGCCGGCATTCCTGAGCGCGGTCGAGTCCGACAGGTCGCGCTGCCAACGCGAGACAGGCAGCTTGTCCGAGAGGTGCCGCAGCAACGCGTTCGCCACGCCGATGTTGCCTTCCGAGTTTTCGAAGTCGATCGGATTGACCTTGTGCGGCATGGTCGACGAACCCACCTCGCCCGCCTTCGGCCGCTGGCGGAAGTAGCCGAGCGAGATGTAGCCCCACAGATCGCGGTTGAGGTCGAGCAGCACCGTGTTCGCGGCGGCAAAGGCGTCGAAAAGCTCGGCGAACGAATCGTGCGGCTCGATCTGGATCGTGTATGGGTTGAACTCCAGCCCGAGGCGCTCGACAAAGCGCCGGCAGAACCGCTCCCAGTCGACGCCAGGATAGGCGACGACGTGGGCGTTGTAGTTCCCCACCGCGCCGTTGATCTTTCCCAGTACGCGAACACCGGCGATGCGGTCGCGCGCGCGGCGCAAGCGGTGCACGAAATTCGCCATTTCCTTGCCGAGAGTGGTCGGGGACGCGGGCTGGCCGTGGGTGCGCGACAGCATCGGCAGCGCGGCGTGCCGGTGCGCGAGCGCGCGCAGCGCCGCGACGAGCTCGCCCAGGCGGGGCAGCATCACCTGGTCGCGCGCCTCCGACAGCATCAGCGCATAGGCGAGGTTGTTGATGTCCTCGGAGGTGCAGGCAAAATGGATGAACTCGAGCGCGCGCCGGACCTCGCCGTTGTCGCCCAACCGGCCCCTGAGCCAGTATTCGATCGCCTTCACGTCGTGATTGGTCTGGGCCTCGATGTTCTTGATGTGCTCGGCGTCGCGCTCGGAAAATCCTGCGACCAGGCGTTGCAGGGCCGACGCCGCCTGGCGCGAAAAAGGCTTCAGCTCGCGGATGCCGCGTTCCGCCGCGATCGCCCGCAGCCAGGCGATCTCAATCGTCACGCGCGCGCGTATCAGGGCCTGCTCGCTGAAGTGCGCCCGCAAGGGATCAACAGTCTTGGCGTACCGGCCGTCAAGCGGCGACAGCGCGGCGAGCGGTGAGGGCATCTTTCTCGGTCGCGGGTTTTTGACGCCGTATTATAAGGCTCATGTCCGGCTCTCCTTCCCTTGCGCGAGTCGCGCGCGAGGCGCGCGCCTGCAGGCTGTGCGCCGACGCGCTCCCGCTCGGGCCGCGGCCGGTGTTCCACGTCGGACGGCGGGCCCGGCTGCTGATCGTCGGCCAGGCGCCGGGTCGCCGCGTGCACGAAACCGGCATCTCGTGGAACGACCCGTCGGGCGACACGCTGCGCGCCTGGCTCGGCATCGGGCGCACGGCCTTCTACGACACGGCGCGGATCGCGATTGTCGCCACCGGACTTTGCTATCCGGGAACCGGCCGCGGCGGCGACCTGCCGCCGCGGCCCGAGTGCGCGCCGACCTGGCAGCCGCGATTTCGCGCCGCGCTGCCCGCGCTGCGCCTGACCTTGCTCGTCGGCAGCCACGCCCAGGCCTATTACCTCGGCAAGCGGCGAAAGAAGAACCTTGCCGCCACGGTCGGCGCCTGGCGCGAGTATCTGCCCGAATTCTTCCCCCTGCCGCACCCGAGCCCGCGCAACAAGCTCTGGCTGAGGAACAATCCATGGTTCGAGCGCGACGTGATCCCGGCGCTGCGCCGCAGAATTGACAGGGCATTGCGTTGAATCGCGGCGCCGGCAGGTATAATCCGCGCCCTCACTCCACGAACTCCCGGCATGAAACTCCTCGTTTCGCTCCTCAGCCCCTACGGGCGCAAGGTGCGCGTCGTTCTCGCGGAAAAGCGCATCGACTGCGACCTCGAGCTGGTCGACGTGACGCCGGCCGAGACGCCGCTTAATGGCTACAACCCACTCGGCAAGATCCCGACGCTGCTTCTTGACGACGGAGTTCCCCTGTACGACTCGCGCGTCATTGTCGAGTTTCTCGACAGTGTCTCCCCGATCAGCCGCCTCATCCCGGAAGACAACCGCGAGCGCGTCGCGGTGCGCCGCTGCGAGGCGCTGGCCGACGGCGTGCTCGACGCGGGCGTGCTGCTGCGGGTGGAATCGCTGCGCCCGGAAAATGAGCGCAGCGCGGCCTGGATGGAGCGTCAGCGCGGCAAAGTCGAGCGCGGCCTTGCGCAAATGGCGCGCGACCTGGGCGAGCGCAACTGGTGCCACAGCGACCGCTATACGCTGGCCGACATCGCGCTCGGCTGCTGCCTGGGTTGGCTCGCGTTCCGCCATCCCGCGCTCGACTGGCGCGGGAAGTACGCCAACCTTGCGCGCCATTACGACAAGCTGAGCGAACGCGCCGCGTTCGCGGAAACGGCGCCCAAGTAAGGCCTGCGCCCGCCTAGGCGATGATCGCGCCGCCCAGGCACAGCTCGCCGTCGTAGAGCACGACCGACTGCCCCGCCGTGACGGCCCACTGCGGCGCGTCGAACCTCACCGAAATCCCGCTGCCCTCGACCCGCGTCAGCGTGCAAGCCGAATCGGCCTGGCGGTAGCGGGTCTTGGCGCCGTGGCGCGAGGCCGGCGGCGGCGCCGTGCCCGCCACCCAGCTTGCGTCCAGCGCCTCGAGCGAGCTGCGCAGCAGCAGCGGATGGTCGTGGCCCTGAACCACGGTGAGCGTGTTGCTCGCGGGATCCTTGGCCGCGACGTACCAGGCCTCGCCCGAGCCGCCCTTGGCGCCGCCCAGGCCGATGCCCCTGCGCTGGCCGATGGTGTAGAAAGCGAGCCCGATGTGCTCGCCGATGCGTCTGCCCTCGGGCGTCGCGACCGGTCCCGGCTCTTTCGGCAGGTAGCGGTTGAGGAACTCGCGGAACGGGCGCTCGCCGATGAAGCAGATTCCGGTCGAGTCCTTCTTGGCGTGGTTGGGCAACCCGGCCTCGAGCGCCAGGCGCCGCACCTCCGGCTTCCTCAGCCGGCCGACGGGAAACAGCACGCGCGCGAGCTGCGCCTGGTTCAGGCGGTGCAGGAAGTAGCTCTGGTCCTTGTTCGCGTCCGCAGCGCGCAGCAGCTCGACGCCGCTTTGCGTCGCGCGCGTGCGGGCATAGTGGCCGGTGGCGATCCTGTGCGCGCCGAGGCGCAGCGCGTGATCGAGGAAGGCCTTGAACTTGATCTCGGCGTTGCACAGCACGTCCGGATTGGGCGTGCGTCCGGCGGAGTACTCGCGCAGGAACTCGGCGAATACGCGGTCCTTGTACTCGGCGGCGAAATTCACCGCTTCCAGCTCGACGCCTATCGCGTCGGCCGCCGCGGCGGCGTCGATCAGGTCCTGGCGCGTCGAGCAGTACTCGTCGTCGTCGTCGTCCTCCCAGTTCTTCATGAACAGGCCGACGACCTCGTAACCCTCGCGCTTGAGCAGCAGCGCGGCGACCGAGGAATCGACGCCGCCCGACATGCCGACCACCACGCGCTCGGCCATTCCGGTGCCTCAGGCGAATTCGCGCGACAGCACGTCGAGCGGGAAGCGGGCTCCGGCGAGGTAGTCCGCGACGCAGCGCGCCACCAGCGGCGAGCGGTGCAACTCGCGCCTCGCCGCCAGCTCCGCTGGCGTGAGCCAGTGCGTGGCGACGATTTCCTTGTCGAGCGCGCGATCGGAGTCGGGCCCGGTCGCCGTGCCGGCGAAGGCGAACCGCAGGAAGGTCGTGTCCGAAGTCTCGTGGCGCCAGCGGTAGACGCCCACCAGCGCCGCGGGCTCGAGCGCGTAGGCGGTCTCCTCCAGCGTCTCGCGCACGCAGGCCTCGATCAGGGACTCGCCGGGGTCGAGGTGGCCCGCCGGCTGATTGAGCACGCGCCGGCCGTCGGCGATCTCCTCGACGAACAGGAACCTGCCGTCGCGCTCGACCACCGCCGCGACCGTGACGCTCGGGCGCCAGACCTCGCTCATGCCGCCTTCTGGGTGTTCTTGCGGATGAACGCCGCCATGCGCGCGACGCCCTTCTCGATCGCCTCCTTGGAGGCGGCATAGGAAAAGCGCACGTGCTGCCCCTCGCCCGGCACGCGCATGCCGAAGTGGATGTCGGCCAGCAGCGCGACGCCGGCCTCGTTCAGCAGCCGCTTCCTGAATTCCTCCGAGTCCGCCGCGCCGATCATGCGGCAGGCCTCGGTCACGTTCGGCCAGACGTAGAACGCGCCGCCCGGGACCCGGCAGCTGACGCCGGGGACTTCGTTCAGCAGGCGCACGATCAGGTCGCGCCGCGCGAGGAAGCTTGTCTTCATCGCCTCGGCCGCGTCCTGCGGCCCGTTGATCGCCTCGACCGCCGCCCACTGCGAAATCTGCGACGCGCAGGACTCGGTATTGGTGATCCAGCGCGTGAACAGCGGCGCGAGCACCGGATTGGCGGCGAAGCCGATGCGCCAGCCGGTCATGGCCCAGGTCTTTGAGGCACCGTCCGAGATGATCGTGCGCTCGAGCATTCCCGGCACCTGCGCAATGGAGAAGAACGCGTCGCCGTAGACGAGCCGCGAATAGATCTCGTCCGCGTAGATCCAGACCTGGGGGTGGCGTTTCAGGATCACCGCGATCTGCTCCAGCTCCTTGCGCGAAAGCAGTCCGCCGGTCGGGTTGTGCGGATAGTTGAGGATCAGCAGCCTGGTCCGCGGCGTGATCAGCCGTTCCAGCTCGTCCGGATCGAACGAGAACCCGCGCGCCTCGTGCAGGTGGATCGGCACCGGCCGCGCGCCGCTGGCGAGGATCTGCGACTCGTAGATCGGGAAGCCGGGGTTGGGATAGATCACCTCGTCGCCCGCGCCGTGATCGGTCACCGACAGGATCGCGTAGGCGATGAACGGCTTGGCGCCCGCGGCCACCACCACGTCGGCGGGCCGGATCGGCAGCCCGCCGCGCACGCGGGCGAGGTAGCGCGCCGCCGCTTCGCGCAGCTCGTCGATCCCCGCCGACGGCGTATAGCCGTGCTTGCCCTCGCGGATGGCGCGGATCGCGGCCTCCTGCACGTTAAGCGGCGCCGGAAAGTCCGGCTGGCCGATGCAGAACGAGATGATGTCCTTGCCCTGGCGGGCGAGCTCATTGACCTCGGCCAGAACGACGAAGGCGTTCTCGGTGCCGAGGCTGCGGGCGCGGCGGCTGATCTCTGGCATGGCGGCGGCCTGGGGCGGGGAAAGACTGGATTTTAGCCGATGGCGCTATGATTGCAGGATGCTGATCAATTGCGCCGCGTATCAGGACGGCAAGAAGCTCGCCGACATCGACCAGCACGAGATCAAGTCCTACATCTCACGCCCGGACTGCTTCGTCTGGGTGGCGTTGAAGGATCCCGACGAGGCCGAGCTGCACCAGATGCAGGAGGAATTCGGCCTGCACCAGCTCGCAGTCGAGGACGCGCACCACGGCCATCAGCGGCCCAAGATCGAGGAATACGGCGACTCCGTATTCGCTGTGCTGCACACCGTCGAGTTCGACGGCGGCGAGCTCGGCGTCGGCGAGCTCGGCGTCGGCGAGCTGAACGTGTTCGTCGGCGCGAACTACATCATGTCGGTGCGCGACCATACCCCCAAGGGCCTGCAGGAAGTGCGCGGACGCTTCGAGCGCGAGCCCGAGCTGCTGCGCTTCGGCGCGGGCTACGTGCTCTACGCGCTGATGGACGCGGTGGTCGACCGCTATTTCCCGGTACTCGACGCGCTCGAGACCAAGCTCGAGAACATCGAGCAGGAGATCTTCGGCGGCCGCCTGTCGCGCGCCAGCATCGAGTCGCTGTACGCGCTGAAGCAGGACCTGATGACGCTCACGCACGCCGTCGGGCCGCTGCTCGACGCGGTGGGCAAGCTCTATGGCGGGCGGGTACCGCACGTGTGCGCCGGCATGGGGGAGTACTTCCGCGATGTCTACGACCACCTGGTGCGGCTGAATTCGACCATCGACTCGATCCGCGACATGGTGACCACGGCGATGAACGTGAACGTCTCGCTCATCTCGCTGCAGGAGAACGAGGTCACCAAGCGGCTCGCGGCCTACGCCGCGCTGGTCGCCGTGCCGACGCTGATCGCCGGCATCTACGGCATGAATTTCAAGCTCATGCCCGAGCTGCAGTGGAGCTTCGGCTACCCGCTCGCGCTCGGCGCGATGGCGATCATCGACGGCTACTTCTGGTACCGCTTCCGCAAAGCAAGATGGCTCTGACCTTCAAAAGACTGCATCCGCACTTCGCCGCGGAAGCGGGCGCGATCGACCTGCGCCGGGTCGAGGATCGCGCGACGCTCGAGGCGATCCGCGCCGGGATGGACGAATTCCGGGTGCTGGTGTTCCGCGCTCAGGCCTTCGACGACCAGGAGCAGCTCGCATTCGCGCAGCGCTTCGACGGCAAGCTGCACGCCAAGACCGGGGCGGCGGCGCTCGGCGCGAGCCGTCTCGGCAACGAGGCGCTCACCGACATCTCCAACCTGGGGGCCGATGACGAGATCCTCGCGCGCGATGACCGCAAGCGCCAGTACGCGCTCGGCAACCGCCTGTGGCACACCGACGCGTCGTTCCAGGACCCGCCGGGACGCTATTCGATGCTGCACGCGCGCGTGGTGCCGGCCGTGGGTGCGGACACCGAGTTCGCCGACATGTGCGCGGCCTGCGACGCGCTCGACGAAGCGACCCGCGCGAAGCTGGATGGCCTGCGGGTGCACCATTCGATCGCGTACTCGCGCCAGACGCTGGGCTTCGAGTTCAGCGCCGACGAGGAGGAACTGCTCAAGGGCGCGATCCATCCCCTGGTTCGCACCAATCCGCGCACCGGCCGGCGCTCGCTCTACCTCGCGTCGCACGCCTCGCGCGTCATCGACTGGCCGCTGCCCGAAGGGCGGCTGCTCTTGCGCGACCTGATCGAGCACGCCACCCAGCCGCAGTTCGTTTACCGCCACGCCTGGCGCGTCGGAGACCTGGTGATCTGGGACAACCGTGCCACCATGCACCGCGGGCGCCCGTTCGACGACGGCGCGGTGCGCCGCGAGCTGCGCCGCGTCACGACGCTCGATCTCGACGCTCCGCCTGCCGCCTGAGCACCCGGCCGGCGCGCGCTTCGGTCGGGCGTCCGTCGCGCCAGGCGATCTGACCGTTGACCATCACTAGCTCGATGCCCTCCGCAGGCGTCGCGGGTTGCTCGAAGGTGGCGGCATCGCGCACCCGCGCGGCGTCGAACAATGTCAGATCCGCGTAGGCACCAACGACGACGAATCCCCGTCCCTCGAGCCCGAAGTTGCGCGCCGACAGGCCGGTCATCTTGTGCACCGCCCGCTCGAGCGTGAACAGGCCCTCGTCGCGCGCGTAGTGGCCCAGCACGCGCGGAAAGGTGCCCCACAGGCGCGGATGAGGGTGGACGTCGTGCGGCAAGCCGTCCGAGCCGATCATCGTGTGCTCGAAGGCGAGCACGCGGCGCACGTCGTCCTCGCTCATCATGAAATAGACCGCGCCGGCGGGCTGCAGCTTCGCTGCGGCCGCCTGGGGCTCGCAGCCCAGCGCGCGCGCGATCTCGTCCAGCGCCTTGCCGGCGAGCTCGGGATGCGGCTTCGACCAGGTCACCACGGTCTTCGATGCGCGTTCGGCCATGTCCCAGCGCAGCACGGTCGAGGAGGCGACGTAGGGATAGGCGTCCAGGGCCACCGGCTGGGCGCGCATCGCCGCCTCGATCGCCGCCAGGCTCTGGCGCGTCTTGCCGTGGTTCGCCACGCCCGCGGCCTTGTGATGCGAGATGAACGCCGGCACCCCGGCCTCGCGCCCGATGCGAAAGGTCTCATCGAGCGATTCGAGCAGGTGGTCGGCTTCGTCGCGCATGTGGGTGACGTAGAGCGCGCCGCGCGCGTGCAGCGGCGCGCAGAGCTCGATCACCTCCTCGGTCGGCGCGGCGCTGGCCGGCGCGTAGAACAATCCGGTCGACAGGCCGATCGCTCCCGCGTCGAGGCTTTCGGCCACGATCGCGCGCATGCGCGCGATCTCGCTCTTCGTCGCCGCGCGCTCGAGCCGGTCCATGGTCGCCACGCGCAGGGTGCTGTGCCCGACCAGCAGCGCGGCGTTGAGCGCCGCCGGACGCGCGCCGAGCTCCTCGAGGTAGTCGGCGAAGCGCGGGTAGCGATAGGAGCCCCCCGCGTCGAGCAGGTCGAGCGGCGGCGGAACGCGGTCGGCGACCAGGGGCGCGAGACTGACGCCGCAGTTGCCGCCGATCACCGTGGTCACGCCCTGGCTGAGCTTCGGCGTCATCTGCGGCTGCGCCAGCAGCAGGCGGTCGTCGTGCGTGTGAACGTCGATGAAGCCCGGCGCGAGCACCCGGTCCGAGGCGTCGATCTCGCTCGCCGCACGCCAGCCCTCGAGGCGGCCGAGCGCGGCGATGCGTTCGCCGCGCACCGCGACGTCGGCCGCGCGCCGCGGCGCGCCGCTGCCGTCGATCACCGTTGCGTTGCGGAACAGAACGTCGCAGCTCTCGCTCGCCATGCCCTTCGCCTCCCCGTCAGTCCGCCAGGCGCAACTCGCCGCGAACCAGGTCCCAGCCGACCGCGACGCGCGCGTCCTCGCGCCGCTCGACCAGCCCCAGCTCGGCGAGCCGCCTGACGTCAGTATGCACGTTCTTGTAGTCGCGCCCGAGGCGCCGCGCGAGCTCGTAGATCGACAACGGGCCCGCCGCACGCAGGCGCTCGAGCAGCTGCCAGCGCGCGGGCGTGAGGTTCTTCAGCAGCGCCGGCAGGTCGGGCAGGGTGAGCACTGCGAGCGACGGCGCGCGCCCGCCGTCGGCGGCGCGGTTCCACGCCGCCTCGAAGCGATCGAGCGCGTCCCCCGGCGGGCCGACGCGCAGCTCAAGCACCTTCGCCAAGGCTCCCTCCGGCCGCCTCGACATCGCGCTCGAAGTCGTAGCGCAGCTGCTCTACCGAGCGGAATTCGTACGCCAGCTCGCGCCCGCGCACGCGACGGCGGTGGTTCGCGTACTCGACCAGCGCGCCGTCGCGCAGCCCGCCGTAACGAAGCCGGTAGCCGAGATCGGCGGCGAGCTCGATCTCGAGCAGCGCGCCGTCGCGCAGCAGTACCTTTTCCCACAGCAGCATCATATGGTTTAGGATACCATAGTCTGGGTAGGCTAGAATGGCGTCGATGGCCACCCGGGACGATTTCTTCAACCTCTACCGCCACGGCTTCGCGCGCGTCGCAGTGGCCACGCCCGCACTGCGCGTGGGCGACCCGGCGTTCAACGCCGCCGGCACGCTAGCGCTGATGCGCGAAGCCGCGCGCGGCAAGGCGATCGTGTGCGTGTTTCCCGAGCTGGGGTTGTCCTCCTACACCGCGGACGACCTGTTCCACCAGCAGGCGCTGATCGGCGCCTCCGAGGCGGCGCTCGCCGGCCTGCTGCGGGCCACGCGCGCGCTGCCGCTCGCCGCGCTGGTCGGCCTCCCGGTGCAGATCGACGGGCTGCTCTACAATTGCGCCGCGCTGGTGTGCCGCGGCCGCCTAGTCGGCGTCGCGCCCAAGACCTACCTGCCGAACTACCGCGAGTTCTACGAGCTGCGCCAGTTCACTCCAGGCGACAGCTGTTTGCGCCGGGAAGTCATCCTTGCCGGCCAGCGCGCGCCGTTCGGAACCGACCTCGTATTCCGACTCGAGGAGCAGCCGCGACTCAAGCTGTTTGCCGAGATCTGCGAGGACCTCTGGGTGCCGGCGCCGCCGTCGACCTTCGCCGCGCTCGCCGGGGCGACCCTGATCGCCAACCTGTCGGCTTCCAACGTCGTGATCGGCAAGCACGAGTACCGCAGCGAGCTGGCGTCGAACCAGTCGGCGCGCTGCCTCGCCGCTTATATGTTCAGCGCCTCGGGGCCGGGGGAGTCGACCACCGACCTCGCCTGGGACGGCCACGCCATGATCTGGGAGAACGGCACCCTGCTCGCCGAATCGCAGCGCTTCTCGACCCAGCCCGGGCTGACGATTGCGGATGTCGACCTCGACCGGCTGGCCGCGGACCGCATGCGGCAGAACTCCTTCGGCCAGTCGCTCGCGCGCCACAAGGCCGAAGCGGCGCGCTTCCGCGAGATCGGCTTCTCGCTCGCGCTGCCCAAGGGCAGGCTGCCGCTGGCGCGCCAGGTTGCGCGCTATCCCTACGTTCCGGGCGACCCGGCGACGCGCGACGCGCGCTGCGAGGAGGTTTACCGCATCCAGGTGCAGGGCCTCGCCACGCGCATGCGCGCGAGCGGCACCAAGAAGCTTGTGATCGGGGTCTCGGGCGGGCTCGACTCGACCCAGGCGCTGCTGGTGTGCGCGCGCGCGATGGACGAGCTCGGGCTGCCGCGGCGCAACATCCTCGCCTACACGATGCCGGGATTCGCCACCTCGACCCGCACCCGCAGCCAGGCCTGGCAGCTGATGCGCGCGATCGGCGCGAGCGCCGAGGAGATCGACATCCGCCCGTCGTGCCTGCAGATGCTCAAGGACCTGCGCCATCCCTACGCGCGCGGGCGCAAGGTCTACGACATCACGTTCGAGAACGTGCAGGCCGGCGAGCGCACCAGCCACTTGTTCCGCCTGGCGAACATGCACGGCGCGATCGTGGTCGGCACCGGCGACCTGTCCGAGCTCGCGCTCGGCTGGTGCACCTACGGCGTCGGCGACCAGATGTCGCACTACAACGTGAACGCGAGCGTGCCCAAGACGCTGATCCGCTACCTGATCGGCTGGGTGGCGAAGTCGGGCCAGTTCGAGCGCGCGGTCGGGCGCACGCTCGAGCGCGTGCTCACCACCGAAATCAGCCCGGAACTGGTGCCCGGCAGCAGGCGTGGCCAGCCGGCGCAACTGAGCGAGGCGACCATCGGCCCCTACCCGCTGCAGGACTTCCACCTCTACTACACGCTGCGCTTCGGCTATGCGCCGTCCAAGGTCGCGTTTCTCGCCTGGAACGCGTGGCGCGGCAAGGACGGCTACCGCCTGGGCGAGATCCGCAAGTGGCTCGCGGTGTTCCTCAAGCGCTTCTTCCAGACCAGCCAGTTCAAACGCAGCGCGCTGCCCAACGGGCCGAAGGTCGGCTCCGGCGGCTCGCTCTCGCCGCGCGGCGACTGGCGCGCACCGTCGGACGGGGTGGCCGACGCATGGCTCGCCGACCTCGAGCGCGTTCCCGCGCGCGACTGATCAAAAGAAAAACGGACCGACCCGCGAGGGCCGGTCCGTCTTGAAGCACGGTGAAAAGGGGGGAGCCGTGCTTCGAGCTCTATGCTAGGGCCGTGCGCTGTCTTACGCCTGAGTCGGCGCTGACGGGTTCCTGAAACTCCGGTATCGCATAGCGAACCGCGTCCTCGACTCTCTCCAGCAGCACGAACTCGAGCTTGGCGCGCGCTTCCGCCGGCACGTCCTCGAGGTCCTTCTCGTTGCGCTTCGGCAGCATCACGGCACGGATCCCGGCGCGCAGCGCCGCGAGCACCTTTTCCTTCACGCCGCCGATCGGCAGCACCAGGCCGCGCAGCGAGATCTCGCCGGTCATCGCGACATCGCTCCTCACCGCCCTGCCCGACAGCAGCGACACCAGCGCGAGATACATCGCCACGCCGGCGCTGGGCCCGTCCTTGGGCGTCGCGCCGGCCGGAACGTGGATGTGCACGTCGATCTTGTCGAGCGCGTCCGCGAAGCGGCCCTTGGCCAGGGTCAGCGCGGCCTGCGCCGACTCTTTCATCACCTCACCCAGCTGCCCGGTGAGAATCAGCTTGCCCGTGCCCGGGACCTTGCTCGCCTCGATGAACAGGATGTCGCCCCCCACGGGCGTCCAAGCCAGCCCGGTCGCGACCCCGGGGACCGCGGTCATCAGCGCCGCCTCGCTCTCGAACCTGCGCGCGCCGAGGATCGGCTGCAGGTCGGCGGCGTCCAGCGCCACCGAATCCGCCTTGCCTTCGGCGATCCTCATCGCGACGTTGCGCAGCACGGATCCGATCTCGCGCTCGAGGTTCCTCACCCCGGCTTCGCGCGTGTAGTCGCGCACGATGGCGGCCAGCGCGGCGTCGCTCAGCGAGGCCTGCTCCGGCTTCAAGCCGTTCGCCTCGAGCTGGCGCTTCACCAGATAGCGGCGCGCGATCTCGAGCTTTTCCTCCTCGGTGTATCCCGGAAGCTGGATCACCTCCATGCGGTCGCGCAGCGGCCCCGGAATCGTGTCGAGCACGTTCGCGGTGGCGATGAACATCATCTTCGACAGGTCGAAATCGACGCCAAGGTAGTTGTCGCGGAACTTCGAGTTCTGTTCCGGATCGAGCACCTCGAGCAGCGCCGAGGACGGGTCGCCGTGGAAGCCGCCCGCGCCGACCTTGTCGATCTCGTCGAGCATCATCACCGTGGTGCGCGATTCCGCGCGGCGGATCGCCTGGATGATGTTGCCCGGCAGCGCGCCGACGTAGGTGCGCCGGTGGCCGCGGATCTCGGCCTCGTCGTGCAGTCCGCCGAGCGCAACGCGCTGGAACTTGCGCCCCGTGGCGCGCGCGATCGACTGCCCGAGCGAGGTCTTGCCCACGCCCGGCGGGCCGACGAAGCACAGGATCGGGCTCTTGCCCTCGGGGTTGAGCTTGCGCACCGCGAGGTGCTCGAGGATGCGGCGCTTCACTTTTTCGAGGCCGAAGTGGTCCTCGTCGAGGACCCGTCTCGCCTCGGCGATGTCGATCGGCTTGGCAGTCTCCGCGCGCCAGGGCAGCTCGGTGAGCCACTCCAGGTAGGTGCGCAGCATGCCGTACTCGCCGCCGCCTTCCTGCGTGCGCTGCAGGCGCTTCAATTCCTTGTTGGCGTGCTTCGCCACGTCCTCGGGCATGCCCGCCTCGTCGAGCGCCTTCTTCAGCTCCTCGATCTCTGCCGCCGTGTCTTCGCCCTCGCCCAGCTCCTTCTGGATCTGGCGCATCTGCTCGCGCAGCACGTGCTCGCGCTGGCGCTCGTCGAACGCCTTGCGCGTCTGGTCGCCGATCTCCTTCGACAGTCTCAGGATTTCGACCCGGTTGCCGAGCAGCGCGAGCACCTTGTCGAGGCGCGCGCGCACGCTGAAGGCCTCGAGCAGCTCCTGCTTCTGCTCCGGCTTCACGTCGAGGAAGTTCGCGACCATGTCCGCCAGCGCGCCGGGCGACTCGATCCCCTGCACCACTGCGGCGAGACCCTCGGGCGCGTTCGGCAGCAGCTCGATCGCCTCCGCCGACTGCTGCTTGAGCTGCACGAAGCGCGCCTCGAGCTCGGGGCCGGATTCCTGCACTTCCTCGATCATCGCCACCCGCGCCGCGAGGAACGGCCAGTCCTCGAGGAACTCGAGCACGCGGAAGCGCGACTGGCCCTGCACCACGAGGTGGTGCCCGCCGTCTGGCGCGGTGACGTAGCGCGCGATCTGGCCCGCGGTGCCGACCCAGTGCAGGTCGTCCGGGCCGACCTTGTCCCTGGTCGGGTCACGTTGCAGCAGAAAGCCCACCTGGCGCTCGCGCTTCGCCGAATCCTGAGCCGCGGCGACCGAGCTCTCGCGCCCGATCGTGACGGGCGCGATGACGCCGGGAAACAGCACCGTGTTCCTCATCGGGATGAGGGCGATCGCGTCCTCGGGCAGCGGCTTGCCTGCGCCGTGCTGGCGCTCGGGCGCGGGCACGCCCGTGGGCACGCCCTCCTCGCCGGAGAGCATCTGCTGGGACTTCGGCCACAGATTCATGCGGTCTCCTTGCGTTTGGCGAACGTGAGCGTGAGCAGCCCGTTCGCGAAGCTTCTGTCGGCGAGCTCGAGCGCGTGCATGGGCAGCGCAATGCGGCGCTCGAAGCGCCCGTAGGGAATTTCCAGACGATGAATGCGCGCGCCGCCCTCCACCGCGGGAAACGCGCGCAGCGCGGAGATCGTCACCGCATCGTGCTCGATGCCGATGGCGATGGAATCGGCGCCGACGCCCGGCAGCGCAACGTGCACCCGCAGCGACTCGCTGCTCTCGACCAGGTCCGCCGGCGGCTCCCAGGTTCTGGCGCCGGCGGAAGGGCCGACGCGGAAAAACTGGCGCTGCAGGCGCTCGGCCTGCTCGAGCAAAGACAGGGCCTCGCCCCACATCAGGCTGTGCAAATCGCGCGATCTCATGGGCGTTAGATGGCGCTGCCCCACCCCGGATTCAAGTGAAGCGGGAAAAGGGATGCTGCGTCAGGGCGTTACCGGCCTCAGGCGTAGGAGCGCAGGCGTTCGGCGAGGTCCCGCAGCGGACCGATTCCGCTCGCCTCGGCGCGCCAGCACCAGTCCTGCAGGCGGGCCACCAGCTGATCGCGCGTGGCGCTTGAGCGCCCCCAAATCGCGGCAAGCTCGCGCCGCATCGATACCATGGTCTGCAGCGGGGGCGATTTCGGCAGCACCTCGGCCATCGCCTTGCGCTCGGGCTCGCGCAGCGTCTTCTCGTCGCGCCCCAGCCAGCGCCCCAGGCGCGCGAACATGCGCGCGTCTTCGGGCGAGCGCTCGCGCAGCCTGCGCAGCTCGCCGGCCCAGGCGAGCCTGAGCGCTCCGGCGTATCGCGCCAGCACGTCGTAGCGATAGGCAATGACCGCATGCAGGCTCGCCGGATCGATCGCCCGCTTGGGCGGCGCGACGTGCGGCGTCGGCGCGACGTGCTTCACCCGTGCGAGCCCGAGCGCCTCCAGGATGACGATGTACATCCAGCCGATATCGAACTCGAACCACTTGTACGAGAGCTTGGCCGAGGTCGGGAACGCGTGGTGGTTGTTGTGCAGCTCCTCGCCGCCGATCAGCACGCCCCAAGGCACGATATTGGTGCTCCAGTCCGGCGTCGGCCAGTTGCGGTAGCCCAAGTAGTGGCCGACGCCGTTGATCACGCCCGCGGCCCAGAACGGAATCCACAGCACCTGGGTCAGCAGGATCAAGCCGCCCGGCACAACGCCGAACAAGAGCACGTCGGCCGCCCCCGTCAGCACGATCCCCACCACCTGGAACCTGGAATACAGGTTGCGCTCGAGCCAGTCGTCCGGCGTGCCGTGGCCGTAGCGCTCCAGCGTCTCGGCCTTGCGCGCCTCCTTCACGTAGAGCAGCACGCCGAGCCAGAGCACGCGGTTGATGCCGTACACCTGCGGGCTGTGCGGGTCGTCCGCGGTGTCGCACTTGGCGTGGTGCTTGCGGTGCACCGCGGCCCACTCGCGGGTGACCATCCCGGTGGTCAGCCACAGCCAAAGGCGGAAGAAATGGCTCGCCAGCGGGTGCAGATCGAGGGCGCGGTGAGCCTGGTGGCGATGCAGGAAGACCGTGACGGAAACGATCGTGACGTGCGTCAACGCCAGCGCGACGAGCGCGTCGCCCCACCACGGCAGGTCGAACACGCCCCCGAAAAATAACGAGTCCATGGCGTCTCCGCTAGGATCTACCCTTCGGATTAGGCTAGCCCGCCTGCTGGGAGAGCGTGTTGATCCAAGGCAACGATACCGTCGCGGGCAGCTAGAGCGTCTGGACGGGCTCCACCGTCTCGCGGTAGGCGTGCCAGGCGCCGTGACCGATCAGCGGCAGGATCACCACCAGGCCGAGGTAGAACGTGGCGAAGCCGAGCACGGTCAGCGCGACGATGGCCGCCGCCCAGAGCATCATCGGCGCGAAATTGAGCCGCAGCACGTTGAAGCTCACGATCATGGCCGATACGACATCCATGTTGCCGCGGTCCAGCAGCATCGGCAACGACACCGCCGAGGTCGCGAACACCAGCAGCGCGAGGCCGGCTCCCGCGGCGACGTAGGCGAGCACGAACAGCCAGGCCTCGGGCTCGCGCGCGAGATGGGCGAAAAAATCCGCCGCGCTGGGAACGCCGTCGGGAAAGAACAGCGCCACCACTACCACCGAGACGCGGATCCACACCGCCAGCGACAGCGTCAGGATCAGCCCGTAGAAGCCGATCGCGGGCGCGTTCTCGCGCCAGGCGGCGAGCGTCGGCGCGAGGCGCGCAGGCTCGCCCCGCTCGCGGCGCCGGCTGATGTCGTACAGGCCGATCACCAGGAACGGACCCACCAGCAGGAAGCCGGTGACGAACGCGAGCCCGACCGCGCCGGCGGAATAGCGCGTCAGCACGAAGCCCATCAGCGCGAGCACCGCGCCGTAGAACATGCTCGCTCCAGGCGCCGCGCGCAGGTCGGCGAGCGCCATGCGCAGCCAGCGCCGCGGCGCGTCCAAGCCGACGGCGCGCACACGCGGCCAGGCGAAGGGCGGCGTATCGTAGAATCGTTGCGGCTCGCTCATCGCTCCCCCTCATGACCGTCGGCAACAGCGTATTCTGCGACACCCACGCCCACGTATTCGGGCCGCAGCAGAGATATCCCTACAACCCGGCTCGCGCCTACACCCCGCCCGACGCGCCGCTCGAGGCCTGGTTCGCGCTGCACGCCAGGCTCGGCATCGGCCGCGGCGTGCTGGTGCAGCCGAGCGTCTACGGCGTCGACAATCGAGCGATCCTCGATGCGGTCGCGCTGCACCCGCAGCGCCTGCGCGCGGTGGTGGCGGTGGGCTCCGGAGTGAGCGACGCCGAGCTCGAGCGCCTGCACGCCGCGGGCGCGCGCGGCATCCGCGTCAACCTTGCCGACAAGGGCGGCAACCCGTTCGCCTCTCCGCTCGAGCTCGAACGCGTCGCCGCGCGCATCGCGCCGCTCGGCTGGCACGTCGAGCTGCTGGCGCACGTGCACGAGATGGACGATTGGCAGGACGCGCTCGCGCGCCTGCCGGTGGACGTCGTGTTCGGCCACTACGGCTACCTGCCCGCGGCGCTCGGCGCCGACCATCCCGCTTTCCGCGCCTTTCTCGCGCGCCTCGAGCACGGCCGCTGGTGGGTCAAGCTGAGCGCGCCCTATCGCCTCACCTCGCGCAGCGCGCTGCCATTCGACGACGTCGAGCCGTTCGCGCGCGCGCTCGTCGCCGCGCGCCCCGACCGGCTGCTGTGGGGCTCGGACTGGCCGCACCCCTACATCCGCTCGAAGGCCGTTTCGCCCGACGACGAGGGAATGTTCGCCCAGCTCATGCAGTGGATTCCCGACCCGGCGCTGCAACGGCGCATCCTGGCCGACAATCCCGCCAGCCTGTACGGATTCCAGGCCTAGGACAGCTTGGCGGGCAACCAGAGCGCGATCTGCGGGAAGGCGATCAGGAGCGCGATCATCAGCATCAGCGTGATCACGAACGGCGCCGAGCCGATGATCACGTCGTAGATCTGGCCGCGCGAGCGCACCCCCTGCACCACGAACAGGTTGAAGCCCACCGGCGGGGTGATGAGCGCGGTCTCGATCAGAAGCATCATCAGCACGCCGAACCAGATCGGGTCGAAACCGAGGCCGGCGACCACCGGCGTGATGATCGGCACCGTCGCCACCAGCATCGAGAGCGACTCCATGAACATGCCGAGCACGAGGTAGAACAGGACGATCACGACGATGGTGGCCGTCGGCGAGAGCCCGAAGCCGGTGACGTAGCTCATCACCTTGCCCGAGAGGCCGATCGAGGTGATGATGAAATTGACGAAGTAGGCCGCGATCAGGATCGCCATGATCATCGCGGTGGTCTTCATGGTGCCCTCGAAAGTGTCGCGCAGCATCGCCCACGACAAGCGCCTGCGCCAGGCCGCCAGACCGAAGGCGGCCACCACGCCGAGGCCGGCCGACTCGGTCGGCGTCGCGACGCCGCCGTAGATCGAGCCGATCACCACGATGAAGATCAGCAGCGGCGGGACCAGGTCGGGCAGCGAGCGCCAGCGCGCGCGCCAGTTCGTATCGACCTTGTGCCCGCCCCAGCGCGGCCGCACCACGCAGGCGACGATCACCGTCAGCATGAACAGCGCGGTCAACACAGCGCCCGGCACGATTCCCGCGAGATAGAGCTGCGGGATCGAGGTGTCGGTCAGCGCGCCGTAGACGATCATCGGGATCGAAGGCGGGATCAGGATGCCGATGGTGCCGCCCGCGGCGATGGTGCCGAGGTAAAGCCGCTCGTTGTAGCCGTACTTGTCGATCTGCTCCACCGCCACCGTGCCGATGGTCGCGGCCGTGGCCACGCTCGAGCCCGACACCGCCGCGAACAGCGTGCAGGTGCCGATGTTGGAGTGCATCAGGCCGCCCGGCAGCCACGACAGCCAGTGCGTCATCGCGGCGTACATGCGCTCGGCGATGCCCGAGCGCAGCAGGATCTCCCCCAGCAGGATGAACAGCGGGATCGCGAACAGGATGAAGTTGGTCGAGGTCGACCAGGTGATTTCGCCGATCGCCAGCCGCAGCGGCAGGAACGAATAGGCATAGTCGAGCACCAGGCCCAGCACCAGCAGCCCGGCGGCGACCGGAATGCTCAGCGCCAGGATCGCGAGCAGGACGATGATTGCGGTCCAGACCAAGCGCGTCCCCCGTCAGCCCTGCGGCGCCTTGTGGCGCTCCTGCGCGTGGTAGCGCTCTTGCTCGTGCAGCGCCTCTTCGAGCGCCTGCTGCGCGGTGCGCGGGCCGAGCAGCCGCTGCACGTCCTCCCAGCGCCCGCGCGCGAGCAGCAGCGCCGCGCGCGCGAACAGCAGCAGCAGCACGGCGGAGAACAGCGCGAACCCGGCCACCCACAGCACCTGCGGGACCGCGAGCGGCGTCTCCAGCGGCGTGAGCGAATGCGCGTGAACTTCGAGCGAGTTGGCGAGCACCTTTCCGCCCTGCCAGGTGGTGAAGGCGGCGAAGACCATGAAGGCGGCCAGCGCGAGCATGTCGAGCACGGCGCAGAGCCGAACCGGCAGCACGGCGTAGAGCGAGTCGATGCGCACGTGCGCCCGGTCGAGCAGCGCCAGCGCGAGCGCCCAGCTGGTGCCGATCGCCAGCACGTAGCCGGACACCTCGCTCGAGGCGCCGATCGGGATGCCGAACAGCTTGCGCGACAGCACGTCGATCGCGATCATGAACGCGGCGCCGGCGACCATCGCGCCGCCGAACCAGCAGCCGGCCCGCGCGACGAGTCGCGCGAGCCGAAGCAGCCTAGTCACGGATCAGAGCTTGTCGAGCGGAATCTTCAGGTGCACGACCTTGCCGACGGTCTCATTCCACTTTTCGGCGCAGGCCTTGCCGCAGCGCTTGCCCCACTTGACCAGCACCACGTCCTGCACCAGCTTCTTCTTGCGCGCCTCGTCGGCCTTGGAGATCTTCACCAGCGTCATGCTGCCCGGCTTGCCCAGCGTGCAGCTGCCCTTGCCGGTGTTGCAGTTCACGCCCTCCTCGGTCGCCTGGGCGCCGATCGCCCACATGTCGTTCTCGAGCTGCGTGAACTCCTTGAGGAAGAATTGCTGCACCGAGGCCGGGAACTTGTCCCAGCTGTTCAGGTTCGCGCCTTCGTAGGCGATCGACCAGCCCACCGCGAGCGGGAACAGGTACTTCGACACCTCGGGCCAGCCGGCGGTATTTCCGGACAGCGTCCCGGTGAGCGCGCAGTCGACCACCCCGCGCTGCAGCGCAGGCACCACCGACGGGAAGGGCATCGTCACCGTCTCGGCGCCCACCGCGCTGACGAAGTCGGTCTGGGTCTTGTTGAACACCCGCACCTTCTTGCCCTTCAGGTCGGACAGGCCCGTGATCTTGTCGCGGCACCAGAACACGATCGGGGGGTTCGGATGGAGCAGCATCAGCCCGGTCTTGAACTTGTCCTTCATGTGCTCCGCCATTACCGGCTTCCACACCTCGCAGGCCTTGCGCGCAGTCTTGATGTCGTTCGTGATGCCGGCCAGGTCGCAGCCCTCGAACACCGGGTCCTCGCCGGCCATCTTGCTGATGTCGGAAGCGGCGAAGTCGGTCACGCCCAGCTGAGTCATGTGCAGGATCTGGAAGTCGTTCACCCCCAGCACGTCCATGTTGTTGTAGTCCGCGGTGATCGCGCCGCCCGAGTCCTTCTCGATCTTCTCGGTCCAGAACGGCTTCTCCACGCGCTTGGTCTGCGCCAGGTTGCTGAAGTAGCCGATGACCTTGACGTTGGTCTTCGGCAGGTCGGCGCCGAGCGCCGGCCCGGCGAGCAGCGCCGCCGCGGCGAGCGCGGGCGCCCAGGTCGAAATCGATTTCATTTTGGGGTCTCTCCTCCGGTTTGGATTCGCGCGCGCAGCTTAGAACGCCCGCGCAACGGGCGTCAACCGCGCGGGTTGACGCGTGTTCAAAGGGGGCGGAACATCGCCGCATGGCAGTCGCCCAAGCCGCCCGAGCCGAGGTCTTCGACCGCGCCGACCCGCGCGCCGTGCGGCACGCGATCCGCGCCGGCGCGCACGCCGCCCACACCGCGGGGCTGGCTCCCGGCTTCGTGCAGGGCAACGTCTGCATCCTGCCGCGCGAGTACGCGGACGACTTCTTCGTCTACTGCCAGAGGAACCCCAAGCCCTGCCCGCTGCTGGCGGCCTCGGACCCGGGCGATCCGCGCCTGCCGACGCTCGGAGAGGATCTGGACATCCGCAGCGACGTGCCGAGCTACCGCGTGTTCCGCGACGGCGAAATGGTCGAGGACGTGACCGACATCCGCGAGCTGTGGCGCGCAGACCTGGTCGCCTTCGTGCTCGGCTGCTCGTTCTCGTTCGAGGAAGCGCTGATCGAGGCCGGAGTGCCGCTGCGCCACATCGCCCGGGGCAAGGGCGTGCCGATGTACCTGACAAACATCGAGACCGCGCCCGCCGGTCCGTTCCGCGGCGCCATGGTGGTGTCGATGCGCCCGTTCACCCCCGCCGACGCGATCCGCGCGGTGCAGATCACCACGCGCTTTCCCAACGTGCACGGCGCGCCGGTGCACATCGGCAAGCCGGGAATGATCGGCATCGAGGACCTGGGCAAGCCCTGGGTAGGCGACGCGACCGAGGTGAAGGACGGCGAGCTGCCGGTATTCTGGGCCTGCGGCGTCACGCCCCAGTCGGCGGTGCGCCACGCGCGCCCGCCGCTTTGCATCACCCACACGCCGGGGCACATGCTGGTCACCGATCTCAGGAACGCGAGCCTCGCGATCCTCTAGGAGCGAAGTCATGCCGCATGCCAAGTGGAAGATCGACGGCGAGTACATGGAAAGCTGCAACTGCGACTACCTGTGCCCCTGCATCTACACCAACCCGCAGGCGCCGGTCACGCATGACCAGTGCACCTCGCTCCAGGTCTACCGCATCGGCAACGGCCACTTCGGCGAAGTCAAGCTCGATGGCCTCGCGTTCGCGCTCGTCATCCGCTCGGGCAGGGTGATGGCCGACGGCAACTGGGTGCTCGGCGTTGTGATCGACGAAAGAGCGAACCCAGCGCAACGCGACGCGCTAGGTGCGATCGCAAGCGGCCAGGCGGGCGGCATCCCGGCGCGCATCCGCGACGTCCTGGTGAGCGACTTCCGCGGCGTCGAGATGCGCGCGATCGAGTTCCGCATGGACGGGCTCAAGCGCTCGGCCGCGATCCCGGGGCTGCTCGAGTTCGCGATCGAGGGCGTCGCCTCGCGCGCCGGCAACGGCGAGCCGCTGTACCTGGACAACACCTCGCATCCCGCGGGCCGCAGGCTCGCGCTCGCGCGCTCGAGCGAAACGCACGTGCACGGCTTCGGTCTCGAGCTCGACATGACCGCGCGCGGCAACAACGGTCACTATGCGCCTTTCAGCTGGGCGGCCTGACTGATCCTGAGCCTGGACGACGCGCAGCTCGCCTACGGCCTGCTGCCGCTGCTGGACGGCGCCTCGCTCTCGGTGCAGGAAAGCGAGCGCATCGGGCTCATCGGCAGGAACGGCAGCGGCAAGTCCTCGCTGCTGGCGGTGATCGCCGGCCGCGCCCAGCTCGACGGCGGCGAGCTGCGCTGCCGCGACGGCCTGCGCGTGGCCCTGGTCGAGCAGGAGCCCGCGCTGCCGCCCGCGGCGAGCCTGCGCGAGAGCCTCGCCGCGCGCGGCGCGCTGGAGGCGATCCGGGACGAGCGCGAGCGCTGGCGCGCCGAGGCGCGCCTGACCGAGTTTCTGCACCGCTTCGGCGCCGACGGCGCGATCGCGCCCGGGGAAGCCTCGGGCGGCGAAAAGAAGCGCGCCGCGCTCGCGCTCGCCTTCGCGCTCGAGCCCGACCTGGTCATGCTGGACGAGCCGACCAACCACCTCGACATCGACGGCATCGCGCTGCTCGAGACCGCGCTGGCGAAGGGGCCGGCGGCGATCGTGGTCACCCACGACCGCTGGTTCCTCGACCGCTTCGCGACCCGCATCGTCGAGCTCGACCGCGGCGCATTGCGCTCCTACGCGGGCAACTTCTCCGACTACGCGCGGCTCAAGGCGGACGAGACCGCGGCCGAGGAGTCGACCGATCGCAAGTTCGACAAGTTCTGGCGCGAGGAGGAAGCCTGGATCAGGAAAGGCGTCGAGGCGCGCCGCACCCGCAACGAGGGGCGCGTGCGAAGGCTCGAGCGGCTGCGCCTGGAGCGCGCCGCGCGGCGCGAGCGCCTGGGCGAGGTCAAGCTCTCGATCGACGCCGGCGCGCGCAGCGGCAAGCTGGTCGCCGAGCTCAAGGGCGTCACGAAGCGCTTCGGGGAGCGCGAGATCGTGCGCGACCTGTCGCTGGTCATCCGGCGCGGCGATCGCATGGGCCTGATCGGCCCCAACGGCGCGGGCAAGACCACGCTGATCCGGATCATCCTCGGCGCGCTCGAACCCGACGCCGGCACGCTGCGCCTGGGGGTAAACGTGGCGCCGGCCTATTTCGACCAGATGCGCGAGCAGCTCGATCCGGACAAGACGGTGGCCGAAACCGTCAGTCCCGGCTCGGACTGGGTCGAGACCGGCGCGACGCGAAAGCACGTGCTGTCCTATCTCGGCGACTTCCTGTTCCCGCCGCGGCGGGCGAGCTCGCCGGTGCGCATGCTCTCGGGCGGGGAGAGAAACCGGCTGCTGCTGGCGCGCCTGTTCGCGCGCCCGGCGAACGTGCTGGTGCTGGACGAGCCGACCAACGACCTCGATCTCGAGTCGCTCGAGCTGCTCGAGGCCGCGCTGCAGGACTACGCCGGCACCCTGCTGCTGGTGAGCCACGACCGCGCCTTCCTCGACAACGTCGTCACCCAGACCCTCGCCGCCGAGGGCGGCGGCGCCTGGCGCGAATACGTCGGCGGCTACAGCGACTGGCTGCGCCAGCGGCCGGAAACTGCGGAACAGAAGGAATCCACTCCCATCCCGGCGCGAACCGGCCGTACCCGGACGAAATTGAGCTACAAAGAAAGTCGCGAGCTCGAGCTCCTGCCGGCTCGGCTGGAGGCGCTCGAGGCCGAGCAGCGCGCGCTGGCGGCGAAGATGGCCGGCCCGGACTACTACCGCCAGGCGTCCGAAGCGATCCGGACCGACCAGGCGCGCGCCGCCGAGATCGAAGCGCAGCTCCACGCCGGCCTCGAGCGCTGGGAGGCGCTGGAAGCCAAGGCGAAGGCCGCCGCGTCCTAGCGACCGAGCATCCGCTCGAGCTCGCCGCGCAGCATCAGCTTCTCGAGCTCCTGCGCGCCGCCCACCAGCACGCCGCGCACGAACACCATCGGGAAGGTCGGCCAACCGGTCCACATCTTGAGCGCGTTGCGCCGCCGCCAGCCTGAGAGGTAGCTGCCGTGGCCGATGTACTTGTACTCGAGCTTCGCCTCGTCGAGCAGCCGGCGCGCCTTCTTCGGGAACGGGTTCTGCGCCATGCCGACCACCACGATCTCGTTCGCCGCCATCGCATCGATCACCTCGCGCACGAAATCGGCGTGGTTCGCGGCGACCTTGTCGCGCACCGCGGGGTGGATATGGTCCTGGTCCAGGATGCTGCGGCTCATGGGCACTAGTCTAGAATGATTGCCTCATCAAAAGCGAGACTCTTATGGCATCCACCACCACCGCAAGCGGTCTGAAGATCGAGGAAGTGGTCGAAGGCAGCGGCGCCGCCGCCACCACCGGCCAGCACGTCACCGTGCACTACACCGGCTGGCTCACCGACGGCGTGATCAAGGGCCGCAAGTTCGACTCGAGCAAGGACCGCGGCGACCCGTTCGACTTCCCGCTCGGCGCCGGCCACGTGATCAAGGGCTGGGACGAGGGCGTGCAGGGCATGAAAGTGGGCGGCACGCGCGTGCTCACCGTTCCGCCCGCGCTCGGCTACGGCGCGCGCGGCGCCGGCGGCGTCATTCCGCCCAACGCGATCCTGCTGTTCGAAGTCGAGCTGCTGAAGGTCGGTTAGCGCGCGGCCGCCCCGGTTGAGAGGCGGCAGATGTGCGCGTATGGTAGTGCTTGTCTTAAAGGTTCAGCCGGGGCCAAGTGTCATGGGATATTTCGACCACAAGCAGTACATCGAGCTCACGATGCACTTTCGCTGCAACCTCAAGTGCGAGCACTGCATGATCGAAGGCACGATGGATTGGCTGCAACCGGAATCGATGGATGCCTTCCAGCAGGTGCTGGATCACAACGCATCGACGAACAAATGGAAGGGATTGATCCTGACCGGGTCCGAGGTCACGCTGCGAAAAGACCTGCCGGAGCTCGCGCGGCGCGCCCGCCAGCACAATTTCGACCACGTTCGGATCCAGACGCACGGCATGCGGCTGGCGGACACCGATTACTGCCGCGCGCTGGTCGAGGCGGGAGTGGACGAATACTTCGTCAGCGTGACCGCGGCGGACGCCGCCACGCACGATGCCATCACGAAAGTACCCGGCTCATTCGAGCGGACGATAAGAGGGCTCGAGAACCTTGATGCCTTCGAGGACGTCGTCACCCTGACCAATACCGTCGTCACCAAACGAAGCTACAGGCAATTGCCGGCGGTCGTCGATCGCCTGCGCCACTTGCGGCGGCTGGTGCAGATGGATTTCTGGAATTACTGGCCGATGAAGGAGGCCGACGACAAGGACCTGATCGCCTGCCACACGGACGTCGTTCCGTATTTGCGCCGTGCGATTGCGGCGGCCCGGGAATCCGGACGCGCGGTGGAAGTCAAGAACTTCCCGGAATGCCTATTGCAGGAAGACCGAGACGCGCTGGACAACAACCAGCCGGAGCTCTCCATCGATCGACGCTTCTGGGCCGAGTTCGACCGCAACGGATTCGGGCAATGTGTTCACCGCGAAGCCTGCGGATCGGCGAAGTGCCTGGGCCTGAACACGGCCTATGTGCAGAAGTTCGGCTGGCAAGAGAGCCAGCTCACTCCCCTTCCGCTCCTCGCCGCCGAAGCCCAAGCCAGCTGAATCTCAGAACACGCCGTAATAGCCGCTCTTCAGAATGACCAGGTTGTCGCCCTCCATCCGGTAATCGAACCCCACGTCGTAAAGCAGGTGGTCCAGATCGGATCGGCGATCCTCCACGAAACGGCATATCTCGGCCGGGTAGCCCATCCGCCTGAGGAACAAGACGAGCTGGTCGACGTTGATGCGGGAAAAATAGACGCTGTCGTTGTTCTGCTTGTTGGCCACCACGATCACTTTGCAGTCGCGCAGCTCGGGCCAGAGTATCTGGTCGATGCTGGCCCGGGAATCGTCGAAATAGGCGGAGCAGCCCGCCTTGCCGACGATTTCTTCCATTTGTTCTTTCGCGTCGAAGAAGAAGTAGAAATTCTCGAGCCGGGTTGCCGCTTCCTTCAACGAATAACATATCCCGGAAGACACGGTGCTGCCCGTGTTGCCGATGTACATGTGGATCTCGTCCAGATTCCTAGCTCCCGAAACGAGTCGCTCATCGATATCGATGGAGAACATGAAGTAGGGCAAGTCTTCGTTGACCGGCACCGAGCAGTCGGCGAATGGGCGCACGATGTCCAGCAGCCTCGTGATCGATCTTTCGCGCTCCCGCCGCCGGTAGTCGTAGAAATAGAATTCCCAGCTGATTTCGTCGCCCAGCTTCTTTATCCCCCAGACGGCGTTCGAAATGCCGATTCCATCCCTGATCGCCTCGACGAGCTCGTATATGCGCGGGTCGACGCCCGTGACATCGAAGGAATGGAACAACATGGAAGCCGCCCGCAGCTTGCTTTCGAACGGAGCGATCGGCACGTATTCCCACAGGCAGAAGTCGAAGAACCTGTCTCCGGCCGCGGTGTACTCGAGTCTGCTCGTCATCGCTCTAATGGGGGGCGGTCCGCCGCAACGATCGTGGCCGAGCCGAGTTGACTGCTGTGAATCTGTTTCACGCCATAGTAAACGGTAATGAAATCCTTGCTTTCCCGGTCGACGCCGCCCGCCAGATGACCGAATCTTTCGCTCTTGATCCTTTGGTAAAGCGGCTCATAACTGTCGGCGGGAACGGCATAGTGCCGCAGGGCCCTCAATAAGGGCGGAAACAGATCCGCCAATCGAAGTCCCGACTTGTATATGTTTATGTCGAACGATCTTCTCGGGTTGCCCTCTTCGCTCACTTCGAGATACTGGAAGTCGCTTTGGGCGATCGCCTCCGATGCCCGCACGGCGATTCCCTGGGCCATTTCCAGCAGCCCGCTGTGCCCGACGGGCTCGATGGTCGTTCGCAAGCGTTCGAGTATTTCGGGCACCGTCAGCGACGGATACCAGGCGTAGCGCGTGACTGCCTGCCGGTCGGGCGAAGATGCGTCCCACTTGAAGCCCGTAAACAGCGGAAACGATCGTCCGGCAACAGAGGCTTCGCCGATATCGTGCTCGATCTTGTCGCGACACTCCAGATACGCCTTGAGCATCAGCCTTCGCTCTTCCTTTTCGACGCCGAAATAGACGTGGTTGGCATCGGGAAGGGTTCGCTTGAAGGACGCCAGCAGGTTTTGCGGCATCCCGATCTTTTCGCATATCGAGGCGATCCGTTCGTCCAGGCCGCCTGCCGTATCTCGACGGTTCAATCCGAGCAGGAATCGATTGGCGAACAGATGGCCGCGAACAACTTTGAACGAGTGTTCAAAGTCCATCTGGACATTGAGGCTCCCCAATTGCCGGAAGAGCGTCAGGATTCTTCCAAGATGCTCGTCCGGCGCCGATGGATCCCGGTCTTGCTGAGGCGGCACTTTCTGTTCTCTCGTGACGAGTCCTCAGGCGACTTTCTTCGTTCGCTCGCCGAGCAGGCCGGCGTCGATCAGCGCGTGGCGCACGCGCTCGATCTCGGCGGCGGGCAGCTTCGCGAGCGGCGGGCGCACGACGGCGCGCGGGAGTTTCCCCAGCAGCACCAGCGCCTCTTTCATGCGGTTGTGCATGTCGACCGAGGGCTCGCTGTAGAACACCTCGGCGGTGGGCCAGATGCGGTCGTTGACGCGCCGCGCGGCGGCCAGGTCGTTCGCCTGCACCGCGCGCCAGAGCTGGGCCTGCAGGTCCGCGATCACCGAGCCGCTGCCCGAGAGCAGGCCGGCGCAGCCGAGCACCAGCGAGCTCATCAGCCAGGCGCTGTGGGTGGTGAGCACGTTGACCGCCGGGCTCCTCGACTGCAGCACGCGCACGTGGCGCTCGTGCAGCTGCGGGTTGGAGCACCAGTCCTTGATCGCGCGCACGCTCGGTACCGCGTCGAAGATCTTGAGCAGCGTGGCGAGCGGGTAGCCCTGCCCGCCGGCGAGCGGGTACTGGAACAGGATGAGCGGCAGGTCGGTGGCGTCGGCGATGCGGCGGAAGTGCTCGACCGCCATCTCCGGGCGCTGGCCGAAGGTGAATACGCCCGGGGGAAACACCAGCAGCGCGGAGGCGCCGCCGTCGTGCGCCATCTTCGCGATGCGCGCCGCCTCGAGCGCGTTCTCGGCGTACACGCCGTTGACCACCGGCACCCGCGCGCCGACTTCGTCGACGGTGATCGCCAGCACGCGCAGCTGCTCGTCGAAGCTGCACGAGGCAACCTCGGAGGCATGCGCGTTGGTGGTGATCGCGGCGATGCCTTCGACCGCGTACACGTCCCTCAGGTGCGCGCGGTACGAGGCTTCGTCGATCGACAGGTCTTCGTTGAACGGCAGCAGCACGGCGGGAATCACCCCGTGCGGAACCCAGTTCGAAACTCTCGCCATGGTCGGCCTCCCGCGCTGACGGCTCGGAACGCGGTCATTGTAAACTGGCCCAATGCCGCTCGAAATGCCGACCGCCTCGCCGCCGTCGCTGCGCCGGGTGCTCGCCGACTTCGGCGGCATCTACGCCGTCAACGGGCTGGTGGCGTTCATTTTCGCCGCCTCGGGGCCGGTCGCGATCATCCTCGCGGTCGGCACCCGCGGCGGGCTGTCGGAGTCCGACCTCGCGTCGTGGATCTTCGGCGCGTTCTTTCTCAACGGCCTGGTGAGCATCGCGGTGTGCTGGTGGTACCGCCAGCCGATGGTGTTCTTCTGGACCATTCCCGGCGCCGTGCTGGTCGGGCCGGCGCTCGGGCACCTGAGCTTCCAGCAGGTGATCGGCGCCTACCTCGCCACCGGCGTGCTGATGCTCGCGCTGGGGCTTTCGGGCTGGGTCAAGCGCTGCATGGACGCGGTGCCGATGCCGATCGTGATGGGAATGGTCGCCGGCGTGTTCCTGCGCTTCGGCCTCGATTTGGTGTACTCGATCCGCGACGCGTTCTGGATCGCCGCGCCGATGACGCTCGCCTTCTTCGCGCTCGCCGCGATGCCGCGCCTGGGGCGCCGGCTGCCGCCGCTGATCGCCGCCATGATCGTCGGCGGCGTGATGGTCGCGTTGCTGGGGCGCTTCGATATGCACGGCACGGTGCTGGTTTCCTTCGCGCACCCCAACTTGTATCGCCCCGTATTCTCCTGGCAGGCGATGGTGGAGCTGGTGGTGCCGCTCGCGGTGACGGTGCTGGTGGTGCAGAACGGCCAGGGCATCGCGGTGCTGCGCGCCACCGGCCACGAGCCGCCGATCAACGCCATCACCACGGTTTGCGGCCTGGGCTCGCTCGTCACCGCCTGTGTCGGCGCCGTCTCGACCTGCCTCACCGGCCCGGTCAACGCGATCATCACCGCTTCCGGCGAGCGCAAGCGGCACTACACCGCGGGCATCCTGGTCGGCGTGCTGGCGCTCGGCTTCGGGCTGCTCTCGCCGCTTTTCACCCACCTGCTGCTCGCCACGCCGCGCCCTTTCATCGGCGCGCTGGCCGGGCTGGCGATGCTGCGCGTGCTGCAGACCTCGTTCGTGGTCTCGTTCAGCGGCAAGTTCACCTTCGGCGCGCTGGTGACCTTCCTCGTCACGGTCGCCGACGTGCCGATCTTCAACGTCGGCGCCGCTTTCTGGGGCCTGGTGTTCGGCTTCGCCGCGTCCTGGCTGCTCGAGCGCGAAGACTTCCGCAAATAGAAAGCCTACTTCTTGCGGCGCCCGACGAGGTAGGTGACGCCTTGCGGGCCGTAGCTTTCGCTGTGCGCGCAGCCCGCGGCCATGGTGAGCGAATCGCCCGCGCGGCAGGTCTGCGTTTTGCCGTCGAAGCGCAGCGTCACTTCGCCCTCCAGCACCATCGCCCGCACGTCGTAGGGGTGAGTGTGCTCCTCGACCGACACGTTCGGGCCAACGGTTTTCTGTTCGACTTCGAGGAAGCCGTCGCGCTTGAGCTCGGATTCGAATCGGGTCGTGTCCACGCCTTTCTCCCCGGCTAATTCCGAAGTCCTCGCAGTTTGCCCCAGTTTCGCGTACAGTGCGCCCCTTGCTGCATTGCAGCACCGCCTCCGGGCGGTCAACTGTTGGCTGTCCCGCCCCTCTCGCAGTCCCGTCGAAAGCGTTCCTTTCGGTTTGGCATCGCGGCTTCAGGTTGGCGCCGATGACACGAAAGGAAATGACCATGAGCTTCTCGACGCTCGGGCTGCACCCGTCCCTGGTTGAAACCCTCGCCGCGCTCGGCTACACCGAGCCCACCGCCGTGCAGCGCGCGGCGATCCCCGCGGTGCTCGCCGGCGGCGACCTGCTGGTGTCCTCGCAAACCGGCAGCGGCAAGACTGCCGCCTTCATGCTGCCCGCGCTGCAGCGCCTGCTCGCTTCGCGCGCGCCGGACGCGCCGCGCGGCGGCCTCGGCCCGCGCGTGCTGGTGCTCGCGCCCACGCGCGAGCTCGCGCTGCAGGTGCAAAAGGCCACCCACGGCTACGGCTCGCGCCAGCGCCTGCGCACCGCCTGCCTGGTCGGCGGCGTGTCCTACGGCCTGCAGCTGAAGCAGCTCTCGCGCCCGGTCGACATCGTCGTCGCCACCCCCGGGCGCCTGAAGGATCACCTCGAGCGCGGCCGCATCGACTTCGCCCGTATCGAGCTGCTGGTGCTCGACGAGGCCGATCGCATGCTCGACATGGGCTTCCAGGAAGACATCGACGCGATCGTCGCGCGCGTGCCGGCGGCGCGCCAGACGCTGCTGTTCTCGGCCACGCTGGATGGCGTGGTCGGCCGCCTGGCGCGGCGCGTGACGCGCGACGCCAAGCGCATCGACATCGCCCCTTCCGCGGCGCGCTCGCCCAAGATCGAGCAGCGCGCGCTCTACACCGACGACCTGGCGCACAAGAACCGGCTGCTGGACGTGATCCTGCGCGACGTGGACCTGAAGCAGGCGCTGGTGTTCACCGCCACCAAGCGCTCGGCCGAGGAGCTCTCGGGCTCGCTCCTGCGCCAGGGCTTCGCCGCCGGCGCGCTGCACGGCGACATGCGCCAGCGCGAGCGCAACACGACCCTGCAGCACCTGCGCGACGGGCGCATGCGGGTGTTGGTCGCGACCGACGTCGCCGCGCGCGGCATCGACGTGCCAGGCATCACCCACGTGATCAACTTCGACGCCCCGCGCCAGGCCGAGGACTACGTCCACCGCATCGGCCGCACCGGGCGCGCCGGCCGCACCGGTATCGCGCTGACGCTGCTCGCGCACCGCGAAAAGCACCTGGTGCGCGACATCGAGCGCTATACGGGAAGCCCTCTGCGGGTGGCCGTCATCCCGGGCCACGAGCCCGCGGCGCGCGGCGCGGCACGCCCGTTCCGCCGCCGCTAGGACCCGCTCAGGCGAGATTGCCGGCGATGTAGTGCTCGAGCTGCTGGATGATCTCCTTCTGCTCGGAGATGATGTCCTTCACCAGGTCGCCGATCGAGATCACGCCGACCATGCGCTCGCCGTCCATCACCGGCAGGTGGCGCAGCCGGTGCAGCGTCATAAGCGCCATGCACTCCTCGTTGGTCTGGTCCGGCCGCACGATCATGACCGGCGAAGTCATGACGTCGCGCACCGGCGTGCCATTGGACGAGCGGCCCAGCAGCGCCACCTTGCGCGCGTAGTCGCGCTCGGAGATCACACCGGCGATCGTCTCGCCGTCCAGCACCACCAGCGCGCCGACGTTGTGATCGGCCATCTGCTTGATCGCGTCGAACACCGAGGTCTCGGGCGTGGTGGTCGCGATGTTCTGGTCGGGCTTGGACTTGAGAATCTGGCTGACTGTCGTCATGCGCACCCCTCCCTTGGAGGTATTTTCGAAAAGTGTGCGCGCCCCGGCGCCTTACCGCAAGGGGCTACAATGCCCCCGCACGCCGCAAGCGAGGAATCCGGCGCGGGGAGGGGCCGCGATGGCGAGGGCGACGAATGGCTGAAGGGGAGAGCGAATCGGCAGCGCGCACGCTGCGGCCCGAATTTACCGGCAGCGGCGGCGAGTACTTCCGGGTCTGGATCGTCAATCTGCTGTTCAGCCTGCTGACGCTCGGCATCTATTCGGCCTGGGCGAAGGTGCGCAAGAAGAAGTACCTCTACGGCAACACCCGGCTCGACGGCGACACGTTCGACTACTTCGCGCGCCCCGAAGCGATCCTCAAGGGGCGCCTCGTCGCGGTGGTCGCGCTGGTCGTCTATGCGCTCGCGCGCGAGCTCTACCCGGCATCGCGCTTCGCGTTCTGGGCCGTGGCCGCGGTGGCGGTGCCGTGGGTCATCGTGCGCGCGTACGTCTTCAACGCGCGCAACTCCGCCTGGCGCGGGCTGCGCTTTCACTTCAACGGGGCCCCGGGCGAGGCCGCGCGCGTGTTCATCGGCCTGCTCGCGTTGACCTTCCTCACGGCGGGCCTCGCCTACCCCTGGTACGTCGCGCGCCAGAAGCGCTTCGTGCTCTCGCACCACGCCTTCGGCTCGAGCCGCTTCGGCTGCGAGCTGTCGACGCGCGCGTTCTACTGGCTCTACCTGCGCGCCCTGCTGATGCAGGTCGCGCTGCTGGTTCCGGCGGGAGCGGTCGCGTTCCTGAGCGTCTGGTCCCTGCGCACGCACGCTTCGCTCGCCCCGCTCGCGGTCGTGCTGCCCGTGCTCGCGGCGTACGCGGCGTACGCGGTGGTCTACGGCTACCTCCAGGCGCGCACCACCAACCTGATGTGGAACGGAACCTACGGCCCGGGGCTGCGCTTTTCCAGCTCGCTGGAAGCGAAGAAGCTTATCGGCATCTACTTCGGCAATATCTTCGCGGTGATCTTCTCGGCCGGATTGCTGATCCCGTGGGCGATCGTGCGCACGCTCAAGTACCGCCTCAGCTGCCTCGCGGTCGTGGTCGAGGACGGCATGGTGCACGAGGCGGACCCGGAGTTCGCGCGCGTCGGCGCCACCGGGCAGGAGCTGGGCGACTTCTTCAACCTCGACCTCGGCCTGTGAGCGTCCTGCGCGCGCGCTATTTCGACGGCCAGCGCTCGGTCGGGCACGACGTGAGCGTCGTGGTCGGCGGCGGCGCGCTGAAGCTCGTCGGGCGCGACGTCGAGCTGCGGTTCGACCCGCGCCAGGTGCGGGTCGCGCCGCGCGTCGCCAACGCGCCGCGCTGGATCTACCTTCCCGGCGGCGGCGCCTGCGCGCTGGAAGACAACGACGCCCTCGACGCGCTCGCGCGCGAAGGGCGCTTCGCGCGCTTCCTGCACCGCCTCGAGTCGCGCCCCGCCTACGCCGCGATCGCGCTCGGTCTGGTGCTCGCGGCGCTGTGGGTCCTGATCGACCGCGGGGTCCCCGCCGCGGCCGAGCAGATCGCGCTTCGCATCCCGCCCGCGTCCGAGAGCGTGCTCGGGCGCGAGACCCTCGCCGCCCTGGACCGCCACTGGATGCAGCCTTCGACCCTGCCCGCGGCGCGCAGCGCGGACCTGAGCGCGAAGTTCTCCCTCATGGCGCAGGCGGCGCGCGACCTGCCCCCGCACCAGCTCGTGTTTCGTTCCAGCCCGGCAATCGGGCCGAACGCCTTCGCGCTGCCGGGCGGAACCATCGTGCTCACCGACCAGCTGGTCGCGCTCGCGCACAGCGACGCCGAGGTGCTCGCGGTGCTGGCGCACGAGCTCGGCCACGTGGCGCACCGGCACGTGATGCGGCGGCTGCTGGCGGGATCGGCGACCGCGCTCATCATCGCCGGGGTGACCGGCGACGTGACTTCGACCACCTCGCTCGCCGCCGCCGCGCCGGTGCTGCTGCTGCAGGCCAAGTACTCGCGCGACAACGAGCGCGAAGCCGACCGCTACGGCATCGACCTGCTGCGCAAGGCCGGCATCCCGCCGCGCAACTTCGCGCTCATCCTCGGCCGGCTGCAGGCCGACGCCGTGGCCCGCCACCGCCGCGGCTTGCCGGGGTTCATCGCCTCGCACCCGCCGACCGAGGAGCGCGAGGCGCTCGTGCGCGAGGCCGCGCGGCCCTAATCCGCGAGCGCGGCCCAGGCGCGCGGCGTGACGATGCGAAACGGCGTGCGCCGCGCGAGCTCGAGCAGCGCGCGATCCTTGGTCAGCAGCAGATCGGCGCGGCAGTCGCGCGCGAGCTCGAGAAACTTCTGGTCGTCCGGGTCGCGGCAGGACGGCAACACGCACGCGAGCGGCGCGGCGCCCGCGCCCGATTGCGCCACCCGGCGGCATTCCGCGAGGCAGACCGCCTGCGCCGCCGCGTCCAGGTTGAACCGCCCCAGCGGATAGGCGAGCACCCGCGCCAGCTCCGCCTCGCAGGCGGCGTCGATGAACACGCGCGCGCGCCCCTGCTGCACCGCGGCGCGGAGCGGCGCCGCCTCCGGGTCGTCGAACACCAGCCAGTCGAGCCAGACGTTGGTATCGAGGACCAGGCGCATGCGCGCAAGAGTACCGCAGGCTCCGGTATGCTCCGCGCTTTGCGCATCCGTTTCAGGGAGGAGACATGCCGGCAGTCGTCAATCACGCCAAGCGCCAGCTGCGCGAAGGCAAGCTCGCGATCGGACTGGGACTGCGCCAGGCGCGCACGGTGGACAGCGCGCAGCTGTTCAGGACCGCGGGCTTCGACTGGCTGTTCATCGACTGCGAGCACGGCTCGATGGACCTCGATACCGCGGCGCAGATATCGACCGCGGCGCTCGCCGTCGGGATCACGCCGGTGGTGCGCGTGCCGGGGCTGGAGCACCACCACGCCTCGCGCGCGCTCGACAACGGCGCGCAGGGCATCGTGTTCCCGCACATCGACACGCCCGAGCAGGCGCAGCGCGTCGCCGACCACTGCCGCTTTCCGCCCGCGGGGCGGCGCTCGATGGGCGGCGCGCTGGCGCACACCGGTTTCGCGCCGCAGCCGGTGGGCGAGACGGCGAAGCAGGTGAACGACGAGACGCTGGTGGTGGTCATGATCGAGTCGCCGCAGGGCGTCGAGAACGCGGACGCGATCGCCGCGGTGCCGGGCGTCGACGCGCTGCTGATCGGCACCAACGACCTGAGCTTCGAAATGGGCATCCCGGGCAAGTTCGACGACCCGCGCGTGGCCGACGCCTACACCAGGGTGATCGCCGCGTGCAGAAAGCACGGCAAGCACCCCGGCATGGGCGGCATGTACAGCCCGGAACTGCTCGAGCGCCACATCGGCATGGGCGCGCGGCTGATCCTTTCCGGCTCGGACTTCGCGCTGCTGATGCAGGCCGGAACCGCGCGCGCGGCGCTGGTGCGCGGCTTCGAGGGCCGCGGGCGATGAAGGGGGGCAAGGCGGTGCCCGCGACCAAGCACGTCAGGATGCCGGGCAAGCTCGTGATGGTGGGCTTCGGCTCGGTCGGCCAGGGCGTGCTGCCGCTGCTGCTGCGCCACCTCAAGATCGCGCGCTCGCACGTGATCGTGCTCACCGCCCACGAGCGCGGCGCGCGCGAGGCGGCGCGCTACGGCGTGACCTTCATGGTCAACCCGCTCACCCGCGGCAACATCCGCGCGGTGCTCGAGCCGATCCTCAAGCCGGGCGACTTCCTGCTCAACGTCTCGGTCGACGTCTCGAGCGTCAACCTGATCGAGCTGTGCCAGGCGAAGGGCGCGCTCTATCTGGACACCTGCATCGAGCCCTGGGCCGGCGGCTACGTCGACCGCCGCCTGTCGCCCTCGCAGCGCTCGAACTACGCCCTGCGCGAGGCGGCCCTGGCGCTCAACAAGAAGCACCGCCACGGCCCCACCGCGGTGCTCACGCACGGCGCGAACCCCGGGCTGGTGTCGCACTTCGTCAAGCGCGCGCTGCTCGACGTCGCGCGCGCCACCAAGCTGCGCGTGGCGCGCCCGAACAGCCGCGAGAAGTGGGCCGAGCTGGCCGAGAAGCTGGGCGTCAAGGTGATCCACATCGCCGAGCGCGACACGCAAAAGGCGGTGCCGGACAAGCGCAAGGGCGAGTTCGTCAACACCTGGTCCGTGGACGGCTTCGCCGGCGAGGGCTGCCAGCCCGCTGAGCTCGGCTGGGGCAGCCACGAGAAGCAATTCCCGCACGACGGCGGGCGGCACACTTTCGGCTCGGGCTGCGCGATCTACCTCAACCGCCCGGGCGCCTCGACCCGCGTACGAACCTGGACCCCCCTCGAAGGGCCGTTCCACGGCTTGCTCATCACCCACAGCGAGTCGATCTCGATCTCGGACTACCTCACGCTCAGGACCGGCGCCAAGCTGCGCTACCGGCCCACGGTGCACTACGCCTACCACCCCTGCGACGACGCGGTGCTGTCGGTGCACGAGCTGGCGGGCAAGAACTGGAAGCTGCAGGAGCGCCAGCGCGTGCTGATGCGCGAGATCACGGACGGCGTGGACGAGCTCGGGGTGCTGCTGATGGGCCACGCCAAGGGCGCCTACTGGTTCGGCTCGCAGCTCTCGGTGCAGGATGCGCGGCGCCTCGCGCCGCACAACAACGCCACCAGCCTGCAGGTGTGCTGCGCGATCCTGGGCGGGATCGTGTGGGCGGTCGAGAACCCGCGCTGCGGGGTGGTCGAGCCCGATGAGCTCGATTACGAGCGCGTGCTCGAGATCGCCGCGCCCTATCTCGGCAAGCTGACCGGCTCCTACAGCCAGTGGACCCCGCTGGTCGACCGCGGGCTGCTGTTCCCCGAGGACGTCGACCACGAGGACCCGTGGCAGTTCAAGAATTTCCGCGTGGTCTAGACATCATGGGTTGCACAGCATGACAACTTTTCTGTTCGCATTCGTCGTCTTCCTCGCCCTGTCGCTGGCGGGATTCCTGGCCGGCGGCGGCGCGCGCCGCGACCGCCTGCTCTGGCTCGCGGTGCCGCTCGGCGCATCGCTCGCTGGCGCGGCCATCTATGCCACGCAATCTGGACCGAAGACGGAGCCCATGATCGAATCGAGCGCGGCGCCGCTGACGCCCTTGCCTGCCTCCGGCGCGCAGGCGCAGCCGCACGAGGGCGGCGACATGGGCGCCATGACGGCGAAGCTGGCCGCGCGCCTCGAGCGCGAGCCGAACGACGGGCCTGGCTGGGCGCTGCTCGCGCGCGCATACGCCTGGACCGGGCGCTACGCCGAGGCCGACGCCGCGTTCGCGAAGGCCGCGCGACTGAAGGTCGACGACCCGAAGCTGCAGGCGGACTGGGACGCCGCGCGCGCGAAGGCAAGTGGGGCGGGAGGAGGGTTCGTGGCAGGAACCGTGACGATCGCGGAACCGCTGCGGCATACGCTCCATGCCTCCGACACGGTGTTCGTCTTCGCCCGCGCGCCCGGCGGCGGCGCGCCGCTGGCGGCAAAGCGCTTCAAAGCTTCCGAGCTGCCGGCGAAGTTCCGTCTCGACGACGCCGACGCGATGGTGCCCGGCCGCACGCTGTCGGGCGCGGCCGAGATTCAAGTGCTCGCGCGCCTGTCCGCCAGCGGCGGCGCGACGCGCCAGCCGGGCGACATCGAGACCGTGCCCGTGAGCGTCAAGCCCGGCTCGAGCGGCCTGGTGCTGGAGATCGGCGCGCCGCGCAACTGAGACCCGCCGCCGCCTGTTCAAGGCTGGGCGGCATGTGTATGCTCTGCGCTCCGTTTCATGTCTACCTGGAGGAGGGAACGATGCTACGGACGACTTTGCGCGCCCTCGGCGCGCTGCTGCTGGCCTGCGCGCTGGTAAGCCCGGCGGCGTACGCGGGCAAGGGCCAGACCAAGCTGCACTGGTACGGCCAGGCGGCATGGAAGATCGATACTCCTTCAGGCGGGGTGATCCTGATCGACCCCTGGCTGACGGTGCCGACCAACCCGGACAAGAACTCGATCGCCGAGCTGGGCAAGGTCGACTACATCCTGATCACCCACGGCCACCGCGACCACGTCGGCGACGCGCTCGAGATCGCCAAGAAAACCGGCGCCAAGGTGCTCGCCCCGTACGGGCTGGCGACGAACCTGGTCACGGTGATCGGCTTTCCCAAGGACCAGGTCATGACCGGCGGCAACGTCGGCGGCACGATCGACCTGCCCGCCGCGGGCGCCAAGGTGATGATCGTCAACGCGATCCACGGCTCGGAGCTGACCGCGCCGCAGCTGCCGCCGCCCGGACCCGGCCAGCCGGGCGCGCTCGCGAGCGGCAATCCGGTCGGCTACGTGCTGATGATCAAGGGCGGGCCGACCGTCTACCACACCGGCGACACCGCGGCGTACGAGGACATGAAGCTGATCCCCGTGTTCCATCACATCGACGTGATGCTGGCGTGCATCGGCGGCTACTTCACCATGGATCCGATCGGGGCCGCGCTCGCGACGCAGATGGTCAAGCCGACGCACGTGATCCCGATGCACTTCGGCACCTTCGGCCTGCTGGCGGGAACGCCCGCGGAGTTCAAGGCGGCGCTCGCCAAGCGCAATATCGCCGGCAAGCTGATCGTGATGAAGCCGGGGGAAGACCGCTCCTTCTGACGCACGCGCGGTGAGCACTGCGGCCGGCGAGACCTGGGATTACGTCGTCGTCGGCGCAGGCGCGGCCGGCTGCGTGCTCGCAGACAGGCTGAGCGCCTCCGGCCGCCACCGCGTGCTGCTGCTCGAGGCGGGCGGCGGCGACCGCCGGCTCTGGATCCGGATCCCGGCCGGGTTCAGCCGCACCCTGCTCGATCCGTCGCTCGGCTGGCGCTACCTCAACCAGCCCGCGGCGGGCACCGGCAACCGCGTCATCCCATGCCCGCGCGGGCGCGTGCTCGGCGGCTCGAGCTCGATCAACGGCCACCTCTATGTCTGCGGCCAGGCCCAGGACTACGAGGACTGGGTCACCGCCGGCGCGACCGGCTGGGGCTGGGTCGACGTGCTGCCCTACTTCCGGCGAGCCGCTGCGCGGCTGCAGGCGAGCGAGCCGCGCCTGCGCCACCCCCTGTGCGAGGCCTTCATCGGCACGCTCGGCGCGCTGGGCGTGGCGCGCAACCCCGACTACAACTCGGGCGAGCAGGAAGGCGCGGGCTACTACCAGGCCCTGATCAGGGACGGTCGGCGCTGGAGCGCGGCCGACGCCTACCTGCGGCCCGCGCTCAAGCGCCCGAACCTCGCGCTGCGCAAGCGCGCGCATGCGGTGCGCGTCATCTTCGAGGGCAAGCGCGCGGCCGGCATCGCCTACCGCTGGCGCGGCGCGCGGCGGGTGGTGCGCGCCGCACGCGAGGTGATCCTCGCCGCCGGCGCGATCAACTCGCCGCAATTGCTGCAGCTCTCGGGCGTCGGCGACCCGGCGCACCTGCAGGCGCTCGGCATCCAGCCGCTGCACGCGCTGCCTTCGGTCGGCCAGGGCCTCGCCGACCACTACGCGGTGCGCATCGCCGCGCGGGTGCGCGGCGCGGGCTCGCTGAACGAGCGCGCGCACGGCGCCCGCCTCGCGCTCGAGGTGCTGAAGTACCTCGTCGCGCGGCGCGGCCTGCTCGCCGCTCCGGTCGCGCACGCCTACGGCTTCGTGCCGGCGCACGAGGACTCGCCGCGCGCCGACCTGCAGCTGCTGTTCGCGCCCGCGAGCTACGACGGGGCCAGGATGGGCCAGGCGCGGCTCGAGCGCGCGCGCGGAATGACCTGCGGCGTGGCGCAGCTGCGCCCGCACAGCCGCGGCTACGTCCGGCTCGCGGTGCCCGACGCCACCGCCTCGCCCGAGATCCAGCCCAACTTCCTCGCCGACGAGCGCGATCTCGCGGCGCTGGTCGCGGGCGTTCGCATCGTGCGCCTGACCTTCGCCACCGAGCCGCTCGCGCGCTACGTCGAGCACGAGACCTGGCCCGGCTCGCAGGTCCTCAGCCCGCAGCAGCTGGTCGAGTTCGCGCGCGGCACCGGCTCGACCCTCTACCACCCGGTCGGCAGCTGCCCGATGGGCATCTGGGAGCACCAGCCGCTCGACCCGCGCCTGCGCGTCAAGGGCCTCGAAGCGCTGCGCGTGATCGACGCCGCCGCCATGCCCTCGATCGTCTCGGGCAACACCTACGCCGCCACCGTCATGATCGCCGAAAGAGGCGCCGACCTCGTCCTCGCCGACGCGAAGTGAAAATCGGGGTCAGACCACCATTTCGGTTGAAATGGTGGTCTGACCCCGATTTTCGCTAGGCCGCGTTGCGGCAGCGCAGGTCGAGCTGCTGCGCGAGGCGCTCGATCATGGCCTCGCTCATCGCCGGCTGGCGGGCGAGCTTGGCAAAGAAATGCTCGATGCGGCGCGCCGCGAGCACCGGGATGCCGGACACTGCGGTGCGCTTGACGCTCCATCCCGGCAGCACCAGCAGCGGCTGCACCGGGACCACCTCGCCCAGCGTGGTCGAGAGCCAGGCGCGCACCCAGTCGGCGCGCGTCACCGCCTGCTCGAGCGGGCGCGTCTCGCGCCAGCCGGGAAAGCGCAGGCTCTGGCCGTCATAGGCCACCTCCCACTCGCCGCCGTCGGCGCGCGCGCGGCGCGCCGCGCGGCCCTCGGTCTCGATCGCGAACACGCCCGCCGGGCCCACCACCACGTGATCGACGCTGAAGCCGCGCTCGGCGACCGGCATGTCGTGGAACACGCGGTAGCCCAGCGGCGCGAGCCGCTCGAGCTCCTGCCCGGCGGCGACTTCGGCCTCGTAGCCGAGCGCAAGCTCACGCGCACGCCCCAACGCGCGCCACAGCCGCCACGCGAGCCAGATTTGCAGCAGCAGTCCCGCGCCGGCGAGCGCAGCGAGCGCATCACGCTCGGGCAGCCGGGCCTCGGCCGACCATTGCGCCGCGAGCAGCGCGGCCGCGAGCGGCAGCGCGAACAGCGCGAACGCGGCGTACTCGGCGGCGTCGAGCGTCGCCGCCGCCATGCGCGCGCGCAGCGACTCGCCCGGGCTGCGCAGCAGCGCGTGGGCGAGCGGGTTGCGCGCCACCGCACGCGCCGCGCGCCGGCGCCACACGCCGAGCACCGCCAGGGTGGCAACGAACGCCAGGCCGATGCATGCCGCCGGAATCCACTGCCAGAAGACCATGCCCCAATCTACACCGCCCGCGAAAGCCGCACTTGCGCAGGTGACGCCGCGCGGCGACAGTCGAAACCGCGGTCAGGGACGCTCTTCTACTCGATGGTCGGCGCGACCGCGCGCGTCTTCACCCACTGCATGATCGCGGCGGCCACCTGATTCTCGCGCCCGGCGTAGCCGTGGTGGCTGAAGGCCTGGCAGTCGTCGCCGTGCGCACCCTCCGAGCCGGTAACGGTGACGAGCGGGAAGTGGTTCTGCTGCGCGATTCTCTCCACCGCGAAGTACGGCGTCACGTGGCACGAGTCGAACTTGTGGTGAACGAGCAGGACCGGGACCTTGAGCGTGCCGAAATCGAAACGCGACAGCCCCGGTCCGGCGCGCGACTCGGCCGTCACGCTCGAAGTGAGCACGACGCCGGCGACCTTGGGTCCGAGCCTCGCGCCGAGCGCGGCGGCCGAGACGGTTCCCCTGCTGGTGCCGACGAGGTAGAACTCGGCGCCCGGAAAGCGCGTCGCGAGCGCGGCGATGATCGCGCCGACGTCGGCCGCGTGCTGCTCGTCGAGGCGGAAGCGGTCGTTGGCGCAGCAGTACTGGTCGGCCGGCATGTCGACCGAGACCGCGATGTCCTCGGCGTCGACGAACCGGGCGCGGATGCGGATCAGATAGTTGCCGAGAAGCTTGAACCACGTGCCGCCGCCTTTGTGCTGGATCTGCATGACCCCGTCGTCCCCGGGAAAGAGCATCACGATCCGCTTGGGCTTCTGCTCCGCCGACGCCATCGACAGCAGCACCGGCTCGTCGACGCCGCTTCGCACCGCGACCTGCACGATCTCCTCATGCGGCGCGGCCGCTGCCTTGATGCGCCCGACCCAGTCGGCGGCGGACGCGGTCGTGGCGCCGAGCGCGAGCGCGGCGGCGAGTGCGAGGCGCTTCATTTCTTCGCCCGGAAGTGCAGCGGAAACAGCCGCTCGACCACCGGCCCGTCCGCCGCCCAGGCCTTGCAGCCGTCGATGAAGTAGGGCTTCTTGCGCGACTGGTCGGGCGCGGCCTCGGTCGCGACCTTGCCCGCTTCGGGCCAGCTGCCGATGGTCTGGAACGCCACCGTCGCCGCCGGCATCAGCAGCTCCTTCAGGTGGGTGCAGCCCTTCGTCCCGCCGACCGCGTCCTGCACCGCGCGCCGCCAGCCGCCGCCGACCTTGGCGCCGACCAGGCGCTCGAACGCCGGCGCGACGGTGAAGCACGGATCGTAGGGCGCCTCGTTGGTCGCGACCTCGATCGCGCGCACCGTCATCCCGCGGTCCAGGGTCAGCCTGAGCCGCATGTCGTGCACGTGCATGCCCGCCTCGCGCCGCCCGCGGTAGGGCTCCTCGACCGCGTAGGTCTTCTGGTCGACGATGCTCGCCTCGATGTCGAACAGCCCGTCGTCGCGCTCGTAGCCCTCGCAGCGGATGGTGCGGGTGTGCAGGTGGCGCCGCGGCGCGGCAGGCGAAAGGCTCATACGCCTTCGACGATGCGCACGTCGCGCTCGGCCGCGTCGCCCAGCACGCGCAGCGCCTCCTGGTAACCGGCGCTGTCGTGCCCGGCGATCGCCGCCTGCACGCTGTCCCACTCGGTGATCACGGTGCGCTGCGCGAGTCCGTGCTCGTAGACCTTGACCGCCGGGCTGCGCACCAGGAACTTGCCGCCCGCGGCGGCGATCGCCGGCCCGGCGATCTTCGCGTAGGCCTGCAGCTTGTCCTGGTTGTTGATCGCGCGGTAGCAGGTGATCCAGTAAGCCTTTGCCATCTTGGTTTCCTCTCCGATTGACTAACGATGTTTCTGATAGGTGCCGATCAGCTTCGCCTCGGCGACGACGTGGCCGCGCATCGCGGCATCGAGCTGCGCCTTCTCCGCGCGCTCGAGGCCGAGCACGGTGTCGAGAGCATATAGCTTGAAGAAGTAGCGGTGGCGCCCGATCGGCGGGCAGGGACCGCCCCAGCCGGCGCGGCCCCAGTCGTTCGGGCCTTCCTTCGCTCCCGCCGGCGCCGCGGCGCCCTCGGCGAGATGCCCCGCGGCGGGCGGGATGTCGTACATCACCCAGTGCACCCAGGTCATCCTCGGGGCCACGGGATCCGGCGCGTCCGGGTCGTCGACGATCAGGGCGAGCGAGCGCGTCCCCGGCGGCACGCCCGACCAGGCGAGCGGCGGCGAGACGTCGTGCCCCTCGCAGGTGTAGCCGCGCGGGATCGCGCCGCCGTCCGAGAAAGCGCTCGAGCCAAGCTGCAGAGTCGCGACGCCGCCCCCTTGCGCGTGCGCCGCCTGCGCCGCGACGAAAAGGCTCCCAAGGAACAGGCGTAGCGTGGACATCGTCCTTACAATGGTGCCCCCAACCGCCGCCGCACGCCACCATGGAAATCGAAACCATCGACTACGCCTCGCTCGAGGCCCTGTGCGCCGCGGCGCTCACCGCCGCCGGCGCGCGCCCCGGGGACGCGGCGGCCTGCGTGCGCGTGCTGCTCGAGGCCGAGCTGATGGGGATCTCGACCCACGGCGCGGTGCGGGTGCCCGACTACGCGCGCCGCCTGCGCGGCGGCGGCATCGACGCGAAGGCGGTGCCGAAGCTCGAGCGCCGCGCGCCGTCGCTCGCGCTGGTGGACGGCGCGAACGCGCTCGGCCCGGTGGTCGGCGTGCGCGCGCTCGAGGCCGGCGTCGACATCGCGCGCGAGACCGGGATCGCCTACGTCGGCTGCCGCGCGAGCAACCACTTCGGCGCCATCGCGCCCTACGGCCGCGCCGCCTGCGAGGCGGGGTTCGCGATGCTCGCGGGCACCAATGCCTCGACCACCATGCCGCCCTGGGGCGGCAAGGCGCTGCGGCTGGGCAACAACCCGTTCTGCGTCGCCGCGCCCGGCGCGGGCGGCGCGCATTTCATCCTCGATATGGCGATGAGCGTCGCCGCACGCGGCAAGATCCGCGCCGCGCTCAAGGCCGGCCGCGCCATCCCCGAGGGCTGGGCCGCCGACAAGGACGGCCGCCCCACGACCGACCCGGCCGCGGCGCTCGCGGGCTTGCTGCTGCCGTTCGGCGCGCACAAGGGCTCGGGCCTGTCGATGGCGGTCGACGTCCTTTCGGGCGTGCTCTCGGGCGCGCGCTTCCTGACCGACGTCGTGACCTGGGTCGACAACGCCACCGAAGCGCAGGGCACCGGGCATTTCTTCGTCCTGATCGACCCCGCGCGCCTGATCGGGCGCGAGGCCTACGCCGCGGCGATGGCGCGCTTCCGCGAGCTGATCAAGGACACGCCCGCCGCCGACCCGGCCGAGCCGGTGCTGCTGCCGGGCGAGCGCGAGCTCGCGCGCCGCGAGCGCTCGCTCGCGCACGGCGTCGAGCTCCCGTCGGCGCTGCTGGACGAGCTCAGGGCTCTCGGAAAGAGCGCTCCAGGAACCCGGTGATGGGCTCGAGCAGGTACTGCAGCGGCGTGCGCGCGTGGGTGCGGATGAAGACCTCCGCCGGCATGCCGGCCTGCAGCTCGAGGTCGCCCGCCGCCTTGAGCGCTTCGCGCGTCAATTTCACGCGCACCAGGTAGTAGCTCGCGTGCGTCGCGGGATCGATCAACCGGTCGGGCGAGACGTAGACCACCTCCCCCTGCACCACGGGCGTGGTGCGCGCCTTGTACGCGGTGAGCCGCACGTCGGCCGCGCGGCCCGCCTTGACGTACAGGATGTCCTCCGGGCGCATGCGCGCCTCGACGCTGAGATCCGGGTTCTCGGGCACGATGTCGAGCAGCGGCTCGCGCGGCGCGATCACCGCGCCGATGGTGCTCACCCGCAGGTCGACCACCTCGCCCGCCACCGGCGCGACCACGCGCTGGCGTTGCGCGGCGTCGAGCGTCGGGCGCAGCCGCTCGCGCAGGTCGTAGATATGCGCCGTGGTGTCCTTCAGCTCGCTGGTCGCCTGCTGCACGTAATCGTTGCGCAGCGACACGATGCGCAGCTCGAAATCGCCCTGGCGCTGGCGCGTCTTGGCGAGCTCGGCCTGGTGCTCGGCCTGGCGCGACTCGTAGTCGGCCACCGCGCGCTCGAACGACAGCAGCCGGGTGGCGCTCATGAAGCCCTGCTTCGCCAGCGAGCGGTTGGCCTCGAGCTCCTGGCGCTGCCACTTCAGCCCGCGCTCCTCGGCCTTGATCTGGTCCGCGAGCGCCGCCGCCTCGCGCTTGGTCTCGCGGATCTGGTCGCGCAGCAGGCCGATCTGGCCGTCGAGCAGCGCGCGGCGGGTGACGAGCACCGCGTTCTCGCGCTGCATCAGCTCATTCAGGCGCGGTTCGGAGGCGCGCGCGGCGAGCTCGGCCGGGAAATGCGCCTCGGGCTCGAGCGCGCGCTCGGCTTCCAGGCGCGCCGACTTCGCGAGCTCGCCGTCGATCTGGGTGCGCAGCAGCTCGCTCGAAGCGTCGACGCGCACGTCGTCCAGCACCAGCAGCACCTGGCCGGCGCGCACGTGCGAGCCGTCGCGCACCAGGATCTGCTTCACGATGCCGCCTTCCTGGTGCTGCACCGTCTTGCGGTTCATGTCGATCGTGACCTGCGCCGGGGCGATCACCGCGCCCGAGAGCGGCGCGAACACGAGCCAGCTCCCGGCGCCGAACACCAGCAGCACGAGCACCGCGAGCCCGAGGCGCACGATGCGCCGCCCTTCCGCCGCGTAGCGCGCCGCGGGACCGGGAACGGGATGCGCGAGCGCGCTCATCTCAGCCCTCCGCGCGCGGGCCGATCTGGCCCGCGACCGCGAGATTCGGCGCGGGCGTGGTGCGCGCGACGCGCGCCATCACTTCCGCCAGCGGCCCGAGCATCTCGACTACGCCCTGGTTGAGCACCAGGATCCGGTCCGCGCGGCAGGCGACCAGCAGCGACGGCCGGTGGGTGATCACGACCAGCGTGGCGCGCGCCTGGCGCAGGTCGCGCAGCGTCGCGGCGAGCGCCTCCTGCCCTTCCGCGTCGAGATCCGCATTCGGCTCGTCGAGCACCACCAGGCGCGGCGCGCGGTAGAGGGCGCGCGCGAGCGCGATGCGCTGGCGCTGCCCGCCGGCGAGCGCCGCGCCGCCCTCGCCCACCTGGGTGTCGTAGCCCTCGGGCAGGCGCAGGATCATCTCGTGCGCATGCGCGCGCTGCGCCGCCGCGACCACCGCTTCGGAGTCGATTTCGCCCAGGCGCGCGATGTTCTCCGCCACCGTGCCGGCGAGCAGCTCGGCGTCCTGCGGCAGGTAGCCGACGTAGGGCCCGAGCCGCTCGGAAGGCCAGCCCGAAAGGTCCGCGCCGTCCAGCCGCACGCTGCCCGAGGCCGGGCGCCAGACTCCGACCATGAGCCGCGCGAGCGTCGACTTGCCCGAGGCGGTCGGGCCGATGATGCCGAGCGCCTCGCCCGCGGCGAGCTCGAACGACACGCCCTTGAGGATCGGCTTCGCCTCCGCGCCGACCGCGAACACCACGCGCTCGAAGCTCACCCGCCCCGCGGGCGCCGGAAGCTCGGTCGGCGGCGCCTCGCCGGCGCGGCGCTCGAGCATCGCGTCGAGCCGGCGCAGCGCGCCGCGCGCGTCGACCAGGCTCTTCCAGCCCGCGATCATCAGCTCCACCGGCGCGAGCGCGCGCCCGAGCAGCACGGTCGCGGCGAGCATCACGCCCCCGCTGACGTGGCGCTCGATCACCAGGTAGGCCCCGGCGCCGAGCATGCCGATCTGCAGCAGCTGGCGCAGCAGCTTGGTGAACGAGCTCATGAGCGAGGAGCGGCGGCTCGCCGCGCGCTGCAGCTCGAGCACGCGGTCGTTGCGCGCTTCCCAGCGGCGGGTGAACGCGCCGGTCATGCCCATCGCGGTCACCGCCTCGGCATTGCGCAGGCCGAGGTCGACGTAGTGCGCGTTCGCGCGCGCCTGCTGCTGCAGGCCGCCCAGGGGCTTGCGCATCAGGCGCTCGTTGAGCACCGTCACGCCGAGCAGCGCGAGCGCGCCGCCGCCGGCCACGGCGCCGAGCAAGGGATGAAACAGGTAGATCACGCACACGAACACCAGCATCCAGGGCGCGTCCATCAGCGACAGCACCCCCGGCCCGGTGAGGAAGGCGCGCAGCAGTTCGACGTCGCGCAGGCCGTTGGGCTGCGCGGCGGCGTCGCTCGAGCGCGAGAACAGGTTCTTCAGCAGCACCGGCCCGAGCCACTTGTCGAGCAGCAGACTGCCGATCGCGAGCAGGCGCGTGCGCAGCACGTCGAGCAGCATCATCATTGCGAGCGCCGCCGCCGCGCCGGCACTGAGCAGGATAAGCGTCTCGCCGCTGCGGCTGGTCAGCACCCGGTCGTAGACCTGCAGCATGTACAGCGCGGGCACCAGCAGCAGCAGGTTGGTGAACAAGCTGAACAGCGCCGCGTACAGCAGGAAGGGGCGGAAGCGTGCCGCGATCTCGGCCACGGGTCAGGCCTCCGCCGTCGCCTGCGCGCCGACGCCCGCGTAGCGCATGAAAGGCAGCACCTGGGAGAAGAAGTCCTTCGCCCGCGCGGCGACCGCTTCGCGCACCGCGCTCTCGCCCTCGATCGGCTTGCCGCTCCTGAACAGCTTCTTGCCCGCGGAAGCGATCGCCTCGCAGGCGTGCTCGACCGCCTCGGCCTCGGAGCGCCGCGCCGCAAGCAGCAGCAGGTCGAGGTAGCCCGCGGGCACGCCGCTTCCCAGCACCGGAGAGGCGAGCATCGCGCCGTCGGTCGCCTGTACCGCGCCGGCGAGCACGGCGTCGTTGTAGCGCTCGCTGGCGGCGCGCCGCTCCGCCTCGCCGCCGGCAGGCATCGCCGGCGCGACGTGGCCGAAGGCGACCAGGCCGAACAGCACCTGGCGCAGCCGCGCGCGCTCGATCGCCGCCGCCTGCGGCGCGCGCGCGAGCTCGTCGAAGGTCGCAGGGCTCTGCGCCAGCGCGTCGAGCACCGGCCCGTACACCTCGCTTTGCAGCGTTACCTTGCCCGCCGGCAGGTTCGCGTCGAGCCGGCACAGCGAGCGCGGGCGCGCGAGCGCGAAGCGCGTCGCGCCCAGCAGCGCCTCGCGCGCCGGGCCGTCCGCCTCGGGCGCGCCGCGCGCGAACACGTCGCGCCTGAACACGCGGTTGCGCGCGTAGTCCCTTATCGTTTCAGCCATCGTGCGGTCTGCCGCCTCGGCCAGCAGCTTGGCCTGCTCCGGGCGCAGCACGAACTGGTCGAAATTGTCGACCATGGTCGCCGAGGCGGCGTAGGACAGCTTCGCCTCGGCCAGCTCGCGCGCCACGTCGGCGTGGTACATCGGGTTCCAGCTCGCGTTGAAGTACTCGTGCGCCACGTAGCTCGGGTTCTGCGCGTCCATCGCCTTGAGCCGCTGCGCGGCGAGCGGATTGCCGCGGAAATAATCGGCGCCCGCGGCCTCGAGCCGGTGCGCGAACTCGATCGCGTGCTTCACCCTGGCGGGCAGCGCACCGGCGCCGGCCTCGCCCTGGGCGGTCAGCAGGCGCTGCAGCGGCGTCACCTGCGCCAGACCGGGAAGGCAGTTGTAGCTCAGGTACACCAGCCCGCCCGGGGCGAGCCGGCGGCGGATGAAATCGACGATGTGCTGCCGGTTCTCCGCGCTCACCCACGAGTACACGCCGTGCAGCGCGACGAAGTCGGCCTCGGGCAGTTCGAGCCCCTGCAGCTCGGCGAAGCTGTGCTCGAGGAACTGCGCGTTCGCGAGCCCCGCGCCCTGCGCGATTTCGCGCGCGTTGCGCACGTGCAGCGGATTGAAGTCGATGCCGAAGAAGCGCCCGTGCGGGTTGCACGCCGCGTGCAGCGCCGTGGAGCGGCCGTTGCCGCAGCCGAGCTCGTAGTAGGTGAACGGCCTGCCCGCCTCGGTCGCGCGCAGCCCGCCCAGCAGCGCCGCGAAGCGCAGCGTCGCGGGCGCGAGCTCGCGGTAATAGCCGTGCGTGTAGCCGACGTCGACGACGTAGCCTTCGGCCCAGGAGGGTTCCGCCATCTAGCGCCGTCCTACGAGAACAGGTCCACGTCCGCGTGCGGTGTCAGGCCCGAGGCCTCCTGGCCCGCATGGAAGTCCCATCCTTCGCCCGTGACCAGGCCGGCCGAGCCGTCGGGGTTGATGTCCACGTGCCCGTGGCTGTACTTGGCGAAGTCGAACGCCAGCGTGTTGTCCACCGCGCCGTTGCTCTGCAGGCCCGTGAGCGTCACGTCGGTGAACTTGAACTCGTCCACGATCTCCATCTTGCCCTGCACGTTGGCGTACACCTCGACCGTGGCGTCCTGGATGTGCTCTCCCTTGAGCAGCGACTCGCTCAGTTGCACCACCCCCGCGCTCGAGCCCAGCCCGATCTCGGCCCCGTTGCTGATCGCCTTGCCCGCGACGGCACCACCGCCGGTGCCGCCCATCGTGCCGCTGTTCGCCAGCCCCATGCTGAACGAATCCAGCCGCAGCCAGTCGTCGTGCGCAACGCCGTCGAAGTGCACGAAGTACTGCAGCTGCCGGTCGTCATCGACGCTCGGCGCGAGCGTATTCTGGTTCACGTGCCCGCTGCTCACGCCGTAGCCGTTGCTCACCGCGCCCGTGGCCGCATCCCAGCCTACCGACACCGGCAGGCCGATCTTGCCGGTGGTGTCCACGCTCACCTCGCTATGGCTGAACTGCGCGAACTCGAAGCTCACGTCGTTCGCATAGCTGTTCGCGCTCACCGCCGTGTCCAGTCCCTTCACCAGCACGTCGGTGAACTTGAACTCGTCGATCAGCGTCATCCCGCCCTTGGCCGCGCCATTGGACACATAGGCCTCGATCTGCACGTCCTTCACCAGCTCGCCCGAGAGCAGCACCGTGCTCAGCGCCGTCGCCGTGCCGCTCGCGCCCAGCTCCGAGAGCACGTCCGAGGCCGTCACCTTGCCCGCACCCCCGCCGCCTCCCAGGTGCCCGCCGTCGGCTACGTCAAACCCAAGGTTGAAGTCCCCCAGCTTGAGCCACTTGCCCTCGCCCACCCCGTCGAACAGGATGTAGTAGTGCGTGCCCGCATCCACGCTCGGCGCGACGTTGCTCGCGGCGTCCACGTCCACGTCCGCGTGCGGTGTCAGGCCCGAGGCCTCCTGGCCCGCATGGAAGTCCCATCCTTCGCCCGTGACCAGGCCGGCCGAGCCGTCGGGGTTGATGTCCACGTGCCCGTGGCTGTACTTGGCGAAGTCGAACGCCAGCGTGTTGTCCACCGCGCCCTGGCTCTGCAGGCGCGCGAGCACCACGTCGGTGAACTTGAACTCGTCCACGATCTCCATCTTGCCCTGCACGTTGGCGTACACCTCGACCGTGGCGTCCTGGATGTGCTCTCCCTTGAGCAGCGACTCGCTCAGTTGCACCACCCCCGCGCTCGAGCCCAGCCCGATCTCGGCCCCGTTGCTGATCGCCTTGCCCGCGACGGCACCGCCGCCGCTGCCGCCCATCGTGCCGCTGTTCGCCAGCCCCATGCTGAACGAATCCAGCCGCAGCCAGTCGTCGTGCGCAACGCCGTCGAAGTGCACGAAGTACTGCAGCTGCCGGTCGTCATCGACGCTCGGCGCGAGCGTATTCTGGTTCACGTGCCCGCTGCTCACGCCGTAGCCGTTGCTCACCGCGCCCGTGGCCGCATCCCAGCCTACCGACACCGGCAGGCCGATCTTGCCGGTGGTGTCCACGCTCACCTCGCTATGGCTGAACTGCGCGAACTCGAAGCTCACGTCGTTCGCATAGCTGTTCGCGCTCACCGCCGTGTCCAGTCCCTTCACCAGCACGTCGGTGAACTTGAACTCGTCGATCAGCGTCATCCCGCCCTTGGCCGCGCCATTGGACACATAGGCCTCGATCTGCACGTCCTTCACCAGCTCGCCCGAGAGCAGCACCGTGCTCAGCGCCGTCGCCGTGCCGCTCGCGCCCAGCTCCGAGAGCACGTCCGAGGCCGTCACCTTGCCCGCACCCCCGCCGCCTCCCAGGTGCCCGCCGTCGGCTACGTCAAACCCAAGGTTGAAGTCCCCCAGCTTGAGCCACTTGCCCTCGCCCACCCCGTCGAACAGGATGTAGTAGTGCGTGCCCGCATCCACGCTCGGCGCGACGTTGCTCGCGGCGTCCACGTCCACGTCCGCGTGCGGTGTCAGGCCCGAGGCCTCCTGGCCCGCATGGAAGTCCCATCCTTCGCCCGTGACCAGGCCGGCCGAGCCGTCGGGGTTGATGTCCACGTGCCCGTGGCTGTACTTGGCGAAGTCGAACGCCAGCGTGTTGTCCACCGCGCCCTGGCTTTGCAGCTGCGCGAGCACCACGTCGGTGAACTTGAACTCGTCCACGATCTCCATCTTGCCCTGCACGTTGGCGTACACCTCGACCGTGGCGTCCTGGATGTGCTCGCCCTTGAGCAGCGACTCGCTCAGCTGCACCACCCCCGCGCTCGAGCCCAGCCCGATCTCGGCCCCGTTGCTGATCGCCTTGCCCGCGACGGCGCCGCCGCCGCTGCCGCCCATCGTGCCGCTGTTCGCCAGCCCCATGCTGAACGAATCCAGCCGCAGCCAGTCGTCGTGCGCAACGCCGTCGAAGTGCACGAAGTACTGCAGCTGCCGGTCGTCATCGACGCTCGGCGCGAGCGTATTCTGGTTCACGTGCCCGCTGCTCACGCCGTAGCCGTTGCTCACCGCGCCCGTGGCCGCATCCCAGCCTACCGACACCGGCAGGCCGATCTTGCCGGTGGTGTCCACGCTCACCTCGCTATGGCTGAACTGCGCGAACTCGAAGCTCACGTCGTTCGCATAGCTGTTCGCGCTCACCGCCGTGTCCAGTCCCTTCACCAGCACGTCGGTGAACTTGAACTCGTCGATCAGCGTCATCCCGCCCTTGGCCGCGCCATTGGACACATAGGCCTCGATCTGCACGTCCTTCACCAGCTCGCCCGAGAGCAGCACCGTGCTCAGCGCCGTCGCCGTGCCGCTCGCGCCCAGCTCCGAGAGCACGTCCGAGGCCGTCACCTTGCCCGCACCCCCGCCGCCTCCCAGGTGCCCGCCGTCGGCTACGTCAAACCCAAGGTTGAAGTCCCCCAGCTTGAGCCACTTGCCCTCGCCCACCCCGTCGAACAGGATGTAGTACTCCACGTGCGTGTCCGCATCCACGCTCGGCGCGATGTTGCTCCCGCCGCCGCCGCTCGGTGGCGCCGATACCGTGAGCGAGACGTTGACCGTGGCCGAGTCGGTATGGCTGTCGTTGGCGCGGTAGCCGAAGACGTCGCTGCCGACGTAATCGGCGTTGGGCGTATAGGTGAAGGAGCCGTCGGACACGAATGAGAGCGTGCCGTGCATGGGCGTGTACGACAGCAGCGCGTGCAGCGGGTCGCCTTCGACGTCCGAGTCGTTCGCGAGCAGGCCAGGCGCTGCGACCGTGAGCACGGTGTTCTCGGTCACGGTGTAGGCGTCGGGCAGCGCCACCGGCGCGTCGTTGACCGGGTCGACGATCAGGTGCACCGCCGCGTTCGCGGTCTTGGGATCGGCCGCGCCGGCGGTGGTGCCGTCGTCGCTGATGGTGTAGTTAATGGTGAACTCGCCGAAGGCGTTCGCCTCCGGCAGGTAATCGAGCGTGCCGTCGGGGTTGATCGTCACCGTGCCGTGCGCGGCCGACGCGGCGATCACCGTCAGCGTCTGGCCCGATTCGTTCGCCGGGCCGGCGCTGTCGTTGCCGAGCACGTCGATCGTGAGCGCGGTGTCCTCCTTCGTTTCGGCATAATCGTCCGCCGCCAGCGGCGCATCGTTGACCTCGCTCACCGTGAGCGAGACCTCGACCGCGGCCGAGTCTGCCGCGCCGTCGTTGGCGCGGTAGCTGAAGCTGTCGCTGCCGTTGTAATCCGGGTCCGGGGTGTAGTCGAACGAGCCGTCGACGTTCAGCGCGAGCGTGCCGTGCGACGGCCCGCTCGAGAGCAGCGCGCGCAGCGCGTCGCCTTCGACATCGCTGTCGTTCGCGAGCACGCCCGGCGCGGTGACCGCGAGCGCCGTGTCCTCGGCGAGCGTAAAGGCATCCGGCACCGCGACCGGCGCGTCGTTCACCGGGTCGACGATCAGGTGCACCGCCGCGTTCGCGGTCTTCGGATCGGCCGCGCCGGCGGTGGTGCCGTCGTCGCTGATCGTATAGCTAATGGTGAACTCGCCAAAGGCGTTCGCCTCGGGCAGGTAATCGAGCGTGCCGTCGGGGTTGATCGTCACCGTGCCGTGCGCGGCCGACGCGGCGATCACCGTCAGCGTCTGGCCCGATTCGTTCGCCGGGCCCGCGCTGTCGTTGCCCAGCACGTCGATCGTGAGCGCGGTGTCTTCCTTGGTCGTCGCGTAGTCGTCCGCCGCGAGCGGCGCGTCGTTGACCTCGCTCACCGTGAGCGAGACCTCGACCGTGCTCGAGTCGGCGTTGCCGTCGTTGGCGCGGTAGCTGAAGGCGTCAGCGCCGTTGTAGTCCGCGTTCGGGGCGTAGTCGAACGAGCCGTCGGCGTTCAGCGCGAGCGTGCCGTGCGCCGGCCCGTCCACCAGCAACGCGCTCATCGCGTCGCCGTCGGGGTCGGTGTCGTTCGCCAGCACGCCCGGCCCCGGCACCGCGAGCGGCGTGTCCTCGGCGAGCGTGAAGGCATCGGGCGCGGCCACCGGGGGCTGGTTCACCCCGGTGACGGTGATCTCCACCGTCGCGCTCGAGCTCGCCCCGGCCAGGTCGACGATGGTGTACTGGAAGCTGTCGGTCGCGATCTCGCCCTGGGCGAGCGCCTGCAGCGCGTGCGAGCCCGTCGGGTCGTAGGAATAGCTGCCGTCGGCGGCCACGCTCACCGCCGCGCCGAACGCGCTCGCGGCGTCAAAGCCCGCGATCGACAGCACGTCCAGGTGATCCGGGTCGCTGTCGTTCGCGAGCACGCCGTGCGCGGCGTCCACCGCGAGCGCGGTGTCCGCGTCGGTCGCGCCCGCGTCGTCCGCCGCGACCGGGGCGTGGTTGACCAGGTCGATGGTCACCGCCTCGATGCCGTGCAGCGTCAGGTCGAAGCTGGTGAAGTGGAACAGCGGCGGCAGCTCGGGCCCGTGTCCGTCGTGATCGTGGTCGTGATCACGGCCGTGGTCGTCGTCGTGGCCGTGCCCGTGCTTCGGGGCGTTGAGCGCGTCCAGGTAGGCCTGCAGCGCGGCGATGTCCTTCTGCACCGCGGGCAGCGCGGCCTCGCCGTAGGTGAGCTCGAGCTTGAGCGTGTCGTGGCCGCTGCCGCCGTCGTAGTAATCGCGCGCCCCGGCGTCGGTGAATCCCGGCCCCAGGTTGCCCGACATCGAATAGACCAGAATGTCGTCGCCGCGCCCGCCGAACACCCAGTCGCTGCCCGCCCCGCCGTCCAGGACGTCGTTGCCCTTGAAGCCGAAGACGAAGTCGTTGTGATCGGTGCCGATCAGGACGTCGTCGCCGCGCGTGCCGAGCACCAGGCTCGGGCGCTCGTGCTCGTGATGGCCGCGATCCTCGTGCCCGCGATCGTCATCGCGCCCGTGATCGCCACTGCGGCCGTGGTCGTTATCCCCATGCCTCATACGCCCCCCTTCGCGACGCCGGGCTTCGGCCCGTCAACTCCCCGCGTCGAGGCTAGGTTTGGGCGTGATAAAAGTCAAGAAAGGGCGGCGCAACGCCCCTTGTTAAAGATTGAAAGGGGACAGCCGGCGCCGCCCCCGATCAGGCGCTCCGCCTCAGGAAAACAGGTCCACGTCCGGGTGCGGCGCGGAGCCCGAGATGGCGTGCTGGGCCTCGAAGTCCCAGCCTTCGACGGTGCTGGTGCCGGTCACCCCGCCCTTGGCGTCGAAGTCCGTGTGCCCGTGCGTGTAGGCACCGTAGGCAAAGCTCAGCTGGTCGGCCACCAACGAGCTGTCCTGCAGCCCGTCGATCACCACGTTGCTGAACTTGAACTCGTCCACCAGCTTCGGCCCCGTGCCCGTGTTCTGGTACGCCTCGATCTCGGCGTTCTTGAGCACCTCGCCCGAGAGCAGATCCTGGTTCAGCTGCACCAGCCCCGCGCTCATGCCCAGCACCAGGCTCGCGTCGCTCGCGCTCGGATGGCCCGCGCTCGAGCCTCCGCCTCCGCCCGCCGAGAGCACCGGGGCCGACAGCCCCAGGCTGAACGCATCCACCTTCAGCCAGCCGTTCAAGCCGTCAAAGTGCGCGTAGTACGTCAGACCCGTCTGCGCCGCCTCCGGCTCCAGCGGCGCCTTCGTCGCCTCGGCATCGACCGCCGGCCCGGCCACCGCCTTGCCCTGCACGAAGTCCCAGCCCACGTCGTCGGTGCCGAGTGTTCCGCCCTTGTTGTCCTGCGTCACGTGCGTCTGGCCGAAGCTGTCGAACACGAAGCTCACGTCGTTGCCCAGGCTGCTCGCGCCGCTGCCGCTCGTGCTCAGCCCGTCGATCAGCACGTTGTTGAACTTGAACTCGTCGAGCAGCGTCGGCCCCCCCGCGCCTGGCAGGTACACCTCGATCTGCACGTCCTGCAGATGGCTGCCCGAGGTCAGCGCCGCGCCCAGCTCCACCGCCGTCGCGCTCGAGCCCAGCTCGGAGTGAACGTCCGACACGCTCGCCTTGCCTGCCGAGCCTCCACCGCCCGCGGCCAAGTCGACCGTGTTCGCAAACGACAGGTCAAACCCGTCCAGGTGCAGCCACTTGCCGTCCCCCGCCCCCTCGAACTTGATGTAGTAATCCAGCTGCGCCAACCTGTCCACGCCCACGCTCGGGATCACCGGCGCGTTCACGCCGTCCGCGCTCGGCGCGGAGCCCGAGATGGCGTGCTGGGCCTCGAAGTCCCAGCCTTCGACGGTGCTGGTGCCGGTCACCCCGCCCTTGGCGTCGAAGTCCGTGTGCCCGTGCGTGTAGGCACCGTAGGCAAAGCTCAGCTGGTCGGCCACCAACGAGCTGTCCTGCAGCCCGTCGATCACCACGTTGCTGAACTTGAACTCGTCCACCAGCTTCGGCCCCGTGCCCGTGTTCTGGTACGCCTCGATCTCGGCGTTCTTGAGCACCTCGCCCGAGAGCAGATCCTGGTTCAGCTGCACCAGCCCCGCGCTCATGCCCAGCACCAGGCTCGCGTCGCTCGCGCTCGGATGGCCCGCGCTCGAGCCTCCGCCTCCGCCCGCCGAGAGCACCGGGGCCGACAGCCCCAGGCTGAACGCATCCACCTTCAGCCAGCCGTTCAAGCCGTCAAAGTGCGCGTAGTACGTCAGACCCGTCTGCGCCGCCTCCGGCTCCAGCGGCGCCTTCGTCGCCTCGGCATCGACCGCCGGCCCGGCCACCGCCTTGCCCTGCACGAAGTCCCAGCCCACGTCGTCGGTGCCGAGTGTTCCGCCCTTGTTGTCCTGCGTCACGTGCGTCTGGCCGAAGCTGTCGAACACGAAGCTCACGTCGTTGCCCAGGCTGCTCGCGCCGCTGCCGCTCGTGCTCAGCCCGTCGATCAGCACGTTGTTGAACTTGAACTCGTCGAGCAGCGTCGGCCCCCCCGCGCCTGGCAGGTACACCTCGATCTGCACGTCCTGCAGATGGCTGCCCGAGGTCAGCGCCGCGCCCAGCTCCACCGCCGTCGCGCTCGAGCCCAGCTCGGAGTGAACGTCCGACACGCTCGCCTTGCCTGCCGAGCCTCCACCGCCCGCGGCCAAGTCGACCGTGTTCGCAAACGACAGGTCAAACCCGTCCAGGTGCAGCCACTTGCCGTCCCCCGCCCCCTCGAACTTGATGTAGTAATCCAGCTGCGCCAACCTGTCCACGCCCACGCTCGGGATCACCGGCGCGTTCACGCCGTCCGCGCTCGGCGCGGAGCCCGAGATGGCGTGCTGGGCCTCGAAGTCCCAGCCTTCGACGGTGCTGGTGCCGGTCACCCCGCCCTTGGCGTCGAAGTCCGTGTGCCCGTGCGTGTAGGCACCGTAGGCAAAGCTCAGCTGGTCGGCCACCAACGAGCTGTCCTGCAGCCCGTCGATCACCACGTTGCTGAACTTGAACTCGTCCACCAGCTTCGGCCCCGTGCCCGTGTTCTGGTACGCCTCGATCTCGGCGTTCTTGAGCACCTCGCCCGAGAGCAGATCCTGGTTCAGCTGCACCAGCCCCGCGCTCATGCCCAGCACCAGGCTCGCGTCGCTCGCGC
>CAWHUZ010000015.1:0-72263 GCA_963832685.1 uncultured beta proteobacterium
GCAGAAGCCCTGAGCCGCGCGCCGATGCACGATATTGCAGGCCCCAAGCCGCGAACGGGCTGGGATACAATTCCGCGTCACTAACAATAATTAGATATCCACAACAGAATCATCCTGAGGAGGGATTCATCATGCACAAACACCATCGTGTCCTGTTGAGCGTCGCAGCAGGCGCCATCATGGCGGCGTTGTCGTCCGGCGCCGCGGCGCAGCAGATCACGCTCAAGCTGCACCATTTCCTGCCGCCGAAGTCGCCGGCGCAGGTCATGATGCTCGCGCCATGGGCCGAGCGGATCGAGAAGGCCTCGGGCGGCAAGGTCAAGATCGAGATCTACCCGTCGATGTCGCTCGGCGGCAAGCCGCCGCAACTCATCAACCAGGCGCGCGACGGCGTGGTCGACATCGTCTGGACCGTGAACGGCTACACCGCCAACCTGTTCCCGCGCACCGAAGTGTTCGAGCTGCCGTTCGTTTACGTCAACAACGCGGCCGCGACCAATCTCGCGATGCGCGCGATGTTCAACAAGTACCTTAAGCAGGAGTACAAGGGCGTGCACGTGCTGTTCCTGCACGTGCACCAGGGCCAGGCCATCCAGACGGTCGACAAGCCGGTTCACTCGCCCGACGACCTGAAGGGCCTGAAGATGCGCATCCCGAGCCGCACCGGGGCCTGGGTGATCGAGGCGCTGGGCGCCTCGCCGGTCGGCATGCCGGTGCCGGCGCTGCCGCAGGCGCTGTCCACCAAAGCGGTCGACGGGGCGCTGATCCCGTGGGAAATCGTGCCGCCGTTGAAACTGCAGGAGCAGATGAAGTACTTCACCGAGGGCCACGACATGACCCGCTTCGGCAACACCACCTTCCAGGTGTCGATGAACGAGGCGCGCTGGAACTCGCTGCCCTCGGACGTCAAGAAGGCCTTCAACGAGAACTCGGGCGCGGCCTGGGTGCGCGAGGTCGGCAAGATCTGGCAGGAGGACGACGAGCACGCCATGTCGGTGATCGAGAAGGCGGGCGACACCCACACCGTTCTCACCCCTGCCGAGCTCGAGGCGTTCAAGCTGAAGCTCGAGCCCGTGGTCAAGCGCTGGGAAGACGAGGTCAAGTCGAAGGGCATCGACGGCGCGGCGCTGGTCAAGATCGCGCGCAGAGAGATCGCGAAGTACTCGAAGTAATCCGGTGGAGGTCGACGCCGCGCGCGCGGCGACGGAGCCCTCGGGCTTCGTCGCCCGCGTGATCGAGGTCTGGGCGCTGCTGGGCGGGCTCGTCCTGCTCGCCATCGTCCTGATGGTCGCCTGGAGCGCGACGCGCGGGTTCTTCTTCAACCGGCCCTTGCAGGGCGACGTCGAGATGACCGAGATGTGGGTCGCCGTCGCGGCGTTCATGTTCCTGCCCTACTGCCAGCTCACCGGCGCCAACGTCACCGCCGACATCTTCACCGCCCGCGCCAGCCCGCGCACCGTCGCGCTGCTCGAGCTGGTGTCGGCGCTGGTCGCGCTCGCCTTCAGCGGGCTGCTGCTGTGGCGCATGTACGACGGCCTGCTCGACTACCGCGAGTACGTCGAGACCACCACCACTCTGCACGTGCCGATCTGGTACGCCTACGTTCCGGCGCTGATTTCGCTCGCCCTGCTGGCGCTCGCGTCGCTGCACTCGGTCAGGAACACGCTGCGCGCGTGGAAGCTCGCGCGCTAGGAGGAGAAATCGATTGGAACACGGCCTGCTGCTAGGGCTGCTGGGGTTGGTCGCCCTGGTCGGGCTGATCGCGATCCGCATCCCGATCGCCTACTCGATGATCGTGGTCGGCGCGGCCGGCATGATGGTCCTGGGCGACCCGCTGATCTTCCTCGCCCAGCTCAAGAACCTGGCCTACTCGCAGTTCTCGATCTACGACCTGTCGGTGCTGCCGATGTTCGTGCTGATGGGCAACATCTCGACCCGCGCCGGACTCAGCCGCGACCTGTTCCGCGCCGCCAACGCCTGGTTCGGCTGGATGCGCGGCGGCATCGCCATGGCGACCATCGCCGCCTGCGCCGGCTTCGGCGCCGTGTGCGGGTCGTCGCTCGCCACCGCCTCGACCATGACCCAGGTCGCGCTGCCCGAGCTGCGGCGCTACCGCTACAGCCCGACGCTCGCCACCGGCACGCTCGCCGCGGGCGGGGTGCTCGGCATCCTGATCCCGCCCTCGGTGGTGCTGGTGGTGTACGCGATCGTGGTCGAGGCGAGCATCGTGCAGATGTTCATGGCGGCGTTCATCCCGGGCCTGATCGCGGTGCTGTTCTTCCTCATCACCATCGCGATCATGGTCCGCCTCAATCCCGAGGCCGGACCGCCCGGAGAGCGCGTCTCGCGCAAGGAGTTCATCGACGCGACGCTGAACGTCGGCCCGGTGGTGGGGGTCTTCGGCATGGTGATGGGCGGGATCTACTTCGGCCTGTTCACCCCCACGCCGGCGGCTGCGGTCGGGGTGTTCCTGGTCGTCGTGTACGGCATCGCGCGCGGCTCGATCCGCTGGGCAGGGATGAAGGCGGCGCTGCTCGACACCGCCAAGACGACCGGGATGATCTACCTGATCCTGCTCGGCGCCCAGATCCTGAACATCTTCATGGCGCGCGGCGGCGTGCCCCAGGCCGCCGCCGAGATGATGGCGCACTCGGGCCTTTCGCCCATCATGATCGTGATCCTGCTGCTGATCGCGCTGATCTTTCTCGGCTGCCTGATGGACAGCCTGTCGATGATCCTGCTCACGATCCCGTTCTTCTGGCCGGTGATCTCCGGGCTGGACTTCGGCATGAGCCAGGAGCAGCTCAAGATCTGGTTCGGCATCCTGGCGCTGATCGTGGTCGAGCTCGGGCTGATCACGCCCCCGGTCGGGATGAACGTGTTCGTGATCAACGCCCTGGCGAAGGACGTGCCAATGAGCCAGACATTCCGCGGCGTGATGCCGTTCTTCTTCGCCGAGCTGGTGCGGGTCGCGCTGATCCTCGCCTTCCCGGCCCTGTCGCTGTGGCTGCCGAAGGTGCTCAGCGGCTGAAACCGCAGGCTAGCGGGCGGAGTGGCCCGCCAGCTTGACTTCCACCTTCTCGCTCGCGTCGAGCGAGGCGTAGTACTTGCGCAGCACCTCGAGCACCTCGGGGCGGCTGAACTCCGGCGGCACCTCCGAGCCCTCCGAGAGCCACTTGCGCAGCTTGGTGCCGGACACCAGCAGGCGGTCGGCGTCGTCGTGCGGGCAGGTACGCGCCGATGCCATGCCGCCGCACTTGTAGCACCAGAAAGTCCAGTCGATCTTGAGCGGCTGGGTCTCGAGCGCGTCCTTCGGGATCTGGTCGAAGACGTGGTGCGCGTCGAACGGCCCGTAGTAGCTGCCCACTCCCGCGTGGTCGCGGCCGACGATCTGGTGCGAGCAGCCGTAGTTCTGGCGGAACAGGGCGTGCAGCAGCGCCTCGCGCGGCCCGGCGTAGCGCATGTCGAGCGGATAGCCCGCCTGCACCACCGTGTTCGGGTGGAAGTACTTGTCCACCAGGAGCGAGATCGCGGCGGTGCGCACGTCGGCCGGGATGTCGCCCGGCTTGAGGTTGCCGAGCAGCGAGTGCACCAGCACCCCGTCGCAGACCTCGATCGCGACCTTGGCCAGGTACTCGTGCGAGCGGTGCATCGGGTTGCGGGTCTGGAACGCCGCCACCTTGGACCAGCCCAGGCGCTCGAACTCGGCGCGCGTCTCGGCCGGGGTCATGAACAGCGCCCCGTAGCGCGCCTTGAACCCGCCGTCGGACAGCAGCTTTACCGCGCCGGCGAGATTGACGTCGGGCTGCTGCATCACCATCTTCACGCCGGGGTGCTCGAGATCCGTCGTCTTGAAGATCGACATGCACTCGTGGGCCTTGTCGATGCGGTACTTCTCGCTCACCCGCATCGTCGCGAGAACTTCGTCGGAGTCCGGGTCGACCAGCGCGATCTCCGCGCCCGTCTTGATGCCGTCGGCGACGACTTCGCCCACCGACAGGGTGATCGGGATCGGCCAGAACAGGCCGTTCGCCATGCGCATGCCGTCGCATACCCCTTCCCAGTCGGCGCGCGACATGAAGCCCTCGAGCGGCGTGAAGCCGCCGATGCCGAGCATGATCAGGTCGCCCTTCTCGCGCGAGCTGACGCGCGCCTGCGGCAGCTTCGCGGCGTGGGCGCGCGCGGCCGCGAGCGCCTCGCCCTCGAGCATCAGCGGCTTGAGCGATCCTCCTCCGTGCGGCGCGACAAGGCCCGGCATAGTGGTTTCCTCTGTTTTTTTCAGTATTCCGCAACCCGCCGCCCAGCGGCAAGCCCGATGTTCTGATTTTGCGATAAGCGCCTCTGATTCCGCGCGCTTGCTAAACTTGCCCCCTGCCTCGATTCGAGCCGACGCATGAGCAAGCCATCCGGCAAATCCGCTTCGTCGCCAGGCAAATGGCTGGTGTGCATCGCGAATCTCCCGATCGAGGATCCCGCGGCGAGGATGAGAATTCTTCGCACCCTGGAGTCGCTCGGCGCGGGCGTGATACGCGAGGGCGCCTACCTGCTGCCCGACAGCGCCGAGAACCGGCAGGCGCTGGGGCGTCTGGTGGAGTACATCGGCAGGAGCACCAGCGTCGCGCAGCTGCTGCACGTGACGGCCGCCGCGCCGGCCCAGGACCAGGCCCTGCGCCGGCTGTTCGACCGCTCGGCGCGCTACACCGAATTGGTCAAGACCGTGAACGGCCTCAAGCTCGGCTACGGCGTGTCCGACCCCGCCGCGATCTCGCGCGTGCTGCACAAGCTGCGGCGCGAATTCGAGGCCATCGGCGCGCACGACTTCTTTCCGGGCGAGGCGCGCCACCAGGCGGCGAAAACGCTCGACGAAGCGGAAACGGCGCTGCGCGGGTTGCTGTTCCCGCCGAATTCCCGCGCCGGCGTCGATCCCGGGGAGCACTTCCTCGGCCGCAGCTGGGCCACGCGCAAGCCCCTGTGGGCGGACCGCCTGGCCTGCGCCTGGCTGATCCGCCGCTTCGTCGATCCCGAGGCGACGCTGCTGTGGCTCGACAAGTTCCAGCCGCTGCCGGCGGGGGCGATCGGCTTCGCGTTCGAGGGCGCGCGCTTCGCCAACAGCGAGTCGCGGGTCACTTTCGAGGAGATGCTGGCGCAGTTCGATCTCGCCGCGGACCCGGCGCTGCCCAAGATCGGCAGCCTGGTGCACTTTCTCGAAGTGCGCGGTACGCCGGTGGCGGAGGCCGCGGGCGTGCAGACGCTGCTGCAGGGCGCCCTGCGCCGCGCCGAGGGAGAGGACGCGCTGCTGCGCGAGATCGAGAAGACCTTCGACCTGCTCTACGACGCGTACTGCGACCCGCCGCGCTAGTTGCGCTTCTTCGCCTCGCGCGCCTGCTGCTGCTGCATCGCGCGCAGCTCGCGCAGCCGGGCGTCCGCCGAAGAGAGCTGGTAGAAATCGCCGTCGCCGGCGGACTGCGCGAGCTGAAGCTGCTCGATCGCCGCCGGCAGGCTGCCCCGCAGCACGTAGACCTCGGCCTGCGCCTGGTGCTGCAGGAAACGCTTGCCGAGAGCGGCGTAGGTCTTCGCCAGCAGCATGTGCAGGTGCTCGTCGCGCGGGTAGAGCCGCAGCGGGCCGAACAGCGCGCCGAGCGCGTCGTCGTTGCGCCCGGCGTCCTGCAGCGCGTCGACGTAGGCGTAGGTCAGCGGCCGTTGGTTCGGGTAGCGCGACAGCGCCGCGCGCAGGATCGCCAGCGCGCCGGGGCCGTCGCCCTGCGCCTGGCGCACGCGCGCGGCGAGCCCGTCGACCATCGGGCTGCGCGCGTGCAGCTCGCGCAGCTTGTCCAGTTGCGCCTGCGCGTCGGCGGCGCGGTGCGCGCGCAGCTGAGCGACCGCCAGCCCGTAGCGCGCCGCCGCTTCGTTCGCGTAGCGGCGGTCGCGCACCAGGCCGTCGAAGTAGGTGACCTGGTCGATCGCGTCGCCCGACATGGCGCGCACCTTGGCGCGCACGAGGTGGAACTCGAGACTGTCCGGGTGCTGGCGGTAGGGCACGTGCGCGGCGCGGTTCTCGGCGTCGGCGATGCGCTCGGTGGTCACCGGGTGGTCGCGCAGATAGGTCGGGACGCCGCCCTCGTCGCTGAGCCGCGTGTAGCGCTGCATCTTCTCGAAGAATTCCGGCATTCCCTGCGGATCGAACCCCGCCGCCACCAGGCGCTGGAAGCCGATGCGGTCGGCTTCCTGCTCGTATCCGCGCGTGTACTTGATCTGGGCCTGCACGTTGCCGGCCGACGCCGCGGCGGCCGCGCCCGCCGCGAGGTCCGGGCGCGAGTTGCCGAGCAGGACCGCGGCCACCAGCGCCGCCAGCATCGGCAGCTGCATCTGCTGCTGCTGGGTCAGCATGCGCGCGATGTGGCGCTGCGTGACGTGCGTGATCTCGTGCGCGAGCACCGACGCGAGCTCGGACTCGTTGTCCGCGATGTTGATCAGCCCGGTGTTCACGCCGACGAAGCCCCCGGGCAGCGCGAAGGCGTTGATGGTCGGATCGCGCACGGCGAAGAATTCGAAGTCCTGGCCCGCTCCGGGCACCGCGTCGACCAGCTTGTCGCCGATGGCGTTCAGGTATTCGGTGACCTCCGGATCCTCCACGTAGTCGGGATCGCGGCGGATGTCGCTCATGATGCTCTCGCCCATGCGCCGCTCGGCGAGCGGCGACAGCGCGACGTCCGCCGCGCCGCCCAGGTCCGGAAGGTTCTGGCTCTGCGCTGACGCGCAGACCGGGACCGCCAGGGCGAGGAAGGCCGCGAGCAGCAGCGGCGCGGGACGAGGCATGCGATTATGATACCCGCTGCCGGGTGGAGTTCCCGGCCGGGAGACCGCTCTGGCACGCAAACTGTCGCGCAAGCTGACGCACTTCGATCGCAAGGGCCACGCGCACATGGTCGACGTGGGCGCCAAGGCGCGCACGCATCGCGTCGCGATCGCTTCCGGGCGCATCTCGATGCGGCCGCAAACGCTGCGCACGGTGCTCGAAGGCAGCGCGCGCAAGGGCGACGTCCTCGGGGTGGCGCGCGTCGCCGCGATCCAGGCCGCCAAGCGCACCGCAGAGCTGATTCCCCTCGCCCACCCGATCGCGCTGACGCGGGTCGCGGTCGAGTTCGAGCCGAACGCGGCGAGCTCGTCCATCGCGATGCTCGCCACGGTCGAATGCCGCGGGCGCACGGGGGTCGAGATGGAAGCGCTCACCGCGGTCGCCGCCGGCCTGCTCACGGTCTACGACATGCTCAAGGCGGTCGACCGCGGCATGACGATGCACGACTTGCGCCTGGAGGAAAAGCGCGGCGGCAAGTCCGGCACCTACCGGCGCGCGCCCAATCGGCGCAACGCATCACTTGATAAGAAGAAATGATTTTGGCGGGCTTTTCTTCGGCTGCCTGACACCGTAGGATTGGGCCGTTTTGCCATCATTGTCGTTCGATCCCGGACCTCAGAGCCGGGCGAAATTCCGCAAGGAGGAGCGAATGGACGAAAGACGTAGAGGTGTGCTGCGCGGCGCCGGTGCAAGCGGCGCGCTCGCCGCGGCGCTGGCGGCGGGACTGCTCAGGCCGGAGCGCGTGCTCGCCGCGACCTGGGATGCGAGCGCTTTCCGGCAGAAGACCGCCGCCGAGGCGCTCAAGAGCATCGGCGCGGACGGCGCCGTGACGAGCAAAGACGTGGTGCTGGACGTGCCCGAGATCGCCGAGAACGGCGCCGTGGTCCCGGTGGAGATCACCAGCAACGTGCCCGGCACCACGTCGATCTCGGTCGTGATCGACAAGAACCCGTTCCCGCTCAACAGCAAGTTCGATTTCATGGAAGGCGCGCTGCCCTACGTGAAGCTGAACGTGAAGATGGGGGAGTCCTCCAACATCCGCGTCATCGCGGAGGCCGGCGGCAAGCACTACGTCGCCATGCGGGAGGTCAAGGTCACGATCGGCGGCTGCGGCGGCTGAGAGGAGAAAGACATGCCAGGTCCAATGAAGATCCGCGCCACGCTCAAGGGCGCCTACACCGACATCCGGGTTCTGATGAGCCATCCGATGGAAACCGGCCAGCGCAAGGCGGCAGGCAAGCTGGTGCCGGCGCATTTCATCGAGAACATCACCGTCAAGGTGAACGGCAAGACCGTCGTCGACGGCCAGACCAGCCAGTCGGTATCGCGCAACCCGGTGTTCTCGTTCCGCGTCAAGGGCGGCAGCAAGGGCGACAAGGTCGAGATCGGCTGGGTCGACAACAAGGGCGAAAGCAACAAGACCGAAGCGTCGGTCGCCTGACCACCAGAGGAGGGGAAGAAATGCTCGCACTTCGCACAAGTGCCGTGCTGGCCGCGGCCGCGCTCGCCGTCGCGGCGGCGCCGGCCACCGCGCAGGACGAAAAGAAGGAGATCGAGAAGTACCAGGAGATGCTCGCGGAAGGAAGCCCGGTCGAGCTGTTCGAGATCGTGGGCGAGGAGCTGTGGAAGAAGAAGCAGGGGCCGAACAAGGTCTCGCTCGAGAAGTGCGACCTGGGCAAGGGCCCGGGCGTGCTCAAGGGCGCCTACGTCAAGCTGCCGCGCTACTTCGAGGACACCGGCCGCGTGATGGATCTCGAGTCGCGCCTGGTGCATTGCATGGTGACCCTGCAGGGGCGCGACTACAAGGAGGCCACCAAGCGCACCTTCGGCAACGCCGACAAGCCTTCCGAGCTCGAAAACCTCGTGGCCTACGTCGTCGGCAAGTCGCGCGGCTACAAGATCGCGGTCAGCACGCGCAACCCGAAGGAGAAGGCGGCATACGAAATGGGCAAGGCGCTGTTCTTCTACCGCGCGGGGCCGTGGGACTTCTCCTGCGCCTCGTGCCACGGCGTCGCGGGCAAGCGCATCCGGATGCAGTCGCTGCCGGAGCTGGACAAGCCCTCGGGCGCGCGCCGCACCTACGCCACCTGGCCCGCCTACCGCGTCTCCAACAGCCAGATGAAGACTTTCCAGTGGCGGCTGAACGACTGCTATCGCCAGATGCGCTTCCCGGAGCCGACCTTCGGCTCGGACGCGACCGTGGCCCTGACCATGTTCCTGGCGGTGAACGCCAACGGGGAGCGGTACGCCGGCCCCGGCACCAAGCGCTGAGGAGGCAGACATGAACCGCAACAACATTCGGCTATCGCTCGGCACCCTCGCGGCGGCGCTGCTCGCCGCGCCTCTCGCCCACGCGGGCCCCACCGACCTCGAGGTGCGCGCGGTCCTGCACCGGGACTTCCACGCCAAGGGCCAGGCGGTGGTGAGCCGCGTCGACCAGGACGACGTGCAGTGGCTGTGCACCGTGACGCGCGACCACCCGCCCGCCAAGCGCGCGCAAGCGATGGAGAAAGACCAGCTCGCGATGATCCGCTACCCGGCGGACGGCAACTACATGGGCGACTGGAAGCGGGGCGCGAAGATCGCCGCCAGCGGCAAGGGCATGACCTGGAAGGAAAAGGCGGGCTCGCAAAGCGGCGGCGGCTGCTACAACTGCCACCAGCTCTCGCCCAAGCAGCCGTCCTACGGCACGATCGGCCCCAGCCTGAAGCACTTCGGCAAGCTGCGCGGCAGCGGGATGGAGAGCCAGAAGTACGTCTACGGCAAGATCTACGACGCGAAGGCCTACAGCCTGTGCACCCAGATGCCGCGCTTCGGCAGCTCGGGCACGCTGACCGAGCAGGATATGAAAGACCTGACGGCCTACCTGCTCGACCCGACCTCGCCGGTGAACCAGTAGCCGCAGGCGGTATCGAGGCAAATGGGGCTTGGTCTAGGGTCTAGGCCAAGCCCCGTTTTTTTGTGAGCCCCTGAGCCATGCGAAGACGCGAGTTCCTGCGCTTGCTCGCCCTCGCCGCCGCCGCGGGCGCGAGCCTGCGCCCGGGCGCGAGCTCGGCCGAGGCCGCGGGCGAGCTGTACGACCTGCCCGCCTTCGGCAACGTCTCGCTGCTGCACATCACCGACGCTCACGCGCAGCTGCTGCCGACGTATTTCCGCGAGCCGAGCTGCAACATCGGCGTCGGCGCCGCCGCGGGCCAGCCGCCGCACCTGGTCGGCGAGGCCTTCCTCAGGCGCTTCGGCTTGGCGCCCGGCGGCAGGCTCGCGCACGCCTTCACCTGCCTCGAGTTCGAGGCCGCGGCGCGCCGCTACGGCAGGATCGGCGGCTTCGCGCACGTCGCCAGCCTGATCAAGCGCCTGCGCGCCTCGCGCCCGCACTCGCTGCTGCTCGACGGCGGCGACAGCTGGCAGGGCTCGGCGACCTCGCTCTGGAGCAAGGGCGCCGACATGATCGGCGCGCAGAAGCTGCTCGGCGTCGATCTCATGACGGCGCACTGGGAATTCACCTACGGCATGGAGCGCATGAAGCAGGCGGTCGAGCACGAGCTGGCGCCGATCGAGTTCATCGCGCACAACGTGAAGACGGTGGATTTCGAGGACCCGGTGTTCAAGCCCTACGCGCTGCGCGAGCTCAACGGCGTGGCGCTGGGCGTCATCGGCCAGGCCTTCCCCTACACGCCGATCGCCAATCCGCGCTACATGATGGACCAGTGGAGCTTCGGCATCCAGGAAAGCCACCTGCAGAAGATGGTCGACGAGGTGCGGGCCAAGGGCGCGAAAGTGGTCGTGCTGCTGTCGCACAACGGCATGGACGTCGACCTCAAGCTCGCCTCGCGCGTGCGCGGGATCGACGTGATCCTGGGCGGCCACACGCACGACGGGGTGCCCGCCCCGAGCGTGGTGAAGAACGCGAGCGGCGCGACGCTGGTCGCCAACGCGGGCTCGAACGGCAAGTTCGTCGGCGTGATGGATCTCGAGGTGAAGGGCGGCGCGCTCGCGGGCTACCGCTACCGGCTGCTGCCGGTGTTCGCCAACCTGCTGCCGGCGGACGCGGAGATGGCGGCCTACGTCGAGTCGGTGCGCGCGCCGCATCGCGCCAGACTCGACCAGGAGCTCGCGCGCACCGAGGGCCTGCTCTACCGGCGCGGCAACTTCAACGGCAGCTTCGACCAGCTGATCCTGGACGCGATGATGCAGGTGAAGGGGGCCGATCTCGCCTTCTCGCCCGGCTTCCGCTGGGGCACCACGCTGCTGCCCGGCGACGCGATCAGCTTCGACCACGTCATGGACCAGACCGCGATCACCTACCCCACCAGCACGCTGACGGAAATGACCGGCGAGCGCATCAAGGCGATCCTCGAGGACGTGTGCGACAACCTGTTCAACCCAGATCCCTACCTCCAGCAGGGGGGCGACATGGTGCGCGTGGGTGGAATGAGCTACGCCTGCGAGCCGAACGCGAAAATCGGCGCGCGCATCTCGGACATGCGCCTGGGCGGCAAGCCGGTGCAGGCGGACAAGGTCTACAAGGTCGCCGGCTGGGCGCCGGTGGACGCCGGCGCCCAAGGCGAGCCGATCTGGGACGTCGTGACGCGCTACCTGCGCGATCGCAGGACGATTCCGCCGCTCGAGTTGAACCTGCCGCGGCTGATCGGCGTCGACGGCAACGGGGGAATCGCTGTATAAGGGGCATTCGAGCCCGCAGCCATGATCCCCGCATCCGTCCCGGCCGCGTCGTGAAGAGCTCCGAGACCTGGCTCCGGGCAGCGGCCGTCGCGGCGGCGATCGTGACCGTCGCCTTGCTCACCTTCGTCCCGCCGGGATCCAACGACCTGTGGCTGCACGCGGCGATCGGCCGCATGATCTGGACGGACGGCGAGATTCCGCAAACCGCGCTCTTCCCGTTCACCGAAGCGAGCCAATTTCCCTTCCATGCGCACGAGTGGCTGTCGTCGCTCACGCTCTACTTGCTCGATGACCGGCTGGGCCACCGCAATCTCATCTTCGTCAAGGGCCTGCTCGGTCTCGCCCTGTTCGGCCTCTGCTGGCGCTTGTCCTTCCGCCTGAGCCGAGGCCTGTTCGCGTCACTCGTCGTCTCGCTTGCCGCCATGGCGACGGCGAACTTCCGCTTCTTTCTTCGGCCCGAGCTCTTCGCGCTCATGTTTGCAGTCATCATTCTGAGCCTGCTGGTCGAGTTCCGTGCCGGCGGCAGGTGGCGCAATCTGCTGGCCTGCGTGCCGGTGGCGCTCCTCTGGGCCAACTGCCACGGCTCCTTTCCCGTCGCGCTGGTCCTTGCCGCCACATTCGCCGCGGGCGCCGCCGCCGAAGCCTTTTCATCGACGAAAGACAGCCGGCTCCGGGCGTCGGCCCGCGCCGCCCGGCCGTACTTGATTTGCGCGCTGCTAATGGCTCTCGTGATGCAATTGAATCCGTACGGCGCGCACTTGTTCCGGTTTGCCTGGGACTTGGAGAACGCGGCCTTCGTGCGCTCGTACATCTACGAGTGGACGCCGACTCTGTACGGCCCGTTCGTCGGCTCGCGAGGCTTCTGGGCGTTCTTGCTTTTCCTCGCCTTCTCGGCGACGGTGCTGTCCTTCGGCTGGAGGGAAGTCCCGGTCGCAGGCTGGCTGCTGCTGCTCGCTTTCGGCTACCTCGCCTTGGGCACATCGCGGCACATCGCGTTCTTCGCCCTTGTGTCCGTCTATCCTCTGTCCGCGGCGATTCGAGGCATCGCCTCGCGCCTGGAAACCCTGCCCGTCGTGCGCGGCGTGGTGCCCGCGCTTCTCGCGGCGTGCGCGGGCCTGCTCGTGCGCTATGGCAACCTGCACGGCGGTTTCCCGTATCACGTGGTATCGAACAATTTCTCGCTGCTTCTGGTCGAATTCCTCGACCGCCCGCAGCTGCGCGGCAATGTGCTGAATTCCTACGCCCTCGGCTCCGAGCTGATCTACCGTTATTACCCCCGGCTGCGCCCGGCGATAGATTCGCGGGTGGACGTCTACGGCGAGAAGTACTTCCTCGGGCTGCTGCGGCTGAACAGCGACGAAGAGGCGTTGAAGGCGTTCATCGCCCGCTACCACGTCAACTACATTCTCCAGCTGCAGCGGGACTTCGACCAGGGAATCCGGCGCATGCCGCACCTCCGGGACGACGGCTGGCACGTCATCTTCGCCGACGGTGCGGTAGTCATGCTTGGACGTCCGGACTAGCTGTCGCGGCCGCGTGCCTTGCGGGTATCATGGCGCGCCCCCCCGGATCCGCGACCCGCAACATGCACCTGAACCGCGTCATCGGCATCATCGTCGTGCTCGCCCTCGCCGCGGGCGGCTACGCCTGGTACCAGGCGCGCAACGGCGACGGCGGGCCGCGCTACCGCATGGCGCGCGTCGAGCGCGGGCCGGTGCAGGCGGTGGTGGTGGCGAGCGGCACGCTCAACGCGGTCACCACGGTCCAGGTCGGGTCGCAGATCTCCGGCCAGGTGAAAGAGATCTACGCCGACTTCAACACGCCGGTGAAGAAGGACCAGGTCATCGCGCGCATCGACCCGTCGACCTACGAGCTGCGCGTCAACCAGGCGCACGCCGACGTGGACGCCGCGAAGAGCGCGGTCGCCGTCGCGCGCTCCCAGTTCGCGGCGCAGGTCGCCGAAGCGGGACGGGTGGACGTCAATCTCGCCGACGCCAAGCGCGACTACGAGCGCAAGAAGACGCTGGTGGCGAAGAACTTCATCTCGCCTTCGGACCGGGACAAGGCGAAAACCCTGTACGACGCCACCCTGGAGCAGCTCAAGTCGGTCAAGGCGCAGATCAAGGTGAGCGAGGCCCAGATCGGGAGCGCGCTCGCGGCCGTCAAGCAGCGCGAGGCGCTGCTCAAGCAGGCGCAGGTCGACCTCGAGCGCACCATCATCCGCGCGCCGGTCGACGGCACCGTGATCCTGCGCAACGTCGACGCCGGGCAGACCGTCGCCGCGAGCCTCCAGGCGCCGGTCCTGTTCACGATCGCGCAGGATCTGCGCGACATGCAGGTCGAGGCCGCGATCGACGAGGCCGACGTCGGCCGCCTCAAAGTCGGCCAGACCGCGACCTTCACGGTAGACGCCTTCCCGCGGCGCAGCTTCAGCGGCGAGATCCGCCAGATCCGCAAGTCGCCGCAGAACGTGCAGAACGTGGTCAGCTACACCGTGGTGATCTCGGCCGCGAATCCGGATCTCGCCCTGCTGCCGGGAATGACCGCCAACGTGCGCGTGGTCGTCGACCAGCGCGAGAGCGTGCTCAAGCTGGCGAACGCGGCGTTGCGCTTCCGCCCGCCCGGGGCGACCGAGGCGGCGCCCGCCGCGGCGCCCGCGGCGGCCCCGTCGCGCGCGCAGGCGGCGCGCGAGCAGCGCGAGCGCCTGGCGCGCGAGCTCGGGCTCGACGGGACGCAGATCGCGAAGCTGGAGCAGATCTACGCCGACGCGCGGCCGCGCTTGCTCAAGCTGCGCGAGGTCGAGAGCGAGGCCGAGCGCCGCCGCCTGCTCGAGCGGATCCGGGGCGAGATGCGCGCCCAGATCGCCGAGATGCTCACGCCCGCGCAGAAGGCCGCCTACGAGAAGATCGCCGGCGCGCGCGACGCGCGCGGCGCCACTTCGAGCGGGCGCGTCTGGGTGCTGGATCACGGCGAGCTCCGGCCAGTGAACGTCCGCCTCGGCCTGAGCGACGGCACCAGCACCGAGCTGGCGGGCGGAACGCTCAAGGAAGGCGACGAAGTGGTGGTCGGCCTGATCGAGGCTCCCGCCGAAGGGCCGTCCGGCCCGCGCATGCGCCTGTTCTGATGGCCGAAGCGCTCATCCACACGCGCAGCCTGGTCAAGGTATACAGGGTCGGGGACAACGCGATCCGCGCGCTGGACGACGTCAGCGTGGACATCGCGCGCGGCGAGTTCGTGGCGGTGATGGGCCCCTCGGGCTCGGGCAAGTCCACCTTCATGAACCTGCTCGGCTGCCTCGACCGCCCCACCTCCGGCGAGTACCTGCTCGCGGGGCGGCGCGTGTCCGAGCTCGCGGGCGACGAGCTGGCCGCGGTGCGCAACCGCAACATCGGCTTCGTGTTCCAGAGCTTCAACCTCCTGCCGCGCACGGCGGCGATGGAGAACGTCGAGCTGCCGCTGGTCTATGCCGGCGTCGCGACGCACGAGCGGCGCGAGCGCGCGCAGCGCATGCTCGCGCGTGTCGGCCTGGGCGAGCGCGCGCACCACCAGCCGGCGCAGCTCTCCGGCGGGCAGCAGCAGCGGGTGGCGATCGCGCGCGCGCTGGTCACGCAGCCGGTGCTGATCCTCGCCGACGAGCCGACCGGGGCGCTCGACTCGCGCACCAGCCTCGAGATCATGGCGCTGTTCCAGGACCTGAACGCGGCCGGCATGACGGTCGTGCTGGTCACCCACGAGCCGGACGTGGCGTGCTTCGCGCGCCGCGTGCTGCGCTTCCTGGACGGGCGTCTGGTGCACGACGCGGCGCAGGAAGCCGACGACGCCGCGGCGCGGCTCGGCGCCGCGCAGGCCGCGGCATGAGCCCGGCCGCGCTGCTGCGCGTCGCGCTGCGCGCACTCGCCGCCAACAAGCTGCGCAGCGCGCTGACCATGCTCGGCATCATCATCGGCGTCGCGGCGGTGATCGTCATGATCGCGGTCGGCGCCGGCGCCCAGGCGCGCGTGGCGGAGCAGATCCGCGCGCTCGGCTCGAACCTGCTGCTGATCCTGTCCGGGGCGCGCACCCAGGGCGGCGTGCGCCTGAGCGTCGGCTCGACCTATACCATCACCGAGGACGACGCGATCGCGATCAATCGCGAGATCCCCGAGGCGATCGCCGCGCCGGCGCTGCGCGGCGGGGCCCAGGTCATCTGGGGCAACACGAACTGGGCGACCCAGATCTACGGCACCACGCCGGAATACCTCGAAGTGCGCGAGTGGCCGCTGGCCGAGGGGCGCGCCTTCGAGGCGGCCGAGATGTCGGGCGCCGGCAAGGTATGCATCGTCGGCCAGACCGTGGTCAAGCAGCTGTTCGGCGGCGCCGACCCCCTGGGCCAGGTGATCCGCATCAAGCGCGTGCCCTTCACCGTCGTGGGCGTGCTCTCGACCAAGGGCCAGAGCATGATGGGCACCGACCAGGACGACATCATCGTCGTTCCGATCGGCACCGCGCGCAACAGGGTGCTGGGCCGGGCGAACATCGCGGCGCAGCGCTCGGTGAGCGTGATCTGGGTCAAGGCCGCCGAAGGCTACGACACCAAGCGGGTCGAGGACGAGGTGCGCGCGCTGCTGCGCCAGCGCCACCACCTGCAGCAGGGCGCGGACGACGACTTCTCGCTGCGCAACCTGGCCGACATCATGGCCGCGCAGGAGGCCTCGAGCCGGGTGCTCGCGCTGCTGCTGGCGGCGGTGGCGTCCGTGTCGCTGGTGGTGGGCGGCATCGGCATCATGAACATCATGCTGGTGTCGGTCACCGAGCGCACGCGCGAGATCGGGCTGCGCATGGCGGTCGGCGCGCGCACGCGCGACATCCTCGGCCAGTTCCTGGTCGAGGCGGTGACGCTCTCGCTCATCGGCGGTCTGATCGGCGTGCTGCTCGGCGTCGGCGCTTCGATCGGCATCGCGAATGTCGCCGGCTGGAACATCGTGCTCTCGGGCCGCTCGATCCTGCTCGCGGTCGCCTTCGCCGTCGTGACCGGCGTGTTCTTCGGCTTTTACCCCGCGCGCAAGGCGGCGCGGCTCAACCCGGTGGAAGCGCTGCGCTTCGAGTAGTATCAGGACGATGATGGACCGAGCAGCCGGCCCGACGATGCGCGCCCTGCCCGTACTGCTCGTCGCGGCGATGTTGGGCGGCCTGCTCCTGCGCAGCGGCATCGATCGCTACGCGGCCGTCGCCGCCTCGAGCGCGGCCCTGGCCTACGTGGCGATGAGCGCCGGCCGGCTGCTGCTCGCCGCCGCGGGCGGGCGCACGCCGGACCCCGCGGCCGAGTTCGTGCTGGGCCTGCTGGCGAGCTGCCTTGCGATCTACGGCCTGACGGCGGCCTTTCCGCTCACCGCCGCGTATGCCTTCGGCGCCACGGCGGCGCTCGTGCTGGGCCTGCGTCTCGTCCTGCGTCGCCGCGTCGATGCCGCGCGCCGGACCGCGGCGGCGGCCGACTGGCGCCGGATCGCCGGATTTGCGCTCTGCGTGGCCTTCAGCTACGCCTGGTGCGCCGCGCCGGCGGCCGCGTACGAGGCGCTGCGCACCCAGGGCGTGCTGCCGCTGTGGGCCGACTTCTACTTCCACGGCGGGATCATTTCGCAGTTCGGCGACGCGCGCGCGCTCGGCCACGGATCGATCTACTTCGCCGGCATGACGCCGACGTTCTACCACTTCGGCTCCTACGGGATGGCCGCGGCGCTCGCGGGAATGCTCGACCAGCCCGGCCTGCCGCTCGCCACCTCCGCCTGGCTGCCGCTCGGGTTCCTCGCCATGCTCGCCGGCGCCCACGCGCTCGGCGAGCGCCTCGCCGGCGCCGCGGGCGGCGTGGCGGCGCTGGCCGCCCTCGCCATCCTCCCCGACGCGTCGAACTACGGCCTGCGCAACGGCTTGTTCAGCTTTCACTGGACGGTCACGGCGACCACGGGCGCGACCTACGCGCTGGGCGCGGCCTTCGTCTCGCTGGTCCTGCTCGAGCGCTGGGCCAGCGAGCGCTCGCGCGCGGCCCTGGTCGCCAGCGCGCTGCTGGCGGTCTCGTGCGTTGTGTTCCGGGCGCAGATCTTCGTGCTCTATTTCCCGGCGTGGGCGGCGGCGGCGGCGGTTTGCAGCGCGCGTGAACGCGGGCGGCGGCGCCAGGTCGCCGGGCTCATGCTGGCCGGACTGGCCGCGGGCGCGGTCGTCTCCTTCCTCACGATCGCCCACCTCATCGCGACCGACCCGGGCTTCTGGCGCTTCCAGGGCGGCGCGCTCGAGAGATTCCTCTCGATCGTCCACACGATGCAGGAGCCGACGGCATACACCGGCCTGTACCAGCACTTGCAGAGCCTCGACGCGCCTGCGTTCGCGCTCGCGGCCGGAATCGTGCTGGCGGTCGTCGCCGCGCTCGGCGCCTTCGTCGTGCTCCTTCCGGCGGCCTGGCTGCTCGCGCGCGGCAAGGGAGCGCTCAGGCCGATCGATGCGGCGTGCGGTTTCTTCTGCTACTGCTGGCTGCTGCTGATGCTGTTCGCCCCGGTGCTGTTCAACGGCGACGCCACCGACCTGATCCACAGGCCTTTCGTCCTGCTGTACGCCGCGGTCGCGATCTGGACGCCCTGCCTGCTGCTGCGGGTCCTCGCGCTGCGGATCGATCCGGCGACGAAGGTCTGGCCGGCGCTCGTGCTCGCCGCGATCATCGCCCTGCCCGCGGTCTCTTCCGGTGCGGCGGCGATGATGCATCCCAAGTTCCGCTGGGGCCAGCACTACGCGGCCATGCGCGTCCCGTCGGGCCTGGTCCAAGCCGCGGCGTTCATGCGCAAGCACGCTGCCGCCGGCGACGTCTTCGCCACGGCGGGGCCGACCACGGCGTACGCGACGATCGACCTGCCCGCCCAGGTCTGCGCCTTGAGCGGCATGCCGGCCTACCTTGCGCGCCCTTTTCTGGAGATGAGCAAGGACGGGCCGCGCAGGCGCGTCGCCGCGACCCGCCTGGCGCAGCTGCGGGCCATCGATGCGGCGCCCGGGTACGACGCCGCCATGGGAATGCTGCGCGCCATCGACGTGCGCTGGTTCGTGGTCGCGGGCGGCAGCGGACCGCGCTGGGACCCCGCGCGCAAGCGCGCCGCGTTCGTCGCGGGCAGCGTCGCGCTCTACTCCGCGCAGTAGGCCTCGACAGCGGCAATCCACCCTGCGCGGCGGCCAGACGGTGCGCGATCCGACCCGGGAATGCCCTGCCCCGAGGCCGGCCAGCACCTCGAAGGCGGCGCCTCACCCGGACCAGGGTGCCTGGCCCTTGCCGGGATGGCGCTCCAGAACCAAGACGTTGTTCTCGGGAGTGACGATCTCGGAAACGTTGGACGTTCGCACCAGCGTCTTCACGCGAAGCCCCGCGGCGCTCGCCGCCCTCTTCCAGCGTCTCAACGATCGAATTCTCTTGTTGATGCGCACTTCCCCTCCGCCGGAGGGTATGCGCGTTTCCTCGAGGCACTCGAATTCATCCCTTGCGTGGAACTGGATGTTCTGGCTGATCAACCCAAACTCGCCTCCAACCACCATCAGGCCGTCGTCATTCAGAAGGTTCTTCATGTTGATCAACGCCTGCAGCCAAAGCGCGTCATCGACGATATGGAAGACGACTCCGATCGCGTTAACAATGTCGAATTTCGATCGAGACGGAAAGCTCCGTCCGATATGTCGCCGTCCAGAATGGAGACGGAGTCCGCTCGCGCATATTTGTCGCGAAGCATGGTGGCGCAAACTTTCGAGACCTCCAGGCCGCAAACAGCTGTCGCCCCGAAGGCATCCAAGTAGAAATCGATCCAGTGCCCGGCGCCGGAGCCCAGGTCGAACACGGCCGGGCGCTCTTTCACTTCGCAACGGAGCAGCGCTCTGATGATCGAATTCTCGACGCAATTGTAGTGAAACCGGGAGTGGAGGGCCTTGACCGCAGGCCCGATGGTGATGCGGTCGGAAAATTCCGCGCCGGTTGACTTGTAGTACGAGTCGAAATAGTGCGCCGCTTGGTAAGGCTTCTTCGCGCCGCGAACGGTGATCTGATATACATAGGCCCTCAAAAAGCGCCACGGCAGGAAGCGAAGCAAGTTCCTCTTGTAAAGGTAAAGGGCGGTCCGGTATCCCCAATTCATATCCGATGCCCTTTCACGTGGCTAGCTCGTTCGGCGTCCGGGTCTTGAGATGGTGCCGCGCAGCGGGCCCGCAGTTGAACAGCAGGTCCAGCACCGTTACGTTCGGTTCGAACGCACCATGCAATTGCGGATACTCCGGATAATCGTAGACTTTGAACTCGAGCGCGATGCCTGCGGCGCGAAATCTCTCCGCATCGATGTAGGCTCCGGCCGTCGGCCCGGAGAGATACGACGTCGCTGCAAGATACTGCGCGATGCGCAACAGTCGCTCAACCTTCTCGCCCGCGACGCCGAATTCGGCCGACATTCGCGTCTGGGTGCGAATTCCCAGCTGGGCCATGATCCAGCCGCAGGTCCGGACATTGAGTTCGGAGATGGTCTCCGGGCGGCTGCGCAGGAGCTCGAAGAATGGCTCGGCATAGTCTTGGAAATACGGCGCCTTGCCGTAGGCGTGCGTCAGACTGCCAATATGCTTGTCGATCCATCGGGTGCCATAGTCGATGCGCGCGTCCTGGATCAGCGTTTGGCGATCATGGAGGACGGGAACGCTGAGCCAGAGCGATCCCGTATCGGTCTTGATACGATTGCGGTTGCGCCAGTCGCGGTGCGTATACTGGACGTCGTCGTAGAATACGAAAACGTCGCAGTCGTCGATGAAGTCAAAATATCCGCGCCAGGGGATGTAATTGGACTGGATTATTCCGACTCTCATGTCAGCTCGGGCCCGGTGACCTACGCTCCGCCCCGGATTCTATGACAGCGCGCGGCCCCGATTATTCGGTAGTCGTGCCGGTCTACAACGCCGAGGCCAGCCTGGAGGAACTGGTGCGCCGCATCGGCGCAGTGTTCCGCGACCTCGGTCGCTCGTACGAGATCGTGCTCGTCGACGACGGTAGCCGGGACCGATCGTGGCAACTCATCGGTCGCCTGCGTGCGCAGGGTGCGCCGCTTCGCGCGTTTCAGTTCGCGCGCAACCACGGCCAGCACTATGCCCTCAAGTGCGGACTCGACCATTGTTCGGGCCGCTTCGCCATCACGATGGACGACGACCTGCAGCACCCGCCAGAGGAGCTTGCGAAGCTGGTACGGGCGATCGAGGAGGACGACTCGGTCGACGTGATTACCGGTCGCTACGACCGCAAGGCACACCCCACATTTCGCAACCTGGGCGCCGGAGCGCTGCACCGAATAGAACGTACCATCTTCCGCGCCGATCCGCAGGTGTTCCTGGGCGGGTTTCGTGTCATGCGGCGCAGCGTCATCGACGAGATCCGCCGCGTACGGCACGCCCAGCCGCGCATCGGCCCGATCATCCTGTCGATCACCAGCCGCATCAAGAGCGTGCCGGTGCGCCACGAGCCGCGGCAGCACGGCCGATCCGGCTACAGCATGCGCAAGCTGGTAGGCGATACGCTGAGCAGCATCATGAATTACAGCTCGCTGCCGCTGCAGGCGGTGAGCGTCCTCGGCATCGGCGCGGCCTTCATCAGCCTGCTGCTCGCGGGCGTGTATCTCTGGCTCTATTTCAGCCGCGGCATCGGGGTCTCGGGCTTTACCACCGTGGTCCTGCTGATCCTGTTCACGTCGGGGGCAGTGCTGTTCTCGTTCGGGCTGGTCGGCGAGTACCTGCGGCGAATCGTCGCCCAGCAGCTCATGTTCTCGCAGTATCACGTGCGCGAGGAGCTGCCGCCTCTAGAGCGGGACGGTACCTGAGCGCGCGAGACGCCGATAGACGCGCGGGAAGATGAACCAGCGACGCTGCTCCGCCTCGAGCGCGCGCCCGTGCGCAAGGAACCGCGCCCGCTGGCGCTCCAGGTCGATTTCTGCCGCGAGCGATGCGCCGGGCCCGACCACATCGACCTCCCGCGCGGCGCTCCCCAAGGCCTCGGCCACGTCCTCCTCGCCGGAGCCGAACTCGGCGCTGGGCACCAGACCCAAGGCCGTCATTTCCGGTCCGCACAGGGCTTCGACGGCCGCCACCCACGACCGCGGCAGCTTGTCGACGAATCGGCCCACCGGGTCGCGGCTCACGCCCCGCACCGGCGCAAACGAGGAGTTCCCTTGCCATGTACGCCCGTCCTGGTCGTGCAGCTCGTCGATGGCGCCGGCCGCCGCTGGCGTGCATCCCAGGTGGCGGGCCAACTCGTCCAGTTGATCCTGCGCGCAGGCCGCCACGTCTTCGTAGCGCACCATTCGGAAGCCGGGGACGCCGTAGAACTCGAGCGCGAAGGCCACGCTCTTTCGCCACTGGCGAGCAACGTGAAGCAGCGGCAGTCCGAGGTTGCCGTAGTTCGTGCCGCGACCGAACTTGAGCGAGGTGAGCACGTCTCGGATGTCGCGCACCACCAGGACGACGGACACCCCCTGGCTGAGGAAGTACGGAATGAACTCCTCGCAGAACACCTCCTTCGCGCCCAGCAGCTCACTTCGTTCGCGACCGAGGATGCCCGGCAGACCGTCGCACAGCGCGCGGTAGACCTCGGCGAACGTACCCTCGCCGACGTGCTCGGAGCGGGCCGCCATGGCCGGCAACTGCCAGCCGCTGTAGCGCTGCATGCCGGCGAAGGATGCCGCCAGGGCCTCGCGCGTCACCCGGTGGCGGGCGAGATACGCCTCGAAATCCTCGGCCCGGTAGCGATCCTCACCGAACAAATGCCCCAGCGGGTAACGTTCGTTTTCGATCGCACACGTGCGCAGAAAAGCGCGCTTGGTGTCGTGGTAGAGATACGGAAAGGGTTGCGGTCCGATGCACGCGCCGGGAAGCGCGTGCACCAGCTTTTCGACCAGCGTGGTCCCCGACCGCAGGAACCCGGTGATGAAACAGTAGCGGCTCATGCTGCGCTAGGCGGTGCGACTGCGAAGCATGACGACCGCGCCGGGCAGGCTGGCGAGCATATTCAGCACTCCAAGCGTCACGGACACGAGCAGCGCGTCGGCCGGAGCGATACCCAGCCGGGACGCAAGCGTGACGATCGCCGCCTCGCGCACGCCCCAGCCGTTCATCGATATCGGTATGGCGCTTAGCATGACCGACAGAGGAATCACGGAAATCCAGAGGCCGAGCGAACCGTCCAGCCGGTAGGCCGTTGCGACCAAAGCCGCCGTGACCACGGCCGTGCCTTGCACCGCCAGGGCGATGGCAAGGGCAAGAAGCAGCGGCTTTGCCTGAACGCGCACCTCGCGCGTCGCGCTCATTCGCCGCAATCCCGCCAGAAACGCGATCAGGACGACGCCGGAGCCGAGCACCGCCGCCGGCGCGACGAACGCGGCATACGAAGGCACCAGCCGAGCGATCGCGCGATCCGAAAGCAGCAATAGCAGGCAGGCCGCGAACAGCGCCATCAACCGGTCCGCCATGAGGCTGGCCACGACCCGCGCAACCCCGCTCGTCCTGCGCGCCAGCAGCCAGCCGCGCAGAACGTCGGCACCGATGGCCGACGGGAGCAACTGTCCGCCGAACATGGCGAGAAATACCGCGCGCACGGCGAGCCCGGTCGACATCGCGATCCCCAGCCAGCGCGCGAGCAGCCGCCAGCGCAGGGCGACGAGCACAAACATCGCCAGTGCGAGCGCCAGGGCGCCGGCCAGATAGGCGGGAATCCCCGAAGACGCGCGCGCCAGCACTTCCCGAACGGAGACACGTGACAAGATCACGACAAAGATTGTGGCCGAAACCGCAAGCCTCAACGCCGTAGCGATCGCGGGCCTGATTGCCAACATCCTGTCTCTTTCCTCCAGGGAATAGGAACGGCTGAATAAGTGTAATCTTTGTTCTTCACCGCCGCCCGGGGAGTCCGCAAGCGTGAAGGTGCCTTTCAACCGGCCGCACATGACCGGCAGGGAGCTCGCGTATATCGCCGAGGCTCACCAGAACAACATGCTCGCCGGCGACGGCCCCTTCACCGCGAAATGCGGCGGCTGGCTCGAAGCGCGCACCGGCACCCGCAAAGCGCTGCTGACGCATTCTTGCACCGCCGCGCTCGAGATGGCCGCCATTCTCGCCGACATCCAGCCCGGCGACGAAGTGATCATGCCGTCCTTCACATTCGTCTCGACCGCGAACGCCTTCGTCTTGCGCGGCGGAGTGCCGGTATTCGTCGACATCCGGCCCGACACGCTGAACGTCGACGAGTCGCGCATCGAGGCGGCGATCACCCCGCGCACGCGGGCTATCGTCCCCGTGCACTACGCCGGCGTCGGGTGCGAAATGGACCGGATCCTGGACATCGCGCGCCGTCACGGGCTGCTCGTCATAGAGGACGCGGCCCAGGGGCTGATGAGCGAGTACCGTGGGCGCAGCCTGGGCGCCATCGGGGACTTCGGCACCGTGAGCTTTCACGAGACGAAGAACGTGATATCGGGCGAAGGCGGAGCCCTTTTCGTCAACCATGAACGCTTTCTCGAGCGCGCGCAGATCGTGCGCGCCAAGGGGACCAACCGGGCGAGCTTCTTCCGCGGCGAGGTCGAGAAATACACCTGGGTCGACATCGGTTCGTCCTATCTGCCGGGGGAAATCATCGCCGCCTTTCTCTGGGCCCAGCTCGAGGAAGCAGATTCGATCACGGCGCGGCGGATCGAGCTGTGGAACCAGTATCACGAGCGTCTCGAGGGGTGCGAGAAATCCGGCCGCATCCGGCGGCCCGTGGTTCCATCCAGCTGCCGCCACAACGCCCACATGTACTACGTGCTGCTGCCGAGCGCGCAGCACCGCACGCGGCTCATCGCGCGCCTGCGCGCGCGCGACATCGGCGCGGTGTTCCATTACGTGCCGCTGCACAGCTCGCCCGCCGGACGCCGCTTCGGGCGCACGGCCGGCGCGATGGAAAACACCGACGGCGTGAGCGCGAGGCTGCTGCGCCTGCCCCTGTGGCTGGGCCTGGACGCCGAGGTGCCGGACGCGATCGCGCGCGAGATCGAGGCGCTCTAGCGTTCGCCCGCGACGGATCGATTTCGCGCGGCCCCCGGGTTCGAACAATCACGGGGTTTGCGGTATTCTCGACGCTTTTCCTGATCGGCCAAATTCGTGTCGACTTCGAACGCGCCGGCGCCCCTTCGCGTGGCGGCTGTCGGTCTGGGATGGGTAAGCCTGCACCGCCACCTGCCGGTCATGCGGCGCGATCGCGCGTTCGATGTCGTCGGCGTGATCGATCGCCGTCCGGATCACGCCGGCGCGGTCGCGCGGCGCCTGGACCTGCGCCATCACCACGCGGGAGACCAGCTGGCCGACGTGCCATGGCTCGACCAGGTCGAAGCCTTCGTCATCGGGACGAGCCCCGGCTCGCACGCCGCGTTGATCCGCGAAGCGCTCGCCCTCGGCCGGCACGTGCTGACCGAGAAGCCGTTCGTCATGGATCCCGCCGAAGGCGAAGCGCTCGTGGCGCTCGCGCGCGAAAAGAAGCTCGTGCTGGCCATCGTCCACAACTTCCAGTTCGCCCGCTCGACGCGCCGGCTGGTCGAGGACCTGAGGGCCGGGCGCTACGGGGCGCTGCGGTTCATCCACGCGCAGCAGCTGGGTAATCCCTTGCGCCGGCTCCCATCCTGGTACGACGAGCTCCCGCTCGGCCTGTTCTACGACGAGAGCCCGCACATGTTCTACCTCCTGCGCGCGCTGGCGCCGGCGCCGCTGCGCTTCCTGCGCGCCGAAGTTCACCCGAGCACCACCGGCAAGCGCACGCCAGCGTGGATCTCCGCGCATTACGCCGCCGGGAGCGCCTCGATCCCGGTCAAGCTCGACATGGCGTTCGAAGCGCCGCTCAGCGAGTGGCACGTATCGGTCGCCGGCGAGCACCGGTTCGGCGACGTCGACGTCTTCCGCGACATCTATCTCGCGCTTCCGAACGACGGGCTGCACACCACCTGGCCGGTCCTGAGAACCTCGATCTGCGCCACCTTGTCGCACTGGGCGCAGCACCTGCTCAGCGGCCCGCGCCATCTCGCGGGCGCGCTGCACTACGGCAACGAAGAAGTCTTCCGCCGCTTCGCGGCGGCGGTCGGCAGCGCGAGCGCGCCCGACGGCATCTCGGCGCAGGACGCTCTCGCGGTCTTGCGCATGCAGCACGACGTCATCGATCGCGCGGAGCGGCTCGCCGGATGACGACGCGCCGCGCCCTCTTGCGCAGCCTGCTGAGCGAGAACCCGTTTCAGCCGGCGACCAGCTGGTGGCGCGCGATCGAGCTTTCGGTCGTCGTCGATCACGGCATGCCGGCGGGGGAAGGCATGGACCTCGGTTGCGGCGACGGCAAGCTGATGCGCATCCTGCTCGACGCCTGCGGGGCCTCGCCTTCCCTGGTCGGGGTGGACGTCGACCCGCTCGAGACGCGCGACGCTCTCGAGAGCGGGGTCTACCGGCGCGTCCACACCACTCCGGGCGATCGCGTGCCCGAGGGCGACGGCAGCTTCGATTTCGTCTACTCGAATTCGGTCCTGGAGCACATTGACGACATCGAGCCGGTCATCGCGGAGGTTGCGCGAGTGCTTAGGCCGGGCGGAACATTTCTCTTCACCGTTCCCGCCTCGGACTTCCACGCCTGCCTCGCGGGGCCCCTGCTTCCCTGGAGCGACCGGCGGGGCTATCTCGATCAGATCGACCGGCGCTGCGCGCACCGCCGCTACTGGAGCGAAGAGCAATGGCGCGAGTGCCTGGGGCGGCACGGCATCGATGTCGCCCGCGCAGTCGCCTATCTGACGGCGCCGGAGGTGCGGCGCTGGGAAACCCTGTCGCGCTTCACCGCCGGGGTCCTCTACGCCGTCGTCGGCGAGCGCATGCAGCCGATCGAGATCCAGCGCGCGCTTCGATTGCGCAAGCGCCGCCTGCGCTTGCCGGCCTGGCTGGCCGCCTCCCTGGGCGGCGCGATTTCCGCCTGCGTCGGCCTCGATCGCGAGCAGCGATTCGGCTGCCTGCTGGTCGACGCGCGCAAACGCGCGTGAAGTTCCTGACCTATGCCGTGATGGGCGGGATTTGCGCGCTGCTGAACCTGCTCGTGCTCTGGGTCCTGACTTCGGTGCTCGGCGTGCACTACCTCGTTTCGACCATGATCTCGTTCTTCACGCTCACGCCGGTGGGCTTCTGGCTGCAGAAGCTGGTGACCTTCCGCACGCCGCGCGCCGCGGCGCCGGTGGAATGGCCGCGCTACTTCATCACGATGGGCTCGAGCTTCGCCGCGAACGTCGGGCTGATGTACCTGCTGGTGTCGCTGCTCGGCCTCTGGTACCTGGCCGCGAGCGTCGTCGTCACGCTGGTCCTGCTCGCCGCGAACTTTCTGGTCAACAACCGCTGGAGCTTTGCGCTGCGGCGCTGATCGCATGCGCGTCACCCTGGTCACGCACTACTATCCCGCGCATCGCGGCGGCATAGAAATCGTGGCGGGCGAGCTCGCGCAGCGCCTCGCCGCGCGCCATGACGCCGACATCTCCTGGTACGCGAGCGACTGCGACCCGCCGCCCCGGCTCGCCGGGGTCGACTGCGTGCCGTCCAGGTCCTGGAACGCAATCGAGCGCCGCTTCGGCTTTCCCTATCCGCTGTGGTCGCCCGGGGCCTTGCGGCGCCTCGGGCGCGCGGCGCGCGAATCGGACGCCGTTCACCTGCACGACTGCCTCTATCTGGCGAATCTGGTGGCCTACGCCGCGGCGCGCCTCGCGCGCCGTCCGGTGCTCGTCACGCAGCATGTCGGCATGATCCCGTACCGCAATCCCGTGCTGCGCGCGCTGCAGTTTCTCGCCTACCGCCTGCTGGGGCGCACCGTGCTCGGCGGCGCCACGCAGGTGGCGTTCGTGAGCGATTCGGTGCGGCGCTATTTCGACCGATTCGTCTCCTTCAGGTCGCCGCCGGAGCTGGTATTCAACGGAGTCGACACCGGGGTCTTCCGGCCGGTGGACGCCGCCGCACGGCAGGCGCTGCGGGCCGCGCTCGGAGTCGGGCAGTACGTTCCGCTGCTGCTGTTCGTCGGCCGCTTCGTGGAAAAGAAGGGCCTGCCCGTGCTGCACCAGCTGGCCCGGAGGCTGCCCGAGGCGCGCTGGCTGTTCGCGGGCTGGGGCCCTCTGGACCCCGAGCGCTGGGCGCTGCCGAACGTGAGCGTCGTGCGCGGGCGCAGCGGCGCCCAGCTCGCGCCGCTCTACCAGGCGGCCGACCTGCTGGTCCTGCCGAGCCAGGGCGAGGGCTTTCCGCTGGTGGTGCAGGAAGCGATGGCCTGCGGCACGCCGGCGCTGGTCGACACCGCAACCGCCGCCGGCTGCCCCGGCGCGGCCGGCGTGCTGCCCAGCGAGGACGTCTCGGGCCCGGAGGCGGTCGCGCGCTGGGCGAACCGCATCACGCAACTGACCGCGGCCGCAGGCGACGCGCAGCGGCTTCGCGCTTCGGTCGCGGCCTACGCGGCGGACAACTGGTCGTGGGAGCGCTGCGCCGGGCGCTACGCCGAGCTGCTCGCGCGGTGCGTCAAGGGATGATCGCCAGGCCGATTTCGCCGGCGCGCTGGTCGAGCGACCCGTGCACGCGCGCACTGCTCGCGATGTGCGTGCTGATCGGCGCACTGTCGATCATCTTCATCCTCGATTTCACCGGCTACCCCTTCGCGCCGGACCACTACTGGATCGCGGAGTACTTTCTGCGCACCCAGGATCTGACCGGATCGGCGCTGTTGATCGCGCTCGCGTTCGCGGCCTACGTCGCCCCGGGGCAAGGGGCTGCGCTCGGATTCGTGGACGCCGTCTCCCGTCATCCGTGGCGCACCGCGGCCGTCACCTTCGTCGTGCTTTGCCTCGGCGCGCTCTACGTCGAACACAATCATCCTCTGGCCCAGGACGAATACGCGGCGCTGTTCCAGAGCCGGGTGTTCGCCGCCGGACGGCTCACGGGGCAATTTCCGCCCGACCTGATCGGCCACCTGATCGCGCCGAACAACGTGAACCGGTTCCTGTACGCGTCGTTCGCGACCGGCCAGGTCGCCTCCGCCTATTGGCCGGGGTTCGCGCTGCTGCTCGCGCCGTTCAGCCTGCTGCACGCGCCCTGGGCCTGCAATCCCCTGCTCGCCTCGCTCGCCCTGGTGCTCATGGGCCGGCTCGCGGTGCGCCTGAGCGGGGAGCCCCGGGCCGGCGGCTGGGCGATGCTGCTCGCGATCGCGTCGCCCGGGTTCAGCGCCATGTCGATCAGCTATTTCTCGATGCCGGCGCACCTGCTGTTCAACCTGGCGTTCGCCTGGCTGCTGCTCGAAAGGACGAAGCCGCGCCTGTTCGCGGCAGGTCTTGCGGGGTCCTTCGCGCTGATCCTCCACAATCCCCTGCCGCACGCGCTGTTCGCCCTGCCGTGGATCATTTCGGTCGCGCGCGGTCCGCAGCGCTACCGCAACCTGCTCGTGCTCGGCGCCGGCTATCTGGCGTTCGCGCTTCCGCTCGGCCTCGGCTGGCCCCTGCTGCTGAGCGGCATCCAGGGCCACACGGCGTACGGGCTATTTGGCGCCGACGCCGTCGACCCCGCGCAGCGCGTTGCGGAATTCTTCTGGAACTGGCACGTCCGGCTCAGAAGCGCGGTCGACCTGCCGAGCTTCCACATTCTCGCCGAGCGTACCTCGGATCTGACGCGGCTGTGGAACTGGGCGACGCCGGGCCTGCCGCTGCTCGCCGCGGCCGGCTGGTGGCTCGGACGGCACGATGCGCGGCTACGGCTGCTCGGCCTTTCGCTGCTGGTCACGCTGGCCGGGTACATGTTCGTCTGGTTTTCCCAGGGCAACGGGTGGGGGGCGCGCTACCTGTACCCCGCGTGGGGCGTTCTGCCGGTGCTCGCGGCCGCGGCGCTCGTGCGGGTGCGGGCCGGCGGCGTCTGCGCCCGGCTGCCGGGCTACGTCGCGTCGCTCGCGCTCCTGAGCCTGGTGCTCGCGACGGCGCTGCGCGCGGCGCAGATCAGCGGCTACATCGAGACCCAGCTCGCCGATCGGCCGCCCGTCCTGCCCGGGGCTCGCCAGATCGTCTTCGTCCATATCGACCCGCGCGGCTACACGGCGGACCTGATACAGAACGATCCGTTCCTGCGCGACGAGGTCTGGTTCATGGCGAGCTACGGCCCGAAATTCGACGCCGAGCTCATGCAGCGCAGATTTCCCGGCGCGCGGCTCGTGGCGCTCGATGGACGCGGGGAAACCTACCGGCTCGATTCCCGCGCCGGCGCCGGCGGTCGTTAGCCGCGGGCCGCGCGTGGGACAAGCCCAAGCAGGCTGAACGAGGACGCGTAACGCCTCACCAGCGGCATGGCGAGCGCGAGATTGTCGACCGCCTCCAGCCCGGGAACGAGCCATGCGGGGGTCCCGGGGGCAAGCCATGCGAGCGGGCCGAGATAGTAGTCCACGTAGCCGATGACCGGCTCGAATCCCGCCTGCGCGCAGAGCGCGGCCAGCATTTCCGGATCGAGCTCGCGTTCGTCGGGACTGTGATAGCGGTCGTACGCGCGGCGCACCAGCCCCGCGAAGCGCCCGATCAGGCGCCGCCGGCTCGGATCCGCGGAATAGAACACGCCGCCGGGGCGCAGCAGCTTGCGCGCCGCGCGCAAGGTGGCGCGAATCGCGCTGTCGTCCAGATGGTGCAGGAAGGCGAAGGCTGCGACGACGTCAAACGGGCCGAGACCTTCCAAGGCGGAGCTGTCGCCTTCGGACACGGCGAACGAAACGTTGTCGAGGCCCGCCGCAGCGGCTTTGGCGCGCGCGTGTTCGATCGCCACCCCCGAAATGTCGAGTCCGACGACTTGCGCCACGCGCGCCGCGAAACGCAGCTCGATCGAGCCGTCTCCGCAGCCCAGACTCAGAATCCGGTGCGACCGGCCGGCTCCCGTGGCGCGCAGAAACTGGCGCGCGGCACGGTCATGGACGCGCGCGAAGACGGCGGTATTCTGGATGTTCGCCGCCTCGGCCTCGTAGTGATGGTCGTGATACTCGCGCTCGTCCATGGCTCTCCCAGGTCAGCTCACCGGCAGGCCGCGGGAACCGCGGCATTCCCGCGCTCCCACGCCGAAAGCCTGCCAAAATCGATCTTGCCGCCCTTGCGAAAGAGATTCAACACGACATGGTCGCCGAACGCCTCGAGGCGCGCGTCGAGGCCGTTGTAGTTGCGCGACCAGCCGTTCAGAAAGGGCTCGGTCACCGCCGTCTGCTGCCTGAACACCCGGGGACAGGCACTCTCGATCCGATCGAAGAGCGCGGAAATCCGCCGTTCCATTTCCGCCTCGGCCGGGTCGCGCGCGGCCGGGCGAAGCGCGCAGCTGACGGCCGATAGCGGCTCGTGCGGCGGCAGCGGGCCCGCGAGCCAGTTCGCTGCGCGGGAAAGCGGGTCTTCGCTGTCCGGTCGCCACGCGATGGTGAAGCAATCCGCCGGGTCCACGCGCAGGCCGATTCGACCCAGCGTCTCGTCGTAGGCCCGCAGGGCCGGCGCGGCCGGCCGGCCGGCAACGAGCGCGAGATCGCGGCCAAGCGTGCGCACGCGGCCGCGATAGCGCATGAGCAACGCGGCAAGCCTCGGCGAATCGGGGGGAATGCTGTGCTGGCCGCGCAAGTTCACGAACGAAGACCCAGGATTCACGAACGGCGCGAGCACGGCCATCGGAAGGGTTTTGAGCGTGAGGTACAGCGCGGGATCGCGCAGCGCCCGCTGCGGCACGTCGTACGCGAGCCAGCGGCTCGACCACGGCTCGGCGACGAACCAGCGGGCCGGCGACGCGACGACCGTCATGCCGAGCTGGAGCGCGAGCAACGAGGCAAGCACGATGCGCGCGGTCGGGGGCGGCAGCAGGCGTTCGCCGATCCGCGCCAGGCAGACGCCGGCCAGCAGCAGCACGACCAGGCCGTAGCGGCCGTTGGCCGAGGTCAGGAGCCACAGCGCCAGGGCGGCGGCGAAAAAGCCGAGCACCCGCCAGTCGGCGGCGCGCAAAGCGCCGGGCGCAGGCAGCTTGCGCATCGCCCGCGCCGCGGCCAGGCCGACAGCCAGCAGGAGCAGCGCCGCGAAACGAAGGTCGGGCGCGAAGTTCTCGGAGTAAAGCGACCGGTCGAGCGCAATCATGCGGAAGGGAAACGCGAAGGCCGCGGTCACGCCGTCCAGATTGAAGCGCTCGCTGACCGGGTTCACCGGCGGCGCATAAGGCGAGCGGAACCACGCGTTGAAGAGCGGAAACACCGGGTTGCCGAATTCGCGCGCCAGCATGACCAGCCACGGCCCCGCCAGCACCGCGACCGCCAGCGCGCCCCCGGCCGCGTAGCCGAGCCCGGTGCGCCAGCGCGCCGCGCCGCGCACGCCCGGCATGGCGGCCGCGAGGGGCAGTGCCGCAAGCGCGAATACCGCGTTCGAATACTTGAGCGCCGCGGCGAGCCCGAACAGGATTCCGGCGAACACCGCGCGCCGCAGCGCATGACGGTCTTGCCCGAGGAGCAGGAGCAGGCCGGCGAGCATCGGCGCAGCGAGCAGCGGGTCGAGAAACGAGGTGCCGACCGTCTCCCAGTACACCGCGGTCGCGCTCCCGAGCCCGGTCGCGAGCAGCGCGAACAGCGTGCGCTCGTTGCGCGGCAGGTGCTCGAACAAGCGCCAGGACAGAAGAAAGAGAAGCGAGATACACAGGCTATGCACGACCGCAAGCGCGATCGATGCGATCACGCTGTGCCAGCCGGAGGACAGCATCAGGTAGAAAGGCAGATAGCCGACCGGGTTCAGGTAGCTTTGCGCGCTCGCGGCGAAGAAATCCTGCTCCAGCCGCCCGGAAAGCAGCTCGAAGGGTATGTAGTAGTGGTAGTTGAGCAGGTCCCAGTTGACGTCCTTGCCGGCGTACACGGTCCATGCGGCGCAGACCGCGGCCGGCAGGGCGAAGACCAGGGCTCGCAGAGACCGTTCCACGCGCTCCCTTGGGTCAGGGCTTGCGCTTGAGGCGCTCGATGCGCTCGCGCAAAGCGCTCAGCGCCCGTTCGTCGCCCGCGTCCTTGTAGATCTCCTCGAGCGAGCGCACCGCGCGGTTGTCCGGCGATGGCCAGACCGAAAGCGCGGTCTCGAGGTCGTCGATCGCTCCGCTGCGGTCGTTCTGATTGGCGCGCAGGATGCCCCGGATGGCGAAGTACTTGGAGAGATACGGCTTGGGAACGTCGAGCGGCGTGAGCTGGCGCGCCCGGTCCAGCAGCGCGACCACTTCTCCCGCCGCGAAGCCGTGCGGATTCAGCAGCATGCCTTGCGCCAGGCCGAGCGCGCCGTAGTAATCCTGCGTCAGGGCCTCGAGGTCGCTCCTGGTGCGCGCATCGAGCGGCTGGCCGCGCCGCATGCTGCGCCCCAGCAGCTCCGCGTACGCGCGGCGCAATTCATCCTGGTGGAACGCGATCCAGGCGTTGCTGTCGTGGGTGTGCAGGATCGACTGCTCGAAGAATTCCCGCGCCTCCTCGGGGATATCGACCGTGACCTTGTCCGGATCGCGGCTCGACTTGTCGACCTCGGTAAACAGCCAGTGGTCGCGTTGGGCGTAGCCGCCGTAGGTCGTCAGCGTCATCTCCACCGGCTGCCGCGCGCTCTCGATGAACTGCTTCAACTTGCGCTGAACCCCCTCCTCGTCGGTGCGTAGCGGATGGAACAGCCGGTTGCCGAGGACCAGGCCTTTCCACTGGTATAGCGTGATGTCCGGGCGCTGTTGCTGGATGATGTGGTAATAGCCGATCGAGCCCAGATCCACGTCGCCGCTGACGAACAGGATCGCGTTCGGCGGCAGCGTCCGCATGACGGCATGCGCATACCTCGCGGCCCAGTCGTAGTGTTCCAGCAGGTTCGAGCGGCTGCCTATGAACAGAACGATCCCCAGCATGGCGGCGCCAGCGCCCGCGGCGGGGACGACGCCCATGGCGAAGCGCCGCCGTAGCCAGTCGAAGCCAAGCCCCATCCACAGCGCGAGCACCGCGTAGGCGGGCAGCGGGTAGACCTGGAAGACGTGCTTGGACACCGAATCGTAATCGAACCCGAGCAGCAGCAGGAGCAGCGCCGAGGGCCCGAGGAACGCGGCCACCAGAAATGCCGCTACCCGGCCGCCGAGGATCCGCCGCTGCAGCCAGGCCCCGACTCCCGCGATCAGGGTGCCGATCACGGCGAACTGCATCAGCGCTTCGGTTCCGAAGTAGCGAAAGAATTGGAGCCGGTCGAGCCAGTCCGACGCGGCGGACACGTCCACCTGGCGGTAGCCGGCCCGGCTGACGAAGTACCAGACCTCCGCGATCGACTGCAAGGGCCCGTCGAAGCTGATCGGGATCGGCTGCAGCGACCGGTACACCATCCACACGTAGGGAAGCAAGCCGAGCACGAACAGCAGGAGCAGAAGCGGAAGGCGCTTCAGCATCTCCATCCTCCTCGGCCAGAGAAGGATCAGGAACGCCGGCGCCACGAGCAGCATCAGGGGCCAGTGGTTCGACAGGCTCAGACCGAAGACAAACGCCATCCACGGCAGAATCCGACGGTCGGCGGAATCCGGCGGCGCGCCCGGCGGGCAGGCGCGCAGGCCGAGGTAGACCAAGACCAGGAAGAAGAAGGTATTCAGCGTGTAGACCTCGGCAATGATCGCCTGCGACCAGAACACCGGCGAGAAGCCGAGGCCGAACGCGACCAGGTAGGCCGCCAGGCGCCCCGGGATCAGCCTGCGCGCGCAAAGCCAGGCGGCGGCGGCGCTGAGCGCGCCGAAGAACGCGCTCGTCAGGTGCACGCGGTAGGCGACTTCGCCGAACGGAAGCTTCGAGAACAGGTGAGCGATCAGGGTAAACAGCGGATAACCCGGCGGATGCTCGATGCCGAGGAAGTAGCTCGAGAGGACGAACAGTCCGTCGTCCTCGAGCGATACGGTGCGCGGCGAGGTGAGCGCGTAGAGCGCGAACAGCGCCAGCGCCACCAGTCCCGCCTGCAGCCAGTCGGCCCGAGCCGGGCGAAACCGCTCGGGCGGCGCCAGCATCAGCGCTTGCGGGCGGTCGAGCCGCCCCAGGTGAACGACGCCGTGGTGAAGAAGTTCCACAGCGAGGCGACCAGCGCGCCGGTCAGCCCGGCGGCCCAATACGGCACCGACTTGATGAACAGCCACTCGGCCAGCGCGATGTTGATGAACGCGCCGATGCCGCAGGCCATGTAGAAGCTGATCAGGCCGCGCCACATGCGCGCTCCGCGCAGCCGCTGGTCGCCGTAGGTGAAGATGTTGTTGAGGAAGAAATTGCTCGTCATGGCCGTCCAGGTCGCCACGATCTGGCTGTACAGGAAGTGCGCCGAAGCGCCGAAGGCCAAAGATAGCACTCCGAGCTGCACCACGACCCCGGTGACCCCGACCAGGCCGAACAGGAAAAAGCGCGCCGGCAGCAGCCTGCCGGTGAGGTGGTAGAGAATGAGCATGAAAAACTCGGCGATCACCCTGACGCCGAGCTTGCTTTCGCCGCGCTCCCGGCTGCGCATCCGGTAAGGCAGCTCGGCGAGCGTCACCTGTCCGCGCGCCGCGGCGATCATGTCGAGCAGGATCTTGAAGCCGCGGCCATAGAGCTTGCGCACCACGCGCTCGAGAAAGGCCCTGCGCACCACGAAGAAGCCGCTCATCGGGTCCGTCAGCCCCTTGCACAGCACCGAGCTGAGGGCGCTGGCGAGGCGGCTGACGCGCACCCGCTCCGCGGCCAGCTCGCCGGTGCTGCCGCCTTCCATGTACCTGCTCGCGACCACGACGTCGGCGCCCCCGTGCCGAGCCGCGTCGAGGAGCTTCGGCAGGAGCGTTTCGTCGTGCTGCAGGTCGGCGTCCATCACGGCGAGGTACGGCGCCGAGCTCGAGAGCATGCCCTCGATGCAGGCCGAGGCGAGTCCGCGCCGGCCGATGCGCTGGATGATGCGGATCCGCGGGTCGCGCTGCGCGCGCTCGCGCACGACCTCCTCGGTGCCGTCTTCGGCGGCATCCGCCACGACGATCGCCTCCCAGTCCAGGCCGGCCAGCGCCTGATCGAGCGCGTCGAGCAGCAGGGGGATGTTTTCACGCTCGCGATACGCCGGCACGACCACCGAAAGCTCAGGCATGGACTCGCTTCTCCCTCAGACGCCAAAGCCACATCGCCAGGAGCCACGACGGCCAGGCCAGCAACGACAGGAACGCCCCGACGTAGAACAGCCTGGGCGCGTATTCGATCCTGAGCTCGTGATGACCGCTGCCGAGCGCCACCGCCCGCAAGGCGTAGTCCGCAGGCATGAGCCGGTAGCTCGATTGACTGCTGCCGGCAAGGGGCACGGCGCGCCAGCCCTCGGCCCAGGCGTCGGTCACCACCAGGAGCGACGGGACGGCCAGGTCGGCTTCGATATCGATGAAGTCGGTCGATTCGCGAACGATCCTGGCCCGGCCCCGCGTCTGCCCCGCGACCGGCGCCGGATCGGGCTCCCGCTCCAGGATGGCCTCCTTGCGCGGGTCGAACGACGGGGCGCCCATGGCGCCGAGTATCGCATCCCGTTGCGCGAGGACCCGGTACGAGCCCACGAGCTCAAGTCGCCCCAGCGGCGGCTTGTCCGCGGGAAAAACGCGCACCGCCTGATCCCGAAGCGCGATGACGTACTTCACGCGCAGCATCGCGAGCAGCGGAGGGAACTGGTGAAACGTCATGTATTGCGTCGCCTTGTCAGGATTTTCTCCCTGGCTCCACGCGATCAGCTCGGCGTAGCGGCGCGTGACTCCCGGATCGTATCCCCAGGCGTCGAATGTGCCCATTTCCATGGCGCTGTTGGGCCTCCACAGGTTCAGGGTCCGGTAGTCGCCCGGCCGCGCGGCGAAATACTCGCGCAGGCTGGGTACGATCGATTGCGCGCTGTCGAACGCCGGCCTTTGCATGCGGGCGAAGGCAAATACCTCGGCCACCGCGAGCGCCCCCAGGATGAACGCCGCGCGCGCGTCGCGGCGCACCCGCAGCGCGAGCACGATGCCCACGGCCAGCGTGGCGCCGGCAACCATCAGCCCGAGCGCCGCGAAGGACCGGCTCGCGGCGATGAAGGTCGGGTTGAAGTAGATCGCCTTGTCGAGGTAGGTCTGGCCGGTCGCATACGTCGCTTTCAGGACGGGGCTTACGTCCACGAACAAAAGCGCGCCGCCCCCGACGATCAGCACGATCGCCGCCGCGGCGGCGATCACGAGCGCGCGTCGCGCGACGGCGCGCTCGCGCAGGATCCTGTCCAGCCCGTAGCCTGCGAACAGGCAGAGGAAAAGCGCCCCGATAAACATGAATTTCGCCGAGCCGCGGAACCGGTCAAAGAGCGGGACCCAGTGGTACAGGATCGAAAAAAGCGGAGTGTATTCGCCCAACGCCAGGATGATGGCTGCGGCCAGCGTAACCAGGATCGCCCGCTTCCCCGCGACGCCTGCGGCCGACATTCCGTAGCAGGCAAGCGCGAGACCGCTCACTCCGATGAATGCGCAGGTTTCCCAGAAATACCATCGGCCCCAGTAGGGATGGACCGTGTAATCGCCGAAGAACGCAGGGGATAGGAGCGTCACCAGGTTCTCCGGAGGAAAGCTGACCGAGCCTGCGAACCAGATCGGCAGCGGCAAGGCACGCACCGTTTCCCCTACCGCTTGGACGCCGGCAAGCAGCTGCACGGCGGCGAGCAGGGCCCCACCCGCGGGAATGCTGAGAACCCCGGCCAGCGCAAACAGGCGTTTGCGCTGCGGTTCCGCCAGCCGTATCAAGGCATAGAGTCCGGTCGCGATCCCGGCGAAATAGACGTACTGCGGATGGCCGCCAAGGATCTCCATCGCGATCGCGAGCATGCCGACCAGGCACCAGGCCGGCTTGCGGCGGGCGAACCACTCGTCGATGGCGAGAAACTGCAGCGGAATCCATGCCATCGACGACAGGTTGGTAAGGTGTCCCGCCATCACGTGCAGGAAGGACGGCGCGCTGAACATCGCCAACGCGCCGGAAACGAACGCGGCATAGGGGTGCAGTCCGCGGCGCGAGGCCCACAGATAGGTCAGGGCCCCCAGCAGCCACAGGTTCAGGGCGATGCTCCAGTTGACCGCGAGCGGCAGCGGCAGGACGAGGAACAGCCAGTTCGGCGGATAGAGCAGGGCCGATTGCATGCCTCCGAAAAAGGGCGCGCCGGCGAAAATATGGGGATTCCAGAGCGCGAGATTGCCCTTCGCGAGCTCGCCAAACCCGAATTCCCGCCAGGGAAGGAATTGCTGCGTAAGGTCTCCGGCCGCGATGCCCAGGACTCGGGGACCGGGCATGACGAGCGTATCGACGAACATCGCGCACACCAGCAGAGCGAGGCCGCCCAGCGCCTTTCGCCCCGCGCTCACCTCGCTTCCCCGAGCCTCAGTATGCTCAGCAGGAAGGAAGCGAGCATGATTTCCATGCCGCCGATCATGAGCGCGGACGCGGGAATGGTGTCGCGCATCACGACGCGCGGATCGAGCGCGCCGAACCCCACTTCGCGCCAATGCCAGAACGTCACGGCGCTCCAGATGAAGCCGCCTGCCGCGGCCGCAAGCCCGAAGAGGAGCCCGCGCTCGAGGGACGCCGCACGCAGGAACGCCTCCAGCGCGGGCCGGCGCGGCAGCAGGCCCGCATTCTGCGCCGATACGCGCGCAAAGAGCGCGAACAGACAAAGCTGCAATCCGAGAATCGCGGCAGCCGAGGCGTAGAGCATGCTGTGGATGTCCAGCCCCGCGCGGCCCACGTGCAACGGAGCGACGTACAGCGCCGCGGTGAGCGCGATGCCGAGCAGCAGCAGGGCAAGCCCCGGATAGAGGAACAGCCAGCGCGGGCTGAACAGGAGCAGGAATCGAAGGTGGCGCCAGCCGTCGCGCCAGCTGCGCAGGTGCGGCGGGCGCCCGCGCCCGTCCGGGTGCAGCGTGGTCGGGACCTCGGCGATGCGCCATCCGGCGAGCGACGCCTTCACCACCAGCTCGCTCGCGAACTCCATTCCCGGAGTCCGCAGCTCGAGGCTGTGCACCGCCTCGCGGTCGAAGCCGCGCAGCCCGCAATGGAAATCGCCCACCTTGGCGCGGAACAGCAGCCGCCCGATGAAACTGAGCACCGGGTTGCCGAGATAGCGGTGCAGCCACGGCATGGCGCCCTTGCGGATGCCGCCCTTGAAGCGGTTGCCCATCACCAGCGGGTAGCCTTCGCGCAGCTTCTCGACGAAACCATCCAGGCGCGAGAAATCGTAGCTGTCGTCGGCGTCGCCCATGATGACGTAACGGCCGCGCGCGGCGGCGATCCCCGCCGCGAGCGCGCAGCCGTAGCCGCGCTCGGGCACTTCGACGACCCGAGCGCCCGCCTCGCGCGCCAGCTTCCGCGAGCCGTCCTGAGAGCCGTTGTCGGCCACCAGCACCTCGCCCGAAATGCCCGCGCGCGCGAGAAACTCGCGTGCCTTGGCGATACAGCTGCCGACGGTTGCCGCCTCGTCGAGGCAGGGCATCAGAATGGTCAGCTCTGTCATCCCGCTGTGCGGAGCGTATGGAAAAAAAAAGGTACCCCGAAGGGTACCTTTTTTAAGTTGAAGCTACGACTTGGTGATTAGCCGCGGCACGAACCCGGCAGGTACTTGCTCGGGACCGTGGTGCCGCCCGCCGGAGTGTCGCTGGCGGTTCCACCGCAGCTCCAGCCGTAGAGCGACGCGCTCGAACCCGGCGTGAAGACCGCCGCGGTCGACGCATCGCCCAGCGGAACCAGCGTCACGAACTTGCCGTTGACCGAGGTGCTGATGCCCTGCACCGTGGCCATCACGACGCCGTTCGCATCGGTGCTGATGCCCTGCACGTATTTCGTCTCTTCGGAGGCACCGACCTTCTCGCAGCCCCAGCCGTTCGCGCCAGGCGCATTCGTCGGACCGGATTGATAGACCTCTGTAATCGAGGTGCGGCACGCGCTCATGCCCAGAATCACTTCGGACATCTTGGCGCGGATCGTGTAGTCCTGGTACGCCGGCAGAGCCACCGCAGCCAGGATACCGATGATCGCAACCACGATCATCAGTTCGATCAACGTAAAGCCTTTTTGTAGCTGTTTCATTCGATACCCCTTATCTCGTTGGAAAATTTTGACCAGCTTTGAAGTCTGGCCTGCACCTGTATGAGCAATGACCGTGCCAACCGTAGTGTGCCCCTGATCTCCCCGTATTGGAGCGTAATAAGTCACGCGGGGACCCGATTTCGCGCTTCCGGGCATTCGGCCCGGCACCGACGCCTGCTCATTTGCGTCTGGTGCTGCCAATTTTGGTCACCCCGGACGCCAGGCGCGCCGCTCACTATCCGCGGCAAGTGGCAGGCAGATATTTGAGCGCGACCGTGGTCCCGGCGCCGCCGCAGGTCCAGCCGTACAGCGACTCGCTCGACGAGATGGTGAACGCCGCGGGGGTCACCGGGTCGCTCATCGGGATCATGGTGACGACCAGGCCGTTGACCGAAGTACTGATGCCCTGCACCGTCGCGGTCACGACGCCGTTGTCGTCGGTGGTGATGGCCGCCACGTACTTGGTGGCCTGCGACCCGGTGCGCTCGCAGCCCCAGCCGTTGGTGCCCGGCGCGGAACTGGGACCGGTGAAGTAGACCTCGGATATCGGCGTGCGGCAGCCGGACATGCCGAGAACCACCTCGGACATCTTGGCCCGGATGGCGTAGTCCTGGTACGCCGGCAGAGCCACCGCAGCCAGGATACCGATGATCGCAACCACGATCATCAGCTCGATCAAGGTAAAGCCTTTCTGCCGCTTCATTGACATCCTCCAGTCCGCAGCGGATGGCTCCGGCCGGCCATCCAGGGCCGGAAATCCGCGCTTGACTAAGGATGTCAGCAATCTCCGTGCCAGCCGGCACGGGCAGGATCAGGGCTGGTAGCCGGGGATGCGCGACTCGTCCACCTCGTCTATCTGCTCCTTGTCGAGGAATGCCTCGGCGTAGCGCTGATAGACCTTGGTGCGCACGAAGATGTCGAACAGATCCGGATCGACGTGGCCGTCGAGCCTGAAGCGGCCCAGGATATCGAGCGACTCGGACAGCGTCTTGCCGCGCTTGTAGGGGCGGTCCTTGGCGGTGAGCGCCTCGAAGATGTCGGCGATCCCCATGACGCGCGCCTGGACCGACATCTGATCGCGCGTCAGCCCCTTCGGGTAGCCCCTGCCGTCCATGCGCTCGTGGTGGCCGCCTGCGTACTCGGGCACGTTCTTGAGGTGCTTCGGCCAGGGCAGCGACTCGAGCATCCTGATCGTCGCCACGATGTGGTGATTGATCACCTGGCGCTCCTCGGCGGTGAGCGTGCCCGAGCGGATGATCAGGTTCTTGAGCTCGTCCTCGGTGAGGAAGTTCGCCTCGTGGCCCGCGCTGTCGGTCCAGCGGTAGCGCGCGATCGTACGCACCCGCTCCATGTCCTCCTTGCGCATGGACTCGCCGCCGATATTGCAGGCGCGCAGGAAGGAGCGGTCCTCGTTTATCTGGCGCACGCGGTCCCGGAAGCGGGCCTCGGCCGCCTCGACTTCCACCCGGGGCGCTGAGCGTGCCGCCATTTCCGCCTTGCTCTTGAGCAGATCGATCTCGGCGTCGCGCTTCAGCACCTCGAAGCGCGTCTCGAGCAGGTGGATGCGGTCGAAGATGGTTTCGAGCTTGGTCGCCTTGTCCACCACGTGCACCGGGGTGGTCACCTTGCCGCAGTCGTGCAGCAGCCCGGCGATCTTGAGCTCGTAGCGGTCCTTCTCGCTCATCGTGAACTCGGCCAGCGGACCCTCTTTCGTCTCGGTCGCCGCCTCGGCGAGCATCATGGTCAGCGTCGGCACGCGCTGGCAATGGCCCCCGGTGTAGGGCGACTTCTCGTCGATCGCGGAGTTGATCAGGTTGATGAAGGACTCGAACAGTTCCTCGAGCTGGTTGATCAGCATCCGGTTGGTGAGCGCGATCGCGGCCTGCGAGGCGAGCGATTCGGCCAGCCGCTGGTCCGACGGCGAGAACGGAATGATCTCCCCGGAGCTCTGATCGTGCGCGTTGATCAGCTGCAGCACGCCGATGATCTCGTTGTCGTGGTTGCGCATCGGCACCGTGAGGAACGACTTCGAGCGGTACCCGGTCTTGCTGTCGAACGCGCGTGTGCCGCTGAAATCGAAGCCTTCCGCGGTGTATGCGTCCGGTATGTTGACCGTCTTGCCGGTGAGCGCGACGTAGGCCGCGATCATGCTGTGGTTCGGCTTGCCGTCCTTGTAGAGCTGGATCGGATAGAACGGCACCGGAGTGCCGGTCGTGCCGCCCAGGTAGTACTTGAGCGACGAAGTGCGCATGATCTCGAACCTGAGCGTCCGGTCGTCCGCAACGCGGTACAACGTCCCGCCGTCGGCGCGCGTGATCGATTTCGCCGCGGTCAGGATCGCCTCCAGCAGCCGGTTGATGTCGCGCTCGGCCGAGAGCGACGCGCCGATCGCGTTCAGCTGCTCCAGCCGCTGGACGACGTCGTCCGCGGGCGTCAAGTGCTGTCCGGTGAAACTCAGGGTCTGGGTGTTGTCTAGCGTCTCGCTCATCCGGACCGGCGCCGCGTCACTTGATGCACACGGAGCGCACTTCCTTCATGTGCGTCAGGCCCATCAGGACCTTCTCGATGCCGTCCTGCTTCAGCGTGCGCATTCCCTCTTCGAGACACAGAGCGAGCATCTCCGCCACGCGCGCGTGCTCCTGGATCGCCTTCTTCATGCGATCGGTCGCGATCAGCAGCTCGTGCAGGCCCAACCGCCCCTTCATGCCCGATTCGCTGCAGGCGTCGCAGCCCACCGGCCGGTAGAGCGTGAGCTGTCCCTTTTCGTTGCCGTAGATCTTGACCCATTCCTTGTACACCGCTTCCACCGCGGCCTTCGCGTCCTTCTTGAAAGGCTCGGTGCTCATCAGCTCCTCGCAGTACTCGTTCAGCAGCGACTTGATCTCCGCCGGCTCGGGCGTGTAGGCCTGCTTGCATTTCGGGCACAGCCGCCGCGCGAGTCGCTGCGCGAGCACGCCGAGCAGGGCGTCGGCGAAGTTGAACGGATCCATCCCCATGTCGAGCAGGCGGATGATCGACTCCGGCGCGGAGTTCGTGTGCAGGGTGGCGAACACCAGGTGGCCCGTGAGCGACGCCTCGATGCCGGTCGAGGTGGTCTCCTTGTCCCGCATCTCGCCGACCATGATGATGTCCGGGTCGGCGCGCAGAAAGGCCTTCATCATGGTCGCGAAGTCCATCCCGGCCTTCTTGTTCACCTGGCACTGGCGCAGGCCCTTCTGCGTGATCTCGACCGGGTCCTCCGCGGTCCAGATCTTGGTGTCCGGGGTGTTCAGGGAGCCGAGCACGGAATGCAGGGTCGTCGTCTTGCCCGAGCCGGTCGGCCCGCAGACGAAGAACAGGCCGTAGGGCTTCGCGACCGTCTTCTTCAGCTTGTCCAGGTTCTTTTGCGTCAGGCCCAGCTTGTCGATCGGAATCGGCTCGCCCGCCGCGAGGATACGCATGACGATGTCCTCGACCCCGCCGGCGGTCGGGATCGTCGCGACCCGCAGCTCGATGTCGAGCGGGCCGAACTTCTTGAACTTGATCTTGCCGTCCTGGGGACGCCGCTTCTCGGAGATGTCCAGGTCGCACATGATCTTCAGGCGCGCCACGATCGCGTTGCGGTAGCTCGCGGGCACCTCGATGTAGGGCCCGAGCGCGCCGTCCTTGCGGAACCTGATCTCGGTCTTGGCCTTGCCCGGGTAGGGCTCGATGTGAATGTCCGAGGCCCCCTGGTGGTAGGCGTCGATGATGACCTTGTTCACCAGTTTGACCAGCTCGTTGTCCGCCGCGGCCGAGACGTCGTCGGCACCCTCGCCCTCGATGACCTCGTCCTCCATGCCCGAGAGCAGGTCGTCGATGTCTCCCGAGTCCACGGTTTCCTGGCCGTAGAACTGGTTGAGCGTGTCCTTGAACTCCTTCTGCGTCGTGACCTTGTAGACGATCCGCGCCTTCGGAAACACGTTCGAGGCGATGCGCGAGTTGCGCACGCGCTCGGGGTCGAGGCACAGCACCACCAGCCCTTCGCGGGTGTCGTCCACCGGCAGCCACTGGTTGGCCTCGACGTATTCGCGCTTGAGATTGCGCAGCAGGTCCATCGGCTTGACGCGGTCCGACTTGAACGCCTCGTAGGGGCAGCCGAAGAACTTGGAAAGCGCCTGACCGATGGCCGGCAGCTTGACCTGGAACTCGTCGACCAGCACCGTCTCGACGTCGACCGCCTTCTTGCGCGCCTGGCGCGACGCCAGGTCGAACTCGCCTGCGGAGAGCACCGCGTCGGAGATCAGGTAGTCGTACTTGGTCTTGACGAGCTGCGGCTTCTGGCGCTGGCGGAACGCGATCGCGAGCGTCTGGGTGAGCTCGGCGACCCCCTCCTCGCTCAGGGAGCCGAACGGCACCCCGGCCTTGTTGTTGATGATCTGGATGACGCCGATCAGCTCGCTGCTGCCCTGCTCCAGGATCGGCGCCACCAGCATCTGCTTGGTGCGGTAGCCCGTGCGCTTGTCGACCTCCTGCAGGAAGCGCAGGTTCGGGTTGATCGCCCTGAGGTCTCCCTCGTCATAGACGTCCTTGATGTTGATCGTCTTCTTGGCCAGGGCGACGTAGCCCGCGACCGAGTGCTCCGCGATCGGCAGCTTCAGGTCCTTGAACGAGTTCAGGCCGGTCTTGACCTTCGATACGATCGCCTGCTTGTCCTCGCCGATGATGTAGATCGTCAGCCGGTCGGCGTTGAACAGGGCGCAGATGTCCGCGCTCACCTCCAGGATGATCTCGTCCACGTTATTCGTGGCGTGGATCTTGTTGGTGACCGCCTGCAGCTGCTTCTGAAACGCAAGACGCGCATTTACGTCCGACTGCGACGCAGCTTGTTGGCTGAGTACAGCGCTCATTCAGGACCTCCGATCAGGGCCTATCCTAGCTCCTGGACATCAAACATTCAACCGCAATCCCCATGATTTTTAACAATCTTTTGTGCGTTTAGTCGCGCTTCTCCGCAGCCCACAGTCCGCCGTCGAGAAGCCACACCTCGAATCCCTGCTGGGCGAACAGGAACGCCGCGGCGGCGCTGCGGCGTCCGCTCTGGCAGTAGACGATGTAATCGCGCGAGCGGTCGAGCACCGCGAACATGTTGCGCACCTCGGACAGCGGCACGTTGATCGCGCTGGGCAGCTTGTCGTACTGGTACTCGGACGGGTAGCGCACGTCCAGCCACACCGCGCCGTCGCGCACGCGCGCGCGCGCCTCGTCGAAGCGCACGCGGCGCAGCAAAGGCTCGCGCAGGAGCTGGTCGAAATCGACCTTGTCGAGCTTGAGCAGCTCGCCGTCGCTCGTCGCCACGACCGTCGCGTTGCGCTTGGCCTCCGACACCAGCGCCTCCTCGCCGAACGCGTCGAAGGGCTTCAGCTCGGCCAGCACGACCTTGACGCCGCCGATCACCCGCTCGACCTGGAAGCGCCCGGCCGCCACCACGTAGTAGCTGTCGCCCTCGTCGCCTTCGCGGATCACGACCTCGCCGCGGCGCACCTCCATCCGCGCGAACCTGCCCATCAGCTCGTCGATGTGCGCAGGCGGCAACTGCGCCAGGACTCCGCCCCGCAGCGCGGCGTGCGCGATCGCGCTCGCGCTCGCGGATTCCGTGCCCGCGGGCGCCGCCGCGGCAACGCCGTCCCAGGTCGCGAGGATGTCCACCATGTCGCTGTCGACGACCAGCAGCTCCACGTCGGTGATCGCCTTGGTGCGCACGAGCGGCGGATCGCGGCGGTTGAGCGCATGGCGCGCGTCGTCCGTGCCCCCGACGACGACCATCGTGCCGCCCTTGCCCGAGACCAGCAGCATCTCGCCCTGGAGCAGGAAGACGGAGCGCGCGTCGCCCCGGTGCGCCGCGAGCGGGTCGCTGCCGCGGGCGGCGCGCTCGATCGCCGCCGCCGCCGCGATCTCCCTCAGCCTGTCGGGCGAAAGCGCGTCGAGCGGCGCCAGGCGAGCGAGCTGCTCGACGGTCGCTTTCGGCAGGCGCGATCCGGCGCTGTTCATGAGCCTCAGAACTCGAACACCTGGTTGTTGAGCAACATGCGCGGGCGGTACTCGCCGGCGCACTCCTCGATCTCCTGCATCGTCAGCTCGATCTCGCCGGGCTTCAGGTGCGTGACGTAGATCTCCGGGCTGCGCTCGAGCTTGGCCAGCTCGTCGGCCAGGGTCTCCGGGCAAAGGTGCTTGGACACCTCCGCCAGCTGGCGCTCCTTGTTCGAGAACGCGGTCTCGACGATCAGGTACTTCAGGTTCTGGATCCGGTTGACGAGCTTCCACAGCGCGTCGTTCGGCCCCGTGTCTCCCGTGAACACCAGGCTGCTGACGCCGCTGTTGAGGTGGTAGCCGATCGCCGGCACGGTGTGGTTCGCGGGCAGCGGCGTGATCTCCCGTCCGCCGATCGAGATCGTCTCGTGCAACTCGATCTCCCGGTAGCGCATGAACGGCGCCTCCGGGCTGGGGATCTCGGCGAAATCCGGCCAGATCGCCCAGTTGAACAGGTGGCTGCGCATGATCTCGATCGTGGCTCGGGTCGCGTAGACCGTGATCGGCCGCGCCCGCATCCCGCCGACGGTGTCGACGATGAACGGGATACTGGTGACGTGGTCCAGGTGCGAGTGGGTGATGAAGATATGGTCGACCAGCGACAGCTCGGCCAGCGAGAGGTCCCCCACGCCGGTTCCCGCGTCGATCAGCACGTCGCTGTCGACCAGGAACGAGGTCGTGCGCAGGTGCCGCCCGCCGATTCCCCCCGAGCAACCGAGTACGCGCAACCTCATCGCCTCCGCCCCTATTTGGTCGCGAATTTCATGACGCCGTCCCAGCCCGGCTCGGGCGGCTCGCGGCGATACTGGCCGATGCGCTCGACGTAGACCCGGTACAGCTGGCAGTCGGGGCGCATGCGCTGAAGGTTCAGCAGCGCGACCTCGGCCTGGTCCCAGTCCCGGGCGCGGTAGTGCCTGAGGCACTGGTTCCACAGCCTGATCTCGTCGTGCACCGTCTTGTCGATCTCGCTTTCCGGCCCGAGCGGCTCGTAGATCGCCACCGCCGCGTCCTTGCCCTTCACCCGCACCCGGTCGACCTCGCGGAAGAAGATGTCCTTCACCGCCTTGCGCGTGTCCTCGCCGACGAGAATGCCGACGCCGTACTGCTTCGTGATCCCTTCCAGGCGGGATCCGAGGTTGACCGGATCGCCCATCACCGTGTAGGCCTTGCGCAGCTTGGAGCCCATGTCTCCCACCCGCATGCGGCCCGAGTTCACGCCGATGCCGATGTGGAACTCCGGCCAGCCCTTCGCGCGGAACTCCTGGTTGAGCGTCAACGCGCGCTGCTGCATCTGCAGCGCCGTCAGGACCCCGTTGCGGGCGTGATCCGGGTCTTCGACCGGCGCGCCCCAGAACGCCATGATCGCGTCCCCGATGTACTTGTCGAGCGTGCCGCGATTGCCGCGGATCTCCAGCGACATTGAAGTGAGGTATTCGTTGATGTAAGCCGACAGGTCCTTCGCGCTCAGGCTCTCGGAGATGGTGGTGAACCCTCTTACGTCCGAGAACAGCACCGTCAGGACGTCCTCCCTGCCCTCCATGCTGTACTTCTCCGGGTCCTGGGCCATCTTGTCGACCAGCTCCGGCGGCACGTACTGCCCGAACAGCTCGGTGAACTGGCGCTTGGAGCGCGACTCGACGAAATAGCCGTAGGCCATGTTCATGGTGTACAGCGCGACGATCATCAGCAGCGCGCTGGCCAGCGGCAGCACCATGTTCGCCTGAATCCAGACCTCGACGTCGAGCGCGACGATGAGCGAGGCGGCGACCAGGGCGGCGGCGGTCGCCCACAGCGCCGAGAGCATCGGGATCATCACCGAGAGCATCGCGCCGGCGAGCACCAGCAGCATCACTTCGGCGCCCAGCACGTAGGACGGCTTCTGCTTGACCTCGCCGTCCATCATGCCGGCGATCAGGTTGGCGTGGATCTCGACCCCGGGGTAGACGCTGTCGACCGGCGTCGAGCGCAGGTCCAGCAGCCCCGGCGCGGTGGTGCCCACCAGCGCGATCCTGCCGCTGAGCGCATCGGGCTTGATGCGGTCGAACAGCACGTCGGCGAGCGACACGTAGGGGAAGCTGTGCTTCCCGCCGCGAAAGGGGATCAGCGCGCTCGCCGTGTCGTCCACCGGTATCCGCACCGGCCCCACCTGCAGCCATTCCAGACCGGAGTAGCCCTTGTTCATCATCGAGTTGGGCGCGAAGCCGGGCCGCACCTTGGGGAACTTGCCGCCGTCCTTGAGCGCGATCAGCGTGCGCAGCATGGCGAGCGACAGCGACTCGTAGTAGGCGCCGTCGAGCTCGGCGATCATCGGCACCCGGCGCACCACGCCGTCGAAGTCCACCACCGGGTTGAAGTGGCCGGCGGCGGCCGCGTTGTTCTGGAATTCCGGCAGGTTGCCGCCGTAGCCGATCCAGCTCGTGAACGAGATGTTGCGGCCGGTAAAGGTTCCCTTGGGCAGCACCGGCGCAGGGATCGCGCCGGTGCGCCGCGCGTCCTTCTCGCTGTTCAGGTAATAGCCGAGCACCACCGGCCGGCCCTTTATCACCTTGGCGAACAGGCCGTCGTTGTCCAGCCCCGGACGCATGCGCGCGTACTGCGCCTGGAATCCCGGCACCTGGCTGAGCTCGTTCTTGGCCAGCTCGTCCAGCGCGCGGATGCCCGACGAGTAGTCGGGCTCGGCGAACACCACGTCGAAGCCGACCAGCGCCACCTTGTACTTGTCGAACAGCTTGTCGATCAGGCGCGCCATGATGTCCCGCGGCCAGGGCCAGCGCGCGACCTGCTGCAGGCTCTTTTCGTCGATGTCGAGGATCACGATGCGCGGATCGACCTTGTCCGGCATGGTGAGGCGCATGCGCGCGTCGTAGATGATGTTGTCGAGCTGGGTGATGAGCCCGATATTGTAGAAGCGCGCGGCGTGGCCGACGAACAACAGCATGATCGCCAGTCCTATGGCGATGCGAACGATATGCTGTTTCAAATGGCCTCCGGCGGACGCATTGTGGCCGTGGGAGGGCCGGGGCGGGCGCAGAGCGGACCCTGGCGGGTCAGCTCTTGACGAAATACTCCATCTTGACGCCGGCGATCTCGATCACGTCGTGGTCTTTCAGCATGTGCGGCGCCGCGCCGATCGACTGGCCGTTGACGGTGGGTTGCTTCGCACCCTCGACGTGCGTGATGAAATAGCCCTGCGGGCGGCGCGTGAGCACCGCCACCTGCACGCCAGGCTTGCCGAGCGTGGTCAGCGGCTTGGCCAGCTCGAGCTCCTTGCCCGCGTTGCCGCCCGAGAGGATCTGGATCGCGCCGAGCAGCTGGCCCGGCTTGGGGGTCGCCGGCGCCGCGGGCGCGGCCGCGGCGGCCGGCACCGGCGCGGGCGTCGTCGCGTTGGCGTGCGCGGCGCCCGGCCCCGGGCCGGTCTTGTCCGCCGCGCTCGCGGTGCCGGCGGACGCGGCGCTCGCGGCCACCTGCTGCGCCGCGCTCGCGCGCGCCGCCTCCGCCGCCTGCGGCTGCGGCTGGGGCTGGGGATGCGCGCCCCCCGCCATCGCCTTGGCCTGGTCCGCCGCCGCCTTCATCGCGGACGGACGCAGCACCATGGTCTTCTCGAAATCCGCCGTCGTCGCCGCCGGCTGCTGGCCGGGCTCGGCGAGGTACTTCAGCTTGTACTTTCCCAGCTCGACGATGTCGTTGTTCTGCAGGAAGTGCTTCTTGACCGCGTTGCCGTTCACCAGCGTGCCGTTCGTGCTGCCCAGGTCCTCGAGGAAGGAGTCGTTCAGGATGGTGACGATCACCGCATGCTCGCCGCTGACCGCCAGATTGTCGATCTGAATGTCGTTGTGCGGTTTGCGGCCGATGGTGGTGCGCTCTTTCGCCAAGGGGATCTCCTTGAGCACCAACCCGTCCATGCTGAGTATCAGTTTCGCCATAGCTGACCCCTGGGGGTTATTTTAACCATGCAAAGAATCTGGCCATAACTCCGCGGGCGGCGGGGTACTCCCGCAGGATGCGTACGAGTATAACCGAAACGTTGTCGCGCCCCCCGTTGTCGTTGGCCATCTGCACGAGCTGCTGGGCCGCAAGATCGAGGTTCGCCCCCAGAGCTTCCAGCGCCATGCCGATGTCTTCGTCGCTCACCATGTCGCACAGGCCGTCCGAGCAAAGAAGATAGATGTCGCCGGGCGCCGTGCGGTACTCGCGAATCTCGGGCTCGACGCTCGGATCGATGCCGAGCGCTTTTGTGACAAGGTTCCGGTGTTGCGCGGTCTTCGCCTGCTCGGGCGTGATCAGGCCGGAATCGATCTGCTCCTGCAGCAGCGAGTGATCGCGCGTGACCTGAGTCAGGGCCCCGTCGCGCATGCGGTACAGGCGCGAGTCGCCCAGGTGCGCGACCATCATGCGGTTGTCGTAGAACAGGCAGGTAATCAGCGTCGTGCCCATGCCGGCGTACTGCGGCTGGCTCTGCGACGCCTGGTGGATCGACGTGTTCGCCTTCAGGATCTGCTCGCGCAGGAGGCTCTCGGCGCGCGGGCGTTGCGTGCGCGGATCGATCGCCTGCGGACTGGCGCTCTCGAGCGCGTGCGCCACTTCGGTGCTGATCACGGTGGTCGCCATGCCGCTCGCGACTTCGCCCGCGTTGTAGCCGCCCATGCCGTCCGCGAGCACCACGATCCCGTGCGCCGCGTCCGCGACGACCGCGTCCTCGTTGTGCGAGCGCACCATTCCCGGGTCGGTGCGGCTGACGATCAGGAGTGAGCGGCTCAGGTCCATGCGTATTACAGCTCGATGTCCACTGCCGGATGCGCGCTCGCGGCGGGGCCGGGGCCGCCGCCGGCGGCCGCGCGCAGCGCCTGCGCGAATTCCTCGCCCGTCTGGAAGCGCTCGTCCGGGTTCTTCGACAGCGCGCGCGCGAGGAAAGCGACCAGCCCCGGCGGCACCGCGGGATTGACCGTCAGGATGTCGGTCGGGGGCTCGCTCGAGATCTTGAACATGAGCTGCGCCATCGACTCGCCCTCGAACGGCAGCCTGCCGCACAGCAGCTGGTAGAGGCTGACCGCGAGCGAGAACAGGTCGCTGCGCCCCTCGATCTTCTTGCCCGCGAGCTGCTCGGGCGACATGTACGAGGGCGTGCCGAGCACCATCCCGGTCTTGGTCTTGGAGCTGTCGGTGAGGCGCGCGATGCCGAAGTCGGTGACCTTCACCGCGTCCGTGTCCAGGTAGTACATGACGTTCGCGGGCTTCACGTCGCGGTGCACCACGCCTTGCCGGTGCGCGTAGCCCAGCGCTTCGGCCACGCGCGCGACGATCGACACCACCCTGTCCTGCGGTAGCAGGGCGCCCTGCTTGGTGAACGGCACCAGGTCGCCGCCCTTGAGCAGCTCCATCGCGATGTAGCACAGGTCGTGCTCCTCGCCGGCGTCGTAGATGGTGACGATGTGCGGATGCGACAGGCGTCCCGCGGTCTCGGCTTCGCGGAAGAAGCGCTCCTTCACCTCGGTCAGCTCGTCCGCCTCGAACTCCTGCGCCAGCGCCATCGTCTTGATCGCCACCACGCGGCCGATCTTCGGGTCCTTGCCGAGGTAGACCACGCCCATCGCGCCCTTGCCCAGCTCCTTGTCGATCTGGTAGCGCCCGAGCATCGGCTTCTCGACCGTGCCGCCGGCGCCGAGGATGCTGGTGTTGGTGCCGCCGCCCGCGCCGCCGAGCATCACCGTCTCCGACAGCTGCTTGGCGCGCGAGAGGCGCTGCGCCAGGTCGCGGAACTTGGGGTTGAAGGCGTGCATGTGGCGGAACACCGACTCGGCCTTGTTGAACTGGCGCTTGCGCTCGAAGTCGAGCGCCAGGTTGTACAGGTTGTCGAGCACCGCGTCGGACATCGGCACCTGGCGGAACTTGTCCCACGCCATGTCGAGATTGCCCTGGCCCTGGTAGGCGAGGCCCAGCATGCGGTTCGACTCCGCCGAGTTCTCGTCCGAGCGCAGCTTCGCGCGCTCGGTGACGATGAAGCGCTTGCTGACCAGCGCCAGGTGGCCGAGCAGCAGCAGCGTCGCGGGCACCATCAGCGGCAGCCACACGCCGCGCGTGGTCATGAGCCCGAAATGCACCGCCAGCAGGGCGGCCAGGACCGCGGCGGTGAGCGCGGCGGCGAGGCCCGCCTTGAGCCGCGGCAGCAGGATGATCAGGTACAGCGCCACGAGCAGGAACACGAGCTTCGAGGCGGCCCAGGCCCAGGTCGGCGAGACGAAGAAGTCCTGCTTGAGGATCGACGACACCGAGTGCGCCAGCGTCAGCACCGGCGGCATCGCGGTGTCGATCGGCGTCACCGAGGTCGTGCCCACGCCCGCGGCGGTCGCGCCGATGAGCACGATCTTGCCGGCGTACTTGCTGGCCGGGATCTTGCCGCTCAGCACGTCGTAGAACGAGTCGACCTGGAACGCGGGCCTGCCGTCGCGGTCCTTGTAGAAGTAGGTGTGCATCTGCATCAGCGGATCGGTGCCGATCTTCAGGTTGCCGAGCGACACGCCCTCGCCCAGGCGCACCGAGATGTCGGCCGGCCCCAGGTTCAGGCTCTTCGCGGCGATCAGCATCGACAGCGACGGGTAGTACTGGTCGAAGTACTGCAGCACCAGCGGCTCGGTGCGGATCGCGCCGTCCACGTCCGGGTAGGCGTTGAGGTGACCCAGGCCGGCGGCGGCCTTGCCGATCGACTCCACCGGAATCTGGACGCTCTCGGTCGGCAGTGCGAAGCCCGCGTCGCCGCTCACGCTCGGGCAGACGTTCTTCTGCACGAAATCGGGCAGCGGCTGGTCGGGCCGCCCGCGCGGCTGGCCGAGCGTGAACAGCATCGGCAGCAGGACGTTGCCCGCCCTGGCGTAGCTATCGGCCAGCTTGCGGTCGGTGTTGAGCGAAACCTCGGCCTGGCCGAGCAGCGCGGTGAACGGTGCCAGCGCGTCGCGCTCCGGGGTCCCGGGCGCGGCCTGCTGCGCCATCTCCAGCAGCTTGGTGATGTAGACGTAGCCGGGATCGATCTGCGGCTCGCTGAAGAACACGGTGTAGCCGATCACTTTCGCCTTCGCGCCCGCGAGCAGGTCGACCATCTTCGCGTGCATGTCGCGCGGCCACGGCCAGCGCCCGAGGTTGGCGATGCTCGCGTCGTCTATCGCGATCACCGCGATGCGGTCGGTCGGCGTGCGCGAGGAAGCCTGCACGCCCATGTCGTAGGCCTTGCGCTCGAGGCTCTGCAGCAGGTCGCTGCCGCCGACAAGGAACACCAGCAGCGCCACGGCCAGGCCGAGAAACCAGTCGGACTTCCAGAAACCCGCCTTCATGCGCCCTCGCCCCCCGACAAGCCCCAGAAAACAATAGGCTAATGCGCATTGTTGCAGTCAGATATAAGCTGCGTCAAATATTTGCGGCCTAGCTTCCCAGCAGGGTTCCGGGCTTGATCTGGCCGGAGGCGAGCAAATCGGCCGCCGCGAGCTTCTTTCCGTCGCCGAGCTTGGCCTTGGCGGCATGGATCCGGCCGCCCTGGGCGGTGATCACGAGGCGGCCGTCCTCCACCCCGAGGACCTCCCCGATCTTGCCCCGCACCGCGCCGAAGGTGCGCACCGGCTCCTTGCGCGAATCGAACAGCTGCAGCTTGGTGCCGGCCAGGGTCGTCCACGCGCCCGGCGCGGGATCGCTGCCCCGGATCAGGTTGTGAATCGCGTCCACGTGGCCGGCCCAGTGGATCTTCGCCTCGGCCTCGCGGAACCAGCCTTCGTAGCTGGCCTGCGACTCGTCCTGGGCGAGCTCCTTGTGCTTGCCGGCGACGACCAGGTCGGCGGCCTCCAGCATCGCCTGCACCCCCATCGGGAACAGGCGCTCGAAGTACACGCTGCCGAGCGTGTCGTTTTCGCCGATCGGCGTCCTCTTCTGCAGGATCAGCGCGCCTTCGTCCAGTCCGTCGGTGGGGCGGAAGATGCTGAGCCCGGTCTCCCTGTCGCCGCGGCTGATCGGCCAGTTGATCGACGACGGCCCGCGGTACTTCGGCAGCAGCGAGGGGTGGAACTGGATCGTGCCGTGGCGCGGGAGCTTGACGAACTCCTGCGGCGCGAACTGCAGCACGAAGGCCATGATGCCGATCTCGGCGCCCGCCTCCTTCATCGCCTGCGCCGCCTCGGGCGCCTTGAGCGACTTGAGCTGGTGCAGCTTGAGCCCCTTCTCCTGGGCCGCGACGCGCAGCGCGTCGGGGCGCGCGCCCTCTTTTTCCGGCGCGCAGAACACGGCGCCGACCTCGTCGCCGCGCGCGAGGAAGGCCTCGAGCACCGCCTTGCCGAAATCCTGCTGGCCGACGATCGCGATCTTCATCGCGCCACCTTCTTCGGCGGAACCGAGAACGCCCCCGAGCTTCTCAATTCGGAAATTCTTTCTTTTTCATAACCGAGAACTTCTCGAAGGATCTCGTCCGTGTGCTCGCCCAGCAGCGGCGAGCGCTTGATCACCGCGGGCGAATCGGAGAGCTTGATCGGCATGCCGACGTTGAACCACTTGCCGCGCTGCGGGTGGTCGAGCTCGACCCACATCTCGCGCCCGCGCACGTGCTCGTCGTGCGCGAGGTCCTCGGTCGACATGATCGGGCCGCAGGGCACGTCGAGCGGGTTGAGGATCGCCATCAGCTCGCGCTTGGTGTGCTTCTCGGCGAACTTGTTGATCAGGGTCCACATCAGCTGCTGGTTCTTGCGCCGCTCGCCGATGGCGGCGAAATGCGGGTCGCTCGCGAGCTCGGGCATGCCCAGGTCGGGGCCGATGCGCTTCGCGAGCGCGGCCCATACCGCTTCCTGCACCACGATGTAGAGCCAGTCGTTCGCGCCGTGCGGCTTGCAGTGGATCGCGTTGCCGAGCTGGCCGCCGCCCGAGTCGTTCCCCGCGCGCGGCACGTCGCCCATGCCCTTGTAGGTCGGCACCGAGAATTCCGACAGCTCGCCGCGCGTCAGGCGCTGGTGGTCGCGGAACTTGACCCGGCACAGGTTCATCACGCCGTCCATCATCGCGACCTCGACGTACTGGCCCTTGCCGGTGCGCTGCGCCTGGTGCAGCGCCGCGAGCAGGCCGATCGCGAGGTGCAGGCCGGTGCCCGAGTCGCCGATCTGCGCGCCGGTGACGAACGGCGCGCCGTCGGGCACGCCGGTGGTGCTCATCGAGCCGCCCATCGCCTGCGCCACGTTCTCGTAGGCCTTGAAATCGGCGTAGGGTCCGCTCGAGCCGAAGCCCTTGATCGAGCCCATCACGATCTTCGGATTGATGCTGCGGATCTTCTCCCAGCCGAAGCCGAAGCGCTCGAGCACGCCGGGGCCGAAGTTCTCCATGATGATGTCGCACTTCTTGAGCAGGTCGGTGAACACCTGCTTGCCTTCGGCGCTCTTCATGTTGACGGTGATCGAACGCTTGTTGCAGTTGAGCATCGTGAAGTAGAGGCTGTCGGCGTTCGGCACGTCGCGCAGCTGCCCGCGCGTGGCGTCGCCCTGCGGGTTCTCGAACTTGATCACGTCGGCGCCCATCCAGGCCAGCAGCTGCGAGCAGGTCGGCCCCGCCTGGACGTGCGTCATGTCGAGGATGCGTATTCCCTTTAGTGCTTCCATTCGGATCTCCGCAGTTTCACTTTTTCTTTGCGCTCGGGTTCAGGCTCGTGATGCGGCCGCTCTCGGTGCCGGCGGTCTCGTCGATCACGGCGTTGACGAGCGTGGGCTTGCGCGAGCGCAGGGCTTCGTCCATCGCCTTGCGCAGCTCGGCCGGGGTCGTGGCGTGCGCGCCGGTGCCGCCGAAGGCCTCGATCAGCTTGTCGTAGCGCGCGCCCTTGACGAACACCGTGGGCGCGACGTCGCTGCCGCCGGCCGGGTTGACGTCGGTGCCGCGGTAGACGCCGTTGTTGTTGAGCACCACCACGCACACCGGCAGGTTGTAGCGGCAGATGGTCTCGACTTCCATGCCCGAGAAGCCGAACGCGCTGTCGCCCTCGATCGCGATCACCGGCTGGCCGCTGACCACGGCCGCCGCGACCGAGAAGCCCATGCCGATGCCCATGATGCCCCAGGTGCCCACGTCCAGGCGCTTGCGCGGCTGGTACATGTCGACGATGCTGCGCGTGAAGTCGAGCGCGTTGGCGCCTTCGTTCACCAGGATCGCGTCCGGGTTCGCCTTGATCACGTCGCGCACCACGGCGAGCGCGCTGTGGAAGTTCATCGGCACCGGGTTCTTGGCCAGCGTCTCGGCCATCTTGGCGACGTTGGCGGTCTTCTTCGCCTTGATGGCGTTCAGCCATTCCGCGGGCGGGTTGGTCCAACCTGACTTGATCTCATTCAAGAAACAAGAAACACAGGAGGCGATATCGCCCACCACCGGCGCGTCGATGCGCACGTTGCTGTCGGCCTCCTGCGGCGAGATGTCGAGCTGGACGAACTTCTGGCCGCCCCAGTCCTTGGGCGTCTTGCCGCCCCAGGTCTTGCCCTTGCCGTGCGACAGCAGCCAGTTCAGGCGCGCGCCGACCAGCATCACCACGTCCGCCTCGGGCAGCACGTAGGAGCGGGCGGCGGCCGCGGACTGCTCGTGCGTGTCCGGCAGCAGGCCCTTGGCCATCGACATCGGCAGGTAGGGGATTCCGGTTTTTTCGATCAATGTTCTTATGTCCGCATCGGCCTGCGCGTACGCGGCGCCCTTGCCCAGAATGATGAGCGGGCGCTTGGCGCTCCGCAGCAGCTCGAGCGCGCGCTGCACCGCCTCCGGCGCCGGGATCTGGCGCGGCGCCGGGTCGACCACCTTGATGAGCGATTTCGCGCCGGCGGCCGCATCCATGGTCTGCGCGAACAGCTTGCCCGGCAGGTCGAGATAGACGCCGCCCGGGCGGCCGGAGAGCGCGGCGCGGATCGCGCGCGCGATGCCGACGCCGATGTCCTCCGCGTGCAGCACGCGGAACGCGGCCTTGCACAGCGGCCTGGCGATCGCGAGCTGGTCCATCTCCTCGTAGTCGCCCTGCTGCAGGTCGACGACCTCGCGCTCGCTCGAGCCGCTGATGAGGATCATCGGGAAGCAGTTGGTGGTGGCGTTGGCGAGCGCGGTGAGGCCGTTCAGGAAGCCCGGCGCGGAGACCGTGAGGCAGATGCCCGGCTTCCGCGTCATGAAGCCGGCGATCGCGGCGGCATTGCCCGCGTTCTGCTCGTGGCGGAAAGAGATCACGCGCATGCCTTCGGCCTGCGCCTTGCGCGTGAGGTCGGTGATCGGAATGCCGGGCAGACCGAAGATCGTGTCGATGCCGTTCAGCTTGAGGGCGTCGATGACCAGATGAAAGCCGTCGGTCACATCCTGCGCTTGCGCGACTTGCGGTTCAGCGGTTCCCATCGGAGCCTCCTGCAGGCGAAATTCCGTGGCTGCGAGTCTAGAAATCCGGCGCCGCAGGGGCCTTGACTGCGGTCAAGGATTCCTTCTTTCCGGTCCCGCGCGCGTAGAATAGCGCGTTCCCGCAGCACCCCGTCCGAGGCATGGCTTCGCTCGTCACCCACCCGCAGCGCAACACGATCCGCCTGCAGCTGCGCCAGAACCTGATCCTGCAGGAAATGGGCGCGGCGCAGTGGGACGAGCTCGAGCCGCTGCTGTCGGTGGCGGACTACCGCAAAGGCGACCTGCTGGTGCGCCAGGGCGACACCGAGATGGAGCAGTTCTTCATCCTGGACGGGATGCTCAAGCGCGTGGTGTCCAACGTGGAGGGGCACGAGATGATCCTGCGCTTCGCGGGCGAGACCGACATGGACACCTCCTACGCCGCCTGGCGCCTCGGCACGCCGATGCCCTACAGCATCGTCGCGGTCACCAAGGTGCGCACCGTCGAGCTCGGCCTGCCGCAGTGGGTCGAATTCATGGAGCGCCACCCGGAGGTCATGTCGCGCTTCGAGTACGACGTCATGAAGCTGATGTCCGAGGTGATGGCGCATACGATCACGCTGCACCTGCTGGACGCGCCCGGGCGCCTGTCGCGCTTCCAGCGCAAGCACGCCGAGCTCGCGGGCCGCATTCCCAAGAAGGAGCTCGCGGCCTACCTCAACCTCACGCCCGAGACGCTGTCGCGCCTGAAGCAGAAGCTCGGCCGCTTCTAGCCGCGCCGCATCAGGCGCCCTTGAAGCGGCGGAAGATGCGCATGATCAGGGGCCAGAACAGCATCACCATGCTCAGCGCCGTGATGCTCCCGACCAGCCCGTTGGACCAGAACACCGAAACGTCGCCCTGCGAGCCGAGCATCGCCTGGCGGAACGAGTTCTCGGTGCGCCCGCCGAGCACGATCGCGAGCACCATCGGCGCCAGCGGATAGTCCAGCTTCTTGAACAGGTAACCGATGACGCCGAACATCACCATGAAGATGAGATCCGCCGGCGCGTTCGACAGCGTATAGGAGCCGATGGCGCAGATCACGATGATGATCGGCGCGATGATCGCGAACGGGATCTTCATGATGCTGGCCCACAAGGGCACGGTCGAGAGCACGACGATCAGGCCCACCAGGTTGCCGAGGTAGATCGAGGCGATCAGGCCCCAGACGAAGTCCTTGTGCTCGACGAACAGCAGCGGCCCCGGCTCCAGGCCCCAGATCAGCAGGCCGCCGAGCAGCACCGCGGCGGTGGGCGAGCCGGGAATGCCGAGCGTGAGCATCGGCAGCAGCGCGCTGGTGCCCGCGGCGTGGGCCGCGGTCTCCGGCGCCACCACGCCCTCGAGCATCCCGGTGCCGAACTTGGCGCCGTCCTTCGAGAAGCGCTTGGCCAGCCCGTAGCTCATGAACGAGGCCGGGGTCGCGCCGCCGGGCGTGACGCCGAGCCAGATGCCGACCGCGGTGCCGCGGATGATGGTGACCCAGTATTGCGGCAGCTTCTTCCAGGTCTGCCAGACCACGAACGGGTTGATCTTCGCGCTCTGGCCCTCGAAATGCAGGCCCTTCTCGATCGTCACCAGGATCTCGCCGATGCCGAACAGGCCGATGACCGCGATCAGGAAGTGAAAGCCGGTGAGCAGCGTCTCGGTGCCGAAAGTGAGCCGCAAGCCGCCCGTGATCTCGTCGGTGCCGACGCAGGCGAAGGCGAAGCCGAGCATCATGCTCGAGATGACCTTGAACGGCGATTGCCGGCCCATGCCGACGAAGCTGCAGAAGGTCAGCAGGTAGACCGAAAAGAACTCGGGCGGGCCGAAACGGAGCGCGAAGTTCGCCACGATCGGCGCCAGGAAGGTGAGCACGATGGTCGCGATCAGCGCGCCGATGAAGGACGAGCTGAGCGAAGCCGTGAGCGCCTCGCCGGCGCGGCCCTGCTTCGCGAGCGGATGGCCGTCGAAGGTCGTCGCCACCGACCACGGCTCGCCGGGAATGTTGAACAGGATGGCGCTGATGCAGCCGCCGAACAGGGCGCCCCAGTAGATCGCCGCCAGCATGATGATCGCGGTGGTGGGCGGCATCGAGAAGGTGAGCGGCAGCAGGATGGCGATCCCGTTCGCGCCGCCGACGCCCGGCAGGAAGCCGAGCAGGACGCCGAACAGGATACCGAGCACCATGTACCCGATATTGGAAACCGTCAGAAGCACGTCGAAGCCGTGCAGCAACGAAAGGAACGCGTCCAACTAGACCTCCTCCCCCCGGCCGGCGCGGCGCGCCGGCGTCAGTAGCCGAGCCATGCCTCGAATGGGCCTTTCGGCAGCGGCACCAGGAACCAGATTTCGAACACGATGAACAGCGCGATCGGAACGGCGATCGCCAGCGGGATCGCCTTGTACGCCGGGTAGCGCCCGTGCCACGTCATGAAAAAGCCGATGAACAGGGCCGTCGAGATGTAGATCCCGATGTAGATCGCCAGCACGACGAAGACCAAGGTCGGCACCAGCACCTGCAGCACCATCACCAGCTCGCGGCGCCGGAGGAACACGCGGCCGGCGGCGTGCTGCCCCCGCAGCAGGTTCTGCAGCAGGGTGACGCCGCTGGTGACGAACATGATGAGCGAGACGTAGAACGGGAAGTAGCCGGAATCCGGCCCCACGTCCTTGGCCCAGCCGGCGCCCAGCCGGTAGCTGGCGATCATCACCACCAGGGCGACCGTCATCAGCGTGAGGGCGACCGCGATGTTCATCGTGCGGTCGGATACGACGCCGCGCGCGGCGTCTTCTTTCTTGGAGTGTTCAGGCATAAAAAATTGCGGGAGCGCCGCTCGTACGGCGCCCCCGCAATCCAGGGACGTTCACCATCACTTGTGCATGAAGCCGGCCTTCTCCATCAGCTTCTGGTGCAGCGCCGCGGCGCCGGCCAGCCAGTCGTGGAACTGCGCGCCGGTCATGAAGCTCTGGTTGAAGGCGCCTTTTTCCATGAAGGCCTTCCATTCCGGAGTCGCGCGCACCTTCTGCAGCAGGCCGACGTAGTAGTCGACCGCGTCCTGCGACACGCCCGGCGCGGTCATGATCCCGCGCAGCATCGTGTACTCGACGTCCAGCCCCTGCGACTTGCAGGTCGGGATGTCTTCCCAGGACTGCGTCTTGGTGATCTTCGCCGGGTAGGGCATGCGCTTTTCGTCGAACACGCACAGCGCGCGCGTGTTGCCGGCGCGCCAGTGCCCCACCTGCTCGATCGGGTTGTTGACCGTGGAGTCGACGTGCCCGCCGACCAGCTGGGTGGCGACCATGCCGCCGCCGTGGTAGGGCACGTAGGTGAACTTCACGCCCATGTGCTGCTCGATCGCGGCGGTGATGATCTGGTCCTCCTGCTTCGACCCGGTGCCGCCCATCTTGAACTTGCCCGGTTCCTTCCTGACCGCGGCGAGGTACTGCACCGGGGTCTGGTAGTCGGTCTTCGAGTTGACCCAGAACACGAACTCGTCCAGCGCCATCATCGCGATCGGGGTGTAGTCCTGCCAGCTGAAGGGCGACCCGGTCGCAAGCGGCGTGGTGAACAGGTTGGACAGCGTGATGATGATCTTGTGGGGGTCACCCTTGGCGTTCTTGACGTAGAGGAAGCCCTCCGCGCCCGAGCCGCCTTTCTTGCTGATCACCACCATCGAAGTCGGCATCAGCTTGTGCTTCTGGATGATGCCCTGGATCAGCTGCGCCATCTGTCCCGCTCCGCCGCCGATGCCGGCCGGAACGATGAACTCGACGGTCTTGGTCGGCTCCCAGGCATGCCCGGTCGCCGGTAATACCGCCATCGTTGCCGCGGCGAGCGCGGCGCCCAATGCTCGCGTGAATCCTGTCTTCATGACCCCTCCTCCTTCCTTGTTGGACTGCCAAGCACAGCGATTGTCGATATAGCGCCCCTGGTTTCGCCTTGACTGTGGTCAAGAGTTCGGCGACCGGTTCCCGGCGCGCCGGGCGAGAAACATTCCCAGCCCGACCACCAGCACCGCGCCTGCGGCGCCCGCCGCCCGGTCACGCACCAGCCACGGAGCCTGCGCCGCGACCCATTCCCCGACCACGGGATCGGTCGCCATCAACTGGCCCGCGATGTATCCCAGCAGCGCGCCTCCGAGGGTAATCATAACCCGGAAGCGCTCCATCAGCCCCAGCATCATGGTGCTGCCGAAGATCACGATCGGGATCGAAATCACCAGGCCCAGCACCAGCAACACGATTTTCGCCTCCGGCGGCCCTTCCTCCGCGGCGGCCGCGACCGCGATCACGTTGTCCAGGCTCATCACCACGTCGGCGATCAATATGGTCTTGATCGCTTGCAGCAGGCTGTCCCCGCCCGCGACCGTCTCGCCGCCGTCGTCGCGCAGCAGCAGCTTGACCCCGATCCACAGCAGCAGCAGCCCGCCCGCCAGCTTGAGCCACGGCAGCTGCAGCAGCGCCACGGCGAAGATCGTGAGCACCAGGCGCAGCGCGATCGCCGCCGCGCTGCCCCAGAACACCGCGGTGAAGCGCTCGCGCTGCGGCAGCGAGCGCGCCGCGAGCGCGATCACCACCGCGTTGTCGCCCGACAGCAGCAGGTTGACCCAGATGATCGCGCCGAGCGAGTTCCAGAACGCGAGATCGGCGAACATGACATCCATTGTCCGCCATTCGCGCGGCGCTCAGAACAGGCCCACCACCTTGCCGTCGACGATGTCGATCTTGCTCGCCGAGGGAACCTTGGGCAGCCCCGGCATGGTCAGCACGTCGCCGCAGATCATGACCACGAATTCCGCGCCCGCCGCGAGCCGCACCTCGCGCACGTTGATCACGTGGTTCGAGGGCGCGCCGCGCTTCTGCGCGTCGGTCGAGAACGAGTACTGGGTCTTGGCCACGCACACCGGGTAGTGGCCGTAGCCGTCCTCCTGCAGCTTCTTGATCTGGTTGCGCACCTTGCTGTCGGCGGTGACCTCGGAGGCGCGGTACACCTTCTTCGCGATCTTGCCGATCTTGTCCCACAGGCTGTCGCCGTCCTCGTAGACGAAGGTCGGCTTGGCGGGCTGGTCGCACATCGCGACCACCATCTGCGCCAGCTCGGCCGCGCCCTTGCCGCCGTCGGACCAGTGCGTCGCCAGCACCACCGGCACGCCGAGCTTGGCCATCCTGGACTTCACCAGCTCGATCTCGGCCGGGGTGTCGAAGTTGAAGCGGTTGATCGACACCACGCAGGGAATGCCGTACACGTTCTGCACGTTGTCGACGTGGCGCTCGAGGTTGACCAGTCCCTTCTCGAGCGCCGCGACGTTCTCCTTGTTGACCTCCTTCACGTCGATTCCGCCGTGGTACTTGAGCGCGCGGATCGTGGCCACGATCACCGCCGCGTTCGGCCGCAGGCCGGACTTGCGGCACTTGATGTCGAGGAACTTCTCCGCCCCGAGGTCGGCGCCGAAGCCGGCCTCGGTCACCACGTAGTCGGCGAGCTTCAACGCGGTCTGGGTCGCGATCGCCGAGTTGCAGCCGTGCGCGATGTTGGCGAAAGGCCCGCCGTGGATGAACGCCGGGTTGTTCTCCAGCGTCTGCACCAGGTTCGGCTTGAGCGCGTCCTTGAGCAGCACCGTCATCGCGCCGTGCGCGTTCAGGTCGCGCGCGGTGACGGGCTTCTGCTCGCGCGTGTAACCGACCACGATGTTGCCCAGGCGCTTCTTCAGGTCTTCGATCGAGGTCGCGAGACAGAAGATCGCCATCACCTCGGAGGCGACCACGATGTCGAAGCCGTCCTGGCGCGGGTAGCCGTTGCCCGGCCCGCCCAGCGCGACGGTAATGTCGCGCAGCGCGCGGTCGTTCATGTCCACCACCCGCTTCCAGGCGATGCGGCGCACGTCGATGCCGAGCTCGTTGCCGTGGTGGATGTGGTTGTCGAGCAGCGCCGCGAGCAGGTTGTTGGCCAGCCCGATGGCGTTGAAATCGCCCGTGAAGTGCAGATTGATGTCCTCCATCGGCACCACCTGCGCGTGGCCGCCGCCGGCGGCGCCGCCCTTCATGCCGAACACCGGCCCGAGCGAGGGCTCGCGCAGGCAGATCACCGCCTTCTTGCCGATGTGGTTCAGCGCGTCGCCCAGGCCCACCGTGGTGGTGGTCTTGCCCTCGCCCGCGGGCGTGGGCGTCATCGCCGTCACCAGGATCAGCTTGCCGTCCTTCCTGCCCTTGAGCGACTCGATGTATTCGAGCGAGATCTTGGCCTTGGTGTGGCCGTAGGGCTCGAGGTGGTCCTCCGCGATGCCAAGCTTGTCGAGCGCGACCTTGGAGATGCGTTGCAGCTTCGCGGCCTGCGCGATTTCGATGTCAGACGCCATGAATCGTTGACTCCCTTTCGGTGGAATTCTTCTTTCGCTCGGCCGTACACTCAACCGTACATCAGCTTGAGCGTGCCGCCCTTGCCGTAGCCCGGATCGCCCGGCCGCGCGCCGCCTTTGCTCACCTTGACCGCGCAGTACTTGAACTCGGGGATCTTGCCGAAGGGGTCGAGCACCGGGTTGGTGAGCAGGTTCGCCGCCGCCTCGTAGAACGCGAACGGGATGAACACCGCGCCGCGCGGCGTGCCCTCGTCGGCGCGCGCATAGAGCGAGATCGAGCCGCGGCGCGAAGCGACCGTGATCACGTCGCCCGGCTTCGCCTTCATCGAGCCCAGGTCGAGCGGGTGCATCGAGGCGACCGCCTCGGGCTCGATCGCGTCCAGCACGCCCGAGCGGCGCGTCATCGCGCCGGTGTGCCAGTGCTCGAGCTGGCGCCCGGTGATCAGCACCATCGGGTAGTCGGCGTCGGGGCGCTCGTCGGCCGGGATCAGGTCGGCGGGAACGAACTTCGCGCGCCCGGTGGCGGTCGGGAAGTGGGTGCGGAACACCACCGGCTCGCCCGGGTCGCCCTCGTTCTCGCACGGGTAGACCACGCAGCCGTCGCGCTCCAGGCGCTCCCAGGTGATGCCGGCGATCGAGTTCATGCCCTTGCGCATTTCCTCGAATACATCGCGCGGCTTTCCGTATGACCACTGCAAACCCAATCTTTTTGCCAATTCCAGAATGATCCAGAGGTCCTCGCGTGCCTCACCCGGCGGCTCGATCGCCTTGCGCGCGAGCTGCACCATGCGGTCGGTGTTGGTGAAGCTGCCGTCCTTCTCCGGGAAAGCGGTCGCCGGCAGCACCACGTCGGCCATGTAGGCGGTCTCGGTGAGGAAGATGTCCTGCACCACCAGGTGCTCGAGCCCCGCCATCGCTTCGCGCGCGTGCTCGACGTCCGGGTCGGACATGGCCGGGTTCTCGCCCATGATGTACATGCCGCGGATCTTTCCGGCCTTGGCGGCGTTCATGATCTCGACCACCGTCAGCCCGGGCTTGAGGTCGAGCTCGGCGCCCCACAAAGATTCGAAGCGCTTGTTCGCTTCGCGGCTGTCGACGCGCTGGTAGTCCGGGTACATCATCGGGATCAGCCCCGAGTCGGAGGCGCCCTGGACGTTGTTCTGGCCGCGCAGCGGGTGCAGCCCGGTGCCCGGCCGGCCGACCTGGCCGGTCATGAGCGTGAGCGCGATCAGGCAGCGCGCGTTGTCGGTGCCGTGCACGTGCTGCGAAATGCCCATGCCCCACAGGATCATCGAGCTCTTGGAGGTCGCGAACAGGCGCGCCACCTCGCGGATCGTCGCGGCCGGGATGCCGCACAGCGGCGCCATCTTCTCGGGCGAGTAGTCCTTCGCGTTCTTCTTCAGCGCCTCGAAGCCGCTGGTGCGCTGCTTGATGAACTTCTCGTTCACCAGCCCCTCGTCGATGATGGCGTGCATCATCGCGTTCAGCAGCGCGACGTCGGTGTCGGCGTTGAACTGCAGGAAGTGGGTCGCGTGGCGCGCGAGCTCGGTGCGGCGCGGGTCGGCGACGATCAGTTTAGTGCCGCGCTGGGCGGCGTTCTTGATCCAGGTCGCGGCCACCGGGTGGTTCACGGTCGGGTTGCAGCCGATCAGGAACACCACCTCGGCGCGCAGCACGTCGTTGACCTGGTTGGACACCGCGCCCGAGCCCACGCCCTCGAGCAGCGCCGCGACCGACGAGGCATGGCACAGGCGCGTGCAGTGGTCGACGTTGTTGGTGCCGAAGCCGGTGCGCACCAGCTTCTGGAACAGATAGGCCTCCTCGTTCGAGCCCTTGGCCGAGCCGAACCCGGCGAGCGCGTATTTGTCCTGATCTCGAATCAGTCTGCAATTTTTCCGCGGCAACATCCAGTGCTTCTTCCCAGCTCGCCTCGCGGAACGCCTCCGACCAGTTCGTCCGGGTCGACCGTGAAGTCGGCGCCCTTGGCCACGCCGGGCTTGCGGATCAGCGGCACGGTGAGGCGCTGGCGGTGGTGCGCGTAGTCGAAGCCGTAGCGCCCCTTGACGCACAGGCGGCCGTGGTTGGCCGGGCCGTCGCGGCCGTGACGAAGAGGATCTTGTTGTCCCTCACGTGGTAGGTGAGCTGGCAGCCCACGCCGCAGTACGGGCACACCGAGTCGACCGTCTTGTCGACCTTCGTCAGCCCCGCTTCGCGCGCCGGCATCAGCGCGCCGGTGGGGCAGGCCTGGACGCACTCGCCGCAGGCGACGCAGGTCGAGTCGCCCATCGCGTCGTCGAAGTCGAACACGATCTTCGAGTGCTCGCCGCGGAAGGCGTAGCCGATGACGTCGTTGACCTGCTCCTCGCGGCAGGCGCGCAGGCAGCGCGTGCACTGGATGCAGGCGTCCAGGTTGACCGCGATCGCCGGGTGCGAGACATCCGCCGCGGGTTGGGTTCTTGAATCAAATCTCGGCAACCCCAGGCCCAGCTTGCGCGCCCAGTGGTCGAGCTCGGAATCGGGCCGGTATTCCTTCTCCGGCATGTCCGACAGCAGGAGCTCGAGCACCATCTTCTGCGAGGCGCGCGCGCGCGCCGAGGCGCTGCTGACCTCCATCCCGGCCGTCGGGGTGCGGCAGCACGAGGGCGCGAGCACGCGCTCGCCCTTGATCTCGACCACGCAGGCGCGGCAGTTGCCGTCCGGGCGCAGGCCGTGCTTGTAGCAAAGGCGCGGGATGTCGACCCCGTGGCGCGCCGCGGTCTCGATGATCGGCTCGTCGGGGCGGCCGACGACGGTCCTGCCGTCGAGCTTGAACTCGATCGGCATGGTGGCAATCTGGTCCGTGCTCGCGCGCTCCATCAGCTCACCTCGTGCGGAAAGTACTTCATCACGCTCAATGCCGGGTTCGGCGCCGCCTGCCCCAGGCCGCAGATCGACGCGTCCATCATCGCCTGCGACAGCTCGCCCAGCAGCCCCTGGTCCCACTTGCGCTTGCTCATCAGCGCGAGCGCCTTGGCGGTGCCGACGCGGCAGGGCGTGCACTGGCCGCAGGACTCGTCGCGAAAGAAGCGCATCAGGTTCTGCGCCGCCTGGCTCGCCTTGTCGCGCTCGGACAGGACCACGATCGCGGCCGAGCCGATGAAGCAGCCGTGCGGCTGCAGGGTGTCGAAATCGAGCGGCAGGTCGGCGAGCGAGGCGGGCAGGATGCCGCCCGAGGCGCCGCCCGGGAGGTAGGCGTAGAGCTCGTGCCCGTCCTGCATCCCGCCGCAGTATTCGTCGACCAGCTCGCGCAGCGTGATCCCCGCCGGCGCGAGGTGCACGCCGGGCTTTTTCACCCGGCCCGAGACCGAGAACGAGCGCAGGCCCTTGCGGCCGTGGCGGCCGTGGCCGGCGAACCAGGCCGCGCCCTGCTCCACGATCTGGCGCACCCAGTACACCGTCTCCATGTTGTGCTCGAGCGTCGGGTAGCCGAACACGCCGACCTGCGCCACGTAGGGCGGGCGCAGGCGCGGCATGCCGCGCTTGCCCTCGATCGATTCGATCATCGCCGACTCCTCGCCGCAGATGTAGGCCCCCGCGCCGCGGCGCAGGTGGATCGGCGGGAGAGGGAACTTGGCCTGTGTTTTAAGCTTTGATAATTCAGTTTCAAGAATGGCGCGGCAACCGGCGTACTCATCCCTCAGGTAAATGTAGATTTCCCCCACTCCCGCGCACCACGCGGCGACCAGCATGCCCTCGAGGAAGCGGTGCGGGTCGCGCTCCAGGTACACGCGGTCCTTGAAGGTGCCCGGCTCGCCCTCGTCGATGTTCAGCGCCATCAGGCGCGGCGCCGGCTCGGCCGCGACGAGGCGCCACTTGCGCCCGGCCGGGAATCCGGCCCCGCCCAGGCCGCGCAGCCCCGAGTCCTCCATGATCCTGGTGATCTGCTCGCGCGTGCGCCGGCCCGCGAGGCAATCGGCGATCAGCTGGTAGCCGCCCGCCTTGCGGTAGGCCTGGTAGCCGACGTAATCGGTCGGCGGGCAGGAAGTGGCCTTGTTCGCCACCGCCGCGGCGACCGATTCGAGGGTCGCCTCGCCGACCGGGTTCTGCCCCACCACCGCCACCGGCGCGACCTCGCAGCGCCCGACGCAGGGCGCGTGCACCACGCGCACCCCGGCGCCGAGGATCTCGGGCAGGCGGTGCAGCAGGCGCTGCGCGCCCGCCAGCTCGCAGGCGATCGAGTCGCACACCCGCACCGTCAGCGCCGCGGGCTTCGCGCCGTCCTTCACCACGTCGAAGTGATGGTAGAAGGTCGCCACTTCGTACACCTCGGCCAGCGACAGGCGCAGCTCCTGCGCCAGCGCCGCGAGGTGCGCCGCCGCGAGCTGGCCGTACGCGTCCTGGATCAGGTGCAGGTGCTCGATCAGCAGGTCGCGCCGCCGCGGCGCCTTGCCGAGCAGCTTGCGCACTTCCGCCAGCGCCTGCGGGTCGACCGTGCGGCCCTTCAGGCTGGAGCGTACGCCGCCTTTTCCTCTTCCCTTCACGGGTGTTGCGCCTCCTGGGTTCGCGGCCATTATCAGGCAGGGGTCGCCGCGAAACGATTGACTGCGGTCAAGCCGCCGGACCCGGCTCTCCCTATACTGCGCGCGTAAGGACCTTCTTATATGACAGCTTCGGCGAAGAAAATTCCCGCCACCCTCGTCCCCGGCGACGGCATCGGCCCCGAGATCGTCGCCGCCGTGAGCGAGATCCTCGAGGCCGCCGGCGACCCCTTCGCCTGGCAGCGCCACGACGGCGGCATGACCGCCATCAAGAAGCACGGCGACCCCCTGCCGCCCAGGCTGCTCGCCTCCGTGCGCCGCACCGGCCTCGCGCTCAAAGGCCCGCTCACCACCCCCGTCGGCGGCGGCTTCCGCTCCGTCAACGTGCGCCTGCGCGAGGAATTCGGCCTGTTCGCCAACGTGCGCCCCGTGCGCAGCATCATCCCCGGCGGGCGTTACGAGAACATCGACCTCGTCCTCATCCGCGAAAACATCGAAGGCCTCTACCTCGCCTGGGAGCACTACCTCGCCATCGGCAACGACCCGCAAGCGGTCGCCATCTCCTCCGGCGTCAACACCCGCGCCGGCGGCGAGCGCATCGCGAAATTCGCCTACGAATACGCGCTCAAGAACGGCCGCAAGAAAATCACCATCGTCCACAAAGCCAACGTCCTCAAAGCCCTCACCGGCCTGTTCCTCGAAGCCAGCCGCGCCACCGGCGAAAAATACAAGAAGAAACTCAAGACCGACGACCGCATCGTCGACGCCTGCGCCATGCAGCTCGTCCTCAACCCCTGGCAGTTCGACGTCATCCTCACCACCAACCTCTTCGGCGACATCCTCTCCGACCTCATGGCCGGCCTCGTCGGCGGCCTCGGCATGGCCCCCGGCGCCAACATCGGCGACAAAGCCGCCATCTTCGAAGCCGTCCACGGCTCCGCCCCCGACATCGCCGGCAAAGGCATCGCCAACCCCCTCGCCCTCCTCCTCGCCGCCTGCCTCATGCTCGACCACGTCAACCGCAAGCCCCTCGCCGACCGCATCCGCCGCGCCATCGACCAAGTCATCCGCGACGACGGCCTGCGCACCCCCGACCTCGGCGGCAAAGCCAAGACCAAAGACTTCACCCGCGCGGTCATCAAGCGGCTGAAGTAAGGACGCGCGGATAAATTCCCCCGCTCCACCGCGCGGGGGCGGTTCATAGGTTACCTGGAGTATCCGCCGTCGGCCGATTGCGATCGGCCCCGAGCGCGTCCGATTTACTCAAAGCGCGCGTGAGTACTATGTGTCAGCACAACTGGAGAGTTTTCTCGCGGCAGCGGCGTAACCTCCATCGAATCTGTTGCCTGTTCCAGATGCAACGACCGACGCGACCGCGCGGCTTAATAAGCCACCATTGTCTACAAGAGGGACGCCGCGCCACGTCCATATCAGCGCCACGGCCCGGACCTACCCTTCTCCGAGCGCTTCGCGCTGTTTGCCCGATTCCGCCTGCTTGTCGTTGCGTCATTCAAAAGGCCGCCCAAAGTAGGTCAATGCCCACATCGCCAAAGAGGAAGAGGCTGACTAGGGACTGCAGTCCCGCGACCGATCGCACCCAACCCGTGGCAGTAAGAGTAAATTCCCTCGTCTGTAGACGCCGTATCCAATTTCCTAAACTTAGCTCCCGCCAGCCAATATGAAACGCAGACATTAGACTGAAATACAGTGCCCAACCTATCGTCCCCCAAAGTCCGCGCCTCAAAGACTCCGGGCTCAGGTGTTCCCAAATCTTGCCGGACGCGTTTCCCGTCCCAAACGCGCCACACTACCCCCTCCAACAGCACAAGCGGCAACTCTGTCCAAATCGCAAATGAGTAAATCCACGCAAACGGGAATATCAGATAAACGAGAAGAACAAGAGCACGCCAGGGATTCGCACCCCAATCGGTGGTGAGTTCAAAGAAGACATAACGGAATATCCGATCGAAGCGGCCAATTGGTGTGAGCGCGAAGTTGAGGATTTCAGGACGATTAATCTCACTATGATTCTATCGCATACGTAATAAGTCGCTCCTGCTCCCGATAGCCGTTCGCCTTAAATGCATTTCTGAGTCTAACTAACGCCTCGGGTGTTTGTTCGAACCTCATTTGGGCAAAACCAAAGGATGACGCGAAGCGTTGATATCGGGTAGTTCGCTCGGCTCAAAGAGAACCCCGTCCATATTGCTGAGAATAATTAACGATTCACCTAAATCGGCAAAGCGTAAGTTCGAGCCTCTCAAATCTACGGTTGTCAGAACACTTCCACTCAGATTGGCGCCAAACAAATTTGCATTGCGCATGTTGAACGAATTGGAAATTCTTACGCGAATAGTCGCCTTGGATGTGGATCTTTCGTAGATCTGCGTGTTCCAAATTCGCGCCTTCGATGTTTAGCCCCGACAATATGGGCGCCGCAGAGGTTGGCTCGGTTACCTTCCTCTTTGTCAGGTCGCACTTGATTGTCACGCGCGGCAAGATAATGTGCATGTGACTTGAGCACTGCATCGAGGTCAGATTGGCTGCAGAAACTTTCCCGCGAACGGCCCTTTCGCAATCCCCTTCTTTGGCATCTGAAGCGCTTGCGGTATCCAGATAAGGTCCTCTCAAGCAAAGCCGCAACAAAAATCGCGCCACAGTGCCCTACGTGAAGTTGACGCATAAGCCCCCCCGGACTTATCGGCACGCTTTGGGTTCGAGGATACTACTTTGGCAAAAATGTGCGCCTATGCGTTAGTGCATCTGGTTCTGACGAATGCTTTCCCTGTCATGTTGCGCGAGGAAGTCGCGATCGATGGATGAGTAGGAGTCATTGAACTCTCTGGCGCCGCTAAAGAAAGCCAATCGAACCAGATCATCTTCGGACCTTCGAAGCCGTCCACGGCTCCCCCTCTACATTGCTGGCAAAGGCACCACCAATCCGCTCACCCTCCTCCTCGCTGCCCACCTTATACTCGCCCACGTCAACCGCAAACCCGTGGCCGACCGCATCCGCCGCGCCGTCGACCGCGTCATCTGCGACGACGGCCCGTGCACCCCCGACCTCGGCGGCAAAGGCAAGGCCAAAGACTTCAGCCGTGCGGTCATCAAGCGTCTTGAATAAGACGGCCGGATAAAAATCCGCGGCGCGTCGCCGGTCGCAGGAGCTCGATTGCGCCGCAACGATCCTCGAAGATAAAGCCAGCTACCTGTGGACGTATCCCTCCACAAGTGGATACTTTCGGCGTGAACAGGAGGTCGGCAACCTCAATGGTCGGCTCTCAAGGGTCACATCATCGAAAGGCGCGTATGCGTGAGAAAGATAAGCAGCCGAGCCCAATGGCTGAGTATCGAACCGGCTCGTCACCGCCGAGCAGAAATCGCAGGAAGATTTTGACAAGACCGTTCTTGCCCTCTCAGGCGGCGCCTTAGGTGTTTCGTTTGCGTTCCTGAAAGACATCGTTGGCATCGGTACACACCCGATCGTGCTGCCTGACGTCATGCTGGCCGCTTGGCTGAGCTGGGCCTTTAGCACGTTTTCTGTTCTTGCTTCCTACTACCTCAGCCACTTGGCTCTCCGACGCACTATCCGACAAGTGGACGATGGAAGCATTGCGAACCAGTCGCCTGGAGGAATGTTCGCGCTCTTCACAGCCGTTCTCAATGCAACCGGAGCGCTTCTTTTCCTGATTGGCGTTTGTTGCATCACCGCGTTTGCCGTCGCCAACATCTCAACAGTAGGAGCTCAACATGACCGACAAGAGACCGCCGTCCCGGCCAGGCCAGCCAGTGCCACCGACGCAAAAGCCGCCGTCGTCGCCCCGGCGCCCGACGCAGGACAGTCCTCGCCATCTCCCGGAGGGGTACATCCCTCCGCCGCCACCCCCGACGCCCCCAGAGAGAGAAGTGACCCGGTGAGGATTGACGCCGCGAGCCACCGAACCTACGCGACGAGTCGCGCATGCCGGTGGTCTTGCGCATTACATGAGCAAGGGCGCACCTGAGCCTCGGTAGGAGCCTCGAGCGCGGATTGGAAGATGAGTATGGAAAAGAACCACGCAGCCCAAACTACCAAGTGGTCGGGATGACCATTCTCGGAGTTGTGTCCCTGGTTCTGTTTCGCAACGAAATATCCTGTCTCGTCGGCCAAACCAGTTGCGTCTCCGTATCGTCGGACTGCGTGACCCTCGATACTTCTGTTGGGAAGACGGATGTAATCCGACAAACTTCTGCTCCGAGTTCCTATCTGGAAGCTTATCCGGCTTCGCTGTTCGACACCTTCTTTATGACGC
>CAWHUZ010000016.1:0-67549 GCA_963832685.1 uncultured beta proteobacterium
GTTCGAACGCCTAGCCTAAGGCGCCGCGGTCAGCCCGTACCAGTCGATCCGCCGCGTCGCGATCATCGCGCCCGCGAGCAATGCGAACAGCAGCAGCGCGCCGCCGAGCAGCGAATAGTCCTCCGCCCGCAGCAGCGCGTAGAGCATCGCGTACAAGGCGCCGAGCGCGGCGCCGAAGGCGAGGCCGGTGCGGGGGCTGCGCAGGACGTGAACGAGGTATGCGGAGATGAGGCCGACGCAGGCGGCTGCGGCGATGGCGTAGGCGGCGGCGAAGGAGATGTATTCGGAGAGGGCGGTCAGCAGCAGGAAGAAGATCGCCAGCGCGAGGCCGACGAGGGTGTACTGGATCGGGTGGATGGGGAGGCGGCGCAGGAGCTCCAGGAGGAGGAACGCGGCGAAGGTGAGGCCGATGAAGAGGAAGCCGTATTTGGAGGCGCGTTCGAGCTTCTGGTACAGGCTCGCGGGCTCGATGAAGGAGACGGCGAGGGCCTGTGCGGAGTCGGCGCCGGGGGCGGCGTAGCGTGAGACGGTCCAGCGGGCGGTGAAGCCGTCGGGGCCGATGCGGTGCTGGACGGGGAGGAAGCGCCCGGCGAAGGAGGGGTGGGGCCAGGAGGAGCGCAGGGTGACGGCGGCGTCGGCGCCCATGGGGGCGAGGGCGAAGGTCTCGGAGCCGGCGAGGTCGATGGAGAACGTGAAGGGCAGGCTGCGGGGCTCGTCGGGGCCCAGCTCGGGCAGGGGAACGTGGACGCCCGCGGCGGGGCGCGTGGGGTCGCCGCTGCCGGAGACGAACTCGCGCTCGCGGCCGCCGATCTCGAGCGGGCCGACGGCGCGGATGCCGCCGGGGTCGGCGACGCCGACGACCAGGCGCGGGGTGCCCCACTTGATGCGCGCGCCCGGCTCGGCGAGGCCGTAGTTCCGCGGCAGCGCGAGCTGGCCGCGCGCCATGGCGGTAACCGTGTACAGGCGCGCGGCGTAGATGCCGCGCGCCTTCTCGCTCACCTGGGCGCCGATCTGCCACGACACCGACTCGAGCGGAAGGCGCAGCAGCTTCTGCTCGGCGCGCTCGATCGCGTGCACGCGCGGCTCGCCGTTGACGGTCTCGCGCGCGACCTCGAAGCGGGTGCGCTCGTAGGGCACCTCGAGCCAGGGGCCGGAGAGGGTCTGGCGCGCGCCCCAGCCGTGCGCGATGCCGGCGACCGCCTCGTCGCGGCGCGCTGCGCGCTCGGCGACGAGGTTCTGGATCATGTTGACGGGAACGTAGAGCGCGAGCGCGAGCAGCGCGACGACGGCGGGCTTCGCGGTGAGCATGGACTTCATGGCTTCCCCTCGGTCGGATGGGGCAAGCGTGCCAGGGCAATCTGGCAAGGCGCGGGCGGATCGGGCCCGGGCGCGGGCGCATGTGATACGTTTCCGGGCGTCGCCCCAAGGGAGGACCGGAACCCATGTACCCCGCACCGCACGCCGCCGCGCATCCGGATCGCGCGGCCGTGATCATGGCCGAGCACCGGCGCGGTCGTGACCTACGCCGAGCTCGAGGCGCGCACGAATCGGCTGGCGCATTTCTTTCGCGCGCAGGGGCTGTCGCGGCTCGACCACTACGCGATCTTCATGGAGAACAACGATCGCTACGTGGAGTGCTGCGGGGCGGGGGTGCGCGCGGGGCTGTACTACACCTGCGTCAACTCGTACCTCAAGGCGGACGAGCTGGCCTATATCCTGAACAACAGCGAGGCCCGGGTGGTGATCACTTCGCGCGCGAAGCTGGAGGTTTTGCGCGAGGCGCTGGCGCAGTGCCCGAAGGTCGGGCGCTGCCTGGTGGTCGGCGGCGGGGCGGACGCGGATGCGCGCTTCGAGGATTTCGAGGCGGCGCTGGCCGGGTTTGCGGAGACGCCGATCGCGGACGAGTGGCTCGGGACGGCGATGCTGTATTCGTCCGGCACGACCGGGCGGCCGAAGGGGGTGCTGCGGCCGCTGCCCGAGGAGCCGCCGTCGTACCAGTTGCCGCTGTTCGCGTTCCTGCACAAGCTCTGGCACTGCCGCGAGGGGATGATCTATCTCTCGCCGGCGCCGCTCTACCACTCGGCGCCGCAGGCCGCGGTGTCGCTGGCGATCCAGGCCGGCGGCACGGCGATCGTGATGGAGCACTTCGACGCGGAGCGCTATCTCGAGCTCATCGAGCGCTACCGCGTCACGCACAGCCAGCTGGTGCCGACGATGTTCAGCCGGATGCTGAAGCTGCCCGCGGAGGTGCGCGCGCGCTACGACCTGTCCTCGCTCGAGGTCGCGGTGCACGCCGCCGCGCCGTGCCCGGTGCAGGTGAAGGAGAAGATGATCGAGTGGTGGGGGCCGATCATCGAGGAGTATTACGGCGCGACCGAGGGCCTCGGCTTCACGGCGTGCACCAGCGCGGAGTGGCTCGCCCATCGCGGGACGGTGGGGCGGGTGCTGCTGGGCGACCTGCATATCCTGGACGCGGACATGCGGCCGCTGCCGAAGGGCGTGCCGGGGGAAATCTGGTTCCGCAGCGCGACGCCGTTCGAGTACTTCAACGACCCGGAGCGCACGCGCGCGGCGCGCTCGCCCGACGGCACGATGAGCACCGTGGGGGACGTGGGCTACGTCGACGACGACGGCTTTCTCTACCTCACCGACCGCTCGACCTTCATGATCATCTCGGGCGGCGTGAACATCTACCCGCAGGAATGCGAGAACCTGCTGATCGGCCATCCGAAGGTCGCCGACGCCGCGGTGTTCGGCGTGCCGAACGCGGACCTAGGCGAAGAGGTCAAGGCGGTGGTGCAGGTCATGCCGGGCGCGGAGGCCGGCCCCGAGCTGGAAGCCGAGCTGATCGCGTATTGCCGCGAGCACCTGGCGCACATCAAGTGCCCGCGCAGCGTGGATTTCATCGACCTCATGCCGCGCCTGCCGACCGGCAAGCTGTACAAGAAGCCCCTGCGCGACAGGTACTGGGCGGAGCACAAGAGCCGCATCGTTTGACTCCAAGAAACCAGCGAACCCTGATCCGCTCCGCGGGGATTTGCAGCCGGGGCGCCGATCGGTCTCGCGCTGGCGCGGCGTCCGTCAGTCAACGACTTAGTGGTTTGCCGGACGCGTAGTCTCCAGACGAGCTGTTGCCGCTCTGTAGCGATGACCGCTTTCGGCCGCTGTTAATCCGTCGGGCACTTACGGCATCCACTCTACCAAGTGCAATTCCCTCAACGCTGCGCGGCCCTCCCCGGGCGGCAGCTGAGTAAACTTGTAGGTGGGGTCGCCGGGCATACGCCAGAAATCGGCCGCGATGCTTACGAAGTACGCCTTTCCCGGCTCGGTCGGCAGCGTCATTTGCGAGGGTCTGCTACATCCGCAGCTGACAACGATCACGTGCTCGCCGGGCTTGACGAGCCTGAACGCGTAGTTGCCGGAACCGAGGTGGGTCCGCGATTCACCGTCGACGATAAGCTCGTCGAGGACCGCCTGCCCGTAGAAGCTATTCGGTCGAAACAGGTATAGCGCGGCCTTGTCCGGCGGCACGACCTGGACCTTTGCGGCACGGTCCATGGACTCTGTCGCCACTGGACCGGTGACTGCGCACCCTCCCAAGCCCAGGAGCGCGAGCAGAAGCAGACATTGTGCAGCCCGACCAAACGACCGAACCATTCGCCAAGCCATGGTCCTTTCCCCCCTAATCGGCACACCGCGAAACACTAGCACGGCGCAGCGGACCGCTCACCCCATCTCAGAATTTCGGTGCGGCGACTCTATCGCCAACGATCGGATCAACACCCAGGAAACGTGTCGTGTATGGCGCGCCGTTGACGATATATACGTTCAGCTTCAACCCCATCCCCGGGCTCAGCTTGCCGGGAATCCTGTCGCGTTCAATCCAGATTGGCGCAATATAGGCATTGCCACCGTATCCCAGAGACGCCGGAACCTTGATAAAAGCATCTCCACGGTAGGTTTCATCAGCAAACGGCTTTGCCAGAATCCTCAATTCTTCAGTGGAAGGCACCGTAGTCTTGGTCGAATAGGCAAGCTTCGCGAGCTTTCGCAATTCGGGGAACGATGTGTCCGAATCGAGGCTGAAGACGACGAGAGCGGGAGCGCTGCAGTCATTGATGCGGAACAAACAAACATTCGCCTCGACCAGCGCCGCTGTTGCGACTTGAGGATCGATGCCTGCGGGAATTGCCCTTGAAGCCGGAAACGGCCCAAGCTTTGGCGCCGAGGCGCAGCCCGAAAGAGTTCCAAGCAGCACCGCAAGGATCAGCGTGTGTCGCATGAATCCGTCGATCGCGACGCCGTTGCGCGTGACGTAGGCCGCCGGCTTGCCGCCCGGGCTGGTGCGCGTCCCAACGGGGATGGACACACAGCTTAGCCGCCGGCGATGAATTTTCCCAACTCGCGGCCGAGCGCGCTGCATGCGCTCGAGTCCATGAAGGGGGTGAAGAACGCGATCGGAACCGGCACGATATAGACAAGCCCGACGCCGCCTCCTTGAACGCCCGAGGCGTACGAATCAATCCAGCCCGCCTCCCGTTTGCGCTTGAGATCGAGGACGGTCGCCTGCAACGAGACGTGGGTGTCCCGACTGGTTCCCACCGCCACTGCGCCACCCGAACCGCCGACTTCCGCGCGGGGCGCGGAAGCGCCTGAGCGGGCGCTCAAGATAACGAGGTAGTGAACGCCGGAGGCCGCAAGTTCGTCCGCCGCTCTTGATTCCGCCATCCGGCGCAGCAGCTTCCTGGGCCTCTCCCGCCAGTCGACATCAAGTGCGCGCACGGCGCTCAGTGCGTGAAACTCGGCCGCCGGAATGAACGAGGCGTGCGGGGCTGCATCCCGTATTTCAGGTTGCAGGCAATTCTCGAACCCTAGCTCCACCGATCCAAGATCGCCTGGCGTCGCGGTGCTCCGCTTGGGAGGCGACACGACGATTGCGATCTTCTCCCCATCGTCGATGCCGGTCTCGCTTTCGCGATCCACGTACACGGACGTGCTGGCGCAGCCCGCCGCCGACAAGCACGCGGCCGTGGCGAGAAGAGCAGCGCGAGCGGACTGCAGATCCATCATGATGCTCATGGTAGTGCCGTTTCGACGTCGTTTGACGTGTTGCGGCGCATCAACAGTTTGCCGCGCGTACAGCCCTTGCACCTGCATCCGGCCGGCGCCTATCATCTTTCGTAGAAAAGCATCCCCCGGCCAATAAGGAGTTCGAACTCCGGCCGCGCGGTGAAATGCAGGCGTGCCGCGAAGGGATGCAAGCACGCGCGCACTTTTGGGGGGAGAACGCCATGAAAGCCAGCTGGATGGCCTGGGGAACCGCCGCTGCGATCCTTTCCGGATGCCCTGCGCCCACGGCGCTCATGGCGCCCATGTACGTTTTCCAGGGGATGCCGTACACGCAGCGGTCGAGCGCGACCGAGGCCTACCGCTCATTTTTCCGGGACCTGATCGACCAGATCGAGCCGTTGCCCGAAGCGGTTGCGGGCCCCGTGAAGATCATCCTTCCCGATAAAGGCGCGGTACTCAAGAGCGGCCTCGTGGATCGAGGCGATGCGCGGGTTCGCGACTACGGGGCCGATCTCGTCACCGAATCCTACCGAATGATCGCGGACTGCATTGTGCGGAGACACATCTTTGCGCACGTCGAACTAGTTTCGACGATCGATCCGGTTCACGCGAACCCCGAGCCCGGCGTGGCGATCATCTACTTCTACCTCTCGCCCGAGAATCCGCGCGACCTGGGATGGTACTTCGTGAGCGAAAGGCATTCGCGCACGCGGCTGTTCGCGGCCTCCGGCTTGAAGACGCAAGAGGACAAAAACCAGTCGTTCGTGCGCAACGTCGAGGACGTCGCCAGAAAATATTGGTCCCTCTAAAGTTTGACCACGCCGACCTACACATCCGCGAGGAGGTATGGGATATGTATGCGAGAAACGCGCTGGCTTTCGTCGCTTTGCTTTCGTTCCTGGGTTGCGCGGGCACCGGAAAGGAGTGCGCGCTTCCTCAGCCGGCCGCGGGAAATTCCGCGGAGGTGATCGTCTTCTACCCGACCAATGCGACACCCAAGTACTTCATGCAGTATGAACCGCCTATCTCGATCGATGGCTGCATCGTCGGCGAACTCAGCTACGGATCGTACATTCGGTACCGGGTCAGCGCGCGCCCGCACAAGATCAGGGCCGAAGCAACGGCTATGGCTTCGTTCGATGTGCCTGTGCTCGAATCGCAGTTTGCGCCGGGGCAGCGGGTATACATCAAGTTCCGGGTTGAAGCCGGTCGACTTCACGGCGGACTGGGAGCACACGGAATACTTGCGGTCACAAATCGAGCGTACGCGGAACGGAAGGTGCCTGCGCTATCCGGTATAGGGCGTTGATCCGCGCTTGATGCCGCGCGCAGCATTGCGCCGGCCCGGCGCCGTCGCGCGGGCGAATTCGGCCCTGCTATCCTGCGGCGCGTGATTCCGGACTTCGACGCGCTGTATCGCAGGGAGTCGCGCCGCGTGCTGGCGACGCTGATCCGGCTGCTGGGGGACTTCGACCTCGCCGAGGAGGCGCTGGCGGAGGCCTTTCGCGCCGCGATGGAGCAGTGGCCGGCCGAGGGCGTTCCGGCGAACCCGCGCGCGTGGCTGGTCTCGGCCGGGCGCTTCAAGGCGATCGATTCGATCCGGCGCGAGAAGCGCTTCTCCTACGTCGATCCGGAGGCGCTCGAGGCCGTGCCCGCCGAGCCCGAAGTCGAGCGCGAGGGGATCGAGGACGACCGGCTGCGGCTGGTGTTCACCTGCTGCCACCCCGCGCTCGCGCCCGACGCGCAGGTGGCGCTCACGCTGCGCGAGGTGTGCGGGCTGACGACCGGCGAGATCGCGCGCGCCTTCCTCGCGCAGGAGCCGGCGCTCGCGCAGCGCATCGTGCGCGCGAAGACCAAGATCCGCGACGCGCGCATTCCCTACGAGGTGCCGGGCAGGGCCGAGCTCGCGCAGCGGCTCGACGCGGTGCTGCGCGTGGTCTACCTCGTGTTCAACGAGGGCTACTCGGCCTCCGCGGGCGAGTCGGTGACGCGCGCCGAGCTCTCGCAGGAAGCGATACGGCTGGGGCGGCTGCTGGTCGAGCTGCTGCCGGAAGCCGAGGCGATGGGGCTGCTCGCGCTGATGCTGCTGCAGGAGTCGCGCCGCGCCGCGCGCTCGCGCCCGGACGGGGAGCTGGTGCTGCTCGAGGACCAGGACCGCGGCCTGTGGGACCGCGAGCTGATCGCCGAAGGCGTCGCGCTCACCACGCGGGCGCTTCGCACCCGCATGTTCGGGCCCTACTGCCTGCAGGCGGCGATCGCCGCGGTGCACGCCGATGCGCCGGCCACGGGGCAGACCGACTGGAGCGAGATCATCGGCCTGTACGACGCGCTCTCGCGGCTCGATCCCTCGCCGGTGATCGCGCTAAACCGCGCGGTGGCGGTCGCGATGCGCGACGGCCCCGCGGCCGGGCTCGCGCTCGTCGACGCGCTGATGGGCGAGCTCGACGGTTACCATCTCGCCCACGCCGCGCGCGCCGACCTGTGCCGGCGGCTGGGAAGGAAAGAGGAGGCGATCGCCGCCTATCGCAAGGCGCTCGCGCTTTCGCGCCAGGCGCCCGAGCGGCGCTTCCTCGAGCGGCGGATCGCCGAGCTGGAAAAATAATTCGCGCCGGATGTCGAATCGGCTTGCCGCCGTTCGACTACGATGCAGGAAAGGAGGTCAGACCGATGAGCAAGGTGTGCGTCAACTGCTTCGCCGTTTCCCTGGACGGCTACGGCGCGGGTCCGCGCCAGAGCCTGCAGAATCCCCTGGGCGAGGGCGGCCCCGCGCTGCACCAGTGGTTCTATCCGACGCGCACCTTCCAGACGGCGGTGCTGGGCAAGGACGGAGGCACGGCCGGGCTCGACGACGATTACGCGCGCCAGGGCATGGCGAACCTGGGCGCCTGGATCCTCGGGCGCAACATGTTCGGCCCGGTCCGCGGCGCGTGGCCCGACGAGTCGTGGAAAGGCTGGTGGGGCGAGAACCCGCCGTATCATGTGCCGGTGTTCGTGCTGACGCACCACCCGCGCGAGCCGCTCGAGATGGCGGGCGGCACGACCTTCCACTTCGTGACCGGCGGAATCGAGCAGGCCCTGCGGCAGGCGAAGGAAGCCGCGGGGGCGAAGGACGTGCGCATCGGAGGCGGCGTCGCGACCATCCGCCAGTACCTGCAGGCGGGGCTGGTGGACCGGATGCACCTGGTGTTTTCGCCGGTGCTGCTCGGCTCGGGCGAGCACCTGCTCGCGGGCGCGGACCTGCCCGCGCTCGGCTACCGGGTGGTGGAACACGCCATGTCGAATTCGGCCATGCACGTTCGACTAGAGCGTGCGGCACCCTGACTACTCAAGGAGAAACCCATGAAATTCATGATCCTGGTAAAGGCGACGAAGGACAGCGAGGCGGGCGTCATGCCCACCGACGCGCTCATCAGCGAGATGGTCGGCTTCCACGAGGAAATGGCGAAGGCCGGCGTGCTGGTGGACGGCGCGGGGCTGCGGCGCAGCGCCGACGGCTGGCGGATCAGGTACGGCAAGGGCGGCAAGCGGACCGTGGTCGACGGGCCGTTCACCGAGACGAAGGAGCTCGTCGCGGGCTACACCATCATCGACGTCAAGTCGCGCGAGGAGGCGCTGGCCTGGACCAAGCGCTACCCGAACCCGTCGCTCGACGGCGGCGAGTGCGAGATCGAGGTGCGGCCGTTCTTCGCGCTCGAGGACTTCGAGCAGGGCCCCGGCGTCGAGAAGGCGCGCGAAATCGGACTGCAAAAGAGCTGACCATGGCCACCCAACCGTACCTGTTCTTCGAAGGCCGCACCGAGGAAGCCCTGCGGTTCTACGCCGCGGCGCTCGACGCGCAGACGCAGATGATGCTGCGCTACGCCGACGCGCCCGGCGGCGCCGCGAAATGCCCCGACGGCAGCACGCCGCCGGGCGACAAAGTCATGCACGCGAGCTTCCGGCTCGGCGACAGCATGCTCATGGCCTCGGACGGCTTCTGCAGCGGCAAGTCCGTGTTCGGCGGCTTCTCCCTGTCGTTCGAGGCGAAGGACGAGGCCGACGCGAAGCGGCGCTTCGAGGCGCTCGCCGCCGGCGGCAAGGTCACCGCGCCCCTCTCGCAGACCTTCTTCGCCCGGGCCTTCGGCATGTGCACCGACAAGTTCGGCCTGTCGTGGATGGTGCTCGCGGGGCAGAAGCAGCCCGGATGAGCATCACCATCACCGCCTTCGAGCGATCGCCCGACGGCGGCAGGGGGCTCGCGCGCGACACTCGCGTACGCTGGGCGCTCGAGGAAGCGGGCCGGCCTTACGAGGTCCGGCTCGTTTCGTTTCGGGCGCTGAAGGAATCCGCGCACCTGGCGCTTCATCCGTTCGGCCAGATTCCGACCTACGAGGAAGGCGACCTCGCCCTGTTCGAGACGGGGGCGATCGTGCTCCACATCGCCGGGCGCGATGCGGGCCTGCTGCCGGAGGACGCCGGCGCGCGGGCGCGCGCGATCGGGTGGATGTTCGCCGCGCTCAACACGGTGGAGCCGCCGATGCTCGAGCTCGAGAACGCCAGGCTGCTCGAGAGCGACAAGCCCTGGAGCGGGGAGCGCCTGCCGCTGGTCGAGGAGCGCGTGCGCGGCCGGCTGCGCCGGCTTTCCGATCGCCTGGGCGATGCCGAATGGCTCGACGGCGGGTTCAGCGCGGGCGACCTGATGATGGCGTCGGTGCTGCTCAGGCTGAAATCGTCCGGCCTCTTGAACGAATTCCCGAACCTGTCCGCCTACGTCGCCCGCGGCGAAGCGCGGCCCGCCTACCGGCGGGCGTTCGCGGCCCAGGCGGCGATCAACACCCGCTAAGGAGCTTGCGATGAAATACCTGTGCCTCGTCTACGGCGAGGAGGAGAAGATCCAGGCGGTGGACGACCTTCACTGCCTCGCGTTCGACCAGTCGATCCGCGGCAGCGGCCACTGCCTCGCGTCGGAAGCGCTGCAGCCGGTCGCCACCGCCACCACGGTGCGCGTGCGCAACGGCAAGGCGAGCGTCACCGACGGCCCCTTCGCCGAGACCAAGGAGTGCCTGGCGGGGTTCTACATGATCGAGGCGAAGGACCTGGACGAGGCGATCCGGATCGCGTCGCAGGATTCCGCCGGCCGAGGTCGGCAGCATCGAGGTCAGGCCGGTGCGGCCGATCCGCGAGGCGCCGAACGCGCACCGCTCCGAGGCCGGCCCCGCCGCCGACCCCCCGAAAGCGCCTGCACGGTGACGGCTTCAGACCTCGAGCCACTCGCGGCGCACCTGCTCGTTCGCGCGCAGCTCGTCGGGGGTTCCCTCGAACACGATGTGGCCGTGTCCCATGACGAACACGCGGTGCGAGATCTTGAGCGCGATGGTGAGCTTCTGCTCGACCAGCAGGATGGACATTCCGCGGTGCGCGATCGCCTCGAGCAGGTGGCTGACCTGCTCGACCAGCTTCGGCGCGAGTCCCTCGGTCGGCTCGTCGATCATGATCAGGTCCGGATCGCCCATCAACGTGCGGCACATGGTCAGCATCTGCTGCTCGCCGCCCGAGAGGACTCCGCCCGCCGTATCCGCGCGCTCGCGCAGGTTGCCGAACATCTGGAACATGTCCTCCATCTTCCAGCGCCCCTCGTGCCGCGCGTGCTTCTGCCCCAGGAGCAGGTTCTGGCGCACCGTCAGGGTGGGAAAGATGTCGCGGTTCTCGGGCACGTAGCCGAGCCCGCGGCGCGCGATCTGGTGCGGCCTGAGGCCGACCAGCTCCTCGCCCTTGAAGCGCACCGAGCCGAACGGCGCCACGTCCCCCATGATCGCCTTGCAGGTGGTTGACCGTCCGACGCCGTTGCGCCCGAGCAGGCTGACGATCTCGCCGTCGCGCACGTCGAAGCTCACGCCCTGCAGGATGTGGCTCTTGCCGTAGTACGCGTTCAGGTCGCGGACTTCGAGCATGGCTCAGTCCGCCTCCTCGCCCAGGTAGGCCTCGCGCACCGCCGGATTGCCGCGGATCTCGTCCGGCGGCCCGCTCGCGATGAGCTCGCCGTAGACCAGCACCGAGATGCGGTCGGCGAGCCCGAACACCACGCCCATGTCGTGCTCGACCATGACGAGGGTCTTGTTTTCGGTGATGCGGCGCACCAGCTCCACGGTCTGCGCGGTCTCGGAGCGGTTCATGCCGGCGGTAGGCTCGTCGAGCAGGATGATGTCCGCGCCGCCCGCGATGGTGATGCCGATCTCGAGCGCGCGCTGCTCGGCGTAGGACAGAACGCCCGCCGGCACGTGGGCGCGCGCGGCCATGCCGATGTCCTCGAGCACCTTCATGCCGCGCTGGTTGGCGTCGTCGAGATGGTCGACGTCGTGCCAGAACGAGTAGCGGTAGTTCATCGCCCAGAGCAGCCCGCAGCGCACGTTCTCGAACACGGTCATGCGCGGGAAGATGTTGGTGACCTGGAAGCTGCGCGCCAGCCCCCTGCGGTTGATCTCGTAGGGCGGGCGCCCGGTGACGTCCTCGCCGCGCAGCCGGATGCGGCCGGACGTCGGCACGTGCTTCGCGGTGATCAGGTTGTAGAGCGTCGATTTGCCAGCGCCGTTGGGGCCGATGATGGCGTGGCGCTCGCCCCGCTCGATCGCGAGATTGACGCCGCGGATGATTTCGGTCGAACCGAAGCTCTTGTACAGGTCGACCAGCTCGATCGCCGCGCTCACCGCTCGCCCCTCGCGTGGAGTTGCGCGCTCGCCGCTTCCCAGGCCGCCGCCAGCTTCGGCGCCTGGCGCCGCGCGACGAGGAACCCGCCCACGGTCAGCAGCGCGAAAACGATCCAGGGCGTCGGCTGGTCGACGTTCAGCCTCATCCAGAACAGTCGCTTGATCGACTGGCCGACCGCGTGCACGCTCAGGAAATGCAGCAGCTCGAGCAGGCCGATCACCCCGATCGCGCAGCACAGCGCGGGCGCGCCGACCTGCAGGTAGGGCAGGGCGAGGCTGCGCAGCTTGCCCGCGCGCCAGATCGGCCGGTGCATCATGATGAGCCCGGTGAGCCCGGTGGGCGCGTACATCACCGTGGCGACGAAGATCAGGCCGACGTAGAACGCCCAGATCTCGGTGTAGTTCGACAGCAGCGTCTGCAGCAGCGTGTAGACGACGGCGCCGACGATCGGGCCGGCGAAGAAGCCCACCCCGCCGATGTAGGCCTCCAGCAGCACGACGCCGGAAGTGGTCAGGTTGACGGTCTCGTCGGTGACGATCTCGTAGTTCAGCGCGAACAGCCCGCCGGCAATGCCGGCGAAGAAGCCCGCCGCCATGAACGACAGCAGGCGCACGCGCTTCTGCGAGTAGCCGACGAATTCGGCGCGCTCGGGATTGTCGCGCACCGCATTGGCCATGCGTCCCAGCGGCGTGCGCGAGAATTTGTACATCAGCCACGCCGAGAGGATCATCCAGGCCGCGATCAGGTAGTACACCTGGTAATCGCGGCCGAAGTTCACGCCGAACAGCGGCGTCAAGTCCGTGCGGTCGGCGGTGAGGCCTTCCTCGCCGCCGGAGAACTTGACGAAGATGAGCGACGAGGAAGCGATCATCTCGCCGATGCCGAGCGAAATCATCGCGAACACGGTGCCGGCGCGGTTGGTCGAGAAGCTGCCGAAGATCAGGCCGAACAGCAGGCCCGCGAGCCCGCCCGCCAGCGGGGTCAGCGGCAGCGGCATGAAGAAGCCCGCGGCGGCCGCGATCCGGATCAGGTGCATCGCGAAGTAGCCGCCGAGGCCGAAGTAGACCGCGTGGCCGAAGGACAGCATCCCGCCCTGTCCGAGCAGCATGTTGTAGGACAGGGAAAAGATCACCATGATGCACATCTGGTTGAGCACGGCCGTCGACGTGCCCGAGCGCGCGACCTGGGGCAGCAGCATGACGAGCACCAGGGCGACCCACCAGACCGCGTTGCGCCGGAGGAAGCTCTTGCGGCCCGCTGCCGCCGGTCTCGCCGCGGCGGCCATCAGACCTCGCGCTTTCCGAGCAGGCCGGTCGGACGGAAGATCAGGATCACTACCATCAGCAGGTAGGGCAGGATCGGGCCGATCTGCGCCACGGTGGCCGAGTACAGGTCGCTCAGCGCGCTGGTCTTGCTGAGCGGGATGCCGATTTTTGCGAACAGGTCCCCTAGCGAATAGTCGACCGCGACCGCGAAGGTCTGCAGCATCCCGATCAGCAGCGAGGCGAGGAAGGCGCCCCACAGCGAGCCGAGCCCGCCGACCACGATCACGACGAACACGATGCTGCCGAGCACCGCCGCCATGCCGGGAAAGGTGCCGAGCTCAGGCCCCGCGATGACCCCGGCCAGCCCGGCGAGCGCCGAGCCGAGGCCGAACACGCCGGTGAACACGAGCGGCACGTTGTGCCCGAGCATCGCCACCTGATTCGGGTGCGAGATCGCCGCCTGGATGATCAGCCCGACGCGCGTGCGGGTGAGCACGAGCAGCAGCGCGACGAAGATCCCGACCGAGATCGCGAGCATGAAGGCCTTGTAGGCCGGAAAATCCATGCCCCAGAGCGAGAACAGCGGATGGTCGAGAATCGCAGGCGCGTGATAGTCCATGGTCTGCTTGCCCCAGACGAGCTGGACGAATTCGTCGACCAGGAACGCGATGCCGAAGGTGAAGATCAGCTCGGCGACGTGGCCGTAGCGGTGCACGTTGCGCAGGCCGTAGCGCTCGATCAGCGCGCCGACCGCGCCGACCAGCAGCGGCGCGACGACCAGCCCCGGCCAGAAGCCGACCTTGGTGCTGATCGAATAGGCGAAGTAGGCGCCCAGCATGTAGAGGCTGGCGTGGGCGAAGTTGAGCACGCCCATCATCGAGAAGATGAGGGTCAGCCCGGCCGAGAGCATGAACAGCAGCAGGCCGTAGACCAGGCCGTTCAGCAGCGAAAAGACGGTGAGCTCGAGCACGCGCGCGACAGGTCCTGCCGCGCCCGGCGCCGATCGACGGCGGCCGGGCGCGGGGAGGGGTTGCGGGTTACGCGCCTACGGGCGCTGTCATCTTGCAGGTGGTCGGGGTCGACGCGTTCTCCGCGCTGACGGTTTCCTCGTTCAGCAGACCGAAGCCCGAGTTGTCGAGGTCGAACTCGATGCCCTTGTTGGTTTGCACCTGAATGCGGACCGGCATCTGCAGCTGATGATCCGACGCCCGCATCGTCACCACGTCGCCCCACAGGGACTTGTAGGTCATGCCTTCGAGCGCGGCGGCGACCTTCGCCGGGTCGGTGCTTCCCGCCTTGTCGATCGCCATCGCGAGCATGTGCAGCGTGTTCGAGGCGCGCGGCTGGGTCCAGTCCTCGTCGGGGTACTTCGCCTTGAAGCGCTTCATTTCATCGCTCCAGGCAGCGGTGAGCGGCGGGTTCATGGTGCCTTCGGAGACGAGGCGCACCTTGCCGACGCCGCCCGCGCCGATCGCCTTGGTGATGCCGTTGCCCGCCGCGTAGTAGGTGTAGAACGGAATCTCGAGCCCGGCGTCCTGGGCCGCCTTGGCGAGGTTGAGCATGTCCGCGCCCCAGTTGCCGGTGATCACCGCCTGCGCGCCCGCGGCCTTGATCTTGGCGATGTAGGGCGAGAAATCCTTGACCTTGCCGATCGGATGCAGCTCGTTGCCGACGATCTGGATGTCCGGCCGCTTCTTGCCGAGGTCCCTCACGGCGGCGGCGGCGACCGCTTTGCCGAAGGAGTAATCCTGGCCGATGATGTAGATCTTCTTCATGTTCTTGTTCGCCGCGATGATGTCGGTGAGCGCGTTCATCTTCATGTCGGCGTTGGCGTCGAAGCGGAAGTGCCAGTAGCTGCAGTCCTCGTTGGTCAGGGCCGGATCGACCGCGGAGTAGTTCAGATACAGCACCCGATGGTCGGGGTTGCGCTCGTCCTGCTTGGTCACCGCGTCGATCAGCGCGTGGGCGACGCCGGAGGAGTTGCCCTGGACGATGAACTGGATGCCGTCGCCGATCACGCGCTTGAGCTGGATCAGGCTCTCCTTGGGCGAGACCTTGTTGTCGAAGCCGATGACGACGAGCTTTCTGCCGCCCAGCACGCCGCCCGCCTTGTTGATCTCGTCGGCGGTGAACTGGAACTGATGCAAGCCGTACGTTCCGACGGAGGCAAACGGCCCGGACAGCGGGTCGATGAACGCGATGCGCACCGGGTCCGCCGCGAGAGTGGGGAATGCGACCAGGCCGGCGGCGAGCGCCGCGGCGAGCCGCGTGAATTGTCTGCGATTGATCATGAACTCCTCCTGAATGAAGTGCTCCGTCCCCGATCGTCGCGGCCGGGGCTTCCCGAGTGTCCTAAGGTTTTTGCGCGCTGTCCAGCCCGGGAGTTGATCCCGGAGGCTCTAGACTCGCGTCGGCGCCGATATTGCGCCGCAACAGAGCGCCGTCAACCTCCGGAAAGCGCCTGGACGATGACGACTTCGTCCGCGGCGGCGAGCGGCCGGGAGAGGTCGCGCGCCTGCTCGCCGTTGACGAAGATGCGGATGTGGCGCCGGATGCGGTCCTGCTCGTCGATGATTCGAAAGCGAATGCCGCTGTACTGCTGATCGAGGTCGGTCAGGAGCGCGGCGAGGGTCGCGCCGCTCGCCTCGGTTTCGCCGCGCTCGGTGTAGGAGCGCAGCGCGCTGGGGATCAGGACCTTCATGGCGTTCAGCGAAGCGCGGCGGTCTCGACGGCGTAGATTTCGGGCAGATGGCGCGCGATGCAGGACCAGCGCCGGCCCTCGTCGCGGCCGAGCCACAGTTCGCCCTGGCTGTTGCCGACGTAGAGCGCGACCGAATCGCAGGCGTCGGCGGCCATGCACTGGCGCTTCACCGTCCACCACGCCTGGCTCTTCGGCAGGCCGGCGTCGAGCCGCTGCCAGGTCTTGCCGCCGTTGCGCGTGCCGTAGGCCGCCGGCTTGCCGCCGGGGCTGGTGCGCGGCCAGACCTGGGTGCCGTCCATCGGGAACACCCAGGCGATGTTCTCGTTGCGCGGGTGCACGACGAGCGGAAAGCCGATGTCGCCGACCGTCTTCGGCATGCTGCGTCCGATGCGCAGCCAGGTGTCGGAGGGGCGGTCGATGCCGATAGATGCCGCAGTGGTTCTGCTGGTAGAGCCGGTCCGGGTTGGTTGCGCACAGGCGCATGCAGTGCGGATCGTGGAAAGTCGGCTTGGCCGGGTCGAAGCCGAATCCCTCGACCACGTCCATGCCCTTGATGAGGGTCTGCCAGCTGCGGCCGCCGTCAGTCGTCTCGTGCACGCCGCCGCCGGACATGCCGAGGTAGAGATGCTCGCCGTCGCGCGGATCGACGATGATCGAGTGCAGCTTGGGCCCGTCCGGGGTGCCGTCCTGCACCGTGCCCATCCATTCGCGGAACTGCGGGTCGTCGTTGATGATCGAGAACGGCTCCCACGATATCCCGCCGTCGGTCGAACGGAACAGGCCCTGCGGCGAGGTGCCCGCGTACCACAGGTCTTTGTCCTGGGCACGGCCCGGCGCGAGCCAGAACGTGTGCTCGACCGAGCGCCCGGTCTGCCCTTCGGGCGCTTTGGCGAACGCGGGCGGCTTGGCGGCTTCCTTCCAGCTCTTGCCGAGGTCGGTGGAACGGAACACCGTCGGCCCGAGATGGCCGGTCTTCGCCGCCGCGAGCAGCGTGCGGCCGTCGCGCGGATCGAGCACCAGGTGGCTCACGTTATGGCCGAGGAAATGCGGTCCGTCCGCGCGCCATGTTCTGCGCGCCGCGTCGGCGTGAAAGATCCACGCGCCCTTGCGCGTGGCCACCAGCGCGATGGTGCGCGGCGCGGAGCGGGCCCGGGCGGAGCGGCCCTTCCCTGAAACCGTTTTCCTGCCCTTGTTGCGCGTACCTGCCATGGCCGGCTCCTTGCAGCATCAATCAGGTCAATTCGAGCCGCACAATATTACCGCCGCCCGGCTAGGCCTTGGCGGTCTGGGCGGCGTACTTGGGGTAGGGGTCCTGCATGGCGATCGAGCCCGTCTCCAGCAGGGACTTCAGGTTGGAGATCACCTTCGGCCAGCCGCCCGAGACCGCCTCGATGAGCTTCGAGGGGTCGCGCTCGACGCTGTGTGTAATGGTGAGCTTGACTGCCGTGCCTTCGGGCTCGAGCTCCATGGTGCACAGCGACATGCCTTCGGCCTTGAGCTCGGGCTTCATCTGGTGCTGCCAGCGGATCACCAGGCGCCGCGGCGGGACGGCCTCGACGATTTCACCGGCGTCCCAGACCTGGCCGTCGCCGGCCACCAGCTTCCACTCGGACCCCGGCGTGAAGCGGGATTCGCAATGCATGCCGAACCAGTACTGCTCGATGAACTTCGAGTCGGTCAGCGCCGACCACAGCTTCTCCGGCGTGGTGCGGATGTAGCTCACGTACAGGTAGGTCGATTTAGGCATGGGTCTTCTCCAGTTTCTGTTTCAGGTCGGAAAGCGCCTTGAGGCGCGGCTTTTCGAATTTGGCGATCCAGCGCTCGTAGATTTCCTGCAGCGGCACCGGATTGAGGAAGTGCAGCTTTTCGCGCCCGCGCCGCACGGTGGCGACCAGGTTCGCCGCCTCGAGCAGCGCCAGGTGCTGCGTCACGCCCTGGCGCGTCATGTCGAGGTGTTCGCACAGGTCGTTGAGCGTTCGGCCGTCGCTCGCGTGCAGCAGATCGAGCAGCTTGCGCCGGCCGGGATCGGCCAGGGCCTTGAACAGCAGATCGGTGTCGCGGCGTTCCGCCATGTGCCATACGCAAGTAATTGCTTGCCTGAATGATAGGCAAGTGAATGCTTGCATGTCAAGCACCATTGACAGCGCTAGACCGATCGGTCTATTCTGCTGTTAGACCGCTCGGTCTAGTGAGGCGGTTTCCAACACGGAGGGGACGAAAATGAGAGTTTCCAAGGACCAGGTAGGCGTACGGATGGAGATCCCGGGCGCGGTGATCCGGCAGCACACGGATTTCGGCAACGCGAGCGGCTTCGGCCAGATCAGCGGCGAATGCTTCACGCTCGCCGCGGGAGTGGACACGAGCCCGCTGTTCGAGGGGCTGGCCGGCGACATGTGCCAGTGCCCGCACTGGGGGTTCGTGCTGCGCGGCCAGCTCACCACGACCGACGCGCTCGGGGTGCAGGAGACGGTGCGGGCGAACGACCTGTTCTACTGGCCGCCGGGGCATAATGTGCGGGTCGACGCCGACGCGGAGATCGTGATGTTCAGCCCGCAGCACGAGCACAGCCACGTGATCGATCACATGATCAGGAAGGTAAACGGCTAGGTGGAGCAGACGCACGCGACCAAGCAGGGCCTGCTGGACGCGGGGATCGCCTTGCTGCTGAAGCACGGCTACCACGACCTGGGACTGCAGGCCCTGCTGGCCGAGACCGGCACGCCGAAGGGCTCCTTCTACCACCACTTTCGGGACAAGGAGGACTTCGCGCTGCAGGTGATCGACGAGTACATGAAGCACGTGCACGCGGGCCTCGACGCCTGCCTCGGCGACGAGACCCTGCCGCCGCTCAAGCGCGTGCGCAAGTTCTTCGAGAACGTGCAGCAGACCTACCGCGGCGAAGGCTACCTCGGCTGCCTGCTCGGCGGCCTCGGCCAGGAGCTCTCCGGCGTGAGCGAGGTGTTCCGGCGCAAGGTCGAGCAGTGCTTCTCCGAGATCGCGCGCCGCATCGGCACCTGCCTGGAGGAGGCGCGCAGGAAGGGCGATCTCGCGCCCGACGCCGATCCCAAGCGCCTCGCCAGCCTGCTGGTCGACTGCTGGGAGGGCGCTGCGCTGCGCAGCCGGCTGAAGGGCAGCGGCGCGCCGCTCGGCGCGATGCTCGATTTCTACTTCTGCGCGGCCGCCGCGCACCGGCTCTGAGCCCGGAGAGCCTGCGCGAGCATCGATCGACGGCGTTATCCTGCGAGGATGCTCGAAGCGTTCGGACCATCTTCGGCCGATATGAGCAAGCCCAACGAGCAGGTGAGGAATTGTTCCCAGCTTTGCGGGCGGGGGTCCCGTATGCTGGCCCTGGCGATTCCGACCGCAGGGAGGCGGGGCGATGAGGGGCATGACGGATCAGGCGGAACTGCAGGAGCAGGTCAGCCGGCAGTTGCTCGGGCCGTTCGAGGACGCGATGTTGCTCGCCCGGCACTACCGCGAGGTGTATGCGTTCCAGGAGTACATCGGCGAGCGCGCGCGGCTGGTGATCCCGGTGCTGGTGCTGATCGGGGTCACGGGGCTCGCCTGCGGGATGGCGCCGATCGTGGCGCTGGTGGGCACCAGTGCCGGCTCGGCGCTGGGGGGGCTGCTGCTGATGCCGTTGATGCTGATCGGCAGCGTGTTCGTGCTCGGGCTGGTGTTTTTCTCCTGGCTGGAGGAGCGATCGATCGCCCGCGCGCTGGGGCGCCGCACGGGCCGCGAGGCCAGGGCGATGCGCTGGATGCGCAAGAAGCTCGGCGCCGATCTCGGCCGGCCGCCGCGCGTGCCCTGGCTGTTCGCGGCCGCGTTCGTGGCCTTGCCGTTCGCGATGCTGCTGAGCGTCGCGCCGGTGATCGGCGCGATCCTGATCGCGCTGCTGGTCGCCGCCCCGTTCGCGTTCGCGCGGCTGGACCGCTAGCGGCTCAGCAGGATCGACGCAATGATTCCGGTGCTGATTGCGATCAGCACGAAGTCGTCGCCCGAGCGGACCCAATGGTGGCCGCGCGGCGGACGGCTGAGATGGTGGCCGTGCCAGTCATCGACCACGTATTGCTTGTGGCGGTATTCGGCCGGCAATCGGTCTCCACGGTAGTACCCCTGCTGCGGGCCTACGCCGCGTTTGCCTCGAGCGCGCTCCCGCTCGTGGTTACGACCGAAGTCGCGGTTGTCGTGGCTTTGCGGCTTCGGGCTGTTGCCATGTCGTTCCTGCTGCTGCCCTCTGTCCCGGTCGCTCCTGTTGCTGTTGCCCTGCGCGAAGGAAAGTGGCGCCGTGGCCATCGTCAGCGCGACGAGGATCGAAGTGGCTGCTTTGCGGTTCACTTGAGACTCCGGAAGATTGGAAAGGTCCAGGTCGCAACTTAGCTCCGCGCTTCGACCGAATCTGTGCGTTGGCACTCACATACGGCACTGAAGATGCCGCCGTTGCCTGGCCTTTTCTTTCAGGCACGGCAGGTCGAACGGGCCGGTAACAAAGGGATACACAATATTCGTTGATTCCTGCCCGGTTGAGGTATCGAATGGCTCGAGCGAAGCGAGAAGGAGCAAGCAATGAGACTACCAATGAGGTTGCTTAAGGCGGTCCTGCTATCCGCGCTGCTTGTGGGCGCTGCCGCGCCTGGCTTGGCGCAAGCCCGTGGTGGTCATGGTGGCGGGCATGGAGGGGGTCATTGGGGCGGGCACGGAGGAGGTCATTGGGGCGGCTTTGGATGGGGAGTGGGGATTGCCGCGGCTGTGTTGAGCCTTCCCTTCATTGCTGCGCGTTCCATCTTCTATGCGCCGTACGGCTACGCCCCGGGCTACGGCTATGGGCCGGACTATGGCGCTACGTACGCGCCGCAATATCAAGCGCCTGCTCAGCCGCAGGAGAGTGCCAATGACTGGTATTTCTGCGCGAGCTCGAATGGGTACTACCCCTACGTGCGGCATTGTCCGGAGGGTTGGCAACGGGTTTCACCTACGCCCCCCGGAAATTAGCGGGGGAGATGAAGCCGCGCGCGCCTGGAGCTTGAACAGCGGCGCCGGCGCCGGCGCCGGCGCCGCGCGTCGCGCAGGCCGCGCGCGCAACCACGGCCGCACGCCGTTCCAGAACGCTGCGCCGTCCCAGGCGCGATCGGCGTAGAGCGCAGCATCCAGCCCGGCGAGTTGTTCGCGCGCGCGCTCGTCCCACTCGGCGCCCATCCTGTACAGAAGCGGCACTTGCTCGCGCGGACGGGCGAGGGCCCACCATTCGATCAGTGCGTCGCGCGCGGCGATCGGGTCGTTGCGGCGGCAGGCTTCGCGCAGCCTGGCGCGGGCGTCGCGCAGGTTCTGGCGCCGCAGGTGCCAGGCGAGGAAGGCGGCGGACAGCAGCAGCGTGGCGGCGGCGAACCAGCGCATGACGGCGCGCAGAGACATGACGGGCGGCGAGGCGGGCGGGGCTTCGGCGACGGGGGCGGAGTGGAGGGTCAAGGCTGCGGCCGGGGATGTCGGCGCTGCGCGGGGCGTCGGCGGCGACGTCCCACCATTGGATGCGCAGCGGCGGCAGGGCGAGCTCGCCGTCGCCGGTGGGAATGAAAACGAAGCGCTGGATGCTTTCGCCGCGCAGGCCGCCGGGGCCGGGGGCGGCGGTGAGCTCGGGGCGGTCGGCGCGCACGCGCAGGAGCGGGGACTCGGGCAGGGCGAGGCGCGGCAGGCGCGCGGCGGCGAGGCCGTCGGCGCGGATGACGAGGGTGCGGGTGACCGGCTCGCCCGCGGCGAGGGCGCGCGGGTCGCGCGACCAGTGTTCTTCCAGGCTGAGGCGGCGCGCGGGGAGCCAGGGCTCGGCGGCGCCGGGCGGGATGGGGCGCACGTCGAGCGCGAGCGCGGGGCCGCGCGCGTCGCCATGTTCGCCCGGCGCGGGCTCGAATCCGGCGGCCGGGACAGTGAGGCGCCCGGCGCGCTGCGGCACGAGCGCGAAGGCGCGCTCGACGGTTTCGTAGGCAGTGCCTGCGCGCACGACGGAGCCGAGCCGCGCGGGGCCGAGCGGGCGGAGGGCCGCGGCGCCGCCGAGCTCGGGCGGGACGAGCGCGCCGCGCGGCGCGCCCGGGGCGCGCAGCAGCCGCAGGGTCAGGCGCGCTTCCTGGCCGACGTAGACGCTCGCGGGGGCGAGTTCGGCCTCGAGCGCGAGGTCCGGCGCGGCGGCGCGCGCGCCGTGGGAATAGGCGGCGAGCAGCAGTGCCGCCGCGCTCCATATATATATGGACGCGGTGCGGTTCACCACGGTTCTCCCGGGTCGTGGGTCCAGTCGCCGCGCAGGCGCAGCTCGCGCGCGAAGCGGTTCGCGAGCAGCTCGCCGGGGTCGTCGGGCACCTGGGCGAGCAGCGCGTCGAGCCGGCGCCGCTCGGCGTCGCGCGAATCCTGCGCCGCGGCTTCGGCGCCGGGCGACGGTCCCGAGCGCGCCGGGCCCGCGCGCGCCGGCGGCGCGGCCTTGCGCGCGGCGTCGGCGGCCGCCGCGTCCTTGCTCGCGCCGCGCGGCGCCTTGCCCGATTGGTCGCGGCGCCGGCGCGCGTTCTCGGCGTCGCCGCCCTGCTCGTTGGCGAAGCGCTGCGCGAGCGCGGCGCGCACGATCGCGCGGTTCGCGCTCGCGTCGCGCAGCGACGGGCTGCGCTCGAGCGCGGCGTCGTAGGCGGCGAGCGCCTCCTCCAGCCGGCCGTCGAGCGCGAGGGCGTTGGCGCGGTCGTACCAGTCCTCGGCGCCGTCGCCTTTCGCGTACAGCGCGGCGGCCTCGGCGTAGCGGCCGCTGCGGTAAAGGAGCGCCGCGCGCCAGGGCGAGTCCGGCGCGAGCCGCGCGAGGGCCGCGACGCGCTCGCGCGGGCCGCCCGCGGCGTAGGCGCTCGCCGCTTGCTGCGCGGGGCGCTGCCACAGGGCGTGCCAGTCGAAGGCCAGCGCGGGGCGCGGTGCCGAGGCGAAGCCGAGCGTGAACACGGCGAGGCCCATCAGCCAGCCGCGGCGAAACAGCAGCGCGGCGAACGGCAGCGCGAACAGCGCGAGCCAGGCGCCGTCGTCGACGCGCAGCGTCGCGCCGCGCGCGGGCGGCGCGTCGGCGCTGCCGAAGGCGCGCGCCGCGGCGGCGAAGCGCGGCGTCGGCCCGTCGGCGGGCAGGAGGCGGAACTGACCGCCGCCTTCGCGCGCGAGGCGTTCGAGCGCGGCGAGCTCGGGCTTGACCACCAGGATCTCGCCGCTGTCGCCGCGCGCCAGCGAGCCGTCGGCGCGCCGCACCGGCCCGCCGCCGGGCGTGCCGAGCGCGAGCACCGAGACCGGGAAGCCTTCGGCCGCGAGCGTGCGCGCGGCGCGCAGGCTGCGCGCGCCGCCGGCGCTGTCGCCGACCAGGATCACCTCGCCCGCGACGATGCCGGCGCCCTCGAGCAGCTCGCGCGTCTTGTCGAGCGCGAGGTCGGCGCGGCTGCCCGCGCGCGGCACGGTCGCGGGCGAAAGGCCCGCCAGCAGGTGAACCAGCGCGGCGGCGTCGGTCACCAGCGGCGCGGCGGCGAAAGCGTCGGCGCCGAACACCACCAGCCCGAGCCGGGCGCCGTTCGCGCCGCGCAGCAGGTCGGCGGCGGCGGCGCGCGCGCGCGCGATGCGGCTCGGCGCGACGTCGACCGCATCCATCGACGGCGAGAGATCGAGCACCACGACGCGCGCGGACAGATCGCGCACCGCCGGCGCCGGGCGCGACCGCCACGACGGCCCCGCGAGCGCGAGCGCGGCGAGCAGCAGCGCGCAGGAGGCGAGCACCAGCGCCGGCCGCACCCGGCCGCGCGCGCGCGGCGCGAGCGCGGCGAGCAGCTCGGGGTCGACCACGCGCCGCCACGGCGCCGCGCCGCCGTTCGCGCGCCACCACGCCCAGCCGAGCGCGAGCGCGGCGGGCAGCGCGAGCAGCCATTCCGGGCGCAGGAAAGTGATCATGCCTGTGCCTTGCGTACGCCGCCGCGGGCGCCCATCGCGAGCGCGGCGAGCGCGAGCAGGAGCGCGAGGCCGAGCGGCCAGGGGTAGAGCTCGGCGCTCGGGCGCACGCGGCGCGCCGCGCGCGCCGCCGGCTCGTCGCGGTCGAGCTCGGCGTACACGCGCGCGAGCGCCGCGCGGTCTCCGGCGCGGAAGTAACGCCCGCCGGTCCCGGCCGCGACGCGCTCGAGCACCGGTTCGTCGAGACCCATGCCCGGCTGGCGGCCCGCGCTGCCGGGAACGCCGATGCCGATCGCGTACACGCGCACGCCGTAGGCGCGCGCGAGGCGCGTCGCCTGGTCCACGCTCAGCGCGCCCTCGGTGTTCGAGCCGTCGGTGATCAGCACCAGCACCCGCGCCTCGCGCGGCATCGCGCGCAGGCGCGCCACCGCGAGCGCGATCGCGTCGCCGATCGCGGTGCCTTCGCCCGCGAGGCCGATGAAGGTCTGGTCGATCATCTTGCCCACCGCGTCGAGGTCGAAGGTGAGCGGCGCCTGCACGTAGGCCCTGGAGCCGAACACGATCAGCCCGACGCGGTCGCCGGCGCGGCGCGCGACGAACGCGCGCGCGGCGCGGGTCATGACGTCGAACCCCAGGCCCGCTCCGGGCACCGGGTCGCCCATGCTGCCCGAGACGTCGAGCGCGAGCAGCATGCTGCGCCCGCTCGCGGGCAGCGCGACCGGCGCGCCGAGCCACTGCGGCCGGCACGCCGCGAGCACCAGCAGCGCCCAGGCGGCGAGCGCGAGCGCCGAACGTGGAGAGACGCGCGCGTGCGCTTGCGCCTGCCAGCCGCGCGCGGCGGCGAAGAACGGCACCCTGAGCGGCGCGGCGAGCGGCGCCGCCGGCGGGGCGAGACGCGCCACCAGCCACGGCAGCGCGAGCGCCGCGGCGACCCAGGGCCAGGCGAGCTCGGGCATGCGCGCTCCCCTCGCTAGAGCACCGCGCGCAGCCAGCCGCGCGCCGCGGCGCGCAGCGCGGCGGCGTCGCCCTGCCGCTCGGGCGGGCGGTAAGGCGCCTCGGTCAGCGCCTCGCCGAGCGCGGCGAAGCGCCCGGGCGCGCGGTCGCGCGCTTCGAGGAAGGCGACCCAGGCCGCGCCGTGCAGCCCGGCGGCCTCGTTGTGCGGGAAGCGCTCGAGCGCCGCGGCGCGCAGCAGCTGCGACACCTCGGCCGCGCCCGTGCAGGCCTCGAGCGCGGCGAGCGCGCGCCGGCGCCGCCGCAGGCGCCGCCACCATTTCGGCGCGGCGCGCCAGGCGAGCGCGAGCAGCGCCGCCGCCGCGAGCAGCACGAGCCACCCGCCCGGCGCGGGCGGCCACCACGCCGGCGCGGGCGGCGGGTGCAGCCCGTGCAGCTGCGCGGCGAGGCCGGCGGAGTCGGTCATCATCGCGGCGTTCCGAACGGGCGCCCGAGCGCGGCGAACAGGTCCTCGCCGGTGCCCACCGCGTGCGCGCGCACGCCGGGCTGCGCCGCGAGCCGCGCCAGGCGCGCGCGCCGCGCCGCGGCCTCGCGCGCGTGCGCCGCGCGCACCGCGGGGTTCGCGGCGTCGAGCACCAGCCGCGCGCGCCCGTCGCTCAAGGGGTAGCGCCCCGGCGGCGGCAGGCGCAGCTCGAGCGGGTCGAAGATCCACGCCAGCGTCACCTCGCCGCGCGCGCGCAGCAGCCGCAACGCGCCGGCGAGCGCGGCGTCGGGGTCGGCGAAGTCGGACACGACCAGAAAGCGCGTGCCCGCGGCGGCTTCCGCGGCCGCGCGCGCGGCGAGGCGATCCATCGGCGCGCCTTCGCCCGGAGCCGCGCCGTCGGCGGCCGCCAGCGCCGCGCACAGCGCGCCGGCCGAGCCTTCGGCCGCGCCCGCGCGCACGCCCTGCTCGCGCGCGCCTGCGACCAGCGCGCCGAAGCGCTCGCCGCCCGCCGCCGCGGCCCAGCCCGCGAGCGCGGCGAGGTGCGCGGCGACGACCGACTTGAACGCGGCGCGGGTGCCGAAGCGCATCGGCGCGCGCAGGTCGGCGATGCAGTACAGGTCGCGCCCGCGCTCGAGGCGGAACAGCTTGGTGTGCGCGCGCCCGGTGCGCGCGGTGACGCGCCAGTCGATGCGCCGCACGTCGTCGCCCGGCGTGTAGGGGCGCGACTCGACGTAGTCCATGCCGTGGCCGGGGGCGGCGAAGGCCGCGGGCGCGCGCTCGGCGTCGAGCGCGAGGATCCTGCGCATCTCCGGGCCGTAGCGCCGCAGCGCGAGCAGCGCGTCGGGCGCCGCGCGCACGCCCGTCGGAATCACGGCACCGGCACCTTTGCGAGCAGGCGCGCGATCACCTCGCCGGCGCCGACGCCGTCGGCGCGCGCCTGGTAGCTGAGGATCAGGCGGTGGCGCAGCACGTCCGGCGCGACCGCGTGGATGTCCGCGGGCGAGACGTAGTCGCGCCCGGCGAGCCAGGCATGCGCGCGCGCGGCGCGATCGAGCCCGATCGTCGCGCGCGGGCTCGCGCCCAGGCGCAGCAGCGGCGCGAGCGCCGCGTCGTAGGCCGCGGGCGCGCGCGTCGCCAGCACCAGCTCGACGATGTAGCGCTCGAGCGCCGGCGCCATGTGCAGCGCGAGCGCCTCCTTGCGCGCGGCGAAGACCTGCGCCGCCGAGGCGATCGGCGCGACCGGGCTGCGGCCCGTGCCGCTGCGCGCGAGGCGCAGGATCTCGTGCTCGGCCTCGGGCGCGGGATAGCCGACCTCGACCTGCAGCAGGAAGCGGTCGAGCTGCGATTCGGGCAGCGGGTAGGTGCCGTCCTGCTCGATCGGGTTCTGGGTCGCCATCACCATGAACAGCGCCGGCAGCGGGTAGCTCGCGCGCCCGACGCTGACCTGGCGTTCCTCCATCGCCTCGAGCAGCGCCGACTGCACCTTGGCCGGCGCGCGGTTGATCTCGTCGGCCAGCACCAGGCTGCGGAACACGGGGCCGGGGCGGAACTCGAAAGTGCCGCTCTCGGCGCGCAGCACCTCGGTGCCGGTGATGTCGGCCGGCAGCAGGTCGGGGGTGAACTGGATGCGGTGGAAATCCGCCTCCAGCAGCTCGGCGAGCGTCTTGACCGCGGTCGTCTTCGCCAGCCCCGGCACGCCCTCGACCAGCACGTGCCCGTCGCACAGCAGCGCGATCAGCAGCCGCTCGGTGAGCGCGCGCTGGCCGACCACGCGCGCGTTGAGCGCCGCGGCGATCGAGGCGAACACCTCGCGCGGCGCGGCCTGCGCCAGGTCGGCAGGGAGCAACCTCGTCGTCAGAGCGCCTGCTCCAGCGTCGGCGCGGAATCCTCGAGCGTCACGCGCCGCATGTCCCGCTGGTATACCGTGTCGTCGTACGCCCGGCCGCGATGCATGGTGCAGCGGTTGTCCCACACCACCAGATCGCGCACCAGCGCCAGCGCGTCCCGGGCCGCGCGCAATTCCGCGGTCAGGGGTGAGCGCAGGTCTATCCCGTCGACCCTCGCGCCGACGTGCGGATGCAGGGGCGTAACGCGCATGGGCCATGTTGCAACGTCGGCGCTCGCGCTGTCAATTTCGCGCCGCCCGCGCTGCACGGTTCCAGCCCCCGAGACAACCTTGGGCCAATTGGCCTATCCTTTCCGCCGCGGGGGCGAAACGACGTTCTACGGCTGAGGCCGAACCCAAGGAGACGAGCGATGAAACGCAAGGCGAAGGCGAAGGCGAAAAAGACGGCGAAGAAGGTCTCGAAGCCGGCGGCCAGGAAGGTCGCCAAGAAGGTCGCCAAGAAAGTGCAGCCGATTCCCAAGGGCTACAACACGGTGACGCCGTACCTGGCCATACAGGGCGCCGCGGCGGCGATCGATTTCTACAAGAAGGTCTTCGGCGCGCTCGAGCTGATGCGCATGCCGGGGCCTGCCGGCAAGCTCGGGCACGTGGAGATCAGGGTGGGCGACTCCAAGATCATGCTGGCGGACGAGTCCGAGCAGATGAACTTCCTCGGCCCCAAGGCGCGCGGCGGCACGCCGGTGCACATCCACCTGTACGTGAAGGACGTCGACGCCACCGTGGCGAAGGCGGTGGAGGCGGGCGCCAGGATGATGCGCGAGGTGCAGGACATGTTCTACGGCGACCGCACCGCGGCGATCGAGGACCCGTGGGGGCACTTCTGGCACGTCTCCACGCACATGCGCGACGTGACCATGGCGGAGATGAAGCGCGCGGCCGAGGAGATGGCGAAAAAGACGAGCGGCTGAGCGCGTGCAATGGCATTGAAGCGCCCCAAGGGCCCCGCCGGCACGCTGGTCGTGCTCGAGCACGACTCGAAGATCCTGCGCGGCAACCCGCTCGGCGACCCGCACCGGCGCGAGCTCGCGGTGTGGCTGCCGCCGCAGTACGACGCCGGGCGTTCGAGGCGCTTCCCGGTGCTGTACGACCTGGTCGGCTACACCGGCTCGGGGCTCGCGCACGCGAACTGGCGCGCGTTCAACGAAAACGTGCCCGAGCGCGCGGCGCGCCTGGTGCGCGAGCAGAAGATGGGGCCCGCGATCATCGTGTTGCCGGACTGCTTCACCGCGCTCGGCGGCAACCAGTACGTCAACTCCTCCGCGATCGGCGACTACGCCGACTACCTCGTGCGCGAGATCATCCCCTTCGTCGACCGCGAGTTCCGCACCAAGGCGGGCAGGGAGCATCGCGGCTGCTTCGGCAAGTCGTCGGGAGGCTACGGCGCGATCGTGCACGGGATGAAGTACGCGCAGCACTGGGGCGCGGTCGCCGACCACTCGGGCGACGCCTACTTCGACTTCGTCTACTGGCACGACTGGCCGAACACGCTCAACGAGCTGGCGAAGTACCGCCTGCCCAAGCGCAGGCCCGGCCCGCAGAGGATTTCCCGCAACCGGAAACTGGAATCCGGGCTGGACGACGGCCGCGTCACGCGCTTCCTGCGGCACGTGTGGAAAAAAGACAAGGTCTCGGGCAAGGAGGTGATGTGCCTGATGAACCTGTGCATGGCCGCGACCTACGACCCCGACCCGCGCGCGCCGAACGGCTTCCGCATCCCGTTCGACGCCGAGACGGGGGAGCTGATCCCGCAGCGCTGGCGGCGCTGGCTGGCGAACGATCCGGTGAACCTGGTCGCGAAGTACCGCGCGAACCTGAAGTCGCTGCGCGGGATCTACGTCGACTGCGGCTGGCGCGACCAGTACCACATCCAGTACGGCTCGCGCATCCTGTCGCGCCGCCTGGCCGCGGCGGGCATCCGCCACCGCTACGAGGAGTTCGACGACGACCACTCCGACATCGACTACCGGATGGACGTCAGCCTGCCGTTTCTGACCCGGGCGCTGCTATAATCCGCCCTCGCAATTGGTCCCAACCCGAAGCTGGCTGCGGCCGGCTTTTTTGTTTCCGGAATCCCCAACGTGATCGTCGCCTCCGGCATTGCCATGCAGTTCGGGGCCAAGCCCCTGTTCTCGGACGTCTCCGTCAAGTTCGGCGGCGGCAATCGCTACGGCCTGATCGGGGCCAACGGCTGCGGGAAATCCACGTTCATGAAGATCCTCGGCGGCGAGCTCGAGCCGAGCGCGGGGTCGGTGGCGATCGACGCCAACGAGCGGGTGGGCAGGCTGCGCCAGGACCAGTTCGCCTTCGAAACGGAGCGCGTGCTCGACGTGGTGATGATGGGCCACCAGGAAATGTGGCAGGCGATGAAGGAGCGCGACGCGATCTACGCCAACGAGAGCGCGAGCGAAGACGACTACACGCGCGCCGCCGACCTGGAGCACAAGTACGCGGAGTTCGGCGGCTACACCGCCGAAGCGAGGGCGGGCGAGCTCCTCCTCGGCCTCGGCGTCCCGACCGGGCAGCACAACGGCCCGATGTCGGCCGTCGCCCCGGGCTGGAAGCTCAGAGTGCTGCTGGCGCAGGCGCTGTTCGGCGACCCGGACATCCTGCTGCTGGACGAGCCGACCAACAACCTGGACATCAACAGCATCCGCTGGCTGGAGGACGTGCTCAACCGCAGGACCAGCACGATGGTGATCATCTCGCACGACCGGCACTTCCTCTCCAGCGTCTGCACGCACATGGCGGACGTGGACTACGGCGTGATCAAGGTCTACCCCGGCAACTACGACGACTACATGGAAGCCTCCACGCTGGCCAAGCAGCAGCTGGAGAAGGACAACGCCAAGGCGAAGGACCGCATCGCCGACCTGGAGGACTTCGTGCGGCGCTTTCGCGCGCACAAGGCCAAGGCCAGGCAGGCCACCTCCAGGAGGAAGATGATCGAGAAGCTGAAGGTGGAGGACGTGAAGCCCTCCAGCCGGCAGTACCCCTATATCAAGTTCCTGGTCGACCCGAAGGAGAAGCTGCACCGCCTGGCGCTGGAAGCCAAGGGCCTCGCCAAGGGCTACGAGAAGGGCAAGCCGCTGTTCAGCAAGCTCGACCTCACGATCGAGGCGGGCGAGAAAGTGGCGATCATCGGCCCGAACGGCGTCGGCAAGACCACGCTGCTGCGCTGCCTCGAAGGCAGCCTCAAGCCCGACGCCGGCACGGTGACGTGGGCCGAGAAAGCCAACAAGGGCTACTGGCCGCAGGACCCGGAGAACGAATTCAAGCGCGAGGAGTCGCTCGCCGACTGGATGGGCCGCTGGCGCCGCAAGGACAAGGCGCAGGACGAGCTGATCGTACGCGCGACGCTGGGGCAGCTGCTTTTTTCCGGCGACGACCAGAAAAAGGAACTGAAGGTGATCTCCGGCGGCGAAGGCCAGCGCATGCTCATCGGCCGGTTGATCCTCGGCATGCCGAACGTCATGCTGCTCGACGAGCCGACCAACCACCTCGACATGGAATCGATCGAGTCGCTGAACGGCGCGCTCGACCGCTACACCGGCACGCTCCTGTTCGTCTCGCACGACCGCGAGTTCGTTTCCTCGCTCGCCACGCGCATCCTCGAGCTCAAGCCCGGCGGCGAGGTGGTCGACTTCAAGGGCAGCTACGAGGACTACCTCGAGCGCGAAGGGCTGGCGCTGCAGGCCGCCTAGAGCGCCTGCTCCAGCGTCGGCGCGCTGTCCTGCAGCGTCACGCGCCGCATGTCGCGCGCGTACTTCACGTCGTCGTAGGCCCGGCCGCGGTGCAGGGTGCAGCGGTTGTCCCAGACCACCAGGTCGTGAACCTGCCAGCGGTGCTGGTAGACGAACTCGCGCTGCGTGGCGTGCTCGAGCAGGTCGGCGACGAACGCCATCGCCTCCGGCACCTCCCAGCCCTCGATGCGGCCGATGTGCGAGGACAGGTACAGGCTCATCCGCCCCGAGCCCGCGTGCCGGCGCGCGAGCCGCTGGGGCACCGGCGTGAACTGGCGCTTCTCGTCGTCGGTAAAGCCGTGGAACCCCAGTCGCGCGCGGCTGTAGAGCAGCGAATGCCAGCAGACCAGGTCCTTCACCTTCGCCTTCGTCTTCTCCGGCAGCGCGTCCCACGCCGCGCGCATGTCGGCGAACTCGGTCTCGCCGCCCTCGGGCGGCACCGAGCGCGCGTAGAGCAGCGAGTACTTCGCCGGCGTCTGCTTGAAGCTGCTGTCCGAATGCCACAGCCGGTTGCCCAGGTTGAACAGGCGCTTGCGATCGTCGGACTTGAGGATCCGGCCGTCGACGTCGAGGTTGGAGATGTCGTTCATCTCCGGGATCGAAAGGCGGTGGCGCTGGAAGTCGACCGTGGCGCGCGTGTGCTCGACCGGCCCGAACGTCGTGCCGAAGGCCATGTGCTGCTCGTCGCTCAGGTCCTGGCCGGGAAAGACGAGCACCGCGTGGCGGTCCATCGCCGCCTCGATGGCGGCGGCCAGCTCGGCGGTGAGGGGCTGGCGCAGGTCGACGCCTTCGGCGCGGGCGCCGATGTGCGGATGCAGGGGCGTGACGCGCAGCATGCGCCATGCTGCAATCACGCCGGCTGCCGTGTCAATCCGTACCAGTCCACCCGCCGCGCCCGCCTTCGCAGTCATCGTCCGCCGTAGGCGAGCAGGCGGTCGGTTTCGCGCTTGACCACGGCGTAGCACTCGCACACGCGCTGCTCGACCCGCGGCCGGTCGAGCATGGTGATCTGGCCGCGCTGGTAGCGGATCAGCCCGTCCTCCTGCAGCCGCCGCGCCGCTTCGGTGACGCCCTCGCGGCGCACGCCGAGCATGTTGGCGATCAGCTCCTGCGTCATGCGCAACTCGTTGGAAGGCAGCCGGTCCAGGCTCAGCAGGAGCCAGCGGCAAAGCTGCTGCTCCACGCTGTGGTGCCGGTTGCACACCGCGGTCTGCGCCATCTGCGTGATCAGCGCCTGGGTGTAGCGCAGCAGCAGGTGCTGCAGCTGTCCGCCGCGCTCGAATTCCTGCTGCAGATTGTGCGCGTCCAGGCGGTGGGCATGGCCGGCGCTCTGCACCAGGGCGCTGCTGGGCGTGCTTTCCCCTCCCATGAAGAGGGAGATTCCGACCAGGCCTTCGTTGCCGGTGAGCGCGATCTCCGCCGAGGCGCCGTTCTCCATCACGTAGAGCAGGGAGACGATGCCTTCGGTCGGGAAGTAGACGTGGGTCATGCGGGCGCCGGATCCGTAGAGCGTCCGGCCGAGCGGAAGCGGGAAGGGCTCCAGGTGCGGCCGCAGCCGCTCGAAGTCGGCGTCGGGCAGGGCCGCGAGGAGCTTGTTCCTCGCGGCGGGATGGGGGGTGGCGGTGGCCTGCCTTCTATTCACGGTGCGCGTCCGGCGAAAAATTCTACCGCAATGTGCGTCACCGCACATACACTCCAAGCGCCCGCAAACACATTAGTGAAAACAAGTCGCCCGCGATCCCCGCCTAACGGAGTTTTGTCTTTTTGTCCCGTCGCTGCATGCTCCTCCTTCCCATCGTGGCGTCTGCGGGAAACTACCCGCGCTCTTCCCAATCGGGGTTTTTGTTGACCTTCGGGCGGCGGGCGCGGTGGTAGACCTGCGCCAGGACTGCGTCCAGATCGAGCAGATCTGGATCCGCAGCCGGGATTCCTGGATGCCGCTTTCGCTCGCCGCGGCGTTCACGTTTCACCAGACGCGTCGCGACGGCGCGCATCTCCTGTTTCCGGAAGAGTACGCGAACGCGCTGGATATCGCGGCCGCGGCGCTGTCCCGCCTCATTCCCATCTACATGCCGGACGAGCGCGGGGTGCCGGTTGCGGTGCCGATCAATCTCGCCAGCCAGAAATTCTGCGCCGCGGCGACCAAGGTGCAATGTGCCGACGGGACGGTGCTCTCGCCGCTGGACATCGTGCGCCAGGACCTGATCCCCGCGATTGTCGCCGTCGAGCGCGCGAAGATCGACTACGTCGCGCCCGGGCGCGTGAAGTGACGCGCGAGCGCTAGGCAGCGGAACGGAGCGCCGCGGGCGACGGCGCGGCATGCTTGCGCAGCTCGAGCCGCGCGACCTGGTTGCGGTGCACCTCGTCCGGCCCGTCGACGATGCGCATCGCGCGCGCCCAGCCGTAGGCCGCGGCGAGCTCGAAGTCCTCGGTCACCCCCGCCGCGCCGTGCGCCTGGATCGCCATGTCGAGCACGCGGCACAGCATGTTGGGCGCCGCGACCTTGATCATCGCGATCTCGGCCGCCGCGGCCTTGTTGCCGGCCTTGTCCATGCGGTCGGCCGCCATGAGAACCAGCAGCCGCGCCTGCTCGATCGCGATGCGCGCCTCGGCGATGCGTTCCATGGTCACGCCCTGCTCGGCGATCGGCCGGCCGAAGGCGACGCGCGACGTCGCGCGCCGGCACATGGCTTCGAGCGCGACCTCGGCCTGGCCGACGATGCGCATGCAGTGGTGGATGCGCCCGGGCCCGAGGCGCCCCTGCGCGATCTCGAAGCCGCGGCCCTCGCCCAGCAGCAGGTTCGCCGCCGGCACGCGCACGTCCTCGAACAGCACTTCGCCGTGGCCGTGCGGCGCGTGGTCGTAGCCGAACACCGGCAGCCAGCGCAGCAGCCGCACGCCCGCGGCCTCGCGCGGCACCAGGATCATCGACTGCTGCCGGTGGCGGTCGGGGTGGGCGGGATCGGTCTTGCCCATCACGATGAACAGCTTGCAGCGCGGGTCGTGCGAGCCCGAGGCCCACCACTTGCGGCCGTTGATCAGGTACTCGTCGCCGCGGCGCTCGATGCGGCACTCGATGTTGGTCGCGTCCGAGGAGGCGACCGCGGGCTCGGTCATGGCGAAGGCCGAGCGGATCCTGCCCTCGAGCAGCGGCTCGAGCCAATCGCGCTTCTGCGCCTCGCTGCCGTAGCGGTCGAGCACCTCCATGTTGCCGGTGTCGGGCGCCGAGCAGTTGAAGACCTCGGACGACCAGTGCACGCGCCCCATGATCTCGCACAGCGGCGCGTACTCGAGGTTGCCGAGCCCGGCGCCGCGCTCCGACTCGGGCAGGAACAGGTTCCACAGCCCCGCGGCGCGCGCGATCGGCTTCAGCTCCTCGATCACGCGCGAAGGCTGCCAGCGGTCGCCGCGCGCCAGCTCGTCCTCGTAGCGGCGGCGGTTGGGAACGACGTGCCGGTCCATGAACGCCTGCAGCCGCCCGATCAGCGCCTGGACCTTGGGGGAGGGTTCGAAGTTCATGGCGCGCATCCTGGCGCCGGCTCCGCCATTTGACAAATGAATTGACTTGATGTGACAGTATCGATGCCATGCATCTTGCGCGCGCCGACCTGAACCTGTTCGTGGTCTTCGACACGATCTGCGCCGAGGGCGGCATCACGCGCGCGGCGAAGCGGCTCAACCTGTCGCAGCCCGCGATCAGCCACGCGCTCGGGCGCCTGCGGCGCATGTTCGACGACCCGCTGTTCGCGCGCCGCGGCCACGCCATGACGCCGACCCCGCTCGCGCGCCAGATGATCGAGCCGGTGCGCCAGGCGCTGCGCCAGATGGAGTCGACGCTGAACAAGGTCAACCGCTTCGACCCTGCCAGCGCGCACAAGCGCTTCACCCTCGGCATGCGCGACGTGCTCGAGTCGGCGCTGCTGCCCGGGCTGATGCGCGCGCTCGCGGCCGGCGCGCCGGGCATCGACCTCTCGGTGGTGCGCGCCGAGCGCCGCGAGATCGAGGGCGAGCTCGCCGCCGGCGCCCTCGACGCGGCGATCGACGTGCTGCTGCCGCTGCCCGACGAGATCCGGCGCCAGCGCTTCGGCGCCGAGCGGCTGGTGGTGGTGGCGCGGCGCGGGCACCCGGCGCTCAGGAAGGGGCTCGACCTCAAGACCTACCTCGCGCAGCAGCACATCCAGGTCTCCTCGCGCCGCCGCGGCCTGTCGGTCGAGGACGCCGAGCTCGCGCGCCACGACCTGCGCCGGCGCGTGCGGCTGCGCTGCCAGCACTACTTCGCCGCTTGCCGCGTGGCGAGCGAGACCGACCTGGTGGTCACGATGCCAGAGGGCTACGCGCGCATCCTCAACCCGCGCTTCGGCAACCGGCTGCTGCCCTTCCCGCTCAAGGCGCGCGGCCTCGACACCTATTTATACTGGCACGCCAGCGCCGAGGACGATCCCGCCAACCAGTGGCTGCGCCAGCAGCTGCATCGGGTGCTCGAAGCGCGGCCGAGGAGGAGGACCCCATGACGGCAAGTTTCATCGTGCGCGCCCAGGTGCTGGACCCGATGATCGAGGACGCCTTCGACCGCTGGTACGGCGAGGAGCACCTGCCCGACGCGCTCAAGGCGTTCGGCGCGCGGCGCGCCTGGCGCGGCTGGAGCGACGTCGACGCCTCGGTGCACTACGCGTTCTACGAGTTCGACGACGCGGCGAGCGCGCGCGCGATCCTGGGCTCGGAGGCGCTCGCGCGCCTGGTGCGGGAGTTCGATCGCGCCTGGGGCGACAAGGTCAAGCGCAGCCGCGACATCGTCGAGGCGGTGCAGACCCTGGGCGGCCGGGACGGATGAGGGCGGGAACGCTCGCGCTCGCGGCCGCGCTGCTCCTGGGCGGCTGCGCGGGCGGCGCGCGCGTGGTCCAGCCGGAGAGCGCCGCCGAGCACCTCGAGCGCGGCAACGAGGCGCTCGCCGAACGGCGACCGGGAGCGCGCGGCGGCGGAGTACGGCGCGGCGATCCGGATCGACCCCGAGTACGCCTTCGCCTACTACGACCGGGGCAACCTGCGCCTGTCGATGGACGACCTGGACGGCGCGATCGCGGACTACGACGCGGCGATCCGGCTCGTGCCCGATCTCGCCTACGCCTACGTCAACCGCGGCAATGCGTGGATGCGAAAGGAAGATCCGGCGCGCGCGATCGCCGACTACGACCGGGCGATCCGGCTCAAGCCCGGGTTCGCGCCCGCCTACCGCAACCGCGGCAGCGCGCGGCTCGCGCGGCGCGAGTTCCGGCGCGCGGTCGCCGACCTCGAGCACGCGATCCGGCTCGACGCGCGCAACGCGGGCGCGCTCGACTCGCTCGCCTGGATCCTCGCGACCTGCCCCGACGCCGCGTTGCGCGACGGCAAGCGCGCGGTCGACCTGGCTTGGGACGCCTCCGGCCTCACTGAATGGCGCAACCCTGTCTTCCTCGGCACCCTCGCCGCGGCCTACGCCGAGCGCGGCAACTTCGACGAGGCGGCGCGCTGGCAGCGCAAGGCGATCGAGCTGATTCCGTCCGGGGTCAAGGCCGCGGCCGAGGCGCGCGAGCGGCTCGCGCTCTATCGCGCGGGCAGGCCGCTGCGGCAGTAGGCCGCGCGGCCCGCCGAGCTCGCCGGCTGCGACATGGTGTTCGTCTGCGTCGCCGCGCTCAGGGCACGCGGGCCTCGAGCTCGGGCAGCATGCGGACGCTCTCCTGCGCGGTGGGCTCGTTCCTCACGCCGACGAAGACGGCGGGCGCGGCGCCGCGGTTCACCGCGACGTGCGGCACCATCGGCGGGATGAACAGAAAGTCGCCCGGTCGCGCGAGCTCGCGGTGCTCGAGCGCGGGGCCGGTCCACAACTCCACCTCCTCTCCGCTAAGCATGTAGAAGGCCGATTCGTGGCGCTCGTGGACGTGCGCCCTGGTGCGCTCTCCGGGCGGCAGGGTGACGATGCCGAGGAAAACCGCCTGCGCCTCGACGGTCTCGGCGCTGATGCCGGGCGCGTACACCGTGCCCTGGCGGCTTAGGTAGGGTTGCGAGCCGCGGACCACGCGGCCGGTCGTCGTCTTCATCGGGAGCCTCCGTTGTTTGTGCCGACGCGGCGCAGGGTCGCTCGTGGCCCGCTGCGCGTCATGAAGAAGTTCCGAAAAACTCCTAAACGCTCCGAAGCGGGCCCTCGAGCCGCGCGCGACGCGTACTAGAATCGCGCCGTGCCCGGATCGCGCCTCGTGTTTGGACGCTTCGTCTACGACGCAGGCCGCGGCACGCTCTCGCGCGACGGCGCGCCGCTCGCCGCCGGCCAGCGCGCCCTCGCCGTGCTGCACGCGCTGCTCAAGGCCGGCGGCCAGGTCGTGGCCAAGGCCGACCTGATCGACGCCGCGTGGCCCGGCGTGGTGGTGCAAGAGAGCAACCTCTCGGTCCAGGTCGCCGCGCTGCGCAAGCTGCTCGGACGCACGGAAGACGGCGCGCAGTGGATCGCGACCGTGCCGCGCGTCGGCTACCGCTTCGCCGCGACGGTGGCGGTGGAAGCGGGCGCGCGCACGCCGCCGGCCCCGCTCGAGCCGCCGGACCCGGGAGGCAGGCCGTCGCTTGCGGTGCTGCCGTTCGCCAATCTGAGCGGAGACCCGGCGCAGGAGTATTTCGCCGACGGCATCAGCGAGGACATCATCGCCGCGCTGTCTCGTTTTCGCTGGTTCCACGTCATCGCACGCAATTCGAGCTTCGTGTTCAAGGGCCAGCCGGTGGACGTCAAGAACGTCGCGCGCGAGCTCGGCGTGCGCTACGTGCTCGACGGCAGCGTGCGCAAGGCGCAGGCGCAGGTGCGCATCTCGGCCCAGCTCGCGGACGCCGTCAGCGCGCATCAGCTCTGGGCCGAGCGCTACGACGTCGAGCTGGGGGATATCCTCGCGGTCCAGGACCGGATCGCCGAGCAGGTCGCCGGCGCGATCGAGCCGGAGTTGCTAAGGACCGAGTCCGCTCTCGCCGCGAGGCGCCGGCGCGCCGGGAACGTCAACGCGTGGGACCTCGTGCATCAGGGTACCTGGTACTTTCACCAGGTGACCCGGGACACTCATCATCGCGCGCGCAGGCTGTTTCGCCAGGCGCGCGAGATCGACCCCGAGCTGTCGGAAGGCAACATCTGGCTCGCGCGCGTGAGCGCCGGGACGCTCGCCTACGGCTGGAGCGACGACGAGGAGCACGACCGGCGCGAAGGCCTCGAGGCGGCGCATGCGGCGGTGCGGACCGACGAGAAAAACCCGTACGCGCACTACGCCCTGGCGATCATAAGCGCGTACGCGGGCGAGCCGGAACAGGCGGTTCGCGCCGCGGAGCAAGCCGTGGAGCTGAGCCCAAGCTTCGCGCTCGGCCACCTGGTGCTCGGCATGGCGCGGCTGTACGCCGGGGCGCCCACGGAGGCGATCGCGCCGCTCGAGCGCGGGCTGCGCCTCAACCGCTACGATCCGCAGAACTTCGTCTGGGGCAATCTGCTCGCGCTCGCGCACCTGTTCGCGGGCGACGCCGAACAGGCGCGCGCGAGCGCGACCCGCGCCGTCAAGCTGCGCCCGGACTGGCGTCCGACCCTGGAGACGCTCGCTTGCTGCCACGCGGCGCTGGGCGACCTGCGCGCGGCGCGCGCCTGCGTCGACCAGCTCGCGCGGCTCGAGCGGCCGCCGGGGGACGCGCTCGGGCCCCTGTGGCGCCGCCACCGAGGCTGGGCGGAAAAGCTGTCCGCCCTGCTGCGCAAGGCGCAAAGCGTTTCGCCCGCGGGCGGCTGAATCGCTTCAAGCTTGGCGGGATTGACCGTAACGTCCGGTCGCTTGGGGGTCATTGCCGAAATCGCCGCTGCCGCTCGCCTCGGTGGCGTGCGACGCCGTCCAGGGGCGGAGTGAGCCGCGCGGCTACTTCATGTTGTCGATGGCGTTCTTTTCGCTGTCGGACTTCGCTTTCGCGGCGTTCGAGATCGTCTGGAATCTCCGGCTCTCGTTCTGCATCGCGTCCTGCAGCTGCAGCTGCTCCACGCTCGCGTCCTTGCCGGCGCCTTTCTTCGACAGGCGCGGATCGTCGAGCGGTGTCAGCGGCATCGCGCCGGGCTTCATCGCGGGCGCCTGCACAGCGGGCAGCTTGCGCGGGTTCTGCACCGCCGGCAGCTTGACCGTGCCCCCGCCGCGGCGGTAGCGGCTCGCGACGTCCGCGCCCGAGGGAGGCCGCGCGCCGTGGCTGCCGTCGCCGAACTTCACCTGCCCGGCTTCCGGGTCGAGCTTGTAGGCGGGCGATGCCGCGGGCAGCGGCACCCGCACCGGCTGCTTGGTGACAACCGGAGGGGTGACGACGATCTTCGGCGCGGGCATCGGCATCGGCACCAGTTTCGCGGCGACCGGCGGGTTCGGCAGGCGTGCGACGTCCGGGAAGCCCACCGTGGCCGATGTGCCGCCCTTGGTCGCGGCGGGAAATTGCGCGTAGGCGCCGGCCGAAATCAGCGACGCGGCGATCGCGAAAGTAAGCGCTTTCATGACGTCCTCCCCTGGACACCGAAAGGCGGATGCGGGACATGCTACGCCGCGGCGCGGGGGCCTACAAGGCGGCGCGCTATGATCCTCCCGAGAGGAGGCTACGCGCCATGAAGACGATCCTGATCACCGGCGCCGCGGGCGACGTCGGCACCCACCTGCGGCGCGAGCTGGCCGGGAAGTACGCGCTCAGGGTATCCGACCTGCGCCCGCTGAAGAAATTCGACAAGTCGGAGCGCTATGCGCGCGCCGACATCGCGAAATTTTCCGACGCGCTGCGCATCACCCGCGGGGTGGACGCGGTGGTGCACCTGGGCGGCTATTCGGTCGAGGGCCCGTGGGCGGGGATCCTGTCGGCGAACATCGTCGGCTGCTACAACGTGTTCGAGGCCGCGCGGCGCAACGGCGTCGAGCGCATCGTGTTCCCGACCTCGAACCACGCCACCGGCTTCTACCGCCGCGAGCGCACGATCGACCACACGGTCACCCCGAAGCCCGACAGCCGCTACGGCGTGTCGAAGGTGTTCGGCGAGGCGCTCGGCAGCCTGTACGCCGACAAGTACGGCATGCGGGTGCTGTGCATCCGCGTCGGCAACGTCAACCCGGCGCCGATCGACAAGCGGCGCCTGTCGATCTGGATCTCGCCGCGCGACCTGGCGCAGCTGGTGACGATCGGCATCGAGCACCCGGAGATCCGGTTCGAGATCGTGTACGGCGTGTCGCGCAACGCGCGCAGCTGGTACGACAACTCGAACGCCGCGCGCCTGGGCTACCGGCCGCGCGACGACTCCGAGGCCTTCGCCGCCGCGGTGCTCGCGCGCGAGAAGCCGGGCGACGCGACCGCCGAGCTCTACCAGGGCGGCGCGTTCACGGTCGAGGAGGAGATCCCGAACCCGGCGCCGCTGCCGCGCAGGCGGCGCGCAACCCGGAAGAAGTGACGACAAGCTGATGAGTTGCCCTTGCCGCCATGGGCCTGTATAATTATTGGGCAGGATTCTCAAGCAGTGAAGTAGCTGGTCCGTTCTGGCGTTCGCGCTGTGCTCATCAGGTAGTTCCCTTCCTTGAAGTTCCCGCAGGCCCGATCGGGCCTTCAATCAACTATCGAGGAAACGCAAATGAGTACAGGTACCGTGAAATGGTTCAACGACGCCAAGGGCTTCGGCTTCATCACCCCGGATGACGGCGGCAAGGATCTGTTCGCCCACTTCTCGGCGATCCAGGGCGACGGCCACAAGTCGCTGGCGGAGAGCCAGAAGGTGGAGTTCGACAGCGCGGACGGGCCCAAGGGTCCGCAAGCGATCAACATCCGTCCGGTCGCGTGAGCGCGCCGACGGCCGCAACGAAGCCCGGGAAACCGGGCTTTTTTGTTTCCGATTCTCCCAAGGCGGCGGACATGCTGAATTTCAAGCGCGCCCGGGTCGAGACCTGGACCCGGGAAAAGATCGAATCCCTGACTACGGTGGAAGTGCGCCAGCTCGAGGCGAACGCGATTCGCCTCGGCGAGACCGAGATCGCGGCGCTGTGCGGCGAAGTGCTCGACGCGCGCCCGCGCGGGCGCCCGCCGGTGCGCCGGGTCGCGGGCAAAGGCGAGGCGCGGCGGCTGGTACCGCGCGCGAACGCGCTCGGCCTGCGCGGCGTCACGCTGCACAACCGGGTCTGGAGCCGCGGCGGAGTGAGGCCGAGCGACGGCACGGTGGTTTTCGCGCTCTGGGCCGACGACGTGCAGGCCGTCGACGGCGCCAGCAACTACCTGCTGTGGGCGCCGAACGTGGATGGCTCGCGCCCCTGGTCCGATACGCCGGGGGGCCAGGAACGGCTTGAGCATTGCCGCCTTGCCGCGGAAGGCGGCGGCGCCGAGGGGCTGCTCGTCTACGGCGAGCGCATGGAAGGCACGCTGCCCGACGACAAGGCGCTCAGCGTGCAAGGCGTGGACCCCCACATCGTGCTCACGCTGCGGGTGGACAAGCGCGGCGAGGAGTACTGGGCAAGCTGGGGCGGCGCCAATCGCGCCGCGAGCTGAGTCGCACGATCGCGAGAGGACTGAGGCATATGGCGAAACACGCGCTTTGGAGGCAGCAGGAGCAGCAGCTGCTGGAACGCTGGGCGGCCGCGACGGAGCGGCATCGCGTGGCGCACGAAGCGCTCTCGGCCTCGCGGCTGGCGCAGGGCGACGGCGCGCCGGACGACGAACTGGCGCTGAAGGCACAGGCCGCGCGCGCCGAGATCGAGGCGCTCAGGCGCGAAGTCGCGCACCTGAAGCGCAAGTTCCTCTCCGGAGACCGGTACTAGCGGCGTAACCCTTTCGCGCCCGAAACGATTTAAGCTTGCGACGTATTTCCGTGGCCGCCGCGGAGAGGGCATGGCTGAAATCGTCGCCGTAGATCGACTCGACATCCTGGTTCTGGTGGACAACGTCACCGACAGCCTGTCGAGCACGCCGAGCAACGTGATCCCGGAATGGACCGGGCTGATCACCGGCGGGCGCATGCACATCGTCTCCGGCGGGGCGACCTGCTGCGCGCACCACGGGCTATCGCTGCTGATCACGGCGCACGTGGACGGCACCAGGCGCACGCTGCTGCTCGACGCCGGGCCGGAAGGCGCGACCTTCCTGCGCAATGCCGGCATCCTGGGGGTCGATTTCGGCGCGATCGACGCGGTGGTGCTCTCGCACGGGCACTGGGACCACGCCGGCGGGCTGCTCGCGGCGCTCGAGTCGATCGCGAGCCGCCGCGGCAGGGACCAGGTACCGTGCTACGTTCACCCGGGCATGTTCGCGCAGCGCGCGACGCGGCGCCCGACCGGGGAGATGGCGGTGCACGAGCCGGTGCCCGATCCGGCGCTGCTCGCCGAGGCCGGGGCGAGGGTGGTGAACACGACCGAGCCGCAGTCGCTGTGCGGCGGCGCGTTCTGGCTCAGCGGCGAGATCCCGCGCCGCACGCGCTACGAGGTCGGCCTTCCCGGCCACATGCGGCGCTCGGCCGACGGCAAGTCCTGGGAGCCCGACCCGCTGCTGATGGACGAGCGCTTCGTCACGGTGCGGGTGAAGGACAAGGGCCAGTTCGTGTTCTCGGCCTGCTCGCACGCGGGGATCGTCAACGTGCTGCGCCACGCGAAGCGCGAAATTCCGAAGACGCCGCTTTACGGCGCGATGGGCGGCATGCACCTGTCCGGCGTCACCGAGAAGGCGATTCCGCGCACCGTCGCCGACCTGAAGAAGCTCGGGCTCAAGCTGCTCGCGCCGGGTCACTGCACCGGCTGGCGCGCGATTGCGGCGATGGCGCAGGAGTTCGGCGACCAGGTGCTCGCGCCCTCGGCGGTGGGCAAGCGCTACCTGATCTGAGCGCGCACCCGGGCGCCAGGGTCCGATCCGCAGGCACAATTGCGGCATGCACAATCTAGAGCAAGCGGCGGTGTTCCTGCTCACCGCGGTGATCCTGGTGCCGCTGTTCCGCCGCGCGCGCCTCGGCGCGGTGGTGGGCTACCTGGTCGCGGGAATGCTGATCGGGCCCTCGGGCCTGGCGCTGATCGGCGACCCGGCGGCGACGCTGCAGTTCGCCGAGTTCGGCGTGGTGCTGCTGCTGTTCATCATCGGCCTCGAGCTCGAGCCGCGCCGGCTGTGGGTGATGCGGCGCGCGGTGTTCGGCCTGGGCACGGTGCAGCTCGCGCTGAGCGGCCTCGCGCTGGGCGCGATCGGGCTGTGGCTGGGGCTCGACTGGCGCGCCGCGACGGTGGCGGGGCTGGGGCTGGCGATGTCCTCGACCGCGCTGGTGCTCACCGCGCTCGCCGAGCGCGGCCAGCTCGCGGCGCGCCACGGGCGCGAGGCGTTCGCGGTGCTGCTGTTCCAGGACCTGGCGGTGATCCCGATGATCGCGCTGCTGCCGCTGCTCGCCGGCGGGTCTTCCGGGATGCAGCTCGCGCCCGCGCTCAAGGGCCTGGCCGCGATCGTGCTGGTCGCCGCGGCGAGCCGCAAGGTGGTGCGCCCGGCGCTGCGGGCGGTCGCGCGCTGGGGCGGGCGCGAGGTGTTCACCGCCGCGGCGCTGCTGCTGGTGGTCGGCGCGGCGCTCGGCATGGAGCTGATCGGGCTGTCGCCCTCGCTCGGCGCCTTCCTCGCCGGGGTGCTGGTGGCGGACTCCGAGTTCCGCCACGAGCTCGAGGCCGACATCGAGCCGTTCAAGGGACTGCTGCTGGGGCTGTTCTTCATCGCGGTCGGCATGAGCGCGAACCTCGGCCTGCTTGGGCGCGAGCCGCTGCTGGTGATCGGGCTCGCGCTCGGCCTGATGGCGGTCAAGTTCGCGATCACGGCGCTCGCCTCGCGCGCGATGGGCGCGCCGTGGGCGAGCGCGCTCGGCGTGGGCGACGCGCTCGCGCAGGGCGGCGAGTTCGCTTTCGTGCTGTTCGGCGCCGCGGCCGGCATCGGGGTGCTCGCCGGGCGCACCTCGGAGCTGCTGGTGCTGGCGGTGACGCTCACGCTGGTGGTCTCGCCGCTCCTGTTCGCGCTGCACGACCGCCTGCTCGCGGCCTGGCGCGAGCGCGCCGCGCCGCCCGAGTTCGACGCGATCGACGACCCGGGCAAGCCGGTGATCATCGCCGGCTACGGCCGCGTCGGGCAGATCGTGTCGCGCGTGCTCAACATGTGCGGCATCGAGTTCACCGCGTTGGAGCTCTCCTACCAGCAGGTGGACTTCGTGCGCCGCTTCGGCGGCAAGGTCTACTACGGCGACGCCTCGCGCATCGACCTGCTGAACGCGGCCAAGACGGGCGAGGCGAAGCTGTTCGTGCTCGCGATCGACGAAGTCGAGGCCTCGCTGCGCACCGCCGAGGTGGTGCGGCGGCACTTCCCGCAGCTGCAGATCGTGGCCCGCGCGCGCAACCGCAACCACGTCTACCGCCTGCGCGACGTCGGCGTGAACACCATCCTGCGCGACACCTTCCCTTCGAGCATCGCCATGGCGGAGCAGGTCCTGCTGCGGCTGGGGATGTCGGCCTCCGCGACCGCGGGCGCGCTCTCGCTGTTCCGCCGCCACGACGAGGAGAGGCTCGAGGCGCAGTACGCGGTGCACCACGACGAGGCGAAGCTGATTCAGACTTCGCGCGAAGCGGCCGAGCAGCTCAGGGAGCTGTTCGAATCCGACCCCGCGGCGCGGCGCCAGGGCTAGAATCCGCTTCCCTGTTTCCCCACTTCGGAGGCGTCCGTGGACATCTCGATGTACCAGGCAAGCGCGCCGCGCTTCGCCAACGCGCTCGGCAACCTTGCCGCGATCCTCGACAAGGCCCAGGCGCACGCCGAGGCGAAAGGCCTCGACCCGCTGGTGCTGATGGCCTGCCGCATTTACCCCGACATGTTCCCGCTCTCGCGCCAGGTGCAGATCGCAACCGACACCGCGAAGGGGGCGCTGGCGCGCCTGGCGGGGGTCGAGGTGCCGAAGTACGAGGACAGCGAGACGAGCATTGCCGAGCTCAAGGCGCGCATCGCGAAGACGCTCGCCTTCCTCGGCGGCTTCACGCCGGCGCAGATCGACGGCAGCGAGGACAAGGCGCTCACGATCAAGCTCGGCAAGACCGAGGTGAGCTGGAAGGGCATGCAGTACCTGCTCGGCTTCGCGCTGCCGAACTTCTATTTCCACGTCACCACCGCGTACTGCATCCTGCGCCACAACGGGGTCGAGCTCGGCAAGCGCGACTACATCGGGAACCCCTGACATGCCAGCGGAGAAGCCACTTGCACCCCGGGACTGGGGCAGCCAGCCGCCCTACGTCTACCCCGACTACCGCTCGACCGCGAAGCGCGGCCCGACCCGGCCGTTGCTGGCGCTGAAGAGCGCGCTCGCGCAGCGCAACGCCCCGGTCTACGGCCACCAGGACATCGGACCGCTCGACCACGACCTGACGCGCAACGCGGCCATGAACGGCGCGCCCCTGGGCGAGCGCATCGTGGTCACCGGGCGGGTGCTCGACGAGGACGGCCGGCCGGCGGCGCACACCCTGGTCGAGATCTGGCAGGCCAACGCCGCCGGGCGCTACGTGCACAAGGCCGACCAGCACAACGCGCCGCTCGACCCGAACTTCCTCGGCGCGGGGCGCTGCCTGACCGACGGGGACGGCCGCTACCGCTTCCTCACCATCAAGCCGGGCGCCTACCCGTGGCAGAACCACCCCAACGGCTGGCGCCCCAACCACATCCACTTCTCCCTCTTCGGCCAGCACTTCGCCAGCCGCCTGGTGACCCAGATGTACTTTTCCGGCGACCCGCTGCTCGCGCTCGACCCGATCTATCACAGCGCCCCCGAGGGCGCGCGCGAGCGGCTGCTGTCGCGCCTGAACCTGGACGTGGTGGGCGAGGCGGGGTTCGCGCTCGGCTTCGAGTTCGACATCGTCCTGCGCGGCCCGCACCAGACCCCGGTGGAGGCCTGAGGCCATGGCACTGAAGCAGACTCCATCGCAAACAGTGGGCCCTTACTTTGCCTATGGCCTAACGTCTGAGCAATATGGCTACGACTTCAAGAGCCTGTTCGGCCCGGTGCTGGCCGAGCTCCAGGCCAGCGGCGAGCACGTCCGCCTGACCGGCCGGGTGTTCGACGGCGACGGCGTTCCGATCCCCGACGCGATGCTCGAAATCCGCCAGGCCGACGCCGAAGGCCGCTTCGTCGCCTCGCGCGCCGAGATCGCGGCGACCGGCTTCCGCGGCTTCGGCCGCTGCGGCACCGGCACCCAGGTGTCGCGTCACTACTGGTTCGATACCGTCAAGCCCGGCCCCGCCGCGCCGGGCGAGGCGCCGTGCATCGACGTCATCGTGACCATGCGCGGGATGCTGCTGCACGCCTTCACCCGGGTCTATTTCGACGACGAGGCCGAGGCCAACGCGCGCGACCCGGTGCTGGCGGCGGTGCCGGCCGAGCGCCGCGCGACGCTGATCGCCAAGCGCGACGAGCAGCCGGGGGGCGTCGCCTACCGCTTCGACATCCGCATGCAGGGCCCGAAGGAGACCGTGTTCTTCGACCTGTAGCGCGCCCGCGCGCTCAGGCCGGGCGCTGCTGCCACTCGGCGCGGCGGAAGCGCTTGCGCCGCGTCGGCGCCGCGTTGCCCTGCTCGGCGAACTCGCGCAGCCGCTCGCCCACCGCGCGCGCGACCTCGGCCGGCAGCTGGTGCGCCAGCGCCTCGAAGCGCTGCGCGATGTCCTCGCCGGCGAGCAGGTCGCTGCCGTCGTGGAAGTAGCCGTGCTCGCGGTCCCACACCAGCGCCCGATCGGCGCTGTCGGGTCCATAGCAGAGCTCGAATCCGTGCAGCGCGCCGCCGCTTGCCAGCGACACGAACAGGTCGAAGTAATCGTGGTGGAACCAGCGCCGCCTGCTGTGCGGCGAGTCCTGCGTCACGCCCAGGATTTCGTGCATGCGCCGAGTTTAACGCGCCCCGGGTGGCGGCGGTTGACCCGCGGTGGGGCGGCGAGTAGCTTGGCGGCGCCTATTCGAGGAGGAGGGAAGCCATGAACCCGGAGCTTACGACGCTGGCTTGGGCGGTCGCACTCGCGTTCGTGCAGGTGCTGGTCGCGGTGCAGGGAGCCTTGATGCAGGTCGGCCTGACGACGCTGGTCCAGAACCGGGAGCATTTTCCCGAGCTGACCGGCTGGGCCGGGCGCGCCTGCCGGGCGCACCGCAACATGATCGAGAACCTGGTGCTGTTTGCGGCGCTGGTGCTGGCCGCGGTGGCCGCCGGGCGCACCAACAACATCACGCTGGTCGGGGCCGAGCTGTTCCTGTGGGGGCGAGTGGCCTACGCGATCGTCTACCTGATCGGGCTGCCGTGGCTGCGCACCGGGGTGTGGGTGGTGTCGGTCGTCGGCCTGATCATGATCTTCTCGCAGCTGCTCTAGCCGGGCGGCGCGTAGTAGTAGCGCCTGCGGCGCAGCGGCCGGCGCTGCGTCTCGGCGCTCGAGGGCACCTTGTCGCCCTTGGCGTACATGCACTGCACGTAGGCCATGTCGTAGCGCTGCTGCAGGGTGTAGGCGGAGCGCTCGGCCGCGCCCGCGCCGGCGACCGAGCCGATCAGCAGGCCCGCGCCGGCGCCTGCCCCGGCGCCCTGGTGGCCGCCGATCAGCGCGCCGGCGACCGCGCCGATCGCGGTGCCGACCGCGGCGCTCTTCACGCCGCTGTCGACCGAGGCCTGCTGCGGTGTGGCGCCGCCCTGGCCGCCGGCGAACTGGCGGCACTCGTAATCGTCGGCGCGGAACTGGTCGAAGGTCTTGCCGTCGCCGGGCAGGACCATGACGCTCGGGCCGCTCGGCGGCACGGCGGCGCAGGCGCAAAGCGCGAGCGCCGCGGCGGCGATCGAAGCGAAGCGGATCTTTTTCATGTGCGGCATCCTCGGCGCGTCATTGCGGCGGCGGCTGCGGCGACACGCGCTGCCAGCCGCCGGGGCACTGCTTGACGTAGGGGTAATAGGCCTTCGTGTCCTGGCAGTAGTACCAGTAGGCGCTCGCGGGCGCTTCCTGCTCCTGGGGATCGTCGCGCTCGACGTAGGTCGGCGGCGACTGCGGCACCACCACCACGCGCGGCGGGTAGTAGTACGGGTACGGATAGTCATAAGGGTAGTAGTAGGGGTCGTAGTACGGCGCGCCGAGCGGCACGCCGATCGACACGCCCAGGCGCACGTGACGGTCGGCGAGCGCCGGGCCCGCGAACGCGGCGCCGAGCAGCAGCCCGGCGAGCAGGGTCAGGGTCTTTTTCATGGCGGACGGATCGGTTGCTGCGGATGGCTACAAGATAATCCAGCGGCGCGCGCCGTGGCGGCGAATTGGTAACAAATCGTTACCGCCGCCTCAGCTCATGCTGACGACGATCTTGCCGACGTGGGCGTCGGATTCCATGTAGTCCTTCGCCGCGGGCAGCTGCTCGAACGCGAACACGCGGTCGAGCAGCGGCTCGATGCGCCCGTCGGCGATCGCCGGCAGCAGGTCGGCGACGAAGCCGCGCACCGTCGCCGAGCGCTGCTCGGCGCTGCGCAACCGGTTCGAGACCCCGAACAGCGTGAGGCGCTTCGCGTGCAGCGCCTCGAGATCGATCTCGCTCCTGAGCACGCCGTCGACGTGGCCCACGGTCGCGAGCCGCCCCTCGAACGCGAGCGTGCGCATGCATTCCGGGAACACGCTGCCGCCCACCGTGTTGAGCGCGAGGTTTACGCCCTTGCCGCCGGTGGCGGCCATCACCGCGTCGAAAAAATCGCCCTTGCGCGTCCTGAGCGCGAGGTCGAGGCCGAGCGGCGCGAGCCGCTCGAGCTTGGCGGCCGAGCCCGAGGTGCCGATCACCTTGGCGCCGAGCGCCTTGCCCGCCTGCAGCGCGCCGACCCCGACGCCCGAGGACACGCCGGTGACGAGCAGCCACTGGCCGGCGGCCAGGCGCCCCTGCGCGACCAGCATGTCGTGCACCACCATGAACACCAGCGGCACCGCCGCGGCCTGCTGCCACGACAGTCGCGCCGGCACCGGGATCGCCTCGCGCGCGTCGATCAGGGCGTACTCGGCGAAGGCGCCGGCCGCGCGCCCCATCACGCGCTCGCCGGGCGCGAAGCCCTTCACGCCCGCGCCCAGCTTCGCGACCTCGCCCGCGGCCTCTCCGCCCGCGGGCTTCGCCGCGCCGCCGGGCTTGGCGCCGATGCCGCGCGCGGCGAGCAGCTCGCCGCGGTTGAGGCCCGCCGCGCGCACGCGCAGCAGGATCTGGCCCGGGCCGGGCTCGGGCGCCGGCGCCTCGCGCCGCTCGAGCAGCGCGCGGCCGGCGTCGCCGCGAAGGGTATAGGCGATCATGCGTCGCGCAGTGTATTACATTGGGCGCAGGAGGCAGAACGCATGAGCACACGAGACTGGCCGAAACTCGCCGCGGAGCTGGAGCGCCTGCTCAGGCTGCGCGCGCTGCCCTTCGGCATGAAACTGTTCGCGACGCGCGCGGAGATGGAGGCGGTGCCGAAAATCCGCCGCCCCAAGTCGATCCATACCCTGGACCAGGTGGTGGCGCAGGCGGCGCGCCTGGGCTGGACGGTCGGCGTCACGGGCGAGGACCTGGTGGGCGACCAGTGCCGCTCGGTGGTGGGACTGGGGGGCCAGGACGAGAAGTGGCGCTCGGGGCAGCACATGGTCGGAGTCTGGTTCGCCACGCTCGAGGACGCCGGCCGGCACCAGGCGGCGATGGCCCTGGTACCGAAGGGAAAGTACGCCGCGCTCGCGGTGTCGCCGCTCGCGGGCGGTCGGCTCGACCCGCCCGACATCGCGCTGTTCTACGCCACGCCCGGGGCGATGATCTATTTCATCAACGGCCTGCAATGGGCGGGCTACAAGCGCTTCGACTGGAGCGTGGTGGGCGAGTCTTCCTGCGCCGACTCCTGGGGCCGCGCGCTGAAGACGCGCGAGCCGAGCCTGTCGATCCCGTGCTTCGCCGAGCGGCGCTACGGCGGCGTGCTCGATGACGAGCTGCTGATGGCGCTGCCGCCCGAGAAGCTCGAGCAGGCGATCGAGGGCATGCAGGCGCTGGCGAAGAACGGCTTTCGCTACCCGTTCGCCCAGTACGGCATCCAGCAGGACGTCCGGGCCGGGATGGCGGTGAGCTATCCCGGCCGGACCTAGCGCGTAGCGCCTAGCGGCGCGCCTGGCGGGTGTCGTGCCGGCTATCGCGGCGGTCGGCGCGCAGATCGTGCCTGTCGCCGCGGCGCTCGGCGCGGTCGTGGCGAACGTCGCGCCGTTCCGAGCGAGCGCCTGCGCGATCGCCATGCCGCATGTCGTGCCTTGCCTCGCGCCGGTCATGACGCATGTCGCGCGTGTCGTGGCGTACGTCGTGCCGGTCCTGGCGCATATCGTGCCGGTCCTGGCGCATATCGTGCCGGTCCCCCGATTGCGCGAACGACACGCTGCTCACCGCCAGCAGCGCCGCGGCGCCCGCGGCGTAGATCATTTTCTTCAGCATGCTGATTCTCCCGTTGGTTGAAGTTGAAGCGGCGGGGCGCGACTGCGCCCTGCACACGCCCATTGAACGCGTATCGCGCGCGGGCGACTGCAACCGTGTGTAACGGGATGTACGCGTGAACTAGTGCCGCTCAGCCGCCGAAGCCGTCGGCCACCATGACCTCGATCAGGCGCGGGCCGCCGCTCGCGACCGCCTCGCGCAGCGCGGGCGCGAAGTCCTGCGGCTCGAGCACGCGTTTCGCCGGCACGCCCATCGACTGCGCCAGCGCGCAGTAGTCGATCGCCGGCTCGCGGATGTCCATGCCGATGAACTTGTCGCTGTGGCGCATCGAGATCAGCCGCTCCTTGAGGATGCGGTAGCTGCGGTTGTTGGTGATGACGTAGGTCACGGGAACGTTCTCGTGCGCGGCGCTCCACAGCGCCTGAATGCCGTACATCGCGCTGCCGTCGCCCACCACCGCGACCACCGGCCGCCCGGGCAGCGCGAGGCTCACGCCGATCGCGCCGGGAAGCGCGAAGCCCAGCCCGCCGCTCGCCAGGCCGTAGTAGCTCTTCGGCTCGCGCAGCGCGAGGAAGGCCGGCAGCGAGAGCGCAGACGTGAGCGCCTCCTCGACCACCACCGCGTCCTTCGGCAGCGACTCGGCCAGGCGCAGCATGAGGTAGCGCGGGTCGATCGGTTTTTCCTCGGCGGCCTCGAGCGCCGCGACGCGCGCCTTGTCGCGCTGCGCCGACCAGTTGCGCGGCGCGAGCGCCGCCAGGCGCCGCTCGGCGGCGGCGGGGCGCGCGGCGCGCAGCAGCGGCAGCAGCGCGCGCAGGGTTTCCTTCACGTTCGCCTGCAGCGCGAACTCGGTCGGATGGTTCTTGCCCAGCTCCCAGTCGCGCTCGCTGACGTGCACCACCGCCATGCCCTCGGGCAGCGGGTCGACCGGGCTGTAGACCGACATGCGCAGCAGGTCCGCGCCGAGGCAGAGCGCGAGATCGAACGGCGCGAGCGCATCGCGCACCAGCTTCTGGTTGCGCGTCAGCGCGCCGAGGTAGGCGCGGTGCTCGGTGGGGAACTGCGCGCTGTAGGGGATCGTCTGCTGGTACACGCCGGCGCCGAGCAGCTCGGCGAGCTCGGCCGCCTCGGCGAAGGCGTCGTGCAGCGCGAGCTCCTGGCCGGCGATGATGACCGGGTTGCTGGCCGCGAGCAGCCTGGCGGCGATGCGCGCCAGGGCATCGTCGGAGGGCCGGTTGCGCGCGTCGACGCGCGTCGGTGGCGCGGGCGTGAATTCCACTTCCTGCTCGAGCACGTCGCCCGGCAGGGAGATGAACACCGGTCCGGTGGGCGGGGTGAGCGCGATCTTCGCCGCGCGCCGGATGACGAGCGGCAGGTCCGCGGCGCGCGTCACCTCGACCGCCCACTTGACGAACGGCTGCGCGACCGGCACCAGCGGCGCGTAGAGCAGCGGCTCGAGCAGGCCGTGGCCCTGCTCCTGCTGGCCCGCGGTGAGGATCAGCGGCGAGCCGGAGAACTTCGCGTTGTACAGCGCACCCATCGCGTTGCCCAGGCCGGGCGCGACGTGCACGTTGCAGGCGACGAGCCTGTTCGAGGCGCGCGCGTAGCCGTCGGCCATGCCGACCACCACCGACTCGTACAGGCCGAGAACGTATTTGAGCTGGGGATAGTCGGGCATCACCTCCATGATCGGCAGCTCGGTGGTGCCGGGGTTGCCGAACATGTGGCTGACGCCTTCGTCGAGCAGCAGGCGCAGGAAGGCGCTGCGGCCGGTGAGGGTGGTCTTCGCCATGGTGGCCGGATTCTAGCCGACGCTCGGCGGCCGCCGCGCGGGCGTTTCGCGCTAGGCTGCGCACTGCATGGCGACGATAGTGATTCTCGAGCACGCGCTGCAGCGCGGGCTCGAGCTGCCCTACATGGTCTACGGCCTCGCCGCGCGCTGGCGCGCGCGCGGCCACCGCGTGCTGGTGCACCACGGCACCGAGGACCCGCCCGCGGGAGACCTCGCGATCGTGAACGTCGACCTGAGCGTCATTCCCGCGCCCTACCGGGCGTTGTTCGCGCGCTATCCGCGCGTGATCAACGGCGCGGTGCTGGACGTCTCCAAGACAGGCTTCAGTCTCGACCTGCTCGATCGCCACAGCGACTGGATCGGGCCGGTGATCGTGAAGACCGACGCCAACTACGGCGGCCGGCCCGAGCAGCTGCTGCGCTCGATGGCCGGCAGCGCGGAGGCGGCGCGCGACATTCCGGCGGGCCCGGTCGCGCACGAGTACCCGATCTACCGCAGCCTGCGCGAGGTTCCCGCGCAGGTCTGGGCCAGCCCCGGCCTGGTGGTCGAGCGCTTCCTGCCCGAGCGCGACGAGGCGGGCTTCTACGTCCGGGTGTGGGTGTTCCTCGGCGACCGCGACCGCAGCACGCGCTGGCGCGCGAGCGGCCCGGTGGTCAAGGCCGACAACGTGCTCGAGCGCGTTCCGGTCGAGGTGCCCGACGAGCTGCGCGCGTGGCGCGAGCGCCTGCACTTCGACTTCGGCAAGTTCGACTACGTGCGCCACGGCAACCGCTGGGTGCTGCTCGACGTCAACCGCACCCCGGCCTACCCGGTGCCCGACGCGGGCCCGGACGACCCGGTGCTGCAGACGCTCGCGCCGGGCCTTGACGCCTACCTGCGCTAGGCGCGCGCGCGCAGCGCGAGGCGGGCGCAGCGGTCGCCCATCTCGTAGTCGCCGAAGGCGCAGGCCTCGAGCTCGAACCACGGCGCCGCGAGCTCGCGCAGCTCCGCGAGCGTGGGAAAGGGCATGCGCACCCCGACGCCGCGCCAGCGCTCGATCATGCCGAGCTTCGCCGGGTCCCAGCCGCGGCGCGCGAGCAGCGCGGCGCCGTCCGGCGCGCGCGCGTTCCAGACTCGCCACGCGTCGTCGAGCTTGACGCCGCGGCGCGAGCCGTCGTGCAGCGCCATCGCCAGGCGCCAGCAGAACGTCTCGAAAACGCGCACCCGCCCTTGGTTGAGCTCCTGGAACAGGTCCTCGACCCGTTCCGGCACGTCGGGCCGCAGGAAGCAGCGCTGCACGAACAGCCCGCCCGGGCGCAGCACGCGCCGCACCTCGGCGTTGACCGCGGCGCACTCCTCGAACGAGCCGAGCGCGGCGTAGCAACCGTCGCTCAGGGCGAGGTCCTGGCTGGCCGCACCGAAGGGCAGCTCGCGCCAGTCCGCGAGCACCGCGGCGCGCAGCGCGGGCGCGCCGCCGCCGGCCCACCAGCGCTCGATCATCGCCAGCGACCAGTCGACCGCGAGCAGCGCGGCGCCCTCGGGCCAGCGCATCTCGGCCAGGCGGCGGGTGACGCCCAGCAGCAGGGCCCGCAGCGGGCGCCCGCCCAGGGCGCGGGCGTGCTCGTGCACGCGCGACTCGTGCAGCCGCACGTCGTCCGCGCAGGGCGCGAGCGGCTCGGGGTAGGTCTGCGCCGGCGGCCCGCGCCTTCTGTCTTCCCAGTAAGCCCGCTTGGGTCGTTGCATCGGCGGGATTATGCTTGCCGCTCCGCCGGGCTGGTGGGAGAATCCTTCGCACAAAAAAAGCATCGAGCAGTCAAAAAGGCAGCAGGCAGTCGGCCGGTATTCAGGGGGAAGATGCGTAGCCGGGGCGCACTATTGGGGGTCTGCTTCGCAGTCCTGCTTGGGCTGCACGTCGCGGCGTTCGCGCAGGCGCCGGCGACGCCGCGCTTCGACATCCAGCGTTTCGTCGTCGAGGGCAACAGCCTCATCCCGCAGAAGGGCGTGGACGCGATCCTCGAACCGTTCACCGGCGCGTCGCGCGACTTCGCCGACGTGCAGCGCGCGCTCGAGGCGCTGCAGGCGGCGTACATCGCGCGCGGCTACCAGGCAGTGAGGGTGCTGATCCCCGAGCAGGAGCTGACGGCCGGGACGGTCAAGCTGCAAGTGGTCGAGGCGCGGGTGCGTAACGTGCGCGTCGAAGGCAACCGCCACTTCGACGACGCCAACGTGCGCGCCAGCATTCCGGCGGTGAGGCAGGGCGAGCCGCCGAACACGCGCCGCATCGCGCAGAACGTGCAGCTCGCGAACGAGAACCCGGACAAGCAGACCGCGGTCACGCTCGCCTCGACGCCCGAGCCGGGCAAGGTCGACGTGGCGCTCAAGGTGAAAGACGAGGATCCGCAGAAGGTCTCGGTTTTCCTGGACAACTCGGGCACCAGCGAGACCGACTACTACCGCACCGGGATCGGCTACCAGAACGCCAACGTGGGCGGGCGCGACCAGGTGTTCACCGCGCAGTTCATCACCGCGCCCGGCAATCCGAGCAACGTGAGGATCGCGGGCTTCGGCTACCGGCTGCCGGTCTACGCCTGGAGCGCCATGGTGGACGCCTACGCCGGCTACTCCGACGTCGACTCCGGCACCTTGCAGGACCTGTTCAGCGTGACCGGCAGCGGCAGCGTCTACGGCGCGCGCTACACCCAGCAGCTGACGCGCCTCGGGGCCTACGAGCAGAAGCTGGCCGCGGGGCTGGACTACCGCGACTTCCACCAGAACGTGGAGCTGATCGGGACCAACGGCACGCTGCTGCCCGACATCACGATCCACCCGTTCACGCTGGCCTATTTCGGCCGCCTGTCGCAGGTCGGCAGCGACTTCAGCCTGTCGCTCGCCTACGTGCACAACCTCTCGGGCGGCCAGGACGGCGACCAGGCGGCGTTCAGCGCGCAGCGCGCCGGCGCCCAGGCGAACTACACCCTGTGGCGCTTCGGCGCTGCCTATACGCACTCCCTGGCGGGCGGCATGCTGGTGCGCGTGGCGTTCGCCGGCCAGGTCACGAACGACCTGCTGATCGCCGCCGAGCAGTTCGGCATGGGCGGCAGGGACTCGGTGCGCGGCTTTCTCGAGCGCGAGACCGCGAACGACAACGGCTATCGCAGCTCGCTCGAGCTGTATACGCGCGACTTCGGCTCCTGGTTCGGCAGCGACTGGCGCGCGCGCGCGCTGGTGTTCGCCGACTGGGCCCACGGCCACGACAACGCCCCGGAGCGCCTGGCCGAGAACGGCCTCGGCAGCGTCGGCGTGGGGCTGCGCCTGGGCCAGAGCCGCGGCTTCTCGCTGCGCGCGGACTGGGCCTACGTGACCAGCGGCGCGGGCCTGCGGCCGACCGGGTCCAACCGCATTCATTTCCTCGTCGGTTATGTCTTCTGAGGCCGCCGTGACAAAGTTTTACAGTCGGTTCGACAGCGCCTGCCTAGGATCAAACCAATATGGCCGCGCCCGCCAAGCCTAGCGTTCCAAGCCGCAAGCTGCTCGCCGCGTCGGTGGCGGCCTGCTTCGCCCTGTCGCCGAGCTTCGCCGGGGCCAATCCGGGCGGCGCGACGGTGGTCTCGGGCAGCGCGGGATTGGCCACCGCGGGCAACCAGCTCACGGTCACCAACAGCGCCAACGCCGTGATCCAGTGGCAGAGCTTTTCGATCGGCGTCAACGAGATCACCCGCTTCCTGCAGCCCTCGGCGGCCTCCGCCGTGCTGAACCGCGTGGTCGGCGCCGGCGGCGTCATTCCGCAGAGCGTGATCGACGGCGTGCTCTCGTCCAACGGCAACGTGTTCCTGCTCAATCCCTCCGGCATCGTGATCGGCGCCACCGGCCGCATCGACGTCGCCGGCCTGGTCGCCTCGAGCCTGAACCTGTCGAACCAGGACTTCCTCGCCGGGCGCCTGCGCTTCACCGAAGTGCTCGGCGCGGGCGGCGTGTCCAACGGCGGCGTGATCCGGACCCAGTCGGCGGGGCGCGTTTACCTGGTCGCGCCGAACGTGGAGAACTCGGGCCTGATCCGCGCGCCGCAGGGCGAGATCCTGCTCGCGGCGGGCAAGAGCGTCGAGCTCGCCTCCGAGTCCGCGCCGGGAGTCACCGTCAGCCTGAGCGCCGACTCGCAGCAGGCGCTGAACGTCGGCCGGCTGATCGCGGACTCGGGCAGCATCGGCATGTTCGGCGCGCTGGTGCGCAACTCCGGCGTGGCCGAAGCGAGCGGCGCGACGCTCGGCCCCGGCGGCCGCATTCGCTTTGTCGCCACCCAGGACCTCACGCTCGACGCGGGCAGCCGCACTAGCGCGAACGGCACCAGCGGCGGCGAGGTCCTGCTCGAGGCGACGGGCGGCACCAACCTCGTTTCGGGCGCGGTCGAAGCGACCGGCAGCGCCGGCAAGGGCGGCAGCGTGCAGGCCCTCGGCGTGCGCGTGGGCGTGATCGGCGAAGGCGTGATCGACGCCTCGGGCGCGACCGGCGGCGGCGCGGTGCGGGTCGACGGCGAGCGCGCGCTGATCGGCCCCGACGGCGTGATCCGCGCCGACGCGGGCGCGAGCGGCGACGGCGGCCGCGTCATCGTCTGGGCCGACGGCGACACGCGCTTCTACGGTTCCATCTCCGCGCGCGGCGGCGCGCAGTCCGGCGACGGCGGATTCGTCGAGACCTCGGGCAAGCAGGCGCTCGAGGCGACCGGGCGGGTCGACACCGGCGCGCCGAACGGCGCGCGCGGCAACTGGCTGCTCGATCCCTTCAACGTCGACATCGTCGCCGGCAGCCCCGCGGCCGACGATTCCCTGCTCGCGACCTACGGCGGAGCCTTCGATTCCGATACGGCCGGACACGACTCGCAGATCAGCGCAAGCGCGATCACGAACGCGATGTACGGCGGCAGCGTGAGCGTGTACGCGAGCCAGGACGTCAACCTCGACACCAACCTGGACACGAGCGCCTACGGCGGCTCGCTCACCCTGCAGGCGCTGCGCGACGTCAATCTGAACGCCAACACGATCACGACGCAGGGCAATCTCGTCATCGCCGCGGCCTACGGCGGCGGCACGGGGTCGATCACCTCGAGCATGCCGTCGGGATCGACGCAGCTCGCCAGCGGCGGCGGCAGCGTCTCGCTCTCGGGCAGCTCGGTGAGCGTCGCCGGGATCGACACACGCAGCCCCAATGCCGGCGTGTATGGAGGCAACGTCACGATCTACGCCTACGGCGGCAATATTTCGACTGGCGCGATCACGACCAGCGGCAACGACGCGCTCTTCGGCGGCGGCAGCGGGGGCAACGCCGGCGGAATGAACCTGAATGCGGTCTACGGCGGCGCCTACGGTTCCGTGACGACCGGCGCGCTCACCGCGGACGGCGGCGCGGGGTCGGACAACGGCGACGGATACGGCGGTGACGGCGGATCGGGTGGCGGAATTTCGGTAGATAGCGTCGCGGTCACCGTAAACGGACCGATCAGCGCGCGCGGCGGCGCCGCGGGAAGCGAAACCTTCGGCGGCGCCGGTGGCGCCGGCGGCGATGGCGGCTACCTGTATCTGCGCGCGGACTACCCGGGCGGCAGCGGTGCGGTGAGCGCCGGCGCGATCGACGTCTCGGGCGGCACGGGCGGCACGGGCAGCGGCAGCGGCGGCGGCTTCGGCGGCAGCGGTGGCGACATAAACCTCTACGGCAGCTCGATCTCGGCCGCCAACCTCACCGCGCGCGGCGGCGCGGGCGGCGGCGATTCCGGCGGCAGCAACGGTGGTGGCGGCGGCTTCGGCGGTTACTTCTATGTCGAGGCGAGCTACGCCGGCGGCAGCGGCGCGGTGAACGTCGGCGCGCTCGACGGCTCGGGCGGCGCCGGAGGCGCGGGCAGCGGCCAGGGCGGCGGCAAGGGCGGCGACGCCAATTACCTGTCGCTCTACGGCAGCTCGGTTTCGAGCGGCGCGCTCACGGCGCACGGCGGCGCGGGCGGTGCCGATACGGGCGGCAGCCGCGGCGGCGACGGCGGCGAAGGCGGTCAGCTCGATCTGAGCGCGACCGCCACCGGCGGCGGCGCGTTGAGCGTCGGGGCGATCGACAACTCGGGCGGAAAAGGCGGCGCGGGCAGCGGCGGTGGTGGCGGTGGCGGCGGCGACGGCGACTACCTGTACGTAAACGCCGGTTCGATCGCGACCGGCCAGATCAACGCCCGCGGCGGCGCGGGTGGCAGCGATTCGGGCGGGGGGTATGGCGGAAGCGGCGGCGGAGGAGGCTACATCAATGCGGACGCGACCTCTTCCGGCGGAACGGGCGTGGTCGGCTTGGGCGCGATAGACGCTTCCGGCGGCGACGGCGGGGCGGGGAGCGGCGGCGGAGGAGGCAGCGGCGGAAGCGGGGGCGAGCTCTACGCCTACGGCACGTCGGTGACGGTGGGAGGTCCGTTCAGCGCGACCGGCGGCGCCGGTGGCAGCGATTCGGGCGGGGGGTACGGCGGCTATGGCGGCTACGGCGGCTATGTGCAGCTCGATGCGACGACCGCGGGCGGCGGCGGGGCGCTGAGTGTCGGCACGGTAAACGTATCCGGCGGTGCGGGGGGCAACAGCGCCGTCGCGTATGGCGGCGGGGGCGGCGGCGGGGGCGGCTCGGCGTACTTCGACGCGCTCAATTCGCTTTCCAGCGGGGCGGCGGCGGCGAACGGCGGCCGCGGCGGCGACAGCGGCGCTACCGGCTACGCCGGCGGCTCCGGCGCGAGCGGGGGACAGCTCTACTACTACGGCGGCGCGATCAGCGTCGCGGGTGCGATCACCGCCCGCGGCGGCGCGGGCGGCGCGGGCGGTCCCGACGCCGACGGCGGCGCGGGGGGAAGCGGCGGCAGCCTTTACATGGACGCGACCTCCTACAGCGGGCCCTCGGACATCAATGCGGCGGGGATCGACACTTCCGGCGGCGCGGGCGGCGCGGGAGGCCCGGCGGCGAGCCCGGCGGGAACGGGCGGGGCGGGCGGCGCGGGCGGTCCGGTCACGGCCTACGGCGGCAGCATCACGATCGCGGGGATCCTCAACACCGACGGCGGGGCGGGCGGCCCCGGCGGAGCGGGGAACTCGACCAATCCGGCCGGCGCCGGCGGCGCGGGTGGCATCGGCGGCGACATCTATCTCGACGCGACCCCGGGAACCGGCATCGTGACCTTCGTCAACGGCGGCTACAGCGCGCTCGGCGGACTCGATGGCGGCGCGGGCGCCCTGGGCGCCCCGGGAACGGTGACGATCCTGAACCAGCTCGTGTTCGTGTTCGACAGCACGGGCTCGTCGGACATCTCGCCCGAGCTGCTGGCGGCGATCATCGCTGGCATCGACCGCTCGATCGAGGCCGGCGGCTCAGGCAAGGGCAACGACGAGCAGGACGACGAGCGCAAAAAGAAGAAGGGCCCCGGAATATGCCGCGCCTCCTGATACTGCTCGCGCTGCTCGCCGCGCCGGCGCTCGCCGCGGCGCAGGGAGTGGTGCAGCATCTGGCGGGGACGCTGTCGGTGCAGCGCGCGGACGGCACGATGCGCCTGCTCGCGGAGCGCTCCGAGGTGCGGCCGGGCGACGTGCTCAGCACCGAGCGCGACACCTACGCGCAGGTGCGGTTCACCGACGGCGGGCGAGTCACGCTGCGCCCCAACACCACGCTCAAGATCGACAGCTACCGCTTCGACGAGAAGGAGCCGAAGAAGGACGGTTTCTTAATGTCGCTGCTCAAGGGCGGGCTGCGCGCGGTGACCGGCCTCATCGGCCATCGCGCCGACCGCGACGCCTACCGCCTGAAGACGCCGACCGCCACGGTGGGCATACGCGGAACCGACTACTACGCGGTGCACGTGCCGCAGGACGCGCCGGCCGGGTCGCCCATTGCGGGCGACTACGTCAGCGTGTCCGAGGGCGTGGTGGTGTTCATCGCGGGCGGCTCCGAGCTGCTGCTGTCGGTCGGGCAGACCGGCTTTTCGAGCAACGTGAACCTGCCGCCGCAGCTCATCCCGACCCCGCCCGCGCTGCCTCCGTTCGATCCGCCGAAGAGCTTCAGCCAGAACAACCCGACCACGATCGACGGCGGCCTGGCGAGCGACTGCACGATCCAGTGACGCCGGACGCGGCGCGAGGCGGGCGCCGGCGCGTCGATTTCGCCTGGGAGCTGGGCGGGCACACCGGTCACATCACGATGCTGGTTCCGCTCGCGCGCTTGATGCGCGCGCGCGGACACGAGGTGCGCCTGCTGCTGCGCGAGACCGGCGCGGCGGCGGCGCTCGGAGCCGGCGCCGATATCGCCTGCGAGGCGGCGCCGGTCTGGGTCGGCCCGGTGCACGAGGCCAACCCGCTCAACTTCGGCGAGATCCTGCACAATTTCGGCTACCAGTACCCGGACGCGCTGCGCCGGCTGGTGGACGCCTGGCGCGAGCGCCTCGCGCAGTCGGACGCGGTGATCGCAAACGTCGCGCCGGCGGCGCACATCGCCGCGCGCACGCTCGGCATCCCGAGCTTCGAGGCCTCGCAGGGTTTTCACGTGCCGCCGCCGGCGCTGCCCTCGCCGCCGCTGCGCGACTGGGAGCCGGCGCCGCGCGCGCGCCTGCTTGCGGCCGACCGCGCGGTACTAGACGCGATCAACGGCGTGCTCGCGGCGCACGGCGCGCCGCCGATCGCCACCATCGGCGAGCTGTTCGCGGACCGCACGATGCTGCTCACCTATCCGGAGCTCGACATCTACCCCGAGCGCGGGCCGGCGGAATACTTCGGCATCCCGCAAACGGGCGAGGGCGCGGACGAGCCGGCCTGGCCCGCGGGCGGCGGCGCGCGCGCCTTCGCCTACGTCTACCGCTATTACCCCGCGCTCGAGGCCCTGATCGAGACGCTCGAGCGCATGCGCATCGCGACTCTCATGCTCTGCCGCGACATCGACCCGGCGCTGCGCGCGCGGCACGAAGGCGGCACGGTGCGCATCGCCCTCGCGCCGATGGCGGCGAGCCGCCTGCTGCCGCAGGCCGACATCGTGATCTGCCACGGCAGCCACCAGATGAGCGCGCAGGCGCTGCTCGCGGGCAAGCCGCTGCTGATGCTGCCGACCCAGCTCGAGCAGTTCCTGATCACGCGCCGCGTGGTGCGCATGGGGGCGGGCCTGGGCATCGCGCCGGACGCCGCGCGGCCGGACTTCGCCGCCGCGCTCGGCGAGCTCGGCAAGGCCGGCTACGGCAAAGCCGCGCGCGCGTTCGCGCTGCGCTACGCGGCGCAGGACCGCCGCGCGGCCCTCGCGACCGTGGTCTCGCGCTGCGAGAGCGCGATGGCGGGGCAGGCGGCATGAGCGCGCCGCGCCAGCCGCCGGCGTGGGAGCTCCGTTCGGCGATCCCGGGCGCGACCTGGCCCGCGCTGCCCGCGCCGGCCGGCGCGGCGGCGCTCGCGCTGCTGCTGCAGCTCGAGCGCTCGGAGCGGCTCGACGCCGCCGCGCTGCGCGCGCTGCAGCTGCGCCAGCTCGAGGCGCTGCTCGCGCACGCCTGGGCGAGCGTGCCGTGGTACCGCGAGCACTGGGCCGGGCGCTACGACCCGGCGCGCCAGTTGAGCGCCGGGCGCTTCGCCGAGTTGCCGCTGCTGCCGCGGCGCGCGCTGCAGCAGGAGTTCGACGCGCTCAACAGCGCCGCGGTCCCGCCCGAGCACGGCGCGCTGTCGGAGTCGCGCACCTCGGGCGCGACCGGCAGCCCGGTGCGCGTGCGCAAGACCGGACTCACCGCGCTCATGTGGGCCGCAATCACCCTGCGCGACCACCACTGGCACCGGCGCGACCTGCGCCGCAAGCTCGCGGTGATCCGCCAGGGGCTGGCGCCGGGCGAGGCGCCGAACTGGGGTGCGGCGACCGCCGGCCTGATCGAGACCGGGCCCTGCGTCATGCTCGGCCCGCAGACCGACATCGACGCCCAGCTCGCCTGGCTCGAGCGCGAGCAGCCCGCCTACCTGCTCAGCTACCCCTCGAGCGTGGCCGAGCTCGCGCGCGCTTCCCTCGCGCGCGGCGTCGCGCTGCGCGAGCTGCGCGAAGTGCGCACCCTGGGCGAATCGCTCGATCCCGAGACGCGCGCGCTGTGCCGCGAAGCCTGGGGCGTGCCGCTGACCGACATGTACTCGGCGGAGGAGTGCGGCTACATCGCGCTGCAGTGCCCCGAGGGCGAGCACTACCACGTGCAGTCCGAAGGCGTGCTGGTCGAGGTGCTCGACGAGCAGGGCGCGCCCTGCGCCCCGGGCCAGGTCGGGCGCGTGGCGCTCACCCCGCTGCACAATTTCGCCACCCCTCTGGTGCGCTACGAGCTGGGCGACTACGCCGAGCTCGGCGAGCCCTGCGCCTGCGGCCGCGGCCTGCCGGTGCTCAAGCGCGTGCTCGGCCGCGTGCGCAACATGCTCGTGACCGCGGACGGCAGGCGTTTCTGGCCCCTGTTCGGAGGCCGCGGCTTTGGCGACATCGCGCCGGTGCTCCAGCACCAGGCGGTGCAGAAGGCGCTCGACCTGGTCGAGCTGAGGCTGGTGGTGGCGTCGCCGCTGAGCGCCGAGCAGGAACGCCGGCTGGAAGAACGCGCGCTTTCGCGCCTGCCGCCGGGATTCCGCATCGCCTTCGCCTATCCCGAACGCATCGAGCGCAGCGCAGGCGGCAAGTACGAGGATTTCGTCAGCGAGCTGGACGCCGCGCGATGATGTGCAGGTAATCGCCGTCGGCGGGCAGCGTCGGGCCGCCGGCGCGCGCCGCGGGCCGCTCGGCGAGCGGCGCGCAGGAAAGCTCCGCGAGCTCGAATCCCGCGCTCTCGAACAACGCGCGCACGTCCTGCGCCGAGCGCACCGGATGGATGCGCCGCTGCGCGGCGTAGATCGCGGCGTCCGCGGCGAGCTGCGCTCGGTCTCCCGCAAACGCTGGCGCCGCGGCAGCGTCGCGCACCGCGGCGCAAAAAGCGCGCGCCTGATCGCCTTCGAAGCCCAGGCTCCTGGCGGCGGCTTCCCCGCGTACGCGGTTGACCGTGATCGCGACGCCGCCCGGCCGGAGCAGGGCGTGCCAGCGCGAGACCAGCGCGGGCCTGTTCTCCGCGGGGAACATCGAGAGGAAGGAATGGGTGCATACGACGTCGAATGCTTCCCGCGGCCGGTACTCGAGGACGTCCGCGCGAACGGTCTCGATCGACGCGCCGGCGCGCGCCGCGTAGCGTCGGTTCAGCTCCAGCGGGGTCTCGCACAGGTCGAGCACCGTTGCCAGCACCTGCACGCCGCGCGCACGCAGCGCGGCGAAGACCTGGGCCAGCATGCCGGTATCCGCGCTGCCCGAGATCAGCACCCTCAACGGCTCGCCCTCGCGCGCCGCCGCGGCCAGCGCGCGGTGAAAGAAGGCGGCGTGGTGCGCGGGGGTCAGCACCAGCCCCAGCACGCGCAGGGTCGGCCACAGGCCGTGGTTCCAGGCGCAGCTCTCGCCCGTGGCGGGATCGACGCGGCACAGCCGTGGCGCGAGGCGGCGCGCGAGCTGCGCGCTTTCGGCGAGCGGCTCGTCGGGTTCGGCGAGGCGCAAGGGCATGTCGCACGGTATCATGCCGGACGGGAGGATAAGACGTGCAGACCTCGGCCCAGGGACTGCGCGTGCTGGTCACCGCCGGCGCGGCGGGGATCGGGCGCGCGATCGCGCAGACGTTCTTCGATCACGGCGCGCGCGTGCACATCTGCGACGTCGACGAGAAAGCGCTCGCGCAGGCGAACAAGGACCTGCCGCGCGTGAGCCAGACCCGGGCGGACGTCGCCAGCCGCGACGACGTCGAGCGCCTGTTCGGCGACGTTGCGCGCGAGCTCGGCGGCCTGGACGTGCTGGTCAACAACGCCGGCATCGCCGGGCCGACGGCGAAGGTCGAGGACATCCGGCCCGAGGACTGGGAGCGCTGCATCGCGGTCGACCTGAACGGCATGTTCTACTGCACGCGGCGCGCGATGCCGCTGCTCAAGGCCTCGGGCGGCGGCAGCATCATCAACCTGTCCTCGATCGCGGGGCGGCTCGCCTTCCCCCTGCGCACGCCCTATGCCGCGGCGAAGTGGGCCGTGGTCGGATTCAGCCAGAGCCTCGCCGCCGAGGCCGGCCCGGACGGCGTGCGCGTGAACTGCATCCAGCCCGGGGTGGTCGAGGGCGAGCGCGTCGAGCGGGTGATCGAGGCCAAGGCGAAGGGCCTGGGAACGTCCAGCGACGAGGTGCGCCGCCGCATGCTGGAAAGCGTGAGCCTGCGCACCATGGTGAGCGCGCAGGACGTGGCGAACACGGCGCTGTTCCTCGCCAGCGAGGCGGGCCGGCACATCAGCGGGCAGGCCATCTCGGTCTGCGGCGGCGTGCGTTACATGGTATAGGGACAGAAAAGAAAAGGGAGGCTTCAATGGCTGCTGCCCAGGGCAAGGTCATCATCACCTGCGCCGTCACCGGCGCGATTCACACCCCGACCATGTCGCCGCACCTGCCGATCACGCCCGACGAGATCGCCGAGGCCGCGGTCGGCGCGGCGCAGGCGGGCGCGGCGATCGTGCACCTGCACGCGCGCATGCCGGCGGACGGCCGCCCGACGCAGGACCCGGACGTGTTCCGCCAGTTCCTGCCGCTGATCAAGGATAGCTGCGACGTGGTGATCAACCTGACCACCGGCGGCGCGCCGACCATGACGGTCGAGGAGCGGCTGCAGCCGGCGGCGAAGCTCAAGCCCGAGGTCGCCTCGCTCAACATGGGCTCGATGAACTTCGGCCTGTACGAGATGATCGGACGCTACAAGGAGTTCAAGCACGACTGGGAAAAGCCCTACCTGGCGGAGAGCGACGACCGCATCTTCAAGAACACGTTCAAGGACATCGCCCACATCCTGCGCTCCTGCAACGACAACATGACGCGCTTCGAGATCGAGTGCTACGACATCGGGCACCTCTATAGCGCGGCGCACTTCCTCGATCGCGGGCTGCTCAAGCCGCCGCTTTTCATCCAGTCGGTGTTCGGCATTCGCGGCGGCATCGGGCCGCACGCGGAGGACGTGCTGCACATGAAGCGCACCGCGGACCGGCTGTTCGGCGACGCCTACCTCTGGTCGGTGCTGGGCGCGGGACGCAACCAGATGCAGATCGCGGCGCTCTCGGCGGTGATGGGGGGCAACGTGCGCGTCGGGCTGGAGGACAGCCTGTGGATCGGCAAGGGCCAGCTCGCGCGCTCGAACGCCGAGCAGGTGACGAAAGTGCGCCGCATCCTCGAGGAGCTGGGGCTGAGCGTCGCGACGCCGGACGACGCGCGCCAGATGCTCAAGCTCAAGGGCGGCAACAACGTCAATTTCTGAGCGCATCTCGCGCTGGTTCGCGCGCAACGTCCTCGAGCTCGGGCGCGAGCTGCGGCTGTCCTACCTGCCGCCGCTCATGGTCTACCTGGCCGCGGGCATTTCCGGCCTGACCGGGATCGTCGGCACCTTCTTCGTCAAGGAGTACCTCGGCCTTTCGCCCGCCTTCCTCGCCGCGCTCGGTTTCTGGGCCGGCATCCCGTGGGCGCTCAAGATGCCGGTCGGGCACCTGGTCGACCTGATCTGGCGCTGGAAGGCCTGGCTGGTGGTCTTCGGCGCGGCGCTGATCGCGGCCAGCCTGCTGATCATGATCGGCCTGATCGGGCACACCGCGGCGATGCGCGCGCTCATGCCGGTGCCGCACTGGTTCGTGCTCGCCGTGCTGCTCGCGCCGAGCGGCTACATGGTGCAGGACGCGGTCGCCGACGCGATGACGGTCGAGGCGGTGCCGCGCGTGGACCGCGCCGGAAAGCCCTACGACGCGGCCGGGCGCAAGCTGATGCACACCACGATGCAGACCCTGGGGCGGGTCGCGATCATCGGCGGCAGCGTGCTGGTGGCGCTCGCCAACGTGATCCTGTTCCAGGGCGCGAGCGCGCTGCCGCAGGCGCACAAGGCGGCGCTTTACACCCGGATCTACGAGCTCGCCCTGATCATTCCCGCGGTCTCGCTGCTGGGCGTCGCGCTCGCCGCCGTGCTGCAGCGCAGGCAGTGGGCGCGATTGCGCCGGCAAGGCTTCGCCGAGGCCGAGATCGAGCGCCTGCTCGCGGTGCACGGCGAGGAGAAGACCGAGCCCAACTGGTGGGTGCTCGGGGGCAGCCTCGCGTTCGCGCTGATCACCGTCGCGGTCGGGCTGTCGCCTCTTCGCTACGCCAAGGAGATCATCTTCACTGCCTCGCTCGGAGTGCTGCTGTTCCTGCTCTGGCGGCTGGCGCGCGAGCTCGAGCCCGCCGCGCGCGAGGTGCTGGTGGCGACCGCGCTGGTGCTGTTCGTGTTCCGCGCCACGCCCGGGCCCGGCGCGGGCTCGACCTGGTGGATGATCGACCAGCTCAAGTTCGACCAGTCCTTCCTCGCCGAGCTTTCGCTCATCGCCTCCGTGCTCACGCTCGCGGGGATGTTCATTTTCCGCCGCTACATGGCGGAGAAGTCGATCGCGCAGATCATCGTCATGCTCACGCTCGTCGGCACCGCGCTCGGGCTGCCGATCATCGGCATGTTCTACGGCCTGCACCAGTGGACCGCGGCGCACACCGGCGGCGTGGTCGGCGCGCGCTTCATCGCGCTGGTCGACACCGCGCTCGAGTCGCCGCTGGGGCAGATCGCGATGATCCCGATGCTGGCCTGGATCGCGAACTCCGCGCCGGCGCACCTCAAGGCGACCTACTTCGCGGTGATGGCCTCGTTCTCCAATCTCGCGCTGTCGGCGGCGCAGCTCGGCACCGAGTACCTGAACCGGATCTTCGTCGTCACGCGCGACGTGCTCGACCACGCCAGCGGCAAGATCGTGGTGCCGGCGGACTACAGCGAGGTGGGCGTGCTGCTGGTCAGCGCCACGCTGATCAGTCTCGTGCTCCCCCTGATCGCCGTCGGAATCGTTAGAATTGCCGGACTCCGCACTGCCTGACGCCGCCTGCCTCTTACCTTGAATCTTGCGATCCTCGACGATTACCAGCACCTTGCCCTGAAATCCGCCGACTGGGAGCGGCTGCGCGGGCGCGGGGTCGAAATCACGGTGTTCCACGACGCCTTCGCCTCCGAGGAGGACGCCGCGGCGCGGCTCGCGCCGTTCGAGATCCTGTGCCTGATGCGCGAGCGCACGCCTTTCCCGCGCAGCCTCATCGAGCGCCTGCCCAGGCTCAGGCTGGTGACGCTCACCGGCGTGCGCGCGCCGAGCCTGGACGCGAACGCCTGCGCCGCGCGCGGCATCCCGGTGAGCCATACGCGCGGCGGCGACACGGGCGCCTCCACCAGCGAGCTTGCCTGGGGGCTGATCATCGCCGCCGCGCGCGACCTGGCGAAGGCCGAGCGCGGCATGCGCGCCGGGCGCTGGCACCAGGGCGTCGCCGGCGGCATGGTGCTCGAGGGCCGGCGCCTGGGGCTGCTCGGCCTGGGCAAGCTCGGCGCGCGCATGGCGCGCATCGGCGCGGCATTCGGCATGGAAGTGCTCGCCTGGAGCCCGAACCTCACCCGCGAGCGCGCCGCGGCGGCGGGGGCGGCCCTGGTCGGCAAGGACGAGCTGTTCGAGCGCGC
>CAWHUZ010000017.1:0-15900 GCA_963832685.1 uncultured beta proteobacterium
ACAGGCCGCGCTGGACTGGGTGATGCCCGCCTAGCGGCGCTTCAGCGCTTGCGCCCGAACGGCGGGCGGCCGCGCCAGTACTGGATCAGCAGCCACGCCCCGAGCATTCCGCCCAGGTGCGCGAAGTGCGCCACGCCCGCCTGCGTGCGGGTGACGCCGAGGAACAGCTCGAGCGCGCCGTACAGCAGCACGAAGAGCCATGCCGGCATCGGAATCGGCGGGATCAGCAGCACGATCGTCTGGCGCGGGAAGTACATCGCGAACGCGAGCAGCACGCCGAACACGCCGCCCGAGGCGCCGATCGTGGGATAGGGATCGGCGCCGGTGAACTGGGCGTAGACGAGCTGCGATGCGGCCGCGGCGATGATGCTCGCGAGGTACAGGTTGAGGAAGCGCTTCGGTCCGAACAGGCGCTCGAGCTGTCCGCCGAACATGTAGAGCGCGAACATGTTGACGAAGATGTGCATCACGCTGCCGTGCAGGAAGCCGTAGGTGATCACCTGCCAGGGCTGGAAACCCGGTATGCCGCCGTAGACCGATGCGGTGCTGAGCGGCCACAGCCCGAGGTAGACGATCATCGAGTCGCCGATCATCGCCTGCAGCAGGTAGACGACGACGTTGGCGAGGATCAGCCCGCGCGTGACGGGCGGCAGGTTGCCGAACACGTCAGGAGCCCGACACGAGCGCCATGTTGTCCCTCACCGACTTGACGCCTTTGACGCCGGTCGCGGCGCGCAGCGCCTTCCTGCGCTTGGCGGTCTCGGGCACGGTGCCCCACAGCGTGACCCTGCCGCCGCTCGCGGTGACGTCGATGCCGTCCGCGAGCGAGCCGAGCGCGGCGCGCAGCGCGTCCTGCACCTTCGCCGCGAGCGCCTTGTCCGGATCCGGCTTGTAGACCTTTTCGACCACGGGCGCCGGCGCCGGCGCGGCGGCGGCGATCGGAGCGGGCGCGGGCTGAGCTTGCGACGTGGGTGCCGGCGCGGCGGCCTGCGGCTCGGGCGGCGGCGGAGGCGACTCTTCGCCGCAGCTCGCGAGCAGGAATGCGAGCGCGCCCGCGGCGGCGAGCATGCGTAGGAGGTTGCGGCGTCGTTGAGCGCTGTCAGGTTCCATTGCGGCCTCCTTCGTCGACACAATGATCGCACGTCTCGGCATGCGGTATCCTAGCAGCCGACGATTCTGTCATTCCCGCAATGAAGGCCCGGGCACTCCCTCTCGTCGTTCTGCTCCTCGCCGCCGCGCTCGGCGCCGGCGCCTGGTGGTGGACGCATCGCGCGGTGCCGGCCGCGAGCGGCGAGATCGTGCTCCACGGCAACGTCGATATCCGCCAGGTCGATCTGGCGTTCAACTCGGCCGGGCGCGTGACGCGAATGCTCGCGCGCGAGGGCGAGCGCGTCGAGAAGGGGCAGCTGCTCGCGGCGCTCGACACCGAGCGGCTGGGCCACGTCGAGGCGCAGGTCGCGGCGCAACTCGCCGCGCAGCGCGAGGTGGTGGCGCGCCTCGAGGCCGGCGCGCTGCCGCAGGAGATCGCCAAGGCGCGCGCCGACGCCGCGGCCGCGAGGGTGGACGCGGCGAACGCCGAGCGCAACTCCGCCAGGGCGCGCGACCTGGCGGCGAAGCACTTCGTGGCCCAGCAGCAGGCCGACGACGCGCGCGCCGCGGCGGAGGCCGCCGCGGCGCGGCTCAAGAGCGTGCGCGAGGCGCTGAGCCTGGTCGTGATGGGTCCGCGCAAGGAGGACATCGCGGCGGCGAAGGCGACGCTCGAGGCGAACGCCGCCGCGCTCGCGGTGGTGCGGCGCGATCTTGCGGAAGCCGAGTTGCACGCGCCGTCGGCGGGCGTGATCGAGAGCCGCGTGCTCCAGCCGGGCGACATGGCCTCGCCGCAGAAGCCCGCCTACACGCTCGCGCTCATCGACCCGCTGTGGGTGCGCGTCTACGTGCCCGAGACCGATCTCGGCAAGCTGCGCCCGGGCAGCCGCGCCGAGGTGAGCACCGACAGCCATCCCGGCAAGCGTTACCGCGGCTGGGTCGGCTACATCTCGCCCACGGCGGAGTTCACCCCCAAATCGGTCGAGACGCGCGAAGTGCGTACCACCCTGGTCTACCAGGTGCGGGTGTTCGTATGCGCGCCCTCCGACGGCCTGCGCCTGGGCATGCCCGCCACCGTGACGATAGCGCCCGATCAGCCCGCGTCGGCCGAAGACCCCTGCCGCGGCGGCGCCTGAATGAGCGCACCGCAGGCGGTGCTCGAGCTGGCGGGGGTAGAGAAGACATTTCGCGCCGGCAAGCGCGAGGTGCATGCGCTGCGGGGCGTGAGCCTGAAGATGGAGCGCGGGCTGGTGATGGGGCTGGTCGGCCCCGACGGCGCGGGCAAGACCACGCTCATGCGGCTCGTCGCCGGGCTGCTCGTGCCGGACGCCGGGAGCATCACCGCGCTCGGGCTGGACGCCACGCGCCAGTCGCTCGAGGTGCAGGCGAGCCTGGGCTACATGCCGCAGCGCTTCGGCCTGTACGAGGACCTGAGCGTGCAGGAGAACCTCGACCTGTACGCCGACCTGCAGGGCGTGCCGCGCGCGGCGCGCGCTGCGCGCTACGCCGAGCTGATGAGGATGACCGGGCTCGAGCCCTTCACCGCGCGCCTCGCGGGACGCCTGTCGGGCGGAATGAAGCAGAAGCTGGGCCTGGCGTGCACGCTGGTACGCGCGCCCGAGCTGTTGCTGCTGGACGAGCCGACGGTCGGCGTCGACCCGGTCTCGCGCCGCGAGCTGTGGCAGATCGTGTACCGGCTGGTGAAGAGCGAGGGCATGAGCGTACTGCTCTCGACCGCCTACCTGGACGAGGCCGAGCGCTGCGACCGGGTGCTGCTGCTGCACGAAGGCGAAGCGCTCGAGGAGGGCGAGCCCGCGGCGCTCAGCGCGCCGATGCGCGGCCGCAGCTTCCTGGCGCACGGCGCCGCGGGGGGCAAGCGCGCGTTGCAGGAGGCCGCCGAGCGCGCGCCCGGGGTGATCGACGCGCTGATCCAGGGCGGCGACGTGCGGCTGGTGACCGAGGCCGGCGCCGCGCCGCCCGAGCTCCCCGGCGCGCGCGTCGAGCCGGTCGCGCCGCGCTTCGAGGACGCCTTCGTCGCCTTGTTGCTCGAACGCAAAGCGCCGAAAGAAGTAATCGGCGAGACGGCTGTGCACGAAAAGGACATTCCCCGGGGCGATGAGCTGGTGATCGAGGTGCGCGACGCGCAGCGCCGCTTCGGCGACTTCTACGCCGTGAAGAACGTCAGCTTCGAGGTGCGCCGGGGCGAGATCTTCGGCCTGCTGGGGGCGAACGGCGCCGGCAAGTCGACCACCTTCCGCATGCTGTGCGGGCTGCTGCCCGCGAGCGCGGGCAGCCTGCGCGTGGCGGGTGTGGACCTGCGCCACGGCGCGGCCGCGGCGCGCGCCCGCATCGGCTACATGTCGCAGAAGTTCTCGCTCTACGGCAACCTCAGCGTGCGCCAGAACCTCGAGTTCTTCTCCGGCGCCTACGGCCTCGCCGGCGCGCGCCGCGCCGAGCGCATCGGCTGGGCGCTGGAGGGCTTCGAGCTCGCCGAGGCCGCGGATGCGGCGAGCGCCGACCTCGCGCTCGGCTACAAGCAGCGCCTGGCGATGGCCTGCGCGCTGATGCACGAGCCCGAGATCCTTTTCCTCGACGAGCCCACCTCGGGCGTCGATCCGCTCGCGCGGCGCGAGTTCTGGCGCCGCATCAACGCGCTCGCGCACCGCGGCGTGACGGTGCTGGTGACGACGCACTTCATGGAGGAGGCGGAGTACTGCGACCGGCTGGCGATCATGGCCGCGGGCGAGATCCTGGCCACCGGCAAGCCGGCCGAGATCAAGGCTCGCGCGCGCGCCGACGGCGCGCCCGAGCCGACCATGGAGGACGCGTTCATCCATCTCATCGAGGGCGCCGGCGCGGCCGGCGCGGGCGCCGAGGTTAGCCCATGAGCGCGCGCGGCGGCAGGGCGATGCGGCTGCGCGGACTGGTGCGCAAGGAGTTCCTGCAGATCCTGCGCGACCCGAGCAGCATCGCGATCGCGTTCGTGATGCCGGTCGCGCTGCTGCTGCTGTTCGGCTACGGCCTGTCGCTCGACGTCGACCACGTGCCGGTGGCGGTGGTGATCGAGCAGCCCGGCGCCGACGCCGCGGATCTCGCCGCCTCGTTCGAGGGCTCGCGCTATTTCTCGCCCAGGCGCATGGACGGCATGGGGCCGGCCACCGAGGCGCTGCTCGCGGGCTCGGTGGACGCGATCGTGCACCTGCGCGGGGATTTCGCGCCGCGCGAGCGCGGCGCCGCGGGCGCGAAAGTGCAGGTGATCGTGAACGGCGTCGACGCCAACAACGCGCGCCTGGTGGAGGGCTACCTCGACGGCGCGCTGTCGACCTGGCTCGCGCGGCGCGCGGCCGCGCAGGGGCTCGACCCGCCGGTCCCGGTGCGCGTCGAGCACCGCGTGTGGTTCAACCAGGACCTGAGGAGCCGCAACTTCCTCGTGCCGGGGCTGATGGTGGTGATCATGACCCTGACCGGGGCGCTGCTGACCGCGATGGTGATGTCGCGCGAGTGGGAGCGCGGCACGATGGAGGCGTTGCTGGTGACCCCGGTCGCCGCGGGCGAAATCATGGTCGGAAAGCTGGTGCCCTACTTCGTGCTCGGCATCGGCGGCATGCTGCTGTCGGTGGCGATGGCGCGCTGGCTGTTCGGGGTGCCGCTGCTGGGATCGTTCTGGCTGCTGCTCGCGACCTCGTCCGTGTTCCTGCTGGTCGCGCTCGGCATGGGGCTGCTGATTTCGAGCGTGGCGCGCAGCCAGTACGTCGCCGGGCAGGTGGCGCTGATCACGACCTTCCTGCCGGCGTTCCTGCTCTCGGGCATGATCTTCGAGATCGGCAACATGCCGGCGGTGGTGCGCGCGATTACCCATCTCTTCGCGGCGCGCTACTTCGTCGCCATCGTCACCACGCTGTTCCTCGCCGGCGACATCTGGTCGGTGATCGTGCCCAACACGCTCGCGCTCGCGCTCATGGCCCTGATCTTCCTCGGCCTGACCTGGCGCCGCGCGCGCAAGCGGCTGGAGTGAGCGCCGTGTGGGGGCGGATCGCAGCGCTGGTGAAGAAGGAATTCCTGGCCGTGCTCAAGGACGCGCGCAGCCGCCTGCTGCTGGTCGTGCCGCCGATGATCCAGCTGCTGGTGTTCGGCTACGCCGCGACCTACGACCTGAAGCAGGTGCCCTACGCCATCTACAACGAGGACGGCGGCGCCGTGTCGCGCGCGCTGGAGGCGGGCTTCCGCGGTTCGGCGAGCTTCCGCGAGGCCGTGCGCATCCGCTCCAACGGCGAGATCGCCCCGCTGGTCGACAGCCGCGAGGTGCTGCTGGTGATCCACATCGGGCCGCAGTTCGAGCGCCGGCTCGCGAGCGGCCATCCCGCGACGCTGCAGCTGATCGTGGACGGGCGCAATTCGAACACCGCGCTGGTCGCGGTGGGCTACGTGCGCAACATCGTGGGCGCCTTCAACGAGGCCTGGAGCGACGCGCACGGGCTGCCGCGCGCGCCGGCGCGGCTCGAAACGCGCGCCTGGTTCAATCCCAACCTGGAGAGCCGCTGGTTCTTCCTGCCCGGGATCGTCGGCATCCTCACCCTGCTGATCACCATGCTGCTGACCGGCCTCACCGTGGCGCGCGAGCGCGAGCAGGGGACCTTCGACCAGCTCATGGTGACGCCGCTGCGCCCGTTCGAGGTGCTCGCGGGCAAGGCGCTGCCGGGCTTCATCATCGGCATGATAGAGGCGAGCGCGATCGCGACCATAGCGGTGCTGTGGTTCCGCATCCCGCTGCTGGGAAATATCGCCACGCTTTACCTCGGGCTGGCGCTGTTCCTGCTCTCGGCGGTCGGCATGGGGCTGATGATCTCGTCCCTCGCGGCGACCCAGCAGCAGGGGCTGCTGGGCGCGTTCCTGTTCATGGTGCCGGCGGTGATCCTGTCCGGCTTCGCCACCCCGATCGCCAACATGCCGGCCGCGGTGCGGCTGCTGACCTACATCGACCCGCTGCGCTACTTCCTGGTGGTGCTGCGCAAGCTGTTCCTGGAAGGCGTGCCGATCGGGATCCTGGTGCACGAGCTGTGGCCGATGGCGCTGATCGGCGCCGTGAGCCTGTCGCTCGCGGCGTGGCTGTTCCGCGCCCGCATGTACTGAGGCTAGAGCCCGAGGTAGGCCTGGCGCACGCGGTCGTCGTGCAGCAGATCGCTGCCCGAGCCCGACATCACGATGCTGCCGTTCTCGAGCACGTAGGCGTGCTGCGAGAGCTTGAGCGAGAGCGCGACGTTCTGCTCCACCAGCAGGATGGTGAGCCCCTTGGCGTGCAGCATGCGGATGGTGCGGAACACCTCCTGCACCACGGTCGGCGCCAGGCCGAGTGAAGGCTCGTCGAACATGATCAGCTCGGGCTGGCCCATCAGGCAGCGGCCGATCGCGAGCATCTGCTGCTCGCCGCCGGACAGGGTGCCGGCGAGCTGGCCGCGGCGCTCGGCGAGGTGCGGGAACAGGGCGTAGACCTCGTCCAGCGTGCGCGCGGCGGCGGCGCGCGCACGCGGCAGCAGGCCGCCCATCGCCAGGTTCTGCGCCACGCTGAGCGAGGGAAACACCTGGCGGCCCTCCGCCACCTGGCCGATGCCGAGATTGCAGATCTGATGGGACTGCAATCTTGTAATGTCCGCTTGTCTGAACAGAACCTTCCCGGAACGCACCCGCTCGATGCCCGCGATCGCGCGGATGAGCGAGGACTTGCCGGCGCCGTTGGCGCCGACGATGGCGACGATCTCCCCCTGCGGCACCTCGAGCGAGACGCCCGCGAGCGCTTGCGCGTCGCCGTAGTACACGTCGAGCGCGCGTACCGCGAGCAGCGGCGCGCTCACAGCTCGGTCTCCTCGCCCAGGTAGCACTCGAGCACCGCGGGGTTGCGCACCACCTCGGCCGGCGCGCCCTGCGCGATGATTTCGCCGTGGTGCAGCACCACCACCTGGCGCGCGAGCGCCATCACCGCGCGCATCACGTGCTCGATCAGCAGGATGGTCAGGCCGCCGCGGTTGAGCTCGCGGAACACCTCGACCATCTGGTCGCACTCGGTCGGCCTGAGCCCCGCCATCACCTCGTCCAGCAGCAGCAGGCGCGGGCCGGTCGCGAGCGCGCGCGCGACCTCGAGGCGCTTCCGATCCGGCAGCGTGAGCGACGACGCGGGAAGATCCCGCTTGGCGCCGAGGCCGAGCGATTCCAGGATCTCGAGCGCGCGGCGGCGCGCCTGGGGCACGCGCCGCTCGCGCCGCAGCGCGCCGACGATCACGTTGTCGAGCACCGACAGGCCGGCGAAGGGCTTGACCACCTGGAAAGTGCGCCCGATTCCCGCGGCGCAGACCTGGTCCGGGCGCAGGCGGTCGATGCGGCGCCCGGTAAACAGGATCTCGCCCGCGTCGGGCGCGTACACCCCGGCCGCCATGTTGAAGATGGTGGTCTTGCCGGCGCCGTTCGGCCCGATCAGCGCCGTCAGCCCGCCCTCGGGCATGCCGAACGACGCGCCCACGACCGCGCGCAGGCCGCGGAAGGACTTCGACACGGAGCGCAGCTCGAGCAGCGCCATGTCAGGCCTTGCGCCCCAGGCCGAAGCGCTTCGCGATCGGCGGCCAGATGCCGTTGGGCAGGAACATCACCACCAGCAGCAGGATCACGCCGTAGAACACCTGCTTCACGCCCGGGATGTCCCATCCCATGGCGCCGACGAAATTGTAGAGCGAGTCGGCCAGCGCGGTGAGCAGCGCCGCGCCCAGGATCGGCCCGAACAGGGTGCCCACGCCGCCCACGATCGGGCCGAGAATGATCTCGATCGACTGGCTGATTTGGAAGATCTGCTCCGGGAACAGGTTGTTGTAGTAGAAGGCGAAGAACACCCCGGCGAGCGAGGTCATCGCCGCGCTGATCGTGACCGCCAGCAGCTTCCAGCGGAAGGTGTTGATGCCGAGCGCGCGCGCGGCGTCCTCGTCCTCGCGGATCGCCTGCCAGTAGTAGCCGGCGCGGCTGCGCAGCAGCCAGGCGCAGAGCGCGAACGCGCCGGCGGTGAGCGCCAGCATGACGTAGTAGAACATGGTTGGCGTGCCGCGCAGGTTGGCGAGGTCGATGCTGGTGCGCTGCCCGACCTTGAGGAACAGCCCGCCCGGGCCGCCGAGCCAGCCGATGTGGTCGAAGCCGATGCGGGTGAACTCGGCGAAGGCGATCGTGAGCAGCGCGAAGTAGACCCCGGAGATGCCGAAGCGGAAGGCGAGCAGGCCGATCGCCGCGCCCGCGGCCACGCACACCGCGATCGCCAGCCAGAGCCCGGCCCAGGGCCCGATGCCGAACTTCACGAACAGCGCCGCCGCGGTGTAGGCGCCGAGCCCGACGAAGAGCGAGTGGCCGAGCGAGAGCTGGCCGGCGAAGCCCATCATCACGTTCCAGGCCTGCCCGGTGAAGGCGAAGTAGAGCGCGAGGGTGGCGACCGATAGAACGTAGTTGCCCGCCATGTAGGGAAGCGCGACCAGGACCGCCGCCAGCGCCCCCAGCAGCAGCCGGGCGTTCACGCCGTCCTCGCGAGCAGGCCCTGCGGGCGAAACAGCAGCACCACGATCAGCAGCGCGAAGCTGATCATGCTCTTGGCCGAGGGGTCGATGAACAGGCCCGCGAGCGCCTCGGAAACGCCGATCAGCACGCCGCCCAGCAGCGCGCCCGGCATCGATCCCAGGCCGCCGACGATCACGATCACGAACCCGAGCAGGGTGTAGCTGGGGCCGACCGAGGGCGCGACCTCCACCAGCAGCGTCATCATGCAGCCGGCGACCGCGACGCAGGCGGCGCCGATGCCGAAGGTGAATGCGTACAGGTGCTTGACGTTCAGGCCGACGATGCGCGCGCCGAGGTGGTTGTCGGCGCAGGCGCGGATCGCGGTGCCGGTGCGCGAGAAGCGGAAGAACGCGAACAGGCCCGCGGCGGTGACGAGCGCGCTGAGCGCGGCAAACACACGCGCCTTGTCGACGATGATCTGGCCCAGCGCCCACGAATCGAGCTGGTAGTCGGTCTGCACGTTGCGCGCGTCGGGGCCGAACACCATCAGCATGACGTTGCTGAGGATCGTCGCCACCGCCACCAGCAGGATGAACTGCGAGTGCTCCGGGCGGGTGATGAACGGGTTGATCAGGCCCGCCTGCAGTGCGTAGCCGAGGGCGAAGAACAGCGCCGCCACGGGCAGCGCGGCCAGGATAGGGTCGAGCTTGAAGGCCCCGAACAGCAGCACCGCGGCGTACATCGCGATCGTCATCATCTCGCCGTGCGCGAAATTGACCACGCGCACGACGCCGAAGATGACCGACAGCCCGAGGGCCATCAGCCCGTAAACGAGCCCGGTCAGCAGGCCCGCGATGATGACGTTCGCGACGAGGGTAGCGCTCACGCCCCCTTATACTCTGGCCAGGGGAACACCGGCTTCGCTTCCGCCGCATACTCGGGCAATACGACCCTGGGCGTGCCGTCCAGGATCTGGACGCAGGCCGACATATTGCCTTCGACCTGGCCCTTGGCGTTGAACTTGATCGGCCCGCCCAGCATCACGCGCTTGTCGATGTCGGTGGCGCGGATCGCGTCGGCGAGCGCCTTCGGGTCGGTGCTGCCGGCGCGCCTGAAGGCGTCGGCGGCGATCATGATCGCCTCGAAGGTGTAGCCGGCGTTCAGGCCGTGGTAGACGAACTTCTCGCCGGGATTGCGCTTGCGGAACGCCTCCTCGAGCATGCCGGTCAGCGCCCCCTTGGGGTTGTACCAGGGGGGATTGTCGACGACGTAGTTGGCGTACTTGCCGAGCGACTTGGCGAACTGCTCCTCGTAGATCCCGGGCGAGCCGGGGTCGACCACGCCCATCGGGTGCCAGCGCTGCTTCACCATATCGCGGCGCAGCACGATCGAGTCGTTGAGCCTGCACACCAGCAGCAGGAAGTCGGCGTTCGCCGCCTTGGCCTTGGACACCTCGACCGAAAGGTCCTTCGCCGCCGGGTCGTAGGCGATCGTGTCGACGATCTTGAACGGCAGCTGCTTCAGGTGCGGCAGCGTCTTCATGATGCCGCCCGTCATCGCCTGGCCGAAGGTGTCGTTGACGTGCATGAAGACCGCCGTGCGCGCCTCGACGCCGGTGGCGTGGAACAGATCGCCGATGAGCGACAGGCCGTTGCGAACGAGGTCGATCGCGGTCGGGAAGTTGCGGAACACGAACTTGTAGCCCTGCTCGGTGATCTGCGGCGCGGCGGCGATGTTGACCACCAGCGGCACGCCGCGCTGCTCGGCGACCTGGGCGATGGCCGCGGTCTGGCCGGAGTCGAATGCGCCGACCAGCACGTGCGCGCCCTCCTGGATCAGGCGCTCGGCGCGGGTGCGCGCGGTGTTGACGTTCGACTCGGTGTCGGCGTTCATGATCTCGATGTCGACCCCGAGCATCGACTTGAGCACCGCCGGGGCGAGGTCCACGCCGAGCTGGCAGGACTGCCCGATCAGGGCCTCGTAGCTCGAGCGCGGCAGCAGAACGCCGACTTTGAGCTTGGATGCGGCGCGTGCGATGCCGAATGGTGATAGCGCGGCGGCGGCTCCGGCCGCGACGACGTTTCTATTAAAGGTTCTGCGGTCCATATCTCCTCCTCCTTCTCAGGGCGGTCCCTATATAGACGATTCCCATGGGGCGGTCAACAGAGCTATTGACTGTCGTCCGGGCGGCGGCGTAGATTGACCGAACAAACGGGCGTTTGAGTGGCTCGGGCAGCCCGGCGAACGAATGGAGGGGGACCATGAAACGGATACTGCGGTGCGTGTTGCCGCTTTTTCTGGCCGCCGCTGCGGGCGGGGCCCTTGCCGGGGACGCGGACGAGGGCGGGGGTTATTCCATCGTCAGCCTGAACGCGCCCGACCCGATCTTCGTCACCGACGGGGACAGTATTGCGGTGAGTGTGAGCGCGCAGTCGCGCAGAGCGCTGCGCAAGCTGGTCGTGACCCTGAACGGCGACGACGTGACCTTTCTCCTCGCGCCTGACGGCGCGCAGGCCCTGACCGGCACGGTGACCGGCTTGCGGCCCGGGATCAACAGCTTCGAGGTGTTCGAGAGCCGGCGCGACAGGCACCCGGTGGCCGGCCTCAAAGTCGCATTGGCGAAAACGCCGGTCGTTGCCTGCGCCGCGGACTCGTTCGCGGCGGGCGCGCTGCCGGTGCCGAACACGGTGATTACGTCGGTCACCGCCGTGGCGGCGACTTCGAGCGTACCGGCGCACTGCTTGATCAACGGCACGATCAATGCCGGACGCGTGGGCCAGGAAACGAGCCCGGGCGCCCCGGTGAGCCGCTACACCTACGCGATCACCTGGCAGGCGCGCCTGCCGCAAGCCTGGAACAGCAAGTTCTACATGCCGGGGGGCGGCGGTACCGACGGCAGCGTTCCGGGGACCACGTCGCGCCTGGCGCAGGGCTACGCGGAGGCCGCGAACGACTCCGGCCACAGCGGTTTCGTCAACAGCGACCCGCTCGCCGGCGGCGGCGCGGCCTTCGGCAGCGACTACCTCGCGCGGGTCGACTTCGCCTACAACGCGATCGACGTGACCACGCAGACCGCGAAGCGGCTGGTCGACCTCTACTACGGCAAGGCCCCCGCGTATTCGTACTTCGAGGGCTGCTCGATGGGCGGGCGCGAGGCGATGATGGTGACGCAGCGCTTGCCGACCTACTTCAACGGCTCCGTCGTCGGCGACCCGGCGCTCGGATTCCCGAAAGCCGGGGTGAAGACCGCGTACTTCGCCCATCAGCTCTCGGCGCTCGCGACGTCCATGGGGCTGATCTCGGGCTACGGCGTGCCTTACATCAACAACACCTATACGCAGCAGGATCTGCAGCTCGTTTCGAACGCTATCCTTGCGGCGTGCGACGCTCTGGACGGCCTCGCGGACGGCATGGTGAACAACTCCCAGGCCTGCACGACGCGGCGCGTCAAGCCGAAACTCGACGCGCTGCAGTGCGTCGGAGGGAAAACCCCGACCTGCCTGACCGCGGACCAGATCACGACGCTGGTCAACTTGTATGACAAGGGCGCGCCGAACTCGCGGGGAGTGCCGCAGTACGCGAAGTGGATGTGGGACCCCGGCATCGCGGGCTGCACCAGCGCCGTGGATTGCAACGCGCCGGATGCGACCAACATCAACGGCGGCTGGCGCTCGTGGAACCTCGGCTCCTACAACGCGAACTTCGTCCCCAACGTGACCAAGGCCACCAACGGCGGGATTCTCTATAGTCTCGGCGGCGGGGCGGTCCCTCTCATTCACGCGACGCCGCCGTACCTTCCGTCGCCGACGGCCAACGACGGGCTGCCGAACGAGCTCTTCAACATGGACCTTGACGACCTGGCGCAGCGGATCTTCGCGACCGCTCCGGACTTTCCGGTGTCGAGCTGGGATCTCTTGAATACCAACGCGACGGACCTTTCGGCGTTCCGCAATCACGGCGGCAAAGTCGTCATCTGGCAGCCGCAGACCGGGGGACCTTTCTCGCCGCAATACATGGTCGACTGGTACACAGACATGAGCAGGGCGATGCACGGGGGCGAGGGCAGGGGCAGGGACAGGGGCAAGGGCAAGGGCAAGGTCGAATCCGCGCAAAGCTTTGCCCGACTGTTCCTCATGCCCGGTGCCAACCACTGCGGCGGGGGAATCGCGACCAGTTCGATCGACGCGTTCTCGCCGATGGTGAGCTGGGTTGAAAACGGCATCGCGCCAGCGAGCATCGTCGGCACCGCTCCTGCGAATACCCCGTGGCCGGGTCGTACGCGGCCGCTGTGCCCGTATCCGCAGTATGCGCACTACAAGGGCAGCGGCGACATCGATCTGGCCGAGAACTTCGAGTGCCGCGCGGACTTGCGGGCCGGGGATCACTGGGGTCGCGAGCACAGAGAGCGCGACCGGGGCTACCATCGCTAGCGCCCGCAGGCGCTCGCTTGGCACCCTTTGCGCAGCAGCGGGCCGTGCTATGGTGGCGCGGATATGAAGCTGACCCGCTCCGCCAAAGCGGCCGTGCTGGCGCTCGCGAAGCAGCGGCCGGAGCTCGGCAAGGTCCGCGCCGCGCGCGAGCTTCGCAGGCGCGGTTTCCGGGTGTCACCTTCCAGTGTGCACCTTATCTGGGAGCGGCATGGCCTGGCGAGCAGCTATGAACGGCTGATGCAGCGCCATCGCGGCGCGCGCGGCGGCGACAGCCTGTCGGACATCCAGCGCTCGCTTCTGCAGCGCATGCGAGTGAGCCGCCGGCTCATCAGGGCCCCCTCGCGCGCGGACGCGTCCTTCGGTTCGCTGCGCCGCGAGCGCCTGATCGCCGCCGCCGCGCGCGTTCTCGGCGAGAAGGGCTATGAAGCCGCCTCTCTGAGAAAGATCTGCGCGGCCGCGGGAATCCTTCCCGGGTCCCTCTATCATCATTTCCGCTCGAAGGAAGACCTCTTCATCAAGCTCCACGCCGAAGGCTTCAGGCAGCTCAACGAGGCGGTCGATACGGCGGTGGCGAGGGAGACCGATCCGTGGGCAAGGCTGGAGGCAGCTTGCGCCGCTCACCTCACCCTGCTGGTCGGAAGCCACGATGTTTCGCTCGTCTCGGGCACGAGCCTCTTTCACACCGCGCCGCCGGGATTGCAGCGACGGCTCAACCGCGACCGGGATGCCTACGAGGCGCGTTATCGCGGCCTGATCGCGGCGCTCGATCTGCCCGCCGAGGTGGATCCGTCGCTGCTTCGACTCAATCTTCTCGGCGCGCTGAACTGGACCAGAATGTGGTATCGCGGGGGCAAGCGCGATCCCAGGACGCTGGCGCACCACCTGGTTCAGGTGATCCTGCGAAGGAGTCTGCAGCCGGCGCTCAGCTCGCGCCGGGCGCCTTCGCCTGTTCGCGCAACACCCGCTTGAGGATCTTGCCGGTCGCGCTCTTGGGCAGCTCCCTGACCATGTCGACCCGCACCGGCGTCTTGTAGGCGGCGAGGTTCTCCCTGCACCAGGCGATGACCTCGTCGCCGCTCAGGCTCGCGCCTTCCTTGAGCACCACCGCCGCGCGCACCGCCTCGCCCTTTTCCGGATCGGGAACGCCGTATACCGCCACTTCCTTGATCGCGGGCAGGCGGTAGAGGTAGTTCTCCAGCTCGGCAGGCCAGACCTTGAACCCGGACACGTTGATCATGTCCTTCACCCGGTCGACGATGTAGACGTAGCCTTCCTCGTCCATGCGGCCGACGTCGCCCGAGTGCAGCCAGCCGCCGCGCAACGCCTGCTCGGACTCCGCCGGCTTGTTCCAGTAGCCGAGCATGACGCCCGGGCCGCGGATCACGATCTCGCCCCATTCGCCTTTCGGTACCTCGCGGTCCTGCGCGTCGAAGATCCTGATCTCGAAATCCTCGATCGCGGTGCCGACGCTGCCGAACACGTGCCTGCTGGTGTGGTTGTAGGCGGCGCAGGGCGCGCACTCGGTCAGGCCGTAGCCCTCGTACACGCGCTTGCCGTAGGTCGCGGTCCAGCGGCGCGAGATTTCCTCCGGCATGGTGGAGGCGGCGGAGAAGTAGTAGCGCACGCCGGCGAGCTTCGCGGGCGGAATCCCGGCGTTCAGCAGGCCGATGTAGATCGTGGGCACCGCGAAGAACATGGTCGCGCGCTCGCGCTCGATCTCCGCCAGCACCTTGTCCGGCACGAAGCGGCGCCACAGGATCAGGCTGGCGCCGGTTTCGAAGCAGCTGTTCATGATGAAGTTCTGCGCGAAGACGTGGAACAGCGGCAGGAAGCAGCTGAAGCGGTCGTCGCTGCGGAAACCGCAGCCCGAGACCGTCGCGCGCACGTTGGTCTGCACGTTGCGGTGCGAGAGCGTGACGCCCTTGGGAAAGCCGGTGGTGCCGGAAGAGTAGAGCAGGGCGGCGGGATCGTCGGGCTTCATCCCGCGCAGGCGGGCCGGCCGCGCCGCGCCGCGCGAGAGCCATTCTTCCAGGGTCTCTTCCGGCGCGCTGCCCTCGCAGTTGACCACGTGGCGAACCGCGGGGCATTCCGCGCGCGGGACGTTCGGCAGCAGCTCCGCCGAGCTGAACACGACGATCGCGCCCGAGTCGTTCAGGATGTACTTGACCTCCTCGGACTTGAATATCGCGTTCACCGACACCGCGATCGCGCCGATACGCAGCGTGGCGAGGTAGGCGAGCGCGTAGGCCGGTATGTTGGGCAGGTAGAGCGCGACCCGGTCGCCGGGCTTCACCCCGGCCTGCTCCAGCGCGCCGCCGAGCGCGGCCGCGCAGCGCTCGAGCGCGCCGTAGGAGATTGCCTTTCCCTCGAACACGATGGCCTGGCGCTTCGGGTGGCGCGCCGCGCCCCGTTCGACGTGCTGAGCGACGTTCATGGCGTCCTGTCCTCCCCGGCGATTGTCATTGGTCATTACAATGATAGCCGATGAGCAAGCTGCCATCCCCGCATCGTCCGCGAGCGCTGGCGCCGATCCGGCGCGTCGCCGGGCTCGACTACGACGTGCTGGACGAGCTGCTCGGCTATGCGCTGCGCCGGGCTCAGGTCGCCATGTTCCTCGCCTTCCACGAGGCGACGCGCGGCGTGCAGATGACGCCGCCGCGGTTCACCGCGCTGGTGATCACCAGCGCGAATCCCGGCATCAGCCAGTCGACGCTGGGCGAGGTGCTGGGCATCGCGCGCTCCGGCGCGATGATGCTGACCGACTGGATGGTCGCGCGCGGGCTGGTCGAGCGCAGGCACCGGCCGGATGACGGCCGCGCCTGGGGGCTGCACCTGACGCGGCGCGGCCAGCAGCTGACCGCGA
>CAWHUZ010000018.1:0-51695 GCA_963832685.1 uncultured beta proteobacterium
ATGAAGGCCGCGGTGCTGGCGCAGGACCGCCGCCGCGCGTCGAACCTGAGCGCGGCCGAGCGGCGCGACCTGCTGCGACTGCTGGAGAAGCTCGCCGGCTAGCGCGGCGCCATGCGCAGCGCGCCGTCGAGGCGGATCACCTCGCCGTTGAGCTGAACGTTCTCGATGATGTGCAGCGCGAGCCGGGCGTACTCCTCGGGCGTGCCGAGGCGCTTGGGAAAGGGGATCGAGGCGGCGAGCGACTGCTGTACCTCCTCCGGGAGCTTGCCCAGCAGCGGCGTGTGGAAGATCCCCGGCGCGATCGTCATCACGCGCACGCCGAACTGCGCCAGATCCCGCGCCAGCGGCAGCGTCATCGACACGATGCCGCCCTTGGAAGCGGAGTAGGCGACTTGCCCGATCTGGCCGTCGTAGGCCGCGATCGAGGACGTGTTGATCATCACGCCGCGCTCGCCGTCGGCGAGCGCCGCCAGGGGGATCATGTCGACCGCGGCGAGGCGCATCATGTTGAAGCTGCCCACCAGGTTCACGTTGATGATGCGGGTGAAGTGCTCGAGCGGCATCGGGCCTTCCTTGCCGACCAGGCGCTTGGCGCCGCCGATGCCGGCGCAGTTGACCAGGATGCGCGCCGGGCCGTGCGCCGCGCGCGCTTTCGCGACCGCTGCCTCGGCACCCGGCCCGTTCGAGACGTCGCATTCCACGAACACCCCGCCGATCTCCGCGGCGAGCTTGGTGCCGAGCTCTGCGTTGAGGTCGAGCAGCGCGACCTTCGCGCCCGCCCGCGCGAGCCTGCGCGCGGTGCCCGCACCGAGCCCCGACGCGCCGCCGGTGACGAGCGCCGCCTGGCCTTGGATTTCCATAATCAGCTCCCCTTGTTGGATTCGGTGTTCTCGACCAGGACCGCGATGCCCTGGCCGCCGCCGATGCAGGCCGAAGCGATGCCGTAGCGCGCGCCGCTGCGGCGCAGCTCGCGCGCCACGGTGAGCGTGAGCCGCACCCCGGTGGCGGCGAGCGGATGGCCGAGCGCGATCGCGCCGCCGTTCACGTTCACCTTGGCGCGGTCGATCCCCAGCTCGCGGATCACCGCCAGGCACTGCGCGCCGAAGGCCTCGTTGATCTCGAACCGGTCGATGTCGTCGAGCGCGAGCCCCTGGTCCTCGAGCAGGCGCCGGATCGCCGGCGCCGGGCCGATGCCCATGATCTCGGGCGGCACGCCGACCGCCGCGCCGCCGCGCACGCGCGCGAGCGGCGCGCGGCCGCTGCGCTGCGCGTAGTCGCCCGAGGCGACCAGCGCCGCGGCGGCACCGTCGACGATCGCCGAGCTGTTGCCGCCGGTCTGCACCCCGCCGAAGGCGGGCTTGAGCTGCGCCAGCTGATCCAGCGGCGAGGGGCGCGGATGCGTGTCGCGCTCGACCCGGCCCGGCCGGGAGGGCACCCGGATGGCGCGCGCCTGGTAGCCCTCGAGCTCGAAGCGCTCGCTCGTCACCGGCGCGATCTCGCCGGCGAGGAAGCCGTCCGCCTGCGCCGCGAGCGCGCGCTCGAAGCTCTCGGCCGCGAAGCGGTCGACCTCCTGGCGCGAGATCGAGTACTTGCGTGCCAGGTTCTCGGCGGTGCCGCCCATGGTGACGTTCGCCGCGGGATCGAGCAGCGCCTCCCACAGGAAGTCCTTGAACTCGACCTGCCCCATGCGAAAGCCGCTGCGATGCGTATACGCGGCGACCGGATTGCGCGTCATCGACTCGGCGCCGACGCACAGGCCGAGGTCGATCTGGCCGAGCGCGATCGCGTCGCCCGCGCGCAGCACCAGCTCCATGCCGGTGCCGCACACGCGCTGCGTGAGCGTGGCCGGCACCTCGAGCGGAACGCCGGAGTAGAGGCCGATGTGGCGCGGCAGCATGTAGGCGTCGAAGCTCGCCTGCGCCATGCTGCCGGCGAACACGTGCCCGACGTCGGCGGCCGGCACGCCGGAGCGGGCGAAGGCCTCGCGCGCGGCCTTGATGCCCATGTCGATCGGCGAAGCCTGGCCGAGCTCGTGGTTGTAGTCGGCGAACGGGGTGCGCACGCCGTCCAGCAGCCAGACGTCGTCGTAGCGGGTGATGAGACCGTGCTTGCCTGCCATGTCGGTGTCCTAGGTTGACGGAAGGATAACGCGCGGCGACGGCGCCGCCGCGTAGAGTTCCTCGACCAGCGCGGCTCGCGCCGCGAGCACCGCGCGCTGGTTGATCGAGCCCTTGTCGGTGATCTCGCCCGCGTCGATCGAGAGAGGATCGGTCAGCAGCACGGCGCGCGCGACGCGCTGGGAGCTCGCGCTCGCCTTGAGCGCGAGCGTATCGACCAAGCGCTGGAAGAAGAGCCGCATCTCGGGCGTGTCGGGAACGCCGGCGCGCGGGACGATCAGCGCGCCGACCTCGGCCCGGTCGTGACCCGTGATCACCGCGTCCTGCACGTACGGATCGCCGGCGGCGACGATCTGCGCGCGCAGGGGCCCGACGCTCACCCAGGTGCCGGTGTCGAGCTTGAAATCCTCCGCGATGCGGCCGTCGAAGGCGAGGCCCCGCCGCGGGTCGGCCGGGTCGATGAAGCGCACCGCGTCGCCGCTGCGATAGAAGCCGTCCTCGTCGTAGGCCGCGCGCGTGAGCGCGTCCGCGCGCCAGAAGCCGGGCGTCACGTTCGGCCCGCGGTAGCGCGCCTCGAGCTTGTCGGCCACCGGCGCGAGGCGCAGCTCCATGCCGGGCGCGGGCAGGCCGATGCCTCCGGCGCGGCCGGCCTCCCAGTTGGCGCACACCGCGAACGGCGCAGTCTCGGTCATGCCGAGGCCGGTAATCATCACGATGCGCTCGCCGACCGTGCGCTCGGCGATGCGCTGCAGGCTGTCCCAGATCGGCTGCGACAGGCTGGCGGCGGCGTAGAACATCATCTTCAGGCGCGAGAAGAAGCGCTTCGCCAGCGCCTCGTCGGCGTCGAGCGCGCGCGCCAGCTCCTCGAAGCCGCGCGGCACGTTGAAGTACACCGTGGGCGAGATCTCGCGCAGGTTGCGCAGCGTCTCGCCGATCAGCTGCGGCGTCGGCTTGCCCTCGTCGATGTGGAGCGTGCCGCCGTTGTGCAGCGTCAGGCCGAAGTTGTGGCTGCCGCCGAAGGTGTGGTTCCACGGCAGCCAGTCGACCAGCACCGGCGGCTCCTCGGCGAGGAACGGCAGGCAATCGGCGATCATCTGCTGGTTGGATACGAGCATGCGCTGGGTGTGGATCACCGCCTTGGGCATCCCGGTCGAGCCCGAGGTGAGCAGGAACTTGCTGATCGTTTCCGGCCCGATCGCCTGGTGCGCGGCGTCGACGCGCGGCCCGGCCGGGGTCGCCGCGAGCGCCGCGTAGTCCGCGCCCCAGAGCACCTCGGTGCCGGGAGGGATCGACGCCTCGACCGCCCTGGCGTAGCGCGCGTCGGCGGCGTACACCAGCCCCGGGGTCATCAGATCGACCGCATAGCGCAGCTTGCCGTAGTCGCGCGAAACGAGCGAGTAGGCGGGCGACACCGGCACGTAGGGCACGCCGACGTGCAGCGCCGCGAGCGCGAGCATCGCGTGCTCGAGATCGTTCTCCGACAGGATCATGAGCGGCCGCTCGGCGTCCAGGCCCCGCGCGAGCAGCGCCTCGCCGATCGAGCGGGCCGCGGCGAGCGCCCCGGCGTAACTGATCCGCCGCCAGGCGCCGTCGCCGCCGCGCTTCGCAACGAAGCTGCGCTCCGGCGCCTCGCCGGCCCAGCGCAGCAGGCGGTCGGTCAGGCGCGGGGGGCAGGCGCCGAGCGGCGCGGCGTGGCGCAGCAGAAAGCGGCCCCGCGCGTCGCGCTCGACGCGGACCTCGGCGGGGCCGAGCGAGACTTTGCGGGTTAGGGGGTCCCGGCGCATCTGGGCCGATTGTTATAAATCATTACAATCGGCCGGTCAACGCGGGCGCTCAGTACAGCGCGCGCGCCAGCTTCCTGCGGTAGTCGGCGACCAGCTCGGGCTGCTCCTCGGCCAGGTTGAAGATGTTGAGAATCTGCTTGCGCGCGGCGCCGCCGTCCCATTCCTTGTCGCGCGCCACGATCTCGAGCAGCTCGTCGAGCGCTTCGCGATAGCTCTTGCGCGCGGCGAGCACGCCCGCCAGCGCGAAGCGCGCGCCGTGGTCGGCGGGATCGGCGGCCAGCTTCTCGCGCAGCTTGCCCTCGTCCGCGCCCGCGCGGGCGAACGCGATCGCGGCGCGCAGCGCCTCGACCCGCGGCTCGAGGTCGACGTCGAACCGCAGCTCGTCGAGCAGCGCCGCGGCCTCGTCCGCGCGCCCGGCGTCGATCAGCTGGCGTGCGCGTTCCAGGCGCCCCGCGTCGTCCGCCTCCGCGAGCAGCTTCTCGATGAAGGCGCGCACCTGCGACTCGGGCTGCGCGCCGAGAAAGTGCGCCGCCGGCTTGCCGTCGCGGAACGCCATCACGTCGGGGATCGAGCGCACGCCGAACGCGGCGGCGAGCTCCTGGTTCTCGTCGGAGTTGACCTTGACCAGCTTGAAGCGCCCGCCGAATTCGGCCGCGAGCTTCTCCAGGATCGGCGTGAGCGCGCGGCAGGGCGCGCACCACGGCGCCCAGAAATCCACGACGACGGGCAGGGTCTTGGAGGCCTCGAGCACTTCGCGCTCGAATTCCAGGGTGGCGACGTCGACGGCGTGCGCGGACATGGCGTTATCTTGCATGTGGATGGAGGGGATTATGGCGAAGCTTTGGGCGGCGATGCGATAATCAAGCCCCGATTCACTTTCGCATCGTGAAAGCATCGCGCAAATGACCTACGTCGTCACCGAAGACTGCATCAAGTGCAAGTACATGGATTGCGTCGAAGTCTGCCCCGTGGACTGCTTCTACGAAGGGGACAACATGCTCGTCATCCACCCCGACGAGTGCATCGACTGCGGCGTGTGCGAACCGGAGTGCCCGCCCGCCGCGATCGTGCCGGACTCCGACGCGAAGGCGGCCAAGTGGCTGCCGCTCAACACCGAGTACGCGGTCAAATGGCCCAACATCACGCGCAAGGGCAGCGCTCCGCCCGACGCCGACGAATACAAGGGCGAGCAGGGCAAGTTCGACAAGTATTTCTCCCCCGAGCCGGGCAAGGGCGAGTGACCGCGGCGCAGGCCGAGGAAATCCTGGCGGCGAATTTCGCCCCATGGGTGAAGGACCTTGGCTTGCGCGTCGAGTCGCTCGGCGCGGACAGCGCGGCGCTGCGGCTTCCATTTTCCGAGCGCCTGGTGCGGGTCGGCGGAGTGCTCAGCGGCCAGGCGCTGATGGCGGCGGCCGACACCGCCTGCGTGATCGCGCTCGCGGCCTCGTTCGGCGAATTCAGGCCGGTGGCGACGGTGGCGCAGAACATCAGCCTGCTGCGACCGGTCTCGAACGACGACCTGCGCATCGAAGCGCGCGTCGTGCGCCGCGGCAAGACGCTCGCCTACTGCGAAGCCTGGCTGCGCGCCGCGCGCGACGGGCGCGAGGCCGCGCACGCGAGCGCGACCTTCGCGCTGCCGGCCTAGTCCGGCGGCGCGCTGCTGAAATCGAGGTTGTGGATCCCCTTCAGCTCGTCGCGCACGGTCCGGCTCACCTCGGCAAGCTTGGGCAGCGCCTTGCGGAACGCGGCGACCACCGTGGGATCGAACTGCTTGCCCGATTGCGCCACGATCTCGCGCGCGGCGGCCTCGACCGGCATCGGGTCACGGTGGCGCTGCGTGGCGGTCATGGCCTCGAACGCGTCGGCCACCGCCAGGATGCGCGCCGCGACCGGGATCGCGTCGCCCGCGAGGCCCTTCGGATATCCCGTGCCGTCCCAGCGCTCGTGATGGCATAGCGCCATCACGCGCGCGGTCGCGAGCAGCGGGTCGCCGTGCTTGCCGATGATCGCGGCGCCGATCTCGGGGTGCTTGCGCATCACCTGCCACTCGGCGGCGTCCAGCGCGTCGGTCTTGCGCATCACGTCCTCGGGCACGCCGAGGGTGCCGACGTCGTGCAGCGGCGAGGCTTGCGCCAGGATCTCGCACGCCTCGGGCTTCGCTCCGAGCGCCTGCGCCAGCAGCTTGACGTAATTGCCGAGGCGCACGACGCGGTTGCTGACGGCGCCGCCTTCGCGGATCTCCAGCGCGCGCGCCAGGCGCTCGATCAGCTGCAGGCGGGTCTGCTGCAGCTCGCGCGTGCGCTCCGCGACCAGGCTCTCGAGCTGGTGGGTCTGGTTCGCGAGCGCGACGTGGGTCGCGATGCGCGCGAGCACGATCGGCGGGCTGAGCGGCTTGGTGATGTAGTCCACCGCGCCGAGCATCAGGCCGTGCGCCTGGTCCTTGGGATCGTTGCGCGCGCTGACGAAGATCACCGGGATGCCGACCGTCGCCGGGTTCGCCTTGAGCGCGCTGCACACCTCGTAGCCGTTCGGTCCGGGCATTTCCACGTCGAGCAGGATCAGGTCGGGCGGCGGCTCCTGCGTCGCCGCCGCCAGAGCGGCGGTGCCGTCGACCGCGAGGCGCGTGTCGTAGCGCGGCTTGAGCATGGTCTCGAAGAAGCGCCGGATGTCGCCGTTGTCGTCGACGACCAGCACCAGCGGCCGTCTTGCCGGGGCCTCCGGCTTGGGCTTGGGAGGCGACTCTGCCATGACTCGCTACTGTGCCACATCCCCGGCCAGGCGGCGCAGCTCGGTCTTGAGGACTTTGCCGTAGTTGTTCTTGGGCAGCGACGGCACGAAGCGGTACTCGCGCGGGCGCTTGAAGCGCGCGATGTTCTCGAGGCACAGCGCGTCGAGCTCTTCGCGCGCAACGGATCCGCTCGCGACGACGAAGGCGATCACCTCCTCGCCCCATTCCGGATGCGGCCGGCCCACCACCGAGCACTCGGCCACCGCGGGGTGGCGCAGCAGCACTTCCTCGATCTCGCGCGGATAAATGTTGCTGCCGCCCGAGATGATCATGTCCTTGGAGCGGTCCTTCAGAGTGAGAAAGCCCGCCGCGTCGAGGCTGCCGACGTCGCCGGTGTGCAGCCAGCCGCCGCGCAATGCCTGCGCGCTCGCCTCCGGATTGCGCCAGTAGCCCGCCATCACGCAGTCCGAGCGGGTGACGATCTCGCCCGTCTCGCCGGGAGGCAGCGGCGCGTCGTCCGGGCCGAACACCGCCACCTCGACGCCGGTCCTGGCGAAGCCGCAGGTCTCCAGCGCGCGCCGTTCGGCGTGCAGCGCCTGCGGCAGCCCGGTGATGGTCATCGGGCTTTCGCCCTGGCCGTAGAGCTGGTACAGGCGCGGGCCGAAAAGCTCGATCGCGCGCAGGCTGTCGGCGACGTACATCGGCGCGCCGCCGTAGGTGATCGTCTTCAGGTTCGCGGGGCGGCGCGCCGCGGGGCTCGCGAGCAGGCGCACGATCATGGTCGGAGCGGCGAAGAACGACACGCCGCGCCAGGCGTCGATCAGCGCGTAGATCTCCTCCGGGTCGAAGTGGCCCGATTCCGGGATCACGTTCAGCGCGCCGGCGGCGAAGTGCGGCAGCCCATACAGGCCGGAGCCGTGCGAGAGTGGCGCGGCGTGCAGAATCGCGTCGCCGGGCGAGAGGCGGTCGATGTCGGCGAAGTAGGCCTGGGCCGCGAACAGCAGGTTCCGGTGAGTGAGCACCGCGCCCTTGGGCACCCCCGTGGTGCCGCTGGTGTAGAACAACCACGCGGCATCGTCCGGCGAAACTTCGGCGGGATTTCCGGATCCATTCAAAAAAAGTTTTCCGTATTCCGCGCAAGCGACCGAAATCCCTCCCGCGACCGCGCTCTCGAGGTCGGGCGTGACGAAGCACAGCTGCGCGCCCGAGTTCTCCAGGATGTAGGCGAACTCGCGCGCGTGGAGCTTGGCGTTCATCGGCACCGCCACCAGCCCCGCGTGCCAGCAGGCGAACAGCAGCTCGTAATACTCGGGACAGTTCTTCATCGCCAGCGCGACGCGATCCCCCGGGGCGAGATTGAACTTCTGCGTCAAGGACTTTGAGAGTCCGCCGGTTCGATGCGCGAGCTCAGCATAGGTGCGAACCACCTTCTTGCCCACGGCGAGCGCCGGCTGCGCCGGCAGCCAGCGCGCGCTGCGCAGGAGCAGATGGACCAGGTTCATGCGGGTTGCGGCAGACCGAACAGGGTGCAGGCATTGCGCGCGCTCTGCGCGGCCACCTCTTCTTCGGGACGGCCGAGCGCGCGCGCGAGCGCACGCAGCACGTGCGGCAGGAAGGCCGGCTCGTTGCGCCGCGCCTTCGGTTGCGGCTGCATGTCGCGCGGGGTGAGGTAGGGCGAGTCGGTCTCGATCAGCAGCCGGTCGGCGGGAATCTCGCGCACCAGCGCGAGCAGGTGGCCCCCGCGGCGCTCGTCGCAGATCCAGCCGGTGATGCCGATGTACAGCCCGAGCTTGAGGTAGGCGTGCAACTCGTCGCGTTCGCCGGTGAAGCAGTGGGCAACCGCCTTGTTCAACTTGAACGAACCGACAATCTCGGCGAAGCGCGGGTGCGCGTCGCGCGAGTGCAGGAACAGCGGCTTGCCGAGCTCGACGCCCAGCTCGAGCTGGGCGGCGAACCAGCGCTCCTGGTCGAGGTGCGGAGAGTAGTTGCGATGGTAGTCCAGGCCGCACTCGCCGATCGCGACCACGCGCGGATGCGCGGCGATCTCGCGCAGCGCCGGGATCGTGGCGCCGTCGCAGTCGCGCGCGTGATGCGGATGCACGCCGGCGGTCGCGTACAGGCCGTGCGCGTCGGCGAGGTGCGCCGCGGCGAGGCTTTGCGCGACGCTGGTGCCGGTGACCACGATGGTTCCGACGCCCGCGTCGCGGGCGCGCGCCAGCACCTGCTCCAGGTCGTCCGCGAACGCGGCGTGGGTCAGGTTGGCGCCGATGTCGACCAGGGGCGTCACAGGCGCTTCAGCCGGTACAGCAGCTCGAGCGCCTCGCGCGGCGTGAGCTCGTCGGGGTTGACCTGCGCCAGCGCGTCGCGCAGCGGATCGGCCGCGGGTTCGGCCTCGAGCGCAGTCTTGCCGAGGAAGAGGTCGCCCTGGTTGTCGCGCGCGAGGCTCGCGTCCTCGAGCATCTGCAGGTAGCGCTTCGCCTGGCGGATCACGGGCTTGGGCACGCCGGCGAGCGCCGCAACCTGCAGGCCGTAGCTCTGGCTCGCCGGGCCTTCCTCGAGCGCGTGCAGGAACACGATCGTGTCCTTGTGCTCGACCGCGTCCAGGTGCACGTTGGCGACCTCGCGGTAATCGAGCGCGAGGCGCGTGAGCTCGAAGTAGTGGGTCGCGAACAGGGTCAGCGCGCGGCTCTTCTCGACCAGGTGGCGCGCGATCGCCCACGCGAGCGCGAGGCCGTCGAAGGTGGAGGTGCCGCGCCCGACCTCGTCCATCAGCACCAGGCTCCTCTCGGTCGCGTTGTGCAGGATGTTGGCGCTCTCGGTCATCTCGACCATGAAGGTCGAGCGCCCGCCGGCGAGGTCGTCCGCGGCGCCGATGCGGGTGAAGATCTGGTCGATCGGGCCGATGCGGGCCGCCCTGGCCGGCACGAAGGCGCCGACGTGGGCCATGAGCGCGATCAGCGCCACTTGCCTCATGTAGGTCGACTTGCCGCCCATGTTCGGGCCGGTGATCAGCAGCATCTGCCGCGCGGGCGACAGGCGCGCGTCGTTCGCGATGAAGCCTTCCATCTGCGCCTCGACCACCGGGTGGCGGCCGGCCTCGATCTCGAGCAGCGTCTCGCCGACGAACTCCGGGCGGCAGTAGCCGCGCGCCGCCGCGACCGCCGCGAAGCACGCCAGCAGGTCGCACTGCGCGAGCGCGCGCGCGATGCGCTGCAGCGCGGCGAGCTCGGCGCCGAGCTTGTCGAGCAGCGCGTCGTAGAGCGATTTCTCGAGCACGAGCGCGCGCTCCCTGGCCGAGAGCGCCTTGTCCTCGAACGCCTTCAGCTCGGGGGTGATGTAGCGCTCGGCGTTCTTCAGCGTCTGGCGGCGGCGGTAGTCGGCCGGAATCTTTTCGCTATGCGCGTGGGTGACTTCGATGTAGTAGCCGTGCACGTGGTTGTAGGCCACCTTGAGGTTCGGGATGCCGCTGCGCGCGCGCTCGCGCGCCTCGAGCTCGATCAGGAAGCTCCCGGCGTCGGTCTGCAGGCGGCGCAGCTGGTCCAGCTCCGCGTCGTAGCCGTCGGCGATCACGCCGCCGTCGCGCAGCAGCGCCGCGGGCTCGGGCCGCACCGCCGCGACGAGCAGCGCAAGGCAGTCGGCGGGTGTGGCGAGGTCCTGCGCGAGCCCGGCGAGCAGGGGCGCGGCCTGCGCCGGGACCGCGGCGCGCAGCTCCCCGAGGCGCGCGAGGCTGTCGCGCAGACCGGAAAGGTCGCGCGGGCGCGCGCTCTTGAGCGCCACGCGCGCGGTGATGCGCTCGACGTCGGCGAAGCGGCGCAACGCCGCGTGCGCGTCGGCGGCGTGGGCGCCGAGCGCTTCCACCGCCTCGTGGCGCCGCGCGAGGAGATCGCGGTCGCGCAGCGGGTGGTGCAGCCAGTGGCGCAGCAGCCGGCTGCCCATGCCGGTGGCGCACTGATCGAGAAGCGAGAACAAAGTCGGCGCCGGCTCGCCGCGCAGCGTTTCGGTCAGCTCGAGATTGCGCCGCGTCGCCCCATCCAGGCGCAGGGTCTCACCGCTGCGCTCGGCGCGCACCTCGGTCACGTGCGCCAGCGCCTGGCCTTGAGTCTTCCTGGCGTACTCGAGCAGCGCGCCGCAGGCGGCCACCGCGAGCGTCATGTCCTCGCAGCCGTAGCCGGCGAGCGAGGCCGCGCCGAGCTGCTCGAGCAGGCGCCGGCGGCCGGACTCGAGATCGAAATTCCACGCCTGCAGGCGAGTCACCACGAATCCGGGCAGCTCGACGCCCTCGGCCGCGAGCACCTCGGCCGGCGCGATGCGGCCCAGCTCTCCCGCGAGCTGCTGCGGGGCGATCTCCGCCAGGCGCAGCTCGCCGCTCGCGAGCGAGAGCCAGGCGAGGCCCACGGTCGCCTTGTCGGCGGCGAGCGCGAGCAGCAGGTTGTCGGACTTCTCGTCCAGCAGCGCCGAGTCGGTGAGCGTGCCGGGCGTGACGATGCGCGTCACCTCGCGCTCCACCGGCCCCTTGGCGCTCGCGACATCGCCCACCTGCTCGCAGATCGCGACCGACTCGCCGAGCTTCACCAGCTTGGCCAGGTACTGCTCGGCCGAGTGCCACGGCACGCCCGCCATCCTGATCGGCTGCCCGGCCGAGGCGCCGCGGGTGGTGAGCGTGATGTCGAGCAGCCGCGCCGCGCGCTCGGCGTCGTCGTAGAACAGCTCGTAGAAATCCCCCATGCGGTAGAAAAGGAGGATGTCCGGATGCTGCGCCTTGATGCGCAGGTACTGCTGCATCATCGGCGTGTGCGCGGAGAGAGAGTCGCCGGCGTTCATGGCGCAAGGATAATGGAATGGTGCACTTCGACGATATGGAGCGCGGCGCGGAATCGACCCCGAGCCCTGGCGTCACTACGACCACACCAAGCGCCACATCGACTCGATCGACTGGCGCCGCGCCGCAGAGCCTCACAAGATCTTCAGCGGCCGCATCGAAGAGGTCTATATGGGCTTCACTGCGCGCGCCTCGCACTTGGCCTTGCAACCGACTCACAGCAATCTAGGGCCATTCGAGTGGCTCAAGGCATTGTTTGTGCAATGCAATATCAAGACTTCTAAGGAATCATGCATTGAATGTTAACTATTTGATTATGTGACTTTAGCGATAAAGAACAAACACCCGTGGTGATATGCTGTTTCGCAGCATAACGCTACAGGAGATGTGTGTGAAACGAAGCAAGACCCCAGGGCAGGAAGTGGCCCGCCCTTCGCAGCTAGAGGCCGCCGGCAAGCCGATCTTGGCGGCGCCCTACCTCGATCTTCAGGCCGTGATCGGGCGCGCCCGTCGCCAGCGCAACGAAGAGCTGAGCCGGTTGTTCGGACGTCTCCTGGCCTGGCTCGAGGCCGCCATCGAGAACGCACGCAAGAGCGACGTCGAGCGGTTTCTATCGCGCGCGACAGACCACGCCGACCTCGAGCACCGCATGCGCGAAATCGAGCAGGGAAGGAACGCGCTTACGAGCTGAGCGCCGCTCTAACTACGGAGTCGGAAGCCCCGCCGCCGACTCTCCCGCGCGTACAATGCGCGGGCCACATGCGACGGGTTATCGGCACACTTCCTCAGATGCTGGTGATGGCGAGCGTCGTCACCACGGCGCTCTTCGTGCCGGTGGTGGGAGTTCTCGCCTTGCTCGCGATCGGGCTGTTCGGCGTTTCGCCGCGCGCTTTCGTCACCTTCGGCGAGGCGCTCAACGCCGTCGAGGGCCTTGCGGCGTGGTGGGCCATCCTGTTCGTCCCCGCCTTGGCGTACAGCGCCTGCATGATGCCTTGGGACAGTAAGAATATTTAATCGATCTAGAATGGCGGCCTTCGCCGCTACCGCCGTTCATCCCATGGCAATCGACGAGCAGCGCCTGCGCAGCGCCGCGACTCCCGCCGGTCTTCCTTTCGAAATCCGCAAGATCGGCCACGTGGTCTTGCGGGTGACCGACCTCGCGCGCTCGGTCGATTTCTACACCCGGGTGCTGGGGTTCAGGGTGTCGGACGTTTACCCAGAGGACAAGATGCCGGGCGGGATGGTGTTCATGCGCTTCGGCGCCGACCACCACGGCGTGGCGCTGGTCGGCGGCATGGAGGGACCATCGCAGGGGCGTGAGCTGCATCACTTCGCGTTCGAGGTGGCGACGCTGGACGAGGTGTTCCGCGCGCGCCGCCACCTGCGCGCGCACGGGGTGCCGATCACTTTCGAGGGGCGCCGGCGCGCGGGAGTCCAGATCGCGGTCGAATTCCGCGACCCGGACGGGCACTGGCTCGAGATCTACTGGGGTCTGGACCAGATCGGCGCCGACGGCGCGGTGCGGCCGCCGGAGCAGTGGGACTGGGCGCACACGCTGGAGGACGCGGTCGACCGTCCGGTGCCGGGCCAGCAGGCGGTGCTGCACGACCCGTCGCTCAGGGACAAGATGCCGTGACGGCGCCGCCGCAAGGCAAGGACCGTTTCGCTCCGGGCGTGACTTATTCGCTTTCCCTTGCAAGCTCTGAAAGTCTCTAATCTTCGCTGTTAGGGGCGAATTTCAGATGACGGAACGGATGCCCGATGAGGCGGCGAGCGGACGGCTTTACGTTGATCGAGCTGATGATCGTGGTCGCGATCATCGGCATCCTGGCGGCGGTGGCATTGCCGGCATACCAGGATTACACCATCCGGGCCAAGATGACCGAAGTGATCCTGGCCATGAGCCCATGCCGCGGCGCGATCACCGAGGTGTACCAGTCCGGCCCGGCGATTGAGCCCGGCCCCAACGGCTGGGGTTGCGAAATCGGCGCCTCGGAGGGCACGAACTACGTCGCCGGAATCAGCACCGACGGCAACGGCGTCGTGACGGCCACGGTGCGGAGCATCAGCAGCTCGGTGAACGGCTCCGTGGTGACGCTTGCTCCGCTGGAAAACGCGTCGACGACGGCGATATTCACCACGGGCGACAGCCGGTCGCTGTACGGATGGAGGTGCGGCGGCGCCTCGGACGGCACCACGGTGCCGATCAAATACCTGCCGAGCGCCTGCCGCGGCTGACGGCGCCGGCGGCGTGGCGCGGCCAGCCTCCGACGGGTCAACAATCCATGAAGACGGGACGACGATGAACGGAACGGTGGTGCGCAACATTCATCGGCCGGACGCGGCGACGCTCGCCGCACTGGAAAAGCTGGGCGTGGCGACGGTGCACGAGGCGCAGGGCCGCAGCGGGCTGATGCGCCCGGACGTGCGCCCGGTGTGGACCGGCGCGCGCATCTGCGGCAGCGCGGTCACGGCGCTGATCCATCCGGGCGACGTGCTGGTGGTCGCCTGCTCGAGCGACAACGCCGATGGCGCGTTCGGGGAGCTGCTCGCGACCTCGCTCAAGGCGCGCGGCGCGAAGGGCGTGGTGCTCGAGGTGGGCTGCCGCGATTCGCGCGAAATCGGCGAGATGCGCTTTCCGGTCTGGTCGCGCGCGATCTCCGCGCGGGTGGCGCAGGCGGGCGCCGCGCTCGCCGAGAAGGGTCTCAGGTACGTCGACGGGCCGCTAGACCGGGAACCGCAGGAGTGAGCGCCGCGGCGCCGCTGAGCGCGCTGCTCGGCGACTACCCGGTCACTCGCGCGCTGAAGGAAGGGCGCGTGCGCTCGCCGCGCGTGCGCCTCGATTTCGCCCAGGTCGCGACGCCTGCCACGGCGTTCAAGCGCGTGGTGCGCGGGCTCGAGTTCGACGTCGCGGAGCTGGCGTTGGTGACCTACCTGATGGCGAAGGACCGCGGAACGCCGCTCAGGCTGCTGCCCGCGGTGGTGGTGGCGCGCTTCCAGCACCCGCTGCTGGTCCGGGACGCGTCGCGCGCCGCGCTCGCGCCGCGCGAGCTGGAGGGACGCCGCGTCGGCGTGCGCTCCTACTCGGTTACGACCGGCATGTGGATGCGCGGCATCCTGGCGGAGGACCACGGCGTCGACTGCGCACGCGTGAACTGGGTGACGTTCGAGGAAGCGCACGTCGCGGATTTTCGCGACCCGTCGAACGTCGAGCGCGCGCCCGAGGGGAAAGACATGATCGCGATGCTGCTCGCGGGCGAGCTCGACGCGGCGATCGTCGCGGAGCGCGCGCTGCCCGACGCGCGGCTCGCGAGCGTGATCGCGGACCCGGCGGCGGCGGCCGACGCCTGGCGCGCGAAGCACGGCGCGCTCCAGATCAACCACATGGTGGTGGTGAAGGAATCGCTCGCGCGCTCCGATCCGGACGCGGTGCGCGAGGTCTACCGCCTGCTCGACGAGAGCCGGACGGCCGCGGGCGCGCCGGAGCTCAATCCTTTCGGCGTCGAGGCGACCCGGCACAGCCTCGAGGTCGCGATCGAGCAGACCTGGCGCCAGGGGCTGATCGCGCGGCGCTACACTGTCGACGAGCTCTCATGATCATCGATTGCCACGGCCACTACACCACCGCGCCCAAGGCGCTCGAGGAATACAGGAAGCGCCAGCTCGCGGAATTCGGGCTGGCGAGTCATGCGCCCGCTAGAGGCAGCGTGGCGATCAGCGACGACCAGATCCGCGACAGTCTCGAATCGGCGCAGCTGCGCATGCAGCGCGAGCGCGGCACCGACCTCACGATCTTCTCGCCGCGCGCGAGCGCGATGGGTCATCATCTCGGCGATGCGACCACGAACCGGTTCTGGTCGGAGCACTGCAACGAGCTGATCCACCGCGTCTGCACGCTCTATCCCGCCAACTTCGTCGGCGTGTGCCAGTTGCCGCAGGCCCCGGGCGCGCGCCCGGACAACTGCATCGCGGAGCTCGAGCGCTGCGTGAACCAGCTCGGCTTCGTCGGCTGCAACCTCAATCCCGATCCCTCGGGGGGCTACTGGACCGACCCGCCGCTCACCGACCGCTGGTGGTATCCGCTGTACGAGAAGATGGTCGAGCTCGACGTGCCGGCGATGGTTCACGTCAGCGGCTCGTGCAACCCGAACTTCCACGCCACCGGGGCGCACTACATCAACGCCGACACCACCGCGTTCATGCAGCTGCTCACCTCGGATCTGTTCAGGGACTTTCCGACGCTCAGGTTCGTCATCCCGCACGGCGGCGGCGCGGTGCCCTACCACTGGGGGCGCTACCGCGGCCTGGCGCAGGACATGGGCCGCCCGCCGCTCAAGGAGCTGCTGCTCGACAACGTGTTCTTCGACACCTGCGTCTACCACCGGCCCGGAATCGAGCTGCTGCTCAAGGTGATCCCGGCCGACAACATCCTGTTCGCCTCCGAAATGGTCGGCGCGGTGCGCGGCATCGACCCGGAGAGCGGGCACCACTACGACGACACCAAGCGCTACATCGACGCGATCGACTGGCTCGGCGCCGCCGAGCGCGAGAAGATCTTCAGGCGCAACGTCGGGAAGGTCTACCCGCGCCTCGCCCGCCGCGGCTGACTAGTCGTCGTGGTGGTGGCGCTGCGCGTGCTCGGCGGCGCGCTTGGCGGCCGGCTCGGTGACCGCGGGCAGGTCGCCGCGCCAGGCCGCGGTCCAGAATCCGGCGACCAGCGTGAGCAGGACCGCGCCGACGATCCAGACGCTCGAGCGGATGCCTTCTTCCGGCGTGCCTTCCTTGTAGCCGTCGACCATCGCGCGCGCGAGGTTTTCCTTGTGCGCGAAGCTGCCGGCGATCACGCCGGCGATGTGCGCGCACACGACGCCGAGCATGACGTTACCCATGACCTGGTGCACGTCCTTGAGCCATTTCCACGCCTGCGGGCCGTTGAGGGTCAGGAAACCGAGCGTGCCGGTCAATGCGCCGAGCGCGAGCAGGAGGTAGATCGCCCAGCTGCCGGCAGGGTTGTGGCCCACGTGGTGCTCGGGGCGGCGCGCGGCGAGCGAGCGCAGGTAGGCGAGCGCGCGCGCCGGCCGGCAGGCGAATGAGGCAAAGCGCGCGTAGCGCGTGCCGGCGAAGCCCCACAGCAGGCGGAACGCGACCAGCCCGAGCGCCGCGTAGCCGAAGGTCACGTGAAACGTCAGCCAGTCGTCCTCGGAGCTGAGGTAGGCCGCGATGAACGATAGCGCGAACAGCCAGTGGAAGGCGCGCGTGGGAAGGTCCCAGACGAGGATCTTCATTTGCGGCTCGGCGACGCGTTCATGCCGCGAGCGCCTGCAGCAGTTGCGGAAACACCTTGGGCGTCGCCGCCGCGATGTCGCCGCTGCGCATGTAGCCCTGGTCGCCGCTGAGGTCGCCGACCAGCCCGCCCGCCTCCTGGATCAGCAGCGCGCCCGCCGCCATGTCCCAGGGCGAGAGGCCCATTTCCCAGAACGCGTCCAGCCGCCCGGCGGCGACGTAGGCGAGATCGAGCGCGGCGGAGCCCGCGCGGCGAACGCCCGCGCACGAGCTCATCACCGTGCGCAGCTGCCGCAGGTACAGGTCGACGCGCGTGAGTTCCTTGAACGGGAAGCCGGTGCCGACCAGTGCGTCGTCCAGCTTCTGGCAGCGGGTGACGCGCAGGCGCCGGTCGTTGAGGAAGGCGCCGCGCCCCTTGGAGGCGGTGAACAGCTCGTTCTTGCCCGGGTCGTACACCGCCGCATGCGCCAGCGCGCCGCGGTATTCGACGCCGATCGAGACGCAGAACTGCGGGAAACCGTGGATGAAGTTGGTGGTGCCGTCGAGCGGGTCGATGATCCAGCGATAGTCGGTCTTGGTTCCGCCCAGGTTTTCGCCCGACTCCTCGGCCAGGATCGCGTGGTCGGGGTAGGAGGCGCGGATGACGCCGATCGCGGCCTCTTCGGCGCCCTTGTCGACCTGGGTCACGAAGTCGTGCGCGCGCTTGGATCTGACGTCGAGGATTGCGCCATCGAGCGTGGCGCGGTTGATGACCGAGCCGGCGCGGCGCGCCGCCTTGATCGCGATCGAGAGGATGGGATGCATGGGCCGCGCATTTTACCGCGCGTAAACTGAGCCCATGGCGAATCTGCTCGAACGCATGCGCATCGTGCTGTGCCGGCCGAGCCATCCGGGGAACATCGGCTCAGCGGCGCGCGCGATGAAGACCATGGGGCTCGCCGACCTGCGCCTGGTCGCGCCGCAGCGCTACCCGGCGCCCGAAGCGGAGTGGCTCGCGACTGGCGCGGGGGACGTGCTCGACGCGGCGCGCGTGCACGCGACGCTCGGAGAAGCGATCGGAGAGTGCGTCGCGGCGTACGCGTTGAGTGCGCGCCCGCGCGAGTGGTCGCCGAAGTCGCTTGCGCTGCGCGAGGCCGCGCCCGCGGCGCTCGCGCGCGCGGCCGACGGGCCGGTCGCGCTCGTGTTCGGCAACGAGACCGCGGGCCTCAGCAACGACGAGATGTTCGCTTGCCAGGCGCTGGTCCACATTCCGGCCGATCCCGCCTACACCTCGCTCAACCTCGCGCAGGCGGTGCAGGTCGCGTGCTACGAGCTGCGCATGGCGCTGGGGGCGGAGGTGCCTTCGATGCGGACCGAAAAGCCGGCCACGGCCGCGGACCTGGAAGGGCTGTACGCCCACCTCGAGCAGGCCGCGACGGACTCCGGCTTCATGGCGCCGGGATCGAAGCTGCGCGAAAGGTGGCGGCGGCTGTTCTCGAGGGTCCCGGCGCTCGAGCGCGAGGAGGTCAATATCCTGCGCGGCTTGCTCAAGGCCCTGATGAAGAAATAGTTGATAGAATTACTCGGATAACCTAGAGTCATTGCATGTTCAGACACCTACGTGAGGACATCGCGAGCGTATTCGACCGCGACCCGGCCGCGCGCACGACTTGGGAAGTGCTGACCTGCTACCCCGGCCTGCACGCGCTGCTCGTGCACCGCCTCGGGCACTGGTTCTGGAGCCACGGCTTGCGCTGGCTCGGCCGCTGGACGTCGCACATCGGCCGCTGGCTGACGGGTATCGAGATCCATCCGGGCGCGACGATCGGCCGGCGCGTGTTCATCGACCACGGCATGGGCGTGGTGATCGGCGAGACGGCCGAGGTCGGTGAGGACACGACGCTGTATCACGGCGTGACGCTCGGCGGCACGACCTGGAACAAGGGCAAGCGCCATCCGACCCTGGGCCGCAACGTGGTGGTCGGCGCCGGGGCGAAGATCCTCGGACCGATCAGGATCGGCGACGGGGCCAAGATCGGCTCCAACGCGGTGGTGGTGAAGGACGTGCCTGACGGCGCCACCGTGGTCGGGATTCCCGGACGCGTGGTGGACGCAGGACGACCGACCAAGGAAGGCGCGCGCTTCGCGGCCTATGCGGTAGTGCTGAACCAGGACGACCCCTACGCCAAGGCGATCCAGTCGCTGGTCGACCATTCGCACGAGCTCGAGCAGTCGGTCGGGGCGCTTTCGGCCAAGCTCGCCGAGCTCGAGCGCGAGCTTGCCCGGCATGAGGCCGAAACGGCCCAGACGGAGACCTTGAGAGCCGTCAAGTAGTTGTTTCGTCGGGCCTTAAATAGTTGATAGATTTGGTCGGGATTTGCTATACTTGAGCGTCCTGTTCAGGTATTCGGCGAGGCAGACATGAGACTCACGACGAAAGGCAGGTTCGCGGTGACCGCGATGGTGGACTTGTCGATGCGGCAAAGCCGCGGGCCGGTGACGCTGGCCGCGATCAGCGAACGGCAGCACATTTCACTTTCCTACCTCGAGCAGCTGTTCGGCAAGCTGCGCCGCCACCGGCTCGTCAGCAGCGTGCGCGGCCCGGGCGGGGGCTACAACCTGGCGCGCCCGGTGCAGGGCATCTCGGTGGCCGATATCATCTGCGCGGTCGACGAGCCGCTCGATGCGACCCAATGCGGCGGCAAGGAGAACTGCCTCGATGACAAGCGCTGCATGACGCACGATCTGTGGGCGACCCTGAACGCGAAGATGTACGATTACCTCAGCTCGGTGACGCTCGCGGACCTGGTCGCGCACCAGAACGGCAAGCACGTCGCGGTGCTGCAGGACTGGCGCGCGGCCGAGGCGGGCAAAGGAGAGGGGACCAAACCCGAAGTGGCGGTGGCGGCATGAAGCTTCCGATTTACCTCGATTACTCCGCGACCACGCCGGTCGACCCGCGCGTGGCGGAGAAGATGATCCCCTACCTGACCGAGCATTTCGGCAATCCGGCCAGCCGCTCGCACTCGTTCGGCTGGAAGGCCGAGGAGGCGGTCGAGCAGGCGCGCGCCAATGTCGCCGCGCTGGTGAACTGCGACCCGAAGGAAATCGTCTGGACTTCCGGCGCCACCGAGTCGATCAACCTGGCGCTCAAGGGCGCGGCCGAGTTCTACAAGACCAAGGGCAAGCACCTGATCACGGTCAAGACCGAGCACAAGGCGACGCTCGACACCGTGCGCGAGCTCGAACGGCGCGGCTTCGAGGCGACCTACCTCGACGTGCAGCCCGACGGCCTGATCGACATGAAGCAGCTCGAGGCCGCGTTCCGGCCGGACACGATCCTGGTATCGGTGATGTTCGTCAACAACGAGATCGGCGTGATCCAGGACATTCCCGCGATCGGCGAGTTGTGCCGGTCGAAGGGGGTGCTGTTCCACGTCGATTCGGCGCAGGCGACCGGCAAATGCCCGATCGATCTCTCGGCGCTGAAAGTCGACCTGATGTCGTTCTCGGCGCACAAGACCTACGGCCCCAAGGGCGTCGGCGCGCTCTACATCCGGCGCAAACCGCGCGTGCGGCTCGAGGCACAGATCCACGGCGGCGGGCACGAGCGGGGGTTCCGTTCGGGGACGCTCGCGACGCACCAGATCGTCGGCATGGGCGAGGCATTCCGCATCGCGCGCCAGGACATGGCGGTCGAGAACGACCGCATCCGCGCCCTGCGCGACAGGCTGCTCAAGGGCATGCAGGAAATCGAGGAAGTATTCGTCAACGGCGACCTCGAGCGGCGCGTGCCGCACAACCTGAACATCTCGTTCAATTTCGTCGAGGGCGAATCGCTGATCATGGCGGTGAAGGACATCGCGGTGTCCTCCGGTTCGGCCTGCACTTCGGCCTCGCTCGAGCCGTCCTACGTGCTGCGCGCGCTGGGGCGCTCGGACGAGCTGGCGCATTCGTCGATCCGCTTCACCCTCGGGCGCTTCAACACCGAGGAGGAGGTCGACTACACGGTCGACCATCTCAAGGCCAAGGTGGCCAAGCTGCGCGAGATGTCGCCGCTGTGGGAAATGTACAAGGACGGCGTGGACCTGAACTCGGTCGAGTGGGCCGCGCATTGAGTCATTAGTAGGAGGAAGTCATGGCATACAGCGACAAAGTCATCGATCACTACGAAAACCCGCGCAACGTCGGCGCGTTCGAGAAGAACGAAGAGGGGGTCGGCACCGGCATGGTCGGGGCGCCCGCCTGCGGCGACGTGATGAAGCTGCAGATCCGCGTCGGCAAGGACGGCGTGATCGAAGACGCGCGCTTCAAGACCTACGGCTGCGGCTCGGCGATCGCGTCGTCGTCGCTGGTCACCGAGTGGGTGAAGGGCAAGACGGTGGACCAGGCGGCGACGATCAAGAACACGCAGATCGCCGAGGAGCTGTCGCTGCCGCCGGTCAAGATCCACTGCTCGATCCTGGCCGAGGATGCGATCAAGGCGGCCGTCGCCGATTACAAGAAGCGCTACGGCGAAGCGCAGCAAGAAGCCACTGCCAAGGCGGTGAACGAATAGCACCATGCCGATCACGCTCACCGAAAAAGCGGCCAGCCGGGTGCAGGCCTTCCTCGCCAAGCGGGGCAAGGGCGTCGCGCTGCGGCTGGGAGTGCGCACTTCGGGCTGCTCCGGGCTTGCCTACAAGCTCGAGTTCGCCGACGAGGTGCTGCCCGAGGACGCGCAGTTCGAGAGCCACGGCGTCAAGGTCGTGGTCGACCCCAAGAGCCTGCCCTATCTGGAGGGCACCGAGCTCGATTTCGCGCGCGAGGGTCTGAACGAAGGATTCAAATTCAACAACCCCAACGTCAAGGACGCCTGCGGCTGCGGGGAATCGTTCAACGTCTGAAAAACCATTTCGAGCTCTTTGGCCTGCAACCCGGCTTCGCGCTGGAGCGCGAGCGGCTGGAGCGTGCCTATCGAGAGATCCAGGCCCAGGTGCACCCGGACCGCTACGCGCAGGCGGGTGACGCCGAGCGCCGCGCGTCGATGCAGTGGACGACGCGCGTGAACGAGGCCTACCGCACGCTCAATAGCGCAGTGCAGCGGGCCAAGTACCTGCTCGAGCTCGAGGGCGTGGACGTCGCGTTCGAGACCAATACCGCGATGCCGCCGGAGTTTCTGATGCGCCAGATGGAGCTGCGAGAGGCCCTCGAGCAGGCGAGCGACGCCAAGGACGCGGACGCGCTCGACGCGCTGCGCGCGCAGCTGCGCGCGGACAAGTCCGAACTCGAGCGCATGCTCGGCGAGGCGCTGGACGCGCGCAAGGACTACACGGACGGCGCCGGGCTGACCCGCAAGCTGATGTTCCTGGACAAACTGGACGCCGAAATCGACCTCGCCTACGAGGCGCTGGAAGCCTGATGGCGCTGCTGCAGATATCCGAGCCGGGCATGACGCCGGCGCCGCACGAGCGGCGCCTTGCGGTCGGCATCGACCTCGGCACCACGAACTCGCTGGTGGCGACGGTGGGCAACGGCGTGCCGAGCGCGCTGTCCGACCAGCAGGGCCGGGTGCTGCTGCCCTCGATCGTGCGCTACCTGCCCGACGGCCGCGTCGAGGTCGGCTACCCGGCCCAGGCGCGCCAGTCCGAGGACCCCAGGAACACCATCGTTTCGGTCAAGCGCTACATGGGGCGCGGGGTGAAGGACGTGGCCCACGTCGAAAACGCGCCCTACGATTTCGTCGATGCACCGGGGATGCTTCAGATCCGGACCGGCGCCGGGGTGAAGAGCCCGGTCGAGGTGTCGGCCGAGATCCTGAAGTCGCTGCGCGCGCGGGCGGAGGCCTCGCTCGGCGGCGAGCTGACGGGCGCGGTGATCACGGTGCCGGCCTACTTCGACGACGCGCAGCGCCAGGCGACCAAGGACGCGGGAAAGCTCGCCGGCCTCAACGTGCTGCGGCTGCTGAACGAGCCGACCGCCGCGGCGATCGCCTACGGCCTGGAAAACGCGTCCGAGGGCATCTACGCGGTGTACGACCTCGGCGGTGGCACCTTCGACATCTCGATCCTCAAGCTGTCCAAGGGCCTGTTCGAGGTGGTCGCCACCGCGGGCGACGCCTCTCTCGGCGGCGACGACTTCGACCAGCGCGTGTTCTGCTGGATCGTCGAAGAGGCGAAGCTGCAGCCGCTCGGCCCGCGCGATATGCGCAAGCTCCTGGTCGCGTCGCGTGAAGCCAAGGAATACCTTACCTACCACGGCGAAGCGCAGCTGAGCGACAGGCTGTCCTCGGGCGAGTGGGTCGATCTCTGCCTCAGCACGGAGAAGTTCTGCCAGATCACGCAGAACCTGGTGCAGAAGACGCTCGGGCCGACGCGCAAAGCACTGCGCGACGCCGGGCTCACGGTGGACGAGATCAAGGGCGTGGTGATGGTAGGCGGCGCGACCCGTATGCCGCAGATCCAGCGCGCGGTCGGCGATTTCTTCCGCCGCGCGCCGCTCAACAACCTCGATCCCGACAAGGTGGTGGCGCTCGGCGCGGCGATGCAGGCCGACGTGCTGGCGGGCAACAAGCCGACCGGCGAGGATTGGCTGCTGCTCGATGTGATTCCACTCTCGCTCGGAGTGGAGACCATGGGCGGGCTGGTGGAACGCATCGTGCCGCGCAACTCGACCATCCCGGTGGCGCGCGCGCAGGAATTCACCACCTTCAAGGACGGGCAGACCGGGATGAGCTTCCACGTCGTGCAGGGCGAGCGCGAGCTGGTGACCGACTGCCGTTCGCTCGCCCGCTTCGATCTCAAGGGCATCCCGCCGATGGTGGCGGGCGCGGCGCGCATCCTGGTCACCTACCAGGTCGACGCGGACGGTCTGCTGTCGGTTGCGGCACGCGAAAGTACCAGCGGCGCCGAGGCATCGGTGACGGTCAAGCCTTCCTACGGGCTGAGCGACGGCGACGTCGAGCGCATGCTGCGCGACTCGTACCAGCACGCGCGCGAGGACATGCAGGCGCGCGCGCTCGCCGAGCACCGGGTCGACGCCGAGCGCCTGCTCGAGGCTACCCGCGCCGCGCTCGAGGCCGACGCCGCGCTGCTCGAGCCGGACGAGCGCGCTGCGATCGACAAGGAGATGGCGGCGCTGCGCGTCGAGCTCGCCGGCGCCGAGCCCCGCGCCATCAAGCAGGCTACCGAGTCGCTCAGCCGCGCCACCGACGCTTTCGCCGCGCGGCGCATGGACGCGAGCGTGCGGCGCGCGCTGTCGGGCCGCAAGATCGCAAGTCTGGAACCCTAGCAGGACGGTACGTGCCCAAGCTGAAAGTGCTGCCCCATCCTCAACTTTGTCCGCAAGGCGCCGAGCTGGAAGCGAAGGAAGGCGTCTCGATCCTCGACACGCTGCTCGCCAACGGCATCGAGATCGAGCATGCGTGCGAGAAGTCCTGCGCCTGCACCACCTGTCACGTGGTGGTGCGCGAGGGCATCGGCTCGCTCGAAGAGGCCGAGGAGAAGGAAGAAGACATGCTCGACAAGGCCTGGGGACTGGAAGCGAATTCGCGCCTGTCTTGCCAGGCCAGGGTGCGCGGCGCGGACCTGGTGATCGAGATTCCGAAGTACACCATCAACTACGCGCGCGAGGAGCACTGATGAAGTGGACCGACAGCCGGGAGATCGCGATCGCGCTCGCCGAGCGCCTCCCCGAAACCGACCCGAAGAGCATCAGGTTCACCGACCTGCACCGCTGGGTGCTCGAGCTGCCCGGTTTCGACGATGACCCCGCACACAGCGGCGAGAAAATCCTCGAGGCGATCCAGATGGCCTGGATCGACGAGGCGGAGTAGCTGCCGGCGCGCCGCTCAATCGGCCGATTTGCCCCAGAGCGCCTTGACGCGCGCGTCGCGGCCGCAGCCCTCGCGGTAGAAGTGGTAGCGCAGCGGGTTCTTCTTGTAGTAATCCTGATGGTATTCCTCGGCCGGCCAGAACGTGCCCGCCTTGACGATCTCGGTCACGATCGGCGCCTTGAACGGCTTGGTCCGCTCGATTTCCGCCTTCGACTGCTCGGCGAGGCGCTTCTGCTCGTCGCTGAGGTAGAAGATCGCGGTGCGGTATTGCGTGCCGACGTCGCAGAACTGGCGGTCCTTCACCGTCGGGTCGATGCTGTGCCAGTACACGTCGAGCAGCTTGCGGTAGCTGACGACCTTCGGGTCGAAACTGATCTCGACCGACTCGGCGTGGCCGGTGTCGCCGGCCGAGACCTGGTGATAGCCGGGGTGCTCGGTGTGTCCGCCGGTGTAGCCGGAAGTGGTGGAAACGACGCCCGGCACCTTGTCGAAGTCCGATTCGACGCACCAGAAGCAGCCGCCGGCAAAGATGGCCTTCTCCAGGCCCTTGTCCTGGGCGTGGGCGGTGCCGAAGGCGAGAGCGAGGGCGAGAGCGGCGAGCAATCTGCGTGTCATGGCCTGGGTTCCGGTGGTCGGGTCCTATTTGTACGCGCGCGAAGCCGTTATGGACGCAGGCCGAGCTCGCTGAGCACGGCCTCGATCACCGGCTGCTCGCGCAGGCAAAGGCGGATCAGCTTGAGGGAGCTCTCCGGCTGGCTCTCGAACCAGCCGCGCACCGCCGCGTCGTAGGCGCGGGCGCACACCGGCAACGGCACGGCGAAGATTCCGCTCGAGACCGCGGGAAACGACAGCGCGCTCCATCCCGCCTCGTCCGCGCAGTGAAACGCCGCTCGAAGCGCGCGCACCAGCTTGTCCTCCTCGGCGCCTTCGCCCTGGCGCGGCCCCACGGCGTGGATCACGCCCTTGAACGGCAACGCGCCCGCGCCGCTGACCACCGCGCTGCCCGCGGGCAGCGGTCCGCGCTCGCGCACGATGCGGTCGCATTCGGCCTGCAGCGCCGGACCCGCGGCGCGCGAGATGATCCCCGCGACCCCGCCGCCGTGGGCCAGGCGCCCGTTCGCCGCGTTGACGATGGCGTCCACCGGCTCCTCGAGCAGGTCGCCGCGCACCACCTGGAACATGTGGCCCGAGGGAAAGGGCAGCTCGGCGAGGATCATGCCATCGCGGCCGCCGGGTCGCTTACTGGATCTTGGCCTTGGCGCGCAGGCCGTCGATCAGCTCGCGCAGCTTGAACTGGCTCAGCTGCTGCTCGATGCGCGGCTTGATCTCCTCGAGAGACGGGAACGTCATCGGGCGCTCGTCCTCGACCTGGATCACGTGGTAGCCGAAGCGTGTGTGCACGGGCGTCTTGGTGTAGTTGCCCTTGCCCAGCTTCTGCATCGCCGCGGTGAAGCCCTCCGACAGGTTGCGCCCGGGAGTCATCCAGCCGAGCTCGCCGCCGTGCTCCCGGGTGCCTTCGTCCTTCGACTTCTTCGCCAGGTCCTCGAACTTGGCGCCCGTGTCCAGCGCGGCGATGACCTGCTTCGCCTCGTCCTCCGTCGGCAGCAGGATGTGGCGCACCTTGTATTCCTTGCCGCCGCTGCGCGACTTGGCCTCGTCGTAGGCCTTCTGGACCTCGGCGTCGGTGACCGGGTGCTTGTGCAGCCAGTCGGCGATGAAGTGCTGCACGATCACGGTCTGGCGCACCAGGTCGAGCTCGGCCTGCAGCTGGCGGTTCTTGGTGTAGCCGGAGCGTACGGCTTCCTGCGCGATGATCTCGCGATTGATCAGGTCCTCGCGCACCGCCTCGTGCATTGCCTCGTTGTCGGGCGCACCCTGGCTCGCGCGCTCGCGCAGCAGCACGTCGGCGCGCGAGGTCGGAATCGCGACGCCGTTCACCACGGCGATCACGTGCGCCTTGCCGGGCTTCTTCGCGCCGGCAGCTGCTTTCTTCGGCGCGTCCTTGGCGGCGGCCTGGGCCAGCGCGACCCCCGGAAGGGCGAGGGCGGCGGCCGCGAGCACGGCGCCGGCGAATAGGCGTAGATTCATCTGCTTCCTCTGTGCGAAAAGTTGTCGGTTCCGCATTATGCGCCGGGTTCGTCAGGTGCGCGGGCGGTGATCGCGAGCGCGTGGATCGGATCGTCCATCATCTCGCCGAGCGCCTGGTAGATCATGCGGTGGCGCGCCACCGTCGGCTTGCCGCGAAACGCCTCGGCCACGATCTTAAGGCGCCAGTGCGTGTTTCCGCCCGGCTTCCAGCCCGCGTGGCCCCGGTGCTGGGCGCTCTCGTCGAGCAATTCCAGCGCGGCAGGCTCGAGCACCGCGAGGCGCTGCCGAATCAGGGCTTCGACGCTCATTGCCCGTCGCCGCCGTGCTCGATGTGCCGCGCGAGGAACAGCGCCTGGGCCAGAATGAACAGCAGCATCAGGCCGGTCGCGCCGAAGAGCTTGAAATTCACCCACTGGTCGGTGGGGAAATGAAAGGCGACGTACAGGTTGAGCGCGCCCATCGCGGCGAAGAAGCCCGCCCAGCTCCAGTTGAGCTTGGCCCAGGCCGGCGCCGGAAGCTGCAGCTGGGCGCGCATCATGGCGCGGATCAGGTTGCGGCCGAAGAAACGCTCCGAAACCACCAGCACGATCGCGAACAGCCAGTAAAGCACGGTGGGCTTCCACTTGATGAAGACTTCGTCGCGCAGCAGCAGGGTCGCGCCGCCGAAGACGACGATGATGCCGAAGCTCGCCCACAGCATGCCGTCGATGCGCTTTCCGCGCAGCCACAGCCAGCCGATCTGGACGAACGTGGCCGCGATCGCCGCGGCCGTCGCGACGAAGATGCCCTTGAGCTTGAACGCGACGAAAAAGAGGATGACCGGAAACAGGTCGAAGAGAAACTTCATGCCTTGTCGAATTTGAACGACGCCGAGTTCATGCAGTAGCGCAGGCCGGTGGGCTGCGGGCCGTCGTCGAACACGTGCCCCAGGTGGGCCTTGCAGCGGGCGCAGTGCACCTCGGTGCGCTTCATGAGGAAGGAATAGTCCTCCTCGGTCTCGACGTTCTCGGGCTTGAGCGGCTGCCAGTAGCTGGGCCAGCCGGTGCCGGACTCGAACTTGTGTTCCGAGGAGAACAGCTCCGCGCCGCAGCACACGCAGCGGTAGGTTCCCTTCTCGTGGTGGTTCCAGTACTCGCCGCTGAAAGCGGGCTCGGTGCCCTTGCGCCGCGCCACCTTGAACTGTATCGGCGTCAGCTCCTTCTTCCACTCCGCATCGGTTTTGTCGACTTTGCTGTCCATGTCACGTCCTCTAGCGCCAGTTTCCGACCGCGCGCCGCGCGGCTTCGTTCTCCGGCCGCACGGCCAATCCGCTCGCGGTCACCGTCACGACGTACTGCGCGCCCTCGGCCATCGGCACGTAGGCCGCGCTGCCGTACAGCGCGTCGGCGAACGGCAGTTGGTCATGATACCGCCTGATCAGCTTCCACAGGTCGAGCCCGGGCGCGTGCCACAGCGGGTAGACGGTGCGCGTCGCCGTGCGGTCCTGGTCCGCGTCCGCGTAGCGCCCCGAAAGCCGCTCGAGGCGGTAGACCGTGTCGAACCCGAGCACGGTGCCCATGGCGCGCCATTTCAGCACTCTGGCGTCGATCTGCCATTCATCGCCGCGCAGCTCGTAGTCGTTCGCCGGCGTGCCGGGAAGGCGCAGCGTGAGCGCGAAGTCCTGCGGTCCGAGCTGGCGCAGGGCGACGTGCGCCGCCTCCTGCTCGTGCGTCAGGCGGGTGTAGGAATGCAGGCTCGCGGCGACCACCGCGGCGAGCACGCCCAGCAGCACGACCGCCGCGCCGAGCAGCAGCAGCAGCGTGCCGCGCGCGACCTGGGCGCGGCGCAGCCGCCTGATCGCCGCCAGCTCGAGCGGCAGCGCCAGAAGCGCGCCCAGCAGCGCGATCCCGATCATCAGCGTCTGGGGGGAAAAGCCCGAGATCCAGTTCAGCATCGGGGGTACTATATTCGCGCCTACACACGGAGGGAAGCGGGGGGAAAGCGTGGCACTGGTCAAGCTCATCGAGTACGCAGAAGCGCCGCCCGAGGTGAGGGCGGTCTACGACGACATCATGCAGACGCGCGGCGTCGACTGGATCAACAACTTCTGGAAGGCGCTCGCGAACGATCCGGCGCAGCTGCGCCGGACCTGGGAGAACGTGAAGCAGGTCATGGCGCCCGGTGCGCTCGACCCGCTGCTCAAGGAAATGGTCTACGTCGCGGTGAGCGCGACCAACGGCTGCGAGTACTGCACCTACTCGCATACCGCGGCCGCGCGCAAGAAGGGCATGAGCGACGCGATGCTGATGGAGCTGATGGCGGTGGTGGGGCTGGCGAACGAGACCAACCGGCTGACCAACGGACTGCGAATCGAGGTCGACCCCCAGTTCAGGTAGGCGCCGGCTCCTTCGAGCGGTCCCAGAGGTTCGGCGTCACGCCATTGTGGTAGCCCGAGACGAACTCGCGCGGCGCGCCGCTCGCGGGATCGAAGGTGTGGCGCCTGACCGCACCGATGTTGGCGCCGTAGACGTGGATGCTGATCGCGGTGCGGTCCGGCGTGGCGTTGGAGACCACGTGCACGTCGCCGATGCGCGGCGAGACGCGGTCGATGTCTCCCGGCCGGACGCGATGCGACCCCGTCGTGCGCATCGGCTTGCCGGGGGCGTATTCCTCGCACAATTCCTCGCCGCGCATCACGCCCACGAGCCCCCACACGGTGTGGTCGTGCACCGGGGTCTTCTGCCCCGGCTGCCAGACGAAGCTCACCACCGAGAAGCGCTCGAGCGGATCGCAGTGCAGCAGGTACTGGCGGTAGGAGTCAGGCGAGGGCCGGGCGAACTCCTCCGGCAGCCAGTCGTCGTGGCTGACGAGCGCGCGCAGCAGCTTCTCGCCCTGTTCGAGCATGGCCGGCTCGTCGCCGCCGTGGCGCTCGACCAGGCGCGTCATGTCCTGCACGAATTGCCTGAAGCGATGGATGTTCTTCATGCGGTGAAATGTGAAATGGGCCCCGCCCGCCGTTATCCTACCGTTAAGATGCGCCGTTTCGGAACAGGAAGATGACAGACCAGGGCCATGCACCGTCGCTGAGCGCACGGGAGCTGCGCGCGATGCTCGGCGACGGGCGCGAGCTCGCGCTGCTCGACGTGCGCGAAGAGGGCGTCTTCGCCAAGGGCCACCTGCTCACGGCCGCCAGCCTGCCGCTGTCGCGGCTCGAGCTCGCGCTCGAGCGGCTGGTGCCGCGGCGCGACGCGCGCGTCGTGCTGTGCGACGACGACGGGCGCCTGGCCGAGCGCGCCGCGGCGGCGATGCGCCGCTTCGGCTGGCGCGACGTGTCGCTGCTCGCGGGCGGCGTGGCGGGGTGGAAGGGCGCGGGCCACGAGCTGTTCAGCGGCGTCTACGTGCCGAGCAAGGCGTTCGGCGAGGCGGTCGAGCACGGCTGCGGCACCCCGCGCATCAGCGCCGCCGAGCTCAAGGCGCGCCTGGACGCGGGCGAGGACATCGTGGTGCTCGATTCGCGCCCGATGGGCGAGTACGAGGTGATGAACATTCCGGGCGCGCTCGACTGCCCGGGCGCGGAACTGGTGTACCGGGTGCACGAGGTGGTCAAGCGCCCGCAGACGCTGGTCGTGGTGAACTGCGCCGGACGCACGCGATCGATCATCGGCGCGCAGTCGCTGATCAACGCCGGGCTGCCGAACCCGGTCGTGGCGCTGCAGAACGGAACCATGGGCTGGCATCTCGCCGGATTCGAGCTCGAGCACGGCCAGCACCGGCACGCGCCCGCGCCCTCCGCCGACGCGCTGGCGAAAGCGCGCGCGGCGGCGGCGCGCGTCGCCGCCCGATTCGGCGTGCGCGACCTCGGGCTGGCGGAGCTCGAGCGCCTGCGCGGCGAGGCGTCGCGCACCACCTACTGCTTCGACGTCAGGAGCCCCGAGGAGTACCGCGCCGGCCACCTGCCGGGCTTTGCCGGCGCCCCCGGCGGGCAGCTGGTGCAGGCGACCGACCTGTACGCCGCGGTGCGCAACGCGCGCATCGTGCTGGCCGACGCCGACGGGGTGCGCGCCCGCATGACGGGGTCGTGGCTGGCGCAGATGGGCTGGCCCGAGGTCTACGCGCTCGACGCCGATCCGAAGAGCATGAGCGAGCGCGGCGCGCCGCCCGCGCGCGTGCTCGGGCTGGATCAGGCGAAAGCCGCGTCGGTCGACGCGCGCGCGCTGCAGGCGCGGCTCGCGGCCGGCCAGGCGAGGCTGCTCGACCTCGCGACCAGCCTGCAGTACCGCGACGGCCACATTCCCGGCGCCTGGTTCGTGGTGCGCGCGCGGCTCGCCGCGGCGCTCGCGGCGATCGGGGCCGGGCCGCAGCTGGTCTTCACGTCGCCGGACGGCGTGCTGGCGAAGCTCGCCGCGGCCGAAGCGGGCGGGCTCGCGCTCGAAGGCGGAACGGGCGCATGGCTCGCCGCCGGCCTGCCGCTCGAGGAAGGCACGCAGCGCATGGCCTCGGCCGCGGACGACGTGTACTACCGACCCTACGACCGGCGCTCGCAGATCGAGCAGGCGATGAAGGACTACCTCGACTGGGAGGTGGCGCTGGTCGAGCAGCTCAAGCGCGAGGACTACCTGCGCTTCATTCTGCAGCCCGTTTGAGGTGAACCCAATTTCGCAGCGACTCGGCGTCGCGCTGCTGATGCTGCTCGCGAGCATGTTCGCGAGCAACCATATCGCGGCGCGCCTCGCGTTCGACCACGGTACCAGCGTGGCGGCCGCGGTCGGAGTGCGCTCGGGCGTCACGGCGCTGGCGATGGTCGCGCTGCTCAGGCTGCAAGGCCTGTCGCTGGCGCTGCCGCGAGCGACGCTCGCGCGCGGGCTCGGCATCGGCGTGCTGGTGGCGCTGCAGAGCTTCTGCCTCTACTCGGCGGTCGCGCGCATACCGGTCGCGCTCGCGCTGCTCGCGTTCAACACCTTCCCCATGCTGCTGGTGCTGTTGACCTGGGCCGCGACCGGCGAGCGCCCGCCGCGGCGCGCGCTGGTCGCGATTCCCGCCGCGCTGTGCGGCCTGGTGCTTGCGCTCGACGTGGTCGGCAGCGCGCGCACGATCGCCGGCCGCTGGGCCGAGATAGGAACCGGGGTCGGATTCGCGCTCGGCGCCGCGTGCTCGTTCGCGGTGGTGCTGTTTCTCACCACGCACTGGCTGAAGGAAGTCGACGGGCGGCTGCGCACCCTGCTCACCATGGGCACGACCGCGGTGGTGGTGAGCGGGATCGGCGCCGCGACGCACGCGCTCGCGCTGCCCGCGGACGGCGAAGGCTGGCTCGGGCTCGCCCTGCTCACGCTCCTCTACGGCTCCGCGATCACCGCGATCTTCACCGTCGTACCGCGGCTCAAGGCGGCGAGCAACACGGTGGCGCTCAACTTCGAGCCGGTGATGGCGCTGTTCCTCGGTTGGGCGATCCTCGGCCAGGCGGTCGCGCCGCGCCAGATCTTCGGCGCCTTCCTGGTGATCGGCGCGATCGTCTATCTCAGCACCGGCCGGCGCTAACCGGTGCGCAGCACCTGCCGGATCGCGTCCACCAGCACGCTCTTGCTGTACGGCTTGGTGACGTAGGCGTCGGCGCCGAGCGACAGGCCGCGGCGGATGTCGTCCGCCCCGGTCTTCGCGGTCAGCATCACCACCGGCAGCGTGGCGAGCTTGGCGTGGCTGCGGATCTTGCCCAGGATGTCGAAGCCGTCGCCGTCGGGCAGCATCACGTCCAGCAGCATGATGTCGGGCGGCTTCTGGGTTCGCAGGTCGTTCAGCAGCTCGGCCGCGTTGCGGGCGACCTTCACCTGGTAGCCCGCCATGCTGACGCGCAGATCGGCGAGCGCGAGCTGGTCGGCGTCGTCCTCTACGATCAGCACCATGGTCTGCGCCGGCGCGCGCTTCGCGGGAGGCCGGTTCGCGATCCGCCCCCGGGCCAGGTACAGGCCACTGCGCTCGAGCGCGCTGCCGGCTTCCGCGGCGGTGCGCTTCAGCCGCTCGGCGTCCTGCGGCAGCACGCGCGGCGGCGCGGCGGGCTTGGACTTGAACAGGTCGGTGAAATCCAGGCTGGCGCCGGATTCCGTCGGCAGGGTCTCGATGAAGCCGAGCTCCTCGATTTCGGACAGCCACTCCTCCAGCAGCCGATCGGGATACTCGCGCAGGCGCCCGCGGATCACGTTGAAGTGCGTATTGTCCTCGACCAGGGCCAGCACGCGACGGTAGTCGGTCGGGATCGCGGTGTCCTCGCTCGCGCGCGCTTCCTTCCCGGTCGCAGTGATCCTGTAGCTTCGCTCAGCCATGTCAGATCCCCGAAAGTGGCGCTATTCTAGCCGTAAGAGGGAAATTTGATCTTGCGCAACGTCCCTGCGAGCGCCGGGCCTAGGATGTTTCGCATCATGAGCGAGCCCGAAACGCCGGCGTCCGGCGAAGCGCTCGGCGCCGCGTTCGAAGCTTCCGCCGAGCGCCTGAAGGCGCTGCACAGGCACGTCGACGCCGTCGCCGATCCGCTCGGCATGGTGGCGCCGCTGGCGCACGCGCAGAGCGCCTGGCTGCTGCACCCGCAGGAGCTTGGCGCGCTGTGGATGCGGTTCTCGGGCGACCTGCTGGCGCTGCAGCTTCACGCCGCGGCGAAGCTGATGGGGCGGCGCGGCGGCGACCTGGTGCGACCGCACGGCGACGACACGCGCTTTTCCGACCCGGTGTGGTCGGACGAGCTGCAGTGGGACCTGCTCAAGCAGTGGTACCTGTTCTTCACCCGCCACATCCAGGACGCGCTGTTCGAGACTCCCGGGCTGTCGCCCAAGGAGCGGCGCCGCGCCGCGTTCTGGTGGCGCAAGTGGCTCAACGCGATGGCGCCGACCAACTTCTTCTTCAGCAATCCGGTCGCGGTGCGCAAGGCGATCGAGAGCCACGGCGAGAGCCTGCAGCGCGGCTTCGAGCTGTTCATGGAGGACCTGCAGGCCGGCACGGTGCGCATGACCAGCCCGGAGCATTTCCAGGTCGGCAAGAACCTGGCGACCACGCCCGGTGCGGTGGTATTTCGCAACCGGCTGATCGAGCTGATCCACTACGCGCCGGTCGCGCCGCAGGTCCGGCGCACGCCGGTGGTGATCGCCACGCCCTGGATCAACAAGTTCTACGTGCTCGACCTGACGCCGAAAAAGAGCATGATCCGCTTCCTGCTCGAGCAGGGTTTCGACGTTTACATCATCAGCTGGAAGAACCCGGGCGCGGACATGGCCGAGCTGCGCTTCGACGACTACCTCTCCGACGGCGTGCACGAGGCGGTGCGCGTGGCGCGCGCGCTCTCTGGCTCCGACAAGCTGCACCTGGTCGGCTACTGCATCGGCGGCACGCTGGTGGCGACCTACCTGGCCTGGCTCAACCGCAGGTACCCGCGCGAGGAGGTGCCGGTGTCGAGCTGGACCCTGCTCGCCACGCTGACCGACTTCCAGTCTCCCGGCGACATCGAGGTGTTCCTGGACGAGGGCAGCGTGCGCTGGATCACCGACCTGATGCGCACGCGCGGCTTCCTCGACGGCGCCGAGATGGCGGCGAGCTTCCGCCTGCTGCGCTCGAACAGCCTGATCTGGCACTACGTGGTGCACGGCTGGCTCTACGGCGAGAGGCCGGCGCCGTTCGACGTGCTGTACTGGAACATGGACACCACGCGCATGCCCTACCGCATGCACGAGTACTACCTGCGCGAGATGTACCTCAAGAACAATTTGATCAAGGCCGACGCGCTCACCCTCGCCGGCGAGCCGATCGACCTCACGCGCATTCACCAGCCGATGTACGGCGTGTCGGCCGAGGACGACCACATCGCGCCCTGGCGCCAGACTTTCCGCATCAACGCCTACGTCACCTCGCCCAAGCGCTTCGTGCTCTCGAGCTCGGGGCACATCCTCGGCATCGTCAACCCGCCGGTCGATCCGCCCAAGCGCAGCTTTCGCGTCGCACCGGCGCACCGCGGCCAGACCGCCGACGCCTGGCACGCCAAGGCCGAGGCGCACGAGGGCAGCTGGTGGGAGGACTGGAGCGGCTGGCTGGCGGAGAAGTGCGGTCCGCTCGGCCCCCCGCCGCCGCTCGTCAGCGGCGACTTCCCCAAGCTCGCCGAAGCCCCCGGAAGCTACGTGCTCGAGCGTTAGCGCGGCTCAGTTGAGGGTGGCGACGATTTGCCGGATCTGCTCCGGCGTGTGCTCGCCCGCGAGAGGCGTCCCCGGGATCAGGTACTTGCCCATCGCGAGTCCGCCGATCACGACCGGTTCGAAGCCGATCTCGCGCACGAGCCGCGACGCCGCGGCGACGGCATTCGCATCGTCGCCCGCCATCGGCATCCCGATCCGCTCGCCCTCGCGATGCGCGGCCTGCGGCAGCCTTGCGTAACCGATCGCGTTGAACGCGCGCACCAGACGCGCCCCCGGCAGCAGCTCCGCCGTGGCGAGCCCTGCGCCTTTCTCGCGCGCCCAGGTCGCGATTTCGCCGTCGCGCGCCGGGAAGGGGTTGCACGCGTCGAGAACCAGGAGCTTGGCGGCAAGAGCGGCGGCGTGGTCCTTGCCGATCTGGGGCAGCGCCCGATACGGGACGGCAAGCAGCACCGCGTCGCCGAACGCGACCGCTTGCCGGACCGTGCCGGCACGGGCGAGCTCGCCGAGGCCGGCGACCAGGTCCTTCAGCTCCTCCGGATGGCGCGAGGAGAACATCACCGGATGGCCCGCCTGCGCCCACAAGCTTCCCAGCGTGCTGCCGATATGGCCTGCGCCGATGGTGGCGATCTTCAGCGGCGCGTCGGCGGCGCGGGCGGGGAGGGGCGGGGCCGCGAGCAGCGCGACGCCGCTTCCCAGCAGATGGAGAAAATCGCGCCGCGAGCGATTGACGATATCGTCCTTTTTCATGTTCGACTCCTCACAGGCCTTGCAGGAATTCGATCATTCGCTTGCGTTGCGCTGCATCGGGCAGGCCGCCGCGCATCGCGCCCAGGTTGTCGGTCATGTGCGCGGCGTCGGCAGTGCCGGGGATGACCGCGGTCACCGCCGTGTGAGCGAGCAGGAATTTGAGGAAGAACTGCGCCCAGCTGCCGGCGTCGAACTCATGCGCCCATTGCGGCAGCGGCTTGCCGCGCACGGCGCGGAACAGGCGGCCGCGGCCGAAGGGGAGCGCCGTCAGCACCGCCGTCTTCGTTTCCGCGGCGAGCGGCAGCAACCGCTTCTCCGCCTCGCGGTCGTCGAGCGAATAGTCGATCTCGAGGAAGTCGGGCTCCTCGCGCGCGAGCACGGCTTCCACGGCGCCGTAGTCGCCATGAAAGGTCGAGGTGATGCCGATGTAGCGGCACAGGCCTTGGGCCTTCCAGTCGCGGAATTGTCCCAGCGCCTGCTTCGGGTCGCGCACGTTGTGCAGCTGCAGCAGGTCGACTTTCCCGGTCCGCAGCCGCTCGAGCGAGCCGCGCAGCTCCTCGGCGTCGGGCGCCTCGACCTTGGTGGCGATGAACACCTGCCGGCGCAGCCCGGCTTGCGCCACCAGGTCGCCCACCACGGCCTCCGCCGAGCCGTAGGACGAGGCGGTGTCGATCAGGGCGCCGCCGCCTGCGACCAGGTTGTGCAGGACGCGCGCGAGCGCCGCGCGCTTGTCCGGGTCGTCGCCGACGTCGAACACCCTGGAGGTGCCAAGCCCGACCGCGGGCAGGCGTTCGCCGCTGCGCGGGATGGCCTTCGTGATGACGGGCGCGGCGTTACTCTGCGCCGCCGCCGGAGACGGCAAGCACCAGGCGGCACCGAGCCCGGCGGCGAGCCGGGCGAATTCGCGCCGGGTCAGATCGCGCATATCAGTCTCCTCGAATCGGGTCGCCCGCGATGACGGCCGCCCGGCGTTCCTGCGTCCGACCGAGCGCCACCGACAGCACCAGCCAGCCGAGCGCCGCCGGAACCGCGCACGCGGCGATCGCGGCGAGCTTGAGCCCGATCGCCTGCAGGCTGTCGAACAGCCAGCCGTAGAGCGCGTCGGAGCCGCGGAACAGAACGACGTCGATCAGGTTCTTCGCCTTGTATTTCGCCTCGCGCGACACGACCGTGTAGAGCACCTGCCGCGCCGGGTTGGAGATGGCGAAATTCATCGCCCGCTGGATAACCTGGAACAACACGACCGCGGCCAGGCCGGGGGCGAGCGCGAGCGCGGCGAACGCCACGACATATACCGCTGGCAGTGCGGCCGCCGCGGGCGTGACGCCGAAGCGCTTGAGGAAGCGTCCCGTGACGAAGGACTGCGTCGCGAGCGTCAGCAGGTTGACCGCCAGGTCGATGCTCGCGAACAGCCGGGTCTGCTGCGCGGGATCGTGCAGGCTCGACGAGACGATATGCGCCTGCTGGTAATAGAGGAAGGTTCCGCCGAAGGAAAGCAGGCTGACCCAGGCGGCGACGCCGAGCAGGTAGGGCGAGCCGAACAGCTCGGCGACGGCCGCGAAGGCGCTGCCGCCGATGCGCGCCTGCGTGGCGGCGGGCGCGCTGCGGGCCGGCGCGCCCTGCGCGGCCCGTTCCAGGCGGTGCGCGCATAGCACTGCGAATTCGAGGAAAACGACGGCGACCAGCAGCAGATTGACCGGCCGCAGCGGCACCGAGAGCCAGATCGTGATGACGGGACCGAGCAACGCGCCCGCTGTGCCGCCTGCGCCGATGAAGCCGAACAGGCGCTTGCCCTGCTCGCTGCTGAAGATGTCGGCCATGAAGGACCAGAACACCACCACCGCGAACAGGTTGAACACGCTGACCCAGACGAAGAACACGCGCGCGACCCACACCGGGTCGACCTGCAGCGTGAGCATCAGCCAGAACAGCGCGAGGTTGGCGACGAAAAAGTGGTAGACGACGGGAATGAAGCGTGCGCGCGTCAGGCGCGAGACCAGCGCGCCGTAGAGCGGCTGCGCGAAGAGCAGCACCAGGAAGGTCGCGGTGAACATCCACGGCAGGTTTCGCACGCCGCCGGCGATGCCCATCTGGTCGCGCAGCGGGCGCAGCACGTAATAGCCGGCGAGCAGCGAAAAGAAGTAGGCGAACGACCAGAGCAGCGCGTTCAGCTCTGCCCGCGTGACCGGAACCGCGCGCGCGACCAGGCGGTGCAGGCCGGAGCTGCTCGAAGTCGTCGATTCCGGGGCTGGCGTCACGGACGCCAAGCATTATGCGCCCGGCCGCAGGGAAGTTCCTTACAGGTCTCCCGTCTTCAGCAGCGCGTTGCAGGCCGCCAGACTGCCGCGGTGGGTTTCGCGGATGCGGGTCAGCGCCTCGACGCCGGCCTCGTCCGGCACGCGCGGCAGCGCGGCCTCGATCTCGCGCACCGACCAGCCCAGGCCGCGGCACAGGAATTCGAGCCGCGCGCGGCGCCCGCGCACGGCAAGCGCCTTGTCGAGGAACTCGCCGGTGGCGTGGCTGTAGGGCTCGCCCGCGTGCTTGAGCAGATCGCCCAGCACGACGCAGTTGTGCGCCTCGTCGCCCTGGACCTTGCGCAACGCCTTCCAGGCCGCGCCGTCGCGCTCGTACTCGCCCAGGAACTCGAGCAGCGCCCGCGCGCCGGCGCGCTCGGCCTCGAGCATCCGGTTGAGGAACGCGCACCACCCGGCGCGCGCGAAGGCCGGCGCGGCGCCGCTCATGCCAGGTGCACGTACTCGTAATCGAGCGGCAGGCTGTTGATGCCGCGTTCGGGCGGGGCGATCCAGGCCGCCATCTTGCCGGGCTCGATCACCTTGCGCATGAGCGATTTCACGAAGGCCTTGTCGTCGGGCGACGGGACCCATTCGTGCAGGCGCCGGTCGTACTCCTCCTGCGCCAGCAGCTTGCCGCTCGGGTCGACCGGCAGCCCGACCCAGGAGCCGATCGCGCGCCGGAAGCGCGACGAGGGCAGGGTGAGGCGGAAATCGTGGCCGGCGCGCTCGATCGCGCGGTTCCAGCGCTTGAGGCCGATCTCGCAGTCCTTGAGGTAGGACTCGCGCATCACTTCGTTCAGCGCGTTGAGCATCGGCACATCCTGCGCGCCCTCCGGCGTGTCGAGCTTGAGGCTCACGTCGCGCAGCACGTGGTCCTCGTACTGCGCCTCGTCGGGCCGGCCCTTGAGGCCGTTGGCGAAGCTGGAAGCGGCGTTGGACGAGATCTCCGAGCCGAACAGGTCGAGCGATGAGGAGCACCAGAAGTTGAGGTACTTCTGCAGCAGCGGCAGATCGACCGCGCCCTGCGCGCGCACTTTGGCCGGGTCGTCGCTGCCGAGCTCCTTCATGACCTCGAGCGTGCGCTTGACCACGCGTCCGATGCCGGTCTCGCCGACGAACATGTGGTGCGCTTCCTCGGTCAGCATGAAGCGGGTGGTGCGCGACAGCGGGTCGAACGCGCTCTCGGCGAAGCTCTTGAGCTGGTACTTGCCGTCGCGGTCGGTGAAGTAGGTGAAGCAATAGAGCGACAGCCAATCCGAGATCGGCTCGTTGAAAGTGGTCAGGATCCTCGGCTTGTCGGCGTCGCCCGAGTGGCGCGCGAGCAGCTCCTCGGCCTCCTCGCGCCCGTCGCGGCCGAAGTAGGCGTGAAGGAGATACACCATGGCCCACAGGTGGCGGCCTTCCTCGACGTTGATCTGGAACAGATTCCTCAGGTCGTAGAGCGACGGGCAGAGGTGCCCGAGCAGGCGCTGCTGCTCGACCGAGGCGGGCTCGGTGTCGCCTTGTGTGACGATCAGGCGCCTGAGCGTCGAGCGGTGCTCGCCCGGAACCTGCTGCCACACCGGCTCGCCAACGTGGTCGCCGAAGCCGATCGTGCGCCCGGGCTGCTGGTCGGCGAGGAAGATGCCCCAGCGGTAATCGGGCATCTTGACTGCGCCGTAGCTGGCCCAGCCCTTGGCGTCGACCGAGGTCGCGGTGCGCAGGTAGACGTCGGCCTGCTCGAAATCGCTCGGCCCCATCTCGTGCCACCACTCGAGGAAGTGCGGCTGCCAGTGCTCGAGCGCGCGCTGCAGCGTGCGGTCGTGGGCGAGGTCGACGTTGTTGGGTATCTTCTCGGAATAGTTCATGGCCATGGCTAGACGCGCTCCCAGTTGAATGTTGGCTTGGCGCCGCTGCCGTATACCTTGAGCGCGCCTTGGTCGCCGACCGCATTGGGCCGGATGAAAATCCAGTTCTGCCACGCCGTGAGGCGGCCGAAGATGCGGGTCGCCATGTTTTCGCGTCCGCTGAAGCGCAGGTTCGCTTCCATGCCGGTGAGCGCGTCGGGCGAAAGGCTCGCGCGCTCCTCGATCGCGAGCCGGATCTCGTCTTCCCAGTCCAGGTCGTCGGGCGCGGCCGTCACCAGCCCGAGCTTGAGCGCGTCGTGCGCGTCGAGCTTTTCGCCGATCGCCTGGCGCGCGGCCTCGACCGGCTCCGCCTGTTCGCAGAAGCGCGCCTCGATGCGCGAGGCGCCGCTCGCCATCGGCAGCAGGCCGAAATTCGCGCCCGAAAGCGCGATGTGCGGCGCGCCGCTCTCTTCCTCGGGAAGGTGCAGCATGTAGGCGCGGTCGGCCGCGAACATGAGCTCGGCCAGCGTGCCCGCGAAGCACGAGCCCTGGTCGACGATGGCGAACATCGAGCGGCTCGAGACGTCCAGCCGCGACAGGGTGCGGCGCAGGAAGCCGATCGTCTCGCGCACGAACCAGTGCGCGGCGTTTGCCTCCAGTGCCGCGTCCATCGAAAGCACGGCGTCGGCGCTGCCGCGCGTCTTGAACAGCCACAGGCCGATCTCGAGCTCGTTGTGGCGCAGGCCGAGGATCGCGTCGTCCAGCTCGCGCGCGAGCCTGAGCGGCCACCAGCCGGCGCCCGCGGCGAGCATCTGCTCCGCGGTCTGCGGCTGCGCGCCCTCGGGCGCGGTCACGGTGAGGGTGGCGGTGCGCGCGGTGCGGTTCAGGTGCACCTCGACGCAGGAATAGCTCCAGCCGGAATCGTCGCCGCGGCGTGCGAGCGGCGTCAGCGCGACGCCCTCGCCGCCGGGGCGGTCGGAGAGCTTCGCCAGCTCGAGCGCGCGCGCCTTGACCGTCTCGGCGAACTGCTGCGGCTTGGCGACGTGATCGACCAGCTTCCATTCCTTCGCGCGGTCGGCGCGCACGCCCTCGGCGGTGGTGCAGAAAACGTCCGCCAGGTCGCGCCTCACCTTTCTCTTGTCGATCAGCCGGGTCAGGCCGCCGGTGCCGGGCAGCACGCCGAGCAGCGGCACTTCGGGCAGGCTCACCGTGGTGGAGCGGTCATCGACCAGCGCGATCTCGTCGCAGGCGAGCGCCACCTCGTAGCCGCCGCCGGCGGTGGTGCCGTTGAGCGCGGCGAGGAACTTGAGGCCCGAGTGCGCGCTCGAATCCTCGATGCCGTTGCGGGTCTCGTTGGTGAACTTGCAGAAGTTCACCTTCCACGAGTGCGCGCTCAGGCCGAGCATGTAGATGTTGGCGCCGGAGCAGAACATGCGCGACTTGCCGCTGGTCAGCACCACGCACTTGACCTCGGGGTGCTCGAAGCGGATGCGGTTGAGCGCGTCGTGCAGCTCGATGTCGACGCCCAGGTCGTAGGAATTGAGCTTGAGCTTGTAGCCGGGCGCGATGCCCTTGTCCTCGGCCACGTCGAGCGTCAGCGTCGCGACGGGGCCTTCGAAGCCGAGCTTCCAGTGGTTGTAGCGCTCGGGATGCGTGTCGAAGCCGACGCGCACGCGCCCGGCGGGAATCGGTGCGTTCATTTCTCCTCCTTGGAGACGAGGTTGCGCAGCTGCGCGAGGCTCTGCCTGACGGGCTTGCCCGAAGTGTCGAGCACGGCGTCGGCGCGCGCGTACAGGCCGTCGCGGTCGGCCAGCAGGCGCCTGATCTCGTCCAGCGCCGCCGAGCGGCCCTTGAACGGTCGCATGTCGCCCTGCGAGATCACGCGCGACATGTGCTCCTCGGGCGAGGTCTTGAGCCAGACGCAGTAGCAGCGTTCGCGCAGCAAGTCGTAGTTGTCGTGGTCGGTGACCACGCTGCCGCCGGTGGCAATCACGGCGCGGTCGTGCTGGCGCAGTACGCGCTCGAGCGCGCGGCGCTCGAAGCGGCGGTAGGCGTCCTGGCCGTAGATCGAGAACACTTCGCCCAGGTTCGAGCCCGCCTCGCGCTCGACCTCGCGGTCGAGCTCGACGAACGGCACGCCCAGGGCTTCGGCCAGCCGCGCGCCGAGCGAGGACTTGCCCGCGCCGCGCAGCCCGAGCAGCGCGATGCGCCGCTTGCGCGGACTGCCGAACTGCGCCTGCAGCAGGCGGTGCGCGGCGGCCATCTTCTCCGGCGGCAGCGCCGCCGCGAAGCGCGTCAGCAGCGCCAGCTCGTCGGGCAGCTCGCCGTTCTCGCGCGCCAGGTCCTCGACCGGCACGTGCATCGCCTGCGCCACCTTTCGCAGCAGCAGCACCGACATGTTTCCCTGCCCGGATTCGAGCTGGGCGAGGTAGCGCTCCGATACGCCCGAGGCGCTCGCGAGCGACTTGCGCGTCACGCCCTGCTCGAGGCGCCAGGCGCGCACCCGCTCGCCCAGGCGGGCGAGGTAGGCGCGTTCGGCGGAATCGAGCTGCGGCGGCGGTGTGAGAGACGCACCCATGGCTTTGATCCGGGTTAATGAACTATACTGCTTGACCTGAATTCTATGGTGCAATATAGTGACTGTCAAATGGCGCTGACGATCAACATCCTGGTGGGCACGATGACGGGAACGGCGCAACTCGTGGCGCAGGAGCTCGAGCTCGCCTGGGACGACGGCGAGACCCGGGTCGAGACCCTTCTCATGGATCAACTGGATAGCTCGGTGTTCTCGCGCGAAGGCGTGTTCCTGATCTGCACCTCGACCTACGGCCAGGGCGACGTGCCGGACAACGCCAAGGCGCTGTACGAGGACCTCAAGGCCAGGCGTCCGGACCTGTCGCAGCTGCGCTACGGCGTGTTCGGCCTGGGCGACCGGACCTACGCCGAGACCTTCAATTTCGGCGGCCAGCGCTTCGACGAGCTGCTCGCCGAGCTCGGCGCGCGGCGCATCGGCGAGCGCGTCAAGCACGACGCTTCCTCGGGCGTGCTGCCGGAGGAGATGGCGAGCGAGTGGGGCGACGAGTGGCTTAAACTGGCGCGGCAGGCGATCGAGCAGGCCGCCTGAGGCGCAGCACGGCTGGGAGGAGGGGATCATGGAGCTGTCCAGGGCTGACCATTCGGTCTCGCCGCCGCGGGTCGACATCCCGCGCGATTACAACGCGGCCGAGGACCTGATCGGGCGCAACCTCGCGGCCGGACGGTCCGACAAGACGGCCTACATCGACGACCTCGGGGCGCTACAGCTACGGCGAGCTCGCGCGGCGCGTGAACCGCTTCGCCTCGGCGCTGGCGACGCTCGGCGTCGACACGGAGCAGCGCGTGCTGCTCGCGATGCTCGACACGGTCGACTGGCCGACCGCGTTCCTGGGCGCGATCCGCGCGGGCGTGGTGCCGGTGGCGGCCAACACGCTGCTCACCACCAAGGACTACGCGTTCATGCTGGAGGATTCTCGCGCGCGCGTGCTGTTCGTGTCCGAGGCGCTGCTGCCGCAGTTCGAGCCGCTGCTGGGCAAGCTCCCCCACCTGAAGCAGGTCGTGGTCTCGGGCAAGGACGCCAGGGGCCACATGGCGTTCCGCGACTTGCTGGCCAAGGGCAAGGACGAGTTTCCCGTCGCGCGCACCACCGGCGACGACGCCTGCTTCTGGCTCTATTCGTCGGGCTCGACCGGCACGCCCAAGGGCACGGTGCACGTGCACTCGAGCATGATCCTCACCGCCGAGCTGTACGCGCGGCCGGTGCTCGGCATCCGCGAGGACGACGTCGTGTTCTCGGCGGCCAAGCTGTTCTTCGCCTACGGGCTGGGCAACGCGCTTTCGTTCCCGCTCTCGGTCGGCGCCACCACGGTGCTGATGGCCGAACGGCCGACGCCGGCGGCGGTATTCAAGCGCATCGTGGAGCGAAAGCCCACCATCTTCTGCGGCGTGCCGACGCTCTACGCGGCGATGCTGGCCGACCCTGCGTTCCCGAACAAGAGCGAGCATGCGCTGCGCGCCTGCACCTCGGCCGGCGAGGCGCTGCCGCCACGCATCGCGCAGACCTTCAAGCAAAAGGCCGGGGTCGAGATCCTGGACGGGATCGGATCGACCGAAATGCTGCACATCTTCCTTTCCAACCGGCCGGACGACGTGCGCTACGGCACCACCGGCAAGCCGGTCCCCGGCTACGAGCTCAGGCTGGTCGACGAGGCGGGCAATCCGGTCAAGCAAGGAGAGCTCGGCGAGCTGCAGATCCGCGGCGATACCAGCGCCGCGTACTACTGGAACAGCCGCGCCAAGAGCCGCGCCACCTTCGTCGGCGAATGGACCAAGAGCGGCGACAAGTACAGCCTCGACGCCGACGGTTACTACGTCTACGGCGGGCGCTCGGACGACATGCTCAAGGTCTCGGGCATCTACGTTTCGCCGGCCGAGGTCGAGGCGGCGCTGGTGTCGCACGACGCCGTGCTCGAGGCGGCGGTGGTGGGGCACGAGGACGAGAACAAGCTGGTCAAGCCGAAGGCCTACGTGGTGCTCAAGCACGGCCAGTCGCCCAGCGACAAGCTCGCGCAGTCGCTGCAGCAGCACGTCAAGGACAAGCTCGCGCCCTACAAGTACCCGCGCTGGATAGAGTTCATCGGCGAGCTGCCGAAGACGGCGACCGGCAAGATCCAGCGCTTCAAGCTGCGCGGGTGAGCGCGCCGCTCTGGTAGTCGCGGATCGCCTGCTCGACCTCTTCGCGCGTGTTCATCACGAACGGTCCGTACTGGACCACCGGTTCGCCCAGCGGCCGCCCGGCAAGGAGCAGGAAGCGGGCACCATCGCGGCCCGCCACGACTTCGACCGCGTCGCCCGCGCCCAGCACGCCCGCGCCGCGCGCGCGCAGCTCGCGCCCGCCGATCGTGACGCTGCCCTCGAACGGATAGACGAAGGCGTTGTGCCCGGCCGCGACCGGGTGGGTGAAGGATGCGCCCGCAGGCAGCTCGACGTCCAGGTAGAGGGGCTCGGTGGCGAGTCCCTGGATCGGACCGGGCGTCGACTTCCCGCCCTGGACCAGCGTGCCCGCGATCACCTTCGCCCGCCCGCCGCCGGCGAGCTCGCGCGCGGGAATCTCTTCCGCCTGGAGGTCGCGGTAGCCGGCGGGTTTCATCTTTTCGCGCGCCGGCAGGTTGATCCAGAGCTGGAAACCGCGCATGCGCCCCTGCTCCTGCTGCGGCATCTCCGAGTGCACGATGCCGCGCCCGGCGGTCATCCATTGCACGCCGCCGCTCTTCAGGTCGCCGCGATTGCCCAAATGGTCCTCGTGCAGCATGTGGCCGTCGATCAGGTAGGTCGCGGTCTCGAAGCCGCGGTGCGGATGCGCCGGAAAGCCGGCGATGTAGTCGTCGGCATTCTCCGAGGAGAACTCATCGAGCATCAGGAACGGGTCGACGCGCAGGTTCTGCTGCGCCCCGAGGCTGCGGCGCAGCTTCACGCCCGCGCCGTCCGACGCGGGGACCGACTCGATCACGCGTTGCAGGGTTCTGGCGGTCATGGCGGTCTCCTTCATGCTGCGAGCGCAAGGCCGCCGGCGATGCGCTCGATGTCGGATTGTGCCCGCGCGAGCGCCGCCTGGCGACTGGCGTCGCTGATCGCGAGCCCCTCGGCGTAGACGAACTCGACGTCTTCTATCCCGAGAAAATTCAGGAAAGCGCGCACGTATCCGGTCTGCGTGTCGGCCGGGGTGCCGGCGTACAGGCCGCCGCGCGTGGCGAACACATAGGCCCGCTTGCCGCCGAGCAGCCCCAGCGAGCCCTTCTCGGTGTAGCGGAAGGTGACGCCGGCGCGCGCCACGTGGTCGAAGTAGGCCTTGAGCGTCGAGGGTACGCCGAAGTTGTACATCGGCAGGCCGATGACGATTACGTCGGCGCGCTTCAGCTCGCCGATCAGCATGTCCGAATACGCGACCACCTCCTTCTGCGCCGCGTCGCGCGCTTCCGCCTTCGCCAGGAACGCGCCGAAGCGGGCGGCGTCCAGGTGCGGCAGCGGATCGCGCGCGAGGTCGCGCAGCAGAACGGTCGCGCCCGGGTTCGCGGCGCGCCACTGATCGACGAAGCGGGCCGCAAGCCGGCTCGACTGGCCTTCGCCGCGGTACAGACTTGTATTGAGTTGCAGCAGGGTTTTCATGGCGTCCTCCGTGGATTGGGATCGACTCTATTTAATATTGACTAAGCCAATTAAAAAGTAGAAAGATATCGCTGAGATGATCGAAATAAACGATATATGATCACCCTCGAACAGTGGCGGGCCCTGGTTGCGGTGGTCGACGCCGGAGGCTATGCGCGCGCCGCCGACAGGCTAAATAAAACCCAATCGTCAGTGACTTACGCCGTTAAGAAGCTCGAGTCGCTGCTCGGGGTCAAGGCGTTCGAGATCAGCGGCCGCAAGGCCCGGCTCACCCCCGTCGGCGAGTCGCTGGTTCGTCGCGCGCGCGGCCTGCTCGACGAGGCGGCCGCGATCGAGCGCTCGGCGCGCCGCCTCTCGGCCGGCTGGGAGGCCGAAATCGGGCTCGCGGCGGAAATCGTGTTCCCGCGCTGGCTGCTGTTCAAGGCGCTGGAGCGTTTCGGCGCCGAGAGCCCGCAGACCCGGATCGAGGTGGTCGAATCGGTGCTCGGCGGCACCCAGGAAGCGCTGGCGAAGCGCGAGGTGGACCTCGCGATCTCGGGCATGGTGCCGGCGGGTTTCCTGGGCGACCCCCTGTTGCGCCTGCGCTTCCTGCTGGTTGCGCGCGCGGACCACGCCTTGCACCGGCTGGGGCGCGAGCCGACCCTGCAGGAGCTGCGCGCGCAGCGCCAGCTGGTGGTGCGCGAATCCGGCACGCGGCGCGCGACGCAGACCTGGATCGACGCCTCGCAGCGCTGGACCGTGAGCCATATGGCGACCTCGCTCGAGGCGGTTCGCTCAGGCTACGGCTACGCCTGGTTCCCGGAAGAGATGATCCGCGCCGAGCTCGCCGCGGGCTCGCTCAAGGCGCTGGCGCTGCGCGAGGGCGGCGAGCGCTACGCGCAGCTCTACCTGGTGTACGCGGACCGCGAAGGCGCGGGTCCGGGCGTGCTGCGGCTCGCGGACATCCTGCGCGAGACGGTGAAGAGCGAATGCGTGTCGCGCGGCGCATCGAGCGGGTAAAATCGGCCGAAACCGACCGTGGAGACGCGCCCCGCATGGCCAACGAAACTCGCACCACCGAACTCAACCTGGACCTCGCGGGAATGTTTCTCGAGGAAACGTTCACCGACCGGCGCGTGGGCACGCTGCGCCGGCTCACGCCGGTCAAGAGCGACGGCACGCCCGACGCCGCGCGCAAGCTGATCTACGTCGGCGAGACCCAGGTCATGACGCCGATGGGCGCGCTGCCGATAGCGTTCGAGATAGACGCCGCGTCGCTGGACGAGGCCGCGGGCAAGTTCGGCGGCCTGGCGAAGGTCGCGATCGAGCGCACCGTGCGCGAGCTGCAGGAGCTGCGGCGCGAGGCCGCCTCGCAGATCGTCGTTCCGCAGGGCGGGCTGCCGCCCGGGGCGCTCGGGGGCGGCGGCAAGATCCAGATGCCCTGAGCGCCGTGGCGTCCGTCGACCGCTACGGCCTGCCGGTCTCGAGCAGCGCGGCGGCGTGCGACGCCTATGTCGCGGGCGTCGACTGCGTCCTGAGCGCCAACCCCGGCGCCGAGGAGCACCTGGGCCGGGCGCTCGCGGCCGATCCCGACTTCGCATTGGCGCAGATCGCGCTCGCGCGCGCGCATTTCGTCGCCGCCAGGGCAGCGCAGGCGCGCGAGCACGCGGCGCGCGCGCGGCAGCTCGCCGCGGGCGCCACGCCGCGTGAAGCGAGCCACGTCAACGCGCTCGCGCTCGCGATCGACGGCAACCCGGCCGGCGCGCTCGAGGCCACGCGCGCGCACCTGGCCGAGCATCCGCGCGACGCGATGGTGCTCGCGCCGGCGACCGGCGTGTTCGGCCTGATCGGCTTCAGCGGCCGCCAGGGGCGCGAGCCCGAGCTGTACGAGATGCTCGCCGGCCTCGCGCCGCACTACGGCGAGGACTGGTGGTTCGACATGACGTTCGCCTTCGCGGCCTGCGAGTGCGGCCGGCTGGACCAGGCGGGCACGCTGATCGGGCGCAGCCTGGCGCTCAACCCGCGCAACCCGCACGGCGCGCACATCATGGCGCACGTGCTCTACGAGCGGGACGAGCATCGCGCCGCGCTCGACTATCTCGAGGCGTGGATGCCCGACTATGCGAAACAGGGGCTGATGCATTGCCACCTGTCGTGGCACGTGGCGCTCGCGGCGCTCGCGCTGGGCGAACGCGAGCGCGCCTGGCGCGCCTACCGCGAAGGCGTGCATCCCGCCGGCGGCGCCTGGGGCCCGCCGCTGAACGTCGCCACCGACGCGCCGTCCTTCCTGTGGCGCGCCGAGCTCGCCGGCGAGCCGCGCCACGCCGGGCTCTGGAGCGTGGTGCGCGACTACGGGCTGGAGAATTTTCCGAAGGCCGGCGTCTGGTTCGCCGACGTGCACGTCGCGCTCGCCTGCGCCGCGGCGGGCGACGGCGAGAGCCTGGAACGCATCGCCACGGAGCTGCGCCAGCGCGAGTCCGCCGGCAAGCTTCCCCCGGGCGAAGTCGCGCCCAGGCTGGCGGACGCTTTCGCCGCCTGCGCGAACGGCGACTGGAACCGGGCGCTCGAGCTGCTCGAGGCGGCGCTGCCCGAGACGGTGCGCATCGGCGGCAGCCGCGCGCAGCGCGACATCGTCGAGTTCACCCTGCGCGCGGCCTGCCTGCAGGCCGGGCGCGCCCCGCCAAAGAGACGTACCGCGACGAGCTAGCGGGGCCGGCCGCCTTTGACGAACTCGATCGAGGTCCGGAACAGGTCGAGATCCTTTTCGTACTCGGCCGCGTCGGCGCGGTCGATCTGGATCCATTCCCTGGTCGTTCCCATGCCGCCGGGCTGAAACGGGACCACGTTGTCCCTCGAGAACTGAAGCTCGGTCGCGGTGGCGACCGGCAGGCGCAGGCCCACGCCGCGGCCGCTGATGCAGGCGAACATCCGGTCGCTGACGAAGTAGGCGTCGAGGCCGTTGATCTTCTTCGTGCTGACGCCCGGCAGCTGCAGCAGCAAAGCGTCGATCTGCGGCTTGCGCCCGGCCTCGGGTGAATCGGAATTCATAAAACAATAGCTCCAGCTTCGCGTTAGCGCGCTATCGTACCGTCAATTCACACAGGAGAGTCCTATGTCCAAGACCGTGCTCATTACCGGCGCCGGGAGCGGCTTCGGCCGCGGGGCCGCCGTGCAGCTCGCCAAGCGCGGGCACAAAGTCGTCGCCACCGTGGAGACCGACAAGCAGGCCGCCGAGCTCTCGGCTGCCCAACCGGAGCTGACGGTCGCCAAGCTCGATATCACGAATGCGAAGGACGTGGCCAAGCTCGATCAATGGGACCTCGACGTGCTCGTCGCCAACGCCGGCATGGGCCAGACGGGACCCCTGAGCCTCATTCCCATGGAGCGGCTGCGCGCGGTGTTCGAGGTCAACGTCTTTGGCACTTTCGCCGTGGTGCAGCGCGTCGCGCAGAAGATGCGCAAGAAACGCGCGGGCCGCATCCTGATCGTGTCGTCGATCGGCGGCGTGCGCGCCGGCGTGGGGTCCGGGCCCTACACCATGACCAAGCACGCGCTGCAGGCCCTGGGAGGCGCGCTGCGCGCCGAGCTCGTGTCGTTCGGAGTCGACGTCGCGCTGATCAACCCGGGCCCTTTCGCCACCGGCTTCAACGACCGCATGGCGAACGATCCGGGCCCCTGGTTCGAGCGCAAGACCGCCGCGCCCGAGGACGTGGCCGTCATGGACTCGCTGGTGCAGCGCATCACCATCGGCCAGCTCGACCCGGCCGACGTCGTCAAGCGCTACGTCGAGCTGGTCGAGGCCGACAAGACCGAGCTGGTCAACTTCATCCCGCCGGACATCATCGAGCGCATGAGCCGGCCCAAGCCCGCCTGAGATTGCAAAAGAAGGACAGATGCCGGGCGGTCCGTGGACCAGTTCCTGTCCTGCGCCATCGGTTCGGAAAATACTTGGCTCGTGGCAAACGCAGGTCCGGCGAGCAAACGCCGGAAGGGACCCGGCGGTTCCTCCTCCCCCGCCGGCGTCCCGATCTATTCCCCTGGCGCACCCTGCCTGCGCCAGGGGTCTTTCCTTTCTCCCTTCTCCCGCTGAGGCATAGACTAGCCGGCACGCTCTTGCCGGGGGGACGTCTATGGACTCCGTTCTATCGGGTGGCTGTCAATGCGGGGCGCTGCGCTACGAAGTGAGGGGCAAGCCGCTGCGCACCTACGCCTGCCATTGCTCGATTTGCCAGAAGCAGTCGGGAAGCGCCTTTGGGCTGTCGGCGCAGTTTCCGGGCGGGAGCCTAACCGTCACGCAGGGGCGCCTGGAGCATTTCGTGCGGGACGGACGGGGCAGGAAGTTTCGCTGCTACTTCTGCCCGAGCTGCGGCACGCGAATCTACCATCAGATGTTCACCGACGAGGGCGACCTGCCGCGAATCAATCTGAAACCGGGCACGCTCGACGACCGAAGCTGGTACAAGCCCGGTTGCCATGTGTGGGCCGAGAATGCGCAGCCATGGGTGAAATTTCCGGATACGGATGTAGTATTCGCGCAGCAACCGAAGCCCGAGGAAATGCCACTCTTTCATGAGTAGCGCGCACGGAGCGGGACCGACGACCGAACACTTCGACGTGCTGATCGCCGGGGCGGGAATCTCCGGCATTGGCGGCGCCTACCACCTGACGAAGCAATGCGCCGGGAGGAGCTTCGTGGTGCTCGAGGCGCAGGACGGCTTCGGCGGCACCTGGCGCACGCACCGCTTTCCCGGAATCCGCTCCGACAGCGACCTCTACACCTTCGGCTACCGCTTCAAGCCCTGGAGCGGGCCGCCGATCGCCACCGCCGCGGAGATCCTGAGGTACATGGGCGAGGTGATCGAGGACAACGGCCTCGCGCGCCATATCCGCTACCGGCACCGCATCGTCTCGGCGAGCTGGTCGAGCGCGGACCGGCGCTGGACGATCGAGGCCGAGCGCAGCGACGGCGGCGGGCGCGCCCGCTTCAGCGCGAATTTTCTGTGGATGTGCCAGGGCTACTACCGCCACTCGGAGGGCTACACGCCGCAGTGGCCCGGCATGGAGCGCTTCGGCGGGCGGATCGTGCATCCGCAGACCTGGCCGGCGGACCTCGAGCTCGCCGGCAAGCGCGTGGTCGTGATCGGCTCGGGCGCGACCGCGGCGACGCTGGTGCCGGCGATCGCGGACAAGTGCGCGCAGCTGACGCTGCTGCAGCGCTCGCCGACTTTCTACATCACCGGCCGCAACGCGAACGAGCTCGCCGACTTGCTGCGCGGGCTGGAAGTGCCGGAGGAGTGGGTGCACGAGATCGTGCGGCGCAAGATCCTCAAGGACCAGGCGGTGTTCACGCGCCGCGCGCGGCAGGAGCCCGAGACGGTGAAGCAGGAGCTGCTCGAGGGGGTGCGCAAATACCTCGGGCCGGATTTCGACGTCGAGCGGCACTTCACGCCGCGCTACCGCCCGTGGCGCCAGCGCGTCGCGTTCATCCCCGACGGCGACCTGTTTTGCGCGATCCGCGACGGCAAGGCGTCGGTCGTCACGGACGAGATCGAGTCGTTCACCGAGACGGGCATCCGCCTCAAGTCGGGCGCAACGCTCGAGGCCGACGTGGTCGTCACCGCGACCGGCTTCAACCTCAACGTGCTGGGCGACATCGCGTTCGCGATCGACGGCGCACCGCTCGACTTCGCGCGCAGCGTGACCTACCGCGGCGCGATGTTCACCGGCGTCGCGAACATGGCCTGGGTGTTCGGCTACTTCCGCGCGAGCTGGACCCTGCGCGCCGACCTGATCGCCGACTTCGTCTGCCGGCTGCTCAAGCACATGGACGCGCGCGGCGCGCGGGTGGTCATGCCGGCGCTGCGCTCCGCGGACCGCGACATGCCCTTGCTGC
>CAWHUZ010000019.1:0-76192 GCA_963832685.1 uncultured beta proteobacterium
CGCGCGTGATGTACACCGTGAGGGAATGGGCGGCCGCGAACGCGAACGCGCCGCCGACGTGGTCGTCGTGCTCGTGGGTGACCAGGATCGCGCTCAGCTCGCGCGGCTCGAGCCCGAGCCGCCCGAGGCGGCGCGCGGTCTCGCGCGGCGACAGGCCGCAGTCGAGCAGCACGCGGGTGTCGCCCGTCTCGACCACCAGGCAGTTGCCGCGGCTGCCGCTGGCGAGCGAGGCGAAGCGCATGCGCGCCGCGCCGCTATTTCAGCTGCTCGTGCAACAGCGAGAGGATGCGGCGCGAGGTCTCCGAATTGACGTCGGCGCCGGCCCCGTCCTGGATCGCGACCAAGCTGTCGTCCTTCGCCTCGCTGACCACCACGCGGTAGCGCTGGGCGACGACTTTCTTGTCGTCGCTGTTCCAGAACGCGAGCGACGCGAAGAAGCCTTTCTTTTGCTTGCGGTCGGTCGCCTCGGGATCGGCATAGCGCACGTAGTACACGCCCTTGTCGCGGTTGCGGTCCTCGACCGTGAAGCCGACCCGGTCGAGCGCCAGGCCGACGCGCCGCCAGGTTCGATCGAACGGCTCGAACACCGCAAGCGTCTCCGCCCCGCCGGGCCCCTTGCGGATTTCGGCCATCGGCTTGGCCTGCGCGGCCGCCACCTGCTGCTTCGCGATTTCCTGCTTCGCGCCCAGGCGCACCATCAGGCGCTGCAGGAACTCCGCCTCCAGACCGGGGTCCGGCGGCCGCGGCTGCCACGCGGTCTCGACGTGTTCCGTGTCCTTGTAGACCTCCTCCAGGCCCTGATGGCTGAGGTAGACCTCGGTGCCCTTGCCGTCCGGCGTGCGCTCGAGCCGGGTGCGGAACCTGTCGCGCGTGCCGGTCTCATAGAGCGGGCTGAGGACTGCGGCCAGGCTCAGGCCCGCCATGCTGCTCGGCAGCTTGGCGCGGTCCTCGGCCCAGCCGGTTTCCATGACGCCGATGTTCGGCTGCTCGATCTTGATCAGGAAGCCGTTCTCCTGCCAGAAGTCCTTCAGCATCGGCCACAGCTTGTCGGGCGCCTCGTTCGCGACCACCAGCCAGCGCTGGCTGCCGTCGCGCTCGATGTGCATGTCCGCGACCTTGGGCAGCACTCTTCCGGCGTCCACCGTCGCCTGCTGCGAGCGCTGCGACTCGTAGCTCGAAAGCGTGGTTTCGCCCTTGCCCCCCGGCAGCGCGTAGCGGTTCTCGTTGCTCGGCGCGGTCAGGTCGGGCGGCACCTCGAGCGAGGGCAGGGACTTGGCCGACTGGTAGTCGACCTTCTTGCCCTGGAGCAGGTCGTTTGCGGTGCTGCAGGCAGCGAGCAGCGCAGCGGCCGCGAGCGCGGCCGCCGCCGGAAAACGGGACTGCATCAGGCGCGCCCCTCCACCACCCTCAAGCCGCTCGGCGCGACGCCCGCATCGTGCAGCGCTTCGCGCAGCGTTTCGTGGAAGCGCTCGGACAGCGGCGTCATCGGCAGGCGGATGCCGGCTTGCATCATGCCCATCTGCGCCAGCGCCCATTTGACCGGGATCGGGTTGGCCTCGACGAACAGGCGCTGGTGCAGCGCAAGCAGCCGGAAGTTGATCTCGCGCGCCTTCTTGACGTCGCCGACCAGCGCCGCGGCGCACATCTGGTGCATCAGCTTGGGCGCGACGTTCGCCGTCACCGAGATCACGCCGTGCCCGCCCAGCAGGATCAGGGCCAGCGCGGTCGAGTCCTCGCCGCTGTAGACCGCGAAATTGCGCGGCGCGCGCTTGAGCAGGTCGGTGCCGCGCTCGATGTTCGCCGTCGCGTCCTTGATCCCGATCACGTTCGGCACCTGCGCGAGCCGCAGCACGGTGTCGTTCTGCATGTCGGCGACCGTGCGGCCCGGCACGTTGTAGAGAATCATGCGGCAGGCCGACCGTTTCCGCGATCTTGCGGAAATGGCGGTACAGGCCCTCCTGCGTCGGCTTGTTGTAGTAGGGCACGACCGAAGGCAGGCGGTGGCGCCCGGCGTGCTTGGCCGACTCGGTGAGCTCGATCGCCTCGGCGGTCGAGTTGCCGCCGGTGCCGGCGACGATCGGGATGCGGCCCTTGGCGTGCTCGACGGCGACGCGGATGAGCTCCTTGTGCTCGTCGAAGTCCACCGTGGGCGATTCGCCCGTGGTGCCGACCACGACGATGCCGTCGGTGCCCTCGGCGACGTGCCAGTCGATCAGCTTCCTGAAACTGTCCAGGTCGAGGCTTGCGTCCTCGTGCATCGGGGTGACGATCGCCACCAGGCTTCCGGTGATCATGGCTCCGCCTTTCGTTCGCGTTCGAATAACGTGCGAGTTTAACTGCTTCACGGGTCGAGCGCGACTTCGGCCGCGTCGCCGCGCAGCGCGCAAAGGCGCTGCACCAGCGCCGCTTTGGGCCGCTCGACCCGCCCCTGCTCGAACGCCGCGACCGCCAGCTCGCCTCCGAAGGCGGCCAGCAGCTCGCCCGGCGCGAGCAGGAACTGCGGGTTGGACGGCTTTCCGTAGCGCTCGTTCCCTTGCATGAAAGTTTCGTAGAGCAGGACCCCGCCGGGCGCGAGGGCGTCTATCAGCTGTCCGAACAGCGGCCGGTGCAGGTAGTTGGTGACCACGATGCCGGCGAAGCGCCGCGCCGCGAACGGCCAGGGGCCGCCGTCCTCGAGATCGGCGCGCACGGTGGCAACTCCCGCCACGCCCTCCAGCGCGGCGAGCGCCTCGCGGTCGCGATCGACCGCGGTCACCTGGTGGCCGAGCGCGGCGATCAGGCGCGCGTGCCGGCCCTGGCCGCAGGCGAGGTCGAGCACCTCGCCGCGCGGGATCAGGGGCGCCCAGCGCGCGACCCACGGCGAGGGCGGCGGCGATGCGTGACTCATGCCGGCGTCAGAACACGAACACGCCCTTGCCGCTGGTCTGCCGGTCGAACAGGCGGTAGGCTTCGGCCGCCTGGTCCAGCCCCCAGCGCTCGGTGATGAGCTTCGCCAGCGGCAGACCGCGCGCCGCGATGAACTTCGCGCATGCCATCTGCCCCACGCTGGAGAAGGTCCACGAGCCGATCAGCGTCACTTGCCGGCGCAGCAGGTCCGGGCTCACTTCCAGCTTCACCTCGCCGCCCTCGCCGACGAAGCAAGCGGTGCCCCAGGTGCGCACGCTCCTCACCGCCGCCGCGCGCGCTTCGGGCGCCGCGCTGCAATCGAGCGCCAGGTCGACGCCTTCGCCGTGCGTGAGGTCTTTCAGCGCCTCGACCGGGTCGGCCGCTCGCGGATCGAGCACTGTCTCGGCGCCGAATTGCTTCGCCAGCGCCCGGCGCTCGGCGCCGACGTCGAGCGCGATCACGCGCGCTCCCATCGCGCGCGCGAGCAGCGTCGCGGACAGCCCGACCGGCCCCTGGCCGAAGACCGCGAGCGTGTGCTCGCCCGAGACCTTCATGCGCTGCAGCGCGGCGTAGGCGGTGCCGGTGCCGCATGAGATCGCCGCGCCTTCCTCGAACGTCAGCGGCTCGGGCAGCGGCACCATGGTGCGCGCCGGCGCCTTGAGATATTTCGCATGCCCGCCGTGGCCGGTGACGCCGTAGACGGTGATCCCGGCGCGGCACAGCTGCGACCAGCCGACGCGGCAATGCGCGCACAGCCCGCAGCCCTTGTAATGGTGGTTCATCACGCGCTGCCCGAGCGGCGCCTCGGCCTCGGCGACGCCCGCGCCGCGCGCGACGATCACGCCGCAGGGCTCGTGGCCGGCGATCACGGGCGCGCCGGATCCGCCCAGGCCGAGCGCCGCCCCCGCGCCGCCCCGCGGCGCGCGGTAGGTGTGCAGGTCGCTGCCGCACATGCCCGAGGCTTTCATCTCGATCACGACTTCGCCGGGCCCCGGCGCCGGGTCGGGGAACTCCCGCAGCTCGAGCTCGCGATCGCCCAGGAAGACGACGCCGCGCATGTCAGCTCGCCGCCGCCATGGCGTGCAGCTTGGTCACCTGCGGCAGGTCGCAGGCGAGGACTGCCTGGCGCAGGACCTCGATCGCCTGCGGGCGCGGAAAGCTCTTGCGCCAGGCGAGCGCGACGCGCCGCTGCGGAACGGGCTTGGCGAAGGGACGGATGCGGATCAGCTCGCTCTTGCCGCCGGCGCCGACCGAGGTCGAAGGGAGCACGGTGACGCCGACGCCGCTCGCGACCATCTGCCGGATCGTCTCCAGCGATCCGCCCTCGAGCGCCCGCGCGAGGTGGCTGCGGCGCGGCGAGCGCGCCGCCGCGTGGCAGAAGTCGAGCACCTGGTCGCGCAGGCAGTGCCCCTCGCCGAGCAGCAGCAGGCTCTCGCTGGTCAGTTCGTTGGCGGTCACGCTCTTCTTCTTCTCCCACGGGTGGCCCCGCGGCACCGCGACCAGGAAGGGCTCGTCGTACACGGCGAGGGTGACGATCCCGGGCTCGTCGAACGGCAGCGCGATCAGGATCACGTCCACCTCGCCCTGCTTGAGCATCTCGGCCAGGCGGTGGGTGAAGTTCTCCTGGATCAGCAGCTGCATCGCCGGCGCCTTGCGGCGCAGGATCGGCACCAGCTTGGGCAGCAGGTAGGGGCCGATGGTGTAGATCGCGCCCAGGCGCAGCGGCTCCGAGAGCGGGTCGTGCCCGGCGAGCGCGATCTCCTTGATCTGCGCGGCGCCTTCCAGCACGCGCTGCGCCTGCTCGACCACGCGCTCGCCCACCGGCGTCACCGACACCTCGCCCGGGCCGCGCTCGAACAGCGCCACGCCGAGCTCCTCCTCCAGCTTCTTGATCGCCACCGACAGCGTCGGCTGCGACACGAAGCACGACTCGGCCGCGCGCCCGAAGTGCCGCTCGCGCGCGACCGCGACGATGTAGCGCAGCTCGGTGAGCGTCACGGCAGCCCGTCGACGAAGTCGCCGATCTGGTCCTCGAGTGCCTGCTCGCGTCCGGTATAGAAATGATCCGCGCCCGAGATCGCGATCTGGCTCGAGCCGGGGAGCTTCTGCAGGATGTGCTGGCGCTCGATCACCCAGCGCAGCACCGCGGGCAGATCGTTCACGCCGTAGACGTCGAGCACCGGCACCCGCACGTTGTCCAGGTCGCCGAACGGCCCGCCGCGCCCGAGGCAGACCCAGGCCGCGAACGGCGCGCCCGGCGTGGCGGCGAAGTAGGACTCGCTCATCCAGGAGCCCAGGCTGTGCGACAGCAGCACCGGGTGCGCGTAGCCCTTGTCCGCGAGCCAGGCCGCGCCCGCGCCGATGCGCTCGATCGCCTCCGGGAAGAGCTTCGGGTAATAGTCGATCACCTTCGCGTTCGCGCCCTCGACCGGCATCTGGATCGACAGCGTCGCGTAGCCCATGTCCGAAAGCGCCACGCGCAGCTCCCCGATGATGCCGTGGTTCGGGTGCACGCCGATGCCGTGCACCAGCAGCACCGCCCTCTTCGCGCCCTTGACCGGCGTGTAGAGCCCGAGGAACTCGCGCCCCGTCGCCTCCTCGAGCCAAACCGCCTCGCCCACCACCAGGTTCGGCACCACCTCGCCCGCCCAGCGCTTCTCGCGCGCGTAGTCCTGCGCCCGCGCGCCGGGCGCGGCAAGAAGGAAGACGAGAACGGCAATTCCGAAGATTCTGCTCATCTTGGCGTTGAAATCGCGGCTTGCGCCCCGCTAGCTCAGTGGATAGAGCGGTCCCCTCCTGAGGGGCAGGTCGTAGGTTCGATTCGTATCCGGGGCGCCACGCTGATTGCTTCGCAAACCGGAAGTTTGTCGGTTTCGCGGCAATCATAGCTCAAGCCTAACGACTCCAAGCCTGCGCCAAGCACCACCCGGGCGTTGCAGCAACGCAACAGTCGGGCCCCAGCGACGCCCATAGTTGATCGCTATGTGACCTAGCGTACGGTGGCGAGACCTGCGCCGGAGCAACTTGCGGGCTGGGACTTCTCCCAGGCACAACGAAGGTACAGAATGACCAAGGTTAAATTGCTCTTTACCGGGCTGCTGGCCGTAACGAGCTTCGGCCTCAGTTCGTCGCTCTACGCGCAAATGACCCCTAACTTCTACGCTGGCGCGTCGTTTGGCCAGACGAAGGCCAAGAGCGCCTGCAACGGCGTGGTGGCGGCGGGGCTCAGCTGCGACGACTCGGATACGGCCGGCCGCATTTTCGGCGGCTACCAGTTCAACAGAAACTTCGCGGCCGAGGTTGCCTACGCCGAGCTGGGCAAAGTCAACGCAAGCGGTGTCGTTTCCGGCGTGCCGCAATCGGGAAACTGGAAAGCAAGATCGTGGGACATCGTGGCGGTCGGGATCATGCCCATCGGCGAGCAGTTCTCGCTGTTCGGCAAGCTCGGCATCGCCCTTTGGCGTCTGGATTCGCACTTGACGCCGACTGGCATCGGATCCGTGCAACAGTCCCCCACCGGCACGTCCGCCACCTACGGGATAGGCGGACAGTACGACTTCACGCAAAAGGTCGGCATGCGCCTGGAATGGCAGAAATACAAGGACGTCGGAAATGACGCAGGCGTGAAAAGCGACATCGCCGTGTTCAGCATAGGCGCGCTCTACAAGTTTTGACCATAGCGTAATTGGCGCTAAGGGAAGCCGGGGCATGCCCCGGCTTTTTTTCGTACATGGCCCGGCGCCCGGCTCGGGCGCATTCGATCGGGGGTAGCGTGAACGACACTCAGAAGCTCGCGGCGGAAATTTTCGCCCGCATCATGGCAGGGCGCGCGCTGACCGGATATCAGACCATGACTCCGGAGCAGCTCGCGGCCGAGGCGCGCGCCGTGTACGCGCAGGCCGAGGCATTCACGAAGATTGTGGCCGAAATTTCCTGACTTCAGAAATCGACGTCCTGCTCGGCCTCGCCATCTAGGCGTTAAAATCGCGGCGCGCGCCCCGGTAGCTCAGTGGATAGAGCGGCCCCCTCCTAAGGGGCAGGTCGTACGTTCGATTCGTATCCGGGGCGCCACGCGCATCGCTTCGCAAGCCGGCAGTTAATCGGTTTCACGGCCATCATAGCGGAGGCCAACATGAATCGCCGCACCGTCCTCGCCGCCGTCCTGCTCGCGGGCTGCGCCGCCCAACCGCCTTCGCCGCAGGCGCCGACGCGCGTGCGGCTGATCAACGCCGAGCAGGCGCGCGCGGAATGCGAGCGGGTGGGCAAGGTCGAGCTGTACAAGGACCTGGTGGTGGGCGGCATGCCGGCGGCGCAGCTCGAGGTGCGCGCCAAGGTCGCCAAGGCCGGCGGCAACGCCTACGTGGTCACCTCGCAGTACATCGGCCCGCGCGGGCTGGTCGACATCAAGGCCGACGCCTACCGCTGCGGCCCTTAGGCTCGCGCGCTCTAGCCGAACAGGCCGAACACCCGCAGCAGGTTGGTGATCGCGTGCCAGAACGCCGACGCGCGCGGATCGGCCTCGGATACCACGCCGCGCGCCACGACTTTCGGATGCGTGTGCTGCATCGTGCGCAGCTCCTCGCGCGTGCGGGCGCCGCAGCCGAGCTCGAATTCGATCATGGTGTCGGGCATCAGGGCCCGAATGGTATGGACCGTCTTGCCGGCTTCGAGCGTGGTCAGGACCTGCGGCTGCGGCGTCGGCCGCACCTGCGCGACGATGTCGGAGACCTGCCATTGGACGTGGCAGGCGCTCAGATCGAGCGGCCACAGGATGCGCACGGTCTGCTGCCGCTCCTTGCCGTCGTTGCCGATCGAAAGGCCGTAGCCGAAGCTGCAGGTCTCGCTGCGGCCGATGGCGGTGCAATGCGCGGCGTCGACGCCGCCGCGATATGCCAGCTCGTACTTCGGCGCGAGCAGCGTCTCGCTGAGGACGAGTCCGGCGACGGCAATCAGAAAGCCGCCCCCTGCAATCCAGCGCAGCAAGTCCGGCAGCGAGAAGCCTCGCGCGGCGGCGCTCAGAAGTCGACGTCCTGTTCCGCGGTTCCGCGCGCGGCGACGCGCAGGCGGTGGCGCCGGTGCTGCCACAGCGCGAACACCACCGACAGCACCGCCGCGGCGAGCAGTCCGCCGGAGATGGGGCGGGTGATGAACAGCCAGGGGTTGGAGTCGGTCATGAGGGCCTGGATCAGGTTGACCTCGATCTGATCGCCCAGCACGACGCCGATGATGAGAGGCGCCAGGGGGAAGCCGGTTTTCACCATGGCGTAGCCGAGGATGCCGAACAGGAGCAGCACGTAGACGTTCGACATGGTGTTGCTGAGCGCGTAGGCGCCGACGGTGCAAAGCACCAGCACCACCGGGAACAGCGCCGCCTTGGGCACGCTCACCACGCGCAGCATCGCGCGCGCGCCGAGGCCCATCAGGATCACCATGATCGGGTGCGCGAGCAGGTAGGCGGCGAAAATGCCGTAGGCGATGCGCGGGTGCTGGGAGATGAACAGCGGCCCGGACTGGATGCCGTGAATGGTGAGCGCGCCGAGCATGACGGCGGTGACGGCGTCGCCGGGAATGCCGAAGGCCATGATGGTGACCAGCGAGCCGCCGACGTTGGCGTTGTTGGCCGACTCGGAGGCGATGATGCCTTCCGGGGTGCCGCTGCCGAAGCGCTCGGGGTGGCGCGAGAATTTCTTGGCCTGGTCGTAGGCGATCATGTTGGCCGCGCTGCCGCCGATCGCCGGCAGCACGCCGATCAGCAAGCCGACCAGCGAGGACCACAGCAGCAGGAACGGCCGCGACAGGATCTCCCAAATGACCTTCAGGTGCGATGCGGACAGGTTCACGACGCGCTCGACCACGCCCGCGGGGCCGCCCGCGCGGCCCATTTTCTCCACGTCGGACATGATCTGGGCGAAGGCGAACACGCCGATCAGCACCGGCAGGAACGGGATCCCGCCCTCGAGGAAGTCGATCCCGAGCGTCAGGCGCGGCGCGCCGAGCACCGGGTCGTTGCCGAGGATGGTGACGATCAGCCCGATCGCGCCCGAGATGAAGCCCTTGATCAGCGAGGCCTCCATCAGCCCCGCGACCATCGACAGGGCGAAAATGAAGAGCGAAAAGAATTCCCACGGCCCGAACTCGAGCGCGATCTTGGCCAGCGGCCCGGTGGCCGCGATCAGGAACACGCCGCCGAGCAGCCCGCCGAAGAACGACGCCCACACCCCGAGCCACACCGCGCGCCCGGGCTGGCCCTTCTTCGCCATCGGGTTGCCGTCGAAGGTGGTGGCGATCGACGACGGCGTGCCGGGAATGCCGAGCAGGGTCGCGGTGATCAGCCCGCCCGCGGAGCCGCCGACGTAGACCCCGGTCATCGCCGCCAGGCCCTGCAGCGGGTCGAGGCCGAAGGTAAAGGGCAGCACGATGATCACCGTCATGGTGATCGTGACCCCGGGCAGCGCGCCGCCGACCACGCCGGCGATGGTGCCGAGCGTGAGCGGAACGAGGTACTTGTAGTGCAGCAGCCCGACCAGGCTGTGCCAGAGCAGGTCGTACACGGGCTAGAAGTCCGTCCAGCGCCCGCGCGGCAGCAGCACCGCAAGGTACTGCTCGAACACGTAGTAGGCGATCAGCGCGGTCAGCGCCCCGAGCGCGAGCGCGCGCAGCCAGTGCGAAGGCCGCTTCGGCGGCGAAAGCAGCAGATTGGCCGCCGCGACGAAGACAAAGGTCGCGACACGAAAGCCCAGCCCCGGCAGGAGCAGGACGTAGACCCCGAAGGCGCCGAAGGATAGCGCGACGAGCCGGTAGTTGAATTTCGCCCCGGCGGCGCGCGGCGCGGCCGGGCGGGCCACTCGGCGCGCCAGCACGTCGGCCAACACCAGCGCGAAGCCGAGCACGGCGGTGATGCCGAGAACGATGCGCGGGTAGAAGCCCGGGCCGATCGGGACCAGTGAATTGCGCTCGAGCCCCAGCGTGAGCCAGAAAAGCACGAGGCTCGTCGCAAGGACGACGAGCCCCGCCAGGCCGTCACGCCCGATCATCGCTTGAGCATGCCCAGCTCTTTGGCCAGTTTCCGGTTCAGCTCGTCGTCCTGCTTGAAGAACGTCGCGTAGTCGTCCGCGTTCTTGTAGTCCACCAGCGTGCCCTGCAGCTTCATCGCCTGCAGGAACGCGGGCTCCCTGGCCGCCGCGCCGCAGGCGCTGCGCAGCCTGGCGAGCGCGGCGGGGTTGGTGCCCTTGGGCGCCACCAGCCCGCGGTGCACCGCGTACTCGACGTCGACGCCGACTTCCTTCAGCGTCGGCAGGTCGGGCACCTCGTCCATGCGCTTCTCGGTCGCGATGGCGAGGAACTTCATCTGCCCCGCGTCCACCTTGCCCTTCTGGGTCAGGTTCGACTCGGCGAGGTCGATGTGCCCGCCGAGCAGCGCGTTCATGCGCTTGGCGGTGCCTTCATAGGCGACGTACTTGAACTTCAGGCCCGCGGCCTGCTCCACCAGCGCGGGGAAGAAATGGCTGGTCGAGCCGAGCGTGGCGCCGACGGTGATGGTTCCCGGGTGCGCCTTGGCGTCCGCGAGCAGGTCCTGGATGCTCTTCCACGGCGTCTTCGGGCTCGCGGTCAGGATCGAGGGCGTCGCCGAAACGAGGCAGATCGGCTCGAAGTCCCAGTAGTTCACGTCGGCCACGCCGGTGTAGTAGGTCGAGTGGATCGAGTCGTGGATCGCGAAGATGGTGTAGCCGTCGGGCGGCGAGTCCTTCGCTTCCTTGGCGCCGCGGGTGCCCGAGGCGCCCCCGACGTTGGCGATCACGATGGTGCCGCCGAGGTGATTCTGGAACATCGGCTGGAACGCGCGGTAGATGTTGTCGGTGTCGCCGCCCGCGCCCCAGGGAACGATCAGCTTGATCGGACGGTCCGGAAATGCGGCCTGGGCCGTGGACGCCGCGAGCAGCGCGGCGGCAAGCAATACGAGCGTGCGTTTCATGTTTTACTCCGGGGATTGAACTGGAAATATGGTAACTCTTTCCGGGCGGAGGCAAGCATGGTTTTCCACGGCAAGTGGTACGACGAGGTCAAGGTCGGCGAGCGCTTCGGCTCCGGCCTGACCGTCACCGAGACTCATTTCGTTCTCGGCTCGGGCCTGTTCGGCGATTTCAACCCGTTGCACGTGAACGAGGTGTTCGCGCAGAAGTCCCAGTTCGGCTCGCGCATCCTGCACGGCCCGTTCACCAGCGCGCTGGTCTCGGCGCCGGTCGGCATGTTCTTCGCCGGCAGCGCGATCGCCTACCTCGAGCACGCCTGCCGCTTCAAGGCGCCGGTGCGCGCCGGCGACACGCTTGCCACCGAATGGACGGTGCAGGAGAAACTCGACAAGCCGAAGCACCGCGGCGGCATCGTGGTGATGCGCGGCGTGTGCGTCAACCAGCACGGCGACGTCGTGCTCGAGGCCGACGGCAAGATCCTGGTCGCTTCGCGCCCCGCGTCCTAGCCCGCGAAGGCGGCGATCCAGCGCCGGTCGATGCGATCCTTCCAGCGCCAGGCCCACTCGCCTTCGGCCGTCAGCCCGTCCCAGGTCGCGATGGCGTAGCGCGCGCCGCAGCTGATCAGCGCGAGCGAGCGGCGCTGCGGCGCATAGCTCTCGAGCGGCCGGTCCTGCGCCGCGCGGCGCAGGTTGCGCGCCAGCACCGCGCCTTGGCGCACGGCGTAGACACCCGACTTGGGCAGGGACGCGCCGAGCAGCGTCGCCGTGTCGCCGCCGGCGAACAGGCTCGGATGAGAAATGCTGCGCAGCTTGTCGTCCACCAGCACGAAGCCCGCCGGGTCGAGGGTCAGTCCGGTAGCGGCGAGCCAGGGGTGCGGCGCCGCGCCCGTGGCCCACACCAGCGCGTCGTAGGAGCGCCGCCCGCCGGCGGCGCGCACCACGGGCCCCGGTTCAACCGCGTCCACCGCGGTCGACGGGTGCAGCGCCACCCCGGCGCGCGCGAGCGCGCGCGCGATGCGCCGCCCGAGCCGCGGCGGGAACGCGAGTCGGTCGGCGTAGAGCTCGATCCCGCCGGGGCGCCCGCCCGCGGCGAGCGCGTGCGCCATCGCCATCGCCAGCTCGACGCCGGCGGCGCCGCCGCCCGCGACCGCGATGCGCAGCGTCTGGCTGCGGCCGCGCGCGCGCAGCCGCTCCCAGGCCGCGACGAAGGGCTCGAAGGGCTTGGCCGCGAGCGCGCGCTCGGGCGCGCCCGGGACGCCGGCGAAGTTCGGCAGCGAGCCGAGGTTGAGCGAGGCCACGTCGTACTCGATCTCGCCGCCGCGCTCGAGCTGCGCCGCGCGCCGCCGCGGGTCGAGCGCCGCCACGCGGTCGTAGACCACCGCCGCGCCGGCGCGCGCGGCGAGCCGCGCCAGGTCGATCACGCAATCGCCCAGCGCGTAGTGACCGGCCACCAGGCCGGGCAGCATGCCGGAATACATGTGATGGCGGTTTGGCGTGACCAGCGTCACGCGCGCGCCTTCGATCGGCGCGCCGATCAGGCTGCGCAGCACGAACGCGTGCGCGTGGCCTCCTCCCAGCAAGAGAAGCTGTTTCACGCGCGCTTGCGCAGTTCCTTGCGCTGCACCTTGCCGGTGGTGGTCATCGGCAGCGCGTCGATGAACTCGATCTCGCGCGGGTATTCGTAAGGCGCCAGGCGCGCGCGCACGTGCTTTTGAATGTCTTCTTCCAGCGCCGTCGAAGGCTGCTGCCCGGGCTGAAGCACGATGTAGGCCTTGACGATCGCGCCGCGCGCCTCGTCGGGCTTGCCGATCACCGCCGCGTTCGCCACCGCCGGGTGCTTGATCAGGCAGGACTCGATCTCGGCCGGGCCGATGCGGTAGCCGGCGCTCTTGATCACGTCGTCCGAGCGACCCTGGTACCAGATGTACCCGTCCTGGTCCATCTTGCCCTGGTCGCCGGTGAGGCCCCAGTCAGCGACGAACTTGTCCTTGGTCGCCTGCGGGTTCTTCCAGTACTCGAGAAAGAACACCGGATCGCCTTCGCGATGAACGGCGATCTCTCCCAACTCTCCGGAAGGAACTTCATTTCCCCTGTCATCGATGATCGCAACTCGATGTCCCGGGTACGGGCGCCCGACCGAGCCCGGCTTCACCGGCCAGGCGGACTGGCAGTTGCCGACCACGTAGTTGATCTCGGTCTGGCCGAACATTTCGTTGATCGTGACCCCGAGCTGCTCGCGCGCCCACTCGATCACGGTCGCGCCGACGCTCTCGCCGGCGCTCATGATCGAGCGCAGGTTGAGCTCGTATTTCGCGCGCGGTTCGGGCACCGTTTTCATCATCAGCTTGAGCGCGGTCGGGAACAGGAAGCTGTTGCGCACCCCGTAGCGCTCGAGCAGGTCGTAGGCGCGCTCGGCGTCGAAGCGGCCGCGGTAGCCCAGGATCGGCAGGCCGAAGTACCAGCTCGGCAGCAGCGCGTCGAGCAACCCTCCGGCCCAGGCCCAGTCCGCCGGCGACCAGAACACATCGCCCATTTGCGGGAAGAAATCGTGCGAGTGCACGAAGCCCGGGATGTTGCCCAGGATCGCGCGCTGCGCCTGCAGCGCGCCCTTGGGCGCACCGGTGGTGCCGCTGGTGTAGATGATGAGGGCCGGATCGTCGGCCGCGGTATCCAGGCATTCGTAGTGCCGGCTCGACTTCGCCAGCAGCGCGTCCCAGTCGTGCACGCCGGATTCGCGCGCGCCGCCCGCGCCGATCACGTGCTTGAGCTGCGGCAGGCGCTCGCGGATCTGCCACAGGTTCGGCAGCGTGGTCGGCTCGACGATCGCGACGCTCGCGCCCGCGTTCTCCATCCGGTACTCGAGCGCGTCGGGGCCGAACAGGTGGCTCAGCGGCAGCGCGATCGCGCCCATCTGGAAGATGGCCATGTAGGCGATCGCGGTCTCGGGCCGCTGCGGCAGGATGATCGCGACCCGGTGGCCGCGCTCGACGCCCAGCGCGGCGAGCGCGTTGGAGAGCCGGTTGGCCTGCTGCTGGATGTCCCAGAACGAGTACGCCGCGCGCACGCCGGACTCGTCTTCCCAGTAGAGCGCGAAGCGGCTGCGCTCGGCGGCCCAGCGCCCGCAGCAGGCGCGCGCCATGTTGAAGCGCGCCGGCACCTGCCATTTGAAGGCGCGGTAGATCTCGTCGTAACGATTCACCATTGTGCGGCGGCAGTTTACCATCGGGCTTTGACCAAGGAGCCTCGGCCGATGCCCCTCGACGCACTGGTGTTCGACGCCTACGGCACGCTGTTCGACGTCCACGCAGTCGTCGACCGCTGCGACAAGTTCTGGCCCGGCAAAGGCGCGCAGCTATCGCAACTCTGGCGCGCCAAGCAGCTCGAGTACAGCTGGCTGCGCAGCCTGATGGGGCGCTACCAGCCGTTCTCGGCGCTCACGCGCGAAGCGCTCGGCTACGCCTGCGAATCGCTCGGCCTGGCGCTGGACGACAAGCAGACCAAGGCCCTGATGGACGAGTACCTCAACCTGGCGCCTTACCCGGACGTTCCCCCGGCGCTGCCCGAGCTCCGGCGCGGCGGCAGGAAGCTCGCCATCCTGACCAACGGCTCTCCCGACATGATCGAGCCGCTGGTGAAGAACCGCGGCCTGCAGGGGAGCTTCGACGCGGTGCTGAGCGTGGACGGGCTGAAGATCTTCAAGCCCGCGCCGCGCGTCTACCAGCTCGCGGTGGACTCGCTGCGCGTCCCCGCCGCCAATGTCGGCTTCGTCTCGTCCAACTGCTGGGACGCGCTCGGCGCGAAGGCCTTCGGCTTCAACGTGTACTGGATCAACCGCGGCGGCGCCCCGGTGGACCGCCTCGGCTTCCGGCCCGACGGCATGCTGGGCGGCCTCGGCGACCTGCCCGAGAGGATCGCGAGTTGATGAAGTTCTGCTCCAACTGCGGCGCGCCGGTGAGCCGGCGCGTCCCGCCCGGCGACAGCCTGCCGCGCTTCGTGTGCGACGCCTGCGGCGAAGTGCACTACCAGAATCCGCGCCTGGTGGTCGGTTGCGTGCCGCAATGGGAGGAGCGCCTGCTGCTTTGCCGGCGCGCGATCGAGCCGCGCTACGGCTACTGGACGCTGCCCGCGGGCTACATGGAGAACGACGAGACCACCGGCCAGGCGGCGCTGCGCGAGACGCTCGAGGAAGCCGGCGCGCAGGTCGAGCTGGGCGAGCCGTTCAGCATGATCTCGGTGCCGCGCGTCAACCAGGTGCACCTGTTCTACCGCGCGCGGCTGCGCGACCTGGAATTCAAGCCCGGCGAGGAGACCCTCGAGGTGGCGCTGTTCGACGAGGCGCAGATCCCGTGGCAGGAAATCGCCTTCCGCACCGTCGGCCTGACGCTCAAGCACTGGTTCGCCGACCGCAAGCGCGGCAGCTTCGGCTTTCACGCCGAGGACATCGCGCCGCGCTAGCGCCGCTCGACGACTTCGGCCGAGGCGGAGATCTTGTGGATCGAGAGGTCGGCGCCGTTGAACTCCTCCTCCTCGCTCAGGCGCAACCCGACCGCGGCCTTGAGCGTGCCGTAGACCAGGTATCCGCCGGCGAGCGCGACCGCGATGCCGAGCAGCGTGCCGGCGAGCTGCGAGGCGAAGCTCACGCCGCCGAGGCCGCCCAGCGCCTTGGCGCCGAAGATGCCGCAGGCGATACCGCCCCACGCGCCGCACAGCCCGTGCAGCGGCCACACGCCGAGCACGTCGTCGATCTTCCAGCGGTTCTGGGTAATGGTGAACATGGTGACGAACAGCCCGCCCGCGACCGCGCCGACCACGAATGAGCCGGCCGGGTGCATCACATCCGACCCGGCGCACACCGCGACCAGCCCGGCGAGCGGCCCGTTGTGCACGAAGCCGGGGTCGTTGCGGCCCGCTGCGAGCGCGGCGAGCGTCCCGCCGGCCATCGCCATCAGCGAGTTGACCGCGACCAGGCCGCTGATCTTGTCGATCGCCTGCGCCGACATGACGTTGAAGCCGAACCAGCCCACCGACAGGATCCAGGCGCCAAGCGCGAGAAACGGGATCGACGACGGCGGGTGCGCGGCGATGCGGCCCTCCTTGGTGTAGCGCCCGTGGCGCGCGCCGAGCAGCAATACCGCGACCAGGCCGACCCAGCCGCCCACCGCGTGTACCACGACCGAGCCGGCGAAGTCATGGAATTCGGCGCCGAAGTGCGCCAGCAGCCAGGCCTGCACGCCGAAATGGTGGTTCCAGGCGATGCCCTCGAACAGCGGGTACACCAGCGCCACCAGCGCGCCGGTGGCGACGAGCTGCGGATAGAAGCGGGCGCGCTCGGCAATCCCGCCCGAGACGATCGCCGGCACCGCGGCGGCAAAGGTCAGCAGGAAGAAGAACCTCACCAGCTCGTAGCCGTTGCTCTGCGCGAGCTGTTCCGCGCCGGTGAAGAACGTCACCCCGTAGGCCAGGCCGTAGCCGACCACGAAATACGCCACGGTCGAGACGCAGAAGTCGGCCAGGATCTTGACCAGCGCGTTGACCTGGTTCTTCGCCCGTACCGTGCCGAGCTCGAGAAAGGCGAAGCCCGAATGCATCGCGAGCACCAAAATGGCGCCCAGCAACACGAACAGCACGTCGGATCCCGATTTCAATGCCTGCATGAGTTCCTCCTCCGGGTAGGCTTGTTCTAAATTCTTGTGCGACTACAATAAAGCATTAACATGCAGCGACGCCAGTTCATTAAGTTCTGCGCCGCGTCGGCCGCCGCCGGCGCGCCGGCGATCGCCGCCGCGAACGCGACGCCGCATTTCTACGACCGCGCGACTCTGGTCGACGAGCGCGGCAAGCCCCTCGCGGCCTCCGCTCTGCCGGCGAACCGCAATCTGGTGTTCGACTATCCGTACACCGCGACGCCGTGCTTTCTGCTCAACCTCGGCCGGCCGCTGCGCGAGACCGTGCGGCTCAGGACCGTGGACAACCGCAACTACGAGTGGCGCGGCGGGGTGGGCGCGCGCCGCTCGATCGTGGCCTATTCGGCGATCTGCGCCCACAAGCTGACCTACCCGACGCGCCAGATCAGCTTCATCAGCTACCGCGCCGAGGCGAGCCCGAGCAATCCGCACGCGCACGTGATCCATTGCTGCTCCGAGCACAGCCAGTACGACCCCGCGCGCGGCGGGCGCGTGGTCGCCGGGCCGGCGCCGCAGCCGCTCGCCGCGATCCTGCTCGAGCACGATTCCGCGGCCGACACGCTGACCGCGGTCGGCACCCTCGGCGGGGAGCTGTTCAACGAGTTCTTCGCCAAGTACAGCTTCCGCCTGGCGATGGAGGTCGGCCCGTCGGCGCACCGCCCGGTGTCCGGCAGCGCAGTGGTGCAGCCGCTCGATCGCTACTGCCGCCAGCAGGTGAAGTGCTAGCCTGGCTGCGGCGCGACGAACCTTTCCCGCCGGTCGAGCAGGCGCTGGGCAACCCGAACGGCCTGCTCTGCGCCGGCGGCGACCTGTCGCCCGCGCGCCTGCTGGACGCCTACCGGCGCGGCATCTTCCCGTGGTATTCGGGCGACGAGCCGATCCTGTGGTGGTCGCCCGACCCGCGCATGGTGCTGTTCTGCGACGAGCTGAAAGTGTCTCGCTCGCTGGCCAAGAGCCTGCGCAACAAGGGCTACCGGGTGCGCGTCGACAGCGCGTTCCGGCGCGTGCTCGAGGGCTGCTCCGGCCCGCGCCGCGGAGACGGCGGGACCTGGCTCGGCGAGGACATGCGCCGGGCCTATTTCGCCCTCCACCGCGCCGGCCACGCGCACTGCGTCGAGACCTGGCGGGACGACGAGCTGGTGGGCGGCCTGTACGGCGTCGCGCTCGGGCGCATGTTCTACGGCGAGTCGATGTTCTCGCGCGCCACGGACGCCTCCAAGGTCGCCCTGGTCGCCCTGGTCGAGACGCTGCGCGCGCGCGGCTTTCCGCTCATCGACTGCCAGATGCGCACGCCCCTGCTCGCTTCTCTCGGCGCGCGCGAGATTCCGCGCCGCACGTTCTTGCGCCGCGTGGCGGCATTGGTAAACTACGCCGAGCCCGCCGGCAACTGGCGCAGCGAGGAAGACTAGGGTGTCCAGACTCAACGACCTGCCGCACGCAGTTCTGCAGTTCTACGTGACCGCGCCCTATCCGTGCAGCTACCTGCCGGACCGCCTGGCGCGCTCGCAGGTCGCGACGCCCAGCCACCTGATCAACACCGAGCTCTACGGCGACCTGGTCAAGGCCGGCTTTCGCCGCAGCGGCATCTTCACCTACCGGCCGCACTGCGACGCCTGCCGCGCCTGCGTGCCGGTGCGCATCCCGGTGGCGACTTTCGTCCCCGTGCGCTCGCAGCGCCGCGCCTGGAAGCAGCACGCGGGGCTCACGTCCCAGTCACAGCCGCTCAAGTTCCGGCTCGAGCACTACGCGCTCTACCTGCGCTACCAGTCCAAGCGCCACTCGGGCGGCGGGATGGACAACGACAGCCGCGACCAGTATTCGCACTTCCTGCTGCAGAGCCGGGTCGACACGCGGCTGATCGAGTTCCGCGACGAAGGCCAGCTGGTGATGGTGTCGATCGTCGACTACCTGCCGGACGGCCTGTCCTCGGTGTACACCTTCTTCGAGCCCGACCGGCGCAGCGCGAGCTACGGCACCTACAACGTGCTGTGGCAGATCGAGGCCTGCCGTGCGCTCGGCCTGCCCTACCTCTACCTCGGCTACTGGATCGGCGAGAGCCCGAAAATGGCGTACAAGTCGAAGTTCGCGCCGATCGAGGGCTTCGTAGACGGCGTCTGGAAGCGCCTCTCCTGACGCGCGCCGGCGCGACTTCACGCGTGCTCTACACGCTGGCGCGGCCACTGCTGTTCGCGCTCGACCCGGAGCGCGCGCACCGGCTCGCGCTCGGGCTGGCCGACGTCGCGCGGGCGCTGCGCCTGCTCGGAGTTCTCGCGCCGCGCGTGCCCCGGGCGCCGGTGCGCGCCATGGGCCTGGAGTTTCCCAACCCGGTGGGACTCGCCGCGGGACTGGACAAGAACGCCGAGCACATCGACGCGCTCGCGGCGCTCGGCTTCGGCTTCATCGAGGTCGGCACCGTGACCCCGCGCCCGCAGCCGGGCAACCCGCGCCCGCGGCTGTTCCGCCTGGTCGAGGCCGAGGCGCTGATCAACCGCTTCGGCTTCAACAACGTGGGGCTGGACGCCTTCGTCGCCAATGTCGCGCGCGCGCGCTGGCGCGGCGTGCTGGGGATCAATATCGGCAAGAACTTCGACACCCCGGTGGAGCGCGCCGCGGACGACTATCTGGCCTGCCTCGAGGGCGTGTACGGCGCCGCGAGCTACGTCGCGGTGAACGTGTCCTCGCCCAACACGCAGGGGCTGCGCTCGCTGCAGGAAAGCGAGCCGCTGGACGCACTTCTCGCGCGCCTGGCGCAGGCGCGCCAGAGGCTCGCGGACCGGCACGGGAAGCGGGTACCGCTGGTGCTCAAGGTGGCCCCGGATCTCGACGCGGAGCAGCTGCGCGGCATCGCCGCCGCCGTGCGCGCGCACCGCTTCGACGGCGTGATCGCGACCAACAGCTCGCTTTCGCGCGAAGGCGTGCAGGGGTTGCCGCACGCGGACGAAGCGGGCGGGCTCTCCGGCGCGCCGATCCGGGCCCAGGCCAGCCACACGCTCGCGTCGCTCGCCGCCGAGCTGCGCGGCGAGGTGCCGCTGATCGGCGCCGGCGGGATCATGAGCGGGGCCGACGCGGCGGACAAGTTCGCGCGCGGCGCCGCGCTGGTGCAGCTTTATACCGGCCTGGTGTACCGCGGGCCGGCGCTGGTCGCCGAGTGCGCGGCGGCCTACCCGCGGCGGGCGCCGGCGTGAAGCGCCGCGCGGTCGCTCTGGTGGACGAGGCGCGCTGCATCGGCTGCACGCTGTGCATCGCCGCCTGCCCGGTGGACGCGATCGTCGGCGCGCGCAGGCTGATGCACACCGTGGTCGAGCCCTGGTGCATCGGCTGCGCGCTATGCCTTGCGCCCTGCCCGGTCGACTGCATCGCCATGGTCCCCGCCCCGCCGCGGCCCTGGTCGCGGGACGACGCCGAAGGCGCCCGGCGCCGTGCGCGCCGGCGCGGGCAACGGCTGGCGCCGCCCCCGGCGCCGCGCGGCGCGGGCGAGCGCCGGCGCGTGATCGAAGGCGCGCTCGCGCGCGCGCGGCGCAGACGGAGCGCCCCGTGAGCCCCGCCGCGAGGCGCGAACTCTACGCGCGGCTGCGCGCCGCCAACCCCAGCCCGCGCACCGAGCTCGTCTACCGCACGCCTTACGAGCTGCTGGTCGCGGTGGTGCTGTCGGCGCAGGCGACCGACAAGTCGGTCAACCTGGCCACGGCCCGGTTGTTCGAGGTCGCAAGCACGCCCGCGCAGATGGTCGCGCTCGGCAGCGACGGGCTTGAAAGCCACATCCGCACCATCGGACTGTACCGGACCAAGGCGAAGAACGTGATCGCGCTGTCGCAGCATGCTGCTCGAAGCAGCACGGCGGCGAAGTGCCGGACGGAGCGCGAGGCGCTCGAGACGCTGCCGGGGGTGGGGCGCAAGACCGCGAACGTGGTGCTCAATACCGCGTTCGGCCAGCCGACCATCGCGGTCGACACCCACATCTTCCGCGTCGCCAACCGCACCGGCCTCGCGCCGGGCAAGGGCCCGCTCGAAGTCGAACGCAAACTGCTCAAGGTCACGCCGCCCGAGTTCCTGCGCGACGCGCACCACTGGCTGATCCTGCACGGGCGCTATGTCTGCGTCGCGCGCAAGCCCAGGTGCGCGCTGTGCCGGATCCGCGACCTGTGCGAATTCAAGGCAAAGAACGAGGATGTTTGATCCGACGCGCGAGCAGGTGCGCGAGTTCTTCTTCGAGACCTGGCGCAAGTACGGCGCCGGCGAGCCGCTGTCGGCCATGGAGGCGCTCGCGCTGGAGGTCGTCCTGCTACACCCCGAATACCACGCCGTGCTCGGCGAGCCGGAGCGCTACCGGGAACAGGACTACTTCCCCGAGCTCGGCCAGACCAACCCCTTCCTGCACCTCAGCCTGCACCTCGCGCTCGAGGAGCAGCTGTCGATCGACCAGCCGCCCGGCATCGCGGCGCGCTTCGCCGCGCTCGCGGCGCGGCGCGGCGAGCGCCACGCGGCGACGCACGACGCGATCGAATGCCTGGCAGAAATGGTGTGGCGCGCGCAGCGCGAGCGCGCCGAGCCCGACGGCGCTGCCTACCTCGACTGCCTGGAAGCGCGCGCCCGCCGCTGAGCGCTCGCGCGATTCGCTAGGCGCTAGCGAATCTCGGATTCTTCCGGCGTGTAAAGGCGGTTCGAAGGCTGGCTCGAGAACCAGGCCGCCACGTTGTCGATATCCTGCTCCGACAGGGCCGACGCGAGGCCATTCATGATCGGGTTCTTGCGCTTGCCCGATTTGTAGTCGCTCAGCGCGCGCACGATGTAGTCGTCGTACTGGCCCGCGAGCACCGGGTACTGGGTGCTGATCGGCTTGGAGCCGTCGGCGCTGTGGCAGGCGGCGCATATCTGGGCCGCCTTGGCCTTGCCCGCGTCGGCGTTTCCGCCCGCCAGCGCGGCGTGCGACAGCGCGAGCCCGAGCGCGAGCGCCGCGGCGTTGCGGAGCGCGGCGCTCATTTTTCCTCCCGCGACACGTAGGCGGCGAGGTCGGCCATGTCCTGGGCGCTCAGGCTGCCGGCGATCGCGCGCATCGAGGGATGCCAGCGCGCGCCCGACTTGTACTCGTTGAGCGCGTTGACGATGTACTCCGCCTGCTGCCCGCCGATCTTCGGCACGGGATAGACCTCGGGGTAGGCGGTGCGATAGCCGACGATTCCGTGGCAGCCGATGCAAATACTGAACTTGCTCTTGCCGGCGGCGGCGTTGCCGGTGACGTCCTGAGCGAACGCCGCCGGGGCGAGGGCTGAGAGCCCGAGGCCGGCCGCGACGAGCGCGGCGGGAATTGTTTTGATCATTCTGGGGTCTGCCTCAGAGGTCGGGATTGGGAAAGCGGCCGATTCTAGCGGAACGGTCTGGCTGCCTCAACCGCCCGATCCGTGGCATTTGCGCCTCGGCCCGCATGCGTCTCATACTTGCGCATCGCCCCCGCTTCCCGGCAGGATGGAAACGACGATGCGCCTTGCCGTCCTGAGCTGCGTCGCAGCACTGCTCGCCGTGACCGGCGCGACCGCCATGGCCGCGCCCATCGACGAGCTGCGGGCGCTGGTGGAGAAGGGGCGCTCGGCCGAAGCTTACGCCGCCGGCAAGCTCCTGCCCGGCGCGCCCGGCGACCCGCAGTTCGACTACTACTTCGGCGTCGCCGCGATCGACAGCGGGCACGCCGCCGACGGCGTGCCCGCGCTCGTGCGTTATCTCGCCCGCTTTCCGTCCGACGACCAGGCCCGGTTCGATCTGGCGCGTGGCTATTACGCGCTCGGGGATCTGCCGCGCGCCCGCGACGAGTTCGAGACGCTGATCGGGCACAGGCCGCCGCCGGACCGGCGCGCCACCATCGAGCGATTCCTGGATTCGATCCAGGCGCAGGCTTCACGCCACCCCAGCGCCTCCAGCATGTACTTCGAGCTGGGCGCGGGCGTCGATTCGAATCTCGCGCGCGGGATAGGCGGCACGGCGCCGAACGAGCCCCTGCTCGACGACTTGCTGCCCGTGGCGGGCGGGGCGAAGAACGCGGACAGCTTCGCGCTGGCCGGCGCCGGCGCCCGCTTCACGCACCCGCTCGCACCGGCCGTGTCGCTGCAGGGCGGGCTGAGCTACGAAGGCAAGTACCAGTTCAACTCGTTCGACAAGCAATTCGACCAGCAAGCGCTCGGCGGCTACGGCGGACTGACCCTGCTTCAGGGCAGCGACCTCTACCGCGCGAACCTTTCGTACTCCACGCTCGTGGTGGACACCGGCCGCTACCGGAACGTCTCCGCGCTGGGCGGCGAATGGCAGCGCCAGATGGACGAGCTGAACACCCTGTCGCTGTACGCGCAGGTCGCGGCGCTCGACTATCCCGCGGCGCCGGCCGGCGACTCGGATTTCTACGCGCTCGGCGCCGGCTGGCGCCGAACGATCGTTCACCGCTACCAGCCGATCGTCCAGCTGCGGGCGCTCTACGGCCGCGAAAAGAACGCGGGCTCGCCGATGCGCGAGGACCTTTCGCGCGACCTGTATTCGCTGCGCGCCGGTCTGAGCACCTCGCCCTGGCCGGGCTGGGGACTCTCGGGCGGGGTGAGCTACACCACCAGCCGCTACGTCGCGCCCGACCCCGTGTTCGCGGCCAACCGCGACGAGAACTACTACGGGCTCGAAGCGGGGCTGTCCTACCGCTGGTCCAGGCAACTGACCCTGCGCGCCGACTTCCTCCACGCCGACAACCGCTCGAACCTCGATTCCTACAAGTTCGCGCGTGATGTGTTGACGTTGCGCGTGCACTACGACCTGCGCTGACGGCGCGCCGGCCGGCAGCGTTTACAATCGGGGTTTTCCGGCCGAGGAAGCCACGATGCGATTCGAAGGCAGCTCCGAGTACGTCTCCACCGACGACCTGACGCTCGCGGTCAACGCGGCGATCGCGCTGCAGCGCCCGCTGCTGGTCAAGGGCGAGCCGGGCACCGGCAAGACCATGCTCGCGGTCGAGGTCGCCAAGGCGCTCGGCGTGCCGCTGCTCGAATGGCACATCAAGTCCACCACCAAGGCGCAGCAGGGCCTGTACGAATACGACGCGGTCAGCCGCCTGCGCGACTCGCAGCTCGGCGACGAGCGGGTGCACGACATCCACAACTACATCGTCAAGGGCATGCTGTGGCAGGCCTTCTCGGTCGACGAGCCGGTGGTGCTGCTGATCGACGAGATCGACAAGGCGGACATCGAGTTCCCGAACGACCTGCTGCGCGAGCTCGACCGGATGGAGTTCTACGTCTACGAGACGCGCGAGCTGGTGAAGGCGAAGCAGCGCCCGATCGTGTTCATCACCTCGAACAACGAGAAGGAGCTGCCGGACGCCTTCCTGCGGCGCTGCTTCTTCCACTACATCCGCTTCCCGGACAAGGACACGATGGAAAAGATCGTCGCGGTCCACTTCCCGGGGCTCAAGAAGTCGCTCCTGCGCGAGGCGATGGAGGTGTTTTTCGAGATGCGCGAGGTGCCGGGGCTGAAGAAGAAGCCCTCGACCTCGGAGCTGCTCGACTGGCTCAAGCTGCTGCTCGCCGAGGACATCCCCGCCGAGGCGCTGCGCTCCAAGGACCGCAAGACCATCATCCCGCCGCTGCACGGTGCGCTGCTCAAGAACGAGCAGGACGTGCACCTGTTCGAGCGACTCGTGTTCATGACCCGCGCAAAGGCCTAGACCATGCTCCAGCTCTATTTCGCGCCCGGCGCCTGCTCGTTCGTGCCCCACGTCGCCCTCGAGGCGATCAAGGCCGCCGGCGGCCCCGATTTCGAGCCCAAGCTCGTCAAGCTGCACAAGGGCGAGCAGAAGACCCCCGAGTACCTGGCGCTGAACCCGAACGGCCAGGTGCCGGTGCTGGTCGTCGACGGCAAGCCGCTTAACCAGATCGTCGCGATCTGCAATTATCTCGACCTCAGCTTCCCCGCGGCGGGCCTGCTGCCGACCGAGCCCTGGGCGCGCGCCCAGGCGCTGTCGCAGCTGGCGTGGATGAACAACACCGCGCACCCGACCTTCACCCATTTCTTCCGCCCGGAAGCCTTCGCCGCCGGCGACGAGGCGCGCGCGGACGTGCGCAAGAGCGCCGTCGAGCGATTCCGCCGCTGCCTGGAGCGCATCCAGGGCTGGATCGCCGGCGCCTCGCCCTACTGGCTCGGCGCGCGCATCGGCGCGCACGACGCCTACGCCTTCACCCTGCTGCGCTGGGGCGGCTACGCCGGCATCGACCCGGACTCGCTCCCCGCCTACCGCGCCTACGTCGAGCGCGTGATGGCTGCGCCGCCGGTGGCGGCGGCGCTCGAACGCGAGCGCATCAAGCTGGACAGCTACAAGCCCGCCTGAGGCGCTCTGGCGGCACGGCGCTACCGCGCGTTCACTTCTTGCGCGCGGCGCGGACGATTTCCGCCGCCCTCGCCGCCATCTTCACCGCGTTTGCCGCCGCCTCAGCCGCAGCTTTTGCGGCTTCTGATGCGTTTGCAGCCACCATGGCGCTGGGTTGATCGGTTGATTCTGCCGCGGCAGCGACTGCTGCGGCCGCCGCGGCCGACGCCGCCGCCGCCGATTCCGCCGCCGCCTCCGCGGCGGCTGCCGCCGCAAGCGCTGCTTCTTCCGCCGCGTCGAGCGTGGCCGCACTTGCCGCCAGGGTCGCCGCCCTGAGTGATTTCTCAGCGGCGACGGTCGACTTGTTTGCAGCTACCGCCGCTCTTTTTGCGGCGGTAGCGGCTTCCGCGGTCAACCGGGTCAATAGCGTCAGCGCGCCGCTATAGCGGGAATTGACGATGACATAGCCTTGGCGCAGGTTGCCAACTTCCTGCTCGAGACTGGCGAGCCTGGCGTAGATGTTGTCTTGTTCGGTCTCCATCCGGTCCCCCTCAAACGGCAAAGGCAAAGTTCCTCTCGCGAAACGCCCGCAGGCAGGCATCGACGACCGCCGGGTCGAACAGTTGTCCGCGTTTGTCCTCGATCTCCTTCAGCGCGAAGCCGATACCGAGTCCCGCCCGGTAGGGGCGGTGCGAACACATCGCTTCGACCACGTCGGCTACGGCGAGAATGCGCGCCTCGAGGATGACCTGGTCGCCCTTCAGGCCCTGCGGGTAGCCCGAGCCGTCGAGCCGCTCGTGGTGCTGCCGGATCGCCTGCGCCACCGGCCAGGGAAAGTCGACCCCCTTGATGATTTCGTAGCCGGCCTGCGCATGGCCCTTGATGAGCTCGAATTCGATCGCGCTCAGCTTTCCCGGGCGCGAGAGAATCTCGGCCGGGACCGAGATCTTGCCGATGTCGTGGATGATGCCCGCGACGTGCAGCCCCGTGAGGCGGCCTTCCTCGAGCCCCATCTCGCGCCCGATCGCCACCGCCAGCTCCGCGACGCGGCGCTGGTGACCCGCGGTATAGGGATCGCGCTGCTCGACCGTCGCGGCGAGCGCGCCGATCGCGCTTTCCAGGATCGCGCGCAGCTTGAGTTCCTGTCGCGCGCGCTCCTCGATGCCGGTCTCGTAGTCCTGCCGCGTACGGCGCGTGCCGATGCCGTAGCCGATGTCGCCCGCCATTTCCTCCAGTACCCTCACCTCGTCGGCGCCGAAGGCCGCCGGCTCGCGGCCATAGACGGTCAGCGCGCCGAGGACCCCGCCGTCGAGATGGATCGGAAGCGCGATCGAGCTCGCGAGGCCGTGCGCGCGCGCCTCTTCCAGCCACGGTTGGAATGCCGTGTTGGCCGCGAAGTCGTTGTTGACCTGTACCGCGCCGATGCGCATCGCGGTTCCGCTGGGGCCCCTGCCGAGCGGCGTGTCGGCCCACGATACCTCCAACCCTTTCATGTATTCGAGCGCCTCGCCCGCGGCGGCGACGATTTCCACCGAGCGCCCAGGGTCGTCCCGGGCAAGGCCGATCCAGGCCAGCGCATAGCCTTCCGCGTTCGCGATCGCCGCGCAGCAGCTGCGGAACAGCTCGTCTTCGCTGCCCGCGTGCACCAGCGCCGAGTTGCTCTGGCTGAGCGCGCGCAGCGCCCAGTTGAGGCGCCTGAGGTGCTCCTCGGCGCGCTTGCGCTCGGTGACGTCGTGAAACACGGCGACCAATTGCGGCTTGCCGCCGATCGTCGCCGCGCTGGTGCTGATATCGGCCAGAAACACCGAGCCATTCTTGCGTTTGACCGGCAGATCGGCTGCAAGCTTGATTTCCCCCGCGATCTGGCGCGCGAATTGCGCCATCACGCCGGGCAGCGATTGCGCAGGGTGCAGGTCTGCGATGCTCAGCGCCGGGATCTCTTCCGGGCGATAGCCCAGCATTTCGCAGAATGCGCTGTTGCCGCTGAGCAGCCCGCGCGTTTGGGGATCGACGACCACAACGCCGTCGAGGATGGCCTCCAGGATCGCGCTCAGCTTCGCTTCCGACTCCTCGACGCGGTGCTGCGCACGGCGCGACTCGGTAACGTCCATCATCACTGCCGTGAGCGCGCGCTTGCCGCCAAGCTCCATGCTGGTGCCGTGGATCTCGACCTCGATCAGCGCGCCGTCCTTGCGCCGCCCCTGGAAGGTGTAGTGCACGGCGGGCACTCGTCCCGCCTCCCGCTGCCGCATGCCCTCGAGCACACGCGGGCGCTCGGCCTCAATCACCAGATCGAGCGGCACGATCCGCATGAACTCGTCGGCGCCGTAGCCGAACATCTCCAGCGCCCTGGGATTGGCGTAGACGTAGCGGCCATCCTGGAAGATGGTGATTGCGACCAGCGACTGATTAACGACCCCGCGGAATTTCGCCTCGGAGTCGCGCATTTCCTGCTCGGCGCGCCTGCGTTCGGTGATGTCGCGCGCGGTGAGGACGATCCCGCCGACATCGGGATCGGCGAGCAGATTCTTGGCCATGACATCCACCACGCGCACGGAACCGTCCTTGTGCCGCAAGCGCAACTCGACGTGACTCGTCTTGTCGGGGTGCCCGATCGCCTCCGCGAGGGCGCTCTGCGCCAGAGGCAGGTCCTCCGGCACGACGTGGTCCACGATGCCCTTTCCCAGCACCTCATCGTCGCTCCACCCCGTCAACTGGACGCCGGCCGGGCTGCGATAGAGCATGTTCCCCGACTGATCGATCAGGAAGAACACGTCGGCGCCGTCCTCGATCAGCTTGCGAAAGCGCCGCGCGCTGCGCTCGAGCTCGGCTTCGCCCTGCTTGCGCTCAATCATGTTTGCGACCAAACAGCCATGGATTCCTCAAACGGGCAGCGGGTCGAGCCGTTTTCCCGCCTCTTGCGGAAAGTGCAGCAGAAACAAAAATCTAACCCGCCACGCCCCTTGCCGCTTGACCTGGATCAAGCAAGGAATCAAGTCGTTAACTGCGTCGCAGTGCTTCGTTTATCCCTTTGTCCGGCCCACGAGCGGCTACAATGCGCGCAACCGTCCTGCTGCACGCGCGATGCTGATCGACTTCTTCCTCAAGCTCAAAAGCCACAAGCTGCCGGTCTCGATCAAGGAGTACCTGACCCTGCTCGAGGCGCTGCAGAAGGGGGTCATCGGCCCCTCGGTGGACGACTTCTACTACCTGTCGCGCGCAGCGCTGGTGAAGGACGAGGCGAACTTCGACAAGTTCGACCGCGCCTTCGCCGAGTTCTGGCAGGGCGTCGAGACGATCCCCGGCATCGAGGCGCAGATCCCGCTCGAATGGCTGCTGAAGCAGGTCGAGCTGACGTCTGACCGAGGAAGAGAAGAAGCAGATCGAGGCCCTGGGCGGCTGGGAAAAGCTGATGGAGACGCTGAAACAGCGACTGGAAGAACAGAAAGGCCGCCACCAGGGCGGCAGCAAGTGGATCGGCACCGGCGGCACCTCGCCCTTCGGCGCCTACGGCTACAACCCCGAGGGCATCCGCATCGGCCAGGACAAGAGCCGCAATCGCAGCGCGGTCAAGGTCTGGGACCAGCGCGAGTACCGCAACCTGGACGACCAGGTCGAGCTCGGCACGCGCAACATCAAGGTCGCGCTCAGGCGCCTGCGCAAGTTCGCGCGCGAAGGCGCGCCGGACGAGTTCGACCTCGAGAACACCGTCGCGCAGACCGCGCGCAAGGCCTATCTCGACATCCACATGCGGCCCGAGCGCCACAACACGGTCAAGGTGCTGATGCTGCTCGACATCGGCGGCACCATGGACGATCACGTCAAGATGTGCGAGGAGCTGTTCTCGGCCTCCAAGACCGAGTTCAAGCACTTCGAGCACTTCTACTTCCACAACTGCCTGTACGACTTCGTGTGGAAGGACAACCGCCGGCGCCACGCCGAGCGCACCCGCACCTGGGACCTGCTGCACAAGTACGGCCACGACTACAAGGTGATCTTCGTCGGCGACGCGACCATGAGCCCGTACGAGATCCTGCAGCCGGGCGGCTCGATCGAGTACTTCAACGAGGAGCCGGGCGCGATGTGGGTCAAGCGCGTGACCGACATCTATTCCAAGTGCATCTGGCTCAACCCCGAGCCGGAGGAGATCTGGCCCTACCGCCAGTCGATCCAGGTGATGAAGGAGCTGATGGGCGGGCGCATGTACCCCACCACCATCGCGGGCCTGGAGCGCGCGATGAAGGTGCTGGCGAAGTAGGCCGACGCGAGCGTCCGCTCCGCCCTAATCCGCCGTCACAATCTGATTCCGGCCGCGGCCTTTGGCGGCGTACAGGGCCGCGTCCGCACGATTGATCAGCTGCTCCGCCGTATCGTCCTTGCGGTGACCGGCCAGGCCGACCGAAACCGAGAGCTTGAGGCCGGGGGCGATATCGCCCCAGTCGCGCGCCGCGACCGCGGTACGCACGCGCTCCATCGCGGCGACGGCCAGCGCCGCGTTGCTCCCGGTCAGGATCATCAGGAACTCCTCGCCGCCGTAGCGGCCGAACACGTCCGTCTTGCGCATCCGGGCCTGAACCGTGGCCGCGAAGGCACGCAGCACCTGGTCGCCGGCCGTGTGGCCGTAGCTGTCGTTGACGGCCTTGAAATGGTCGAGGTCGAGCAGCGCAACGCTGAACGGCACGTGCGTGCGCGTGGAACGGCTGAGCTCCTCGCCCAGGCGCGCCACCAGCGCGCGCCGGTTGAACGCGCCGGTCAGCTCGTCGTAGTGCACCAGCTCCTGGATTTTCGCCAGCGAAGCCGCGAGCTTGCGCCGGTTGTCGGCCAGGCGGGCGCGCAGGCCGTTGGCGTAGACGGTCAGCATCAGGCTGCGGCTCAGGATCACGGACAGGAACAGCCAGGACAGCGTCAGCTCGAAATTATTCGAGGCGGCCGCTCCGATCCGGCCTTCGCCCAGGTACATCACCGCGCCCGTGCCCACCATCCCCAGGGTCCAGACCACCGCCGCCCCGCGCAGCGGCAGCCAGAGCATGCCGAAGGCGAACACGGTGAACAGGTTGACGAGGAATGGAAAGGTAATCTGCGGCGCCATCGCCACCACCGCCAGCTGCGCCACCACGCCCCACAGCACGCCCGGAGTCAGGGCGCTTGGGTCGCGCAGCCTCAGGTTTGCGCCCAGCGCGACGAGCACCGCATAGGCCAGGCAGAAGGCCAGGCCGATGGCGCAATAGGCCGCCGGCACATAGCCCGGTATCGTTCCGGCCGAGACGTAAAGCGCCAGAAAGACCGTATCGACGGCATAGCTCAGCGCGATAGCGGCGACCCACCGCAGGCGCTGCTTCTGCGCGCGGTCCCGCGCCTGCCGCTCCTTATCGGCCCGCTCCAGCTCCGCGTCGACTTCGATCATCGGCTCCCTCCAGCCTTATCCCGGCGTCCCGTATACAATATCGCAAGCCATGTCCACCTTGCACCGCTATCTGCTGCCCGTCGAGCAGACCCACTGGAAGGTGGAAGGCGCGACCGAAGTCTCGTTCACCTGGGACTACGACGCGCGCAGCGACGAGCTGCTGCAGCTCTACGCCAAGGGCAAGCAGCAGCAGTGGGACGCCGAGCGGCGCATCGACTGGAGCCTCGAGGTCGACCCTGACGACCCGATGCAGGTCGACGACAAGATGCTGCCGATGTACGGCACGCCGCTGTGGGACAAGCTCTCGGCGCGCCAGCGCGCCGACCTGCGCTACCACACGCAGGCGTTCCAGCTCTCGCAGTTCCTCCACGGCGAGCAAGGCGCGCTGATTTGCGCCGCCAAGATCGTGCAGGACGTGCCGACCATCGAGTCGAAGTTCTACGCCGCGACCCAGGTGATGGACGAGGCGCGCCACGTCGAGGCCTATCGCAGGCTGCTGAGCGAGAAGTTCCGCTTCGTCTACCCGATCACCGGCCCGCTCAAGGAGCTGCTCGAGAAGGCGATCACCGACCGGCGCTGGGATTTCACCTACCTCGGCATGCAGGTGCTGATCGAGGGGCTGGCGCTGTCAGCGTTCCAGCGCTTCCGCGACTACGCCAAGAACCCGCTTTGCTCCGCGGTCAACGCCTACGTGATGCAGGACGAGGCGCGCCACGTCGCCTTCGGCCGGCTCGCGCTGCGCGACTATTACCCGCAGCTCAGCGAGGCCGAACGCGCCGAGCGCGAGGAGTTCGTGATCGAAGGGGTGTATGCCCTGCGCGACCGCTTCAACCTGCCCGAGATGTGGCCGCAGATCGGCATCGACCTCGACGACGCGGTCGCGGCGATGGACGGCGCGGAAAACATGACGCGCTACCGCATGCGGCTTTTCAGCCGCATCGTGCCGACCGTGCGCGACATCGGCCTGTGGAGCCCGAAGGTGCAGAAGGCGTTCGCCGACATCGGCGCCATGAAATACGCCGAGGCCGACGCGGGCGCGATGCTGGAAGACGACGCGCGCGTGGCCGAAGAGTTCGACCGTCTGATGCGAGACGGATTCCGCGGCCCGCCGCGGGCGCGCAAGCAAGCCTGACCCGGCATGCCGATCCTGAAGCTCCTGCGCCTGCTGCTGGAGGTCTACGGCGCCGCGCTGCTCGGCTACATGCTGATATCGGCGGTCGTATACGGAGTGTTTCCGTACGAGGCGCTCATGCGTCTCGGCTCGCTCATGTTCTACGCCCTGCTCGCAGGGGCGTTCGTGGTCTGGCTCTGGCTCGCGGGGCGCCTGCTGGCGCGCGGCGGCGAGCCGGACGATTCGGACTCCAAAGGACGCTAGCGATGTCATTCCCGCAGCAGACCGAGCGCTGGAACGCGCGCTTCGGCGGCGAGGATTATCACTTCGGCACCGAGCCGAACGCCTTCCTCGCCGCCCAGGTCCAGCGCCTGCGCGCGGGCATGAGCGCGCTCTGCGTTGCCGACGGCGAGGGGCGCAACAGCGTGTGGCTCGCGCGCCACGGTCTTCGCGTCGCCGCTTTCGACGTCTCCCCGGTGGGCGTGGACAAGGCGCGCCGCCTCGCGCTCGAGGCGGGCGTGGAAGTCGATCACCGCGTCGCCGACATCAACGACTGGGACTGGGACGCGGCGCGCTACGACCTGGTGCTCGCGATCTTCATCCAGTTCGCCTCGCCGCCGGAGCGCGCGCGCATCTTCGCCGGCATGATGCGCGCCCTCGCCCCCGGCGGGCTGCTCGTGCTGCAGGGCTACGCGCCGCGCCAGATCGAGTACAAGACCGGCGGCCCGGGCGTGCTGGAGAACCTCTACACCGCCGAGCTGCTGCGCGAGCAGTTCGCCGCCCTGGACATCCTCCACCTCGCCGAGCACGACGACGAGATCCGCGAGGGCAAGGGCCATTCCGGCATGTCGGCGCTGGTCGACCTGGTGGCGCGCAGGCCGTCCTAGCGCAGGATCTCGACCTCGGTCGAGATCGCAGGCGGCGTGCGCACGGTGCACGCCACCGGCGAGTGCGCGTCGCCCCAGGCTGCGATCTCGCGCAACATCGCCTCGCTGGCCCCTTGCGCACCGATCCTGATCCGCAGCCGCAATGCGAGCACCGACGGCGCCTGATCGTCCAGTCCGAGCAGGCGACGGCTGTCGGTATCGCTCTCCGCATCCACCTCCAGTGCCGTCAGCTTGATGTCGAGCTGCGCGGCGCGCATCGCGATTACGGTCGCGGTGCAGGCCGCGAGCGAGGCGCGCATCAACCAGCCGGGGCTCGGGGCGCTCGCCTCGCCGCCCATCGCCGGTGGCATGTCGGTGCGCACCATCTCGCCGCCCGTGCCCTTGACCTCGAAGCTGAGCCCGTCGATCAAGCGCGCGGTAAGCGGCGCAGCCGTGCTGCGCGCCTTGGCCGGGCTTTGCGCCAGGGCGGCGCCGGTGCGCTCGATCGATTCGCGGATCGCCGACTGTTGCATGGCCTGCCTCCCTAGAAACTGAGCGTCGCCGCGCCCTGTTTGATCAAATCGTGCATCTTGCTCGCTCCCGTGATCGTCACCCCCTCGAGCAGGTCGTCAGCCTCGTAGCCGCGCGCCTTGACGCAGGGCGTGCAGGCCCACAGGTTGCCGCCGCGCCTGACGAAGTCGCCAATCATCGAATCGAGCGGCTCGAGCGGCGCCACGCGGGTCGACTGCGCGGCGCGCTTGCGCACCAGATCGACGCCCGCGCTGGTGAGAAAGATCGAGACCTCGAGACCCGCCGTCAAGCCGCCGTTGGCGATGGTGAACGCGACCGACGACATTTCGTGGTCAGTGCCGTGGGTAACGAGCACGACCAGATTCCTGCTTCCGTTTTCCAAGTGGCCTCCTTCGCTGGTTGGGCTAGCGGCATGGTGCTAGCATCGCCCGCACAAAGTAGCATCCGGAGCAAAGCCGCCCAATGGCCGATCAGCCGGAAATCATGTCCAATGCGCCGGGGCCGCGCGTCGACGTTCTGTCTGACGTGCTGCGCGTGGTCAGGCTCACCGGCGCTTCGCTGTTTCGCGCCGAGTTCCGCGAGCCCTGGTGCGTGCAGACCGCGGGCGCCGCGCACCTCGCCCGCGCGATGGGTCTGGTCAGCCGCTGCGTCGTGACCTTTCACGTCGTGATGGACGGCCGCTGCTGGCTCCTGCTCGACGGCCGGCGCGCCGAACTCGAAGCCGGCGACGTGGTGATCCTGACCCACGGCGATGCGCACACGCTCGGCAACGGCGACGCCCTGCCGCCGCTCCCGGTCGGCAGCATTCTCCCGCCTCCACCCTGGATCGGGCTGCCCGACGTGAGCCACGGCGGCGACGGGCCGGCGATGCACCTGTTCTGCGGCTTCCTGCACTGCGACGCGGTAGCGTTCGAGCCGTTGCTGGCAAGTCTTCCGCGCTTGATCGTGGTGCGCGCGTTCAGGGACGGCGCCTCCGTCTGGCTGCGCTCGACGGTGGAGCTGATCGTGAACGAGGTGAGGCAGGAGCGGCCCGGCGCCCGGCTGATGCTCGAGCGGCTGAACGAGGTCGTGTTCGTCGAATCGCTGCGCGAGTACATGGCGGGCAACGAGATTCAGGGCGCCGGCTGGCTGGCGGGCGTGAAGGACCGGCACGTCGGGCGCGCGCTCGAGCTCATGCACGCCGATCCGGCGCGCGGCTGGACCGTGTCCGAGCTGGCGCGCACCGCGGGAATCTCGCGCACTGTGCTCACCGAGCGCTTCGGCCGCCTGGTCGGACGGTCTCCGATCGAATACCTCAAGGTCTGGCGCCTTCACCTCGCCAGCTCGCTGCTGCGCGATGGTCAGCGAAAACTGCGCGAAGTGGCCGAAGCGGTCGGGTATGAAAGCGAAGCCGCCTTCAGCAAGGCCTTCCGCAAAACTTTCGGTACGCCGCCGGGCGCCTGGCGGCGCGGGACGGGCGCCACGACGGCGCGCTGAGCGCCCCTCGGGATGCGACAATCGGCGCGCGAACCTCGCGCCATGCCCGCCCGCGACCTCGAAGACCGCAATCTCATTCGCCTCGTGGCCGCCACCGTCGCGGCGATGGCGGCGTGGTTCGCCTTGCGGCCGTGGCTCACACCCGCGTGGCGCGAGCCCGGCAGCCCCGCGCTCTACCTGTGCGGCGTCGCCGGCGCGCTGCTGCTGCTGGTGCCTGCGGCGTTCGCGCTCGCCAAGCGCAGCGGACGAAGCCGCGATCCGCGCGCCTGGTTCAACGCGCACGTCGTCTGCTCGCTCGCCGGGGCGGTGCTGATCGCGGCGCACTCGGGCGGCTTCCTGCGCCGCCCGCCCGCGCTGCTGCTCGCGGCGATCGTCGCGCTCGCCGTGCTCGGGATCTGGGCGCGCCTGCGCGCCTCGCGCCGCATGGCGGCAACTTTCGCTTCCAAGACGCATGTATTCGCCCCGCCGGATGCGGGTGCGCGGGAGCGGCTGAAACAACTCATTGCCGAGAAGCGAAGCCTCCTGACGGATCTGGATGCAAATGCCTTTGAGGGAACATTTTCCGTCGCGTTGCCGCATCTCCTGCGCAAGCCGCGGCTCGCGCTCGCTTACAGCCGCCTCGCGCGCGAGGAGTCGCGCCTGCTCGGCACGCGCGGCGCGGTCGGCGCGGCGCAGGCCTGGTGGCGGCCGCTGCACATGGCGCTGGCCTGGATCTTCGTGCTCGGGATCGTGATCCACGTCGTCACGGTGACCTTTTTCGCCGGCTACGTGGCGGGCGGCGGGCCGATCACGTGGTGGCACCTGGCGGAATGGTGAGCGAACGCCTCGCATTGATGATCGACCTCGAGCGCTGCACCGGGTGCAAGAGCTGCGAGGCGGCCTGCAAGCAGGAGCACCGGCTCGGGCCCGGCGAGTACCGCAACAAGGTGGTGTGGAGCGGCGGCGCCTCAGAGCCCGCGCTCGCCTTTCTGACGCTGGCCTGCCAGCACTGCGAGCGCCCGGCCTGCCTGCGCGCCTGCCCGGTCAACCCGAAGGCGATCACCAAGCACCCGCTGACCGGCGTGGTAAGCGTGCTCGAGGACCGCTGCACCGGCTGCGGCGAGTGCGTGATCGCCTGCCCCTACAGCGCGATGGGCTACGACGCCGAGGGGCATCACGCGGTCAAGTGCGACCTGTGCGGCGAGCGCCGCGCCGAGGGGCTCACCACGGCCTGCGCCAGCGTGTGCCCGACGCGCGCGATCGGCTTCGGCCGCCGCGAGGATCTGCTCGCGCGCGCCGCGGCCGAGGGCCGAGCGCCGCGCGACAACGACGCTTTCCTGCTCGGACCGGCGACCGTCTACCTCGAGCGCCTCGCGCCGCAGGACGCGGAGCAACGCGCGCCGGCAACGTCAGGCAGCTCTTTGCGCGTGATACCCGAGTTTCCCTATGGAGCCCAAAGGAAGGAGGCGCAAGCGGATCGCGTCGTGCCCGGCGGGTGCAACATCTGTTTCAACTGCTGCAGCACAAAGTTCCACTTCCGCGGCGACGAGCTGGTCAAGATCACCGGCAACGACGACGACCCGCTGCTCGCGGGCCGGGTGTGCGCGAAGTCGCAGCTCACGCTGCAGCTCTACCGCAGCCCGCACCGGCTGCTTTATCCGCAAAAGCGCGTCGGCGCGCGTGGCGAAGGCCGCTTCGAGCGCATTTCGTGGCAGCAGGCGCTCGACGAGATCGCCGAGAAACTGAAGGAAATAAAGCAACAACATGGCGCCGAGGCGCTTGCGCTGTTCATCGGCACGCGTACCGGGATGCTCGATTACCTGGGCTACACGCGCCTGTTCGCGCAGCTTTGGGGCACGCCGAACCACGAGGGCACCGACCCGTTCTGCGCCAGCGGCAAGAACGTCGCCTACGAGCTGACCCAGGGGCGCATCGGCTCGGGCAACAGCTACACGCCGGAGGATATCGGCTCGGCGCAGCTGTACCTCTATCTCGGCGACAACCAGGCCGAGACGCGGCCGGTGTACTTCGGCATGGTCAACGACTGGCGCCTGAGGAACGGCGCGAAGATGGTGGTGGTCGATCCGCGCCTGACGGTCACCGCGTCGAAGGCCGACCGCTGGCTCGCGATCCGCCCCGGCACCGACATGGCGCTCGCGCTGGCGCTGTGCCAGCACCTCCTCGCGCATGATCTCTATGACGCGCGCTTCTGCGCCGAATGGGTGCTCGGCTTCGAGCGCTGGCGCGACTTCATCCTCGCGCGCGGCTACACCCCCGAGTGGGCCGAGCCGGTGACCGGGATCGCGGCGGGCGAGATCCGGCGCCTGGCCGAGGAGATCGCGGCAGCCGAGGGCTGCGTCATCTTCGCCAGCCGCGGCGTCAACCAGCACAGCAACGGCACCCAGACCAACCGCGCGCTGATGTTCCTCGCCGCGATCACGGGCAACTGGGGCCGGCGCGGCGGCGCGTTCTTCAACATGAGCCACGGCACCCCGATCGCGCCCAATGCGCCGCAAGAGCGCCGGCCGAAGATTTCCCGCCCGCGCGTGCGCCGCAGCCCGACCGGCTGGACCGAGGCGATGACCGCCGGCAGGCCCTACCCGATCAAGGCGCTGATCGCCTGTAACAACCCGCTCGCGCAGTGGCCCGGGCAGGACGCGGCGCGCGCGGCCTTCTCCGCGCTCGACCTGCTGGTGCACATCGAACTGTTCGCGAACGAGACCTCGGCCTACGCCGACTACGTCCTGCCGGCCGCGACCGGGATCGAGAAGGGCGAGATCGGGCGCGGCAACGACGACCGGCGCATCGTCTGGATCGACAAGATGATCGAGCCGCCGGGCGAGGCGAAGGCCGACGGCTGGATCTGGATCGAGCTCGGACGGCGCCTCGGCATGGGCGACGTGCTGAAGGAAGACTACAAGGACCCGGCGCGCTTCTGGGACGAGGTCTGCATCGACAACGAGCTGATGCGCGGCGTGACGCAGCAGCGGCTGCACTCGGTTCCGTACCGCTGGGTGCGCCAGCCCGTGGCGAGCGAAGCTTCGCCCGAAGTCGACACGCTGTACCTGGAAGGCACCAGCGCCGCGGGCGCGCCGCCCGGACGGCGCTTCCCGACCCCGAGCGGCAAGCTCGAGTTCTGGACCGAGGCGATGGACGCGAAGTTCGCCGCGCTCGGACTGTCGGCGCTGCCCGAGTTCTACGCCGAGCGCGAGAGCCTGGTCGATCTGCCGTGGGTCGAGCTGCTCGACGCCGACGGCGACCAGGGCGTGCTGTCGCCCTTCTGCCGGCCCGACACCGCAGCGTCGCGCGGGCGCATCGTGCCGCCGTCGGCCGACTCACCCGGCGCGCGCCTGCGCGCGCGCGGCTTCGACACCGAGCTGATCACCGGGCGCCCGCCGGCGGCGCACTTCCACAGCCTGACGCACTACTTCTGGCAGGCGCAGGAGATGTGGCCCGACCTGTACTGCCAGATCCATCCCGCCAAGGCGGCGCGCCTCGGCATCGCCGACGGCGAGCGGGTGCGCGTCGAAACCGCGCACGGCGCGATCGAGGCGCTGGCCTGGCTGCACGCCGGGATCCGCCCCGACGCGGTGTTCATTCCGATCGGCTGGGGCGAGCGCCAGCCCTACCATCCCTGGCGTTCGGTCAACTTCCTCACCGACAAGAACCAGCGCGATCCCGTATCGGATCAGACCAATCTGAAAGCGCTGCTTTGCCGGGTGTCTCGAGCCGGTTAGGACGCGGCAGCCTCGCGTCGTTTGAGCAGCCGCTCGAACTCGGCCGCTTCCACCGGTGGGCTGAAGTAATGGCCCTGCCACTCTTCGCAGCCGAGCGCCAGCAGGCGCTTGAGCTGGGCTTCGGTCTCGACCCCCTCGGCGGCGACCGACAGGCCGAGCGACTTCGCCATCGCGGCGATGGTCTGGACGATCGTTTCGTCGGCGTGATGCGAGGCGAGCTCGTGCAGGAAAGAGCGGTCGATCTTGAGCTTGTCGATCGGCAGGCGGCGCAAGTAGGAAAGGCTCGAATAGCCGGTGCCGAAATCGTCGATCGCGAGCCTCACCCCCGCCTCGCCGAGCTTGTGCAGCGTCTCCACGTTCTCCGCCAGATGGGACATCAGCACGCGCTCGGTCACCTCGAGCTCGAGGCTGCCCGGCGCGATGCGGTTGAACGCGATCGCGTCGCGCACGCGCGCCACGAAGGTCTCGCCCTGCGCCAGTTCGGGCGCGGAGACGTTGAGCGCGAACCACGGCGCCGCGGGAAGGGACTGCTGCCAGGCGCCGATCTGCGACAGCGCCCGCTCCAGCGTCCACTCGCCCACCGCGCGGATCAGGCCGCAGGCCTCCGCGATCGGGATGAAGGCGTCCGGCATCAGCAGCCCGCGCTCCGGGTGCTGCCAGCGCACCAGCACTTCGCAGCCCACGATCGATCCGCCGCGCGGCCCGCGCACCACCGGCTGGTAATGCAGCCGCAGCTCGCCACGTGCGAGCGCGCGGCGCAGGTCGTTCTCGAGCGTGAGGCGCTCCACCGCGCGCGTGTGCAGCTCGGGCGCGAAGAAACGGAACGCGTTGCGCCCGGAGTCCTTCGCGGCGTACATCGCCGCGTCCGCGCTCTTGAGCAGCGTCGCGGCGTCGTGCCCGTCGGCGGGATAGATGCTGATCCCGATCGATGCGCCGATGCTCAGGTTGTGGCCTTCGATCGTGAACGGACGCGCCAGGATGCCCAGCACGCGCTGCGCCACGACCGCCGCGTCGGGCCCGCTCTTGAGCCCGTTCCACAGCAGCACGAACTCGTCGCCGCCGAGCCGGGCCAGGGTGTCGTCGCGCCGCAGCGTGTTGCCCAGCCGCTCGCCGACCGCGCGCAGCAGCGCGTCGCCGGCCTGGTGGCCGAGCGAGTCGTTCACCAGCTGGAACCGGTCGAGGTCGATGAACAGCAGCGCGAGCTGGCCGTGGCTGCGCGCCGCGGCAAGGATCGCCTGGTTGGCGCGGTCGTTGAGCAGCAGCCGGTTCGGCAGGCCGGTCAGCGCGTCGCGCGTGGCGAGGAACTCTATCCTGTCCTCCGCCTGCTTGCGCGCGGTGATGTCCGCGCCGGTGCCGCGGTAGCCGGTCAGCCTGCCCGCGGCGTCGTACACCGGAACGCCGCTCACCGACTGCCAGATCACGCGCCCCGACTTGGTGATGGTACGGTAGACGAGATCGCGAAACGCCGCTCCGTCGGCCGACTTGTGCGCGAACCAGTCCTCGTTGCCGCGCGCCTCGCCCAGCGGCATGAAGTCCTGCGGCGGCCGTCCGAGCATCTCCGAGCGCATGTAGCCGAGCACGGCCTCGACGCGGGCGGAGAGGTAGGTGTAGCGCCAGGCCGCGTCGGTTTCCCAGACGTATTCGCCGGACGCTTCGACCACGTCGCGGAAGCGCCGCTCGCGTTCCGCCAGCTCCTCGCGCACCCGGCGCTGCTCGCTCACGTCGCGCAGCACGGACTGCACCACCAGCCTTCCGCGCTCGAGGTAGGACACGCCCGCGGCTTCGATCACCGTCTCGCTGCCGTCGAAGCAGCGCAGGCGCCGCTCCTCGAACGCGGTGCTGCCGGGCCCCGCCGCCAGGTACTGCATGCGCTCGCGCAGCTGCTCGATTTCGTCGGGGTGCGCCAGCTCCTCGAGGCGCATGCCGATCAGGCGCGCCGGCCTCGCGGCCTTGAGCAGGCGCGCCGCGGCGGGATTGGCGTATTCGATGATGCCGCCGCTGTGCACGATCAGGCCGTCCGGCGCGACCTCGACCAGCGCGCGGTAGCGCTCCTCGGCCTCGCGCAACGCCTGCTCGGCGCGCTTGCGCACGTCGATGTCGGCCGCGACGCCGGACACGCGCCGGGCGCGACCGGCGGCGTCGCGCAGCGTGACCCGGCCCGCCGCGTGCAGCCATTTCCATTGCTCGCCCGCGGCGCGCACCCGTACGTCGATGCTGAGCTCCTCGCACTCGCCCTTGAGCGCGCCGACGAAGGCTTCGCGCGCCGCGGCCCTGTCGTCCGGATGCAGCAGCTCGCCGAACTCGGACGGCTTTGGCGAGCCGATGTCGGGTTTGCGCCCGAGTACCCGCGCCCAGCCGGTACCCATGTGCATCGCCTCATTGTCCAGGTCGCAGTCCCAGGTCGCGAGGTTGCCGCCTTCCAGCGCGAGCTCGAGGCGCTCCTTCGCCTGTCCCAGCGCACGCTCGACGCTGCGCTGCTCGGTGACGTCGCGGCCCACGCCCCGGTAGCCCAGGAAGGCGCCGCCCGCGTCGCGCCGCAGCTGCCCCGAGACGATGTGAAACACGCGCGCCCCGCGCTCGTCGGTGCGCGTGATCTCGAGGTCGAAGAACTGCTGCTGCGACTCGATCTGCTCGAGATGCCGCGCCAGCGCGCCCGGGTCGACGTCCACGCCGGGCGCATCCCAGAAGCGCTTGCCGTAGGCGGCGCCCTGGCCGAAGATCATCATTACCGGCGCGCCGCCGGTCAACCAAGTGAGGCGGTGCTCGGTGTCGGTCTCCCAGAACCAGTCCGCCGACAGCGCCGTAAGGCTGCGGAAGCGCTCGCTGTCCGAGCGCAACGCCAGGATCTCCTGTTCGCCGCGCCGCAACGAGCCCTGCACCAGGACGAAGATGAAGCCGCCCGCGAGCAGCGCGAGCAGCGCGGCGTCCAGCCCGGCGAGCGCTTCCGGGGAGAGGTAGGGCGAGAGCGAGAACTTGAGCCCGAGCGCCAGCGGCCCGGTGATCGCGACGTAGAGCAGCACGCCGCGCAGCAGCGCGTCGCGCCTCGCGAGGGCGAAGAAGCGGCGCAGGAAGCCGCGCACGCTCAGGCCGCCGACGCCTCGCGCGCCGGCGGCGCGACCTTGAGGACCTCTTCGATGGTCGTAAGCCCCGCCGCCACCTTCATCGCGCCGCTGATCCGCAGGGGCTTCATGCCCTGCTTGTAGGCCAGATCGCGGATCCGCGCCAGGTCCGCGCCGGCGGTGACCAGCTCCTTGATGCCGCTCGTGCACACGAGCGTCTCGTACACCCCGATGCGGCCCTGAAAGCCGGTCATGCGGCATTCGAGGCAGCCGACGGGCGTGTAGACACTGGCCGGACGCTTGGCCTTCCACGGCGCGACCAGCGTGTCCCACGCCGCCGCGTCCTCGGCCCTGCCCAGGTCGATCTTGCGCTTGCAGTGCGGGCACAAGGTGCGTAGCAGGCGCTGCGCCATGATGCCGTTCAGGGTCGCGTTCAGCAGGTAGGGCGCGATGCCGAGCTCCAGCAGCCTGGTCACGGCGCTCGGCGCGTCGTTGGTGTGCAGCGTCGAGAGCACGAGGTGCCCCGTGAGCGCCGCCTGGACCGCCATCTCGGCCGTCTCCAGGTCGCGAATCTCTCCCACCATGATGATGTCCGGGTCCTGGCGCATCAGGGCCCGCAGGCCCTCGGCGAAGCCGATCTCGATCGCAGGCTGCACCTGCATCTGGTTGAACAGCGGCTCGACCATCTCTATCGGGTCCTCGACCGTACAGACGTTCACCTCGGCGGTCGCGAGCTGCTTCAGGGTCGAATAGAGCGTCGTGGTCTTGCCCGAGCCGGTCGGACCCGTGACCAGGACCACGCCGTTCGGCCGCTCGGTCATTTCGCGCCAGCGCTCGTGGTCATCGCGCGTGAAGCCGAGCTCGCCGAAGTCCCGGATAAGCACCTCCGGGTCGAAGATGCGCATCACCAGCTTCTCGCCGAAAGCGGTGGGCAGGGTAGACAGGCGCAGCTCGATCTCCTGCCCGTCCAGGGTGCGGGTCTTGACGCGGCCGTCCTGCGGGCGGCGCTTGTCGACCACGTCCATGCGCCCGAGGATCTTGATCCGGCTGGTCATCGCGTTCAGTACCGCGGCCGGTATCTGGTAGACCTGGTGCAGCACCCCGTCGATGCGGAAGCGGACGATGCCGACGTCGCGCCGCGGCTCGATGTGGATGTCGCTCGCGCGCTGCTCGAACGCGTATTGCCACAGCCAGTCGACCACTCGCACGACGTGGGCGTCGTTCGCGTCGAGCGTCTTGTTGCCGCTGCCGAGCTCGACCAGCTGCTCGAAGCTCGACAACCCGCTCGAGCCGGAGGCGGTCTTGTTGGCGCCTTTGATCGACTTGGCCAGGTTGTAGAACTCGACCTGGTAGCGCTCGATGTCGACCGGATTGGCGATCACCCGCTTCACCTCGAGCTTCAGGATCGTGCCGAGCTCGTGCTCCCATTCGCGGATGAAGGGTTCGGCGGTCGCGATCACGGCTTCCTTGGCGCTTTTGCCGACCGGCAGGATGCGAAAGCGCGTCGCGTACGCGCTCGACATCACGTCGGTGACGGCCGAGAAGTCGACCTTGAGCGGATCGATGTGCAGGTAGGTCATGCCGACGCGCTTGGCCAGCCATTCGGCGAGCGCATCCAGCGTGAGCGTGCGCTGCGGCGCCGCAGGCGCCGCAGGCGTCTTCCACTTCTGCTCGGCGACGCTGACCAGGGGGTGCTGGCTGCCCCGGTAGTAGCGCCGCTCCTTCTTCAGGTGCTCGGCGGCGGCGGGGTCGACCATGCGGTCCTCGACCAGCCAGTCGAGGACCTCGTTCATGGTCAGGCGGTGCTCGCCCGCCGGGGTTCTTACCGCCTGCTGCATGCCATTAATCCTTCCCCTGAACACTATACCGTATGGCTAGAATCCGCCATGGCTTCCTCCCCCGACCGCCGCACCCTGGCGCCCGACGTCTCGCTGCGCGAGGTCTGGGCCTGGAGCATGTACGACTTCGCCAACTCGGGCTACACCACCGTGGTGATCACCGCGGTGTTCAGCGCCTATTTCGTCGCCGGCGTCGCGCGCAAGGCGGAATGGGCCACTTTCGCCTGGACCGCCGCGCTTTCGCTGTCCTACGCCGCGATCGTCGTGAGCGGGCCGCTGATCGGCGCCTGGGCGGACGCCCACGCGGCGAAAAAACCCCTCCTGCTGGCGACCACCGCGGGCTGCGTGGCATTCACCGCTTTGCTGTGGTTCGCCGCGCCCGGCGCGGTCGCGCTTTCGCTCGCGCTGCTGGTGCTGTCGAACTTCTTCTACGGCACCGGCGAGAACCTGATTGCCGCCTTCCTGCCCGAGCTGGCGGATTCGCGCGCGATGGGCCGGGTCTCGGGCTGGGGCTGGAGTTTCGGCTACCTGGGCGGCATCGTCTCGCTCGGAGCGAGCCTGGTCTACATCACCTGGGCGCAAAAGCTCGGCCGGCCCGCCTCGGTCTACGTGCCCGCGAGCATGCTGATCACCGCGGGGCTGTTCGCCCTCGCCTCGGCGCCGACTTTCCTCTACCTGCGCGAGCGCGCGCAGCCGCAGCCGCTGAAAGTGGCGGGCGCCGCGCGCGCCGCCTGGGCGCGCGTGCACCAGACGCTGCGCCACGCCCACCAGTACCGCGACCTGCGGCGCTTCCTGCTGTGCACGGTGTTCTACCAGGCGGGCATCGCGGCGGTGATCGCGCTCGCGGCGATCTACGCCCAGGAAGAGATGAAGTTCACCACCCAGCAGACCATCACCCTGATCCTGGTGGTCAACTTCACCGCCGCCGCGGGCGCATTCGCCTTCGGCTACCTGCAGGACGCCATCGGCCACGTGCGCGCGGTGGCCATCACGCTGGTCGGCTGGATCGTCATGATCGCCATCGCCGGCACCGCCACCGGCGCGCCGGCATTCTGGCTCGCGGCGAACATCGCCGGCCTATGCATGGGGTCCTCGCAGGCCGCAGGCCGCGCCGTGGTCGGCGTGCTCTCGCCGGCGGCGCGGCTGGGCGAGTTCTTCGGCCTGTGGGGGCTCGCGGTCAAGACCGCGTCGATCTTCGGACCGCTGACCTACGGCCTGGTGACCTGGGTCTTCGCCGGCAATCACCGCCTCGGAATTTTCGCCGTCGGCAGCTACTTCGTGATCGGGCTCGTGCTGCTGGGCGGCATAGACATCGAGCGCGGCCGCAAGGCCGCGCTGCTCGGGTAGAATCGCCCCCTCACGAAGACGGACGGGAAGACCATGAAACGAAAGCACGGCGCGGCGATCGCGCGCGAAACGATTGCCGAAACGCGCATGCGCGAGGCAGCCAAGGAAAAGGGCGACAACAGCTTCAACTACGGCTCGGTGCTGCGCAAGGGCGCGCCCACGCGCGGAAAGCGGCGTGGACGGGTGTACCGCCTCAAATAGCATGCGTTATCATTTACGCCCATAGTCAATAACCAGCACTGGAGAATGGCCATGACGATCAAGATCGGCGACCGCCTGCCGGATGCCAAGCTGAGCGAATCCTTCGATTTCGACCCCACCGGCTGCCCGATGCCGCCCAAGGAAGTCAGCGTCGCGGAAGCGGCCAAAGGCAAGAAGATCGTGATCTTCGGCCTGCCCGGCGCCTACACCCCGACCTGCTCGGCCAAGCACGTGCCGAGCTACGTGGCGAGCATCGACAAGCTGAAGGCGAAGGGCGTGAACGAGATCTGGTGCGTGGCGGTAAACGACGGCTTCGTGATGAACGCCTGGGGCCGCGACGAAAAGGCGACCGGCAAGATCCGCATGCTCGGCGACGGCAGCGCCGAATTCACCAAGAAGCTCGGGCTCGAGCTCGACCTCTCGGCGCGCGGCATGGGCCTGAGGATGCAGCGCTTCTCGATGCTGGTCGACGACGGCGTGGTGAAGCAGCTGAACGTCGAGGCGCCGGGCAAGTACGAGGTCTCGGGCGCCGAGACCTTGCTCGGCCAGCTCGGCTGAGTTTCGACCGTCCAGTATTCGCCGCCGGCTCGCGCGCGGCGATTCCCCTGCTGTTCGGCGTCGCGCCTTTCGGCCTGATCACCGGGGTGGCAATGGTGGCGAGCGGCATCCCGCCGGTCGCCGCGGTGGCCATGTCGCTCGCGGTGTTCGCCGGCGCGGTGGCGATCGCGGCGGCGTGGCGCTTGCGCCTCACCTATCTCACCATCGGCGCCGGGATGCTCGCGCTTCACCTGCTCGCGGCCGGCAACGCGGCGGCAGCCGAGCCGCCGCAGAAGACGGTGTCGATCGAAGGCGTCACCGAGTACCGGCTGGACAACGGGCTGCGCGTGCTCACCGTGCCGGACCCGGGCGCCGATACCGTGACGGTGCGGGTCACCTACCTGGTGGGCTCGCGCCAGGAAGGCTACGGCGAGCGCGGCATGGCGCACCTGCTCGAGCACATGATGTTCAAGGGCTCGCCGCGGCACCCGGACCTCAAGCGCGAGTTCGCCAGTCGCGGCGCGCGCTGGAACGGCACCACCGCCTACGACCGCACCAACTACTTCGAGACCATGCCGGCGAGCGACGCCAACCTGGACTGGGCGCTCGGCATGGAAGCCGATCGGATGGTCAATTCGTTCATCGCCAAGGGCGATCTCGAAAGCGAGATGACGGTGGTACGCAACGAGTTCGAGATGGGCGAGAACGATCCCGGCGCGGTGCTGTTCCAGCGCACGCTGCAGCTCGCTTTCGCCTGGCACAACTACGGACACCCCATCATCGGCGCGCGCTCCGACATCGAGAACGTTCCGATCGCGCGCCTGCAGGCGTTCTACCGCACCTGGTACCAGCCCGACAACGCGCTGCTGATCGTGGGCGGGCGCTTCGATCCCGCGCGCGCGCTCGGGCTGGTGCAGAAGACTTTCGGCGCGATAGCGCGCCCGTCTCGCGCGCTGCCGGCGCTGTACACCGAGGAGCCGGCACAGGACGGCGCGCGCGCAGTGACCCTGCGCCGCAACGGCGAGGCGCCGATCGTCACTGCGTTGTACCGCATCCCCGCGGGCAGCGATCCCGATTACCCGGCACTCGACGTGCTGGTGAGCCTGCTGGGCAGCACGCCCTCGGGGCGGCTGCATCGCGCGCTGGTGCAAAAGGGCCTGGCGAGCTACACCTGGGGCTCGGAGCGCGCGCTGCACGATCCGGGATTCGCGTCGTTCGGCGCCGGCCTGCCCAAGGACGCATCGGTCGACGCGGCGCGCAACGCCTTGCTCGGGGAACTTGAGGGGATCGCCAGGCACCCCGTGCGTGCCGAAGAGGTGCAGCGCGCCAAGACCGAGCTGCTCAACGACTTCGAAAAGGCGCAGCGCGACACCGGCTCGCTGGTGAGCGCCCTGTCCGAGTTCGAGGCGATAGGCGACTGGCGCCTGTTCTTCCTCTATCGCGACCGCCTGCGCGCGGTCACCGTGGCCGACGTGCAGCGCGTGGCCGTGGCATATTTCAAGCCCGCCAACCGCGTGCTCGGCGTGTTCCTGCCGACGCGTCATCCGGACCGGGCCGCGATCCCGCCGCCGCCGGATCTGGCGCAAGCGCTGGCGAACTACCGCGGAGGCAAGGCGCTCGCCGCGGGCGAGGCCTTCGATCCCACACCGGCCAACATCGAGGCGCGCGTGATACGAAAGACGCTCGCCAATGGAATCCGCGTCGCCCTGCTGCCGAAGAAGACGCGCGGCCACGTCGTCTTCGCGCGCCTCATGCTGCACTGGGGCGACGAGCAGAGCATGACCGGGCGCACGACCGCCTGTTCGCTCGCGGGGAGCATGCTCGCGCGCGGCACGCGGCGCCACAGCCGCGCCGAGCTGAGCGACGCCTTCGATCGCCTGAACGCGTCGGCGGGCATGAGCGGCGACGGGGCCCGCCTCGAGGTTCCTGCCGCGGGTCTCCCGGACGCGCTTCGCCTCGTCGCCGAGGTGTACGAGGAGCCCGCGTTTCCGCCCGACGAATTCGAGGAGCTCAAGCGCGCCCTGCTCACCGATGCCGAGGAGCAGCGCAGCGACCCGATGGCGATCGCCGGCGCGCAGCTTTCGCGCCACCTCGCTCCGTACCCGAAGGGCCACCCCTACTACACCGACACCGTCGACGAGGATATCGAGCAGCTGAACGCGGCCACGCTGGCCGACGCCGAGTCGTGCTATCGCGAGCTGCTGGGCGCCACCGGCGCCGACTTCGCCGCTGTGGGCGAATTCGACCCCGACGCGCTCGTCCGGCTCCTGGAGACGCTGTTCGGCGGCTGGAAGAACGCGCGCCCGTTCGCGCGCGTCCCTGCGCGCTTTTTCGACAGCGTGCCGCTCGAGCGCGAGTTCCTCACCCCCGACAAGGCGAACGCCGTGCTGCGCGGCGGGTTCAACATTCCGATGCGCGACGACGATCCCGATTATCCGGCGCTGCTGCTGGCGAACTACCTGCTGGGCGGCTCGCTTTCCGCCCGCATCCCGCAGCGCGTGCGCGAGACGGAAGGCCTGTCGTACAGCGTCCATACCTCGTTCCGCGCCAGCGTCTTCTACCCCGTCGCCGGCTTCAGGGTGTCGGCGATCTTCGCGCCCGGCAACAAGGCCCGCGTCGAGCGCGCGATACGCGAAGAGCTGGCGCGCGCGCTGCGCGAGGGCTTCGGCGCCGCCGAGGTTGCGGCCGGAGCCAAGGCGCTGGTCGAGGCGCGGCGCCTGGCGCGCCGCAGCGACCGCGCCCTCGCCGTCCACCTGGCGGACGATCTGTACAAGGATCGCAGCTTCGCCTGGGACGCGCAGCTCGAGCAGCGCATCGCCGACCTGGGCGCGGACAAGGTCGACGCGGCCCTGCGCCGCCACCTCGACCCGTCGCGCCTGTCGCTGGTAAGCGCGGGCGATTTCAACTAGCCCGCGCGCGGGCTGCAAGTACCCGCGCGAGCTACTTGCGCAGCAGGTCGCGGATCTCCTCCAGCAGGACTTCCTGCCGCGACGGCGCCGGCGGCGCCGCGGGCGCTGCCGGCTCTTCGCGCTTGAGGCGGTTGATGCCCCGCACCGCGACGAAGATGACCAAGGCGATGAGCGTGAAGTCGAACACGGCCTGGACGAACTTGCCGTAGGCCCAGACCACGGCCGGTGCCGCGCCGCTCGCGGGCTTGAGGACGACGGCCAGGTCGCTGAAGTTGACCCCTCCGATCATGAGCCCGAGCGGCGCCATCACGATATCCGCCACGAACGAGGCGACGATCTTGCCGAACGCCGCGCCGATGATGACCGCGACCGCAAGGTCGACCACATTGCCCTTGACTGCGAATTCCTTGAACTCCTTCACGATGCTCATCTTCTTGCCTTCCCTTAGTCGATGTTGTCGTAGCGCACGTCCAGAATTTCCAGCTGCTCGCTCCCCGCCGGGGTCGCCAGCGCCACCACGTCCCCCGCACGAGCCTTGAGCAGCGCGCGCGCGATGGGCGATATCCACGAGACCCGACCGCGCGCCGGGTCCACCTCGTCCATGCCGACGATCGTGACCTCGCGCTCGCCGCCCGCCACCGAGCGCAGCGAGACGGTGGCGCCGAAAAAGACCTGATCGGTCTCGCGTCCGGCGGTGTCGACGATTTGCGCGTTCTCGAGCCGCTTGATCAAAAAGCGCACGCGCCGGTCGATCTCGCGCAGCCTGCGCTTGCCGTAGATGTAGTCCCCGTTCTCGGACCGGTCGCCGTTCGACGCGGCCCACGACACCACCTTCACCACCTCGGGACGCTCCAGGTTCACCAGGCGCAGGCGCTCGGCGTCGAGGCGCGCGTAGCCGGAGGGCGAAATATAGTTCTTCGCCCCCGCGGGCAGCGGCGCCGGCTCGGCGACCGCAGTGTCTTCGGACGCGTCGCTTCCCTTGAGGAAGGCCTTCGACATATATTGGCAAATTCTACCTTGCAGGCAACCGCCCATGTCGGAGGAAAAGCTCGACTTCCTCACCAGGCTGCGCATCCGCGAGCTGGTCCTGATGGGCCTGATCGCGATCACCGCGGTGCTCGCGAATCTGCCGCGCGAGTACGTGGCGGAAACCCTTGGCATCAATCCCGACGTGCTGGTCGCCCTGCTCGCTTGCAGCATAATCTTCGGGCTGTTCCTCTACCTCAAGTTCTTCTTCTTTCTGGCGGTCGTGCTGCTGATCGCGGGTGCCAACTTGCCGCAGCACATCGCGGAAAGCCTTCACATCTCGAAGATTCCCCTGGTGCTGGCGCTGATCGCCCTGGTCGGCATCTCGCTCATCAACTACGTGGTCAAGCTGCTGCCGACCGGCCTGGAGCCCAAGCCCCGCGAGCGCAGCCCCGAGGGCGTGCGCGCCATGTTCTACGCCATCGACAAGAACAACCTGGTCTACGCCCAGAAAGTGCTGGCGATGAACTTCGACCCCAACCTGGAGCACGAGACCGGCCATACCCCGCTCGCGCACGCGGCCATGAAGGGCAACGCCCAAATGGTCGAACTGTTCCTGCGCCACGGCGCGGACCCTTCACTCGCAGGCAAGGAGGGCGACACCCCGGTGGAGCAGGCGCTGCGCCTGGGCCATACCGAGGTGGCCGAGATTCTGCAGCGCGCCCGGCGCCGCACTACTGTATAATCATACAGTACAAGCGGTAGCCGGGAAGCGGCACCGTTGCGGGCCCGCGCGGCCGCCCGAATCGACCGCAGAGTCAACCGGATGCCCGCCGGCGCCCGAACCGGGCATGCCTCGCACGCCTACTAGATATAGTAGGACGCGAACCCACACTATCGAACAGGTTGTGTTTTCAAGGTATTAGGCGGAACATTTGATCTTAATTACCAAATACAAAAAATGATCGCCGACAGGGCGCGCGCGGATGATTATCCTGTCGGCCACCGCACAACTCAGAACCGGGAGAGAACAAGAATGAACACCGACCAAACCGGCACCCAATCCGTCATCGCCGAAGCGCTGCCGGAGCAGGAGATCTCGCGCGACGCGCTGATCGAGAAGTACGCCAAGGGCAAGGAAGCAAGCATCGAGGAAGTGCGCCGGCGCGTGGCGCGCGCCCTCGCCCAGGCCGAGCCGGAGGACAAGCGCGCCCACTGGGAGCGACGCTTCCTGCGCGCTCTGGAGGACGGCTTCATCCCCGCGGGTCGGATCAATTCCGCGGCCGGAATCGCGATGCAGGCCACGCTGATCAACTGTTTCGTGCAGCCGGTCGGGGACTCGATCTCCGATATCGTCGACGGCAAGCCGGGAATTTACACCGCGCTGCAGGAAGCGGCCGAGACGATGCGGCGCGGCGGCGGCGTGGGCTACGACTTCTCGTCGATCCGGCCCAAGGGCGCCGAGGTCAAGGGCACGCACTCGCGCGCCAGCGGGCCGGTGTCGTACATGCGCGTCTTCGACCGCTCCTGCGAGACCGTGGAATCGGCGGGCGCGCGGCGCGGCGCGCAAATGGGCGTGCTGCGCTGCGACCACCCGGACGTCGAGGATTTTGTGCACGCCAAGGACCAGGGCGAGCTGACCAACTTCAACATCTCGGTCGGCGTCACCGACGATTTCATGCTCGCGGTGGAGAAGGACCAGGAGGTCGAGCTGGTGCACAAGGCCAAGCCCTGGCCCGAGAACGGCGGCTACCAGCGCAACGACGGCTTGTGGGTCTACCGCAAGATCCCGGCGCGCCAGCTGTGGGAGCAGATCATGCGCTCGACCTACGACCACGCCGAGCCGGGCATCCTGTTCCTCGACCGCATCAACCGCGACAACAACCTGAACTACTGCGAGACGATCGAGGCGACCAACCCCTGCGCCGAGCAGCCGCTGCCGCCCTACGGCTGCTGCTGCCTCGGCTCGATCGACCTCACCCGCTTCGTGCGCGAGCCCTTCGGCGACAAGGCAGCATTCGACGTCGAGCGCTTCGGCAAGGTGGTCGAGGTCTCGATCCGCATGCTCGACAACGTGCTCGACGTCACCGCCTGGCCGCTCGAGCAGCAGCACAGCGAGGCGATGGCCAAGCGGCGGGTGGGTCTTGGCTTCACCGGCCTGGGCGACGCGCTCATCATGCTGCGGCTGCGCTACGACACCGACGAAGCGCGCGCCATGGGGGCGAAGATCGCCGAGGCGATGCGCGACAGCGCCTACCGCGCTTCGGCCGAGCTCGCGCGGGAGCGCGGCGCGTTCCCTCTGTTCAACGAGGACCTCTACCTTTCCGGCACCAGCTTCGCGGCGCGGCTGCCGGACGAGATCAAGGCGTCGATTCGCAAGCACGGGATCCGCAACAGCCATCTGCTGTCCATCGCGCCCACCGGGACCATCAGCCTCGCGTTCGCCGACAACGCCTCGAACGGCATCGAGCCGCCGTTTTCCTGGGTCTACACGCGCAAGAAGCGCATGCCGGACGGCAGCATGAAGGAGTTTCCGGTCGAGGACCACGCCTGGCGGCGCTTCAAGGCCCTCGGCGGGGACATGGAAAAGCTCCCGCCCTACTTCGTCACCGCGCTCGAGATCAGCGCGCGCGCGCACGAGCAGATGGTGGCCGCGGTCGCGCCCCACGTCGACACCAGCATCTCCAAGACGGTGAACGTGCCGGAGGACTACCGCTACGAGGATTTCAAGGACCTGTATTTCCACGCCTGGAAGTCCGGATTGAAGGGTCTCGCCACCTACCGTCCCAACAACGTGCTCGGCTCGGTCCTGAGCGTCGACAAGCCGGCGGAGCAGCCGCAGGACTTCCGCAGCGACGACGTCAACCGGCGGATCCAGATCAAGACCGTGCCGCAGCCGGTGCTCGCCAGCCTGCGCTGGCCGAGCCGGCCCCAGCTGACCGAGGGCAACCTGGCCTGGACCTACATGATCGAGCACCCGCACGGCCAATTCGCGGTGTTCGTCGGCCACGTCGAGAACGGCTCGGCGCACGCCTTCGAGGTCTGGGTCAACGGCAGCGAGCAGCCGCGCGGACTGGGCGCGCTCGCCAAAGCCTTGTCGATGGACATGCGCGCCAACGACCACGGCTGGCTCAAGCTCAAGCTCGAGACGCTCGCCAAGGCCGGCGGCGACGAGCCGTTCGAGATGCCCTTCCCGCCGCACGGCGAGAAGAAGCTCATGCCCTCGGTCGTGTCGGCGTTCGCCCAGGTGGTGCGCTGGCGCGTCGACCAGCTCGGCGCGCTGTCCGAAGGCCCGAGCCCGGTGCTCGACACCATGTTCAGCCACAAGGAGCCCAAGACCGGCACCGACGGCACCATGTCGTGGACCGTCGACGTGCTCAACCCCCGCACCGGCGACGACTTCGTGCTCGGGCTGAAGGAGATCACGCTGCCGGACGGCGTCACCCGCCCCTACTCGATGTGGCTCTCGGGCGAGTACCCGCGCTGCTTCGACGGCCTGTGCAAGATCCTGTCGCTCGACATGCGCGTGCTCGACCCGGCCTGGATCGGCATGAAGCTGAGGAAGCTGCTCGACTTCCCCGAGCCGCTGGGCGACTTCATGGCCTTCGTCCCGGGCAGCAAGAAGCAGCAGACCTTCCCCTCCACCGTGTCCTACCTGGCGCGCCTGATCCTGCACCGCTACGCCATGCTCGGCACCCTGGACGAGCGCGGCATCCCGGTACAGCAGATGGGCATCCTCGAAACGCCCGAGAAGAAGGGCCAGGCGCCGATCATGCACGGCGGGCGCTGCCCCGAGTGCGGCAACAACACCATGATCCGCAAGGACGGCTGCGACTACTGCACCGCCTGCGGCTACGTGGGGGCCTGCGGCTGAGCGCGGCCTCCGGCTGAAGCGGCGTCGCGGGTCGCGATGCCGCGCAGCAGCCGGCCGAGCAGGTCGGCGCCGGTGATGATGCGCTTTTGCTGCGGCCCCCAGACGAGGATGATGTCGTTGTCGACCACGTCGTCCTCGGGGCGCTCGTGCGTGACCTTCATGCGGCCGATGACGTCGCCCAGGCGGGTTCGCATGTCGCTCACCACGATCGGGCGGTGCCAGTAGGCTTCGGGCTTGGGCGCGGCCGGCTCGAACAGGGTGTCGCGCAGGAAGTGGTGGGCATCGAGCACGAGGCTGGGCTGTTGCGCCTCATCGACGAAGATGACCCATTTCCTGCCCGAGGCGTCGAGGCGGCGCAGGAACGGATCGTTCGGCAAGCGCGCGAAAGGCGGCAGCACCGGCCTGCCGTTGGCGACCGGCAGCGTGATGACGCTCAACGGGTCCACCGGCTCGCCTTCGTCGCGCACGGCGATGTCGTCCAGGTCGAGAAAGTTGAGCGCGCCGGTCGCTTCCAGTCGCCCCACCTCGCTGCTTCCGGCGTCGACGTGGCGCATGATCAGTGCGCGGAAGTCGCGCTCGCGAAAGAGGGTGATGGCTTCGGGGCCCAGCCACCACTCGAGCATCATCGCCGTCGGTTTGGCGAGCGGATACAGGATGACCCGATATGTCTTCAGCACCGGCGCAAGGCGTGCCGCCATGCGCAACGCGTGGCGCGAAAAATAGGCCTGCGGGATGATTTCGCCGAAGAAGGTGATCACCACGGTTGAAAATGCGAAAGCCGAGACGCCGGCCAGGACCGAGTCCGACAGCAGGGTGAGCAGCACGTTGACCGCGACGTTGCCCCACAGCACGGTGGACAAGGTGAGGTTCGCGTCGCGGCGCAGGCCGAGCAGCACCGCGGCATCCGGGTTGCCGGCCGCTTCCACTTCCAGGCGCAGCCGGCTGACGCTGAACAGCGCCAGGTTGAGCCCGGAGAACATTGCGGACTGGCTGAGGCACAGGACAATGCCCGCCCAGGTCGCCGCTTGCATGGCGTCCTCAGCAGATGCGGGGCAGCTGTTCCCCGCTCAGCATGTCGACCACGCGCCGGCCGCCGATCGCGCTCGTCATGACGACGCGCCCGGCGGCGCCGGACTGCACGGTTCCAATCACGCAGGCGCCGCCGCTCACCTCGTGCGCGCGCAGTACCTCGAGCGCGCGGGCGGCGTCCGCGGGGGCGACGAAGGCGACGAAGCGGCCCTCGTTGGCGACGTAGACCGGGTCGAGGCCGAGCAGCTCGCACACCGCGCGCACGTCCTCGCGCACCGGGATCGCGCGCTCGTCGAGCGCGATCTCGACGCCCGCCGTTTCGGCGATCTCGACCAGCGCGCTCGCCAGGCCGCCGCGCGTCAGGTCGCGCAGGCAGGACACGTCGCAGCCGGCCTCAAAGAGCGCGAGCACCGGCGCCGCGAGCGGCGCGCAGTCGCTCGCTACCGTGGTTTGCAGCCCGAGCGCGTCGCGCGCGGCCATGACCGCGACCCCGTGCCGCCCGACGTCGCCGCTCAGCAGGACGACGTCGCCCGGGCGCACCCGGCGCGGCGCGACCGGACGCGGCGCGGCGATGCGCCCGATTCCGGCGGTGTTGATGAACAGGCCGTCCGCCTTGCCCCGGTCGACCACCTTGGTGTCGCCGGTCACCAGCGTCACGCCCGCCGCCGCCGCCGCGCTTCGCATCGAGGCCACGACGCGCCCGAGCGTCGCCAGCGCGAGCCCTTCCTCGACGATGAAGCCGGCGGAGAGGTACAGCGGCTGCGCGCCGCACATCGCGAGGTCGTTGACCGTGCCGTTGACCGCCAGCGTGCCGATGTCGCCGCCGGCGAAGAACAGCGGGCTGACCACGTAGGAGTCGGTGCTGAAAGCGAGCCGGGCGCCGTCGAGCTCGAGCCGCGCGCCGTCGTGGCGTTCCCGGAGCGCCGCGTTGTCGAATGCGGGCAGGAACAGGCGCTCGATCAGGCGCGCCATCGCGCGACCGCCGCCGCCGTGCGCGAGCTGAACCTGCCCGCTCTCTTCCGCCGGCAGCGGACAGCTCCAGGAAGAAGCGTCGCGCTCGTTCATGCGGGTTCCGGTGCGCGATACCGGAAGTAGGCGGCGCAGGCCCCTTCCGACGAAACCATCGTGACGCCGAGCGGGTGCTCGGGCGTGCAGCGGCGGCCGAAGGCGGGGCAATCGGACGGCTTGCGCGCGCCCTGCAGCACCTGGCCGGCGATGCACTCCGAGGGCGATTCCTCGCCCGTGCGCGCCGCGCCGAAGCGGCGCTCCGCGTCCAGATCCGCGTAGGCCGGCGCGAGCGCCAGGCCGCTGGCCGGGATCTCGCCGATGCCGCGCCAGCGGCGCGGTATGACGGCGAACACCTCGCGCATCAGCGCCTGCGCCGGCGCGCTGCCGCCGCGCCGCACCGCGCGCGAGTACTGGTTCTCGAGCCGCGCCTCGCCGCGCTCGAGCTGGCGCACGCACATCGCGACGCCCTGCAGGATGTCGAGCGGCTCGAAGCCGGTCACCACGATCGGCACGCGGTAGCGCCGCACCAGCGGCTCGTATTCCTCGATGCCCATCACCGCGCACACGTGCCCCGCGGCGAGGAAGGCCTGCACCCGGTTGCCGGGCGCCGCGAGGATCGACTCGACCGCCGGCGGCACCAGAACCTGCGACACCAGGAGCGAGAAGTTGCGCAGGCCCTCGCGCTTCGCCTGGTGCGCGGCCATCGCGTTCGCGGGCGCGGTGGTCTCGAAGCCGACCGCGAAGAACACGACCTCGCGCGCCGGGTTGTCGCGCGCCACCTGCAGCGCGTCGAGCGGGGAATAGACGATGCGCACGTCGCCCCCGTTCGCCTTGACCGCGAGCAGGTTCCCCTGCGTACCCGGCACGCGCAGCATGTCGCCGAAGGAGCACAGGATCGTCCCCGGCGCGGCCGCGATCTCGAGCGCCTTGTCGATCATCTCCACCGGCGTGACGCACACCGGGCAGCCCGGCCCGTGCACCAGGGTGACGCCGCCGGGCAGGAGCTGGTCGATGCCGAAGCGCACGATGGCGTGGGTCTGCCCGCCGCAGACTTCCATGATCGTCCACGGGCGCGTCGCCTCGCGCGCGATCTGCGCCGCGTAGCGCGCGGCCGCATCCGCGTCGCGGAATTCGTCGACGAATTTCACAGCGCCTCGATCTCCCGCAGGTAGCCGAAGACCCGGTCGGCTTCCTTGGCGTCGATCACGCTCAGGGCAAAGCCGACGTGGACCAGCACGTAGTCTCCCAGCGCCGCCTCGGGCACGCAGGCGAGGTTCACCTCGCGCGTCACGCCGCCGAAGTCGACCCTGGCCACGCGCATCAGCGGGCCCGCCTCGGCGATGCTCTCGATCCTGCCCGGGACGGCGAGGCACATCGTCTCAGCCCTCCGCCCGCATGGCCGCGGCCCAGGCCGCCTGGCCGACCGAGATGCCGCCGTCGTTCGGCGGCACCAGCCGGTGCCAGAACGGTTCGAAGCCCGTTTCGCGCAGGCGCTCGACGCCCCACTCGAGCAGGTGCCGGTTCTGGAAGCAGCCGCCCGTGAGCGCGACCTGGCGCACGCCGACGCGACCGGCGACCGCGGCGATCGCCTCGACCAATGCGCGGTGAAAGCCCGCCGCCACCGCGCCCGGCCGCGCGCCCGCCCGCAGGTCGTGCGCAATCCGTCTCAGCATCGGCGCCCAGTCGACGATCAGCGGCCGCTCGCCGGACGAGAGCAGATCGAGCTGATAGGCCGGCAAGCCGCTACCCTCCGCGATGCTCCACTCGAGCTCCATCGCGGCCTGCCCTTCGTAGCTCGCGATCCGTCGCAGGCCCGCCAAGGCCGCCACGGCGTCGAACAGCCGCCCCGCGCTGGAGGTGAGCGGGGCGTGGGTGCCGGTCGCGAGCATCGACTTCAATACTCGAAGCTCATCGGCACTGAAATCCAGGCGCGACGCCGCTTCGCCGAACGCATCGTCGCCCAGCGCTTCGTAGAGCGCGCCGAGCGCGCAGCGCCGCGGCTCGCGCGCAGCGCGCTCTGCGCCGGGGAGGCGGAAGGTCCTCAGGTGCGCGACCCGGCGCGGCGCCGCGCCCGGCTCCAGCAGCAGGAACTCGCCGCCCCAGATCGTGCCGTCGCTGCCGTAGCCCGTGCCGTCCCAGGCCACCCCCAGGACCGGGCCGCGCAGGCCGTTTTCGGCCATGCAGGCGGCGACGTGGGCGACGTGGTGCTGCACCCGCACCAGGGGCAGCCCGCTGCGCTCCGCGTCGCGGGTCGAGGCGTAATCGGGATGCAGATCGCAGGCGACCGCGGCCGGAACCGCGCGATACAAGCCCGCCAGGTCCTGCGCCGCCGCCGCGAGCGCGTCGCGCGCTTCCGGCGAGTCGAGGTCTCCGACGTGCGAGCTGGTGACGACCTGCCCCCCGAGCAGCAGGCTCGCGGTGCTCTTCTGCTGCGCGCCGAGTGCGAGCAGTGCCCCGCCCTGCCCGGCCTGGGGCAGCGCCAGCGGATAGGGCGCATAGCCCCGTCCGCGCCGCAGCAGCATCTCGCGCCCCAGCAGCACGCGCGCGACCGAATCCTCGACCGCGCGCGCGATCGGCCGGTCGTGGACCAGGAACAGGTCGGCGATGCCATGCAGGCGCTCGAGCGCCTCGCGCTCGTCGATCGCGATCGGCTCCTCGCTGCGGTTGCCGCTGGTCGCCACTACGGGTAAGCCGAGCTCGCGCATGAGCAGGTGGTGCAGCGGCGTGTAGGGCAGCATGACGCCCAGCTCCGGGCAGCGCGGGGCCACCTGCGCGGCAAGCGCGGGCGCGTCGCAATTCACACGCTTGCGCAGCAGCACGATGGGCGCCTGCGGCGATTCGAGCAGCTGCGCCTCGAGAGCGTCCACCTCGCAGTACGCGCGCGCGGCCGCGAGGTCGGGGACCATCAGCGCGAAGGGCTTCTCCGCGCGCCCCTTGCGCGCCCGCAGGCGTTCGACGGCCTCGCCGTTGCGCGCGTCCACCCAGAGGTGGAAGCCGCCCAGCCCCTTGACCGCGACGATGCGCCCGGCGCGCAGGGCCTGCGCCGAGCGCAGCAGCGCGTCCTGCTTGCCTGCAAGCACGCGCCCCTGTGCGTCCCACAGCGCAAGCGCGGGCCCGCAGGCGGGACAGGCGTTCGGCTGGGCGTGAAAACGCCGCTCGACCGGATCCTCGTACTCCGCGCGGCAGGCCGGGCACATGGCGAAAGCGCGCATGGTGGTGCGCTCGCGGTCGTAGGGTAGCGCCTGGACGATGCTGTAGCGCGGCCCGCAATGGGTGCAGTTCGTGAACGGGTACAGGTGGCGCCGGTCGCGCGCATCGAACAGCTCGCGCAGGCACTCGGGGCAGGTGGCGAGGTCGGGCAGGATCGCCGCCGACGGGGCCGCGTCGCGCCTGCTCGGCCGGATGGCGAATTCGCGCTCGCCGCGCGGGGCGATCGCGGCCACCTCGAGCGCCTCGATGCGCGCGCTCGCCGGACGGCGCGCCTCGAGCGCGCGCACGAAGGCGTCGATCGCTTCGGCCCGCCCTTCGACCTCTATCAGCACGCCTTCCGCGGAGTTGCTCACCCAGCCGCCGAGCGCGAGCTCGCCGGCCAGGCGCCAGGCATGCGGGCGGAATCCGACACCCTGCACGCCGCCGCGGACCGTGACGCGCGCCCGGTGCACGGCTAGCAATCCAGGCTCACGCTGTGCAGGACGATGTCCTGCGCCCGCGGATCGCGCGGGTCTTCCGAAACGACGAGCGACAGCGCGGCGCCCTCGGCCACCGTGCCGGCGGTCTCGCGCTCGAAGTGCTCGCGGAAATGGCCGGCCGAGATATGGCACAGCGCGCCGAGCCAGACCTCGACCCCGGCCACGCGCGCCGCGCCGTCCTCGCGCGCCAGCGCCTCGATCTTGTGCAGCAGGTCGGTCATGAGGTGTGCTTCATGCATCGACGGCGCTCCCTTGAAGAATGGCGTCGAGCTCGCTCTCGACGCGCGACGCCGCCTGCGCAAGCGCGAGGGCGACCGCCTCCGACATCGCGCCGCCGGTCTCGAAGCGCGCGCCTTCGAGCGCGTAGACCACGCACACCGATGGCAGCACGCCCAGCGCGCGCGCGAGCTCGATGCCCTCGGCGACGCCGAAGCCGTGCGTCGAGCAACCGAATAGTCCCTGCGGCAAAGCCTCGGCCGCCGCGTCCAGCCGGTGCAGCCGTCCGGGCTCGGAGCCCGAGGCGGCGTCGACCACCAGCGCCGCGATTCTTCCGCGCAGCGCCTCCAGCATCGCGGTCGCCTCGCCGCTTTGCTCCAGGATCTCCACCCCGCGGCGCGGCCGCAGCCGGCGCGCCAGCTGAACGCCCGCCGCGTCGTCGGCGCGCATGGTGTTGCCGACACCGATCACGACCACCGGGTCAGCCACGCTCCACCTCGAGCTTCAGAAAGTGGCAGGAGCAGGAAATGCACGGGTCGTAGTTCCGGATCGTCTGCTCGCAGCGCCAGCGCAGCGCCTCGTCGTCCATCTCGAGCCAGTGCGGCAGAAAGGCGCGCAAGTCGTCCTCGATGCTGGTCTGGTTCTGCGAGGTGGGCGGCACGATGTTCGCCTCGGTGATCGTGCCCTCGGCGTCGAGCGCGTAGCGGTGGTACAGCAGGCCGCGCGGCGCCTCGGTGCAGGCGCAGCCGACGCCCGCGCGCGGCTCGACCGGCACCGCGGGACGCTCCGGCTCGCGGTAGCCTTCCACCAGCCGCAGCGCCTCGTCGCAGGCGTAGAGGGTCTCGACCGCGCGCACCACGATGCTGCGGTAGGGATTGGCGCACACCGGGGCGAGTCCCGCCGCGCGCGCCGCCTCCTGCGCGAGCGGCGAGAGGCGGTCGAAATTCAGGCTGTAGCGCGCCAGCGGACCGACCAGGTAGGCGCCGCGCCCGCGGATCACCGATTGCAGCGCGGTCGAATGCGCGACGTGGCGCTCCTCGAAGTGCTCCTCGTACTCGCGCGCGCCGATGTCGAGCCCCCTGTTCGACACCAGGCGGCCCTCGTTGAACGGGTATTCGTCGGGGTGGCGCAGCGCGACGAACTCGTAGTCGCGCTCGCAGTCGGGGAAATCGAACCCGCCGACCCAGCGCACGGTCTCGAGCGCCGCGTCGCGCGCCCATTTCAGCCGCTCGGCGAGCGGCGCGAGCTCGCGCCGCGTCGGGGTGCGGTAGAAGCCGCCGACGCGCACGTTGATCGGATGGATCTCGCGCCCGCCGACCAGCTGCACGATCTCGTTGCCCACCTTCTTCAGCTGCAGCCCGCGCTCGACCTCTGCCCGGTGCTCGCGCGCCATCGCGATCGCGCTCTCGTAGCCGAGGAAATCGGGCGCGTGCAGCATGTAAATGTGCAGCCCGTGGCTCTCGATCCATTCGCCGCAGTACAGCAGGCGCCGCAGCGCGCGCAGCGGGGCGTCGATCTCGACCCCGAACGCGTCCTCCATCGCGTGCACCGCGCTCATCTGGTAGGCGACCGGGCAGATGCCGCAGATGCGCGCCGTGATGTCCGGCGCCTCGCCGAACGCCCGCCCGCGCAGGAAGGCCTCGAAGAAGCGCGGCGGCTCGAAAATGCGCAGCTCCACGTCGCGCACGGCGCCGTCGCGCAGCGTGACATGCAGCGCGCCCTCGCCTTCGACGCGCGCAAGGTAGTCGACCTTGATCGTCTTACGCGTCATGGCGCTCGCTCTCCGTTTTGAACGGCTCCGCCTGGGCATTGAAGTTGCGGAAAACCCGCTGCACGTCGCGCGACGGCATGCCCAGCGCAAGCAGGCGCTCGCCCAGCGCGCGCGCGTTGGGCGTCTCCATCGGCCCGAAGCAGCCGTAGCAGCCGCGCCGGTAGGACGGGCACAGCGCGCCGCAGCCGGCGTGCGTGACCGGCCCGATGCAGCCCGTGCCGTGCGCCACCATCACGCACACGTTGCCCTTCAGCTTGCACTCGAGGCACACGCTGTGGGCCGGCGTCACCGGCCTGCGGCCGGCGAGGAAGGCGCTCAGCACTTCCACCAGCTGCAGCTTGCTGATCGGGCAGCCGCGCAGCTCGAAGTCGACCTTGACGTGGTCCGCGATCGGCGTCGAGGTGGACAGGGTGTCGATGTAGGCCGGATTGGCGTACACGATCGAAATGAACTCTTTCACGTCCTTGAAGTTGCGCAGCGCCTGGATCCCGCCGGCGGTCGCGCAGGCGCCGATCGTAACCAGGTGCTTCGATACGCGCCGGACTTCCTGAATGCGCTCGGCGTCGTGGTGCGTCGTGATCGAGCCCTCGACCAGCGACAGGTCGTAGGGGCCCCTGCCCATCGCGCGGCTGGCCTCCGGAAAGTAGGCAATCTCGACCGCGCCCGCGACCGCGAGCAGCTCGTCCTCGCAATCGAGCAGGCTCAGCTGGCAGCCGTCGCAGGAGGCAAACTTCCAGACCGCGAGTTTCGGCTTGTGTGCGCCCGGCATATCAGACCTCGCGCACCGCGAGCCGCTCCCGGATGCGATCGTAGCGCAGCACCGGCCCGTCCTTGCAAACGAAGTCGGAGCCGAACTGGCAATGTCCGCAGTGGCCCAGCGCGCACTTCATGTTGCGCTCCATGGAAAGGTACACGCGCTCGCGCGCGACGCCGGCGTCGCGCAGGGCGGCGACGGTGAAGCGCATCATGACCTCCGGCCCGCACAGCATCGCCACGGTGTGCTCCGGATCGAAGGCTGCGCGCTTGACCAGGCTCGTGACCACGCCGACGTTGCCGTGCCAGGCCCCGGTCGCGTGATCGACCGTGACGTCGATGTCGACGTCCAGCCGGCGCCGCAGGGCCTCGATCTCGCGCCGGTAGAGGATCTCCTCCGGGCTGCGCGAACCGTAGAGCAGGATCAGCTTGCCGTAGCGCTCGCGGCGCGCGATCAGCGCGTGCAGCGCCGGGCGCACCGGGGCGAAGCCGAGCCCGCCCGCGGCGATCAGCACGTCGCTGCCGACGGCCTCCTCGACCGGCCAGGCGCTGCCGAATGGCCCCCTCACCCCAACGGAGTCGCCGCGCTTGAGCCGGGCGAGCGCGCTCGACACGGTGCCGACCGCGCGCACGGTGTGGAGCAGCGTCGCGCCTTCGCGCGCGCTGCCGCTGATGCTGATCGGCACTTCGCCGATGCCGAAGGCGTACAGCATGTTGAACTGGCCCGGGCGGTAGGCCCAGGCGTCCTTCCCGGGCGGCGGCTCGAGTTCGAGGGTCCAGGTGTCGGCCGTTTCGCGCCGTGCGCCGGCGACCCGCGCGACTTCGGGAATCATTTCCTTGCCGCTCCGTAGACGTCGAGCATCTGCAGCCGCGTGGCTTGCAGCCGCTCGAGCAGGACGGGGACGAAGCGCTGCATCACCTCGTAGCCGAGGTCGTGGTCGTCGTCCAGCTTGCGCCGCAGGCAAACGGCGTCGAGCGAGACGGCGCGCGTCAGCTCGAGCGCGCGCGCGTCGTAGGCCCAGCGGTAGGGCGGCACGAACCACGACAGGCCGACCAAGTCGCCCTCGCCAAGGGTCTGGAAGGTCACCGCGCCGCCGCTGGGCGAGACCATCTCGAGCGCGACGCGGCCGTGCCGGATGAGGTAGAACTGGTCCGCCTCGTCGCCCTCGCGAAACAGGTACTCGCCCGCCTCGAAGCGCGCGTTCTTGGCGCAGCCCACGACCAGCGCCACGAACTTGGGATCGAGGTCCTTGAAGAACTGATGTTCCCTGATGATTCGCTCAAGTCCTTCCATGGTCTTTTCCTCTCTTGACGCCGTCGCTTTGCCGGATTGCCCGCGCCTCCTCGGTCAGATCGATCCCCACCGGACACCAGGTGATGCAGCGGCCGCAGCCGACGCAGCCCGACGAGCCGAACTGATCCACCCAGGTGGCGAGCTTGTGCGTCATCCATTGCCGGTAGCGCGACTTGGCCGACGCTCGCACGCTGCCGCCGTGCAGATGCGAGAACTCCAGGGTGAAGCACGAGTCCCAGCGCCGCACGCGCTCGGCCGAGTCGCCCGACAGGTCGGTCACGTCCTCGACGCTGGTGCAGAAGCAGGTCGGGCACACCATGGTGCAGTTGGCGCAACTGAGGCAGCGTTGCGCGACCTCGTCCCAGCGCGGGTGCTCGAGGTTGCGCAGCAGCAGCTCGGGCAGGCCATCGGCCTGCAGCTCGCGCCCCATGCTCGAGGCGGTGCGCGCGATCACCGCCTCGGCCGCGGCGAGCTCCTCCGCGCTCGCCTCCCGGCGCCGCACCCGGGAGAGCGCCTGCTCTCCCTTGTCGCTCCCGACCTGGATCACGAACGCGTGGCGCTGCGGCCCGACGAGCTCGGTGAGCGCGAGGTCGAACCCGGGGCCGGCCGCAGGGCCGGTGTCCATCGAGACGCAGAAGCAGGTGCCGCCCGCGACCGAGCAGTTGAGCGCGACGACGAACGCCCCCTCGCGGCGCGCCCGGTAGGCGGGATCGGGATAGCGGTCACCGATCAGGACGCGGTCCTGGATCGCGATCGCGTGCAGCTCGCAGGCGCGCACGCCGAGAAAGGCGTAGCGCGGCGCTTCTTCGGCAGACGCTTCGACCCGGAATGCCGTGCCCGCGCGTTGCGCGCGCCAGAGCTTCAGGCGCGGCGGGTGCAGGAAGCGCTTCCAGGCGTGCGGGCCCACTGCGTAGCCGAACAGCGCCTGGTCGTCGCGCCGCTCGAGGCGGTAGGATCCGCCGTCCTGGCGGTCGGTCCAGCCCGCGGGCAGCTCGTCTACGCTTTCAATCGCGTCGTAGACGATCGCGGCGTCGCGCACGGTGGGCCCGATCAGCTCGTAACCCGATCCGCGCAAGGCGTCCAGCAGTTGCTGCAGGTCGCCCCGCTCGACCGTCCACCGCACCTGGTCCGAATCGGTTGCACCCATAGTGCGATTGGACCGCTCCCTGCCGGGCGCGGCTTGACCTGCGTCAATTCCGCCGCCGGGCGCCGGATCAGTCCTTGAAAGCCTGTGCCCAGAGCAGCCCGGCGACGGTCTTCGCGTCGGTGATGCGGCCGTCGCGCAGCATGGCGATGGCCTCGTCGAAGCCCGGCGTGAGAATTTCCAGGAACTCGCCGGCGTCCAGCTTCGATTCGTGCTTCTCGAGACCGCGAGCGAGATACATCTCGATGCCCTCGTCCGTGTAGGCGATCGCGGTGTGGATCACCCCCAGGCGCCGCCATTCGCGCGCCGCGTAGCCGGTTTCCTCCATCAGCTCGCGCTTGGCGCTACTCAGCGGTTGCTCGTCCGGTTCACGCTTGCCCGCCGGCAGCTCGATGAACTCGCGCCCGTGCGGGTAGCGGAACTGGCGCTCGAGCAGCACTCGCCCGTCGCCGAACAGCGCCACGATCGCTACTGCGCCCGGGTGCCTGATGTACTCGCGCACCCCTTCGCTGCCGTCAGGCAGCCTGACGACGTCGCGGTGAACGCGCAGCAGCCGGCCGGCGAACACTTCCTCGCCGCGCAGGCGCTTTTCCTTCAGATTCATCTAGAGGCTGCGGATCGCGATGTAGCACAGCGCCATCAGCGATTGCGGCAGAATCCCCAGCCCGAGCACCGCCAGCCCGTTGAGCGACAGCAGCACGCGCATGTCGCGCGGCCCTTGGACCGGGACCGCGTCGGCCGGCTCGTCGAAATACATCAGCTTGACGATGCGCAGGTAGTAGAACGCGCCCACCAGCGACAGCATCACCGCCACCACCGCCAGCCACACCTGCCCGGCGGTCACGGCGGCCGAGAGCACCGAGAGCTTGGCGTAGAAGCCCGCCGTGGGTGGAATGCCCGCGAGCGAGAACATCAGCACCAGCATGATGAAGGCGAACCACGGGCTGCGGCGGTTGAGGCCCTTCATGTCCTCGAGCGTCTCGCATTCGAATCCCGCGCGCGACAGAAACAGCAGCATGCCGAAGGCGCCGAGCGACATCAGGACGTAGACGATGGTGTAGAACATCGACGCCGCGTAGGCATCGCCCGCGCTGTAGGTATTCCCTCCGATCACTCCCGAAAGCAGGCCGAGCAGCATGAACCCCATATGCGCGATGGTCGAATAGGCCAGCATGCGCTTGATGTTGGTCTGCGCGATCGCGGCGATGTTGCCGAGCGCCATCGAAAGCAGCGCCAGCACCAGCAGCATCTGCTGCCAGTCGTGTGCCAGGTCGAGCAGGCCGTTCACCAGCAGCCGCATCGCCATGGCGAAGGCGGCGAGCTTGGGCCCCGAGCCGATCACCAGCGTGACCGCGGTGGGCGCGCCCTCGTACACGTCCGGGATCCACATGTGGAACGGCACCACGCCGAGCTTGAACGCCAGCCCCGAGACGACGAACACCAGGCCGAATACCAGCAGATGCCGCTCCGCGGTACTGCCCGACAATCCGGCGATCTGCTTCGCCACCTCGGTGATGGTGAGCGAGCCGGTCGCGCCGTAGATCATCGACATGCCGTACAGCAGCAGGCCGGAGGCGAGCGCGCCGAGCACGAAGTACTTCATCGCGGCCTCGGTCGAGACCGCCGAATCGCGGTTGAGCGCAACCATCGCGTACAGGCACAGCGACAGCAGCTCGAGCCCGAGATAGAGCGTGAGGAAGCTGTTCGCGCTCATCATCACCATCATGCCGAGCAGCGCGAACAGAAGCAGCGTCAGGAACTCGCCCTTCAACAGGCCCCGGTCGTACAGGTACCGGCGCGAATACACCAGCGCGGCGGCGACCGCCAGGTAGGCGCACAGCTTGAGCAGGTGCGCCATCAGGTCCGCCACGTACAGCTTGTTGAAGGCGTAGGCAACGTGGCCGCCGGTGCCCCACATCACGAACACGGTCGCGGCGGCGCAGCCCAGCAGCACCAGCATGGCGATGATGAAACTCGCCTCGCGGCGCGGGTCCTTGACGTACAGGTCGGCAATCATGAGCGCGCAGGCGCCGGCCAGAAGCACCAGCTCCGGCAGCGCGAGGAGGAAGTCGGTCAGCGAGGCAGGGGCGCTCATCTCAGATCTTCGGCTGCGCGACGTGGCGCAGCAGCTCGTTTACCGACCCGTGCATGATGTCGGTGAAGGGAAGCGGGTAGATGCCCATGAACAGCACCGCGGCCGCCAGCAGGACCAGCACCAGGGCCTCGCGGCCGTTCAGGTCCTTCAGCTTGGCGACATGGTCGTTCGCCACCGCGCCGAAGATCACGCGCTTGTAGAGCCACAGCGTGTAAGCGGCGCCCCAGATGAGGGTGCTCGCCGCCGCGAACGCGATCCAGAAGTTCGCCTTCATCGCCCCCACGATGACCATGAACTCGCCGACGAAGCCGCTGGTCGCGGGCAGCCCGCAGTTGGCCATCGCGAACAGCATCATGAGCGAGGCGAATTTCGGCATCGTGTTCACCACTCCGCCGTAGTCGGCGATCTGGCGACTGTGCATCCGGTCGTACATGACGCCGACGCAAAGGAACATCGCGGCCGAGACGAAGCCGTGCGAGATCATCTGCACCAGGCCGCCCTCGACGCCGTAGGCGTTGAAGATGAAGAAGCCGAGCGTGACGAAGCCCATGTGCGAGATCGACGAGTAGGCGATCAGCTTTTTCATGTCGGTCTGCACCAGCGCCACCAGGCCGACGTACACCACCGCGATCAGCGACAGCGCGATCATGAGCCAGGCCAGCTCGCGCGAAGCGTCGGGCAGGATCGGCAGCGAGAATCGCACGAAGCCGTAGGCCCCCAGCTTCAGCATGATCGCCGCCAGCACCACCGAGCCGCCGGTCGGCGCCTCGACGTGCGCGTCCGGCAGCCAGGTGTGCACCGGCCACATCGGCACCTTGACCGCGAACGCGAGCAGGAAACCGAAGAAAAGCAGGATCTGGGCGCGGAGCGGCAGCGGCAGCTTGTGCCAGTCGAGGATCTCGAAGCTGCCGCCCGACTTGCCGTAAAGGTACAGCAGCGCGACCAGCAGCAGCAGCGAGCCGGCCAGCGTGTAGAGGAAGAACTTGAGCGCCGCGTAGACCCGGTTGGGGCCGCCCCAGACGCCGATGATGATGAACATCGGAATCAGGGTGGCCTCGAAGAAGACATAGAACAGCACCCCGTCCAGCGCGGCGAAGACGCCGTTCATCAGCCCCGACAGGATCAGGAACGAGGCGTAGTACTGCGCCACGCGGCTCTGCACCACCGACCAGCCCGCGATCACCACCAGGATCGTGATGAAGCTGTTGAGCAGCACGAACAGCACGCTGATGCCGTCGACCCCGAGGTGGTAGTTGACGTTGAAGCGCTCGATCCAGGGCACGTTCTGGACGAACTGCATTCCGGGGTTGTGCAGGTCGAATCCGGTGTAGAGCGGGATCGTCACCGCGAAGCCGATCAGCGCGCCGATCAGCGCCAGCCAGCGCTGCATCGGCGCGTTGCGCTCGCCGCCCGCCGCCAGCACCAGCAGGCCGGCGAAGATCGGAATCCAGATCGCGAGAGAGAGCAGGTGGGCGTTCACGGATTTCCGTTCACGTGCGGAGGAAGAAATAGGTCAGCAGCACGACCCCGATCAGCATCGTGAACGCGTACTGATAGACATAGCCGGACTGGAACAGCCTGACCACCGAGGCGACCCAGCCGACGACGCGCGCCGAGCCGTTCACCAGCACGCCGTCGATCGCCGCCTCGTCGCCGCCCTTCCACAGGCCGGTGCCGAGCAGCCGCGCGCCGCGCACGAAAAGCCATTCGTACAGCTCGTCGAAGCCGTATTTCTGGTTGACCAGGGCGTAAATCGGGCCCAGCGCGACGGCGATCTTCTTCGGCAGGTCGGTGCGCACCAGGTACAGGTAGCCGGCCAGGCACGCGCCGGCGAGACCGAACCAGAACGGCGCCGCGGCGATGCCGTGCAGCATGAAGCTCCATACGCCGTGGTACTCCTCGTGGAAGCGCTGCACGATGCTCGAGCCGAAATAATCGCCGAACACGATCGGGCCGATCCACCAGCCGGCGGCAACCGACGGGATCGCGAGCAGAATGAGCGGCAACGTCACCACCCAGGGTGACTCGCGCAGGTGCTCGCGCGTGTGCGCGTCCATGCGCGGCTCGCCGTGGAAGGCGTAGAACACCAGCCGGAACGAGTACAGTCCGCCGAAGAACACCCCCAGCAGCAGCGCCGCATAGGCGAAGCCGGCGCCCGACGCATGCGAGGCCTGCACCGCCTCCAGAATCGCGTCCTTGGAGAAAAAGCCCGCGAAAGGCGGCAGCCCGGCGTTGGCGAGCGCGCCGATCAGCACCGTAGCATAGGTGATCGGCATGTACCGGCGAAGCCCCCCATGCGACGCATGTCCTGCTCGTGGTGCAGCGCGATGATCACCGAGCCGGCGCCGAGAAAGAGCACCGCCTTGAAGAATGCGTGCGTCATGAGGTGGAAGATCCCGACCGAGTAGGCCGAGGCGCCCAGCGCGACCGTCATGTAGCCCAGCTGCGACAGGGTCGAGTAGGCGATCACGCGCTTGATGTCGTACTGCGTCACCGCGACCAGCGCCATGAAAAGCGCCGTGATCGCGCCGATCACCATCACCACCGAACGCGCGGTCTGGGAAAGCTCGAACAGGGGCGACATGCGCGCCACCATGAAAATCCCCGCGGTCACCATGGTCGCGGCATGGATCAGGGCCGAGATCGGGGTCGGGCCCTCCATCGAGTCCGGCAGCCAGACGTGAAGCGGGAACTGCGCGCTCTTGCCCATCGCGCCGACGAACAGCAGGAGGCAGATCAGAGTCATGCCCGAAGCCGCGCCCGGCGCCTGCGAGAAGACGGAGGCGTAATCCAGGCTACCGAACTGCGACAGAATCAGCGCGATGCCGAGCAGGAATCCGAAGTCCCCTACCCGGTTCACCAGGAAGGCCTTGAGGCTGGCGTAGATCGCCGTCGGGCGGGTGTACCAGAAGCCGATCAGCAGGTAGGACACCAGGCCGACCGCCTCCCAGCCGAAGAACAGTTGCAGGAAGTTGTTGCTCATCACCAGCATCAGCATCGAGAAGGTGAAGAGCGAAATGTAGGAGAAGAAGCGCTGGTAGCCCGGGTCGTCCGCCATGTAGCCGACGGTGTAGATGTGCACCATGAGCGAGACGAACGTCACCACCACCATCATCAGCACCGACAGGTGGTCGATCAGGAAGCCGAGCTCGAAGTGCGTGCCGCCGCTGGCGAGCCAGGTGTAGACCGTGCCGTTGAAGCTGTGGCCGGCCATCACGTCGGCGAAGATCGCGCACGAGGCGGCGAACGAGATCGCCACCGACAGGATCGTCACCCAGTGCGCGCCTGCGCGCCCGATCGCGCGCCCGAACAGGCCGGCGACGATCGCGCCCGCGAGCGGCGCAAGGGGAACGGCCAGGTAGAGGGTTTTCATCGCGATCATTTGTATTGTTTGTTGCCGCTCAGCCTTTCAGGGAATCGAGATCCTCGACGTCGATCGTGTTCAAATTACGGAACAGGACCACCAGGATCGCCAGGCCGATCGCGGACTCGGCCGCTGCGACGGTGAGAATGAAGAACACGAACACCTGTCCGGCCATGTCGCCCAGGAAATGCGAGAAGGCGATGAAATTGAGGTTCACCGCGAGCAGCATCAGCTCGATCGCCATCAGCAGGATGATGATATTGCGCCGGTTGAGGAAGATCCCGACCACGCTGATGGCGAACAGCACGGCGCCGAGCACCAGGTAATGATTCAGGGTAAGCGGACCCATCATTCGTCCCTTTCCGACGGCATGGATACCAGCCGCACGCGATCCTCGCGCCGCACCTTCACCTGCTCGGCCGGATCCTGATAGCGGCGGTCCTTGCGCCGGCGCAGGGTCAGCGCGATCGCCGCGATGATCGCCACCAGCAGGATGACCGCGGAGACCTCGAATGCGTAGGCGTAGTCGGTGTACACGATCAGGCCGAGCTGCCTGGTGTTGCTGTAGGCGGGACCTGGCTCGGCCGCGGGCGCCGCCTCGAACGCGTGGCGCGCGAGCAGCGCAACCATCTCGAACACCAGGATGCCGCCCACCACCACGGCCAGCGGCAGGTTGCGCCAGAAGCCCTCGCGCAGGCGCTCGATATTGATGTCGAGCATCATCACCACGAACAGGAACAGCACCATCACCGCGCCGACGTAGACCAGCACCAGCGCGATGGCGAGGAACTCGGCCCGCAGCAGCAGCCAGATGCCCGCGGCGGTGAAGAACGACAGCACCAGGAACATGGCGCTGTGCACCGGGTTGCGCGCGGTGATCACGCGCAGCGCGGCCAGCAGCAGGATCGCCGAAAAGACGTAGAAGAGAAAGGTTTCGAACATTCTTTTTTTGTTGCTCAGCGGTAGGCGGCGTCGGCCGCGCGGTCTTTCGCGATCTGTTCCTCGTAACGGTCGCCGACCGCGAGCAGCATCGGCTTGGTGTAATACAGGTCGCCCCGCTTCTCGCCGTGGAACTCGAAGATCCTCGTCTCAACGATCGCGTCCACGGGACAGGCTTCCTCGCAGAAGCCGCAGTAGATGCACTTGATCAGGTCGATGTCGTAGCGCGTGGTCCGGCGAGTGCCGTCTGCCCGCTGCTCCGACTCGATGTAGATTGCGAGCGCCGGACAGACCGCCTCGCACAGCTTGCACGCGATGCAGCGCTCCTCGCCGTTGGGGTAGCGGCGCAGCGCGTGCAGGCCGCGGAAGCGCGGGCTCTGTGGCGTCTTTTCCTCCGGGAACTGAACCGTGATCTTGCGCGCGAAGGCGTGCCGCCCGGTAACCATCAGGCCGCGCACCAGCTCGAGCAGCAGGAAGGACTTGAAGAATTCGGCGATGCGTTTCATTTCGCCTCCTAGCTCCAGATGCTCCAGCGCGTCTGCATCCAGGCCCCGATGACCGCGAGCCAGACGAGCGTCACCGGAATGAATATCTTCCAGCCCAGCCGCATGATCTGGTCGAAGCGATAGCGCGGGAACGTGGCGCGGAACCACAGGAACATCGATACGATGACGAATACCTTGAGCAGCAGCCAGGCGAATGGCGGCACCGCGTTGAACAGCGCCGAGTCGATCGGCGCCTGCCAGCCGCCGAAGAACATCACCGCGGTCAGCGTGCTGATCAGGATCATGTTCATGTACTCGGCGAGGAAGAAGATCGCGAACGCCATGCCCGAGTACTCGATCATGTGTCCGGCGACGATCTCCGACTCGCCCTCGACCACGTCGAACGGCGCGCGGTTGGTCTCCGCCACCCCGGAAACGAAGTACACCACCAGGATCGGCAGCAGCGGCAGCCAGTTCCAGGACATGAAGTTAATGCCCATGGACGCGAACATCCCCCTGCCCTGGCCGTTGACGATGTCGGACAGGTTGAGGCTGCCCGAGACCATGAGCACCACCACCAGCGCGAAGCCCATCGCGATCTCGTACGACACCATCTGCGCCGCCGAGCGCATCGCACCCAGGAAAGCGTACTTCGAGTTCGAGGCCCAGCCGGCGATGATCACGCCGTACACCCCCATCGAGGTCAGCGCCATCAGGTACAGCAGGCCGGCGTTGATATTCGCCAGCACGACCTCGGGCGCGAACGGCACCACCGCCCAGGCCGCCACGGCCGGCATGATCATCAGGATCGGGCCGAGGATGAACAGTCCCTTGTCGGCATTGGTGGGGACGATGATCTCCTTCATCAGCAGCTTGACCGCGTCGGCGATCGGCTGCAGCAGGCCGCGCGGGCCGACCCGGTTGGGGCCGATGCGGATCTGCATCCAGCCGATCAGCTTGCGCTCCCACAGCGTCAGGTAGGCCACGCACAGCATCAGCGGCGCGACGATGCAGACGATGAACACGATGTCGGACGCCGTGGTGTACACGGCCGGGCCCCATTCGGAGCCGAACCAGGTGACGGAGCGGTTGAGAAGCCAGTCGCCCATCTAGGCCGCCTTCCCCACCGCCAGCTTCTCGAGCGTCACGCTGCCGAACATCGCGCCCAGCCCGGCGGTCGACGGGTGGGCGGCGGCCACCCGCACGCATTCGTCGGGCAGCGCGTCGTCGAGCGCCGCCGCGAGCCGCGCTTCGCCCTGCCCCTGCTTCACCAGCACCGGCTGCCCGGCGGCGAGGCCGAGCTTCGCCATCAGCTTCGAGTTCATCCACGCGCGCGGCGCCTGGGCGTCGCGCGTCTTCTGCAGCGCCGGCGCGCGCCGCACCAGCGGATCGGCGAAGTAGATCGGCACGTCGGCGATGCGCTGCAGCCCGGCTGTGCTCGCTACGGGAGATTTCTTGTCATTTGAAACGGCGTTCGAAAGCAGTGCAGCGATGTCCTTGCCGCGCAGGCATTCCTCGCGCACCTGCTCGCAGCTGTCGTACTCGAAGCCCTGCACGCCCAGCAGCGTGCCGAGCACGCGCAGCACCTTCCAGGCGGGGCGCGCCTCGCCCAGCGGATGCACCGCGGCGTGGAAAGTCTGCAGCCGCCCCTCGGTGCTGACGAAGCTGCCCGGGGTTTCGCTGAACGGCGCGATCGGCAGCATCGCATGGGCGTATTCCGCCGCCGCCGCGCTCCTGAAGGGCGACAGGGCGACCACGAATTGCGCCTGGCGCAGCGCGCCCAACGCGGCCTGCGGGTCGGCGCAGTCCAGCTCGGGCTCGGCGTTCAGCAGCAGGTAGGCCTTGCGCGGGCGGGAGAGCAACTCGCCGGCGTTGCCTCCCACCGGCAGTCCGGCGAGGTAGCCGCCGACCGAATTCGCCGCCTCGCCCAGGAATCCGAGCTTGACCCCCAGCGCCGCCGCCGCGGCATGGATGCGCGCCGCCTCCGGGTGCTGCTGCGCGAAATTGCCCAGCAGCACCGCCGCGTTCTTTCCTCCGGCCAGGACATCCTTGAATCCTGCCACCGCGTCCGGCATGTCCGCCGGCGCGACGATCTTCTTGCTCGAGATAGGCATCAGCCAGTCGTCGTCCACCGAATGCAGGACATGAATCTGGGCGCCGCGCTTGGCCGCCTGGCGCAGGCGGTGCGCGATCAGCGGGTGATCCTTGCGCAGGAAGGAGCCGACCACGAGCACCCGGTCGAGCTCTCCGAGCTCTGCCACCGACATGCCCAGCCAGGGAACGCCTCCCTTTCCGTCCGCCGAGAAATCGGACTGGCGCAGGCGGAAGTCCGCGCCGCCGCCGAGTCCGCCCGCCAGCCGCTGCAGAAGGTAGAGCTCTTCGAGCGTGCCGTGCGGGGTGGCGAGCGCGCCCAGGTCGGCGCCGGCGGGCGTGAGCCCGGCGCATACCGCGTCGAGCGCCGTCTCCCAGTCCGTCTCCTGCCAGCGCCCGTCGCGCTTGAGCATCGGGCGGGCAAGGCGCGAGTCGCTGTTGAGCGCCTCGTAGGAATAGCGGTCCTTGTCCGACAGCCAGCACTCGTTGATCGCTTCGTTCTCGAGCGGCAGCACGCGCATCACGCGGTTCTGCTTGGTCTGCACCACCAGGTTGGAGCCGAGGCTGTCGTGCGGCGAAATCGACTTGCGCCGCTCCAGCTCCCAGGTGCGGGCGCTGTAGCGGAAGGGCTTCGAGGTGAGTGCGCCGACCGGGCACAGGTCGATCATGTTGCCCGAGAGCTCCGAGTCGACCGTCCTGCCGACGAAGGCGACGATCTCGGCGTGCTCGCCGCGGCCGATCATGCCGAGTTCCATCACCCCGGCGATCTCCTGGCCGAAGCGCACGCAGCGCGTGCACTGGATGCAGCGCGTCATCTCCTCCGCCGCCACCAGCGGTCCGATGTCCTTGTGCAGCACGACGCGCTTTGCTTCCTGGTAGCGCGAGCCGCTCTTGCCGTAGCCGACCGCCAGGTCCTGCAGCTGGCACTCGCCGCCCTGGTCGCAGATCGGGCAGTCCAGAGGATGGTTGATGAGCAGGAACTCCATCACCCCGTTCTGCGCCTTCTTGGCCGCGGGGGAATGGGTCCAGACCTTCATGCCGTCGGTCGCCGGCGTGGCGCAGGCCGGCATGGGCTTGGGCGCCTTTTCGACCTCGACCAGGCACATGCGGCAGTTGGCCGCTATGGAAAGTTTCTTGTGATAGCAGAAGTGCGGCACGTAGATGCCGAGCTTGTCGGCGCCGTCCATCACGGTGGCGCCCGCCGCCACTTCCACTTGCCTGCCGTCGACCTCGAACTTGGGCATCTCAGGCCGCCTTCGCGATCGCGGGAGCGCCGTGCGCGCCGGCGCGGCCCCACTTGGGTTCGATCTCGCCCTGCACCAGGCAGCGCTTGTGCGCGATGTGGTGCTCGAATTCCGCGCGGAAGTGCTTGATGAAGCTCTTCACCGGCAGCGCCGCCGCGTCGCCCAGCGCGCAGATGGTGCGCCCGGCGATGTTGTCCGAGACGTCGTCCAGCAGCGCCAGGTCCTCCATCCGGCCCGCGCCCGGTCTCGATCCGGTTCACCACCCGGTACAGCCAGCCGGTGCCCTCGCGGCAGGGCGTGCACTGGCCGCAGGACTCCTCGAAATAGAAGTAGGACAGGCGCTCCAGCGCGCGCACCATGCAGGTCGTCTCGTCCATCACGATTACCGCGCCCGAACCGAGCATCGAGCCGGCCTTGGCGATCGAGTCGTAGTCCATGTCGGTCGCCAGCATGATGTCCGCCGGCAGCACCGGCATCGACGAGCCGCCGGGGATCACCGCCTTGAGCTTGCGGCCGCCGCGCACCCCGCCCGCCATCTCGAGCAGCTTCGCGAACGGCGTGCCGAGCCTGACCTCGTAGTTGCCCGGGCGGTTGACGTGGCCGGTCACGGAAAAGATCTTCGTGCCGCCGTTGTTCGGCCGGCCCAGGGCGAGGAAGGCGTCGCCGCCGTGGTTGATGATCCACGGCACCGCGGCGAAGGTCTCGGTGTTGTTGATCGTGGTCGGCCGGCCGTAGACGCCGAAGCTGGCCGGGAACGGCGGCTTGAAGCGCGGCTGGCCTTTCTTGCCTTCGAGCGATTCGAGCAGCGCGGTCTCCTCGCCGCAGATGTAGGCGCCGTAGCCCGGGTGCGCGTAAAGCTCGAAGCTGAACTCCGAGCCGAGGATGTTGCTGCCCAGGTAACCGGCGCGGCGCGCTTCTTCCAGCGCCTGCTCGAACTGCTCGTACTCGGCCCAGATCTCGCCGTGGATGTAGTTGTATCCCGTCGCGGCGCCCATCGCGTAGCCGCCGATGATCATGCCTTCGATCACCATGTGCGGGTTGTAGCGCAGCAGGTCGCGGTCCTTGCAGGTTCCCGGCTCGCCTTCGTCCGAATTGCACACGACGTACTTCTCGCCGGCGTACTGCTTGGGCATGAACGACCACTTGAGCCCGGTCGGAAAACCCGCTCCGCCACGCCCGCGCAGCGCCGACTTCTTCAGCTCGGCGATGACCTGGTCCGGCGAAATCTTCTCGCGCAGCAGCTTCTTCAGCGCGCCGTAGCCGCCGCGCTTCTCGTAGTCGGCGAGGCGCCAGTTGGCCCCGTCGAGGCCGGCCATCAGGATTGCGTCGGGTCCGTAATCGAGCATCTCAGCCCTTTCCCGCCAGCTCGTCGATCAATGCGTCCAGCTTGTCCTTGGACATGTAATCGCACATGCGCTTGTTGTTGACCAGCACCACCGGCGCCATGGCGCAGGCGCCCATGCACTCGCCTTCGCGCAGCGTGAACTTGCCGTCGGGCGTGGTCTCGTTGAAGTCGATGCCGAGCTTCTGTTTGAGGTGATCGGCGGCCTCGAGCGAGCCCTGCAGGCCGCACGGCAGGCAGGTGCAGACCGTCAGCTTGTGCTTCGCCGTCGGCTCGAGGTTGTACATGTTGTAGAAGGTGGCGACCTCGTACACCGCGACCGGCGCCATGCCGAGGTAGTGCGCCACGAAGTCCATGGTCTCGGTCGCGAGCCAGCCCTTCTCGTCCTGGGCGACGATCAGCGCCGCCATCACGGCGGACTGCTTCTGCTCGGCGGGATACTTCGCGACCTCGCGGTCGATCTTCTTCAAGGCGTCGGAAGAAAGCATCAGTGTCCGCTCATCTGTCGATCTCGCCGAAAACGATGTCCAGCGTGCTGATGATCGCCACCGCGTCGGCCAGCATGTGGCCGGTGGCCATCTCGTTCATCGCCGAGAGGTGCGTAAATGCGGGCGAGCGCAGCTTCATGCGATAGGGCTTGTTGGAGCCGTCGGAGATGAAGTACACGCCGAATTCGCCCTTCGGATTCTCGACCGCGGCGTAGGCCTCGCCCTTGGGCACGTGCATGCCCTCGGTGAAGAGCTTGAAGTGGTGGATCAGGTCCTCCATGTTGGCCTTCATCTCGACCCGCGGCGGCGGCGCGACCTTGTTGTTGTCCACCATCACCGGCCCGGGATGGTTGCGCAGCCACTCGATGCACTGCTTGATGATGCGGTTCGACTGGCGCATCTCCTCGACCCGCACCAGGTAGCGGTCGTAGGTATCGCCGTTCTTGCCCACCGGAATGTCGAAATCGAGCCGGTCGTACACCTCGTAAGGCTGTTTCTTGCGGATGTCCCAGGCGATGCCCGAGCCGCGAAGCA
>CAWHUZ010000020.1:0-17733 GCA_963832685.1 uncultured beta proteobacterium
CGAGGAGATCGCGGCGCGCGAGGGCCTGATCGCGCTGCCGCACGAAGCGCCGCTCGGCGCGCTTTCGCGCGTGCTGCAGTTCGCGCTGGTCTACCTGTTCACGCCGTCGACCGACGTCTACGCCTGCCCGCTCGCGATGAGCGACGGCGCGGCGCGCACGCTCGCGGCTTCGGGCAACCGCGCGCTGATCGAGCGCGCGCTGCCGCACCTGGTGAGCCGCGACCCGGCGCAATTCTGGACCAGCGGCCAGTGGATGACCGAGCCGATCGGCGGCTCGGACGTCGGCCTGGCCGAGACCGAGGCGCGCTTCGCCCCGGGCGAAGGCTGGCGCCTGTACGGGCGCAAGTACTTCACCTCGGCGATCGCTTCGCAGATGGCGCTGACGCTCGCGCGCCCTGTCGACAATCCGCCCGGCGGCAAGGGGCTGGCGATGTTCTACCTCGAGACGCGCGACGGCGAGGGACTGCCGAACGCGCTCAGCGTCGACCGCCTGAAGGACAAGCTCGGCACGCGCAAGGTGCCGACCGCCGAGCTGACGCTCGACGGCATGCCGGCGATTCCGGTGAGCGAGCTCGGCAACGGCGTGCGCGCGATCAGTACCGTGCTCAACATCACCCGGGTGTGGAACGCGGTCTCCGCGACCTCCTACATGCGGCGCGGCATCGCGCTCGCGCGCGACTACGCCACGCGTCGCGTCGCTTTCGGCGCCCCGCTCGCGCAGAAGGCGCTGCACGCAGATACGCTCGCCGGCCTGCAGGCCGAGTTCGAGGCCGCGTTCCAGCTCACTTTTTTCGTCGTCGAGCTGCTCGGACGCGCCGAGTGCGGCGCGGCGGGCGAGGCGCAGCAGGCGCTGCTGCGCATCCTCACGCCCGTGGCCAAGCTGACCACCGGCCGCCAGTCGGTCGCGGTGCTGTCGGAGGTGCTGGAATCCTTCGGCGGCGCGGGCTACGTCGAGGACACCGGCCTGCCGATGCTGCTGCGCGACGCCCAGGTGTTCCCGATCTGGGAAGGCACCACCAACGTGCTCGCGCTCGACACGGTGCGCGCGATCGCGCCGAGCGGGCTGGCGCCGTGGCGGCGCGAGGTCCACGCGATCCTGGCCGAGGCGCGCGAGCCGCAGCTGCTCGCGCTCTCGGCGCGCCTGGAAGCGGCGGCCGAGGCGGCCGAGGCCTGGCTGGCGGCGAACGCCGGGCGCGACGAGCGGGCGCTCGAGGCTGGAGCGCGCCGCTTCGCGCTCACGCTGGGGCGCATCACCGCCGCGGCGCTGCTCGCGCGCCAGGCACAGTGGTCGCTCGATCACCGCAAGGACCCCGCGCCGCGCGCGGCCGCGCTGCGCTTCGGCGCCGCCGGCGTCAACCTGCTGCAGGATTTCGACTCGGAGCAGTCGCGCCTGCTGGCGTGAGCCTGACCTCGAAGCGCACCGTGACTTCGGCGCCGAGCCACTTCGTGTCCGACCACTCGCCGGTGCCGATGCCGTAGTCGAGGCGGTTGAGGCTCAGTCGCCCCGTGACCTCCAGCGCGCCGCCTGCCAGGCTCATGGTCTGGAACGGCACGTCCAGCGCGCGTGCCGCACCCTTGACCCGCAGCGTGCCGCGCGCAACCGGGCCGCCGGCGCCCTTTTGTATCGAGTCGCTCGAATATTCAATGCGCGGATAGCGCGCCGCGGCGAAGAACGCCGCGCCCTTCAAGGCTTCGTCGATCTCGGGCAGACCGGCGTCGACCGACGCCGGGTCGAGCCACACGTTGATGCGCGTCGCGCGGCCGCCGACCACGCATACCGTGCCGCCGAAGCGCGTAAAGCGGCCGTGAAACGGCGACCCGGCCTGCGCCACCTCGAACGCGACCTTGCCACGCGCGGCGTCGACCGCGAGGCAATCCTCCGCCTTCGCCGGCGCCGAGGCGAGCAGCGCGGCGAGCAGCAGCGCGCCCCGCGTCAGCGCCTGGCGCGCGGCATCCACGGCAGCATCCGGTGCAGCACGCCGTCGCGCAGGACCAGCGCGTGGCGCAGCGCGGCGGCGACGTGTCCGGCCACCAGCGCGGCGAGCAGCGCCACGCAGCCCAGGTGGGCCAGCCTGAACAGCTCGGAGAGCGCGCGGCTGCGCGGCACCAGGTCCGGCACCAGGAACAATCCGAACCAGTTCACCGACAGCCCGGCCGCGGAGGCGTGCATCCAGCCCGCGAGCGGCGCGAGGATCAGCAGCAGGTAAATCAGCCGGTGCGTCGCGAGCGCCAGGCGGCGCTCCCGGGGCGACATCGACGCGGGCAGCGCCGGCGGCGCATTCGCCGCCCGCCAGGCCAGGCGCAGCAGCGCGAGCGCGAGCACCGCCAGCCCGAGCGACTTGTGGCGCGAAAGCCAGCGCAGCCGCTCGATGCCGAGCGGCAGCCCGGCGGCGTACAGGCCGAGGCTGAGCTGCGCGAATACCAGCAGCGCGAGGAGCCAGTGCAGGCCCTGCGCTATGATGCCGTAGGAATCCGCCGTGTTGCGCAAGCTCGTCATCAGCCTACCCCTGGCCGCGATCGGTGCGGTCCGAATAAGTATGACAGCGCGGGCGGCGCGGATATTCCCGCTTCTCCTGCTCGCCGCGTGCCAGACCACAGCACCGCCCGCGGGCGAGCATACCGCGCGCCAGGCCGCGCCGGCGACCGCCGCCCTGCCGGCGCAAGGCACCCGCTTCCTGGTGGATCCCGCGGCATCGGAGGTCCGCCTGCTCGTGTACCGGGCCGGGCCGCTCGCCCGCTTCGGGCACAACCACGTCGTCACCGGCCGCCCGCGAGGCGAGGTTGTCGCCGGCGCGAGCGCGGCGGCGAGCGGCTTCCGGCTCGAGCTCGCGGCCGCGTTGCTCTCGGTCGACGACCCGGCGGCCCGCGCCGAGGAAGGCGGCGAGTTCTCCGCCCGCGTGTCCGACGAGGCGCGTCGCGGCACGCGCGAGAACATGCTCGGCAAGGACGTGCTCGACGCGGCCGCCTATCCGCAAATCGAGATCGACTCGATTTCGCTCTCGGGCCCGCGCTGGAACCCCGACGTGACCGCTCGTGTGACGCTGCGCGGCGCAACGCGCGAGCTCAGCTTCCCGGCCGCGGTGGTGCAGGAAGGCGCCCGCCTGACGGTGATCGCAAGCTTCTCCCTGCGCCAGTCCGACTTCGGCATCACGCCCTACTCCGCCCTGGGCGGCGGCCTGCGCGTGGCGGACCGCATCGACGTGCGTGTGCGCCTCCTGGCGCGGCGCGAGGGCTAGCGCCCCGGCGGCGGGAATAGATCCCGCGCGCGGCGTGTCCGACACCCGGAATGACCCGCCGACTCCGCTCTGGCTTCGCGCTTGCGGCCGCCGCGGCGCTGATCGCGGGTCTTTCCTGCGCGTTCGCCGCGCGCGAGGGGACGCTGGTCGTGGCGCGCCACGGCGCGGCGTACAGCGTCACGTTCGAGGCCGTGCTCGACGCGGCGCCGCGCCAGGTCTACGCGGTGCTCTCTGACTACGCCCGGCTCGGCGAGCTGAGCCCCACCATCGTCTCGGTGCGCGTCTCGCCCGCGCCCGGCGGACGCGGCGTGCGGGTGCGCAGCGTGCTTAAATCCTGCATCTGGATCTTGTGCCGCAGCGTGGTCGAGGTCCAGGACGTGCTGGAAGAGCCCGACGGGCGAACCATCGTCGGGCGCATCGTGCCGGGCGAGGGAGACTTCGAACGCGGCTGGACCGTCTGGCGCGTCGCCGCCATGGGCGGCGGCACGCGCGTGCGCTACGAGGCGAGCTTCGTTCCCGCGTTCTGGGTCCCGCCCCTGCTCGGCCCGTGGGCCATCGAGCGCAGCCTGCGCGCGGATTTCGAGTCCAGCATGCCGGCGCTCGAGCGCCTCGCCGCCGCCCGAGCGCGGGCGCGCCGCTGACCTCGGCCCGCCGAAGCTAGTGTCCGCCGGAGCGCGGGCGCAGCAGGATCACGATCCCGATCGCGAGCGGGATCAGCGGCCAGAGCTTCCACAACTGGCGCAGCGTCTCCCTCTCGATCAGCCCGAAGTTCGCGAGCAGGCCGATCACCCCCACCAGGATCAGCACCATCGCGCCGAAGCGCCCGCCGCGCCCGTATCTGCTCATGATCGCTTTCCTTTCGACTCGACCAGCTTGACGAGCGACCATAGTACCCGGTTGGCCGGCACCGGGATGCCGAGCGCGTCGCCGCGGCGCACGACGTAGCCGTTGAGGTGGTCGATCTCGGTCGGCCGGCCGCGCTGCAGGTCCTGCGCGGTGGACGAATACTGGGTCGGCATCCAATCGGCGATGCGGGTGACGTTGTCGACCAGCTCCGGCGCGGTGCGCACGCCGCTCGCCGCGGCGACCGCGAGGCACTCCGCGACCACGTCGCGCATCACTTCGCGCACGCCCGCGCCGCGGATCATCTCGCCGTAGGGCAGCTGGGTGATCGCGGAGATCGCGTTGTAGGCGCAGTTCACCACCAGCTTGGCCCACAGCTCGCCCGCGACGTTGTCCGAGATCGCCACCTGCACGCCGGCTTCCGCGAACCAGCGCTGCACGCTCGCAAGCGCTTCGGCCAGCGCGGCCGAGGGCGCGCCGTCGGGCGCGCCGATCACCAGCTCGCCGCGGCCGTGGTGCTTCAGGTGCCCCGGGCCGGCCATCTCGGTCGCGACGTACACGACCGCGGGAATCACCTGCTGCGAGACCCTGGCCTGGATGCGCTCGGTGTTGTCGACTCCGTTCTGCAGGTTGAGCACGAGGCTGCCGGGGTCGAGAAACGGCGCGATCTGCGCCGCGCCCTGCTCGGTGTCGGTCGACTTGACGCAGAACAGCACCAGGCGCGCGCCGCGCACCGCCTCGGGCGAGGTGCTCGCGCCGACGCGGACCTGCTCGTCGAACTGCAGTCCCTCGAAATGCAGCCCGGCCCTTTGGATCGCCTCGACGTGCGCCGGCCTGCCGATCAGCACCACCTCGTGCCCGGCGCGCGCCAGCATGCCGCCGTAGAAGCAGCCCACTGCGCCGGCGCCGAACACCGCCACCCGCACCGGGTCGCGCGCCATGCGCCGCCGCAGCCGCTAGCCGCCGCGGCGGCGGCGCGACTTCTTGAACGCTCCCCTGCCTCCCGGCCTGCCGCCGCCCTGGCCTTGGGGCTGCGGCCCGCGGCCCGGGTCGTGACGGCGCCCGCCGTCGCCCTGCGGCCCGGCCGCGCGGTTGCCCGGCGCGAGGGAGATCTCCAGCTCGATGATCTCGTCCCAGACCGCGTCACTGCGGTCGCGCTCGGGGATCGCGAGCAGCTCGCGCAGGCGCGGCTGCCCGCGCCGCTGCTCGGCTTTGTGCGCCTCGTCCGCGGTCTCCGCCTCGTGCTGCTCGGGCTTGGGTTGCTCGGCCGTCGGCTGCTCGGGCTTGGGTTGTTCGCTGTCCGGTTGCTCTGTATTCATGTGCGCATTATCGCCCAGACCGGGGGCGGGTCGCTACGGTAACGCCCAGGAGGATGGTGGCGATCCCGGCGGCGTGGAAGGGGTGGAAGCTTTCCCCCAGGAAAATCATCGCCAGCACGGTGCCGAACGCGCGCGTTTGGGCGAAAGGCATAGGGGGCGGAGTGTAGAGCCATTCGCGTGCGCTGGCGTAGACTCGGCCTGCGCCAGATTCGAAACCATGAAGATAACGGTCCTAGACGACTACCACGACACGGTCCGCACGCTCGCGTGCTTTGGCAAGCTCGACGGCCACGAGGTGGAGATCTGGAACGACCACGTGCAGGACCTTGACGCGCTCGCCGCGCGCCTGCGCGACACGGAGGCGCTGGTGCTGATCCGCGAGCGCACCGAGATCCGCGCGCCGCTGATCGAGCGGCTCGGCAGGCTGCGCCTGATCAGCCAGCGCAGCGTCTATCCGCACATCGACGTCGACGCCTGCACCCGGCGCGGAATCGTGCTGTGCTCGAGCCAGCACCCGGGCACGCCGTCCTACGCCGCCGCCGAGCTGACCTGGGGCCTGGTGCTCGCGGCGATGCGCCAGATCCCGCAGCAGATGGCCGCGCTCAAGGACGGCAAATGGCAGATCGGCGTCGGCCGGGGCCTGCGCGGCAAGACGCTCGGCATCTACGGCTACGGCAGGATCGGCAGCACGGTGGCGAGCTACGGCAAGGCGTTCGGCATGAAGGTACTGGTGTGGGCGCGCGAGCACTCCCTCGAGCGCGCGCGCGCCGACGGCTGGTCCGCGGCGCCGACCAAGGAAGCGTTCTTCTCCGCTTGCGACGTGCTATCGCTGCACATGCGGCTGGTCGATGCGACGCGCGGCGTCGTCAGCGCGGCCGATCTCGCGCGAATGAAACCGACCGCGCTGCTGGTGAACACCAGCCGCGCGCCGCTGATCGAGCCCGGCGCGCTGCTGGCCGCGCTCGAGGCCGGGCGCCCCGGCATGGCGGCGGTCGACGTGTACGAGAAGGAGCCGGTGCTCGATCCGGACTACCCGCTGTTCGCGCTCGACAACGTGGTCTGCACGCCGCACATCGGCTACGTCTCGCGCGACGAGTACGAAATCCAGTTCAGCGACATCTTCGACCAGATCCTCGCCTACGCGGCCGGCGCGCCGATCAACGTCGTCAATCCCGGCGCGCTGAAGTCCTAGAGCAGCAGTGTCTGTCCGATCGCGGGAACGGCAAGGCGCTGCTGCGGCAGATTCTCGCGCTGCCAGGCGCGCGCCAGCAGCCGCGGCGGCTCGGCCAGGTGCTCGTCGGTCAGCTTGAAGGTGCCCCAGTGCATGGCGACGAAGCGCCGTGCACCGAGCGCCTCGAAGGCGCGCACCGCGTCGAAGGGATCCATGTGCTGGCGCTGCATGAACCAGCGCGGCGCATAGGCGCCGATCGGCAGCATCGCGGCGTCGATCGCCCCGCACTTCTGGCCGATGAGCGCGAAGCCGTCGAACCAGGCCGTGTCGCCCGAGTGGTACACGCGCAGCCCGTCGCGCTCGAGCACGTAGCCGCCCCACCACGACTCGTTGGTATCCAGCAGGCCGCGCCGGCTCCAGTGCTCGGCGGGGACGAAAGTGACGTCCAGTCCTTCGATCCGCTCGCGCTGCCACCAACCCATTTCCACCACCCGGCGCAGCCCGGCGCGCGCGAACCAGCGCCCCAGGCCCTGCGGCACGACGTAGACCGGGTCCGGGCCGAGCCGCCTGAGCGTCGGCGCGTCCATGTGGTCGCGGTGGTTGTGCGTAACCAGCACCAGGTCGATCCTGGGCAGGGCCTCCCAGGCCAGCCCCGGCGCCACGTTGCGCTTGACCATGCCGCCGGCGATCGAAGGGGACATGACCGGGTCGATCAGCGCACTGCGCCCGCCGAGCTGGACCAGGTAGCTGGCGTGCCCGATCCAGGTCAGCGCGTCGGCCGCCGCCCTGCGCAGCGCCCGGCCGTCGTTCGCCACTGCGGGCACCGGCACCCCGGTCATCGGGGCCGGCGGGCGCCTCTCCTGGTGCCAGCCGGCCTTCCATTTAAGGACCCGCAACAGGCTCGGGCGGATCGAGCGGCCGGCCAGGTTGGAATATCGCATCGGGTCTCGCTCAGCGTATTTTGGTACAGTGGGCAAAAAGCGGACCCCCAACCCAAAGCCCATGGGCAAATTCAGGGTCATTCAGTTCAACATGCAGTTCGGACGCGTCTGGCGGGAGGACGATCCCGACCACGCGCCGATCGAGCTCGAGCGGACGATCGCCGAGATCCGCAAGCGCGACGCGGACGTCGTTCTGCTGCAGGAGGTCGAGCAGGCGCGGCCCGGCGGCGCGCAGTCCGATCCGCCGCCGAACTATACCCGGCTGCGCGCGGAGCTGCCGCAGTACGAAGGCTACTTCCAGTACCCGAAGGCCGATCCGCGCGAGCTTCCGTTCGGCGTCGGGCTGGCGATCCTGAGCAAGACGCCCCTGCACGAGCAGCGGCACTGGCACCTGCCGTCTCCTCCGATCGAGTTCGAGTTCCAGGGCAAGACGCTAACGCCGACCGACCGCCTGCTGATCGGCGCGGCGACCGTGCTCGGCGGCAACAAGCTGTTCGTGTTCAACACCCACCTGCTCGCCTTCTTCATGCTCAATGCCAGCAGCGAAATGCACGAAGTGCAGCGCAAGCTGGTTGCGGATCAGATCGCCAAGGCGCAGGGCGCGGCGCTGATCGGGGGCGACTTCAACGTGAGCAAGCACGAGTCGCTGGTGCGGCAATTCTCGCGCGCCGGCTACCGGCCGGTGCAAACGCAGGAATACACCTGGCGCCGGCGCCCCTACGTGCTCGACCACATCTTCTACAACGCCAAGCTGCGCACGACCGGCCACGCGGTGTACCCGACGCCTGCCTCCGACCACCACGTGGTCATGGCGGAGCTCGAATTCACCGCCTCGCGCTGAAGCCGCGCTCAGGCCAGCTCGACCACGAAGCAGCTGCCGCCGCCCTCGCGCGGCATGCAGCGCGCCTCGCCGCCGTGGCGGCGCGCGATCTGGCGCACCAGCGCGAGGCCCAGGCCGGCGCCGGCGCGGTCCCTGCCGCCGGCGCGGCGAAAGAACGGCTCGAACACGCGCTCCCGCTCGTCCTGCGGCACGCCGGGGCCGCGGTCGCATACCGTGATCTGCGCGCCGCGCGCGGCGCGCGCGACGCTCACCTCGACCGGCGGCGCGCCGTGGCGGGAGGCATTTTCCAGCAGGTTGCGCAGCAGCCGCCGCAGCAGGCGCGGCTCGCCGCGCAGCGTGACCGGCTCGCCGTGCAGCTCGGCGTCCGGGTAGCGCGCGCATTCCTCCGCCGCGAGCGCGAGCAGGTCGATCTCCTCATCGGCTTCGCGCGCCTGGACCGCGTCCAGACGGCTGGCGAGCAGGATCTCGTCGATCAGCGCGTCGAGCTCGGCGATGTCCTGCTCGAGCTGGAGCTTCCTCTTCGGCTCGGCGCCCTCCTTCATCAGCTCCAGCGCCATGCGGATGCGCGTGAGCGGGGTGCGCAGCTCGTGCGAGGCGTTCGCGAGCAGCGCCTTGTGCGCCCCGACCAGCTGCTCGATGCGCGCGGCGGCGCGGTTGAAGCTCTGCGCCAGGCGCGCCACCTCGTCGCCGCCCTCGACCCGCACGCGTGCCGCGAAGTCGCCCGCGCCGAGCGATTCGACGCCCGCCTGCAGGTTCTCCAGCCGCCGCGTCAGGCGCCGCACCACGGGGTAGGCGCCGACGCCCACGCCGAGCGCGAGCATGGCGAGGGTGAAGAACAGCCCCCACGCCGGATGGCGCCGGGTGCGCGGCACCCGCGCCGCGAGCCAGCGCCCGTCCGCCAGCCGCAAACCCCACACCGGCTGCCCCTCGCCGCGCCGCAGCCATCCGCTTTCGCGCCGCTGCGGCCCGGGCGGCGGCAGCGGGTCGCCGACCCAGGCCTGCGCCGTATCGTCCGCGGCGAACAGCGTGACGTCGGCGCGCAAGCCGGCCGCGAGCCGCTCGAGCGCGGCCTGCTGCGCCGACAGCGGCGCCTGCGCCGGCGGCAACGCGTTCTGCGCCAGCACGGCCGCCATCTCGGTCGCCGGGCGCACGATGCCGGTGTCGGCGAACTGGCGCCACAGGATGCCCGCGGCGAGCGCGAACACCGCCAGGCTGGCGACCACCGCCAGGTAGATGCGCAGATACAGCCTGCGCATCAGTCCTGCGCCCTGGCGAAGACGTAGCCCGCGCCGCGCACCGTCAGGATGCGGCGCGGGTGCTTCGGATCGTCCTCGAGCGCCTGGCGGATGCGCGAGACGTGAACGTCGATCGAGCGGTCGAAAGCCTCGAGCGGCTCGCCCTTGAGACGGTCCATCAGCGCCTCGCGCGACATCACGCGGCCGGCGTTTTCCGCCAGCGCCAGCAGGAGCGCGAACTGGTGACCGGTGAGCGCGCGCTCGGCGCCGTCCAGGCGCAGCACGCGCGCGCCGCGGTCGATCTCGACCCGGCCGAAGCGCAGCACTTCGCCGGCGCCGGGGCCGCTGCGCCGGCGCAGGATCGCGCGCAGCCGCGCCAGCAGCTCGCGCGGCTCGAACGGCTTGGGCAGGTAGTCGTCGGCGCCGATTTCGAGGCCGACCACGCGGTCCATCGCGTCGCCGCGCGCGGTCAGCATCAGCACCGGCGTGTCGGCGCGCGCGCGCAGGCGGCGGCAGACCTCGAGCCCGTCGATGTCGGGCAGGGTCAGGTCCAGCACCAGGGCGTCGAACGGCTCGCGCGCGAGGCACTGCAGCCCCTCGTTGCCGCTTCCGGCCGCGGACACGCGAAAGCCCGCCTGGCCGAGATACTCCGACACCATCTCGGCCAGGCGGGGGTCGTCCTCGATCAGCAGGATGCGCGCGCCCACGCGCGCAGTTTACCTATCCCCGCCGGTGCCAGCGGCGGCCGCCGAAGCGGTGCATGCGCTGCGCGAGCTGCTTGCGCTGCAGCGGCGTGAGGACCTCGGCGGCGTCAGCGAGCGCCCGGGTGAGGCGCTTCGAGGCCTGGTCGGCAAGCTCGATCTGGTCCGCGCGCAGCTTCTCGAACGCGGCGCGGTCGACATGGTCGCGGGTAAAGAGGTCCATTGCCTGCACGCGCGCCTCGCGCAGGCGCTTGCGCAGCGGCATGAGGTCCTTGGCGGCGCTCTTCACGATCGGCCCGAGCTTCGCTTTCTGCGCCTCGGTGGCGTCGATTTCCACGTACAGGTGCTTGAGCATGCGGTCGAGCCGCTGGTCCAGCTCGGCCGGGTCGACGGGCCCGTCGCCCCAACCGCCGGGGCCGTGCCGGTCGCGGGCGAAAGCGCCCAGGCCGAGGCCGGCAAGGCCGGCGAACGCGCCGGCGATCGCGGCGCGGCGGAAGAACCGGCGCCGCGGCTGCTGCTGTGCGTCTTGTTTCATGTCAGCTCCATTGTTGTCACGACATCGAAAGTGTGCACTCCTACCGTTAGCGCGCCATCTCTCTAGCGTAAAGTTAGGTAAACCCGTTGCCCCCGAGGTGCGCCATGACCGGCCCGGAAGTCAAGTCGCCGCTGCCCGGCGCCGGGTCGTTGTCGAAGTCGCCGCAAGAGATCATGCGCGTGCTCGACGCGCTGCGCAGCCGCGGCGACCCGATCGTCGCGCAACTGGGCGGCAGCAAGCCGTCCTTTTCCTCGCGCGTGCTTGTCGTGGATCCGGAGCTGCGGTTCATCGTCGTCGCGCGCAGCGCCGATGCCGAGGCGAACGCGGCGCTGCTCGCGCGACCGCGCTGCGACTTCGCCTGCTCGCTCGCCGGCTGGCACGTGGAGTTCGTCGCCGCGGAGCCGCGCCCGGTCCGCCTGTCCGGCAACGAGGCGATCCGGCTGCGCTTTCCCGAGGTCATGGTCGGCCGCCAGCGCCGGATGGAGAGCCGCAGCGCGCCCAGGCGGGGCCTTCCGCTGCGCTGCCTCGCCGATGCCGGCGGCGTCATGTCGTTCAACGCCCACGTGATCGACATCAGCGCCACGGGCGTCGGAATTCTGCTCTACAGCTCCGGCATCACGCTCGAGCCGGGCACCGTGCTCAGGGGCTGCATCATCGAGCATCCGTCGACCGGACCGGTGTGCGTCGACATGGAGGTGAGGTACTCGGAGCAGGTGAAACTCAAGGACGGCCGCCGCGCGCGCCGCTCGGGCTGCCGCTTCGTCAACCGGTCCGCCGAGCTCAAGGACCTGGTTCGCCTGGTCACGGGTGACGCGCTCGCCGAGGACGCATAATTCGGGCGTCGCCTTAACGCAAAGGAACTCGCCATGCGATTCCTGCTCGCCGCCGCGCTGCTCGGCGCCGCCCTCGCCGGCCCCGCCCTCGCCCAGGAGCGGCCCCAGCGCCTGCTGATCCAGATCAGTGACGAAAACCCGAAGGTGTGGGGTCTCGCGCTGAGTAACGCGCGCAACGTGCGCCACGACCTCGGGCCGGACAAGGTGCAGCTCGAGATCGTCGTCTACGGGCCGGCGATCCGCATGCTCGAGGCGGAATCCGACTGGCGCGACCGCGTGACACAGGTGATCGACGAGGGCATCCGCGTGATCGCCTGCGAGAACACCATGGCGAGCATGAAGCTGAACCGCGACGACATGCTGGGCGGGGTCGAGTTCGTCAAGACCGGGCTGGCGCACGTGATGCGACGCCAGCTCGAGGGCTGGGCCTACGCACGCCCCTGAGCGATGAAGACCGCCGTCGTCGCCGGTGCGCTCGGCGTGATCGGGCGCTACGTCGTCGAGCGGCTCGCGAGCCTGCCCGATTGGCGCGTGGTCGGCCTTTCGCGTCGCCGGGGCGAGGATCGCGAGCGCGTGCGTTACCTCTCGCTCGATCTGCTCGATCCGGCCGACACCGGGCGCAAGCTGCGCGAGCTCGAGGGCGCCACGCACGTTTTCTATTGCGCCTTCCAGGCCGGCGCGGGCGCGGCGGCCGACTACGCGCAGAACGTCGCCGCCAACCGCGACATGCTGGTGAACGCGGTCTCCGCCATCGACGCGGTCGCGCCCGGCCTCGAGCGCGCGGTGCTGGTGACCGGCACCAAGTACTACGGCTCGCACCTGGGGCCGTTCCGCACCCCGGCGCGGGAAGACGACCCGCGCCATCTCGGCCCGAACTACTACTTCGACCAGATCGACTGGCTCACGGCGTTTCAGCGCGGCAAGCGCTGGAACTGGAGCGAGCTGCGGCCGCAGACCCTGTGCGGCTTCGCGCCGGGCACGGCAATGAGTATCGTGCCGGTGATCGCGGTGTACGCCGCGATCTCGAAGGAACTCGGGCTGCCGCTGCGCTTTCCCGGCAAGCCGGGCGCCTGGCGCTCGGTCTACCAGGTGACCGAATCGGCCCACATGGCCAATGCCGCGCTGTGGGCGGCGACCGAGCCGCGCTGCGCCAACCAGGCCTACAACATCACCAACGGCGACTTCTTCCGCTGGTGCAACCTGTGGCCGCGCATCGCGGAAGCTTTCGAGATGCCCTGGGCCGAACCGCAGACGATTTCGCTCGTGGCGCACATGGCCGACAAGGCGCCGCTATGGGAAGCGATGGTGCGCAAGCACGGCCTGCAGCCCTGGCGCTTCGACCAGCTGGTGGCCTGGCCTTTCGGCGACTACGTGTTCGGCTGCGACTGGGACGTCATGTCGAGCGTCACCAAGTCGCGCCTGCACGGCTTTCACGACGTGGTCGACAGCGAGCAGATGTTCGCGCGCCTGCTCGGGCGCTTCCGCGCCGAGCGCATCGTTCCCTGAGGCGCGGCTCAGGCGCGGATGTAGACCCAGCCCTGCTGCATGCGCTTGACGATCTCGTCCAGCGCGGTCGGCGCGAAGTGCACGCCCGGCAGCAGCTTCACCGCGATCCCCTTCTCGCTCAGCCGGTCGGCGGTCTGGTGGCAGGCGACGTAGGTCAGGTTCGGGTAGGTCTCGCGCAGGCGCTCGAGCTGCTTTGCGTAGGCCGATTTGCCGGCGCGCAGGATGTCGAGGCCGGTCTGGTTGGCGACGATCTCGACCTTCACCTTGCGCCCGGCGGCGCGCGCATCGCGCAGATAGTCCTCCACTTCCTGCAGCGCCGTGTTCACCACCTCGCCGCTCGACGAGGCAACGTGCACCACGATGCCGCCGGCCGCGACGCCGCGCGGCTCCGCGGCGGCCTGGCCGCGATCGGTCGCGTCGTGCACGAGCCAGCCCGCCAGCGCGAACACCAGCGCGAGCCCGGCCACCCGCGCCCAGCCGCGGCGGTCGGCCGCGGGCGCCGCGCCGCGCGGACGCGCGTCGGCGTAAGCGCCCTTGACCATGTCCTTCAATGTGCGCAGCTCGCACACCTGGCGCCTGAGCGCCTCGTCGCTGCCCATGCGCTCGACCAGCGCGGTCCAGTCGGCGGCGTCGAGCTGGCCATCGACGAACGCGTTCTGCATCTCCTGCGACACTTCCCGTTCCCGGCTCATCGAATGCTCCTGACCTTGTTGTTCTGCCCGGCCGCGAAATCAATCAGCCGCGCCCTGAGCGCCTCGCGCGCCCGGCACAGCCGGCTCATCACCGTCCCGATCGGCACTTCGAGGATCCGGCCCACTTCGGCATAGGAGAATCCTTCGAGGTCGACCAGCGTCACCACCTGGCGCTGCCCCAGCGGCAGGCGTCCGACCTCGGCCCGCACCCGCGCCGCAAGCTGGCCGCTCGCGCTCGCCGCCTCGGGCGTCTCGCCCTGCGCCGGCATGTCCTCGTCGAGCGGCTCGAGCGGGCGCGCGCGCCGGTAGTGGTCCTTGAGGCAGTTGGCGAGGATCGCGCACAGCCAGGCCTTGAGCCGCTGCGCGTCGTTCAGCTGCGCGCCGCGGTCGAGCGCGCGCAGCATCGTTTCCTGCGCCAGGTCGTCGGCCAGCGCGGCGTCGTGGCACCAGGAATACGCCAGCCGGAACAACGGCTCGCGCTGCGCCTCGACCTGCGCGCGGAATTGCGCCGATACGCCGAACAGCCTCCGCATCCTCATGCCCGAAGTGACGCCTCAACGCCCGAGTTTATTCCATGGAATAAACTCGGCGCACCATCCGTCTTATGAGCGTCGCGGGCGTCCATTGCCCCCGAACGGACCACCAGAAAACAGAGAGGAGAGAAAATGAAACAGATAGTTGCAGTCATGACGGTGCTGGCCGGGCTGGCCGGGATGATCGCGGCGCCGCAAGCCATGGCGGACGCGGGCAGGAAGTACCAGGTCGTCCTCCAGGTGAGCGACAACGATCCGGCCAAGTGGAATCTGGCGCTCAACAACGCGCAGAACCTGCAGCAGGCGCTGGGCAAGGGCAACGTGGACGTCGAGATCGTGGCTTACGGGCCTGGGCTCAACATGCTCAAGGCCCAGTCCAAGGTCGCCGCGCGCGTCAACGGCGCGATGGACCAAAGCGTCGACATCGTCGCCTGCGGCAACACGATGCAGAAGATGAAGATCACGAAGGCGGACCTGATCGGCGGCAGCCGGGTGGTGCCCGGCGGCGTGATCGAGATCGCCGACAAGGAGCGCGCCGGCTGGAGCTATATCAGGCCCTGACGCATGATCAGCTCGATTCCCCGGGCGATCTCCTGCGCTCAGTTGCCGCTGCGCTTCACCAATTCACCCAGCGCGCCGAGCAGGTTGACCGGCACCGGAAACACGATCGTGTTGCTCCTGTCGTTGGCAATCTCGGTCAGGATCTGCATGTAGCGCAGCTGCATCGCCTCGGGCTGGGTGGACAGCTTCACGCCCGCCTGCAGCAGCTTTTCGGCCGCCTGCGCCTCGCCTTCGGAGTAGATGACCTTGGCGCGCCGCTCGCGCTCGGCCTCGGCCTGGCGCGCGATGGCGCGCACCATGCTCTCGTCGAGATCGACGTGCTTGATCTCGACGTTCGCGACCTTGATGCCCCAGGCGTCGGTCTGCGTGTCGAGCACGGTCTGGATGTCGAGGTTGAGCTTGTCGCGCTCGGCCAGCATCTCGTCCAGCTCGTGCTTGCCGAGCACCGCGCGCAGCGTAGTCTGCGCCAGCTGGCTGGTGGCGCCGAGGAAATCGGCGACCTGGATTACCGCCTTCTCCGGGTCGACGACGCGGAAGTACAACACCGCGTTGACCTTGACCGAGACGTTGTCGCGCGAGATGACGTCCTGGCTCGGCACGTCGAGCACCACGGTGCGCAGGTCCATGCGCACCATCTGCTGGATGCCCGGAATCAGCAGGATCATTCCGGGGCCCTTGACCTTGTGGAAGCGGCCGAGCATGAAGACCACGCGCGCGCTCGTACTCGCGCAGGATGCGCATCGACGAAAACGCCAGCACGATGATGATGATCAGCACGCCGTAGACGAAATTGAAGCCGAGACTGAATGGCATCGCTATCCTCCGTTGCCGTTACCGGGTTCCGCCACCACGTCAAGTGTGAGACCGTCGATTGCGGTGACGCGCAAGCGTTGGCCCTTCGCCAGCGGCGCGCTCGAGCGCACGCGCCAGGTTTCGCTGTGCACGCGCGCCCAGCCTTCGCCCTGGATGTCCTCGAGCGCGACGCCGCTCGCGCCGATCATCTCCTCCCGCCCGCTCACCACCGGCCGGCGCCGGCCTTTGACCAGCATGCCGACTACCAGGATCAGGAACGCGGCGCTCGCCGCGGCGATGCCGCCGATCAGCGCGTACGGGATCGCGAACCCGGGCGCGTCGGTGTCGATCAGGATGATCGAGCCGATCACGAACGCGATCAGCCCGCCGATGCCGAGCGAGCCGAACGCGGGCAGGAAAGCCTCGCCGATCATGAACGCGATGCCGAGCAGGATCAGCCCCAGCCCGGCGTAGTTCACCGGCAGCAGCTGGAACGCGTACATCCCGAGCAGGATGCAGATCGCGCCGACCACGCCGGGCAGCACCAGCCCGGGATTGGAGAACTCGTAGATCACCGCGAGAATGCCGAGCAGCACCAGCAGGTAGGCGACGCTCGGATTCGGTGATCACGCCGAGCAGCCGGGTGCGCCAGCCGAGCTCGAAGCTCTTCGATCCTGGCGCCGGCGAGATCGAGCGTGCGCTCGACGCCGCCCGCCTTCACCTTGCGGCCGTCGAGCTTCTTCGAGCAGCGCCGGCACGCTGTCGGCGATGAAGTCGATCACGTTCATCTTCTCGGCTTCGGTCGCGGACAGGCTCACCGCCTCGCGCACCGCGCGCTCGGCCCACTTGGCGTTGCGCCCGCGCATCTGCGCCAGGCCGCGGATGTAGGCCGAGGCGTCGTTCACCATCTTGTGCTCGAGCGTGCTGCCTGAATCCTGCTCTTGCCCTTCTTGCCCTTCTTGTCGCTCTTTGCCGGCGCGGGCGCCGACGGCGCGCCGATCTGGATCGGCGTCGCCGCGCCGAGGTTGGTCGCCGGCGCCATGACCGCGAAGTGGCTCGCGTACAGGATGTAGGTCCCGGCGCTCGCGGCGCGCGACCCGGAGGGCGCGACGTAGGCCGCCACCGGCACCGGCGAAGCGAGGATGTCCTTGATGATCTCGCGCATCGCGCTGCTCAGGCCGCCGGGGGTGTCCATCTTCAGCACCACCAGCTGCGCGCCGTCCTTCTGCGCCGCCTCGAGGCCGCGCTGGACGTAGTCCGAGGTCGCCGGCCCGATCGCGCCGTCGATCGTCAGCACCATCACCGGCGCGGCCGCGCGCGCGAGCGCGGGCAGGCAGCAGGATCGCCGCTAGAAAGAGGAGCTTGCGCAGCTTCAATCCCGTCTCCTTGCGCGGTCTTCGCAAGACCATACAATACGCCTCCTCCCGGCATTGCGTATCCGTGAAACCCGAATCCTTTCCGGCCGAGGCGATCGTCGTCCGCGGCGCCCGGCAGAACAACCTCAAGAACCTCACGCTTTCGATCCCGACCGGCGAGCTGGTCGTGGTCACCGGCGTCTCGGGCTCGGGCAAGTCCTCGCTCGTGTTCGACACGCTCTACGCCGAAGGCCAGCGCCGCTACGTCGAGACCTTCAGCCCCTACGCGCGCCAGTTCCTGGACCGCATGGACAAGCCCCAGGTCGACGCGATCGAAGGCATCCCGCCCGCCATCGCGATCGACCAGACCAACCCGGTGCGCACCTCGCGCTCGACGGTCGGCACGATGACCGAGCTGAACGACCACCTCAAGCTGCTCTACGCGCGCGCGGCGACGCTGACTGCCGCGGCTGCGGCAAGCCGGTGGCGCGCGACACGCCGGATTCGATCTACCGCGCGCTCGAGCAACGCTGCGCCGGGCACGGCGACCCGCGCCTGGTGATCGCCTTCCCGGTGCCGGTGCCGAAGAACTTCAGCGAGCAGGAAGTGCTGCAGCTGCTCGAGCGCCAGGGCTACACG
>CAWHUZ010000021.1:0-44741 GCA_963832685.1 uncultured beta proteobacterium
ACCATCGCCTGGTGCCAGTTGGGGTCGAATTTCGCTCCCGCCGCAGGCGCGATGTCGCGCACGCCGGCCTTCTCGAGCACGCTGCGCAGCTGCTTCAGGGTCAGCTCGATGCCGCTTTTGACGGCCTTCGGCGCGGCCTGCGCCGCGCCCAGCGCAGCCTCGAGGCTGTCGACCACCGGCAGCAGCGATTCGACGAAGCGCTCGAGGGCGTACTTGTGAGCGCCGGCGATCTCCGCTGCCGCGCGCTTGCGCACGTTATCGGCCTCCGCCAGGGCCCTCAGGGCGGTATCGCGCGACTCGCCGACGCGCGCTTCGGCCTCGGCGAGCCGCTCCTCGAGGGACTTCTCCGCGGGCGCCTCCGCCCGGGCGGAGCCTTCGGGCTCCGGGGTCTGGGGGTTGGGGGTCGGCTCTGACATTTCGTAAATTCCAGGCTCCACTGGCAACCGTTGGCATGTTGGGGGTGCGGCGCCGCGATTCAAGAGGGGCCCCGTTCGCATGCCAAAATAGCCGCATATGGCGGGTCCGGTCGAAACGGTCGATCTGAGGCAGGAGTCTGACAGCCGGCTCGCGCTCAGCGCGCTTGCCGCGCTGCGCGAGCTGCGCCCGGGCGGCGCGCTGCGCCTGCTGACCCGCGACGACCCCGCGCTGCTGCTGCGCAGCCTCAACCTTCAGCTGCGCGACGCGCTGGCCTGGGGCAGCGCCTCGTCCGCGGACGGGTGGGAGGCGACGGTCCGGCTCGCGCTCGACACGCCGGCGCAGGACGCGCTGGACTCGCTGACGCGCGACCATCGCAGGCTGGATGGGCTGCTCGGACGCGCGCTGCGCCGCCTGAATGCGGGCGACCCCGCGAGCGCAATGCCGATGCTCGAAGCCTTCGCGGTCGGCCTGCGGCGCCACGTCGAGGCGGAGAACGGCATCCTCGCGCCGGAGCTCGGGCCGCGACCCGCGGTCGAGCCGCTCGAAACCATGCTGCACGAGCACGACGAGCTCCTGCTGCAGTTGGAAGAAGTCGAAAAGTGCTTCGCCGACGCGCCGCCAGGCGCGGTACCGGAAGCCTGGGAAATCGAGCCTTTCGTCGCGATCCTGTCCGGCACGCTGGCCAAGCACGAGCACCGCGAGGAGAGCAATCTGTTTCCGCTCTGGGCGGCGCGCCTCGCGCAGCGCCCGCAGGACGAGCGCGAGACTCTGCACCGGCGCGTGAGCGCCGCGCTGGCGGGTTAGGCTTTCGCCCCCATGGCGGCCGCGCGCTGCTCGCGGCGCGCGAGGTCCCCGGCCGCGGCGTCGCGCGGGGCCCAGCTGTGCGCGGCGCAGATCGCGGCCAGGGCGTCGATCCACTCCGGCGCTTCGTTCAGGCAGGGAACGAGGTGGAACTCGCGCCCGCCGTTCGCCAGAAACGCGCGCCGGGCGCCGATCCCGATCTCTTCCAGGGTTTCGAGGCAGTCCGCGACGAAGCCCGGGCAGACGACGTCGACGCGCCCGATGCCCTGCCGCGCAAGCGCGATCAAGGTCGGCTCGGTGTACGGCTGCAGCCACTCGGCGCGTCCGAAACGCGACTGGAAAGTCACCAGGTATTCGTCCTGTCCGAGGCCGAGCGCCTGCGCCAGGAGGCGGCCGGTGGCCTGGCACTCGCAATGATAGGGATCGCCGCGCTCGAGCGCGAAGCGCGGCAGGCCGTGGAAACTCATCACCAGCTTCGCGCCGCGTCCGTGCGCGTCCCAGTAGCGCTTTACGCCGGCGGCGAGCGCCGTGACGTATGCGGGGTGATCGTGGAAATGCTTCACGAACCGCAGCTCGGGCGCGTTGCGCGCGCGCGCGAGCCAGGCGCAGACCGCGTCGAAGGTGCTGGCCGTGGTGCTGGCGGCGTATTGCGGGTAGAGCGGCAGCACCAGAATGCGGTCGCAGCCCGCGGCGCGCAGGCGCTCGAGCGCCGACCCGAGGCTCGGCACGCCGTAGCGCATCGCGTGCTCCACCAGCGGCGCGTTCGCGCCGAGCGAGGCCGCGAGCATTGCCGCCTGGCGCGCCGTGTGCACCGCGAGCGGCGAGCCCTCCGGGGTCCAGATCTCGGCGTACTTGCGCGCAGAGCGCGCCGGTCGCACCGTCAGGATCACGCCGTACAGGATCGGCAGCCAGAGCGGGCGCGGGATTTCCACCACGCGCGGGTCGGACAGGAACTCGGCGAGATAGCGCCGCACCGCGCCGGTTGTCGACGCCGAAGGGGTGCCGAGATTGACCAGCAGGATGCCGTCGCACGCCGCGCGGCCGTGATCGAACGCCGGCTCGCGGCGAAACCGGTCCGTCACCCGCCTAGCCCTGCGACAGCGCGCTCGAAAGGAGCTTCGCAGTGACGTCGACGATCGGCACCACGCGGTCGTAGGCCATGCGCGTCGGCCCGATCACGCCCACCGTGCCGACCACCTCGCCGTCGACCTTGTACGGCGCGGTCACCACGCTCACTTCGTCCGGGGTCGAGAAACCCGACTCGCCGCCGATGAAAATCTGCACGCCCTGGCCGCGCAGGGAGACGTCCAGGATCTGCAGCAGGGAGGTCTTCTTCTCGAACAGCTCGAACAGCTGGCGCATGCGCTTCATGTCCTGCGACAGCTCGCTCACCTCGAGCAGGTTGCGCTCGCCCGAGATCACGTACTCCTCGCCGCTTTCGCTCACCGCTTTGTCGCCGGCCTCGAGCGCCGCGGTCATGAGCATGATCATGTCCTGCCGTATCTCGCGCAGCTCCTGGTGCAGGCGCTGGCGTACGTCCTCGAAGCTCTGGCCGGCGTAGTTCTGGTTGATGTAGTTGCCCGCCTCGATCAGCTCCGACTGAGTGTAGTCGCGATCGGTGAACAGGATCCGGTTCTGCACGTCGCCCTCGGGCGTGACAACGATCAGCAGCACGCGCCGCTCGGACAGCCTGAGGAATTCGATGTGGCGGAACGCGCCGGCGCGCCGGCGCGGGGTCATCACGACGCCGGCGAAGTGCGTCAGTTGCGACAGCAGGTGCGACGCCGACTGGATCGCGCGCTGTGGATTGTCCGGGTGGAACTGCCCCTCGAGCCGGTGGATTTCGCCCGACTGCAGCGGCCGGGTCACCAGCAGCGTGTCGACGAAAAAGCGGTAGCCGAGCGGGGTCGGAATGCGTCCGGCCGAAGTGTGGGGGCTGGAGATGAAGCCCATCTCCTCCAGGTCGGACATCACGTTGCGAATCGTCGCCGGCGAAAGGTCCAGGCCGGAGTACTTGGAAAGCGTGCGCGAGCCCACCGGCTGGCCCTCGGCGATGTACCGCTCGACCAGGGTCTTCAGCAGGATCTGCGCGCGCTTGTCCAGCATGAGACCATTCTACATTTCCCGCCGACCCCCGCTGTGGTTAAATCGCCGCCATCATGCCCTTAGCCTTCCGCCGCGTGGCCCTGATCGGCAAGCACTACAGCCCCGAAATCGCGGCCTCGCTGCGGGAGTTGCGCAGGCTGCTCGAGGCGCGGGGCTGCGAGGTGCTGGTCGAGAAGGAAACCGCGCCCGCGTTCGGCGACGCGGCGCGCGGGGTCGACTACGAGACCATCGGCGGCGGCGCGGACCTGGCGATCGTGGTCGGCGGGGACGGCACCATGCTTGCGGCGGCGCGCAATCTGGTGCGTCACGGCGTGCCGCTCGCGGGGGTCAACCTGGGGCGCCTCGGCTTCATGACCGATATCGCCCTGAAAGACATGCAAGCGTCGATCGGCACCATCCTGGACGGCCGCTACGTACTCGAGGAGCGCGCCCTGCTGGAGGCCGAAATCCGGCGCGACGGCGACCTCGTGCAGCGCACGCTGGCGCTGAACGAAGCCGTGGTGGGCAAAGGCTCGCAAGGCAGGCTGATCGAATTCGAGGTCTACATCGACGGCGAGTATGTCTACACGCTGCGCGCGGACGGCGTCATCGTCGCGACGCCGACCGGGTCCACGGCATACGCGCTCTCGGCGCAGGGACCCATCCTGCATCCGAGCGTGGGCGCGTTCGCGCTCGTGCCGCTCAATCCGCACACGCTGTCGGCGCGCCCGGTGAGCGTGACCGACCGCAGCCTGATCGAAATCGTCCTTGTGCGCGCGCTCGACGCTCGCGCACATTTCGACGGCTATGCGCTGGCCGACATGGCGCAGGGCGACCGGCTCGTGCTGCGCCGCTCGGAGCAGTCGGTGCGCTTCGTCCATCCTCCTGGCTACAGCTACTTCGTGATGCTGCGCGAGAAGCTGCGCTGGAGCGAGGCGGTGGACAGGGGCCGCGACGCCGGCGACCCGGACTGAGTCGAGCGGCAATGCTGCGCGCCCTGGGCATCCGCGACTTCGTCATCGTGCAGCAGGTCGAAATCGAATTCGGCGCCGGATTCACGGTATTGACCGGCGAGACAGGGGCGGGCAAGTCGATCCTGGTGGACGCGATCGAGCTGCTGATGGGCGGCCGCGCCGACGCGGCGACGGTGCGCGAGGGCGCCGAGCGGGCCGAGCTGTCGGCGGAATTCGATCTCGACGCGGGCGCGCCGCTCGCGGCCTGGCTCGCCGAGCGCGAGCTGGAAGGCGACCCCGGGAGGCTCATCCTGAGGCGCAGCATCGACCCCGCGGGGCGCTCGCGCAGCTTCATCAACGGCCACGCGGCCACCTTGGCGCAGCTGCGCGAGGCGGGCGAATACCTGGTCGACATCCACGGCCAGCACGCGCACCAGTCGCTGCTGCGCGCGGCCGCGCAGCGCGAGCTGCTCGACTCGCACGCCGGCGCCGAGGCGCTGGCGCGCGAAACGGCCGAGGCGTTCCGAGCCTGGAAACGGCTCGAAGCGCTCGCGGCCGAAGCTCAGGCGCAATTCGCGCAGCGTGAAGCCGAGCGCGCCGATCTGCAGGACAAGGTCGACGAGCTGACCAAGCTCGCGCCGCGCGAGGGCGAATGGGACCAGCTCTCGGCCGAGCACGCGCGCCTCGCCCATGGCTCGGCGCTGCTGGAGGGCGCACAGGCATCGATCGACACGCTGTCGGAGGCTGACGGCGCGAGCCTGCGGCAACTCGCGGCGGTGATCGGCCGCCTGCGCACGCTGTGCGACCACGATGCGCAGCTCGGGCCGGTGGTCGAGGGACTCGAATCCGCCGCGGCGCAGGCGGGGGAGGCGCTGCGCGAGCTGCGCCGCTACGCGAGTCGCGTCGAGCTCGACCCCGAGGCGCTGCGCGACGCGGAATCGCGCATCGATGCGTTGCACGCGGCCGGGCGCAAGCTCCGCGTGCGTCCGGCGGAGCTCGCGAACCTCGCGGGCGAGCTGCAGGCGCGGCTCGCGGAGCTGGACCTCGCGGTGGACCCGGAAGCGTTGCGGCGCGAGGTCGGCGCCGCGAGCGATCGCTTCGGCGCGGCGGCGAAGAAGTTGTCTGCGCGCCGCAAGATCGCCGCCGAGGCGCTTGCCAAGGCGGTGAGCGAAGGCATGCAGCAGCTCGCGATGAGCGGCGGGCGCTTCGCGGTCGCGCTGCGGCCGCTCGATACGCCGGCGGCGGCCGGAGCGGAGGAGGTCGAGTTCGAGGTGTCATCGCACCCGAGCCTGCCGTTGCGGCCGCTGGCGAAGGTCGCTTCCGGTGGCGAGCTCTCGCGCGTCAGTCTCGCGCTGCAACTCGTCGCCAGCAAGGCGTCTCCGGTCGGCACGCTGGTGTTCGACGAGGTCGACTCGGGCATCGGCGGCGCGGTGGCGGAGACCGTCGGCCGCTCCCTGCGCCGGCTCGGACGCGAGCGCCAGGTGCTGTGCGTGACCCATTTGCCGCAGGTCGCCGCGCAGGGCGACCAGCAATGGACGGTGATTCGCGGGGGCGGGCGCGGCAAGCTCGCGGTGAGCGTGCAGCGGCTCGAGGGCAAGGCGCGGATCGAAGAGCTCGCGCGCATGCTGGGCGGAGCGCAGATCACCGCGACCACGCGCCGCCACGCCGCCGAGATGCTGGGCGGCTAGGCGTCGGCGGAGGAGTCGGGCTCCAGGTGCCGTGCCGCGGCGCGGTGCTCGCAGTCCGGCTTGCTGCAGTCCGCGTATAGCGCGAGCGAATGGCCGCGCAGATCGAATCCGCGCTTGCGCGCGATCTCCATCTGCCGCTTTTCGATTTCGGGATCGTAGAACTCCTCGACTCTGCCGCACTGCAGGCAGACCAGGTGGTCGTGATGGCCCCCTTGGTTGAGCTCGAATACCGCCTTGCCGGTCTCGAAATGCTGGCGTGAAAGCAGACCTGCCTGCTCGAACTGGGTCAGTACGCGGTAGACGGTCGCCAGCCCGACGTCGATCCCCTCCGCGATCAGCTTGCGATAGACGTCTTCCGCCGACAAATGGCGCACGTCCTTGCTGGTCTCGAACAGCTCCAGGATCTTGCGCCGCGGAAGCGTCGCCTTGAGGCCGATGTCCTTCAGGCTTTGCGCAGTGCTCATCGTCGGGCGGGTCCCGCGATATCGATCGTCGTTTATGATATAGCCTTTCCCGTCCCTTGGAAATTAGGCTTCCTGCCGTGCGGCTTCCTTTTCGCGTGCTCATTGCCGCCGCGTTGCCTGCGCTCGCGGGCTGCGGCGGCCTCACCGGGTTGTTCGATTCGTACACGATCGAGATCCAGCAGGGCAACTACGTCTCGCAGGAGATGGTTTCGCAGCTCAAGCCCGGCATGTCCAAGGAGCAGGTGCGCTTTGTCATGGGCACTCCGCTGGTGACCGACATCTTCCACGCCGACCGCTGGGATTACGTCTATTACCTCAAGGTCCCCGGCGGCAAGCCGCAGGAGCGCAAGCTGGCTGCGTTCTTCAAGGACGGGAAGCTGGTTCGGGTGGAGGGAGACGTCGTGGCCGCGGGCGAGCGCGAAAAGTTCCAGGAGACGGGCGGGTGAGGGTCGCGATCGCGGGTGGCGCCGGGCGCATGGGGCGCGCCCTGCTCGAGGCGGTGCTCGGCGATGCCGAGCTCGAGCTGGCCGCGGTCCTGGAGCGTGCAGGGCACCCGGCGCTGGGGCGCGAAGTCGGCGAGTTCGCCGGCTTGCCGTGCGCGGTGAAGCTGGGGCAAGACGTCGACGCGGGGCTTGCCGCCGCGGAAGTGCTGATCGATTTCACGCGCCCCGAGGCCACGCTCTCGCACCTTGAGGCCTGCGCGCGCCTCGGCAAGGCGATGGTGATCGGCACCACCGGCTTCTCGGACGCGCAGAAGGCGCGCATCACGCAAGCGGCGAAGCGTGTCGCGCTGGTGATGGCGCCGAACATGGCGGTCGGCGTCAATGTCGTCTTCAAGCTCGCCGAAACGGCGGCCCGGATCCTGGGCGACGGCTACGACGTCGAGATCGTCGAGGCGCATCACCGGCACAAGATCGACGCGCCCTCCGGGACGGCGCTCAAGCTGGGTGAGGTGGTGGCGCGCGCGCTGGGGCGCGACCTCGCAGCCTGCGCGGTGTACGGGCGCCACGGCGACACTGGCGAGCGCGATCCCAAGGCGATCGGTTTCCATGCCATCCGCGGCGGCGACATCGTCGGCGAACACACCGTGATCTTCGCCGGCGCCGGCGAGCGGGTCGAGGTCGGGGTTCGGTCGTCGAGCCGCATGACCTACGCGCTGGGCGCGCTGCGCGCGGCCAAGTTCCTGCGCGGCAAGAAGGCAGGTTTGTTCGATATGTCAGACGTGCTGGGAATCAAGTAGCGGCACGTTGCCGGGGAGGCCGCCGAGCCGGTATAATTCGCTGCTCAAATGAGCGGGAGGGGCGCCAGCCTCTTCCGCTTTTTCACATCTACTCCTGGAGTTAGCGTCTTGGCCGCTCTCGAACCTGCCGCACTCGTCCTCGCCGACGGGACGGTGTTCCGGGGCCGCGCGGTCGGCGCCGCAGGCCTGTCGGCCGGGGAAGTGGTGTTCAACACCGCGATGACCGGCTACCAGGAGATCCTCACCGACCCGTCCTACTGCCGCCAGATCGTGACGCTGACCTATCCCCACATAGGCAACACGGGAACCAACGTGGAGGACGACGAGTCGTCGAGAGTTTTCGCGGCGGGCCTGGTGGTGCGCGATGTGCCGGCGGCGCACTCCAACTGGCGCTCCCAACGCGGCCTGGCCGAATACCTGGCGGCAAACGGCGTGGTGGCGGTGGCCGACATCGATACCCGCCGCCTGACCCGCCTGCTGCGCGAGAAGGGGGCGCAGAACGGCTGCGTGGTCGCCGGGGAGGTCGACATCGACCGGGCCTTGGCGGCGGCGCGCGCCTTCCCCGGCCTGGCCGGAATGGATCTGGCGAAGGTCGTCAGCACCGCCAAGCCGTACGCGTGGCAGGAGGGGGCCTGGGCGCTCGGCAAGGGTCATTCCGCAGCCGGCGAGGCGCGCTTTCACGTCGTCGCCTACGACTACGGCATCAAGCGCAACATCCTGCGGCTCCTGGTCGAGCGCGGCGCCCGCGTCAGCGTGCTGCCGGCGCAGGCGAGCGCGAGCGAAGCGCTCGCGCTTAAGCCGGACGGGATTTTTCTGTCGAACGGCCCCGGCGACCCGGAGCCGTGCGACTACGCGATTCGGACGATCCGGGAACTGCTTGAAAGAAAAGATCTTCCCGTGTTCGGGATCTGCCTCGGACACCAGCTCATGGGCCTCGCCGCGGGGGCGAGGACGGTGAAAATGAAGTTCGGCCACCACGGCGCCAACCACCCGGTCAAGGACCTCGACACGGGGCAGGTCGTGATCACGAGCCAGAACCACGGCTTCGCGGTCGATCCGCAGTCGCTGCCGCCGGGCGTCAGGCCGACGCACGTCTCGCTGTTCGACGGTTCGCTGCAGGGCCTGGCCTACACCGACCGGCCGGCGTTCTGCTTCCAGGGACACCCCGAGGCAAGCCCGGGCCCGCACGACATCGGTTACCTGTTCGACCGCTTCGCGAAGCTGATGAGCGATGCCAAAACGAACTGACCTGAAGAGCGTGCTGATCATCGGCGCCGGGCCGATCGTCATCGGACAGGCTTGCGAGTTCGACTATTCCGGGGCCCAGGCGTGCAAGGCGCTGCGCGAAGAGGGCTACCGGGTGGTGCTGGTGAATTCCAACCCGGCGACCATCATGACGGACCCGGGAATGGCGGATGCGACCTATATCGAGCCGATCACCTGGCGCGTGGTGGAACGGATCATCGAGAAGGAGCGGCCGGACGCCCTGCTGCCGACCATGGGCGGCCAGACCGCGCTCAACTGCGCGCTCGACCTCGCGCGCGAAGGGGTTCTCGAGAAATTCGGCGTGGAGCTGATCGGCGCCTCGCGCGAGGCGATCGACAAGGCAGAGGACCGCGAGAAATTCAAGCGCGCGATGCAGCGCATCGGGCTCGCCTGCCCGCGCTCGGCGCTCGCGCACTCGATGGAGGAGGCGCTGCAGGTACAGGCCGGGATTGGCTTCCCGGTCGTGATCCGTCCTTCGTTCACCCTCGGCGGAAGCGGCGGCGGCATCGCCTACAACCGCGAGGAATTCGTCACCATCTGCGAACGGGGGCTCGAAGCCTCGCCGACGCGCGAGCTGTTGATCGAGGAGTCGGTGCTCGGCTGGAAAGAGTTCGAGATGGAAGTGGTGCGCGACAAGCGCGACAACTGCATCATCATCTGCTCGATCGAGAACCTCGATCCGATGGGCGTGCACACCGGCGACTCGATCACGGTGGCGCCGGCGCAGACGCTCACCGACAAGGAATACCAGATCATGCGCGACGCCTCGATCGCGGTGCTGCGCGAGATCGGGGTGGACACGGGCGGCTCGAACGTGCAGTTCGCGATCAACCCGGAAAACGGCCAGATGCTGGTGATCGAGATGAACCCGCGCGTGTCGCGCTCCTCGGCGCTGGCGTCGAAGGCGACCGGCTTCCCGATCGCCAAGGTCGCGGCCAAGCTCGCGGTCGGCTACACGCTCGACGAGCTGAAGAACGAGATCACCGGCGGGGCGACCCCCGCCTCGTTCGAGCCGACGATCGACTACGTGGTCACCAAGGTGCCGCGCTTCGCGTTCGAGAAATTCCCCCAGGCCAACGACCGCCTCACGACGCAGATGAAGTCGGTGGGCGAGGTCATGGCGATCGGGCGCACGTTCCAGGAATCGTTCCAGAAGGCGCTGCGCGGGCTCGAGGTCGGCGTCGACGGGCTAAACCAGCGCACTACCGACCGCGAGACGATCGAAAAGGAATTGGGCGAGCCCGGCCCCGAGCGCATCTGGTACGTCGGCGACGCGTTCGAGAACGGCTTCACGCTCGAGGAGGTCTACCGGCTGACCCGCATCGATCCGTGGTTCCTGGCGCAGATCAAGGAGATCGTCGACCTGGAGATGGAGCTCGACGACCGGCTGCTGACCGAGATCGACGCCGGCACGCTCAGGCTGCTCAAGCGCAAGGGATTTTCCGACCGGCGGCTGGCCTATCTGTTCAACACCACCGAGAAGGAAGTGCGCGCCAAGCGGCACACCCTCGGCATCCGCCCGGTGTACAAGCGCGTCGACACCTGCGCCGCGGAGTTTGCGACCAGCACCGCGTACATGTACTCGACCTACGAAGAGGAATGCGAGGCGGCGCCGAGCGCACGGCGCAAGGTGATGGTGCTCGGCGGCGGGCCGAACCGGATCGGACAGGGGATCGAATTCGACTACTGCTGCGTGCACGCGGCGCTCGCGCTGCGCGAGGACGGCTTCGAGACCATCATGGTCAATTGCAACCCGGAGACCGTTTCGACCGACTACGACACCTCGGATCGGCTTTACTTCGAGCCACTCACGCTCGAGGATGTGCTCGAGATCGTGGCCAAGGAAAAGCCCTTCGGGGTGATCGTGCAGTACGGCGGCCAGACCCCGCTCAAACTTGCGCGCGAACTCGACGCCGCGGGCGTGCCGATTATCGGCACCAGCGCCGACATGATCGACGCGGCCGAGGACCGCGAGCGGTTCCAGAAGTTGATCGACAGGCTGAAGCTGCGCCAGCCGCCGAACCGCACCGCGCGCTCGGCCGAGGAAGCGATCCAGCTCGCCGAGGAGATCGGCTATCCGGTGGTGGTGCGCCCGAGCTACGTGCTCGGCGGGCGGGCGATGGAGATCGTGCACCAGCAGGTGGACCTGCAGCGATATATGGAAAACGCGGTGCGCGCATCCAACGATTCCCCGGTGCTGCTCGATCGCTACCTGTCGGACGCGATCGAGGTCGACGTCGACTGCGTCGCCGACGGCAAGGAGGTGTTCGTCGGCGGCGTGATGGAGCACGTCGAGCAGGCCGGGGTGCACTCGGGCGACTCTGCCTGCTGCCTGCCGCCGCACTCCCTGTCCGCCGAGCTCGAGCGCGAGCTGCGCCGCCAGACCGAGATGCTCGCGCGCGCGCTCGACGTGGTGGGCCTGATGAACGTCCAGTTCGCCATCCAGCGCGACGTGGTCTACGTGCTGGAGGTGAATCCGCGCGCTTCGCGCACCGTGCCCTTCGTTTCGAAAGCGACCGGCTTGGCGCTGGCCAAGATCGCCGCACGCTGCATGGCGGGCAAATCGCTCGCGGCACAGGGCATCGGCGGGGTGGTGAGGCCGCCGTACTTTTCGGTCAAGGAGGCGGTGTTTCCGTTTTCCAAGTTCCCGGGCGTCGACACGATTCTGGGCCCCGAAATGAAGTCGACCGGCGAGGTGATGGGCGTGGGTCGCAGCTTCGGCGAGGCTTTCGTCAAATCGCAGCTCGCCGCGGGAGTTCGGCTGCCCACCGGTGGGCGCGCGTTCATCAGCGTGCGCGACGGCGACAAGCAGGCGGCCGCCTTGGTGGCGCGCGACCTGGCGGAGCTCGGGTTCACGATCATCGCCACCCGCGGTACCGCAAGCGTGATCGCCGCCCAGGGTGTGCAGGTAAGCGCGGTCAACAAGGTCGCCGAAGGCCGGCCCCACATCGTGGACATGATCAAGAACGGCGAGGTGAGCTTCATCGTCAACACGGTCGAGGACACGCGCACCGCGATCTCGGACTCGCGCTCGATCCGCATCACGGCGCTGGCGCAGCGGGTGACCTACTACACCACCATCGCGGGCGCCAAAGCGGCGTGCGCGGGCATGAAGCACCTTGCCCAGCTCGAGCCCTACCGCCTGCAGGACCTGCACGCCCAGCTGACGGCGACCGCCAAGGTCGCGTAACATCGGGCCATGGCCAAGACACCGATCACCAAGCGCGGCGCCGAGCTGCTGCGCGCCGAGCTGCAACGCCTCAAGACGGTCGAGCGGCCGAACGTGATCATCGCGATCGCGGAGGCGCGCGCGCACGGCGACCTTTCGGAGAACGCGGAGTACGACGCGGCGCGCGAGCGGCAGGCCTTCGTCGAGGGCCGCTTGGCCGAGATCGAGGCCAAGCTCTCGAACGCGCAGATCATCGACCCCAAGCTGCTCGATGCCGAGGGACGCTGCGTGTTCGGCGCGACCATCGACCTGGAAGAGGTGGGCGGCGAAGCCGTGACCTACCAGATCGTCGGTGAGGACGAGGCCGAGATCAAGGAAGGCCGGATCTCGATCAGTTCGCCGATCGCGCGCGCGCTGATCGGCAAGGACGCGGGCGACGTGGTCGAGGTTCGCACCCCGGGCGGCGTCAAGCGCTACGAGATCATCGACGTCCGCTACGTCTAGAGACCGTACGGCGGACGCGGGCCGGTGGCCAAATCCAGCAAAGCCTGGCTCCATCGCCACGTCACCGATGCCTACGTGCGCCGGGCCAGGGCCGTAGGCTACCGCTCGCGCGCGGCCTACAAGCTGCTGGAAATCGACCGCAAGGACAGGCTGTTGCGGCCCGGGATGCGGGTGCTCGACCTCGGCGCGGCGCCCGGCGGCTGGTCGCAGGTCGCGGAGAGCAAGGCCGGAGCGCGCGGGCGGGTGGTGGCGATTGATCTGCTCGAAATCGCCCCCATCTCGGGGGTTACGGTGCTGAAAGGAGACGTGCGCGAGACGCAGGCGCGCGCGGCGGCCCGCGCGGCGCTTGGCGGCGCGGCGGACCTGGTGCTTTCGGATTTGTCGCCCAACCTGTCGGGAATTCCCGGGGTCGACCAGGCGCGCGCGGCGGAGCTGGCTGAGGTGGCGCTGGAGCTGGCGTGCGAGGTTCTGAAACCGTCGGGCGCCCTGCTGGTCAAGGTGTTTCAGGGCGAAGCTTTCGATGAAGTGCTGGCGCGAGCCAGGAAGACGTTTCAAACGGTTTCCGTGCGCAAGCCGGGCGCGTCGCGCGGCGAGTCGCGCGAGACGTATTTGTTGGGGCGCCGCCTGAAATCGGCGCTAGAATGAGCGCATTAGGCGAAGGAGTAAGTCTTTGAACAACATGCTTAAGAACCTGGTCATCTGGCTCGTCATCGGGCTCGTGCTGATGACCGTGTTCAACCAGTTCAATACCCGGCACACGGCGCAGTCGCCGATGGAGTACTCGCAGTTCCTGGACGAGGTGAAATCGGGCCAGATCGCCAAGGTCACGATCGAGGGACGCCAGCTCAAGGCGACCACGACCGAAGGAAAGAGGGTGGTGAGCTATTCGCCGGGCGACATCTGGCTGGTCTCCGATCTTCTCAAGTACGGGGTCAAGATCGAAGCCAAGCCGGAAGAGGAGCCTTCGCTCCTGATGAACATCTTCGTGTCCTGGTTCCCGATGCTGCTGCTGATCGGGGTGTGGATCTTCTTCATGCGCCAGATGCAGGGCGGCGGGCGCGGCGGGGCGTTCTCATTCGGCAAGTCGCGCGCGCGCATGCTAGACGAGTCGACCAACACGGTCACTTTCGCCGACGTCGCCGGCTGCGAGGAGGCCAAGGAGGATGTTTCCGAGCTGGTCGACTTCCTGCGCGACCCGTCCAAGTTCCAGAAGCTCGGCGGGCGCATTCCGCGCGGCGTGCTGATGGTCGGCTCGCCGGGGACCGGCAAGACGCTGCTCGCGCGCGCCATCGCGGGCGAGGCGAAGGTGCCATTCTTCTCGATCTCTGGCTCCGACTTCGTCGAGATGTTCGTCGGCGTCGGCGCGGCGCGAGTGCGCGACATGTTCGAGCAGGCGAAGAAGCACTCGCCGTGCATCGTGTTCATCGACGAGATCGACGCGGTCGGGCGCCAGCGCGGCGCGGGCCTCGGCGGCGGCAACGACGAGCGCGAGCAGACGCTGAACCAGCTGCTGGTCGAGATGGACGGCTTCGAGGCGACTGTTGGCGTGATTGTGATCGCCGCCACCAACCGGCCGGACGTGCTCGACCCGGCGCTGCTCAGGCCGGGACGCTTCGACCGCCAGGTGGTGGTGCCGCTGCCCGACATCCGCGGCCGCGAGGAGATCCTCAAGGTCCACATGCGCAAGGTTCCGCTCGCGCCCGACGTCAAGGCCGAGATCATCGCGCGCGGCACGCCCGGCTTCTCGGGCGCCGACCTCGCCAACCTGGTGAACGAGGCGGCGCTGTTCGCCGCGCGCCAGAACAAGCGTCTGGTCGACATGGACGACTTCGAGCGCGCCAAGGACAAGATCATCATGGGCGCCGAGCGGCGCTCGATGGTGATGCACGAGGACGAGCGCCGCAATACCGCGTATCACGAGTCGGGCCATACGGTAGTGGCGAAGCTGCTGCCCAAGACCGACCCGGTGCACAAGGTGACCATCATCCCGCGCGGGCGCGCGCTCGGCGTGACGATGCAGCTTCCCGAGCAGGACCGCTACAGCCAGGACCGCGACCGGCTGCTCGCCATCATCGCGGTGCTGTTCGGCGGGCGCATCGCGGAAGAGCTGTTCATGAGCCAGATGACCACCGGCGCCGCCAACGACTTCGAGCGCGCGACCGAGCTTGCCCGGCGCATGGTGACGCAATGGGGCATGTCGGACGAGCTCGGGCCGATGGTCTACGGCGAGAACGAGGGCGAAGTGTTCCTCGGGCGCTCGATCACGACGCACAAGAACGTGTCGGAAGCGACGCTGCAGAAGGTCGACAGCGAGATCCGCCGCATCATCGACACGCAGTACAAGCTCGCGCGCAAGCTGCTCGAGGAGAATCGCGACAAGGTCGAGACCATGGCGCGCACGCTGCTCGAGTGGGAGACGCTCGACGCCGAGCAGATCAACGACATCATGGCCGGCAAGCCGCCGCGCCCGCCCAAGGCGACCCCGACCGCGGGCACGCCCACCAGCGCGGCCAACGACGGCGGCCCGCAGGGCGCCGCGGCGCCCGCACCGAGCGCCTGACGCGGGCGCCGATGCTCCGCTGCGGCAGGTTCGTGCTGCCGCTCGAGCGCCCGATCCTGATGGGGGTGCTGAACGTCACCCCCGATTCCTTCTCCGACGGCGGCCGCTACCTGCAACGCGGCGCGGCCGTCGCGCGGGCGCGGCACATGCTCGACGAGGGCGCCGCGATCCTCGACATCGGCGGCGAGTCGTCGCGCCCGGGCGCCGATCCGGTCGGCGAGGACGCCGAGCTCGCGCGCATCCTGCCGCTGCTCGATGCCCTGTCGGGCATACACGCGCCGTTGTCGGTCGACACGCGCCGCGCGCGGGTGATGCGCGAGGCGCTGGCGGCCGGCGCATCGATGATCAACGACATCGATGCCCTGTCCGCGCCCGGCGCGCTCGAAGCCGTCGCCGCGAGCGATTGCGCGGTGTGCCTGATGCACAAGAAGGGCGAACCGGGGAGCATGCAGCGCGAGCCGCGCTACGACGACGTGGTGCGCGAGGTCAAAGATTACCTGGCCGGCCGCATCGCCGCCGCGGAGGGCGCTGGCGTCGAGCGCGGGCGTATCGTCGCGGACGTCGGCTTCGGATTCGGCAAGACCTTGCGCCACAACCTGGAGCTGCAACGGCACCTGGGCGAGTTCGCCGAGCTGGGCGTTCCGCTGCTGGCCGGCTGGTCGCGCAAGTCGAGTCTCGGCCGGATCACCGGCCGCGAGGTGGGTGAGCGCCTGAGCGCGAGCGTCGCGGCCGCGTTGCTCGCCGCGCAGGCAGGGGCCAGAATACTGCGCGTGCACGACGTCGGGCCCACCCGCGACGCGCTCGCGGTGTGGGAGGCTTTTCGGACCGGAGGGACATGAGCAGGAAGCATTTCGGCACGGACGGCGTGCGCGGCACGGTGGGACGGGCGCCGATGACGGCGGACTTCGTCCTGAGGCTGGGCTACGCCGCGGGCAAGGTGCTCGCGGGCAGCAGCGGCGCCCGCGGCGAGCGCCCCGCGGTGCTGATCGGCAAGGACACCCGCATATCGGGCTACATGATCGAGGCCGCGCTGCAAGCGGGCTTTTCCGCCGCGGGGGTCGACGTGCTGCTGTGCGGTCCGCTGCCCACGCCCGGGGTGGCCTACCTGACGCGTGCGCTTCGACTGTCCGCCGGCGTGGTGATCAGCGCGTCGCACAATCCCTACGCCGACAACGGCATCAAGTTCTTTTCCGGCGACGGCTTCAAGCTGCCGGACGCGGTCGAGCTCGAGATCGAGGCGGCGCTCGAGGCGCCGATGGGCTGCAACGAATCCGCGCGCCTGGGCCGCGCGCGGCGCATCGACGACGCGGGCGGGCGCTACATCGAGTTCTGCAAGTCGACTTTCCCGTCCGAGCTGGATTTGAAGGGCGTCAAGCTGGTGGTCGATTGCGCGCACGGAGCGGCCTACGCCGTGGCGCCGCACGTATTCCACGAGCTGGGCGCCGAGGTGGTGCCGATCGGCGTCGCGCCGGACGGGTTCAACATCAACGACGACTCCGGCGCGACCGCGCCGCGGCGCCTGGCGGCCGCGGTCAAGCAAAACCGGGCGCAGCTCGGCATTGCGCTCGACGGCGACGGCGACCGTCTGGCCGTGGCCGACGCCGACGGGCGCCTGTACGACGGCGACCAGCTCCTCTACGCGATCATCCGGCATCACGCGGCGCGCGAGAAGGTAGCGGGCGTCGCCGGCACGCTGATGACCAACCTCGCGCTGGAGCAGGCGTTCGCCCGCATGGACGTTCCTTTTTCGCGCGCCAGGGTGGGAGACCGCTACGTGCTCGAGCTGATGCGCGAGCGCGGATGGCTGTATGGCGGCGAGAACTCGGGCCATATCATCTGCCTCGCCAAGCACACCACCGGGGACGGCATCGTCTCGGCGCTGCAGGTCCTGAGCGCGATGCGCGACCAGGGGCAGACGCTGGCGGAGCTGACCGCCGATCTGGTCATGTTTCCGCAGGTGCTGCTCAACGTCGGGGTGCCCGCCGGCTTCGACTGGCGCGCTCATGCGTCGATCGGCGAGGCGCTGGCGGCCGGCGAGCGCGCGCTGGACGGGCGGGGCCGGGTCCTGCTGCGGCCTTCCGGCACCGAGCCGGTGCTGCGCGTGATGGTGGAGGGCGAGCCGCGTCCGGCGATCGAGGCCGCGGCGCAGACGATCGCCGCGGCGGTCCGCCGCTGCGCCGGCGGCTGAGCCGCCGCTGTCACGATCCCGTAACAAAACCTTCATATCCTCGCGGCTGTGTTGTTCGTCAACTCCAACCGCGAGGATCTCCTCACATGCAAACCAATAAGATGATCACGACGCTGGCCGGTTTTGCGGCCGCGGCGCTGGTTTCCACCGCAGCGATGGCGACCGACATCACGGGCGCCGGAGCGACTTTTCCGTATCCGATTTACGCCAAGTGGGCCGACGCGTACAGGAAGGCGTCCGGCGTGGGGATGAACTACCAGTCGATCGGCTCCGGCGGCGGGATCAAGCAGATCAACGCCAAGACGGTCGACTTCGGCGCTTCGGACATGCCGCTGAAACCGGAAGTGCTCGAGAAGAGCGGCTTGATGCAGTTTCCGACCGTGATCGGGGGCGCCATCCCGACGGTCAACCTGAAGGGCATCAAGCCGGGCGAGCTCAAGCTCTCGGGCGCGCTGCTCGGCGACATCTATCTCGGCAGGATCGCCAAGTGGAACGACTCCGCGATCGCGGCGCTCAACCCGGGCGTCAAGCTTCCCGACCAGGCGATTTCGGTGGTGCACCGCTCGGACGGTTCCGGCACGAGCTTCATCTGGTCCAACTACCTTTCCAAGGTCAGCCCCGAGTGGAAGGAAAAGGTAGGCGTGGGCACCTCGCTCAACTGGCCGACCGGCGTGGGCGGCAAGGGCAACGAAGGCGTCGCTTCCTACGTGCAGCGGATCGACGGCTCGATCGGCTACGTCGAGTACGCCTACGTGCTCCAGAACCACATGACCTACGTCAAGATGAAGAACCAGGAGGGCAACTTCGTCGCGCCGAGCGCCAAGGCGTTCATGGCGGCGGCGGCAGGCGCGGACTGGAGCGCGGCTCCCGGCATGTATCTCATCCTGACCGATGCGCCGGGCGCGCGCGCCTGGCCGATCGCGGGTGCGACCTTCATCCTGATGCACAAGGTGCAGGGCAAGCCGGCCAACGCGAAGGAAGTGCTCAAGTTCTTCAAGTGGGCGTACGCCAACGGCGACCAGATGGCCGAGGCGCTCGACTACGTGCCGATGCCCGACAACGTGGTTTCGCTGATCGAATCGTCCTGGAAGAACATCAAGGACGCTTCGGGCAACTCCGTATACTGACCGGCTTGACCGCCTGACGGGCGGATCGGAGAGGGGCGGCGCTTGACCGCCCCTTTTCGTTCCTTGGCAGGTTTCATCTAGAATGCGCGGCAAACCACTCCGATGAGCGTCGTCCCCGTGGCTTCCCAGGGCGCCGAAGACCAAGACGCGGCAATCGAAGCACTGCAAGCCTCTGTTCCGCCGCGGGCGCGTTCCGCCCTGTGGCTCGACCCGGCGTTCGAATGGCTCACCAAGGCCTTCGCGTTCCTGGTTTTCAGCATCCTTGCCGCGATCCTCGTGTCGCTGGTGATCGGCAGCGAGCTCACGCTGCGCAAGTACGGCTTGAGCTTCCTCTGGCGCGACGATTGGGATCCCGTGCGCGAGGAATTCGGCGCGCTGGTGCCGATTTACGGCACCTTGATGTCCTCTTTGATCGCGATGGCGATCGGTGTGCCGGTGAGCTTCGGCATCGCTCTGTTCCTGACCGAGCTCTCCCCGCGCTGGCTCAAGCGCCCGCTGGGAACTGCGATCGAGCTGCTGGCGGCGATACCCTCGATCATCTACGGCATGTGGGGCCTGTTCGTGCTGGCGCCCCTGGTGCAGAGCCACGTCCAGCCGCTGCTGGTCAAAATCTTCGGGAGCATCCCGCTGATCGGCGTCCTGTTCTCGGGACCCCCGCTCGGCATCGGCATGATGACGGCCGGGTTGATCCTCTCGATCATGGTGGTCCCGTTCATCACTGCGGTGATGCGCGACGTGTTCGAGCTGGTGCCGCCGATGCTCAAGGAATCCGCCTATGGGCTGGGCGCGACGACCTGGGAAGTGGTGTTCCGCGTCGTGCTTCCCTACACCAGGGTCGGCGTGGTGGGCGGCATCATGCTGGGGCTGGGCCGCGCGCTGGGGGAAACCATGGCGGTCACGTTCGTGATCGGCAACGCGCACCGGCTTTCGGCCTCACTGTTCGCGCCTGGCAACAGCATCGCCTCTGCGCTCGCCAATGAGTTCACCGAGGCGGTCGGCGACACTTACCTGTCCGCCCTGTTCGAGCTCGGCCTGATTCTGTTCGTGATCACCACCGTGGTGTTGGCGCTGTCCAAGTTCATGCTGATGCGCCTGTCGCGCCACGAGGGCACGCGCACCTAGGCCGCCATGAGCCAGATCCGCCCGTCCAATCCGCTCTACGTCGCGCGCCGGCGCAAGAACGCGCTGATGCTGACGGTGTCCGCCGCGGCGTTGAGCTTCGGCCTGTTCTGGCTGACTTGGATCCTTGCCACGCTCCTCTACGAAGGCGGCAACGCGCTGCTGCACGCCGCTCTCTACTACCAGATGACGCCGCCGCCAGGTTCCAACGGCGGACTGGCGAACGCGATCGCCGGCAGCCTCGCGATGGTGGTGATCGGCACGCTCATCGGCACGCCGGTCGGGGTGATGGCGGGTACCTACCTTGCCGAGTACGGCCGCAAGAGCTGGCTCGCCTCGGCGACCCGGTTCCTGAACGACGTGCTGCTGTCGGCGCCGTCGATCGTGATCGGGCTTTTCGTCTACTCGGTCTACGTCGCCCAGGTGAAGCATTTCTCGGGCTGGGCCGGTGCGTACGCGCTCGGCCTGCTGGTGATCCCGGTGGTGGTGCGCACCACCGACGACATGCTCAAGCTGGTTCCCAGCAGCCTGCGCGAGGCGACCGTGGCGCTCGGCTGCCCGCAATGGAAGATGATCCTCCACGTCACCTACCGCGCGGCGCGCACCGGGATCGTCACCGGGATCCTGCTCGCGGTGGCGCGCGTCAGCGGCGAGACCGCGCCGTTGCTGTTCACCGCCCTGAACAACCAGTTCTGGTCGCTCAACATGAACGCGCCGGTGTCGAACCTGCCGGTGGTCATCTTCCAGTTCGCGATGAGCCCCTATCCGGACTGGCAGCGCCTCGCCTGGGGCGGCGCCACCCTGATCACCCTCGCCGTGCTGCTGCTGAACATCGCGGCACGCGTCCTGTTCAAGAAGACGACCTGAGGCAAGGCAGCCCATGGAAACTTCCGCGACCGTCCGCACCCAAGTTCCGCGACCCGAGGTCAGCGCCCGATCCGAGCATGCCGCCGAGGCGAGGGCGAAGCTGGTGGTGCGCAACCTCAATTTCTACTACGGCAGCTACCATGCGCTGAAGTCGGTCACGCTGGATATTCCGGAACGCCGCGTGACGGCGTTCATCGGGCCGTCCGGCTGCGGCAAGTCCACGCTGCTGCGGGTTTTCAACCGCATGTATTCGCTCTATCCGGACCAGCGCGCCGAGGGCGAGCTCATCATGGACGGCGAGAACCTGCTCGCCGCGAAGAAGGACGTCTCCCTTATCCGGGCCAAGATCGGCATGGTGTTCCAGAAGCCGACGCCCTTCCCGATGTCGATCTACGACAACATCGCCTTCGGCGTGCGGCTGTTCGAGAACCTGAAAAAGCGCGACATGGACGAGCGCATCGAGTGGGCGCTGCGCAAAGCCGCGCTGTGGGAGGAGGTCAAGGACATCCTCGGCCAGAGCGGGCACAGCCTCTCCGGCGGACAGCAGCAGCGGCTTTGCATTGCGCGCGGCATCGCGGTCAAACCCGAGATCCTGCTGCTCGACGAACCGACCTCGGCGCTCGATCCGATCTCCACCGCCAAGATCGAGGAGCTGGTGGACGAGCTCAAGCGCGATTTTACGATCGCCATCGTGACCCACAACATGCAGCAGGCGGCGCGCGTGTCGGACTACACGGCCTACATGTACCTCGGCGAGCTGGTCGAGTTCGACGTCACCGACACGATCTTCATCAAGCCCAAGCAGAAGGCGACCGAGGACTACATCACCGGCCGCTTCGGCTGACGCGCGCTAGGCCGCGCGCGCGCGGAGCTGGTCGACGTTCTGAATCGTGATGTAACGGCCGTCGACCCGGATCAGGTCGATCGCCGTGAGATCGTGCAGGATGCGCGAGAAGTGCTCCTGGGTCAGGTTCAGCCGCGACGCGATCACGCCCTTGCTCGCGGGCAGCGTCACCGCGACCTGCCGGCGCGCCGCACCGCCGTCGAGGCGGCTCAGCAGGTAGGCGACCACGCGTTCGGTCCCGCTGTGCAGCGTGAGGCCTTCCAGGTCGCTTATGAAGCGGTCGAGGCGATGGCTCAGCCCGGCGATGATGCGTTGCGCAAACTCGGGGTGATTGTGTACCGCGGCAAACACCTTGTCCTTCGCGATGTGCAGCAGCCGGCTGTCGGAAACGGTTTCGGCCGAGGTCTTGTGCGGCCGGTCGAGGAACACCGCCGTCTCGCCCAGGGTATGCCCGGGGCCGGCCAGATCGACCACCTTCTCCGCACCGTCGGCGGTGCCCAGGGCGACCTTGACGTGGCCCGACACCACGATGTGAATTCCGCTGCAGCAATCGCCGGGACGGTAGAGCATGGTGCCGCGCGGCACGTCCAATTGCTCGAGCTCAAGCCTGATCCGATCCAGCTCTTCCAGCCCCAAGCCGTTGAAAAGTGGAAGATTTGAGACCACATCGCTCATCGGCACGCGAGATCTGCAAAGCATTTGAGCACCCTTGGCACTTTTTTGATTGCAGTGCAGCAATAGTGGCCCAGATCCCGCGGCTATTCATGACGTAGGTCAAAAGGAGCGGCCCGCGCACGGGGTCAGGTCGCCGCGTTTGATTCATATCAAAGCGATCGCAAGGTGCTCTGTCTACATTCGGCTGGCAGGCTCCTGTCTCAAGCATGACGCGTGGCACGGGGCCAAGGGGGTGAAATGAGGCTGAAGCCAGAAAACGTACAAGCGCATCTAACCGAATCAAGGCCGAACGTTCGTTCCGGCCGCATCCTCGTAGTGCCGCGCCAAGCGGCGTCATTCCCAACCGATAGCCCGTTCGACTCGTTGCAGCGCAGCGTGCGCTCGCGCTCGGACGTGAATCGGATCGGAACAACAATGAGGGAGATTGAGCGATGAGTGAATTTCGACGCTATCTGCTTGGGCTGGTCGTGGCGGTTGCCGCGACCGGATTACTGGGCTCGAGTGCTTCTGCGGCGGCCGCTGCCGGGAAGTCCAGCGACGACCTCGTGCTGCGCGGCGACGCGGTTTGCACGAAGTGCCATACCGCGGACTTCACCCCGCATGTGCTCGAGATCGGGAAGACGTCGATGGGCACCACGGCCGATCCACGCACCCCCAGCTGCATCAGCTGCCACGGCGAAAGCCTCAAGCACCGCGAGGGCAACGGCATGCCCGACCGAACGTTCGACAAGAAGTCGCAGACGCCGATCGCGGAACGGAACAAGGCCTGCCTGACCTGCCACCAGGGCGGCGAGCGCATCCACTGGACGCGCAGCCCGCACCAGGAAAACCAGGTGGCCTGCACCTCGTGCCACTCGATCCACACCCAGCACGACAACGTGCGCGACCGCAAGACCCAGACGGAAGTCTGCTTCACCTGCCACAAGACCCAGCGCGCTGAAATGCGGCGCCCGTCGCGCCACCCGATCGATGAGGGCAAGGTCGTCTGTTCCGACTGCCACAACCCGCACGGCACCGCGGGGCCGCACCTGCTGCGGCGCGACAACGTGAACGACACCTGCTACACCTGCCACATGGAGAAGCGCGGGCCGTTCCTCCATTCGCACGAGCCGGTGCAGGAGGACTGCACGATCTGCCACGCCCCGCACGGTTCGAGCAATCCGACTCTGCTCAAGGTGCGGCTGCCGTTCCTGTGCCAGAACTGCCACGAGCCGAATCGGCATCCCGGCACGATGCCCGACCCGACCGCAATCAATTCAAGTCTATCGAACTTCAGTACGAATATAGCCGTGATCATGGCGCGGGGCTGCGTCAACTGCCACGCCAACATCCACGGCAGCAACACGCCCAACAACGACGCTGCGGCGTTCCGTCACTGATCAGCGCTGAGGGAGAACGAACATGAAAGCATCCAGACAAGATCCGCTCATCCTGACGGCGGTGGCGGCCGCGCTGCTGCTCGCCTTCGGCCCCGCGATGGCGCAGGACGACATCGCGCAGCTGACCACGCCCCGGAGCAGCATCAACGTCGGAGCGGGCTACGTCGACAAGGACAATCAGCGCTTCGGCCAGTACACCGGGTTGACCGACAAAGGAGCCTACGGCATCGTCGACTTCAGCCTGGTCAAGCGCGACGACAGCAGCGGGACCTGGCTCAAGCTGCAAGGGCGCAACCTGGGCTTCAAGGATCCCGACCTGCACCTAGAGCAGCAGCGCCAGGGCGACTGGGGCTACTTCATCGACTATTCCCGCATCTCGCGCTACGAGCCCTATACCGTCAACACCGGCCTGCAGGGGATCGGCAGCACGTCTCAGACCGTGGTCGCCATCACGCCGGGCATGGGTACCGACTACCAGCTCAATACGAAGCGCGACCGCTGGACGCTCGGTTTCCAGAAGGCGCTCTACCGCGATTGGGACGTGAAGGTGCGCTACCGCAACGAGCAGAAAGACGGGTCGCAGCTGTTCAGCCAGGGGCGATTCGGCAACTATCCGCGCTTCCTGGCCAAGCCGATCGACTACACGATGCAGCAGGTCGACGTCATGGCGGACTACGGCACGGAACGCTTCCAGATGCGCGCGGGCTATTACGGAACCGTGTTCGACAACCACAACAAGGTGCTCACCGCGTCGCCTGACCTTTCTCCGAACTACTTTGGGGAAACGAGTCTGGATCCGGCCAACCAGTCGCACGAGTTCTACGTCACGGGCGGGTACAACTTTACCGCCGACACGCGCGGCGACTTCAAGCTCTCCTATGGCAGGGCGACTCAGAACGACGCCTGGGCCATCGCGCCGCCAGCGGGCGTCACGGCGACCAGCCTGGATGGCCGGGTCGACACCACGCTGGCGCAGGCGGGAGTCTCCGGTCGCGCGACGTCCAAGCTGACCTGGCGCGCGGACCTGCGTTACGAGAACCGCGACGACAAGACTCCGCAGGTGGTGAACGCCAACCTGGAGAGCTACCAGCCGCGCTCGATCGAAAGGACGACCGGCAAGGTCATCGGGCACTACGCGCTGCCGAATGGGTTCCGCCTCACCGGCGACATCACCTACGACCAGAAGAAGCGCGAGATCCCGGAGGCAACGGTGGTCGACTTCCGCGAGACCGTGAATGAGGCGACCTACCGGGTCGAATTGCGCCGTGCCGTCTCGCCGACCGTCACCGGTGCGGTCTCGGTGGCGCACAGCAAGCGCGACGGGTCGGACTGGCTGGACAACCGCCTTGATGACCCCACCTTCAATATCATCGCGCCGATCTACACTGCAGACCGCGACCGCAACACCGTCCGGCTGGTGGTGAACTGGATGCCGTCGGACCCGCTGTCGGTGAATTTCCGGGCGGACCAATCGCGCGACGACTACACCGGGCGCAACAACGAAACGAACGGGTTCGACGTTGGACCGCGCGAGGGCAAGGCCAGCAACTACTCGATGGACGCGTCCTACGTGTTCAGCGAAAGCGTGACCGGAACGGCGTGGCTCTCGCACGGCGACAACCGGATGTCGGAGGCCACCTGTCAGGAGCGTTCCGGCGTTGCTCCCAACCCAGGTGGAACCTGCCAAACGGGCGGCACCAACTATGCGTGGGTCGGCGATGTGAAGAACGTTGCCGACAACTTCGGCCTGGGACTGCGCGCCAAGGCGACGTCCAAGGTGGACGTCGGCGCCGACCTGACTTATGCCAAAGTGCGCGACGAGTACGGCCTGGGCGCACTCGACGCCAACACCGCGGCGCAGCTCATCCTACAAGGCCCGCTCCCCGACATCACCACCAAGGTCACCACGGTGAAGCTGTACGGCAAGTACGCGCTCGACCGCCACTCAGGCGTCCGCCTCGATTACGTGTACGACGTCTACAAGACCGACGACTGGACCTGGTCGAGGTGGATCTACAGCGACGGCACCACGGTCCTGCAGAACCCGGACCAGAAGGTCAACTTCGTGGGCGTTTCGTACTACTACAAGTTCTACTAGGGCTCTCCAAGCAGTTCACTCTCAATCTCACTCTCCCGACCGCAGGAATTCGGCCCGCTTCGGCGGGCCGCTTTGTTTTCGCAGGCCGGCAGCTCTCATGGCTGAAGCGGTTAGAGTGCCCGCTGTTGCGGGTTTGATTGCCCGATTTGCGCAAAAACAACATCGTCCGACGACAAAAATGAGGCGAGCGTCCCCGTTTGACGTAGATCAAAGCGTGCCTATTTCGGCCCGCTTACATTTTGCTCGCCCGCAGCTGTCAAGAAGCCAACAGCAACAGCAGCGGAAGGGGGCTTGGGTTGGGCTCGGTACCCGAAGTAGGTGCGGCACGCGGAATTCGGTCGGAGGTTCGCTCCGGCCGCCGCTATTTCGCCACGCATCCGCTCGCCGCGTCGGCGGCGCAGCGCGCGCACACGTCAATTCAAGGACGACGCATCGTTCGAAGGTCTGACGACCTTTCGAGCGTGCGAAGCAATGCCGCAACAATTTTCGCAAACAAGGCGGTTTCGACGAGGGAGAAGCACCAATGAGTGAGTTCCGACGGTATCTGCTGGGGCTGGCCGTAGCGTTTGCTGCGACCGGATTCCTGGGCTCGAGCGCTCCCGCGGTCGCCGCAGGCGACGCGCAGAAGACCGACAAATGGGTCGCGGCAGACTTGCCCGCTTTGGGCGCAAGGGTCGTCCCCGCGGGCAAGTCGCAGGTCGCACAGGCGCAGCCCATGAGCTCGGACGCGCAAGGCAAGGATCTCGTGCTGCGCGGCGACGCGGTTTGCACGAAGTGCCATACCGCGGACTTCACGCCGCACGTGCTCGAGATCGCGAAGACGGCCATGGGCACCACGGCCGACCCGCGCACGCCGAACTGCATCAGCTGCCACGGCGAAAGCCTCGCGCACCGCGAAGGCAACGGCAAGCCCGACCGCATGTTCGGCAAGAACTCGCCGACGCCGGTCGAGGCGCGCAACGAGGCCTGCCTGAGCTGCCACCAGAACGACCCGACGCGCTCGCACTGGGACGGCAGCACGCACCAGAGCCGCGGCCTCGCCTGCACCTCCTGCCACCAGGTCCACACCGCGCACGACAAGGTGCGCGACAAGCGCACCCAGCCGCAAGTCTGCTTCACCTGCCACAAGGAGCAGCGCGGGCAGATCGACCGGCCTTCGCACCACCCGATTCCGGAAGGGAAGATGGCCTGCTCTGACTGCCACAACCCGCACGGCTCGACCGGGCGCGCGCTGATGAAGCGCGATACGGTGAACCAGGTCTGCTACACCTGCCACATGGAGAAGCGCGGCCCGTTCGTGCACAGCCACGAGCCGGTGAGCGAGGACTGCACCAACTGCCACAACCCGCACGGCACCGTGACCGAGAACATGCTCAAGATGCGGCCGCCGTTCCTGTGCAGTTCATGTCACACGCCGCACTCGTCGAACAACATCCCCGCGCTGCTCGGCCAGACGGTTCCGGGATTGACGCCCAGCGCGACGACGACGGGCAAGAACTCGATCAACTATCTGATGGCCCGCGGATGCATGAACTGCCACACGCAGGTTCACGGCTCGAACAACCCGAGCGTGGCGGACCCGACGCCGCAGTTCATGCTGCGCTGAGACAGGGAGACCAAAACCATGAAAGCAACCAATAAATCCCTCGGCCTTGGCCGCACCCTGATCGCGGCGTCCGTGATGCTCGCCTTCGGCACGGCCTACGCCCAGGACGACGACGTCGCCAAGCTCACGCAGCTGGAAAGCTCGGTAGGCGTCGGCGTGGGCGCCGTTAGCGGCGACCAGGGCGATCGCTCGATCTTCGGCCAGTTCAACGGCATGCGCGAAGACCGCGCCTACCTGATGCTGGATATCGATTACGCCAAGCGCGACGACGCCACCGGGACCTGGACCATCGTGCAAGGCCACGATCTGGGGCTCGATTCGCGCGAGCTGGGCGTGACCGTCGACAAGCAGGGCGACTGGAAGGTCAGCGGCGACTACAGCGAGCTGGTGCACCGCGAGATCCGCACCGTCAACAGCGGCATGCTCGGCGTCGGCAGCACCACGCCGACGGAGGTGCGGCTGGCGACCCCCGGCTCTGGCAGCGACGATCACCTGCAGGTGAAGCGCACCCGCTTCGGCCTGAGCGGCGAGAAGTGGATCAATTCGGCGCTGCAGGTTCAGCTGAACTTCAAGAACGAGGACAAGGACGGCGAGCGCTTCTGGGCCAGGGGCTACGAGTGCGCAACGGGAGTATGCACGACCACCCAGAACGCGACCAACCAGCGCTGGGCGCTGATATTCCTGCCGGAACCGGTCGATTCGAACACCAAGCAGATCGAAGCCAAGCTCAACTTCCACACCGACAAGCTGTTCGTGAGCGGCGGCTACTACGGCTCGTTCTACACCAACTCGAACGGCAACGTGCAGGCGACGGTGACGGCGCCGCTGAACGGATCAATCGGTCAGTCGGTCAACAACATCGGCCCGCTCGCGGTCCTGAACCTGCCGATGGCCCTGTGGCCGGACAACGAGGCGCACCAGTTCTACGTCGACGGCAACTACCGCTTCACGCCGATGACGCAGGCGAACTTCAAGCTCGCGTACACGCGCGCGCAGCAGAACCAGAGCTTCGCCGCCATGGGGCTGGCCGACGGGACTCAGCCGCGCGCCGACTTCGGCGGGCAGATCGACAGCACCCTCGCGCAGGTCGGCCTCTCGATGCGTCCGATGGCGAAGCTGTCGGTGCACGCGAACCTGCGCTACGAGAAGAACGACGACAAGACCCCGATCGCGGTCTATAACACGGAGGGCGGAGACTTCTGGTCGAACGGCCACGGGACGAACGAGAAGACGAGCGGCAAGATCGAGGCGACCTACCTCTTCCCGGCCAACTTCCGCGGCACTTTCGGCATCGACTACGACGCTGTCAAGCGCGAGTTGCCGCTTGCGCAGCCGACGGTCGGGACGAGCGGCGTGCTGCTCGCCGGCTTCAGCGGCCTGCGCGGCGACACCACGGAAGTGGGCTACCGGGCCGAGCTGCGGCGCTCGATCTCCGAGTCTCTTATCGGCTCGGTCGGCGTCTACCACAGCAAGCGCGACGGCTCGGACTGGTACAGCCTGAGCGGCGCGACCTACGGCCAGCTGTTCAGCACTGACCAGCTCCTCGCCGCGGCGCCGGCGACCGGCGCGAGCGGGGCCTACCCATTCACGCTCGCCGACCGCACGCGCGACAAGGTGCGGGTCACGGCGGATTGGAGCGCGAGCGACCGGTTGTCGCTGCAGTTCGTGGCCGAGGGCGGCGACGACAAGTACGACCCGCCGAGCACCGCTGGCCTGCAGAAGTCCAAGTTGAGCCTGTTCAGCGTCGACGCATCGTACGCGGTGACCGACGCATGGAAGCTGACCGCTTACGCGTCGCAGGGCGAGCAGACCATCAACACGGGCCAGAACACGGGCTACCGGGCGGAGCTGAAGGACAACAACACCGCCTTCGGCGTCGGTCTCAAGGGCAAGATGAGCGGCAGGCTCGAGGTGGGCGGCAAGCTGTCCTTCGTCAACGACGTCAACAAGTACGCTTACGTCGGGTTCTACCCGACGGCCAACGCGACCGCCCAGCAGCAGATCGCGACCTACGGCGGCCTGCCGGACGTGACCTACAAGGAGACGCAGCTGAGTCTCTACGGCAAGTACGCACTGCAAAAGAACGCCGACATCCGGGTTGACCTGATCCACTATCAGGCCAAGCTCGACGAGTGGGCCTGGGGCTACGCCGGCGTGCCGTTCCTCTATCAGGACAACACGACCGTCACGATCAACCCCGACCAGAGCGTGACCTTCATCGGCGTGACCTACATCTACAAGTTCAGATAGCCCCGCCACAAGCGGGGACGGGGCCGGCCACGAGCCGGCCCTTTTTTTGCCCGCCACAGGGCTGGGGTATCCTTCACACCTTTTCCGCCTGAACTTGACCCACGCAATGCTGGAAGTTCGCGACCTCGCCTGCGAGCGCGGCGACGTGCGCCTGTTCTCGGGGCTCGGGTTCTCGCTCGGCGAAGGCGAGCTGCTGCTGGTGCAGGGGCCGAACGGCAGCGGCAAGACGAGCCTGCTGCGGCTGGTGGCGGGCCTGTCGCGTCCCGCGGCCGGGTCGATCCGCTGGCGCGGCGAGGCGATCGACGAGCTGCGCGAGAGCTACGCGCGCGAGCTGCTGTTCGTCGGGCACGCGAACGCGCTCAAGGACGAGTTCAGCGCGGACGAGAACCTCGCGATCTCGCTCGAGTTGTGCGGGCGGCAGGCGTCCGCCGCGGCGCGCGTCGAGGCGCTCGAGCGCATCGGCCTGGCGAGGCGGGCGCGGCTTCCGGCGCGCTATCTGTCCCAGGGGCAAAAGCGCAGGGTCGCGCTGGCGCGGCTTTGCCTGGCGGCCGATTTTCCGCTCTGGATCCTGGACGAGCCGTTCGCCGCGCTCGATACGCGCGCGCTCGCCTCGGTCGCGGCCCTGATTGACGGCCACCTGGCGCGCGGCGGGGCGGTGATCCTCACCTCCCACCAGGAAGTCACGATCGCCGCGCGCACGCGCTTCTCGATCGTGCTCGAAGGTTGAACTTCGGCATGCTGCGCGGACTCCAAGTCGTCATTGCCCGCGACCTGCGCCTGTCGATGCGCCGGCGCGGAGACGTGCTCAACCACCTGGTCTTCTTCGTCATCGTGGTGACCTTGTTTCCGCTCGGCGTGGGCGCCGAGCCGAACCTGCTACGCGCGATGGCGCCGGGAATCGTGTGGGTGGCGGCGCTGCTGGCGGCGATGCTGTCGCTGCAGCGCTTGTTCGCTTCGGATTACGCCGACGGCAGCCTGGAACAGATGCTGATATCCGCACATCCGCTGGGGGTAATCGTGGTCGGCAAGCTGATCGCGCACTGGCTGCTCTCCGGACTGCCCGTCACGCTGCTGGCGCCGGTGGTCGGGGTGCAGTTTGATCTGTCTCAACCGGCGCTTGTCGTGCTGACGGTATCGTTGCTGATCGGAACGCCGGTGCTCAGCCTGATCGGCGGCGTGGGCGCCGCGCTCACGCTCGGGGTGCGCGGCGGCGGGGTGTTGCTGGCGCTGCTGGTGCTGCCGCTGTTCATCCCGGTGCTGATCTTCGGCGCGGGCGGCGTGTCCGAGGCACAGGCGGGAATGAGCGCGGCCCCGCACATGTCGCTGCTGGGCGCATTCCTTGCGATATCATGCCTGTTTTCCCCTTGGGCAACCTGCGCCGCGCTGCGGGTCGCGCACGACTGAATGGATTGCGGGAGGATGGCGTTGGCATCGGAAAGCTACAAACTGGACAGCGACACGAGCGGCCATTGGCTGCTCAAGCTCGCGGCTCCGCAAGCGTTCTTCCCGGTTGCGGGAAAGATGATCCCCTGGTTCGCCGTGCTCGCGGTGCTGTTCGCGCTGCCGGGGCTCTACCTGAGCTTTTTCGTCGCGCCGACCGACTTCCAGCAGGGCGAGGCCTACCGCGTGATTTTCCTCCACGTCCCGGCGGCGTGGATGTCGATGTTTCTGTACGTGGTGATGGCGTTGTGGGCCGCGCTGGGACTGGTGCTCAACACCCGCCTGTCGGGGATGATGGCGTCGGCCATCGCGCCGACCGGGGCCATGTTCACCTTTCTCGCGCTCTGGAGCGGCTCGCTCTGGGGCAAGCCGACCTGGGGCACGTGGTGGGTGTGGGACGCGCGCCTGACCTCCGAGCTGATCCTGCTGTTCCTCTATTTCGGCTTCATCGCGCTGACCAACGCGATTGACGACCCGCGCCGCGCCGACCGCGCCGGCGCGGTGCTGGCGATCGTCGGCGTGATCAACATCCCGATCATCTATTTTTCGGTCAAGTGGTGGAACACCCTGCACCAGGGCGCCTCGGTCAGCCTGACGCGCGCGCCGTCGATGGCCGCCACGATGCTGGTCGGCATGCTGCTGATGGCGCTCGCGGCGTGGATGTACAGCATCGCGGTGGCGCTGTGGCGGGTGCGCTCGATCATCCTCGAGCGCGAGCGCGACGCGCAATGGGTGCGGGAACTGCGAGGTGTGGAATGAACTGGGGCAGCTTCGGCAATTTCGTCCACATGGGCGGCTACGGGCTCTATGTCTGGGGCTCGTATCTGATGGCAGTGGCGTGCATCGCCGGCGAGCTGATCCTGCTCGCGCGCCGCGCGCGCCTGGCGGAGCGCAAGGCATGAAGCCGCGTCACCGCAGGCTGGCGTTCATCGTGCTCGGGCTGGCGCTGCTCGGCATCACCGCCGCGCTGGTGCTGAACGCGTTCCGCAGCAATCTGGTGTTCTTCTTCAGCCCCACCCAGGTGGTGAACAAGGAGGCGCCGGTCAACAAGACCTTCCGCCTCGGCGGCCTGGTGGAGAAGGGCAGCCTGAAGCGCCTGCCGGACGGCGTCACGGTCACCTTCATGGTCACCGATACCGGCAAGAGCATCCCGGTGCGCTACAAGGGCATCCTTCCGGACCTGTTCCGCGAGGGCAAGGGGGTGGTCGCGCAGGGCAGGCTGGGCTCCGACGGAACCTTCCAGGCCCAGGAAGTGCTCGCCAAGCACGACGAGAACTACATGCCGCCGGAAGCTGCCGAGGCGATCGCCAAGGCGCAGCACGGCCAACTACCGGAGCCGATGAAGCGCGGCCAACTACAGGAGCCGATGAAATGATCCCTGAGCTCGGACACTTCGCCCTCATCGTCGCGCTGGCGCTGGCGCTGGTGCAGGCCACGCTGCCGCTGATCGGCGCCGCGCGCGGCATCCCGTCCTTCGTCGCCGTCGCGCGCCCCGCGGCGCAGGGCCAGTTCGTGTTCGTCGCGATCGCCTTCGGCTGTCTCGCCTGGGCGTTCGTCAACAGCGATTTCTCGGTGCTCTACGTCACCGAGCACTCCAACTCGCACCTGCCGCTGCAGTACCGCTTCGCCGCGGTATGGGGCGGCCACGAAGGATCGCTGCTGCTGTGGGTGCAGATACTGACCATCTGGATGGTGGCCGTGACCGTCTTCAGCCGCAAGCTGCCTGACGAGATGGTGGCGCGCATTCTCGCCGTGATGGCCATGGTGAGCATCGGCTTCCTCCTGTTCATGCTGATGACCTCCGATCCGTTCGAGCGCCTGCTGCCCGCGGCCGCCGAGGGTCGCGACCTGAACCCGCTGCTGCAGGACCCGGGCATGGTCGGCCATCCGCCGACGCTCTACATGGGATACGTCGGCTTCTCGGTGGCGTTCGCGTTCGCGATCGGGGCCCTGATCGAGGGGCGCCTGGACGCGGCATGGGCGCGCTGGACCCGGCCGTGGACCATCGCGGCCTGGATCTTCCTCACCCTGGGCATCGCGATGGGCAGCGCCTGGGCCTACTACGAGCTCGGCTGGGGCGGCTGGTGGTTCTGGGACCCGGTCGAAAACGCCTCCTTCATGCCGTGGCTGGTCGGCACCGCGCTGCTGCATTCGCTCGCGGTGACCGAGAAGCGCGGCGGCTTCAAGGCCTGGACCGTGCTGCTTGCGATCGTGGCGTTCTCGCTCTCGCTGCTCGGCACCTTCCTGGTGCGCTCCGGCGTGCTGACCTCGGTGCATGCCTTCGCCACCGATCCGCGGCGCGGGATCTTCATCCTGATCTTCCTCGCGCTGGTCGTGGGGGGGTCGCTGACGCTGTTCGCGTGGCGCGCACCGCGGGTGGGCCTGGGCGGGCGCTTCGAGGCGATGTCGAAGGAGTCGATGCTGCTGATGAACAACGTGCTGCTGACGGTCGCGGCGGCCGCGGTGCTGCTCGGCACGCTCTACCCGCTGCTGCTGGACGCGCTCGGCCTGGGCAAGATCTCGGTCGGACCGCCGTACTTCGACAGCGTGTTCCTGCCGCTGATGGCGCCGGCGCTGTTCCTGATGGGCATCGGCCCGATCGCGCGCTGGCGCGAGGCGAGCCTGCCGAGCCTGGCGCAGCGGCTCAAGTGGGCCCTGGGGGTGAGCGTGGTCACCGCGCTGCTGCTGCCGGCGCTGCTCGGCGAGTGGACCGCGATGCGCAGCTTCGGCCTGCTGCTCGCGTTCTGGGTCTTCGGCTCGACCGCGACCGCGCTGGTGGTGAAACTGCGCGCTCAGCCGGGGCAGGGGCTGATCTCGCGCCTGCGCGCCATTCCGCGCGCCCAGCTGGGCATGCTCCTCGCGCACACCGGGATCGGCGTGTTCGTGATCGGCGTGACGATGGTCAAGAGCTACGAGGTCGAGCGCGACCTCAAGATGGATGTCACCGACACCGCGACGGTGGGAGGCTACGTATTCCGCTTCGACGGCGTGCGCGAGGCGCGCGGACCGAACTACGTCGCAGAGCGCGGCACGGTCACGGTGACGAGGAACGGCGCAGCGGCGTTCACCCTGCACCCGGAGAAACGCAACTACGGCCCCCAGGAAGCCACCATGACCGAGGCTTCGATTCACACCGGCCTGACGCGCGACCTCTACGTCTCGCTCGGCGAACCGGTCGGGGCGCAGGCCTGGACGGTGCGCATCTACTACAAGCCGTTCGTGATCTGGATCTGGGGCGGCTGCGTGGTGATGGCGCTGGGCGGGCTGCTCGCGGCGCTGGACCGGCGCTACCGCGTCGCGGAGCGCAGGCGTGAAAGGGCCGAGACTACCGGCCCGGATGGCAAGAAAGGTCGTACCCGCGGGCGGCGCGCCGGCGCAGCGCTGCCGCAGGGTGAGCACGGATGAAGCGCTTCCTGATCCCTCTCGGGGTCTTCTTCGTCCTGGTCGGCTTCCTCGCGGTGGGCCTGCGCCTGGATCCGCGCGAAGTGCCTTCGCCGCTGATCAACAAGCCGGCGCCGCCGTTCACGCTGCCCGAGCTGGTCGATCCGCAACGCACGATCTCGCAGAAGGACATGCTCGGCAAGGTGTGGCTGCTCAACGTCTGGGCGTCGTGGTGCGTGTCGTGCCGCGAGGAGCACCCGGTACTGGTCGCGTTCTCCAAGCGCAAGCTCGTCCCGGTCTACGGCCTGAACTACAAGGACGACCGCAAGGACGCCCTTGCCTGGCTGAGCAGGCTCGGCAATCCCTACACGTTGTCGATCATGGATCGCGACGGGCGGATCGGCATCGACTACGGGGTGTATGGCGTGCCTGAGACGTACGTGATCGACAAGCAGGGGGTGATCCGCTACAAGCAGATCGGTCCGGTGACGCCGGAGGTCCTGGAGGCGAAGATCCTGCCCCTGGTGAAGAAGCTGCAGGGATGATGCGCACCGTACTGCTCCTTTGCGCCGCGTTGCTGGCGTCGCCGCCGCTGCATGCCAAGCAGGCGGTGCCCGCGGGCGACGATCCCGTGGTCGAAAAGCGCGCCGTGAAGCTCGAGGAGCAGCTGCGCTGTCTGGTGTGCCAGAACCAGACCATCGCCGAGTCGCGCGCCGACCTGGCGATGGACCTCAAAAGGGAAATCCGCGAGCAGATCAAGGCCGGCAAGAGCGACGCCCAGATCAAGCAGTTCCTGGTCGACCGCTACGGCGACTTCGTGCTCTACAAGCCGCCGTTGCAGGCCAACACGGTGCTGCTCTGGGCCGGTCCGTTCGTGCTGCTCGTCGCGGGCATCTTCGCGTTGTTCGCCTACCTGCGCCGGCGCCGCGGCAGGGTGGTGCAGACGAGCTTGAGCTCGGATCAGCAGGCGCAGGCCGAGGCCTTGCTGGATGCCAACGAGGACCGCGCGTGATCGTCTTCTGGCTCACCGCGACGCTGTTCGTCGCGTTCGCGCTGCTGCTCGTGCTGTGGCCGCTGCTGCGCCGGCGCAAGCCCGGCGCGGGCACCGACCGTAACGCCGCCAACGTCAAGCTCTACCGCGACGAGCTCGCCGACATCGAGCGCGAACACGCGGACGGAATTCTCGGCGAAGGGCAGTATCGGGAGGCGCGGCAGGAGATCGAGCGGCGCCTGCTGGAAGACGTCGCTCCCGCCGGACCGGCGGCGCCGGCCCCGGCATCCGCGGAGCGCCGCGCGTCGCGCTGGGCCGCGCTGGCGGTGGCAATCTCGCTGCCGCTGGTTGTGGTGCTCGGCTACCTGCGTTTCGGCGACATCAAGGCGATCGACCCGTTGGTGCGCCGGGAGGGGCATCCGGTCACGCCGACCCAGCTCGCGGAGATGGTCGACAAGCTCGCCCTGCGCCTGAAGCAGAATCCCGACGACGCCGCCGGCTGGGCCATGCTCGGGCGCTCCTACTCCGTGCTCGGGCGTTTTCAGTTGGCCGCGGACGCCTACGCGCGCGCAGTCGCGCTGGTGGCCGACGACGCGGCGCTGCTCGCCGACTACGCCGACACGCTGGCGATGGCGCACGGCGGCAAGCTCGACGGCGAGCCGATGGAGATCATCCAGCGCGGGCTGAAGATCGATCCGAGCAACACGAAGCTGCTTGCGCTCGCGGGCAGCGCCGAGTTCGCGCAGAAGAACTACGCCAGCGCGGTGCAGTACTGGGAGCGCAGCCTGGCAGGCATCTCGCCGGATTCGGACTTGCGGCGCGAGGTCGAAAGCGGAATCGCGGAGGCGCGCCGCGCCGGCAAGCTGCCGGCGGCGACGAAAGCGGCGCAAGCGCCGCCGGCAAAACCGGCGCCGGCCGGCGCCGGGACGATCACCGGCACCGTGAGCATCGCGCCGGCGCTGGCTTCGCAGGTCGAGCCGGGCGACACCTTGTTCGTATATGCGCGGCCCGTCGAGGGGGGGCGCATGCCGGTGGCGATTCTGCGCCTCGAGGCGTCCCGTCTGCCGTACGCGTTCCGCCTCGACGACAGTCTTGCGATGGCGGCCGGGAGCAAGCTCTCGAGCCAGGCCGAGGTCGTGGTCGGCGCGCGCATATCGAAATCCGGCAACGCGTTGCCGCAACCCGGTGATCTCGAGGGCGCCAGCGCTCCGGTGACGCCCGGCACGAGCGGCCTGGCGCTGAGCATAGACCGCGTGGTGCGCTAGCCGGAGGCGGCGGCATGCCTGACGGGTTGACCGAGATCAAACGGATCGGCCGCAAACGGCGCATAGTTGCCGCTGGCTGACGGCACGGAACGCAAGGGGATGGAGACAGTTCAGACGGATGTCGCGATCATCGGCGCGGGAGGCGCGGGGCTGCGCGCTGCGATCGCCCTGGCCGATGCCGATCCGAAGCTGCGCATCGCGCTCGTTTCCAAGGTCTATCCCATGCGCAGCCACACCTGCGCGGCCGAAGGCGGGGCGGCGGGCGTGATCAAGGCGGACGACAGCCTGGAGCATCACTTCAACGACACGGTCGGCGGCGGCGACTGGTTGTGCGACCAGGACGCGGTCGACTATCTGGTCCAGGAAGCGCCCAGAGAGCTGATCCAGCTCGAGCACTGGGGCTGCCCGTGGAGCCGCGAGCAGGACGGCTCGGTGGCGGTGCGGCCGTTCGGCGGCATGAAGAAGCAGCGCACCTGGTTCGCCGCCGACAAGTCCGGCTTCCACATCCTGCATACGCTGTTCCAGACCTCGCTCAAGTACCCCTCGATCGAGCGCTTCGACGAGTTCTACGTGACCGAGCTGCTGGTGGAGGACGGCCGCTGCCAGGGGCTGACGGCGATCGAGATGCGCAGCGGCCAGATGCGCCAGTTCCGCGCCGGCGCGGTGATCATCGCCGGCGGCGGCGCGGGCCGCATGTTCCCGTTCACCACCAACGGCGCGATCAAGACCGGTGACGGCATGGCGCTCGCCTACCGCGCCGGCGTGCCTCTCAAGGACATGGAGTTCATCCAGTACCATCCCACCGGCCTGCCGAGCACCGGCACCCTGCTGACCGAAGCCTGCCGCGGCGAGGGCGGGGTGCTGCTCAACAAGAACGGCCGGCGCTTCCTGCAGGATTACGGCATGGGGCCGGAGACGCCGCTGGGCAAGCCGGTGCTCAAGACCATGGAGCTCGGTCCGCGCGACCGCGTCAGCCAGGCGTTCTGGCACGAGCAGCAAAAGGGAAACATGGTCGCCACGCAGTGGGGCGACGCGATGCTGCTCGACATGCGGCACCTGGGAGAAAAGAAGATCAACGAGCGCCTTCCGCTGGTGCGCGACATGTCGATCAGCTACATGGGCGTCGACCCGGTCAGCGATCCGGTTCCCGTGCGCCCGGTGGTGCACTACATGATGGGCGGGATCCACACCGATATCCGCGCCGCGACGCCGCTCGCCGGCCTGTTCGCGGCGGGCGAGTGCGCCTGCGTGAGCATCAACGGCGCCAACCGTCTTGGCTCCAATTCGCTCACCGAGCTTCTGGTGTTCGGCCGCCGTGCGGCGCTCAGCGCGGTCGAGTATCTCGCTTCAGGCGCGCGGCCCGCCGACGGCGCGGCGCTCGACGCGGGCGCGCAGCGGGCTCAGGCGCGCGTGAGGGAGCTGTTCCAGCGCAGCGGCGGCAAGGAGACGCAGGCCGGCTTGCGCAAGGAGATGATGCATACACTGGAGCGCAACGCCGGCATCTACCGCAGCGGCGAAGGCCTGGCCGAGGCATGCGGCAAGCTCGCCGAGCTGCGCCGCCGCTACGCGGCGATCGAGCTGCACGACAAGACCAACGTCTACAACACCGACCTGCTGCAGGCGCTCGAGCTGGGATCCATGCTCGATTGCGCGGAAGCAGTCGCGGTGAGCGGGCTCGAGCGCAAGGAATCCCGCGGCGCGCACCAGCGGCTCGACTTCGTCGAGCGGGACGACGAGCATTACCTCAGGCACTCGCTCGCGCGTTACCAGGGCGAGGCGCCGCCGCGCATCGAGTATCTCGACGTGGTGATCACCAAATCGCAGCCCGGCGTGCGCGACTACTCCGGAGGCCACGAATGAAGGAGCGCGTGGTCGAGCTGGAAGTCCTGCGCTACAACCCGGAAACCGACCAGGAGCCGCATTTCCAGCGCTACTCGGTACCCTGCCGCGAGGAATGGGTGGTGCTGGACGCGCTCAACCACGTCAAGGAGAACATCGATCCCACCCTCAGCTACCGCTGGTCGTGCCACATGGCGGTGTGCGGCAGCTGCGGCATGATGATCAACCGCGAGCCCAAGCTCGCCTGCAAGGCGTTTCTGCGCGATTACGAGGGCGTGATCCGGGTCGAGCCGCTGGCCCATTTCCCGATCGAACGCGACCTGGTGACGGTGATCGACGACTTCGTCGCCAAGTTGAAGCGGGTCAAGCCCTACCTGATCCCGAAGGAAGACAAGCCTCTCGACGAGGGCGAGTTCCGCCAGACGCCGGCGCAGCTCAAGCGCTACAAGCAGTTCACGCTGTGCATCAACTGCATGCTTTGCTACGCTGCCTGTCCCGAGTACGGCCTGATCCCGAAGTTCATCGGTCCGGCGGCGATTTCGCTCGCCCACCGCTACAACCAGGATTCCAGGGACGGCGGGCGCGAGCAGCGCCAGGAGGAGATCGCGGCGACCGAGGGCGTGTGGGAATGCGCCTTCGTCGGCGCGTGCTCCGAGGTCTGTCCCGAGCACGTGGACCCCGCCGCGGCGCTGCAACAGGTGAAGATCAAGAGCACCGTCGACTGGTATCTGGAGCACACGATGCCATGGCTGAACAAATGAGCCGCAAGCCCTACGTCCGCGCGACGACCCTGGAGTGGCTGACGCGCAACCCGCGCTATCTGCGCTACCTGCTGCGGGAATTGTCCTGTCTGTTCATCGGCGGCTGGACGCTGATGATGGTGTGGGGCCTGGCGCGACTGGCGCAGGGCCCTGCCGCCTGGGAAGGATTCCTCCAGGCGCTGAGATCCCCGGCGAGCATCGTGCTCCAGGCGCTCGCGCTGGCGTTTTCCGTCTACCACGGCGTGACCTGGTTCAGGCTCACGCCGAAGGCGCTTCCGCTGCAGCGCGGAGAGTCCTTCGTCGCCGACGGCGTCATCTCCGGCGCGCACTTCGCGCTCTGGGGCCTGCTTTCCCTGGCGATCCTCTTTCTCGCGGGGGCCTTCTAGCATGGCCAGATCGAACAAGCCGATCGTCTGGGGTCCGTTCGCCGCGGGCGGAACGCTTACCGCGTTCCTGACCCCGGTCCTGATCCTGCTCACCCTGTTCGCCGCCTTCGGCCACGTCCCCGACCTGCTGGCCTACGACCGAATGCACGCGTTTACGGCGCACTGGCTGGTAAAGTTGGCGATCGTCGGCGTGGTGTTCCTGTCGCTCTGGAGCGCCGCCCACCGCCTGCGGATCACCTGCTACGACCTCGGGGTCCGCGCCGACACCCTGGTCGCGACCATCGTCTACGCGGTCGCGGTGGCGGGAACCGTGGCGGCGGCGGCCTACTTGCTGCTAATCTAACGCCCGCTGCCCAAATCGAAGAAACAAGGGGGGACAAAAGCCAATGACACCGCCGCCGCCGCTTGCCATTCGCGAGGAGCTGCGCGAGCAGCGCTTCAGCAACGTCTGGACCAACGACCTGAACGAAGTGTTCGCCGACGTCGCGCCCTACTACGATCAGGCGAACTACATCGCCAGCCTGGGGTTGTGGGGCTGGTTCCTGCGCAGCTTCATGTCGACCGTGGACGTCAGGCCCGGCCAGCGGGTGCTCGACGTGTGCGCGGGGACCAATGCCATCGGCATCGCGCTGCTCGAGCGCGAGCCGAGCCTGCAGGTTCATGCGATAGACCGCAGCGCCGAGATGCAGAAGGTCGGCCAGCAACGAGCCAATGCGCGCGGATTCAGCGTCAGCAGCACGATCGGCGACGTGCATGAACTGCCCTTCCCGGACAACCATTTCGATGTCGTGACGCTGCAATTCGCCTCGCGACATCTGCGCGTGAGGCGCGTGTTCCAGGAAATCCTGCGCGTGCTCAAGCCCGGCGGGCACTTCCATCACTGCGACATGCTGCGCCCGCGCAGCCGCTTGGTCGAAAAGTCCTATTACGCCTACCTGCGCATGTGCCTGGCGTTCACCGGCGTGCTGTTCCGGAGCGGGCCGGCCGCGCTCAACTGCAAGAAGTACTTCATCAACGCGCTCGAGATGTTCTACTCGGCCGAGGAGCTGTCGGTGGTGTTGCGCGAGCTCGGCTACGTCGACGTCACCGCCAAGACGGTGCTGTGCGGAATGCTCGGCTTTCATCGGGCGGTCAAGCCGCAGCCGAACTGACCTGCGGGCCGCGCGCCGATGGATCGGGTGCGCGCCCTCGCCGAGCTCGATCGCAGGATCCTGGAGACCTACAGCCGGCGTACCACGCATGCGCTGCGCAAGGCGCTGCCGCTGCGGCTCGCGCTGCCGCACCTCGAGCCTGTGCTCGCGCGCAACGTGGCGAAGGAAGTCCGCAAGGACGCTCTCGTCATCGGGCGCGCCGCGCAGGCCCTCGCCGCGGGCGCGCCGCCGGGGCGAGACGCGGTAGACGCGCTGCTCACGCAGAGCAAGGCAATCGACGGCGACTTCCTTGCGCGGGTCGGCGGGTTTCCGGTCGGTATCGTGGTCCGATACGACGAGATCCTGCCCCTGCGCAAGCAGCGCGTGGAGAGGCTGCTGGATGCGGCCTACGCAATACTGGAGGCCTGGCGCGACGGCCGCAGGCTGCGCGAGGCGCTGGGCGCGCGCTACACGCAGGCCGAGCTCGAGTCCCTGATCGCGGGCGTGCTGCGCCTGTACGCGATGGAAACGCGCGCCCTGAGCCGCGCGGTCCGGCTGCCCGCGCTGCTGCGCCCGGCGCAGGACGCCATCGGCCAGCGGCTGTTCGCGATCATGGATGCGGAAGGCGCGAGTATCGCGCGCGACGCGGCGCGCGCTGCGTTCCGCGCCGGACGCTGATCGAAGCAACGCATTGATCTCGCGCGGGCTTTTTCGTTGACCCTACGTAGGCCGGCACGGTAGAATTTCACGATTTTGGGGACGGTATTCGGAATGCGGGCTCGGCTGGTCGCCGGCAATTGGAAGATGCACGGCAACCGGGCGTCGAACCGGACGCTACTGGATGCTGTCATCAAGGGCATGGGCGACGTTTCGGGCGTCGAGTGTGCGGTGTGCGTGCCCTTCCCGTACCTCGCCGAAGCGACGGTCCAGCTCGGGCGCACGGCAGTGGCCTGCGCGGCGCAGAACGTGAGCGAACACGCGCAAGGCGCGTACACCGGCGAGGTTTCCGCCGCGATGCTGGCGGAATTCGATTGCCGTTTCGTGCTGGTCGGTCATTCGGAGCGGCGGCACATCTTCGGCGAGACCGATGCCCAGGTGGCGGCGAAGTTCGTTGCGGCGCAGGCGGCCGGCATCGCGCCGATCCTGTGCGTCGGCGAGACGCTCGAGGAGCGCGACGCCGGCCGGACCGAGAGCACTGTCGCGCGCCAGCTCGATGCCGTGCTCGAGAAGGCGGGCGACGCGGCGCTGGCGAAGTCGGTGCTGGCCTATGAGCCGGTGTGGGCGATCGGCACGGGTCGCAATGCGACGCCCGAGCAGGCGCAAGCAGTCCACGCGTTCCTGCGCGGCCGAATCGCTGAGCGAAACAAGAAAGTCGCCGCGCAGCTGCGCCTCCTCTACGGAGGCAGCGTCAAGCCGGCGAATGCGGAGGTGCTGTTTGCGATGCCGGACATCGACGGCGGACTGATCGGCGGCGCATCGCTGGTTGCCGAGGACTTCCTTCAGATAATCCGCGCGGCGCAACCTAAAGGATAGACATGGAATTCTGGAGCAAGATAGTCATCACGCTTCACATACTGCTCGCGCTCGGAATCATCGGGCTGGTGCTGCTTCAGCACGGCAAGGGCGCCGATATGGGGTCGGGCTTCGGCGGCGGCTCGTCGGCGAGCCTGTTCGGCGCAACCGGCTCGGCGAACTTCCTTTCGCGTCTGACAGCGGGTCTCGCGACGCTGTTCTTCATCTCGAGCCTCGGGCTGTCCTACTTTGCCACTCACCGGCCGCAAGCCCCTGGAGGCGTGATGGATACGGTGAAGGAGCTGCCGCCGCCGAAACCCGCCGCGGTCCCGAAGCCGGCGGCGCCGGTCGTCCCGGCGCAGGACGGCGGTTCGAAGGCGAAGGAGATTCCGAACTAAGAAGAGCGTTCAATTGGAGGATAATTCGGGGCTTAAATTCCGCGCCCACGTGGTGAAATTGGTAGACACGCTAGCTTGAGGGGCTAGTGGCCTAAACAGCCGTAGCAGTTCGAGTCTGCTCGTGGGCACCAGATGTACGCGGAGGGCGGAACGTTCCGGCTTTCGCGCAACCGACTGAGTCATGACGGGCAACATGCTGAGCGAGTATTTTCCGGTTCTGCTGTTCATCCTGGTCGGCCTCGCCATCGGCGTGCTGCCGATGGCGCTGGGCGCTGTGCTCGGGGTGCATCGGCCGAACGCGGAAAAGAACTCGCCTTACGAATGCGGCTTCGAGGCGTTCGAGGACGCGCGCATGAAGTTCGACGTGCGCTACTACCTGGTCGCGATCCTGTTCATCCTGTTCGATCTCGAGATCGCATTCCTGTTTCCCTGGGCGGTGGTGATCAACCAGATCGGACTGTTCGGCTTCCTGTCGATGATGCTGTTCCTCGGCATCCTGGTCGTCGGCTTCGTCTATGAGTGGATGAAAGGAGCGCTGGAATGGGAATAGAGGGCGTCCTGCAGCAGGGGTTCGTCACCACCACGGCGGACAAGCTGATCAACTGGACCCGCACCGGGTCGCTTTGGCCGGTGACCTTCGGTCTCGCGTGCTGCGCGATCGAGATGATGCATGCGGGCGCCGCGCGCTACGACCTCGACCGCTTCGGCATCGTGTTCCGTCCCAGTCCGCGCCAGTCCGACGTGATGGTCGTCGCGGGCACGCTGTGCAACAAGATGGCACCCGCCCTGCGCAAGGTGTACGACCAGATGCCCGAGCCGCGCTGGGTGGTTTCGATGGGGTCGTGCGCCAACGGCGGCGGCTACTATCACTATTCGTACTCGGTGGTGCGCGGCTGCGATCGGATCGTGCCGGTCGACGTCTACGTGCCGGGCTGCCCACCCACCGCCGAGCAGCTGCTGTATGGCCTGGTGCAGCTGCAGAACAAGATCAAGCGGACCAACACCATCGCCCGATGAGCCCGCGACTGCAACGGCTGCACGACGCGCTGCAGGGCGCGCTTCAGGTCAAGGACGCGACGCTGGTCGAGCGGCTGGGCGAGATCACGCTCGAGGTCGGGGCCGCCGACTACCACCAGGTGGCGCTCACGCTGCGCGATCACCCCGAGCTTTGCTTCGAGCAGCTGATCGACTTGTGCGGCGTCGACTACTCGACCTACGGCGCGCGCCCGTGGCAGCGCGAGCGCTTCGCCGCGGTGCTGCAGTTGCTTTCGGTGAGCAAGAACTGGCGCCTGCGGTTGCGCGTGTTCTGCCCCGACGACGATTTCCCCAAGCTCGATTCGGTGATCGACGTCTGGCCGAGCGTGAACTGGTACGAGCGCGAGGCCTTCGACCTTCTGGGCATCGTGTTCGAGGGGCACCCGGACCTGCGCCGCATCCTCACCGATTACGGCTTCATCGGCCACCCGTTCCGCAAGGACTTCCCGGTCTCGGGCTACGTCGAGATGCGCTACGACCCCGAGCAGAAGCGGGTGATCTACCAGCCGGTGACGATCGAGCCGCGCGAGATCACGCCGCGCGTGGTGCGCGAAGAGCACTACGGCGAGGAGCCGCGCTAGTGCCCGAGATCCGCAACTACACGGTCAACTTCGGTCCGCAGCACCCGGCGGCGCACGGCGTGCTGCGGCTGGTGCTGGAAATGGACGGCGAGGTGGTGCAGCGCGCCGACCCGCACATCGGCCTGCTGCACCGCGCGACCGAGAAGCTGGCCGAATCGCGCATGTACATCCAGTCGCTGCCTTACATGGACCGGCTCGACTACATCTCGATGATGTGCAGCGAGCACGCCTTCTGCCTCTCGCTGGAGAAGCTGCTCGGCATCGAGGTGCCGATCCGCGCCCAGTACATACGCGTCATGTTCGACGAGATCACGCGCGTCCTGAATCACCTGTTTGGGCTCGGGACGCTGGGCCTCGACCTCGGCGCAATGACGGTGTTCCTGTACTGCTTCCGCGAACGCGAGGACCTGCTCGACTGTTACGAGGCCGTCTCGGGAGCGCGCATGCACGCCGCCTACTACCGCCCGGGCGGGGTCTACCGCGACCTGCCGGACGCAATGCCGCAGTACCAGTCGTCGCGCTTTCGCAGCCCGGGCGACCTGAAGGTGCTCAACCGCAACCGCCAGGGCTCGCTGCTCGATTTCATCGAGGACTTCACCGACCGCTTCCCCAAGTGTGTCGACGACTACGAGACCTTGCTGACCGAGAACCGGATCTGGAAGCAGCGCACGGTGGGGATCGGGGTGGTATCCCCCGAGCGCGCCCTGGCGCTGGGTTTCTCC